>NZ_SCUT01000024.1 GCF_004297265.1 Reyranella sp.
CCTGGTCACCGGCATCAAGGTCATCGACCTGCTCGCGCCCTACGCCAAGGGCGGCAAGATCGGCCTGTTCGGCGGCGCCGGCGTCGGCAAGACCGTGACGATCATGGAGCTGATCAACAACGTTGCGAAGGCGCACGGCGGCGTGTCGGTGTTCGCCGGCGTCGGCGAGCGTACCCGCGAGGGCAACGACCTCTATCACGAGATGATCGAGGGCGGCGTCATCAAGCTCGACGGTCCGGGCTCGAAGGTGGCGCTGGTGTACGGCCAGATGAACGAGCCGCCGGGCGCCCGCGCCCGCGTGGCCCTCTCGGGCCTCACCGTCGCCGAGTACTTCCGCGACGCCGAAGGCCAGGACGTGCTGTTCTTCGTCGACAACATCTTCCGCTTCACCCAGGCCGGCTCGGAAGTGTCGGCGCTGCTGGGCCGCATCCCCTCGGCGGTGGGTTATCAGCCGACCCTGTCGACCGACATGGGTGCGCTGCAGGAGCGCATCACCTCGACCAAGAAGGGTTCGATCACCTCGGTGCAGGCCATCTACGTGCCCGCCGACGACTTGACCGACCCGGCGCCGGCGACCTCGTTCGCCCATCTGGACGCCACCACCGTGCTCAGCCGCTCGATCGCCGAGCAGGCGATCTTCCCGGCGGTCGATCCGCTCGATTCGACTTCGCGCATGCTCGACCCGCGCGTCGTCGGCGAGGAGCACTACAACGTCGCCCGTTCGGTGCAGCGCGTGCTGCAGCAGTACAAGTCGCTGCAGGACATCATCGCCATTCTGGGCATGGACGAGCTGTCGGAAGAGGACAAGCTGGTCGTGAGCCGCGCCCGCAAGATCCAGCGCTTCCTCAGCCAGCCGTTCCACGTCGCCGAGGTGTTCACGGGCACCCCGGGCGTGTTCGTGAAGCTCGAGGACACGATCAAGGCCTTCAAGGCGATCGTGGCGGGCGAGTACGACGACCTTCCGGAGCCGGCCTTCTACATGGTCGGCACGATCGAGGAAGCTGTCACCAAGGCCAAGAAGCTCGCGGCCGAGGCGGCCTAAGCACATGGCCAAGGTCTCCTTCCGTCTGGTGATGCCCGAGCGCGAGCTGCTCGCGACCGAGGCCGACATGGTGGTCGTCCCGGGCAGCGAAGGCGACTTCGGCGTCCTGCCGGGCCACGCCCCGCTGGTCTCGACGGTTCGCCCCGGCGTCCTCGAGGTCTATCAGGGCAGCAAGGTCGAGCGGCGCTTCCTCGTGGCCGGCGGCTTCGCCGAGGTCACGCCGGAGCGCTGCACGGTGCTGGCCGACGAGGCGGTGCCCTTCGAACAGGTCACCGTTGCGGAGCTCGACGAGCGTGAGCGCTCGGCCCGCAACGACATTACAGACGCCGCAACGCCCGCCGAGAAGGCCGCCGCCGAGAAGAACCTGGGGATTGCCCAGGATCTGAAGCGCGCGCAGGCCTTCTACGCCAGCCGCTGATTTCAGCGCCACTGCGCATTTTTCTGTCGAGAAGTGCACCGGTCTGCCATTGAAAGGCGGACCGGAGGTGGCTTTATTACGCTGGCAAGACAACGCGCCGGGGCACGTTCATGGGTAACTGGACACTCGAGACGATCGCCTGGGATCGCTTCGATGCGTCGAAGGTGGATCCCGAGATCCTCCGCAACATCAAGGCAGCGGCTTTGGTGGAGCGGAACGGCGGCGACTATGGAATCTATCTCGGCCGCGTCTTCGCCGACGACCCCGGGTTCATGAACGCCGTCGAGAACTGGGTGACCGAGGAGGTACAGCACGGAATGGCGCTCGGCCGCTGGGCCCAGCTTGCCGATCCGTCGTGGGATTTCGATGCCGCCTTCGAGCGGTTCCGGACCGGCTACCAGGTGCCGCTCCATGTCAGCGAATCGGTGCGCGGCAGCCAGGCCGGCGAGATGATCGCCCGCTGCATCGTCGAGACCGGCACCAGCTCCTACTACAGCGCCCTCAAGGACGCGACCGAGGAGCCGGTGCTGAAGCAGGTCTGCCAGAAGATCGCGGCCGACGAATTCCGTCACTACAAGCTCTTCTACGAGCACCTCAATCGCTGCCTGGAGCGCGACCGGCTGAACCGCTGGTCCCGCCTGCGCATCGGCTGGGGACGCCTGGCCGAGAGCGAGGACGACGAACTGGCCTACGCCTACTTCGCCGCCAATGAGCCGCCCGACGCCGTCTACGACCGCAAGCGCAATATGCAGGCCTATGCCAGGCGCGCCTATCCGCTGTATCGCCAGACGCATGTGCAGCGCGCCATGGCGATGGTGCTGAAGGCCGTCGGCCTGGAGCCGCAGGGCCGCCTCAACACCCTGATGACCCGTGCGGGACTGTGGTTCCTCCGCCGCAACGCCGCCAAGCTGGCGTCGCAGGGGGCTTGAAGCGTCTCATTGGAGCGCGCCACTCCAGTGGAGCTCATACCTTTCTGACCGACGAAGCTTGAGCGCCACTGGAGTGGCGCGCTCCAATGATCGGTCCTGCACTCAGGAAATCAGGTCGGCAAATTCCTCGAACACCGCGTCGTAGACGGCCTTCTTGAAGGGCACGATGAGGCCCGACAGTTCGGCCGGCGCGATCCAGCGCCAGGCGGCGAATTCCTGGTCGTGCGCGGCGATATCGATGTCGGCATCCGTGCCGGTGAAGGCCAGGGCGAACCATTTCTGTGCCTGGCCGCGCCAGCGGCCCTTCCAGTAGGCGGGGCGCCGGTCTTCCGGCACCTCGTAGGAAATCCAGCCGGCGCTCTCGCGCAGCAGCAGCGCCTTGGTCGTACCGACCTCCTCGTGCAGTTCGCGGCAGGCGGCCTCGACCGGCGTCTCGCCCTTGTCGATGCCGCCCTGGGGCATCTGCCAGGCATCGGGCTGGTTGATGCGGCAGCCGACGAAGACACGGCGGTCCGGAGCGATCAGCATCATGCCGACGTTCCGTCGATATTCCTCGGGTGCGATGGCGGTGGTCATGGAACTCGTCAGGGGCGGAGCTGCGCCGGTTGGGCCCGCAAGCGGGTCATGCAGGCGTCGCGGCACTCGAAATGCCCGATGATCGGCACGAAGGACAAGGTCGTTTTTCCCTCTTGCCCCTTGTACCAGGCGGCAATGGCGGTGATCGCCTCGTCATCCGGCTGCATCACGCCGAAGGCGTGGCGCGGTGCGCGGCCGGGCGCGGTCTCGCTTACCCAGTCGCCGAGCCGGTCGAGATTGCCGGCAACGCCGTCGCCCGCGAGCTTGTAGTCCAGCACGTCGGTGCTGCGGGCATATCCCACGCCCAGCTCCTCGCTCAGGCGCTGGATCGGCGTCGTTCCCGGAGTCGGATTGACCTCGATCAGCGCGAGGCCGCGCTCGGCGATTTCCATGACCAGCGGCCGCATCACGGTCTCCGATTGAGCCGCGCGCCCGGGCGGCGAGATCACGAGGCCGACATAGCCTTCGCCGCGCGCCAGGGTGGCGCGCAGCCGGCGCAGGTTCTCCGGTCCGTCGGCGGTGGCTTCGATCGGCCGGACACCCCGTTCGGCGACGGCGAGATCGTCCATGGGCAGCATCAGGTAGCTCTCGTGGCCGAAGGCGCGGGCCTGCGCCAGCCAGCGCGGCAGGTCGGGCGTGCCGGGCAGGAACGCGAGGCTGGCCTCGGGCGGGAGGTCCTCGATGGCACGACGCATCGCGGCCTCGTTGAGGCCGACATTGATCACGAGCAGGCCGAGGCGTGCCGGCGGTCCGGCCGGATCGAAGCGCCTCGCATGGGCGATCCACGGCATCCAGCCCGAGGGCGTCACGCGCGGCAGGCGAAGCCCGTCGGCGGTCGTCTCGGTCATCGCGGCGAGATCCTCGGCGGGGAGGCTGCGGAATCCCGACGGCTTTGGCGGGCGCCGCGGCAGCGGCAGCGACGGTATTTCAGCCGCCGGCAATGCGGTGGCGACCGCCTCCTCGGCAGCGGGCGGTGGCACCGAGGCCGCCACGGCGCTGTCGACGATCTGCGGACTCCTTCCGTCGAAGTCGCCAAAGGCCACGCCGGCAGAGGCCGCGATCAGCCCGATGACGAGAAGATAGGCCGCGACCAGACCTCTTGGTTCTGGTCGTGTCTTTGCGATTATCGCGACGCGCCGGCCGGGACTGGCCATGGCGTCATCCTCGGAGGCCGGTCAGTTGGCCTTGCCGCTGTAGAGCGAGATGCCGCGGATCAGGTCGGCCGCACGCAAGAGCTGGTAGTCGGAGGCCTGCTCCTTCGGCGGCTCATCCGGGTCGCCGGACGGCGTAGTCTGGGGCGCCGCCTGCGGAGCGGTCTGGCCGGCCGCCTTGTCGTCGGTCTTGTCTGCCGGCTTGCCGGCTTCCGGCTTCGCGGCCGGCGGCGCCACCGGCTTGTCGTTCGGGTTGGTGATCGAGCGGCGCAGGTTCTCCTCGCGGAAGCTCGAGCGCTGCTGGATGTTCTCGATCTTCGCGGGTTCGACCTCGATGTCCGGCTTGATGCCTTCCTTCTGGATCGAACGGCCCGACGGCGTGAAGTAGAGCGCCGTGGTCAGTCGGATCGCGCCGCCGCCCGTGACCTGCATGATGGTCTGGACCGAGCCCTTGCCGAACGAGCGCGTGCCGAGAACGATCGCGCGGCGGTGATCCTGCAGTGCGCCGGCCACGATTTCGGAGGCCGAGGCCGAGCCGCCGTTCATCAGCACGACGATCGGCAGACCGTTGGCGACGTCGCCGGGCTTGGCGTTCCAGCGCTGGACGTCGTCGTTCTTGCGCGCCTTGACCGAGACGATCTCGCCCTTGTCGAGGAAGGCGTCCGACATCGCGATGGCCTGGTCGAGCAGGCCGCCCGGGTTGTTGCGCAGGTCGATGATGTAGCCCTTGAGCTTGTTGCCGGCCTCTTTCTTGAGCTTCTCGACGGCGTCGAGCACGCCGGGCGTGGTCTGCTCGGTGAAGGAGGTGACGCGGATATAGCCGATGTCGCCGCCCTCGAGGCGGAACTTGACCGGCTTCACCTTGATGGTCTCGCGGGTCAGCGAGACATCGAACGGGTCCTTGGTGCCGCGGCGGATCGAGACCTTGATCGGCGTGCCGACCTTGCCGCGCATCTTCTCGACGGCTTCCTGCAGGGTGAGGCCCTGCACCGGCTCGCCGTCCAGCGCGAAGATCAGGTCGCCCGGCTGAATGCCGGCCTTGGAGGCCGGCGTGTCGTCGATCGGGGACACGACCTTGATGACGCCATTGTCCATCGTGACCTCGATGCCGAGGCCGCCGAACTCACCCTTCGTCTGGACCTGCATGTCCTTGTAGGACTTGGGGTTCATGTAGCTCGAATGCGGATCGAGCGCGCTCAGCATGCCGTTGATGGCATTCTCGATGAGCTGCTTCTCCTCGACCGGCTCGACATAGTCGCGGCGGATACGCTCCAGCACGTCACCGAACAGGTTGAGCTGCTGGTAGAGCTCGCTCTTGTCGCCGCCGGCGGCCTTCGGGTCGGCCGCCTTGGTCTGCGCGAGGGCGGGAGCAGCCAGGAATGCCACGGCCGTGGCGAGGGAGGCGAAGCGCAGAAAGGTCATTTGGGTGCCTTCAGGAGGGAGTCGCCAGGGGCTTTGAGGGCCCGGCGATCCGGTGTTTCAGCGTGGGTTGGAAGATACAGGGGCGTCTTTGGCAGGATCAAGGCGCCGGGGGCCGGCGCCGCTTCACAAATCAGGCAGAGGCTGCGGCCGCTGGGCGCGGGGCCGCCAGGACGGTCGGTCGGGAGGCGGCCGAGAGCATCGACGTGCCGGTCATTTCCGCAGGCTGCGGAACGCCCATCAGCGCCAGCATCGTGGGCGCTACGTCGGCCAGCTTGCCGTCGGTCAGCGAATGGACCGAGGCGGGGGCATTGAACAACAGCGCGGGCACGCGGTTCAACGTGTGCTGGGTGTGCTTCTGATGCGACTGCTCATCGTACATCTGCTCGGCATTGCCGTGGTCGGCGGTGACGAACATGACGCCGCCGGCCGCCCGGATCGCCTGCATCAGCCGTCCGAGGCAGCCGTCGACGGCCTCGACCGCCTTGGTCGCCGCCGCGAGGTCGCCGGTATGGCCCACCATGTCGGTGTTGGCGTAGTTGACTACGATCAGGTCGAACTTGCCCGATCCGATCGCCTCGACGAGCTTGTCGGTCACTTCCGGTGCGCTCATCTCCGGCTTCAGATCGTAGGTCTTCACCTTGGGCGACGGCACGAGGATGCGCTCCTCGCCTTCGAACACGCGCTCCTCGCCGCCGTTGAAGAAGAACGTGACGTGCGCGTACTTCTCGGTCTCGGCGATGCGCAGCTGCTTCAGGCCGGCGCGCGATACCGTTTCGCCCAAGCCCATCTTGATGATCTCGGGCGGGAACAGCGTCTTCAGGAACGGGTTGAGCGCGGCGGAATATTCGACCATCCCGACCGTCGCGCCGAAGGTCACGACCCGGTTGCGGTTGAAACCGTCGAAGCGCGGATCGAGCAGCGCGGTCAGGATCTCGCGCGCGCGGTCGGAGCGGTAGTTGAACATCAGGAGGCCATCGCCGTCCGTCATGCCGGTGTAGCCGTCGATCACCGTCGGCAGGACGAACTCGTCGTCGAGGTTGGCGGCATAGGCTTTGTCGACGGCGTCCTTCGGTGTCGTCGCACGCTCGCCCCTGGCGTCGACCATCGCGTCATAGGCCAGCGTCACGCGCTCCCAGCGCTTGTCGCGGTCCATGGGGTAGAAGCGGCCGGCGACGGTGGCGAAGCGGATCGGCAGGCCAGGCTTCAGTCCCGCCTGGATATGGTCGAGGCATTCCAGCGCGCTGCGGGGCGGCATGTCCCGGCCGTCGAGGAACGCGTGGATCCAGACCGGCACGCCCTGGCCCGCGATCAGATTGGCCAGGAACACCAGATGGTCCTGGTGGGCATGCACGCCGCCCGGCGAGGCGAGCCCCATCAGGTGCAGCGAAGCGCCGCTCTGCTTCAGCCGGCCGATCGTCTCGGCGAGGATCGGGTTCTTCGCCAGCGAGCCGTCCTCGATGGCAGTGTCGATGCGCGGCAGGTCGGGCACGGCGACCCGGCCGGCGCCGAGGTTCATGTGGCCGACCTCGGAATTGCCCATCTGGCCCTTGGGAAGACCGACGAAGGTTTCGGAGGCGTCGATCAGCCCCTGCGGGCAGGTCGCGATCAGCCGGTCGTAGTTCGGCGTGCTTGCATCGAGGATCGCATTGTTCGACGGATCGGTGCGATGACCCCAGCCATCGAGGATGCAGAGCAGGACGGGGCGCGGTGCCTGGGCAGCCATCACGAGGCCTTCCGGATCTGGGGCCGGGCGCGCTCGACGGCGTTGAACTTGTTGGGGCAGCTCAGCTCGCGCGGGTCGGTGTTGGGATTCTGGTCCGGCACCTCGATGGCGCAGAACACGAACTCGCCGCGCGGCTCACCGTCGATGCTGACATCGTAGGTGTAGGTACCGGCCGGGTCGCCCGGAATGATGCACCAGGAGCGCTGCAGCACGCCGTCCTGCACTGTCTCGAGCATGCGGGTCGTGGCCTTGGTCTTGTCGGCGCTGACCTCGGTCTCGGGGCCGGCGATCACCTGCTCGGCCGGCTGCGAAGTCGTGAGGACCTCCTTCAGCGACACGACCCGGTTGGGACCGCCGAGATACATGCGCCAGCCGAAGCAGGCGCGATGGAACAGGAGCGGGATGGCATTGGTCTCGTAGTGGCGCTGCTTGCCGTCTTCGCCGGTGATCGAGACATAGGGGATGCTGCGGACGGGCTTTGCGGCCGGCTTCTGGACAGGCGTCGTCGGGTTCGTCGACTGGGCCATGGCGGCGCTCGAAGCGGCTGCCAGGAGGAGGGCGGACGAAGTGGCCAGGAGCCACCGGGGGAATGGGTGCATGGCGCCAATGTAGCCCCGGTTTTTCGTCAGAACAGAGGCAAAATCGCCTTTCAGGCCCTATGATAAGGATGGCCAGCGAGAAGTTGCTGGGCGCGATAGATCTGCTCGGCCAGCATCCCTCGGGCCAGCAGATGGGGCCAAGTCATGGCGCCAAATGACAGGATGAGCGTGGCTTTTTTCAGAATCGCCTCGGTGTGTCCGTCGGCGCCGCCGATCAGGAAGGCCACGTCGGACACGGAACTGTCCCGCCAGCCGCCCAGGCGGGCGGCGAAGGCCTCGCTGTCGAGCACCTTGCCGCGGCGGTCCAGCATCACCAGCGTCGCTCCTGCCGGCGCCGCCTCGAGCAGCAATTCGCCCTCGCGCTGCATCAGCTGCGGCGCGGGCAGCTTCCGCTTCTCCTCGAGCTCGCGCAGCGCGAGCGGCCAGCGGATGCGGCCGGCATAATGCTCGTAAAGGTCCCGCTCCGGCCCGCGCGAGGCGCGCCCGATGGCGGCGATGGTGATCTTCAAGCCGGAAGTTTTCCGCTTCGGGGCGGCCCTCTTCCCTCATCCTGAGGAGGCCGCGCAGCGGCCGTCTCGAAGGATGGGAGACAGGCGTGGTGCTCGTGCCCACCCTTCGAGACGCGGTCCTGCGGACCGCTCCTCAGGGTGAGGGCGTTTTCGGGAAGGCCGAAGTCGTTCGTTGCCGCTCGGAACGACTGCTGGCTCACGAGGCGCGCTTGCGTCGGGCCGCGGGCTTGGCGGCCGCCTTCTTCACGGCCGTCTTCCTGACGGCGGCTTTCTTGACCGGCTTGGCGGCGGCCTCGTCCTCGAGCGCCCACATCTTTTCGAGCCCGTAGAAGGCACGCGCTTCGGGGTGGAAAACGTGGACGATCACGTCACCGGCATCGACCAGCACCCAGTCGCCGGTCTGCTTGCCTTCGACGGGAACGTAGCCGTGGCCCGACTGCTTGAGCTTGTCGGCGAGGTTCTCGGCGATGGCCACCACCTGGCGGGTCGAGCGGCCGGAGGCGATCACCATGTAATCGGCGAAGGCCGACTTGCCCTTGAGGTCGATGACGACGATGTCCTCGGCCTTGTTGTCGTCCAGCGACTGGCGCACCAACTCGAGGAGCGCGTCGGAGACTTTGCTTCGATCGGGAAGCGTGCGGGTCTGGGCGGGGATGGTCTTTCCTTTCGATCTGGTCCGTCGGGGCCGCCCGGCGCGGATGGCCGTCGCGGAATGTTCATCCAACCTGCTCGGGATAAAGCACCAGGCCGGCGGCTCGCAAGTGGCCAGCCGCCGGGCCTCGTGGGCTCCTAGGCGGAATCGCCCGAAAGTCCGCGGCGCCGTCGAGGAGAGCGCGGCATGGCCCCAGCCGGGCCGCGCGAAGGCTGCAATGGGTATGGCCTCGAACAGGTTGCGCCAGCCTGCCCAGTCGACGAGCTGGGGCAGGATGTCGGCGCCCATCAGCCACACGAACTTCGCGTCGCGGTAGACGCGCTTCAGCGCCCGCACCGTGTCGAGCGTATAGCGCGTGCCGAGCACCAGCTCGGGCGCGCCGACGCGGATGCGGGGGTGGCGGGCGACCTGGCGGGCGCGGGCCACGCGGGTGGGCAGCGGCTCCATGCCGTCGCCGCTCTTCAACGGGTTCTGCGGCGAGACCAGCCACCAGACCTCGTCGAGGCCGAGACGCTTCAATGCCTCAAGGCTGATGTGCCGGTGGCCGGCATGCGCGGGATTGAACGAACCGCCCAGCAGGCCGATGCGCCGCGTCGTGGCGCGCGGCACGCCCGGCATCGGGTGCAGGTTCATCAGGCGACCCTCACGGGCGGAGCGTGCCCTTGCCGCGCACGATGTTCTTGTAGGTCGTGAGTTCGACCAGCCCGACCGGACCGCGCGCATGCATGCGGTTCGTCGATATGCCGATCTCGGCGCCCAGGCCGAACTCGCCGCCATCGGCGAACTGCGTGCTGGCATTGTGCATCACGATCGCGCTGTCGACCTCGCCCAGGAAGCGCTGTGCGGTCGCGTCGTTCTCCGTGACGATCGATTCGGTGTGCTGGCTGCCGTAGCGCGCGATGTGCTCGATCGCACCGTCGACGCCGTCGACCGTGGCGACCGAGATGATCGGCTCGAGATATTCCGTGCGCCAGTCCTTCTCGGTGGCGGCCAGCGCCTGAGGATCGCGCTTTCGCACCTCGGCGTCGCCGCGTACCTCGCAGCCCAGCTCGTGCAGCTTCGCGAGCACCGGCTTCAGGTGCGTGTCGAGCGCGGCGCGGTCGATCAGCAGGGTTTCGGCTGCACCGCAGACGCTGACCCGGCGCATCTTGGCGTTGGCCACGAGGTCGCGCGCCATGGCGATGTCGGCGTCGCGGTCGACATAGACGTGGCAGATCCCGTCATAGTGGCGCAGCACCGGCACGCGGCTCTCCTGGGTCACCCTGTCGATCAGCGAACGCCCGCCGCGCGGCACGATGAGGTCGAGCCAGTCCATGGCGCGCAGCATCTCGCCCACCGCGGCGCGATCCGTCGTCGGCACCAGCGCCACGCAATCCTCCGGCAGGCCGGCACCGGCCAGCGCGCGGCGCAGCAGCTCGACGATGGTGCGCGAGGAGTGGAAGCTGTCGGAGCCGCCGCGCAGCACCACGACGTTGCCCGACTTGATGCAGAGCGCACCGGCATCGGCGGTGACGTTGGGCCGCGCCTCGTAGATCACGCCGATGACGCCGATCGGCACGCGCACGCGGCTGAGCGCCAGCCCGTTGGGCCGCCGCCATTCCTCGATGACGGCGCCGACCGGATCGGGCAGGGCGGCGATGTCGTCAAGGCCGCGCGCCATCGCCTCGATGCGCGCGTCGTTCAGCAGCAGCCGGTCCTGCAGGGCGCTGGTCATGCCGGCGGCCTTCGCGGCCTCGATGTCGCGCGCGTTGGCGGCGAGGATGGCGGCCTTCTCGGCGCGGATGAGCCGCGCGGCCTCCAACAGCGCCGCGTTCTTGGCGGTGGTCGAGGCGGTGCGCAGCGAAGCGGCGGCGGCCTTGGCGCGGCGGCCGAGCTCGGCGACGAGGGCCACGACGTCTTCGGCGGGCTTGGTCTGGACGTTCATCGGACGCTCCGTCTGTTCACTCGACCACGAGGTCGTCGCGATGGACGATCTCGTCGCGGCCACGGAAGCCCAGCAGCCGCTCGATCTCGACGCTCTTGCGGCCGGCGATGCGCCGCGCATCCTCCGAAGCATAGGCGACCAGCCCGCGCGCCAGAACCCTGCCGCCGCGATCCTTCACGTCGACCACGTCGCCGCGGCGGAACTCGCCGGCCACCGCGGTGACGCCGGCCGGCAGCAGGCTCTTCCCGCAGGACAGCGCGCGCACCGCGCCGTCGTCCACGACCAGCGTGCCGGCGGTCTTGAGCGAGCCCTTGATCCACTTCTTGCGCGCCGACAGGGGCGAGCCCTCGGGCAGGAACCAGCTGCAGCGCGCGGTGCCGTCGATCAGCGCGCCCAGCGCGCCGACCCTGCGGCCGTCGGCAATGGCCATGCGGCAGCCCGCGGCCATGGCGATGCGGCCGGCCATCAGCTTGGTCACCATGCCGCCGTTGGACATCTCCGAGGCCGCGACGCCCGCCATCGCTTCGATCTCGGGCGTGATCTCGCGGATCTCCGGGATGAACGTTGCCGAGGCGTCGCTGCGCGGGTCGCCGGTATAGAGCCCGTCGATGTCGGACAACAACACGAGCGTATCGGCCGAGATCATCTCGGCGACGCGCGCGCCCAGGCGATCGTTGTCGCCGAAGCGGATCTCGTCGGTGGCGACGGTGTCGTTCTCGTTGATCACCGGGATGGCGCCCAAGCCGAGCAGGGTGGCCATGGTCTGGCGCGCGTTGAGGTAGCGGCGGCGTTCCTCGGAATCGTTCAGGGTCAGCAGGATCTGCGCCACGGTGATGCCATGCCGTGCCAGCGCCTCCTGGTAGGCCTGGGCGAGGCGGATCTGGCCGGTGGCGGCCGCCGCCTGGCTCTCCTCGAGACGCAGCGGCCCCGACGCCAGCTTGAGGTGCGTGCGGCCGAGGCGGATGGCGCCGGACGAGACCAGCACGACCTCGCAGCCGCCTTTGTGGAGGCGCGCCACATCGTTGGTCAGGGCTTCGAGCCAGTCGCGCCGGACCTCGCCCTTCGTCTCGTCCACCAGGATCGAGGAGCCGATCTTGACGACCAGCCGCCGGGCGCCGGCGAGGGGTGTCATGCCGCGTCCTTGGCGGGTGCGCGCTGCTTGTCGACCAGCTTCATCAGCTCGTGCAGCAGGGGCTGGACGCCCTGGCCGGAGACGGCCGAGATCACGTGCACGGTCTTGCGGCTCACCTTCGCGAGCTGCGCGCGCTTGGTTTCGATGTCCTCTTGCGTCATGGCGTCGGTCTTGTTGAGCGCCAGGATTTCCTTCTTGCGCGCGAGGTTGCCGCCATAGGCCTTCAGTTCGCGGCGCACCGTGCGATAGGCGTCGGCCACGTCGTCCTGCGTGCCGTCGACCAGGTGCAGCAGCGCGCGGCAGCGCTCGACATGGCCGAGGAAACGCGTGCCGAGGCCGGCGCCTTCGTGCGCGCCCTCGATGAGGCCCGGAATGTCGGCCATCACGAACTCGCGCTCGCCCACCTTCACCACACCGAGGCCGGGGTGCAGCGTCGTGAACGGGTAGTCGGCGATCTTGGGCTTGGCGTTGGTGTTGGACGACAGGAACGTCGACTTGCCGGCATTGGGCAGCCCGACCAGGCCGATGTCGGCGATCAGCTTGAGCCTGAGCCACAGCGCGCGCTCCTCGCCCGGCCAGCCCTTGTCGGCGCGGCGCGGCGCGCGGTTGGTCGAGGTCTTGTAGTGCAGGTTACCGTAGCCGCCGTCGCCGCCCTTGGCGATGACGACCCTCTGGCCGATCTCCGTCATGTCGGCCAGCAGCGTCTCGTTGTCCTCGGCGAAGACCTGCGTGCCGCGCGGCAGGCGCAGCACGATGTCCTTGCCCTTGGCGCCGGTGCGCTGGCTGCCCATGCCGTGATGACCGGTCTCGGCCTTGAAGTGCTGGGCGTAGCGGTAGTCGATCAGCGTGTTGAGACCGTCGACGCATTCGAGGATGACGTCGCCGCCGCGGCCGCCGTCGCCGCCGTCCGGACCGCCGAATTCGATGAACTTCTCACGGCGAAAGCCCGCGCATCCTGCGCCCCCGTTGCCGGAGCGGATGTAGATCTTGGCCTGGTCGAGGAACTTCATGGGGTAAGGTCCAGAAACGAAAAGGGGGAACGGCGAGCCGCTCCCCCTTCACAAATCCAATGGGATGAACGGCTCTATTCGGCAGCCAGGGCCGGCGCCGGGAGAACGTTCACCTCGACCTTGCCACCCGAGCGGGTGCGGAAGGACACGACGCCGTCCGCGACGGCGAAGAGAGTGTGGTCGCGGCCGATGCCGACATTCTCGCCGGCGCTCATCTTGGTGCCGCGCTGGCGCACCAGGATGTTGCCCGAGACGACCTTCTGGCCGCCGAAGCGCTTCACGCCCAGACGCTTGCCGTCGGAATCGCGGCCGTTACGCGAGGAGCCGCCTGCTTTCTTATGTGCCATCGTACTACTCCGGTCGCTCTGCTCAGGCGACGATCTGTTCGATCTTTACCACCGTCAGGTCCTGACGGTGACCGTTCTTGCGCCGCGAGTTCTGGCGACGGCGCTTCTTGAAGACGATCAGGTGCTCGCCGCGGGCCTGCTTCACGATCGAGCCCACGACCTTGGCGCCGGCAACGGTCGGCGCGCCGACCTTCTCGCCGACCATCAGCACGTCGGTGAATTCGACCTTGGCGCCGGCCTCGCCCTCGATCTTCTCGACCGTGAGCTGGTCGTCGGCGGCGACCGTGTATTGCTTCCCACCCGTGCGGATAACGGCGATCATGATGACACCCGGCTTGAGGTTCCCCGGCCCCAAATGGCCGAAAAACACGAAAGAACGCGGCGGACCCGCAGGGCCCGCCGAAGAAGCGCGGAATATACGCACGCCGGCCCTTGAGTCAATGTCGGAGACGGCGGGCGGAGACGGGCGGGCCGATCCGCCGCCGGCGGCGTCCCGGGAGGCCGAAATGCCAGTCGTTTCAAGGCGCTGGCCCCGGCCCGACCCGCCGCGGCATCGCCGAGGCCGCTTTTCGGGCCGTTTTTTCCGGCATCCCGCGCCGTTCCCCGCGGGAAGCTGTTGCTCCCCCAAAGACGCCCGCCTATAACCCCGCGCGCCCGGAGGGGTGCTAGAGTGGTCGATTAGGACAGTCTCGAAAACTGTTGTGCGTGCAAGCGTACCGTGGGTTCGAATCCCACCCCCTCCGCCATTGCCGCTGGTTGTTCCCGGTAATACTGAGTTCCCCATTCCGCAACAGATGCCCGCCTGCGGCCTGTAAGAACCTTGGTCGGAAGGTCGTGAGCGATCCTGATCGCGCATCCTCAAATGGCCGTAAGTCCTTGGGCCGTCCGTTGAGCGTCAGCAGAAAGAACCTTGCCCTAAAATTTGAGTCCACAAAAGTTGCGGCGCGAGGTGCTCGAGTCAGGAATTCTTGACAGGGAAACTGGATGGCATTCGGGTAGTTCTATCGTACATTTCGCCGATGATCGCTTCGAGGAAACACGGCTTCATTTTCATCAAGACAATGAAGACGGCCGGAACTTCGATTGAATTGGCGTTAAGTACCGTTTGCGGGCCTGATGACATCTTGACCCCAATCGGCGTGGAGCACGATAGGCTCCGGGCCGATGCCGGTATCGAACCTCGAAATTTTTCCGACACCCTGGAGGCGCGGTATCTCAAGGCGTTGCGGAAGCGCAACAATAAGCTGATGCGCCCAGTCCTTCGCGAGCTAGAGGCAAGTGGCCTTTGGGCGCACGCACTTCCCGATGCGATCAAGGCGCGAGTGGGAAGAAAGTTCTGGAAGTCGGCAGTCAAGGTAGCCAGTGAGCGACACCCTTACGAGAAGGCGTTGTCTCGAGCCTATCATTCGTATCGGAAAACGACGCCGTTTGCCGAGCATCTCGATCGGGTCGTGTTCGAGGAACGGTTTTATATTGGTCACCGTTATTACATTCAAGGCGGCAAGGTCATTGCAGGATTCTTCGTGCGCCATAACCTGCTAAACGAGGATTTTGCTAGGCTCTGCAACCGGCTCGCGCTGCCAAGCTTGAAACTCCCTATGGCCCGTTACAATGCGGAGCGTGATCGGACACCGGCCAGAGATGTATTGTCACCGTCACAACGCGATTTCATTTACGAACAATGCGCACCGGAGTTCGAGTTGTTCGGATGGGAGCGTTGAAGATCGTCCGGATTGCCGTCGGTGGTACAGTCGAAGCCATAACGGGATGGGCGTGAGGTGACCGAGGTGACCGTGCGTTTCACCGGTCAGCCACCGGTCACATCCGCCCTCATTTTCGAATGAGCGCCTGGAGATGTTGTTTCGGAAGCCACATCAGCGTGTCGATGATGGACAAATCCGGTTCGAATCGGAACGATCCCGTCTCGTATTTCAAGTCTATCGGCTCGTAGAATTCGAGGCTCACGCCGGCGGCGTTGAACTTCGCTGGGTCGTACAAGTGGCGCCCGCCCGCGGCGTTGATATAGGATTGTGCGCCCACGGCCTTGCAGATATGTAACGGCCACTCGCCGCGGGCAGCCTTGTGGGGCAGCGGCAGTCCCATCTTGCTGAGATCGTGGAATGCCGTCTCGATCCCGAGGTAACGACAAAAAAGCCTGATGCACGAGGAGTTCAACTCTCCGATGCTGGCGGCCTCGGTGGCGATCCCCTCCGCGACAATCCCTCGTATCTCTTCGTATTGGGGCGCCTCATGTTCATAGACGCGCAGCCTGTCCATCACCTGCTTGCGCCAATTTCCTTTCGCCAACCGAGCCTCCGAGATCGACCCGGCGGTCGCCCCCTTGGTCACAGGGACAGACAGCCATGTCCATCCCTTCTCCCGGTTGATTATTCGGTTCCGGCTGATCCACGCCTGTCGGCTGTACTTAACGGTATCGAATGCGATCCAGGCGTCACACTGGGCAATCATCCGGAACTGCTGAAAGTACGGGAAGAAATACGGCTGCATGACGCCGAGTTTCATCTCAAGAATGCCTCCAGCGGGGTGCCTGCGAGGTCTCGTTCAATCTCTGCCAGGATGTCTGCAGGAAAGTCTCGTTTCCATGCATCGCGGACGGTCGGCCTCTTGAATACGGCGTAGGGCCGTTCGTCGTGCAGCGACTGACTGTAACGCACGAACTCTTCAATCGCCGGCGACATCGGAACCTCGGCGAACTGGAACAGTTGCTCCGCTTCCCTCAGCGCCTGGCTGACGAAATTCTCGTATCGGACAATCAGATAGCGGTGGGGATGACGGCTTGCAAGCTCGCAGTAGAGTTGGGTCAGGGACTTCCAGTCATCGAAGCCCCAGTATTCACTAGGTCCTTCTCGCTTGCGGCATTCGCCGGTCCGCCACTCGCGTCGAAAGTCCGCTCCTTCAGGAAACTCCTTGCAGCTGCGCCAACTCCACAATGCCGCGGCCGGGTGGCGAACGATGTAGACGGTCCTGGCCGCCGGAAACACCGTCATGCCTTCGAGGTAGAGGTCGTGAAACCGTGTGTCCTTCAGTACGAGACGCTTCAGGTCGTGCACGGACTTGGACGGAAACAAAGGAAGTTCGCCGCTCTTCCGTCGCCAGTTCTGCGTCATGAACTCATCATGTGTGGCGACGGTCTCCTCGACCACGGCGGCCCAGTCCGCCGCCGTCGAGGAAGTCGTCAGTCTGTTCTTGAGGGCGTGAGAGTAGTTCGGCGAAAGACGAACGACGCAATGAGGCGAGCTCTCGAGGATCTGCGACAGCCATGTCGTGCCCGATCGTGGCATCCCGAGTAGAAACAGCGGTGCCGTTTGAAGATGATTCACGGCTGCCGCTCGATCAGGACGTCGAATCTGTAGTGGGAGGTGTAGAAGGTCTCAGGCGGTTCCACGAAGCGCATACGTCCACCTGCTTTGCCGACGATCTCCATCAGCTCATCGCGATGCCACCAGTGCCCAATCTGCTCCTGCCCCAAGTATAGATTGCGTTCGTAGAGCGCCCACCGCTCGGGAGAGTTGTAGAAGGATCGCAGTTTCGCCTGATCTGGAATGCCACACGCCAGGACAAGGCCGCCCGCGGGCAAGCCCGCCAGCAACTCTCGCAGCATTCCAAGTGCTTCATCGGAGGACAAGTGTTGGAGGACTTCACAACACCAAGCCTTGTTGAACTCCGTCAGGCTAAAATCTCGGCAACCAATATTGCGCAGATCAGCGACCTCGTACCGGATGGTTTTTCGTGGAAAGTGTCGTCTGGCAACCTCTATGAGGGGCACCGAATAGTCCAAGGCGAGGACGCTTCGCACGTAAGGCGCCAGAAGAGAGGTCAGGAGACCATTGCCGCACCCGAGATCAACCGCGTTGTCGCTCGGCTCAAGCGAAAGCGTGTCGGCAATATGGTCAGCAAGTATCTGGAGTTGCCCAGCCTCGATTGGGTTTCCGAGTACCGTCTTGCCGACCTGCCGCAGCGCTGCTGACGTATCGATGTCGGGATCGACAGTGCGTTGATTCCAGTAAGCATGCCAATCCCTGCCAGTCATGGGCTAGCTCGCCACAAGCGCGCCAAGCGTGGTCAGCAACACATTGGTCTCCACACACTTCATGTCTGGATGGGATGGGATATTGACAATCCGCTGGTAAACATCGGTCGCGGTGGGCAGCGGAGCCAGAGGCTTGTAATATTTACCAATTGTAAAAAAATCATTCTCCAACGCGGTGGTAGGGACTGGGCGCGGGAGAAGAAACGGCAAGCTCGTGGCGGCGGTCTGGCCGGGTATCGGCATTAGGGGCTTGAGACCGGCCCGGTGAGCAATGGCCTGAATACGCCTGCTTTGCATGAAGTAGAAGGGCGCCCATTCCGGGGACGACTCAAGCCGCTGAAGCAGCACGGCGCAGGAAAGCTCCGACAGCTTACCGTTGCCGACCCAGTAGGGCAGATCTTCCGCCTCGACAGGTGAGTATTCCATGAGAGCCAATAGTTTGTCGGCTTCCTCTGCCGGCACGACGGCGAGGCCACCTTCCCCAAACCCATAGGGCTTGGTGTGATGGAGGCTGAGAGCTTGGTAGGGAATGGCAGGCAGGAAGGGTCCGATGCCAGCTGCATTGTCGAGCATCAGAATCTTTCGATGTCTGCGAGCATGCTCGGCGTATTGGGTGAAGTCGCGTGCCAGGCCGAACACGTTTGTGACGATGATTCCATCATAGGAGTTCGGGTCCAGGTCCTGCAGCGCTTGAATGCGCAGAAGCCCTTCGTCGTCACAGTCGACAATCTGAGCGTCAAAGAAGGGCCCTCTGGTGGTATTGTAAAATCCGAAGGCTGACACCACCCATCGCAACCTCCGTTGTGCCTTGGACGCATGCAGAGCGGCCAGAGCCATCAAGGCCAACCCTCCGTTCGCGCAAGGGACTATCCGAAATTCTTTCGGTACTCTCAGATGCCGATGATATGCGTCGCCGAGAATGTGCCAAAGCGGCCCGCGGTTGGCCCATCTGTTTTGCAACTCGGCCGGTCTTAGAAAGGCTTCCAGTCGAGCGGTGTCGATGCTCTTGCGTTCAACGAATGCCACTTTGCGGGCGTTCTGTGTCTCTTGCAGAGCCCGTTGAACGCCTTCCCCGATCTCGCCGATGAGATTGCGCACCGGCAGAGATCTGCTACCCTGGAGCTGCCTGTAGGTCGAAAGGATTTCCTTGCGATAGACTTGGCCCCAATGCCGCTCAAGCAAGTCCTCTGGGCTGGCGATGCTGAATGCAAGTCCACCGTCTATCCAACGAGTCCGGGGATAGAGATCACGAAGCCGAAGGATCCAGTAAGGCGCGAGTGTTCCCGCTTGAAGCAGGACGCATGTCGCACGCTCGCACGGTTGATCAAGCAGAGATCTAAGCTGAGTCTCTGTATGCAAACGGGTCTTCCGCGCGTTCTTGGGATGTATGGGGAGGAACTCGAAGTGCTCCCACCCAGCTGCTTGTCCCAATGGCTCGATATACTGGGGGCCAACCAAGATCACTCGCATCGAGCGCAGCGTATCGAACAGTTTGAGAATCTCTCCATCCATGACGGCACGCTTCAGCAACAGACCGTCAACGTCGGCCGTATTCGCCGTCCTGAACTCTTTAACTACCGGATTAGATCGCTCCGGACGGACCGGCGTGCCGACCAAAGCTTCATCGCCGGGCCACGCGCTCAGCTCGAGGCCGATGAAGAGAGCGCGATCCGGCGACCGAACCGCCTTTCGCAGCAGTTGAAGCAGCTCATCAACGAATCCGCCTTCGAAAAAGAATGGGCGCCGAGCGACGCGGTCTGCGGCCACGTGATGCTTGGCTGCGATAGGCTCGCCATACGCGGCATAGGCGTCGGCTATGCCCTCCCAAAATCCGTGATTGATCTTGATGAACGAGAAATTTTCGCAGCGCGCGAAGCTGGCGAGAAATGTCGGCATGTCACGCATGGTTCGCGAAATCATTTCTCTCATCCAAACGGTTCGTGCATGGCTAGTCCACCCGATGAACATAATCTTATGGAGGGGCGGCAGCCAGCGTCGTGGCCTGCTTTGAGAGGGCGCCGGTGTAAGCGCAGCGAACCCTATATGGACGGCGCAGAAGCTGGCTGCCTCCATTTGTCTTTGGACCATTGAATGGTCCGTTGCGGCGACTCTGCCTGTCCATCACCGCTCTTTCTTGCGCCAGCAGAACGTCGGTTCCGCCTATACTCCCTGCAAGTCGGGATGCGGCGAGGTCCAGTATGGCACGAAAGGCAAAGACGAAGCGAAAGGGCGCCGGCCGCCGGGCCAAGGGCGCCGCCCGCGCTCTGCCGGTTTCGGAGTCCGACCTGGACGCGCTGCTGTCCTCGTTCTTGCGGATGCTGGAAGAGGACGATGAGGGCGACGAAGCCCTCGATCTCGCCCAGGAGAAGGCCTTCGAGGCCATGGAGGCGCCGCGGGCTGAAGAGCGGATCGCGCTGGCGCGGGAGGCGCTGGCGTTGTCCCCGCTCTGTTCGGACGCCTATCTCGTCCTGGCGCGGGAAACGGCCGATGCCAACGAGGCGCTCGAACTCTACCGGCGAGCCGTCGCCGTCGGCGCAGAAGCGTTGGGCGAGAACGCCTTCCAGGACGATGCCGGTTCGTTCTGGGGCTTGCTCCAGACCCGGCCCTACATGCGTGCGCGCCATGAGCTGGCCCTGGCCCTCTGGCGCCTCGGTCATCGTGACGAAGCCGTCGCACATTACTATGAGATGCTGCGCCTCAATCCCGATGACAACCAGGGCATCCGCTACCTGTTGATCGATGCCTTGCTCGAACTTGGCCGCGAGGCAGACGCCGACGCGCTCTTGGAGCGCTACGAGGACGATGCCTCGGCTCACTGGGCCTGGTCGGCAGCCCTTCTCGCGTTCCGACGCAGCGGAAACAGCGCAGCCGCCAACAAGGCGCTGGCCCGGGCCGTCGAGGCCAACCGTCACGTGGCGGCCTATCTGCTGGGCGCAAAGCCGCTTCCGCCGACATTGCCGGGATTCATCGGCATGGGCGACGAGAGCGAGGGCGTCTCCTATGCCCATTCTGCTGCCGGCGCGTGGGAAGCCGCGCCGGAGGCGAAGGCTTGGCTGGCCGGCGCTCCAGCGATTGCCCTCGGGAAGCAGGACGATCCCCAGGACGCCGAACACGACTACGAAACGGATCCCGATCGCGTCGACGAGGCCGTTCTCGCCCTGCTCGTGCAGGGACTGCATGACGGGAGCCGCGCCTGGAAGACTTTCGATTGGGACGCGCTCGACCGCCTGCATGCCAAGGGCCTCATCTCCAACCCGGCGAGCCGCGCGAAATCGGTCGTCTTCACCGAGGCCGGCCTCGAGGCGGCGCTGCGATCGCATCGCCTGCTTTTCGCAAAGAGGCGGCTATAATCGAAATGAACGAAATAAACGGAACAGTCGAAACGGAAAAAGCCCCCGGCGCGATGCCGGGGCGTCAACCCTTAGCGTCGTATGCGCAGCGAAACCCTATATAGAGGGCGTAGAAGCCGGCGGCCTTCCACTGTGCCCCGTCGGCGCGGGCCTGGGCCGGGCCGTACCACCAGGGCCCGCCGGCGGTGAGGGCCTCGTCCCCGCGCTGGGTGGTCGCGACCGCGACATGCGCCCGGCGGTTGTTGTTCATGCCGTCGGGGTCGTCGCCCACCGGATACTGGTAGGTCTGTCCCGGACATAGCCGTCGGCCGGCCGGTCGCTCTGGCTGAGCGTAGCCCTTGCGGCCGGACGCTGGAATGGGGGTGCACGGAGGCCGGAGCGGGGGATGCAGCCTCTGCCGTTCTCACTCGTTGACGCCGATGGACGAACCTCGCCCGCATCCCGAGCCGGAAGCCGCGAAGCCTACGCCGCACGAGCGGGTGCAGAAGCTGCGGCTGGGCGTGCGCATCGTGTGGTGGAACGCAGTGGCCCTCGCCATCGTCTTCGCGGCCCGCGCCCTGTGGCTGGGCTTCGTGAAGAACGACCTCTTCGGCTTGTTCTATCTCGCGCTGGCGGTCTGTTGCGCGGTCGCGGGCTACGGCACGCTCCTCGTCGTGCGGCGGCCTTCGGCCTCCTGAGCGAGGCTGGTGATCAGCAGATAGACGCTGATCAGAAAAGCCCAGAGCGGGAAGACGAGGAAGCTCCAGTTGACCCACGGGCTGGCGAACAGCAGGAACAGCCCCATCGCGAAGCCGGGCGCGGCCATCCAGCGTGCGATGAAGGCGGTGCGCAACGCGATCGTCGAGGTGATCAGCATGAACATGCCCGCCATGCGGATCGCATAGACGTTCACAAGCGTATAGGCGAAGGCGCGTGCCAAGGCGTAGGCGGACGAGTCGCGCAGCGCTTCCGGATGGGCGGCATGGACGAGGACGATGGCCCCGAACACCGCGGTTGCCACGAACATCATGGCCAGGAAGAGAAGCCCGCTGCCCAGGAAGACCGTCGCGAACAGGCGGTCCTCCGCCTCGGCCAGGCGGTCGCGCACCACGCCGATGAACCAGAGGAAGGCGACACCCGCGAACGGGATCAGGTTGATCGCCAGCACGATCCGGTCCAGCCCGGTGGTCAGCCACGCGCCGTGCTCCAGCGAGTCCCGCGGAACCGCCGACAGGAACAGCACGAACGCGAGAGCCAGCAGCCCGGAGAACAGGATGCCCGCAACGGCGGCCGCCCGTGGCGTGCGCAACCTGCCCCGCGTGAGGGATTCGGGTCGGGTCATGGCACGGCGGCGGGGAAGGCGTCGATCGTGGCGGCCTCGGTCACGGCGCCGTCGCGCCGGGCTTCAAAGCGTGACAGGGCCATCGAGGAAGTGAACCCGATAATGAGCGCCAGCAGGGAGTGGTTGTCGATGTCGAACGTCATCGCCGGCGCCCGCGCTTCTACCGGTCCTCTTCGAGATGGACCTTGATCCGGCCGGCGGCGACGGCCGCTTTCAGCAGGGCGTGGTCGCGCTCGGTCTGGTCGGCATAGGCCACCGCGAACGTCGCCATGGCCTCGTCGAACGCCTCGCTCCGGCCGAGATAGCCCGCGATCAGCCACGGATGGCTGGCCCTTCCGTGCGCCCGCGCCAGGGCCCAGCCACAGGCCTTGGCGAACAGCACCAGCATCTTCCGGTCGAAGGTCTCGACCAGCGGCTTGATCTTCGCGTCACGAAGCTGGCGAACGTAGAGGTCGTTGCCCCGTAGGCCGGTCGTCCAGCCCAGGAAGATGTCCGACGACGACTGCATCAGGCGCTGGCCCTGGACCACGCGTTGCCCGGCGTGGCCGTAGCCGCTCTTGCCGACATGGGGCTCCAGCACCGAGGGCACGGCCTCCTTGAACTGGAGGAACAGCGGCTGGTTCGAGGACGACATCAGCAGGCCGATCGAGCAGTAACGGCCGACGCTGCCGATGCCGACCACCTTCATGGCGACGTCGACCAGGCGATAGCGGTCGAGCAGCGCCTTGCGATCGTCGGACAGCGTGTCGCGGTAGCCGGCAAAGGCCTTGTCCACCGCCTCCCGGAAGCCTTCCGCGCGCGCGAACTCGGGGTGGAAGATCAGGGGAGGCTGGTCCTTGATCTGGACCTGGCCGCCGACCATTTCCGCCAGCTTGGGAAAATCGATGTCGGCGGAGTGCTCGTCCTTCGCCGCCTCGATCCGGCGCTGCACGCGCTTCCGGATCTGCGGGTCGTCCGTCAGGCTGAACAGTTCTTCCGGTCCGATTTTCGTGTACCAGGCCTCCAGCGGGCTCATCTCGGCGACTTCGCGCAGGCGCTCGCGGTAGCTCCCGGCTGCGGCCTGGGCCGCGTCGCGCCCCGCCGCTTCCGACAGGCCGTTCGACCGCGCCGCCAGCACGAACGAGGCGACCAGGCGCTTCAGGTCCCATTCCCAGGGCGCCGGCAGCGTCTCGTCGAAATCGTTGATGTCGAAGTTGATGCTGCGCTCGGGCGTGGCGAAGCCGCCGAAGTTCAGCAGGTGGCAGTCGCCGCAGGCCTGTACGTGAACGCCCGTCGCGGGCGTGCCCGCGAGGTCGGCGGCCATCACGGCGGCCGACCCCCGATAGAAAGTGAACGGCGACTGCAGCATGCGGCCGTAGCGGATCGGCAGGAGATCGATCTGACGGCCCTCGTCGGAGGCCTGGAGAATCTCCAGCGGATCGCGACGGTCCTTCGGGCGCTTCCATTCGCCCTGGCTGGCGCGCGGAACCGTGTCGCGCAGGCGCTTGCCGGCGGCGACGAGGTCGTCGGCCGGCACCGAGTGCACGGGACGGGCGAGTTCGGGAACGGCGGGCTTGGCGCGCAGCTTCGTTACGTTGGTCATCGAGGGCATCCTCCCACACGAGAAGAATAGGGATGCGCGGCGCCGCAGTACTTGAGTTAAGTCAAGCCTGCGGGGTCTCGTCTGCCTGCATCCGCGCCGGGGTGAGCGCGTTCAACGGGCCTGAACCCATCTGCCGAGGGAGAATCACATGGCCCGTACGCCCAGAAAGCCCGACCCGAACGAGGCTTCAGCCAGTTACAGCGGCACCGAACAGGCGAAGGACGCCCGCCGCGAGGAGCAGCGGGAGAAAGGCGTCTACGGCGCCGATGCGGAGGAGGGGCCGGGCTACGAACGCGAGGACGAGGAGAAGGGCGGCCGTTATGGCCTGGAGCCCACGGTGGAACGGCCGTACGACCAGGGCAGCTCGGAAGCCGTGGTGCCCCCCGCCGCCCGGAAAGGCGGTAAGGTGAGGGCCCGCAAGTGATGCCGGTTTCCGGCAGGAGAGTTCATGGGCCAGTCGATTTCCGAAGCCAAGAAGGCGATTTTCCTGCAGCGGGCCGAGGCCCGGCTGAACTTCGCCCGCAACCTGCCGGCGGAGGACCCCAACCGGGAGGCCAAGCTCCGGGAGGCGGAGAAGGCGCTGCAGACCGCGCTCGCCTCCAAGACCGGCCCCGTCAGGACGGGCACCGGGCGCAAGGCGGGCAAGGCGAGGAAGAAGCGTGCCCGATGAAAAGGCGAGTGCCTTCAAAACGGCGCGATTTCGACATCGAATATGGCTACTATTCACACAGTGATTGAGTGTTCGTTACCACCTTCCGGTGAGGGAATGTCGATGCTGAAAAAAGCTGCCGTGGCCGCGCTGGTCGCCCTTCTTCCTCTCGCGCCCGCCCTTGCCGAACCGGCCGTGTGGACCTGGACGGGCTATGGGCTGAACGTCCCTGGCAGCGGCAAGTGTCCGATCTACAAGATGACGATCAAGGTCACCGTCGTCGGCACGGATGTGGATGGCTGGTTCCAGCAGGAAGGCCGCCCCGAGCGCGGCTTCAAGGCGACGCTGGGTCCGGACATGAAGTTCAAGACGACCACCATCGTCGGCAACGGCAACAAGATGGACGTCGTCGGCTCGGTCAAGCCGGGTGACGCCAAGATCATGCTCGACGGCTACTGCCTGTTCGAGGGGCCGCTCAAGCCGCAGTGACGGCCCTCACGATCGCTCTGCCTTAACGGATCTGGATCGCTATCCGGCGATCCAGAACGTGTCGGGCTCGTAGAGGCCGATATATCCGCCCGGATCCCAGGCCCAGTAGCCCTTCTCCGGGACGTTGCGCACCTTCTTGCCGACCGTCACCGGCTGGCGCACCTCGTTGACCGTGCCGATCGAGAACACCTCCTCGGCATTGACCGCGAGGATCTCCTCCCAGGCCTTGCGCTTCTCCGCGGCGTCGACCGACTGCTCCCACTTCTGCAGCAGCCCGAGCAGCGTCTTGCCGACCTCCATGTCGCAGGGTTCACCCTGCTTGCCCTTCGATTCGACGTAGAGGCCCCACTTCGGCCACTGCAGCCCGCCCTGCATCACCGGCGTGAACTCGCGCGGGCTGGTGTCGACGGTCGGCGCCGCCGTGGTCACGCCGGCATAGGCCGTCATGATCGCCTCGCCGGAGGTGGTGCGCAGACGGAAGTTGTCCGTGGTCTGCGGCTTCAGCAGCGCCTTGATGCCGATTTTCTTCCATTGGTCGGTGACCAGGGTCATGGTGTCGACCTCGTCGGCTTTCTCGCTGGAATGCTCGATCACGAACATCGCCGGCTGGCCGTTGGGCAGCAGGCGGATGCCGTCGCCGCCCTTCTTGGTGAGCCCGATCTCGTCCAGCAGCTTGTTGGCCGCCTTGACGTCGTAGGTCGCCCATTTGGTGGCGTACTCTGGCTTGAACAGGGGCGAGCGCGGCATGATCGTGTTGGCGGAAGGCTTGGCTAGGCCGCTGTAGACGACGTCGCTCAGCTCCTCACGGTTGATCGCCAGCGACAGCGCACGGCGGAAGCGGACGTCGCGGTTGAGCTTGCGCCAGGTCTCGTCGTTGGCGTTCATGTTGGGATAGAAGGCGACCTCCGAGCCCGAGCCCTTCTCCCACAGGAGCGCCTTGATGCCAGAGGTCTTGGCGGCGTCGCGCAGGAAGGTGAAGTCGCGCAGGCCGAGATAGCGCGGCTGCAGGTCCGATTCGCCGAGTCCGGCCTTGGCGGGGATCAGGTTGGCCGCGACCACTGTCATGATCACGTCGTTGATGTAGGGCAGCTGCTGGCCCTTGCTGTCGATGCGGTGGAAGTAGGGGTTGCGCACGAACACGAAGCGCTGGGCCGGCGGCACCGTAGTGAGGACCCACGGGTTGAGCGTCGGCAGGTCGACGTTGCTGTTGCCGTACATCGCGTCCTGGCGCTTGAAGACGTTCGACCAGCGGCTGCCCTTGTAGCGCTTGAGGATCTCCTCCTCTTCAGCGTATTTGCCGTGCAGCGTCTTCAGATAATGGGCCGGGCGGAACAGGAAGAGCGGCGCGGCGCGCGCCTGGCTCTCGATGAAGTCCGGGTTGGGCTTGTGCCAAGTGTAACGGATCGTGACCTCGTCGAGGATTTCGACCTTGGGCGGCTTGCCTTCGACCAGCAACTCGACGGACGGCCCGTTGGGCGACAGGTCCTTGTTGTTGGCAATGTCCTCCCAGAAGAAGCGGAAGTCCTCGGTCGTGAAGGGATGGCCGTCGGACCATTTGTGGCCGGCGCGCAGCTTAAACGTGAACTCGCGCCCCTCCTTGACCTCGTAGCTCTCGAGGATGTCGGGATGCAGCTTGAACTTGTCATCGTAGACGATCAGCCGGGTGTAGCTGTAGACGGTCATCAGGCGGGTATCGCGCGTGGCCGCGACCAGCATGTTGAGCTGGCCGCCCTGCCGGCCTATGCCGTCGGCGCCCGAGAAACTCTCGATGACGCGGGGTTGCCGCGGCAGCCGCTTGTCGACTGGCGGCAGCGCCCCCGACTTCACCTTGTCCAGCAGGCCCGGCGTCTCCTGCAGAGCCGGCAGCGGATTCGCCGCGAAGGCCGGAAAACTTCGCGCCACCAGACCCATCAACAGCGCCTGCGTCAGAACTCGTCTCTTCATCGCCAGCCCCATTATTGCCCCAGTCCCCAAGTGTGCGGGAAGTATGATGCAGAACTAAGGCAGAAATCGTCGATTTTCGGAAGTCGGGGCCGGGAATAATGGACGCAGCGGCCCAGGGAACGGAGTCTCACGAATGCCGAAGAAGAGCTGGAAAACCGCGATGATCGAGCTGCAGGCGGCCCAGGAGGCCTTCATGGACGGCGACGCCGGTCCGCTGCAGGCACTCTTTTCCCATGCCGGCGACGTGACGGTGATGGGCGGCTTCGGCGGTGTCGAGCGCGGCTGGGCGGAGGTTGGCCCGCGGCTGGCCTGGGCGGCCTCGCATTTCCACGGTGGTGCTTACAGCCAGCAGGTCATCGGTGTGACCGTGGGGAAGGACGTGGCCTCCCTGATCAGCCTGGAACGATGGGCGCGGAAGGCGCCGGACGGCCAGCCCCTGCCTGTCCTGGACCTGCGGGTGACCCAGACGTTCCGATTGGAACGCGAGCGCTGGCGCCTGGTCCACCGGCACGCCGATGAGCTCGTGCAGAAGCAGGAGCCGCTGTCTTCACGAACGAAGTGAGGGACCTTCAGGTCACATATGGTAGCCCCGCTGGTCTGTTCAGTGGGACACTGGGAACCGGAGCCGATCGTGGCCGCCTCACGATGCAATCTGGAGACTTGGAAACCCCTGATGACGACCATCAAGAAAGGCCCCTGGACCATCCACTCCCAGACGGACGTGTACGAGAATCCGTGGATCCGGCTCACCCATCACGAGGTGCTGACGCCGGCTGGGACGCCGGGCATCTATGGGTTGGTGCACTACAAGAACCTGGCCATCGGGGTCGTGCCGGTGGATGCCGAATTCCATACCTACCTGGTCGGCCAATACCGCTTCCCGCTCGACGCCTACAGTTGGGAAATCCCCGAGGGCGGCGGGGCGCACGGCGTCGATCCCCTCCACTCGGCGGCCCGTGAGCTACGCGAGGAGACGGGGCTCACAGCGCGCCACTGGCGCAAGATTCTGGAGGCCGATCTTTCGAACTCCGTCTCGGACGAGCGCGCGGTCGCCTATCTGGCCTGGGGGCTGACACCGGGTGAGTCGGAGCCGGAAGCCACGGAGGAGCTGGCGGTAAGGCGCGTTCCGCTCGCCGAGGCGTTCCGGATGGTCGAGGCGGGGGAGATCCGGGATGCCCTGAGCGTGCTCTCGCTGCAGGCCGTCCGGATCCTCCGGATGGAGGGAAAGCTCGACCTGTCCGAGTAGCCTACCCGGACGCACTCAGCCGGGTTGCAGCCTTCGCTTCAGCTTCCTGGTTTCACGGCGCATCTGCCTGATCTTTGCGTTCCCCGCCTTGTGCCCCCTGAAGTTGTCACGGATGCCAAGGGCCATGAACCTTTCGCGGCGCAGCCAGGGGGCTTTCTGGATCAGTGTCTCCAGCCGCGCGGCGTTCGGCGGCGCGGAGTCGATCCGCGAGAGAAGCTGCTCGATATACGGCTCCATCCGGTAGCGCCGAAGGAGGCCGGGAGGCAAGCCGGCGAGGAAGCGGCAAGCCGCCGGGAATCCCTCGACGATTTCCTCCGCAATCTGTTGCGCATCGATCTTTCGAAAGCAGCAGCGTCCGGAGAAATTGGCGCTGGCGGCCCGCTCGAAGTTCTCGACGGTCAGATAGCCCGGTCCTCCCCACCGATCATAGACATAAGGGGGAATGCCTCTGGCGACGGCATACTGGACGCTCTTGCCGACGGAGACGACGGCGCCGTCGGCGCCGAGCATCTCGGGCGTGACCCTGACGTACGTGCCCGCCTGTCCGATGTGAGCTGTATCGATGCCGCGCTGGCTGCACAGAGCGAGAGCGTCGATGATTTCCGGTGGTGCGTGATTCGAGATCAGTTGCACCGTCGTCGGCGTTTGCGCCGGTTCCGCGGCCGGGTCGATGCGCCAGAATCCTGCGGGTGCCGGGTTGGGATACACGACGATGCCGTCGGGTGGAACGTCGAGTTGCGTCAGGTGCCGTTTGAGGTTCTCGGAGTTGGCGATGGTCACATCGGCCAGCAGCGGCTCGAAGACCAGACCGGGATTCTCGTGAAACGTCAGCCCCGACAGATGCGCGAACACGAAGAGCGTGCGCTCGCGCGATCCATCGACGGGTTCGTAGCGCAACAGCGGTGCTGTGTGATTCTGGAGCCAGACGAGATCGAAATCGAACGCATTCAAAGCCGGGATTTCGTCGGTTACGACAATGCCCTGCCGGGCCACCAGGGGCGCAAGCGGCTCGTCGACATGATTTGCCGCAATGGTGCAGTCATGTCCCATCCCGTGGAGATATTCCGCGACCTCAACCGGCACGAGGGAGCCGCCGACGAATTCGGAGAGCTGGTTGATGGCAAAGAGGATCTTCACGCGTCTCGCTTCCGGGGTGACGGCTTACTGTACACCGGCTTCGCCGGGCGCAGGACGAGCGAGTCGCCGCTCGGGGGAAAGCTCGACCTGCGGGATTGAGGGCGCGGTCCGGGCTGGTCCGCTCGCCGCAAATCGGAAAGACTGCGAGCGACGGCATCCCGGAGGTTCGCGCGCCATGCCCCAGCTTCTCTACGAAGAACTCCATCCCGAGCTCGGCGTCCGCATCCGCGGCGTCGACGTGAGCAAGCCGCTCGCGCCCGACCTCGTGGCGGAAATCAACGTGGCGGTCGATCGCTACTCGTTCGTCTGCTTCCCTGACCAGGCGATGGATGACGATCGCCAGCTCGCTCTCACGCGCCAGCTCGGCAATCCGGAGCCCAGCCATACCAGCGTCGGCAAGATCGAGTATTTCGGCACCATCGGGAACGTCCAGCAGGACGGCACGGCGCTGGGCAGCTCGCACAAGAAGACGATCTTCCTGACCGGCAACAACATGTGGCACTCCGATGCCTCCTTCAAACCGGTGCCGGCGTTCCTCTCGATCATGTGCGCCTACGAGACGCCGTCCGAGGGCGGCATCACGATGTTCGTCTCCCTGCGTGCCGCCTACGCTCGCCTCTCGCCGGAGCGCAAGGCCGAGTTCGATCCGCTGATCGCGATCCACGACTACGTCTATTCGCGATCGAAGGTCGCCCCTGATGCCGTGTCGCCCGAGCTGGCGGCCTCGCTGCCGCCGGTGCGCCAGCGGCTCGTGCGGACCAACCCGGCGACCGGCGCAAAGAACCTGTTCCTCGGCAGCCATGTCCGCGAGATCGAGGGCATGGATCCCGCCGCGGGCCGCGCGCTGATCGACGCGCTGATAGACGAGGCCATCCAGCCCGAGCACGTTTACCACCACGCCTGGCAGCCGGGCGAAGTCGTCCTCTGGGACAATCGCTGCCTGCTCCACGCCGGCAGCGGCTACGACGCCGACCGCCACCGCCGCTACATGCGCCAGACCCGCGTCAGCGGCGCCTGCTCATCGCTGCAAGAAGCGGCCTAGCCGCACGCCTCCGACCTGCGCTCTTCGAAGTCGAGGGCGCGATCGGGAACGGGCACTGCGAAACTGCAGCCATGACGGTGGCCTCGGGCCGACCGATACTCTGCCTCCGCCCGATATCAGTGGAGGAACAAGCATGGCGCCGAAGCTCGTCGACTACCTGTCCTATGAACCCGAGGACAACGGAATCCTCTGGATCAGGTTCAACCGTCCGGATCGGCTGAACGCGCTCGTCGGAACGGCGGAGGAGAACGGCACGGTCGCCAAGGTCGGCGAGTACATGCGTGCCGGAGACGACGATCCGAAGATCCGCGTGATCGTGCTCACCGGCGTCGGCCGCGTCTTCTGCGCCGGTGCCGACCTGCGTTCGAAGATGCCACCGGAGGTGACGGGCGAGGAGTTCCCCGGTAACCGAGGTTCACACGAGGGGCCCGACGCTGCGCGCCAGCACTTCTATCACGGCTTTACCAAGCTCCACCGCGACCTCTCGCTGATCCGCAAGCCGACCATCGCCATGATCAACGGACCCGCGGTCGGTTCGGGCATGGACATGGCGCTTCACTGCGACATCCGCATCGGCTGCGAGAAAACGCGCTTCATCGGCTACCACAATGCCGGCCAGATCATCGAGAACGGCGGCTCGTACTATCTGCCGAAGATGGTCGGCCTCGGCCGCGCGCTGGAATTCGCGTACACCGGCGAACTCGACGCCCAGCGCGCCTACGACTGGGGCATGCTCAACCACCTCGTCGCGTCGGACAAGCTCGAGGAGACGACGCGGGCTCTGTGCGACCGCATCATCAAGGTGCCGCCGCTCGTGCAGTGGGTCGGCAAGCGCATCATGCGCGCGGCCCTCGACAGCACCTTGGAGACCACTATGGTTCTCACCTCGAATGCCGGCGGCATCCTGAACGGCTCCGAAGACGCCAAGGAAGCGCGCCGCGCCTTCGCCGAAAGGCGTCCGCCGGTTTTCAAGGGCCAGTGATCGAGGTCGCTCCTGCGGATCGGAGGCGCTAGACTGCGGCATCATCCAGAATCGGAGGATGGCCATGACATCAAACACGATCAACCTGTCTCGCCGTGGCTTCGTTCAATCCGCCGTGGCTTTCAGTATCGCCGGCGGCGCGGCATCGCCCGTCCTTGCCGCCGACTCGGTCAAGCCGGGCGCCAACAGCGCTCTCATCGTCATCGACGTCCAGAACTGCTTCATTGACGGCGGCACCCTGCCCGTGAAGGGCGGCGCCGAGGTCGTGCCGATCATCAACAAACTTGCGGGCTCCTTCCAGAACATCGTCGTAACGCAGGACTGGCACACGCCGGGCCATGCCTCGTTCGCCAGCGCGCATACCGCCAAGAAGCCGTTCGAGACGATTGGCCTCTCCTACGGCACGCAGGTCCTGTGGCCCGACCATTGCGTGCAGGGCTCCGACGATGCGGCCCTTCACAAGGACCTCAAGCTGCCGACGGCGCAGCTCATCATCCGCAAGGGATTCAACAAGGGCGTGGACAGCTACTCCGCCTTCGAGGAGGCTGATCGCAAGACGGCGACCGGCCTCGCGGCCTATCTCAAGGCCCGCAGCATCGACACGGTCTTCCTGGTGGGGCTTGCCACCGATTTCTGCGTCGCCTGGTCGGCGCTGGATGCGCGCAAGCTCGGCTTCACGACCTACGTCGTCGAGGACGCGACGCGCGCCATCGACCTCAACGGCTCGCTGGCCGCGGCCTGGAAACAGATGGCGGAAGCCGGCGTGAAGCGCATCCAGGCGAGTGACATCTCCTGAGGAAGGACAGCATGACCACGACCAACGCCTCCGTCCGTTCGCTCGGCAGGAGCGGCATCGATGTCTTCCCGATCGGCCTCGGCTGCATGTCTCTGTCCGGCGCCTATGGAAAGAGCGACGATGCCGCCGCGATCCGGCTGATCCATCACGCGATCGAGCGCGGGGTCACCTTGCTCGACAGCTCCGACATGTATGGTTGGGGGCACAACGAGACGCTGCTCGGGCAGGCGCTGGCGGGTGGCCGACGCGACAAGGTCGTGCTGGCGACCAAGTTCGGCCAGATCCAGCGACCGGGCGGGTTGAACGGCGTCGACGGCAGTCCGTCCCATGTGAAGGCGGCCTGCGACGCCAGCCTGAAGCGGCTGGGGGTCGAGGTGATCGACCTCTACTACCAGCACAGGGTCGATCCCTCGGTGCCGATCGAGGACACGGTCGGTGCCATGGCCGAGCTGGTGAAAGCCGGCAAGGTGCGCGCGCTGGGCCTCAGCGAAGCCGGCCCCGCGACGATCCGGCGGGCGCACAAGGTGCACCCGATCGCCGCTGTGCAGAGCGAATACTCGCTGCTCTATCGCCGCGACGCCGAGGAGACGCTCGAGACGACGCGCGCGCTCGGCATCTCGTTTGTGGCCTACTCGCCGCTCGGCCGCAGCCTGCTGACCGGCGCGGTGCGCCAACCCTCCGACATTCCCGAAGGCGACAATCGCGGCCGCCATCCGCGCTTCGCGGCGGACAATCTCGCCCGCAATCTCGAGCTCGTGTCGGAGATCGAAGCGGTGGCCAGGGTGAAGAACTGCACGCCGGGCCAGGTGGCGCTGGCCTGGCTGCTGGCGCAGGGACCGGACATCGTGCCAATCCCCGGCACCAAGCAGGCCGCGCGCGTCGATGAGAATGTCGGTGCGGTGGCGGTAACCCTGTCGGTGGGAGAGGTGGCACGGCTTTCGTCGGCGCTGCCGCCCGGCGGTCCCGCCGGCACGCGCTATCCCGAAGCGCAGATGAAGGCGGTCTACGTCTAGCCGCTACTGCGGCCAGCCGAGTTCGATCTCGATGACGACCGGCTTGGTTTGTCGCACGGCGCTGTCGGTCGACAGGAATTCGACGTCGCCGTTCACCTTGTCGAGCGCATCGCCGGGCGCGTCGCTCGCCGGGTCGAAGCGCACCGAGAGATTGCAGCCGCCGACCGGCTTGTCGAGGCGGCCGCCGTCCCAGCCATTGGTGTAGCCGCCGAGATCCCATCCGAAGCCCGTCAGGGTGAAGGGTTTGCCGTTCATCGTCTCGACCTCGGCCAAGGTGGTACCGTTCACGATGGGCTTGTCGAGCCCCGTAACGGCGACCGGCCAGGCGGAGCCGTTGCGGATGATCACCACGTTGGGACGCGCATAGGCGTCGTGCCAGAGGATTTCGATCCGCTTTCCCGGGTCCTTTGCGAAGATGACGGTCCCGGGTTCGGTCATGCCTTCGCCGACGGGGATGTCGGCCCGCTCGACATTGGCCGCGCCAAAAATCCGGGCAACCGTGCGTTCGTCGGCGTCGCGGGCGAACGGGCCAGTGCAATCGAGAACCGTCGGGGCTTGCGCCTGCGCGAACGCGGGCGCCACAGTCGTGACGCAAAGTAGGGCTGCAAATCGCAGGGACAAGCGCATCTCGCTCTCGAACCGTTCTGGCGGTAGGTAACGCCCGCGCGCCATAGTGGGAGCCACCGCAGGGAACCTGCAGCATGACCGACGAAGCCGTCTTCTATCACAACTCGCGCTGACTAGAGACCGATGACGTCCCCCATTACCAACCGCAGGCTGGCGACCATCCTGTTCGCCGACGTTTCCGGCTACAGCCGCATGATGCGCGCTGACGAGGAACGTACCCTGGTCGACCTGCGCGCGCATCTGGCCGAGCTGGTCGCGCCGGTGATCGAACGGTTCGGTGGCCGCATCGTGAAGACGGTGGGCGACGGCGTGATGGTCGAGTTCGGCAGCGCGGTCGAGGCGGTAAGGTCCGCCGTCGACCTGCAGCGGGGCATGGCGGAGCGCAATGAGGGCGTGCCGGCGGAGCGGCGGCAGACCTTCCGCATCGGCGTCCATCTCGGCGACGTCATCGCGTCCGACGACGATGTGTTCGGCGACACGGTCAATGTCGCCGCGCGTCTGCAGGGCGTGGCCGAGCCGGGCGCCATCGTGCTGTCGGCCGCCGTTTACGAGCAGGTGCGCGACAAGCTCGCCTTGCCGTTCCGCGACCTCGGCAACCGCACGGTGAAGAACATCGACCGGCCGGTCCGCGTCTACTCGCTCGACCTGGCGGCGCTGGCCGGCGGCGCGGTCGCGCCGCCCCGGCCGCTGCGACGCAAGCCGATGGTGCAGCTCGCCGTCGTGTCCGTGGCGGCTGCCCTGCTGGCAGGCGCCGGCACCCTCGCGTATTTCTCCGGCCATTTCCGGCCTGCGGAGGAGGCGGTGGCCGCCGCACCGGCGCCGGTCGAGACCGGCCTGTCGGTGGCGGTGCTGATCTTCGCCAACCAGAGCGGCGATCCCGGCCAGGATTATTTCTCCGACGGGCTGACCGAGGACATCACCCGGGCGCTCGGGCGCTTCAAGCAGCTCACCGTGCTATCCTACGGCGCGGTGCTGCCGTTCCGCGGGAAGAACCTGCCGCCGCAGGAAATCGGGCGTGCGCTGCGGGCGCGTTACATCGTCGGTGGCACGGTGCGTCGCATGGGGCCCCGGGTACGCGTCACCGTGCAGCTGAGCGACGCGATGACCGGCACGCAGCTGTGGTCCGAGCATTACGACGACGACCTCGGCGACATCTTCGCGGTGCAGGACCGCATCGCCCGTCGGATCGCCGGCACACTGGCCACCAACCTGCAGCAACTCGCCGTGCAGCAGAGCCTGCGCAAGCCGACCGACAATCTCGACGCCTACGACATGCTGCTGCGCGGCCGCACCCGCGCGGCGGAGACGACGCCGTCGGGCAACCGGGCGGCACGCGAGATGCTGGAGAAAGCGATGGTGATGGCGCCGAACTATGCCGACGCCTATGCCGAACTGTCCGGCGTCCATTTCGAGCGCGCCACCTTCGGCTGGTCGGAGTTTCCGCAGCAGGACATCGACACCGCGATCCGCTACGCCCAGAAAGCGATCGATCTCGACGAGGAGAACGTGCTGGCGCATGGCGTCCTCGCGCGCGCCTACGCCGCGACCCACAAGTACGATCTGGCGATGGCGGAATCCGAACGTGCGCTCGAGATCAACCCGAGCGACGCGGAGGTACTGCGGGCCCGGGCCGCGGTGCTGCTGTGGACCGGGCGCATCGAGGAGGCGATCGCAACCGCCGAGATCGCGAACCGTCTCAACCCCAACATTGGTCCCGAGGCGGCGCTCAACCTCGGCATCGCCTATCTGCTGAGCGGCCGCTACGCCGATGCGGTGCGGCTGCTCGAAACGGTGCGGGCTCGCTTCCCGGCCTATCCGCTCCTGGACCTGCCGCTGGCCGGCGCCTATGCCGAAATGAACCGCGCGGCCGATGCGAAGGAGGCGATGGAGGAGGGGCGTCGCAAGAACCCTCATCTCGACGCCGCGAGCTTCGGCACCCGTTTCCAGGATCCGGCGCTGCAGCAGCGGCTTGCGGCGAGCCTGCGCAAGGCAGGCCTGAACTAAGGTCGCCGACTTACCGGTTCGTGCTGTTCTTCAGGTTCTGCCAGTTGCCGTTGGCGCGGGTCGCGTTCGCGCCCGCATCTTCGCGAAACCGCTCCGAGCCGGCGGCGCTGGCAAAGACGTAGAGACGACCGTTCGAGATGGTCCAGATCGTCGGGTCGGATTCGCGCAGGTTGCCGTTGGCCATGTTCATGGCGCACTGCCCACCGAACTGGGGTGCGTACTTGTCGGGATCGGCTCTGAACAGGTCGCGATGGCGGGCGCTGACAAAGCGATAGCGCACGCCATCCCAGACGAGTTCGTAATCGGTGCTGCCGGGAGTCGGCGCGCCCAGCGTGAAATAGGCGACCGGATCGTAACCCTTGAGCCCGAGGCGCACGGCGCCGGCGGGGTTCGGCTGCGCCTCCGCCGCACCGGCCACGCTGCCGACAAGGGCAGTAATTGTTATCCCCCAGAGGAACGCACGACGCGTAGACATTTCAGTCTCCAGTGTGCCGGCGAATGAGCCGGCTTCCTGCGAGGTGGGCCTCGATTGGGGCTAAAGGGGGGCATCCTGCGAACGACCGTTCGAGCCGGTCAGGCCGAGCGTGGGGACGTGTCGGCGCGGCCGCGCTCCAGCATGCGGTGGGCGATCTCCGTTTCCCCCAGGACGATGAGATTGGCGCCCAGCTTTTCGAAGTGTTCCACCGTCGCACTCGAATGGGCCCGCGCGAGGATGTCGAGCTTGGGATTTGTCCCGCGGGCCTGCTCGATGATCTGACCGGCCTCGAAGGCTTCGGGAATGGTGACGTAGAGCCGGCGGGCGCCGGCGAGGTTGATCGCGGCGATGATCGCGGGTTCTGCCGCGTTGCCCGCGAATACCTCCGCTCCGTCTCGCCGCGCCCGGTCGACGCCTGCGTCGCTGGCTTCGACGACGATCATCTTGCCGCCATCGCGCGTCAGTCCCGCGCCGACCAGCGAGCCGACGCGACCGTAGCCGATCACGATGTCATGGTCGGTCAGGGTCGTCGGGGTGAGGCCGGTCTCGGGTCCGGCGGCGGGCTTGTCCTTGGGGGCGGCCTCCTTGTCGGCGCCCATGCGTTCGAGCAGCGTGAAGACGAACGGATTCACCATGATCGACACGATGGCCCCGGCCAGGATGAGGTCGCGCGACTCCTTCGGCACCATGTTCAGGCCGATGCCGATACCGATCAGGATGAAGGAGAATTCGCCGATCTGCGCGAGACTTGCCGAGACCGTGAAGGCGGTCGACCGGCTGTGGCCGAAGGCGCGGACGATCAGGTAGGCGGCGGCCGACTTGCCGACGATGATGATCGCGATGGTGGCGATCACGGCCAGCGGCGCGTCCACGAACACGTTCGGATTGAGCAACATGCCGACCGAGACGAAGAACAGCACCGCGAAGGCGTCGCGCAGCGGGATGGCCTCTTCCGCCGCCCGCTGGCTGAGGTCGCTCTCTCCCAGCACCATACCGGCGAAGAAGGCGCCGAGGGCGAAGGAGACGTCGAAGAAGTAGTGCGCGCCGTAGGCGACGCCGAGCGCGATGGCGTAGACGGCGAGCCGGAACAACTCGCGCGAGCCGGTGTGCGCGGTGTGGTGCATCAGCCATGGAATGAGCCGGCGCCCGATGATCAGCATGATCGCCACGAAGATCGAGACCTTGGCCAATACGACGAGGAGGGAGAACAGGATGCGGGTAGCGGGCACGCCATTGTCCGCCGTTGCCAGGGCCAGCGCCGGCAGGAGGACGAGGGCCAGGACCATGGCGAGATCCTCGACCACCAGCCAGCCCACGGCGATGCGGCCGCGATGGGTCTCGAGGATGTGGCGGTCCTGCAGGGCGCGGATGAGGACGACGGTACTGGCCACTGAAAGGGCAAGGCCGAAGACGAAGCCGGCCAGCGGCGGCCAGCCGAGCGCCCAGGAGAGGCCGGCGCCCATGAGGGTCGCGACGGCGATCTGGCCGATCGCACCGGGGATCGCGATGCGCGCCACCGAGAGCAGATCCTTCAGCGAGAAGTGCAGGCCGACGCCGAACATCAGAAGGATGACGCCGATTTCGGCGAGTTCGGTGGCGAGGGCGGGATCGGCCGTGAAGCCCGGCGTATAGGGGCCGACCATGACGCCGGCCATGAGGTAGCCGACGAGGGGCTGAATCCGCAGCCTCTGGGCGATCAATCCGAAAACGAAAGCGAGCATCAGACCCGCAGCAATGGTGGCGATGAGCGGGGTGTGCTGCTCCGGCATCCGTAATTTCTCTCCGCGATTGAAAGGGGTCACTCCGATGTGGCGCGCGTTGTCGGAAATTGCAATCTGTCTGAGGGGATTGGGGAGGATCTTGAAAAATGATTTCGCGACGTAACATGCTGGGGACCGGCCTTGCCCTGACGGCAACGGCCGCCACGAACGCGCCGGCGTGGGCGCAGAATTTTCCCAGCAAGCCGATCCGCTGGATCGCGCCCTTCGCGGCCGGCGGCAACTATGACCTGACGTCCCGCCTCGTCGGCGAAGGCATGAGCCGCAGTCTCGGCCAGCAGGTCATCGTCGACAACCGGCCGGGCGCCGGTGGTCTCGTCGGGGCGGAGGCGGCGGCGAATGCGCCGGCCGACGGATATACCGTCGTCATGGGCAGCTTCAGCGTGCTGTTCGTCTCGCCCTATCTTGCCGGCAAGCCGTCGCTCGTCCCGATGTTCGCGCCGATCAGTCTGCTGTCGACCGTGCCGATGATCCTGGTCGGCAAGCCTGGCGGGCGCTTCGCCGACATCCGCGCCGTCCTCGCCGAAGCCAAGGCCCGACCCGGCACGGTCAGCATCGGGCACGCGGGCAACGGCACGACCAACCACATCGCCATCCTGCGTCTCGAAGTGAACGAGGGCGTGAAGTTCAACATCATTCCGTACAAGGGCTCGGGCCCCGGCCTCGCCGACCTGATGGCAGGGCAGATCGATCTCTACATGGACCAGCTCACGACATCGCTGCCGCACATCAAGTCGGGCAAGCTCATGGGCATGCTGGCGATGAGCCCCGGTCGCGTGGCGCAGCTTCCCGACGTGCCGTCGCTCACGGACATCGGCAGCAAGCCCTTCGACGGCGGCACGACGGCCGGCGTGCTGGCCCGGGTCGAGACGCCCCAGCCGATCCTCGCGACGTTGAACGGCGCCGTCGTCGCAGCGCTGAAAGATCCCGCCATCGCCGCGAAACTCGGCGAACTCGGGGCCGTGCCGCGGCCATCGACGATGGAGGAGTTCGCGGCCTACATGAAGGATCAGGAAGCGGGCGTTAGCGCACTTGTGAAGTCTGGTTTGTTGAAACCCGAATGAGCGGGTGCCATGTCAACGGCATGACATCTCTCATCAGAACGTTCATGCTGGTTCTGGCTGTCGCCATGGCCGGGGCCGTCGCGGGATGCAGCGGCATCCCACAGGACGATCGCTATCAGGACCACCGCAATCCCAGTTGGGTCGGCTTTCGCGCCTGACAAAGCATAGGGGAGGGGATCATGAATCTTGGCAGACGCGGCCTTCTAGGGGCCGGCGTCGCCGGCTTGGCAATGGCCGGCCCGATGAGCGGTCTCGGACGACAGGCTGCGGCGCAGTCCTTTCCCAACAAGCAGATCCGCTGGGTCATCCCCTTCGCTCCCGGCGGCAACTACGACGTCACGGCCCGCATCGTCTCGGATCCGATGGGCCGCCATCTCGGCCAGGGCATCCTGATCGACAACAAGCCGGGCGCCGGCGGTGTCGTCGGCCTCGAAGCGGCCCTAAACACGCCGGCAGACGGCTACACGATTTCGATGGCGAGCTTCACGGTGGCCTACGTGGCGCCGATCTTCGCAGGCAAGCAGCCGCTGCTGCCGCAGATGGCGCCGGTCAGCATCCTGACCACGGTGCCGACCGTCGTGGTCGCGCGGGCCGACAGCCGCTTCAAGGACATGAAGAGCGTGATGGCGGAGGCCAAGGCCAAGCCCGGCGCGATCTCGGTTGGCCACTCCGGCAACGGCACGACCAACCATGTCGGCATTCTGCGCCTGCAGCTGAACGAAGACATCAAGCTCAACATCATTCCCTATCGCGGCGCCGGTCCCGGCATCGCCGATCTTCTGGCGGGCAATCTCGACCTGTTCGTCGACCAGCTCACCAGCTCGATGCCGCATATCCAGTCCGGCAAGCTGCGTCCGCTCGCGACCTTCAGCCTTCAGAAGGTGCCGGACTTGCCCACCGTGCCGACGCTGGGCGACCTTGGCCTCAAGCCGTTCGACGGCAACACGACGGCCGGCGTATTCACCAATCCCGATACGCCCAAGCCCGTGATCGCCCGTCTGAACGAGGGCGTGGTCGCCGGCCTCAAGGACGAGGCCGCGAACAGGAAGTTGCGCGAACTTGGGGCCATCGTGCGCCCCTCGACGCCCGAGGAATTCACCGCAGCCCTCAAGGCCGACGAAGCCAATGTCGGGGAGCTGCTGAAGCTCGGCCTGCTGAAGCCTGAAGGCTGAGCGCAGCTCAGCCTGCGAAGCGGCAGGACATTGCCTCTGGCAATGTCCGGGAGCGCCGAAGGAAGAACGACCTAAGCAATCTCCTTCATCACCGACCACAGGTCGGCCTTGCGTTCGAAGCCGATGCCCGGCGCGTCGGGCATCGACACGCGGCCGTCGACGACGGCGCAGTCGTCTGCGAAGCCGCCGAACGGCGCGAAGACCTGCGGATAGGATTCGTTACCGCCGCACTGCAGGCCGACGGCGATGTTCAGCGCGAACTGGTGGCCGCCGTGCGGCACGCAGCGGCGCGGCGACCAGCCGTGCGACTTCAGCATCTCGATCGTGCGCAGGTACTCGACCAGACCGTAGGAGAGGGCCGGGTCGTACTGAAGGATGTCGCGGTCGGGCCGCAGCCCGCCGTGGCGGATCAGGTTCCGTGCGTCCTGCATCGAGAACAGGTTTTCACCGGTGGCGAGTGGCGGGGCGTACTCGGTGGCGAGCGCCGCATGCGCGAGATAATCGAGCGGGTCGAGCGGCTCCTCGTACCAGCGCAGGCCGAAGTCCTTGATGGCGCGGCCGAACTCGATCGCCGTCGTGAGGTCGAACTTGCCGTTGACGTCCACGGCCAGTCGCTCGCCGGCACCGACGATCTCGAGCACCGCCTCGATGCGCTCGAGGTCCTCGGCCAGCGGCACGCCGCCCACCTTCATCTTCACGCAGGAATAGCCCAAGCCGAGATAGTGCTTCATCTCGTCCTGCAGTCCTTCCAGCCCCTTGCCGGGATAATAGTAGCCGCCAGCGGCATAGACCCACGCCTTCTCGTCGGCCTGGCCGCCATTGTAGCGGTCGGCCAGCAGCTTCCAGAGCGGCACGCGCTGGGCCTTGGCGACGGCATCCCAGATCGCCATGTCGAGCACGCCGACGGCGACGGAGCGCTCGCCGTGCCCGCCGGGCTTCTCGTTGGCCATCATCGCCGCCCAGCATTTCGCGGGATCGATCAGCCCTCCGGCATCGAGGAGGGAGTCGGGCTTGGCCTGGCTGAGGCGCGGAATGAAGCGCTCGCTCAGCAGCCCGTGCTGCGCATAGCGGCCGTTCGAATTAAAGCCGAACCCGACCACCGGTTTGCCGTCGACCATCACGTCGGTCACCACGGCCACGACCGAAGCAGTCATCTGGCTGAAGTCGATATAGGCGTTGGCGATGTTGGAGCGGATGGGCGAGACAATGTCGCGAATGGCGACGATGCGCATGAGGGCGTCCGTATCTGGAGGGCCAAAGGCCGGATCCAGAGGTTCTACAGGTGCTGGCGAGCAGCGGCCAGTAGGCGGGGCGCCGCCACTGGTTTGCGCAGGAACGGCATCTCCGAAAGGTCGCGCGGGACCTTGGCAGGATCGCTCGCGGACACGAAAACAAAGGGCACGCCCCGCGCCCGCAGGAGCTTGGCCAGCGCGAACGTCATCCCGTCCGAGAGCTTGATGTCGAGGAAGCTGAAATCCACCCGTTCGGCGGCCAGGGTCATGGCTTCACCGGCGGTACCGGCGACGATGGGCACGCAACCCAACTGATCGCGGACCAGCGCCGCCAAGTGGTCGGCCACCAGCTCGTCGTCTTCCACGATGAGAACGTGCTTGCTCATGGCGAGGGCGACAACGCCCGTCAGACGACCAGGTTCCGCAAAAATATTGAAATCCGATCATCGAACATTCGGTCACCCTCTGCGTATTATCCAGCAGATGCGGCCAGCGCTTCATATCGCTGCGCCCGGACGAACTTCCGCCCGCCAGATGCTGCGTGCAGCGACAGCGGCTCTTCATGCAGAAGTCGACGCGCGCTTTTCCGGTCCCTTCGACACGGATAAGGATGCCTATGCGGCGTTCCTGACGGCACTTGCCCGCGTCGTGTGCCCTTTGGAAAGAGCCCTGGAGCGAGGGGGCGTGGAACGTGTGCTTCCGGATTGGCCGGCGCGTCGCCGCTCACGGGCTCTCGAGCGCGACCTCGACGTACTGGGAATCCCCGTACCGGCTCCGGTGCCTGTCACGGTGACCTCCGACAAGGCGCGACTTTTCGGTCGGCTGTATGTGCTGGAGGGCTCGCGCCTTGGTGGCAGGCTGCTGGCGAAGCGCGCGTTCGGGAATGCCAATCCGCAGGTCCGGGCGGCGACCAGCTACCTGGGACACGGTGCGGGAGCTGACTTCTGGCGCGCCTTCCTGCAGCGACTGGAGGAATCGGACGCCGTTGCCGCGGCGCCGGAACGGACGATGCTGGGCGCGCGGGAGGCATTCGGCCTTTTCCTGGCGGAGCCGGCGGATGTCTGAAGCGGACCCCACCGTTGTCGATCTCACGAATTGCGACCGCGAGCCGATCCATCTGCTCGGCGCCATCCAGCCGTTTGGGTTCCTCCTCGGCCTCGACAGCACGCAGTGGACGATCACCCGGGCGTCGGGCAATGCCGTGGAGTGGCTTGGCATCGGACCGGCCGAGCTGATCGGCCGTCCGATCGAGGATGTGTTCACGGCCGATTCGATCCACCTGATCCGCGGCCATCTCCAGACGGCGGCGTTCACAAATACCGTGGCGCGTGCCTTCTCCGTCGCGCTGTTTGCCGACGGCTCGCGGTTTGACCTCGCCGTACATGTGGTCGACGATTCGATCGTCATCGAGTCCGAGCCGTGCGTCGACGAGCAGGGCGTGAATTCCGGCGCGCTGGTCCGCGCCATGATTGCCCGGCTGCAGCAGACCTCCGAACTGCGAACTTTCTATAGGGTGGCGGCGCGCGAGATGCGCGGCCTCACCGGCTTCGATCGCGTGATGGTCTATCGCTTCGACCATGACGGGTCGGGCGAGGTGATCGCGGAATCGGCGCGCGGTGGGCTCGAAAGCTATCTCGGCCTGCACTACCCGGCCTCGGACATCCCCAAGCAGGCGCGCATCCTCTACGAGCGCAACTGGCTTCGCATCATTCCCGACATCTCGGCAAAGCCTGTAGCCATTGAGCCCGGACTCATCGCCGGACGGCCACTCGACCTGTCGATGAGCGTGTTGCGCAGCGTCTCTCCGATCCACATCGAGTATCTGCAGAACATGGGGGTCGGCGCCTCCATGTCGGTGTCGATCCTGCGCGACGGGAAACTGTGGGGCCTGTTCGCCTGCCATCATTACGGCCCACACGGAATCCCCTTCGAGAGGCGTACGGCGGCGGAACTGTTCGGCCAGATGTTCTCGCTGCTGATGGAGAGCCGGGAACGGGACAGCGAAGCGGCCTACGAGGCTCGTGCGCGCAAGCTGCACAATCAACTCGTGACCGTGATGGCATCGGAAGCGACCCGTTTCGACAGCATCGTCGCCCATCTCGACGAGATTGCCGATCTCCTGTCCTGTGACGGAATCGGCGTATGGACCGGCGGCAGCGCGACCCTGCAAGGCATGGCGCCGACGCAGGAGCAGTTTGCCCGCCTGATCGACAATCTGGCGCGCCGCGACCTGAGCGACGTGCTGGCGTGTCACGAGATCGCGGCGGAATACCCGCCGGGCCGCGACTTCGCCGACCGTGCGGCCGGCATGCTGGTTGTGCCGTTGTCACGTCCGGCACGAGATTTCCTCATCTTCTTCCGAAAGGAAGCGGCGCGTTCGGTGAACTGGGCCGGCGATCCCAGCAAGCCGGTCGTCGTTGGCCCGCTCGGCGCGCGCCTGACACCGCGCAAGAGCTTCGAGCTGTGGCGCGAGACGGTGAGCGGCCAGTCTGTTCCGTGGCAGGCTGTCGACGTCCGGATCGCCGAGAGCCTGCGGGTGAGTCTGCTCGAAGTCATCCTTCGTCTTTCCGACATCACCGAGGTTGAGCGCAGGCGGGCGCAGGAGCGGCAGGAGCTGCTTATCGCCGAGCTCAACCATCGGGTTCGCAACATTCTGGGCTTGATTCGCGGCGTCATCTCGCAGAGCCGCGATCCGTCGCTTTCGGTCGATGCCTTCACCGATGTGGTCGGTGGGCGCATCCAGGCGCTGGCGCGCGCCCACGACCAGATCACAGCCGACAACTGGGGACCGGCTTCGTTCCGCGGACTTGTCGCTGCGGAGGCGGGCGCCTACCTCGGCGGCAAGGCCACCCGCGTGCGCCTTTCCGGGCCGGAAATGCTGCTGGAGCCGCAGGGCTTCACCACCCTGGCGTTGGTCGTGCACGAGCTGATGACGAACTCTGCCAAGTACGGCGCGCTGAGCGACAGTACCGGCGGGATCGACATCGAGACCCGGCTCGATGCCCAGCGCAACCTGCTCATCGTCTGGATCGAGCATGGCGGGCCGCCGGTTGTGCCCCCAACCCGCCGCGGTTTCGGTTCAACGGTGATCGAGCGCTCGATTCCCTACGACCTCAAGGGAGAGGCCGCCATCGACTACGAAGCGACGGGCGTGCGTGCACGGTTCGTCGTGCCTGCCGCCTATGTTCGGCCGGCGCCGGGGGCTCTGGCGGAAGCGCCTGCCGAGGTTTCGCCCGATGTAGGTGCCCCCGACCTCCCGAAGGATATACTGGTCGTCGAGGACAACATGATCATCGCGCTCGACGCCGAGAGTTCTCTCCTGCGGGCGGGCATCGAGACGGTGCGCGTCGCCTCGAGCGTTGCGCAGGCAATGAGGGCGATCGCCACCCGTCCGCCGGATTTCGCCCTGCTCGACATCAATCTGGGCCGGGAGACGAGTTTTGCGGTCGCCGAGCATCTTGATTCACTCAGGATACCCTTTGTGTTCACGACCGGCTACGGCGAGGACATCGCCTTCCCGCCCAAGCTGCTCGGCGTGCCGCGCATCCGCAAACCCTATACCGGCGACGCGCTGCTGATGGCGATGCGGCGTTAACCCGCCGCGAAGACGTTGCGGCGGTTCTGGCGGAACAGCAGCCACCAGGCCACCGCTCCATTCAGCAGGTTCCAGGCGATGCCGTTGACGAAGGCCGCGCGATAGGAGCCGGTCATGTCGAACAGCACCCCGCCCATCCAGCCGCCCAGCGCCATGCCGACCAAGGTGGAGGAGATGGCGAGGCCGACCCGGAAGCCCGCTTCCCTGGGTGGGAAATATTCACGCACGATGATGGCGTAGGACGGCACGATGCCGCCCTGGAAAAGGCCGAACAGGGCCGAGGCGAGGTAGAGTGAGTTGACCGAGTCGTCGACGAGATAGAAGACCAGCGCCACGCACTGCAAGGTCGAGCCCAGCAGCAGGGTCTTCACGCCGCCGACCCGGTCGGCGATCCAGCCCGAGGCGATGCGGCTCACGATGCCGAAGCCCAGCATCAGAGACAGCATCTCCGCGCCGCGCGCCACGCCGTAGCCCAGATCGGCGCAGTAGGCGACGATATGGACCTGCGGCATCGACATGGCGACGCAGCAGCCGATGCCCGCGACGACCAGCACCGCCTGCAGCGCGTTCGGCGACAGGCCGAGCGAACGCGGCGAATGGGCAGCGGCACCGGGCGTTCCAGCGACGCCCGTCATCTGCTCCTGCGGCGGCTTGCGGCGGAGCGTCAGGGCCAGCGGGATCATCGCCACGAAGCACAGCGCACCGGCGACCCAGTAGGTGACCCGCCAACCATGATCGTGGATCAGCATCTGGATGATCGTCGGCCAGATCGCGCCCGCGAGATAGTTGCCCGAGGCGGCGATGGCGACGGCGATGCCGCGCCGCCGGTCGAACCAGTGCGAGATGTCCGCCACCAGGGGGGCGAAAGTCGCGGCAGAGCTGAAACCGATCAGCACCTGGACCGCCGCGAACAGGGGCAGGGCGGTCGCCAGCGGCGCCAGCGCGAAGCCCAGGGCGAGACCGGTTGCGCTGAGTACCGCCGTGAGGACGATGCCGCGCCTGTCGACCAGCTTGCCCCAGGTAACGCCGCCCGCGAAGAAGCCCAGCGTGTTCATCGTGTAGGCCAAGGAGATGTCGGCGCGGGTGATGCCGAGATCCTGCTGGATCGACGGCAGCGCCACGACAAGGCACCACATGCCGATGCCGCCGACCGTGCTCAGCGTCACGCTGGCAGCCAGGCGCCACCAGGCATAGGTCGACTCGACTCCAGACATGATCAGCCGCCGATCGCGCCTTGCGTGTTGACGTAGAGGGCGTAGAGCGAGTGGCTGGCCGCCATGAACAGGCGGTTGCGGTAGCGTCCGCCGAAGCAGACGTTGGCGCAGCGCTCCGGCAGGTCGATATGGCCGATCGGCTTGCCTGCGGGATTGAAGACGCGCACGCCGTCGAGATCGGCCGAGCCCATGCCCCAGCCGCACCACAGGTTGCCGTCGATGTCGACGCGGAACCCGTCGGGCGATCCGCCGGGACCGGCGTCGATCAGCACCGAGCCCTTGCCCAGCGACGTGCCGTCGGTCGACACCTCGTAGGACAGGATCGTGCGATGCGGTTCGGCGCGCGAGGCCACGACGTAGAGCTTCTTCTCGTCGGGCGAGAAGGCGAGGCCGTTGGGGCCCGGAATGTCGTCCGCCATCACCGTGAGCTTGCCGGTCGTCGGGTCGAGGCGATAGACGGCGGGCTCGTTCTGGCTCTCTTCTTTGTGGCCCTCGTAGTAGCCCAGGATGCCGAAGGTCGGATCGGTGAACCAGATCGAGCCGTCGGACTTCACCACCACGTCGTTGGGTGAGTTGAGCGGCTTGCCGTTGTAGGAATCGGCCAGCACGGTGATGGCGCCGTCATACTCGAAGCGCACGACGCGGCGGGCGTCGTGCTCGCAGGCGATCAGCCGGCCGCGGCGGTCGCGCGTGTGGCCGTTGGCGTTGTTCGAGGGCTTGCGGAAGATCGAGACGTTGCCGGTCTCCTCGTCCCAGCGCAGCACGCGGTTGTTGGGGATGTCGCTCCACAGGAGATAGCGCCCGTCGCCGAACCAGACGGGCCCCTCGGACCAGCGGCAGCCCGTGTAGAGGCGCTCGACCGAGGCCAGCATCAGCCGGTACTGGTTGAACGACGGGTCGAGCACGCGCACCGCCGGATCGGGGTAGCGCTCGTTAGGCTGCCACATCTTGGTTCCTCAATCTTTGCTTTGGCGCAAAGCTCGCACCGAATTTCGCGCGAGAATGCCCGCCCGGCGGTCGGGAGCCAAGGGCCGAACGTGATCCGAGAGAGTTCCGAAGGGCGGCTTTATCTATGCCAACCCCATTGAAGAAATCGTGGGATTGGCCAAGCGGGCCTGTGATATACCGCCAGACCCGCTCGCCCTCGAAGGCGGGCCAATGCTTGCAAGTCCTATGGGATGGTTGTGATGAAGCCGAAGTTTGTGACCATTGACCGGCACCCGGGCCGCTCGGCCCAGACCATCGGTGTGGCGCGCGCGCTCGGCACCGATCCGGACCTGATTCACGAGCCGTCGGTCGGCGTCGTCGGCACCAAGGGCGACAGCCAGTGCTACCTCGGCGTCATGTCCAAGGTCGAGGCGATCCACGCCGAGCTCAAGGCCCGCATCGGCACGGGGCCGAACCAGCTCAAGATGCGGCTGGTGCAGCCCGAGTACACGATCGCCACGTCGGACGGCATCCGCAACGGAACGCGCGAGATGCGCTACTCGCTGATCGGCCGCGAGGTGACGCAGGATGCGCTGTGCGAGCATCTAAGCGCCACCGGCCTCGCCGGCACGATCGCAGTCGTCGCCTGCGACAAGCCGCCGGTCGGGACGTTGTCCGCGCTGCTCGAGCACAATCTGCCGTCGATCATCATGTCTGATGGTGCGATCCATCCCGGCAAGGAGCCAAACACGGGCGAGCCGCTCGACATTGTGAGTGCCTACCAGGTCGCCGGCCATCCCGACGCCGACTACCGGCACCTCATCGCCTGCCACGCCTGTCCCGGCATCGGCAGCTGCGGCGGCATGTTCACCTACAACACCATGCAGACCTTCATCGGCGTGGTCGGCATGCAGCCGCTGCAGATGGTGGCGCCGCCGTCCGACGATCCGCGCCGCACCAACGAGTTCGCCGCCGAGCTGGTCGATCATCTGGCCAACCTGATGAAGAACGACCTGAAGCCGCGCGACATCGTCGTGCGCGATTCGATCCGCAATGCGGTGATCGTGGCGATGGCGGTCGGCGGCTCGACCAACGTCGTGCTGCACGCGCCGGAGATCGCCCGTGCCGCCGGCTACGGCGACTTCTGGAAGGACGTGATGACGCCGGAGGAGTTCAACTACCTCTCGCAGAACATCGTCCCGGTCCTGACCGACGCGCGGCCCTACGGCAAGTATTCGATGGTCGACATAGACAAGGTGGGCGGCGTGCAGGTGATCGTGCGCGAGCTGCTGGAGGCCGGTCTGCTGAACGGCGACGTGCTGACCTGCACCGGCGAGACGCTCGCCAGGCAGGTCGAGCGTCTGGGCGCCCGCAAGGCGGATGGCAAGGTCGTCTATCCGGTCGAGAAGCCCTACAAGCCGACTGGCGGCCTGCGCATGCTGGGCGGCAATCTGTCGCCGGACTTCTCGGCCATCCTCAAGCTTGCGGGCGTCGAGGGCGGCCTCGAGGACAATCTGTTCCGTGGTCGCGCCCGTGTGTTCGAGGGCGAGGCGGGACTGCTCAAGGCGCTCGACGAGACGCCGGAGACCTTCCAGAACCACGACATGATCATCGTGCGCTACGAGGGACCGAGCGGAGCGCCCGGCATGCCGGAGATGCTGGATCCGACCTCGCGCATCACGACGCTGTGCCGCGAGCGCAACATCGTCGTGGCCCTGATGACCGACGCGCGCTTCTCGGGCGGCTCGGTCGGCCTCGTGATCGGCCATGTCGGACCCGAAGCGGCCATCGGCGGCCCGATCGGGCTGGTCGAGGAGGGCGACGAGATTGTGGCCGACCTCAACATCAACGAGCTGAACTGCACCCAGCTCGCCGACCCCGCCATCTACGCGAAGCGCAAGGCGGCGTGGGACAAGATTGTCGCCGACAATGGCGGCATCCATCCCAATTGCGGCATCGCTGATACGCGCCTGCTCCATCGCGCGCGGACCAGCGCGGTTCCGGCGACGCGTGGCGGCGGCCTGCATCCCAATCGCGAGGTCTGGGTCCGCGCGCCGCGCAAGGCCGAGCGCCAGAACTTCAAGCTGCGCAACAAGCACCGCCCGGAGTTCGACAAGAGCTTCTGACGTCATTGGAGCGCGCCACTCCAGTGGCGCTCGGAAAAGGAAGAGCGCCACTGGAGTGGCGCGCTCCAATGATATGACTTGCTCGGTTAATCGCCCTCGACGCCGTAGCTGGCCTTCGCGGCCTCCTTGCTGACCAAGCCGAGCCGCACATCGCGTTTCACGGCCGCGGGATCGCGCTCCGCAGGCGCGCCGTATCCGCCGCCGCCGGGCATCTCGACCACCAGGCGCTCGCCGGCCGGGATGGTCTGGAAGCCCTTGGCCTTCAGCTCCTGGCCGGAGGCCAGCGACAGGCGGCCGTTGGCGCCGGGCTTGCCGCCGTCCCGGCCGCGCGCCGGATACCTGACCCGTTCGAAGGTCGCGAAGATGCCGAACGGCGCACCTTCGCGATGCTCGACTTCCATCACCTGGCCGAGGCCGCCGCGCTGCGCGCCGGCTCCGCCCGAATCCTGGCGATACTCCTTCTTCCAGACGACGACGGGCGCGATGGTCTCGGTGATCTCGACCGGCACGTTGCGCACGCCGGACGGGAAGGGCGTCGCCGACAACCCGTCGAGTGTCGGGCGCGCGCCCGCGCCGCCGGAGTGGAAGGTCGTCACCATGAAGGGACGGCTGTTGCCGATCGTTCCGGTCATGCCGTGTCCGGCGCCGAGCTTCAGGTTCCAGAGGTTGGACGTGCCTTCGGCGGGAACCTGTCCCGGGATCACCTGATGCAGCGCGTCGAAGCAGACGTCGGGCAGCATGTGGCCGATCGTGCTGCGTGCATTCACGGCCGCCGGGTAAAGCGCGTTGACGATGGTGTTCTCGGGCGCCGTGACGAGGATCGAGTCGAGCGTGCCGGCATTGTTCGGGATGGTCGGCGCCACGACGCACTTGATGCCGAAGGCGGTGTACGCCTCGGTGTAGCACATCGGCGAATTGATGCCGTAGATCGACGAGCCCGAGGTCCCGGCATAATCAACCGAGATGTGGTCGGCATGGATCGTGACGGCGGCATGCAGGTCGATCGGCGCGTCATAGCCGTCGATCCGCATATGGCCCTTCCAGGTGCCGCGCGGCAGCTTGGCAATCGCGGCGATCATGCCGGCGCGGCTCTTGTCGATGATGTGCGCGCCCAGCTCGTCGAGAGAGTCGATTCCGTGTTCGGCCATCATGTCGGACAGCCGCTTCTCGCCGATACCGTTGCAGCCGATCAGGGCGTGGATGTCGCCCTCGACCTGCACCGGCTCGCGCACGTTGGCGCGCACGATGCGCATCACGCTCTCGTCGATCACGCCCTCGCGCATCAGCGGCAGCAGCGGCAGGAACAGGCCCTCATGGAAGACCTGCCGCCCGTCGGGCGACTGGCCGAGACCGCCGATGTCGACCACATGTGTGGTGCAGGAGAACAGCGCCACCAGCTTGCCGTTGTGGAAGGCGGGCGAGGTGACGACGATGTCGTAGAGATGGCCGGTGCCCTTCCACGGATCGTTGGTCACGTAGGCGTCGCCCGGCTTCATCGTCTCGACGGGAAACTCGCGGATGAAGTGGATGACGCTGCGCGCCATCGAATTCACATGGCCCGGCGTGCCGGTGACGGCCTGCGCGAGCATGCGGCCTTCGAGATCGAACACGCCGGCCGAGATGTCGCCGGCCTCGCGCGCGCTGGTCGAAAAGGCGGTCCGCACCAGCGCCCGCGCCTGCTCCTCGACGACCGAGAGAAGGCGGTTCCACATGACCTGTAGACGGATGTCGTTGATCGGCGACCTGGGCGCCGACGGGGCGGTCGTGCTCATGCGCGGTCCTCCAGGACGATCTGGCCCACCTCGTTGATATGGGCGATGAAGCCGTTGGGAACGACGGTGGTGGTGCCGTCTTCGACGATGAGCGCCGGACCGTCGAACGCCATGCCGGATTCCAGCAGCCTGCGTTCATGAAGGGCCGCGCGCTCCAGCAGGCCGCTTGCGGGATCGAACACGTCGCGATGGCTTGTCGGTGTGGGGGCGGCCCGCTTGGTGACCGGCTTTGCCGGCGATGGCAGCGGCCGGTCGGTGCCGATCGATAGGGTCCAGGTCAGCGCCTCGACCTCGAGCTTGGGAATGGCACGGCCGAACACCTGCTCGTAGGTCGCCTCGAAGCGGCGGCGCAAGTCGCCCGCGGCGTCCGCGCTGAACGGCTGGTTGGGCAGCGGCACGGCGATCTCATGGCCCTGGCCGCGATAGCGCATGAACGCCTGGCGCGATTCCACCAGCGTCTCGCCCGGCGCCGCAGGCCGCACCACGGCCTCGGCCTCCGCCCGCATGGCGGCGAACAGTTCGTTCAGCATCTTCGCGTCGAACATGTCGAGCCTGACATGGCGCGTCCTCACCACCTCGTAGGCGATCGAGGCGCGCAGGAAGCCGAAGGCCGAGCCGACGCCGGCGCCCACCGGCACGATGACCCGCTTCATGCCGAGCTTGCGGGCGAGTCGTGCGGCATGCAGCGGCGCCGCACCGCCGAAGGCGATCAGCGTGCGGTCGGCGGTGTCCTTGCCGTTCTCGACAGCATGGACGCGCGCCGCGCTCGCCATGGTTTCGTCGACGATCTCGGCCACGCCGGCGGCCGCGCCCTGGGCGTCCGTCCCGAGCGGACCGGCCAGCGACTGCAGGGCGGCTTCGGCCTTGTCGCGGTGAAGCGGAATGGCGCCGCCGGCGAAGCGGGTCGGGTCGAGGCGCCCCAGCGCCGTATCGGCGTCGGTCACGGTAGGTTCGGTACCGCCACGGCCGTAGCACGCGGGACCAGGGACGCTGCCGGCGGAATCGGGGCCGACCTGGATTCGGCCCAGGGTGTCGAGACGGGCGATCGAGCCGCCGCCGGCGCCGATCTCGACCAGTTCGATGACGGGAATGCGCACCGGCAGGCCGGAGCCCTGTACGAAGCGATAGGCGCGCGCGACCTCGAACTGGCGCGAGCGCTGCAGATCGAGATCGTCGAGCAAGGTGAGCTTGGCGGTGGTGCCGCCCATGTCGAAGGCGACGGCCTTACGCGCGTCGTTCTCGGCCGCCACCGCGCGCGCCAGGATGGCCCCGCCCGCCGGCCCGGATTCGACCAGACGCACGGGGTAGCGGCGTGCCGTGTCGACTGTGGTGATGCCGCCCGACGACATCATCAGCAACAGCGGCGCCGCGATACCTTCCGCCCTGAGGTCGGTCTCGAGCTGGCCAAGATATCCCTCCATGCGCGGCAGGACATAGGCGTTGGCGATGGTCGTCGACGTGCGCTCGTATTCGCGGATCTCTGGGCAGACCTCACAGGAGAGCGACACGGCCACGCCCGGCAGTTCCTCGGCCAGGATCGCGCCGGCACGTCGCTCATGGGCCTCGTTGGTGAAACTGTGCAGGAAGCAGACGGCAACCGCCTCGATCTTCTCCGCCTTCAGTTGTGCCGCGACGCGGCGCACGGCGGCCTCGTCGAGCGCCAGCAACACCGTCCCATCGGACGCCACGCGCTCCGGGATCCCGAAGCGCAGGTCGCGCGACACCAGCGGCTGCGGCCGCTCCATGTAGATGTCGTATTGCTCGAAGCGGTGCTCCCACGCCATCTCGACGGAATCGCGGAAGCCTTCCGTCGTGATCAGCGCGGTGCGGGCGCCCTTGCGCTCGATCAGCGCATTGGTGGCCAGCGTCGTGCCGTGAACGACGAGCGACACGTCCTGCGGCCGGCATTTCGCCTCGGCGAGGATGGAGCGCACGCCCTCCAGCACGGCGCGCTCGGGCGCGTCGGGCGTGGTCAGGACCTTGATGGCATGGGATTTCGTGCCGGTTTCGAGCACGACGTCGGTGAACGTGCCGCCGATGTCGACGGCCAGACGGGAGGACATTACTACTCGTCGATCTTGATGTTGCCCTTGCGTACCACGTCGCCCCAGGTAACTGAATCGCGCTTGAGGAAGGCCACGTATTCCGCCGGCGGCAGGAGGGCAGGCGTAAGACCGCTTTCGTCGTACTTCTTCTTCACGTCCGGTTCGGCGAGGACCTTGGAGATGGCCGCGTACAGCCGGTCGACGATCGGCTTCGGCGTGCCGGCAGGGGCGGCGAGTCCGTACCAGTTTTCCGCTTCGTACCCCTTCACCGCTTCGGCGAGCGCGGGCGTGTCCGGCAGGACGGACCAGCGCTCCGGCGACGTGACGGCCATGGCGCGCGCCTTTCCGCTGCGGATCAGGCCGAGCGTCGCGGGATCGCCGAAATAGGCGTCGACGATGCCTGCCGCCAGATCGTTCAGGGCCGGGCCGGTGCCGCGATAGGGAACGTGGATCATCTTCAGGCCGGACATCTGGGTGAAGAGCTCGCCGGCGAGATGCTGGCTGGTGCCGATGCCGCCCGAAGCCCAGCGCAACTCCTGCTTCTTCGCCAGCTCCATGAACTCCGGCAGGGTCTTCGCCGGCAGGTCGTTGCGCACCGCGAGGATGAAGGGCATGCGGACCAGCCGCGTGACCTGCGTCAGCGCCATCGGATCGTACGGCATCTTGCTGCGCAGATGCGGACCGGCGGTCAGCGTGCCGGCACCGGTGAGCGACAGCGTGTAGCCATCGGGCGCGGCATGCGACATCGCTTCGACGCCGATGATTCCTCCAGCGCCACCCTTGTTCTCGATGATGATGGTCTGGCCAAGCTCCTTGGATAGCGGCTCCATCATAAGTCGCGCCGTCAGGTCGACACCGCCTCCCGGCGGGAAGGGTACGATCATCTTGACCGGCCGCTCGGGATACTTGCCCTGCGCCGAGGCAGCGCGGGAGATGAACGGTGAGGCGAGTGCCGTGACGAGAAGCTGCCTCAGGATGTGTCGACGAGTGTTACGCAAGTGCCGGTCCCTCTGTTACGCGTGCCGGCAACATTTCGTCGGGCCAGCGCCGCTCATCCGAATGCAATCACGATGCCATCGACGATCCGTGCTGCGCGAATACGCAGCGCGAGGCGATCCTACAGCGCGACCTTCCTGAACACTTCGACGAAGCGATCGACGTCCTGCTCGTCGTTGTAGACGTGCGGGCTGATGCGCAGCCGGCCGAGACGCGGCGCGGCATAGACGTTCTCGGCGGCGAGCTTCTGCGGCAGGTCGTCCTGCATGCCCTTGGGGAACTGCAGGCAGAGGAGGTGCGGCGCGCGCAGCTTGCGATCGATCACGCGAACGCCGGAGTTCGCGAGCCCGTCGGCCAGCCGGTCCGTGAGCATGGAAAGCCGCGCGACGATGGGATCGTTGCCCCAGCCCGCCATCATCTCCATGCCGACGGCGGCCATCTCGAGCGTGATGAAATGGTCACGCTCGCCCATGTCGTAACGGCGGGCGCCGTCGACATAGGAGAGATCGCGAAAATAGATCTTCTGTTCCGCGGCCACGCCCTTGCGCGCCGGCGCGGTCTGCTCCAGCGGAATGCCGTCCTGACGACGCTTGGCGACATACATGAACGCGCGGCCATAGGGACCCAGCACCCACTTGTAGGTCGGGAAGATCAGGAAGTCGGGATCGAGCGTCTTCACATCGATGCGGCGGACGCCGGCATCGTGCGTTGCATCGACCAGGAACGCCGCGCCCGCCTGGCGCGCCGCATCGGCGATGCGCGGCAGGTCGATGGCGCCGCCATCCGACCAATGCACGGACGAGATCGAGACCAGCGACAGGGGCGCCGCGCCCGTGCGCGTCATCGCTTCCAGAACCGCCGAGGTCCAGTCACCGTCGCTTGGCTGTCTCACCTGCTCGACCGCAAAGCCGCCCTCTTCGGCGCGGCTCATCCACTCGAGCACCGGCGAGGTATGGTCGTCCTGCAGCACAAGCACACGGCTGCCGCGCGGCAGGTTCATCACCTTGCCGGCGGTCGAGACGCCGTAGCCCACGGACGGGATCAAGGCGATGTCGGCCGGATCGGCGCCGATCAACGCCGCCGCCGCACGACGCGCGCGCTCGTACTGCTTCGGCATGAAGTCGGCTTCGAGCTTCCAGGGCTGCCCTTTTCGCGCCACGCCGATGCGGCCCGCTTCCTGGACGGCAAGGGGGAGAGGGCTCCAGGCGGCGGCATTGAGGAAGCACACGTCGCGCGGGATGTCGAAGAGTTCACGTTGGGAAGGAAGCATAGGGACCGCCATCGAACAGATGCTGGTACCCTAGGCCAAACGCCGAGCAAGAAAAAGGACGCCCGTCTTTCGACGAGCGTCCTGCGGTTTGCCGGGCAGGGATCGCGGCGTCAGCCGTCGATCGCCTTCTTCAGCGCGTCCTTCGTCTTGCCGACAGCCTGCTGAGCCTCGCCCTTGGCTTCCTGCAGCGCGCCTTCGACCCGTAGCTTGTCGCTGTCGACGGCCTTGCCGATGCCCTGCTTGGCGTTACCGATCGCCTCGTTGGTGACGCCCTTGATCTTGTCGGTGGTGCTGCTCATGACGGTCTCCTCTGTTGATTGGCTTCACGACTTCCCAACGTCCTCGCCGGGAAGACGTTGCTGCGTTCCGACATGCCTCATTGTCGCCATGACACTGCGTCTTTTTGACGAAACCATCGCTGCCCTGCAGCGTTACACGTGCACGCGCCAGGCGCGGCCGCTTCACTCGGGACGGCCCCCGAATCGCGGCGTGTTGTGGTCGACGGCCCCTTCGCGCCCCAGGCAACCGAGGCGCAGAGGGGACGAGATGGCAGCAACGGATTTCGACTACGGCTCGGCACTCTTTCTCGATCTCGACGGCACGTTGCTGGAGATTGCGGCGACTCCGGAACTCGTGGTCGTGCCTCCGGCATTGCCCGATCTTCTTGCCCACCTGCATGCGATCCTTGGAGGCGCGTTGGCGATTGTGAGCGGGCGCTCGCTCAAGACGATAGACCAGCTCCTCAAGCCGTTCACCTCCGCCGCGGCCGGCGAGCATGGCGTTACCCTGCGGTTCAGTGACGGAACGGTCGAGGAAATGCCGGCGGGTCTTGCGGTCACTCAGGCGTGGCGGGACTCGCTGGTGGCGGCGACCGAGCGATGGCCGGGCGTCCTTATCGAACCCAAACCGCATGGCTGTGCCATTCACTATCGCCTGGCGCCGGAACGCCATGACGACGTGTGGCGGATTGCGCGCGCTCTCGTGCCCGACGATCACCCCTGGTTCCGTCTGATCCCGGCGCGTGAAGCGGTGGAGATCGGCCCGCGCTCCACGTCCAAAGGCCATGCCGTCGAGCGCTTCATGAAGGACAGTGCCTTCAAGGGCCGCCGTCCGATTTTCGTCGGCGACGATTTCACCGACGAGGCCGGCATGAGCGCCGCGCGTCGCCATGGTGGCAAGGGGCTGCGCGTCCAGGAGGTCTTCGAAGGCGATCCGGCGCAGGTACGCGCCTGGCTCTCGCGCAATGCCGAACGGCTGGCGGGGCCGCCGGCAGCGCAACCGGCGGCGACGGGAGCTTCGGCATGAGCAACCTCGATCTCGGCGTCATCGGCAACTGTTCCATCGCGAGCCTGATTGATCGCAACGGCCGCCATGTGTGGCACGGTCTGGGTCGCCTGGATGGCGATCCGGTCTTCAATGCCCTGCTGGGCGGCAACGATCCGCAGTCGGGTTTCATGGATGTCGTCGTCGACGACATGAAGGACAGCCGCCAGCGCTATGTTCCCAATACGGCTATTCTCGAAACGACCATCGACGGCGCGGGAGGCACGGCACGCATCTGGGATTTCGCACCGCGTTTCCGCCGCTTCGGGCGCATGTTCCGTCCTCCCATGCTGATGCGCCGGCTCGAGCCCGTGGCCGGCCGGCCGCGCATCACCCTGCGACTGCGTCCTACCTTCGATTACGGCGCTCGCAAGTCGCAGGTCACGGTAGGCAGCAATCACATACGCTATTACGGCGATGCCTCGGTGCTGCGGCTCACCACGGATGCCTCGCTGAACTACGTGCTCCACGAGACCGCGTTCTCGCTCGACCGGCCGCTCACCCTGATCGTGGGTGCTGACGAGAGCGTCACCGACAATGTCGATCAGCTGTCCCGCTCCTTCCTCAGCGAGACCGAGATCTACTGGCAGGGTTGGGTGCGCGATCTCAACATTCCGTTCGATTGGCAAGTCGCCGTCATTCGCGCCGCCATCACGCTCAAGCTTTGCAGCTACGAGGACACCGGCGCGGTGCTGGCCGCGCTCACGACATCGGTCCCCGAGGCGGCGGGCACGGTTCGCAACTGGGATTACCGCTTCACCTGGCTGCGTGACGCCTTCTTCACCGTGACGGCGCTCAACCGGCTGTCGGCGACGCGCACGATGGAAAGCTACGTGCGCTTCATCATCGACGTGGTCGAAGCCGGCAGCGCGCGCGGCGAGGTCCATAACGTGGCCCCGCTGTTCCCGATCGCGCCAGGCGCCGATACGGTGGAGCGCCTGATCGATACCCTGCCGGGCTATCGCGGCTACGGGCCGGTACGCATCGGCAATGCGGCGGTCGGTCAGCGCCAGAACGACGTGTACGGCTCGATGGTGCTGACGGCCGCACAGATGTTCTGGGACGAGCGGCTGCCCCGCCAGGGCGACATCGAGCTCTATCGCCAGCTCTGCGCCGTCGGCAACGAGGCGCATCGAGCCGCCCTCACGCCCGATGCCGGCCTCTGGGAATATCGTGAGCGCGAGGAGGTCCATACCTTCTCCGCCGCCATGTGCTGGGCCGCCCAACACCGGCTCGGCCTGATCGCGCGTCGGGTCGGCCTCGCGGGTGAATCGCGCGAATGGCTCGCCAAGGCGGGCGTGCTGCGCCAGGAAATCCTCCAGCGAGGGACCACAGCGGAAGGATGGTTGTCGGGCGTGCTCGACCGCGAAATGGCCGATGCCTCGAGCCTGGTGTTTCCCGAGATCGGCCTGCTGCGCTCCGACGACCCGCGCTTCCACGCCACGCTCGACATGGTCTCACGCAAGCTCATGAAGAACGGATTCATCATGCGTTACATCGAGGCCGACGATTTTGGCGCGCCCTCCAACGCCTTCCTGCTCTGCACCTTCTGGTACATCGACGCGCTTGCCAGCGTCGGCCGCCGCGAGGAGGCACTCGAACTGTTCAACAACGTGCTGGCGCGGCGCAACCATGTCGGCCTGCTCTCGGAGGACCTCGATCCGCGCACCGGCGAGCTGTGGGGCAACTTCCCCCAGACCTACAGCCAGGTCGGTCTCATCCTGTCGGCCATGCGGCTCTCGCGGAGTTGGGAGGAGGGTCTGTGGCACGCCTCGTGATCGTCTCCAACCGTGTGCCGGTGCCGAAGGCGCGGGGCGCATCCGCTGGCGGCCTCGCCGTGGCGCTGCGCGACCTGATGACTCCCGGAGCGATGTGGTTCGGCTGGAGCGGCCGGCTCACCTCCGAGCCGTCGACGCAACCCGCCCTCGTCGAGGCCCGTGGCGTCACCTACGCGACGGTCGATCTCACGCCCGAGGCCTATCGCGGCTTCTACGTCGGCTTCGCAAATGGTGCGTTGTGGCCGCTGCTGCACTTCCGGCTGGGCCTGATGCATTTTCGCCGCGAGGATTACGAGGGCTACCTCTCGGTCAACCGCTCCTTCGCCTCGGCCTTGACCCCGCTGCTGCAGGGTGACGACACGGTGTGGGCGCACGACTATCACCTGATCCCGTTCGCCCGCCTGCTGCGCAAGCAGGGCTTCGAGGGGCGACTGGGCTTCTTCCTGCACGTGCCTTTCGTGCCGCCGTCCATGCTCGAGGCCATGCCGGTGGCGCGCGAGCTGGTCGCCGATCTCTGTGCCTACGATCTGGTGGGTTTCCAGACGGAGGAGCATGCCCGGGATTTCCGCGACTGCGCGCAGCGCATGCTGGGCGCAACGGTCGATGGCGAGTGGATACGCATCGCCGGCCGCCGGATGCGGGCCTTTGCAGATCCGATCGGAATCGACGCCGAGGGCTTCGCGGCAGAGGCCGAGCGGGCAGAGGCCGACAAGCTCGTGCAAAGGGTTGCCGGCAGCCTGCTGAATCGCGCGCTCGCCATCGGCGTCGACCGCCTGGATTACTCCAAGGGCCTGCCGCACCGCTTCGAAGCGTTCGGCCGCCTGCTCGAGAAGCATCCCGAGCACAAGAGGCGGATCCACTTCCTGCAGATCTGTCCACGCTCGCGTGAGGAGGTCGACGAGTATCGCAAGCTCCGCACCGAGCTCGACCGGCTGGCAGGACGCATCAACGGCCGCTTCTCGGAGTTCGACTGGACGCCACTCAGGTATTCCACCCGGGCTGCGCCGCGCTCGACGCTGGCGGGACTTTACCGGCTCGGTCGGATCGGCGTGGTGACGCCGCTGCGCGACGGCATGAACCTGGTTGCCAAGGAGTTCGTGGCGGCCCAGTCGGACGAGGATCCCGGCGTGCTGGTCCTGTCGCAGTTCGCGGGCGCTGCGCAGGATCTCACCGAGGCGCTGATCGTGAATCCGTTCGATCCCGATGCTATCGCCGATGCGATGCATGTGGCGCTCACCATGCCCTTGTCGGAGCGGCGGGAACGTCACAGCGTTCTGAAGGAGAAGGTCCTGCGCACGACGGCGGAAGCCTATTGCCGGCGCTTCATCGACGCCCTCGAAGCGCCTTCGGATGCGCGCGCCGCGGCCTAGGAAACCAGGCCGAAGGCCGCCGGATAGACGATCAGCCCGTCGTCTCCGTCGAGTGCGCCCGGCACGAGTTCCAGCGCCATGAATGAATCGCCTTCGAAGGGGGCGTCGAGGCCGCTCGCCAGCTCGGCCGAGAAGCCGAAGCGCGGATAGTAGTCGGGATGGCCGAGCACCACGACGGCCTGCCATTCGCGGCGGCGCGCCAGGTCGAGCCCGGTTTCGACGAGGGCGGTGCCGATTCCCGATCTCTGTCGCCCCGGATGGACGCACATCGGTGCCAGCGACAGGGTCGGCACGGCGTCGTCGTCGACCATCGTCGTCAGCGCGCTGAACAGGATATGGCCGACGATGGCGCCGTCCTCGACCGCCACCAGCTCGACCGCATCGATGAAGGCCTCGCGCAGCTCCTCGATCAGCTTGCCCTCGAACGGGCCGCCGAAGGCCTGATCATTCAGGCGGCGGATCGCCTCGTCGTCCGCCGGTTCGCGCTCGCGGATCACCACATCGTGGCCGCTGCCCGGCCCGGCCATTCACGGTCGTAGGTTTCGCCGCCGACCCGTTCGTTGCTCAATGCGGCCAGGATCTGGCCGGCGCTGGGCAAAGACTTCGGATCGACATGTCGGGTGGGGTTCCAGAGTTCCGAACGCACGAGCGCGCGGGCGCACTGGAAGTAGACCGCATCGACCTCGATCACGGCCACGGAGCGCGGCGCCTTTTCCTCGACGGCGAAGGATTCCAGAAGATCGGCGGCGATGCTGAGATGGGCGCGGCCGTTCACGCGCAGCGTGTTGCCGACGCCCGGGATCATGAACAGCAACGCCACCCGCGGGTCGCGCACGATGTTGCGCAGCGAATCGATGCGGTTGTTGCCGCGGCGGTCGGGCAACATCAGCGTCTTCTCGTCGTGCACCCGCACGAAGCCCGCCCGGTCTCCGCGCGGCGAGCAGTCGAGGCCTTCCGGACCGGACGTCGCCAGCGCCGCATAGGGCGACGCCTCGATGTAGGCGCGATAGTGCGGCGTGATCCAGTTCACTTCCTTGACCGTCGCCGCCTCGACCGGCCGTCCATAGATCGCCTCGAGCTCGGCTTCCGTTCTCAGGATGTCGGACATGCTGTCTCCGCTACTTCAGCGAGGCTTGAAACGTCAGGGGTTCGAGCTGCAATACTGCGTCGAGTGGCGGCGTCAAAGTAAAGAGTCCAGGCTGCCGAGAAAAGTCATGCAGCCGATACAATCGGAATGCGTCGGGCCGCTCTTTGGCAACTTCATTTTCGTTGCGGGTCATATAGAAGGGCGTCGTGCTGCCGCCCCGGGTCGTTTTGACCTCGATCCATCGTTCGGAGCCCGATGGATCGTAGGAGCGGATATCGTACCCTGCACCGTCGCCGTCCTCCTTCGAAAGCCACCGTACCTTTCTCGCGAGGTCTCTGCGGTCTGCCAATACGAGCAATTCGCGCTCGCGCTCGTAGATCAGCTCTTCGCCTGCCTCTCCGAGGGCGCGGTTCATTTGATCGCGCAACGCCGGGTCGAATTTCCGTGCCACGCGCTCGAACGCCTTCCTCGCCCTGGCGCCGATAGGAGGTCTTGTCGGCGGCGGCCCGACAAAAAGGGATGGCATGTCGGAGAGGCCGGTCGAATGCTTGATTGCCAATGGTACCGGATCGGGCTGTACGTCCAGGTAGCGGCCGATGGCGGCTGCGATTGCGCCCTGAAAGTTCCAGGCAGGGACGTAGCCACGGATTCGCGGAAGGCCGAGTTGTGTCAGAACTGCCGAAATATTCTGGTGCTTGAACTCGATCGAACCGTCAGTCCGGTGGATGTGCGCTTTCAAGGCGCGGCGATGCTCCGTTTTGCGGATGGTGAGACCAGCTTGTTCCTCTTTCAGCATGGCGAAGTAGTCGGCAACGATGAGGTCGAGTTCGGTACTCGACCAGTCGTTTCCAGCTACTTCGGAGTCGGCCATGCTCGGTTCAACTTATGCCCACTGTGCGGGCGAAGTGCCGAGAGGTTCGGCGGGCCTTGCATAATAGGCCGGCGTCTCACCGAGCTGCACCACCGGCTTCAGGTGGCGCAGCCGGCCGAGCGGGCCGACGCTTTCGGTGAGGAGCGGCAGCAGCTCGGCCTCGGGCAGTTCGGCGGCGCCCTTGCTGGCGTCGACGGTGCCAAGGCTGGCGAGCCAGTGCGCGACCTGGACCAGCGAGACACGAACCTGCCAGGAGCCGCCCTGTTCGACCCGGCGGGCCAGCGCCACCAGGGCGCCCAGCGCGCCGAGATAGCCCGCGATATAGTCGAGCGCCTGTACCGGTAGGTTGCGTGGCTTCTCAAGCGAGCCCTGCGTCGCGGCAAGGCCTGTCACGTTCTGGACGATCGAGTCGAAGCCGCGGCGCGACGACCAGGGACCTTCATGGCAGTAGGCGCAGAGGCTGACGCAGACGATGCCGGGCCGCAGCGCCGCCACCTGTTCGGGCGAGAAGCCGCGCGTCGCCAGCGTGCCGGGGCGATAGCCCTGGGTGAAGATGTCGGCCTCCTTCAGGAGCGACTTCATGGTCTCGACGCCGGAAGGCTCGCGCAGGTCGATCCAGGCACAGCGCTTGCCGTGGCCGGTGTCCATCAGCAGCTCGGCCTGGTAGGGCAGGTGAGGGGCGGCGACATGCAGCACGTCGGCGCCGTTCTCTGCCAGCACGCGGCCGCTCGTCGGACCGGCCAGTACGCGGGTGAGATCGAAGGCCCGCACGCCGGACAGCGGGCGGTCTCCCTTTGGCAGCGGCTCGGCCAGAGCCTCGCCGATCTTCACGATGTCGATCAGCGGCAGCTTCGCCACCGCGACGCCGTGCGGGTGGGCATTCCATTCGTCGCGGCTGCGTGTCAGGCCGCCGACGCAGCCACCGTCGGCGATCGCCTGCTCGATCGCGTGCCCGTCCCACCTGGCGACGGCGGCGGCCAGCGCCTCGCGCGTGTCGCCCTCGGCGCCGGCAATGCGCAGCGCGCCCGCGCGATGATGCGGATGGTTGGTGTGGATGAACATGTGCCGGCCGTCGCGCGTCGGATAGTGGCCGGACAGGGGATCCCACGACACCGGGCGCTCGCCGTTGCGCAGGACGTAGGTGTTCGAACGCAGCGACGCGGTCGCAGCCGCGACGTCGACCGAGACCGGCTGGGGCCGGCCGGTCTTCAGCCGCCACAGGTCGGAAACGGCGAGGCCGACGGCCCCCAGCGCGGCGGCGCCGGCCGTGCCGACGCGCCATGGGGTCTGGAATACCGGATCGTCGCCCCCGGTGATTGTAAGCCGGTCGTCGGCGCGGGGGCTGCGTCCGAGTTGGCCCAGGATCGAATAGGCCAGGTCGGTGTTCACTTGCTGCCCGCCATGATCTTGGTCAGGAGCGCCATGAACTCGTTCGGGCAGGTGATGTGCGGGTTGTGGCTGGTGTCGAGTTCGTGGCAGGTCCAGCCGGCTTCGCCGCGCGCCCGGTCGGCGAACTGGCGGAACGGGTCGCCGGGGCCGTTGCGGGTCGCATAAATGTAATCGCGGGGCGGCAGAGGTTCTTTGGATTCGAGCTTGATCTTCTGCTCGAAGGTCTTGATCGGCTGCGGCCGGCGGCGCGGGCTGGCCCAGGTCACGTCCTCCGGGGAGGTATCGGGCGGCATCGGGTTGACCGGCATCTTCCAGCCGTCGCCGTCCCGCTCCGCGCCCTTGCGCATGTTGCCCTCGGCTTTCGGTCCGACCAGGTCGAACAGGCTCTGTCCGTCCCTGGGCGCAAAGGCGTCGATGTACACGATGCGTGCAAGACGATGGGGGATCCTGTCGGCAACGCCGGTGGCGACCATGCCGCCATAGGAATGTCCCAGCAGGACGACGTCGTTCAGGTCCTCGAACTCGATCTCGGACACGATGTCCTGGATGTGGGTCGAGAGGTCGATGTCGGGCGTGGCGAGGTGGGCGCGGGCGCCGAGGCCGGTATAGGTCGGGGCATAGAACTGGTGACCGGCCGCCTGCAGCAGCGGACGCATCTTCTTCCACGCCCAGGCCGCCGACCAGGCGCCGTGCGCCAGAACGATATTCGCCATTTCATTACCTCCCGCTGGCACGCCAACTTTATCGATGCTACTACGACTTACTCTCAATGAGCAGCGAACCAACAATAGCACTTGGCGTCGCCCCCGTGGGGTTTCGTGGGCGCATACAGGCCATCGCCGCGGGGCGTGTCGCCGCAGGCATGCCCGCGCCCGAACTCGAGCGCCGCCTGATCGAACTGGGCTTCGTCGAGGGCGCCGACGTCGAAATCCTGCACCAGGGCCTGTTCGGCCGCGATCCCATCGCGGTGCGCGTTGCCCACACCACCATCGGCCTGCGCCGTCGCGAGGCCATGGCCATCCTCGTGAGCGTCGGAGCCGAGCCGTGAGCGTCACCGCACCCACCGCCGCTCCGGTCGTCGCCCTGGTCGGCAATCCCAATTGCGGCAAGACGGCCCTGTTCAATGCGCTGACCGGCAGCCGGCAGAAGGTCGCCAACTATCCCGGCGTCACCGTCGAGAAGAAGGTCGGTCCGCTGACGACGCCCGCCGGCCGCACCGTGCGCATCGTCGACCTGCCCGGCACCTATTCGCTGCGCGCGCGCTCGCCCGACGAGGAGGTGACGCGCGACATCGTGCTGGGCCGGACCCAGACCGACGTGATTCCGGACCTGATCGTCTGTGTGGCCGACGCCTCCAATCTTCGGTTGGCGCTGCGCCTCGTGCTCGAATTGAAGCAGGTCGGCCGGCCGGTGATGCTGTCGCTCAACATGATGGACATCGCGCGCAAGCGCGGCATCGAGATCGATACCGAGAAGCTCGGCCGGGAACTGGGACTGCCGGTCGTGAGTTCGGTCGCTGTGCGCCGCGGCGGCACGGACGCACTGCTGGCCGAGATCGACCGGCGGCTGGCAGCCGCGCAGGGCGCGACCGGAACCGTCTGGATGACGCCGGATGCCTCGGCTCTGCGACGCGCCCAGAAGGAGGCGGACCGCATCCTCGCCTCGGTGGTGAAGGGACAGGGCAGGCCTGACAGCCTGACGACGCGTCTCGACGCGGTGCTGCTGCATCCGGTGGCGGGCCTGGTCGTGCTGCTGGCCATCCTGTTCGTGATGTTCCAGGCGGTCTTCGCCTGGGCCGAACCCGGCATGGATGCGATCGAGGCCGGTTTCCACTTCCTCGGCGACCTCGTCGCCGGACTGCCGCTGCCCGACCTGCTGAAGAGTTTCCTGAAGGACGGGCTGATCGGCGGGGTCGGCAGCGTGATCGTGTTCCTGCCGCAGATCGTGATCCTGTTCTTCTTCATCCTCGTCCTCGAGGATCTGGGGTACATGGCGCGCGCGGCCTTCCTGATGGACCGCATCATGGGCGGCGCCGGCCTGCACGGGCGCGCCTTCATCCCGCTCCTGTCGTCCTTTGCCTGCGCCATTCCCGGCATCATGTCGACGCGCGTGATCGACGACCGGCGCGACCGCCTCACCACCATCCTGGTGGCGCCGCTGATGACCTGCTCGGCGCGCATCCCGGTCTATACGCTGATCATCGGGGCGTTCATTCCCGACCGCGAGGTCTGGGGCTTCGTCGGCCTGCAAGGGCTGGTGATGTTCGGCCTCTACACGGTGGGCATCGCGAGCGCGCTCGCCGTGTCGTTCGTGGTCAAGCGGCTGATCTGGCGCGGCAAGCCCGGTGAGCCGTTTATGCTCGAACTGCCGGACTACAAGGTGCCGCAGGCCAGGAGCGTCGCCATCGGCCTGTGGACCCGCGCCACGATCTTCCTGAAGCGTGCAGGCACCACGATCCTGTCGATGATGATCCTGATCTGGGTGCTGGCCTCGTTCCCGCAGCCGCCCGAGGGCGCCACCGAACCCGCCATCAACTACAGCCTGGCCGCCCGGATCGGTACGGCGATCCAGCCGCTGACCGAGCCGCTGGGCTTCAACTGGCAGATCAACGTCGCGCTGATCCCGGGCATGGCCGCGCGCGAAGTCGCGGTCGGGTCGCTCGGCACCATCTATGCGATCAGCGGCGGCGAGGAGGCCACCGACAAGATCGCCTCCGCGCTCAGCTCGCAATGGAGCCTGGCCACGGCGCTGGCCTTCCTCGCCTGGTATGTATTCGCGCCGCAATGCGCCTCGACGCTGGCGGTCATCCGGCGCGAGACCGGCGGCTGGCGTTGGCTGTGGGTGACGTTCTTCTACATGCTGGCGCTGGCGTACGTGGCGGCCTTCCTCACGTATCGCATCGCCGTCGCATTGGGCGGAGGGTGACGATGGCGCAGGGGCCGAAGCCGCGGCGGCGCACGTTTCGCTACTGGCTGCAGCAGATCCATCTTTGGATCGGGCTCATCCTGCTGCTGCCGCTGGTGATGATGGGTATCACCGGCGCGGTGCTGGTCTATGCTCACGATATCGAGCACCTGCTGGGCCAGGGCGAGCCCGAAGTGAAGACGGCGGGCGAATGGCAGTCGGCGGGGCGGCTGATCGAAGCCGCCAGGGCCGCGAACAGCGAACCCGGCCGCATACCCATCGCGGTGCGCTGGCCCGTCGAGGTCGGCGAGCCCGCGGCGGTACGCCTGTCGCGACCTGGCATGGCGGGTGAGCGGCCGCAGTTCCGGGGCGGGCAACAAGGGGCAGGCCAGCAATCGGGCCACCAGGCGCAGGGCCGCGTGCCGACGCAGAGCCCGTTTGCCGGCAGCCTGCAGATCATGATCGATCCGGTGTCCCTGCAGGTCCTCGAGACGCAGCAGGCCATGACCGGGTGGGTACGCTTCTTCCACGACCTGCACGGCCATATATTCATCCCCGGCGGGCTCGGCCGCGAGATCGTGGGCTGGCTCGGCGTGGCGATGCTCGTGCTGGGTTGTTCCGGCCTCTATCTGTGGTGGCCCAAGCCCGGGCAGTGGAAGGCGGCCTTCATGGTCCGCCGCAAGGCCAAGGGCCTGCGGCTGAACCGCGAGCTGCATGGCGCGGTCGGTATCTGGTCGCTGGTGCTCTTCATGCTGGTGAACTTCACCGGCGTCTATCTCGCCTTCCCGCAGCAGATCTCGGCGGCGATCAATCTCGTGTCGCCGGGCCGCGACATGCGCGCGGCCATGTTCCAGGCCCGGGTCGAGCCGATGCGCGGCACACCGGCGATGGGCGTCGACGAGGCGGTCGAACTCGCGAAGGCGCGCGTGCCCGGCACACGCTTCCTCAACGCCTTCCTGCCGACCCGGCCCGACCAGGCGCTGCGCGTCGGCCTGGTGCGGCCCGATCATCGGGAGGGCGCCCCCATCGTCACGGTGATCGTCGATCCCTACCGCAAGACCGTGGTCGATGTGTTCGATCCGCAGGCCATGTCGACCGGCGAGAAGATCGTCGCCTGGCAGCGGGCGCTGCACTACGGCATCGGACTGGGCGGCGTCTACAAGTTCTTGGTGTTCGTGTCGGGCGTCATCATCCCCATCTTCGCCGTCACCGGCTTCCTGATGTGGTGGATCAAGCGCCGCAATCGCCGCGCCGGCGAAAAAGCCCGGCAGGCCATACTGCGGGCCGCCGGCCAGGCGGCAGAATAGGCGAGCGGCCCTCCCTCACCAGGACGGCAGCGGCCCCTTGAAGATGAAGAAGGCGCCGCCGCAGATCAGGGCGAAGCCCACCAAGTGGTTGGAGGTGATTCGTTCGCCGAGATAGAGGACAGAGAAGGCGGCGAACACGGTGAGGGTGATCACCTCCTGCATCGTCTTGAGTTCGGCCGCCGAGTAGACCTCGTGGCCGTACCGGTTGGCCGGAACGGCGAAGCAGTATTCGACGAAGGCGATGCCCCAGCTTGCCACCACCACCAGCCACAGCGGCTTGTCGGTGAACTTGAGGTGCCCGTACCAGGCGAACGTCATGAAGACGTTGGACACCAGCAACAGGACGATGGGCGTGATGGTGGCGGGCAAGAAGGACATCGAGCTGACTACTCCGGTTTGATCTGAAGCTTCTTGATGAGCGGCACGACCATCTTGTCCTCAGCGTCGAACATCGCCGCGGTCTCCTGCGGCGTGGTCGGATAGGCCTCGGCCGTGAGGTCGGCGAAACGCTGGACGACGGCGGGATCCTTCAGGACCTTGACCATTGCCTCGTTGATCTTCGCCACTACTTCCGGCGGCATCTTTGCCGGTCCGAACAGGCCGGTGAAGGTCGCGAAGGTGAAGTTCTCGAGGCCCTTCACGCCGCTTTCCTTCATGGTCGGCACGTCGGGAAGCTGCGGCACGCGCTTGTCGGAAGATACTGCGATGGCGCGCAGCTTTCCCGACTTGATGTTGCGGATGGCGGCGTTGAGCTGATCGACCTGGGCCGGCACCTGGCCCGCCATCACGTCGATCATGGCAGCGCCCGATCCCTTGTAGTGGACCAGCGTGTACTTGGTGCCGGTGGCCTCGCCGATCAGCTCGATGGCGAGGTGGTTGGTGGTGCCGACGCCGGAATCGGCCACCGCGAACTTGCCGTCCTTGCCCAGGGCAATGAAGTCGGCCAGCGTCTTGATCGGCGAGCTGGGCGGCACGACGAGCACGGCCGGCACGCGTTGGATGTGAGTGATCGGCGTGAAGGCGGTGCGCCAGTCATAGGGCGCGTTGCCGTAGATGGCGGGCACGGCAACCAGCGAATTGGCGGAGACGAGCAGGCTGGTCCCGTCCGGCGCTGAGCGGGCGACGATGTCGCTGCCGATCATGCCGCTGGCGCCGGCCTTGTTCTCGACGATGACGGTGGTCCCCGTCACCTCGCGCAGCTTGTCGGCGATGATGCGCGCGGTGACGTCGATGTTCCCGCCCGGCGCATAGGGCGCCATGATCTTGATGGGCTTGTCGAAAGTCTGCGCCAAGGCCGTTCCCGACCCCAGCGCGAGCCCGGCAAGGGCTCCTGCGATGGCAACCAGACGCATTGATTCCTCCTGTTCATGTTTGGGAGGAGCCTAGAAGAACGTCCGGGGCCGCGCAAAGCTCCCAGCCCGCGCTGCGGAGGCTCAGAGCGCCGGCGGCCGGTGCTGCGCCCAGGGCCTTGCGGCTTCGAGCAGGGCGCCCATCCGCAGCACGTCGGTCTCGGCGCCCCACTTGCCCACGACCTGGACGGAGGTCGGCAGGCCGTCGGTGCCGAAGCCCGACGGATAGGCGCAGGCGGGATGGCCGGTCAGGTTGAACGGGTATTGGTAGGAGGTCCAGCCCTGTCGGGTGATGCCGCACTTCACGCCGTCGATCACGACCTCGTCGTTGGCGGCGTCGTGCGTCACGTCGAGGGCGGTGCGCGCATTGGTCGGCATGACCAGGAAGTCGTAGCGCTCGAACAGCGTTTGGATCTTGCGGAACAGCGCGGTGCGCGCGAACTGCGCGTTGCGGAAGTCCGCCAGGGTGAACTTGGCGCCGCGCTCCATGAAGGCGAGCGTCACCGGATCCATCTGGTTCTGCCACTTCGGCAGGTACTGCGCGCAAAAGACGGCGAAGTTCGCCTGGTACAGCACCCGGCCTTCGTATTCGATCCAGTCGATCTTGTCGGTGACCTCCTCGACCTCGGCGCCCATCGCTTCCCAGGCGGCGAGCGCGGCAAGGGTATTGGTGCGCACGTCGGCGGCCACGCGGGGATTGGCGGTGCGCTCGATGTAGCCGATGCGCACGGCGGCGAGGTCGTTGCCCGAGAGTTTCGGCGACAGCGGCTTCTGCGCGCTACCGGACAGGGTCCACGGATCCTTGTCGCTGGGGCCGACCAGCACGGAATGCATGATTGCGGCATCGGTGACGGAGCGCGCCAGCGGCCCGGCATAGACGTTGTTGCCGTAGGCATCGCGCGTCGTGTCGTAGGGCACGGCGCCCAGGGTGGGCTTGAGGCCGACCAGTCCCGAGCACGAGGCGGGACCGCGCACGGAGCCCGCGCCATCGGTGCCGAGCGACAGCGGGCCGAGGCCGGCCGCCACTGCCGCCGCGCCGCCGCCGCTCGAGCCGCCCGGCGTGCGTTCGAGATTCCACGGATTGCGGGTGACGCCGAACGGGCCGTCGGTCAGGCCCTTCACGCCGAACTCGGGCGTCGTTGCCTTGGCGAAGATGACGGCGCCGGCCTTGCGCAGGCGCTGCACCAGCAGATCGTCTGCAGCCGCCGGGCCGTTGCCCTCGAAGATCGCCGAGCCGTGCCGAGTCGGCACGCCCTCGACATCGACCAGATCCTTAACGCTGATCGGCACACCGTGCAGCGGTCCCAGCGCTTCACCGCGGGTGACGGCTTCCTCGGCTTTTTTCGCCTCGCGCTTCGCTTGGTCGACCATGACCTCGCGGAAGCAGTTGATCCTGGGGTTGGCCCGCTCGGCGGCCTTCAGCACCGTGTCGAGATACTCGACAGGCGAAAGCTTCTTCGCGCGGATGAGGGCGGCTGCCTGCACGGCAGGGGTGAAGAGAAGATCTGTGTCGGTCATGGCACGCACACTAGCTCATCCTCGACACGGTCTGCACGCTGCGCTACGCCCGCTGCCGATGTTTTCGCTTCCCGTAATGGCGGCGCTCGCGGTCGTGGCCGTCGTGACGTCGTTCGTCTCCGGCATCTTCGGCATGGCGGGCGGGATGCTGCTGATCGGCTTCCTGCTGCTGTTGCTGCCGGTGCCGGTCGCCATGGTGTTCCACGGCGTCATCCAGATCGCGGCCAACGGGTGGCGCGCCTGGCTGTGGCGACGTCACGTGAACTGGAACGTCGTGCTGCAGTTCGGCGCCGGCGCCGCCTCCTCGCTGGTGGTCTTCTCCTTCTTCGACTTCGTGCCGGACAAGGCGCTGGTGCTGATGGCCGTCGGGCTGACGCCGTTCATCGCCCTCGCGGTGCCGCAGCGCATCGCGCCCAACATCGAGCGCGGCGGGCAGGCCTTCCTGGCGGGCGCGATCGGCGGCGCCATCCAGCTCGTCTCGGGCGTGACCGGCCCGCTGCTCGACATCTTCTATGTCCGCACGGGCATGACGCGGCAGGTCAACGTGGCGACCAAGGCGGCGGCGCAGGTGCTGGGGCACCTGACCAAGGTGCTCTACTTCGCGATGGTGATCGAGGGCCCGGCCGGGCGCGACCTCGAACAGTGGCTGGTCATGGGCTACGCCGCGGTCTTCGCTGTGGTCGGGACGACCCTGTCGCGCAGCTTCCTCGACCGCATGTCCGACAAGCAATTCTATCACTGGACGCGCCGCGTGATCCTGGCGCTCGGCGCGGTGTACATAGGGCAGGGACTCTGGCTGATGGTGACGCGATGAGCGACGTGAAGGATCAGGTTCGGGCGCTGCTCGACCGGCTGCCGGACGACTGCACCTTTGCCGACGTGCAGCGCGGCATTGCGGTCATGATGTGGCCCAAGCGCGCGGATGGCAGCCTGGAGCCGCCCAAGCGCGTGGATCCGGAGGAAGTGAAGCGCCGCCTGCGCGACTGGATGAAATCGGAGGGAGAGAAATGAAGGACCGCGTCTCGATCGACTTCAAGGACGGCGTCGCCGACGTCCGCTTGATCCGCGCCGACAAGATGAACGCGCTCGATCCGGCGATGTTCGAGGGCATCATCGAGGCGGGCGCCAGGCTCGCCACCATGCCGGGCCTGCGCTGCGTCGTCCTGTCGGGCGAGGGCAAGGCCTTCTGCGCCGGCCTCGACATGGGCAGCTTCGCCGCGATGAAGGCGGCCGAAGACCAGGGGGGCGACGCGGTTCCGGGCGTGCGCGACCTCACCAAGCGCACCCATGGCATCGCCAACCGGCCCCAGCAATGCGCCTGGCTGTGGCGCGAGCTGCCGGTGCCGGTGATCGCCGCCGTCCACGGCGTGGCGTTCGGCGGCGGGTTCCAGATCGCGCTGGGCCCGGACATCCGCTACGCTACTGCAGATGCCCGCTTCTCGGTGATGGAGATCAAGTGGGGCCTCGTGCCCGACCTCGCCGGCACGCAGCTCATGCGCCATCTGGCGCGCGAGGACGTCGTGCGCGAGCTCACCTATACCGGCCGCATCTTCAACGGCGTCGAGGCCCGCGAGATGGGCTTCGTGACCCGCGTGGTCGAGGACCCGCGCGCGGCGGCGCTGGAGACGGCGCGCGAGATCGCCTCCAAGAGCCCCGACGCGATCCGCGCCAACAAGCGGCTGCTCAACGCCGCAGTGGCGACCGATGCGGCTTCGGGCCTGATGATGGAGTCGGTGGAACAGCAGAAACTGATCGGCTCGCCCAACCAGCTCGAAGCCATCATGTCCAACCTGCAGAAGCGCGCCGCGAACTACAGGGATTGAGTTCCTCATTGGAGCGCGCCACTCCAGTGGCGCTCATGCCTTCATCGACGAAGAGCGCCACTGGAGTGGCGCGCTCCAATGAGAGTCTCTTCAGCGCCCCGTAAACACCGGCTTGCGCTTCTCGACGAAGGACGCCACCGCCTCCTTGTGGTCGGCGGTGCGCGAGGACTGGACCAGGCGCTCGGCCTCGCGATAGTGCGCGTCCGAGTAATTGATGTGCAGGGCCTCGTCGAGATTGTCCTTCATGTGACGCAGCGCGACCCTCGGCCCTTCGGCCAGCGACTTGGCGAAGGCGAAGGCCTCGTCCTGCAACTTGGCGTCGTCGACGACGCGATTGACGAGCCCGATCTGCTCGCAGCGCTCGGCACCGACCTTCTCGGAGGTGAACATCAGCTCGCGCGCCCGCATTGGGCCAACGGTGCGCGTCAGCAGCCAGGAGATGCCGTAATCGCCGGACAGGCCGATCTTGGCGTAGCCGGTGGTGCAAAAGGCGGACTTCGCGGCGATGCGGATGTCGCAGGCGAGCGCAATGGCGAGGCCCGCGCCGGCCGCGGCGCCGGGCAGCGCGGCAATGGTCGGCTTGCGCACGGCGACCAGCGCACCCGTCAAATGCGTCTGGCGCCAGCGCAGGTCGGCGAGCCGTTCCTCGTAGCTCATCTGGCCGCGCGGGCCGCGGCCGCCCATGCCCTTCACGTCGCCGCCGCTGCAGAAGGCGGTGCCGGCGCCGGTGATCAGCAACGCACCCACCGCATCGTCGTCGCCACGCGCCCTGATCTGGTTGCGCAGCGCCTCCGTGAGGCCGGGCGACATCGCGTTGCGCGCCTCGGGGCGGTTCAGCGTGATCAGCGCGACGCCGTCGCGGACGCTGCACAAGAGTTCGGTTGTGCCGGTATCGATTTCCATGTGACCTTCTCCTTGCCATGACATTCCCGGTCACCGAACACACCGTCAAGACCGCCCGCCATACGACGGGCTATCTCGCCTGCGGAGCGAAAGACGCCCCGCTGCTGATCTTCGTCCACGGCTGGCCCGAACTGTCGCTGTCATGGCGGCACCAGCTTCCGGCGTTTGCAGCCTTGGGGTTCCGCTGCATCGCGCCGGACATGCGCGGCTACGGCCGTTCGAGCACCTATGCGCGGCACGAGGATTTCGCTCAGGAAGAGATCGTGGCCGACATGGTCGAGCTTCTCGCGGCACTCGGCCGCGACAGAGCGGTGTGGATCGGCCACGACTGGGGCAGCCCGGTCGTCTGGAACATGGCGGCGCATCATCCAGAGAAGACAGTGGGCGTGGCGAGCCTGTGCGTGCCCTATCTGCCGACTGGCTTCACGCTCGACACCGTCGTGCCGCTGGTCGACCGCGCGCTCTATCCCGAAGCGCAGTTCCCGGCCGGACAATGGGACTATCAGTTCTTCTACGAGGAGAGTTTCGACAAGGCCTGTGCAGGATTCGATGCGAACCCGCTCAACGTGGTGAAGGCGCTGTTCCGCAAGGGTGACCCGACGCGGGTCGGCAAGCCGGCGCCGACCTCGATGGTGCGCCGCGCCGGCGGCTGGTTCGGCGGCAGCGCCTGCCCCGACATACCGCGCGATCCCGACGTACTGACCGAGCAGGACATGGAGGCTTATGCGGCCGCGCTGACCAGGAACGGCTTCTTCGGACCTGACTCCTGGTACATGAACCACAAGGCCAATCGCGCCTACGCGAAGCGCGCGCCGAATGGCGGCCGGCTGGACATGCCGGTGCTGTTCCTGCACGGCGCCTATGACACGACCTGCGAGACGATGACCTCGAAGCTTCCCGAACCCATGCGGCAAAGCTGCGCCGACCTCACGGAGGTCGTCGTGCCATCAGGCCACTGGATGGCGCAGGAGAAACCTGTCGCGGTGAACGCGGCCCTTGCGAAGTGGCTGGCGACGAAGCTGCTCGACTACTGGGCCTAGGTCAGAGCGCGCTCTTCGCCCTCAATGTCGCAAGCCTTTCGAGGCTCTCTTTCGGCCAGAGTTCGTTGCGGTCGTAGTACTCGTCCACGGCCGGCACGCCGGCGGGAAGCGCCACCCAGGGCTGCTTGCTCATGGTGAAGATGTGGACATCGGGCGGCAGCCGGTCGGGCTCGTCGAGCGTGCCGACTCGAACGAAATGGACGGTCGGTCCGGCGCCGGCATAGTTGCTCCACACCGCGATGCGGCATCTCGGGCAGCGCGCGATCCTCTGGCCCTTGCCGCTCAAGGTCGGTGTGTCGATTACTTCGATCTCGCCGGCCAGCCGCTCGACCCGGTCCGCCTCGATCATCGCGTTCATCGCAAACGCTGTCCCCGAATCGCGCTGGCACCAGCGGCAGTGGCAGCAATGCACGAACAGCGGCTTCGAGGTGAGCCGGTAGCGCACGTGGCGGCAGGTGCAGCCGCCGTCCAACGTCTCCGTCTTGCTGGTCATCGCCTTCGTCTCCCGGCTAAGGTCCGCGCCTGAAATCATCTGGGTGGAGAGTAGACATGGCCGGGCGGCTGCAGGGCAAGGTGGCGGTGGTGACAGGCGCGGCGCCGCGGGGCGAGGGTGTCGGCAACGGCATGGCGACGGCGCTTCTCTTTGCGAAGGAAGGCGCCAAGGTTGTGCTGGTCAACCGCAGTGCCGAGCGCGCGGAGGCGTTGGCCCGGCAGATCAAGGGTGAGGGCGGCGAGGCATCGGTGTTCGCCGGCGACGTGGCACAACTCGACGTGGCCGAGGCGATGGCCGACTTCGCGATGGAGACGTATGGCCGGCTCGACATCCTGCACAACAACGTCGGCATCGGCGGGCCGGGCACGCCCGAGACGGTGACCCTCGAGACCTGGAACAAGGTGCTCGAGGCCAACCTGACGACGACCATGCTCTGCACCAAATCGTGCCTGCCGCGCATGAAGGAAGGCGGCGGCGGGTCGATCATCATGGTCTCGTCGATCGCCGGCGCGGTCGGCCTGATGGGCAGCGCCGGCGCGGTGGCCTATGCGACGGCCAAGGCGGGCCTGCACGGCTTCACCATGTCCGTCGCGGCCGACTATGCGACGCAGAACATCCGGGCGAACTGCATCATCGTGGGGTCGGTGCACACGCCGATGGTGGCGCATCTCGGCGCCGAGGCGCGCGACCGGCGCAAGAAGATGGTGCCGATGCAGGTCGAGGGCACGGCGTGGGACATCGCGCACGGCGCGGTCTATCTCGCCTCCGACGAATCGCGCTGGGTGACGGGCGTGATGCTGCCGATCGACGGCGGCCTGGTGGCGTTGCGGGCGTGGCCACGATGATCCGGGGGCTGATCGCGCTGCTCTTGGTGGTCGTTGCCATGCCGGCCGCCGGCGTCGCGCAAAGCCAGATGGAACTCAATCAGCAAGCGGGTGCGGCCTTGAAGGAAGCCGACCGGCAGTTTAATGCCGTCTACACGAAGCTGCGGGCGCGTCTCGGGCCTGAAAGCCGCGCGCGTCTCCAAACAGCCGAAGAGGCATGGCTCCGCTTCCGCGACAAGGAATGCGAGTTCATCGGCGGTCCGACGACCGGCGGTTCGATCAACGGCATGATCATCGCCTATTGCCAGGAACGCCTCACCCTCGTGCGCGTGAAGGACCTCGAAACCCAGCTCAATTGCCAGGAAGGCAATCTGTCCTGCGTCAGGAACTAGAGGCCGCCCGCCGCTCGTGGTGCCAAGTGTAGAGACCAGAGGCCACGATCACGGCGGCGCCCGCAAGGGTCCAGTGGTCGGGGATGTCGCCGAACACGATGGCCCCCAGGATCGTGACGAAGACGAGCAGCGTGTAGCTGTAGGGCTGGACCGAGCCCGCCTCGGCATAATCCAGCGCCTTGATCAGCGCGTAGTGCGCCAGCGCCCCCAGCGAGGCAATGGCGAGCAGCAGCGCCCAGCCCTTCGCGTCGGGCCAGATCCATTGCCACGGGCCGACCAGGGTCGTGGCGCCGAAGGCCACGAAGGCCGACCAGACGAGGGTCGTGTCCGGCGTATCCGTGCGCGAGCAGAGGCGGATCAGGATCTGGTAGGCGCCCCACAGGATGGCGCCGGCGAGGGGAATCAGAAGTGTCCAGTCGAGTTCGCGGAAGCCGGGGCGCACGATCAGCAGCACGCCGACAAAGCCTGCGCCGACGGCCGCCCAGCGCGCAGGCCCGGCCTTCTCGCCGAGGGACAGCACGCCGAGCGCGATCACGATCAGCGGGGAGGTCGCGGCGATCGCATGGGTGTCGGCGAGCGGCAGGTAGCGGAAGGCCAGCACGAATACTGCGCTCTCGATCACCGCCAGCAGGGCGCGGCCGAGTTGCAGCCACGGCCGGTTCGAGCGTGCGGCCGTGCGCAGGCCGCGGCGGCGCACGACAGCCCAAGCGAAAACGCAGAAGACGGCGTAGCGCACCCACATCATCTGGCCGATCGGGTAATCGGCCACCATCCACTTGGTGATCGTGTCCATGCTGGCGAAGCCCAGCATGGCGAGCATGGTGAAGATCGCGCCGCGTGACGTGTTGCTGCGGCCGATGGGAGCCGCCTGCGGCGTCATTCCGCGGCGGCGACGCGCTGCGCCGGGGGCCGGAAGGCGGGGATCACGCGCTCCGCGAAGAGCTTCAGGCTCTTCATCGTTTTCTCGCGCCCGTAGTAGGGCGGATAGTGCAGCAGCAGCGAGGTCATGCCGGTGCGCGCCTGCATTTCCCGCAGCTTCGCGATGACGGTTTCGGCGGAGCCGTGCAGCAGCGTGGTGTTCAGCAGGTCGTCGTAGCTCAGCTGGTTGCCTTTCTCCGAGACCGATCCGAGATAGCCCGCGGTGCCGGTGCCACCGAAATGCGCGATGTGGCGGACGATCGCCTCCTCGGTCTCGGCGCGCGCCTGCGCATCCGTGTCGGCGATGTAGACCCAGCGCGCGATGTCGATCTGGCCGGCGCCGGGATTTTTGGCGCGCTCGGCCGAGGCGGTCGCGAGCTCGCGCTTGTAGAGCGCGGTCTGCGCCGCCAGCGTCTCGATGCCGGGCAGGGTCGACAGCATCAGGCCGAAGCCGTTGCGGCCGCAATAGCCGATCGAGCGGTCGGTGCCGCCGGCCATGAAGAGGGGCGGATGCGGCATCTGCACGGACTGCGGCAGCATCTCGTAGGGCTCCGCGACGGTGCCACTGAAATACCTGCCCTTGTGGTCGTAGCGATGACGATGGAAGGCATCGAACATCAGGCCGACAGCTTCCTCGACCATGTCGCGGCGGCTCTCGAAATCCTTGCCAAGGCCGACGAACTCATAGGGTCGGTAGCCCGAGCCGATGCCCAGCATGACCCGGCCGTTCGACAGGATGTCGACGAAGTTGGCGTTCTCGACGACGCGGATCGGATCGTAGAGCGGCAGGGTGATCACACCGGACGCCAGCTTGATGCGGCTGGTCTTGGCGGCGAGGTAGGCCATGTAGGCGAAGCAGTCCGGCATGATACCGTAGCCCGTCGAGAAATGATGTTCGGCGATCCAGGCGGTGTCGTAGCCCAGCCGCTCCGCCTCGATGATCTCGTCCGTCGTGCGCGCATGCACGGCACGATGCGGATAGGGCTCTTCCTTCGGATTGGGATGCGAGGTGAAGAGGATGCCGAATTCCATGCCGTTTCCTCCAGATTCATTCGTGTTTGTGGCAGCATTCTTCACCACTTGAGTGCCGTTTTCGACCGTGTGCGCACGCCCTGTATCGCTCTGCACGGTCTTGTCGGGAACCGGAGCCGCGCGCGGCCTCCGGGAGGCGCATCAATCGGCTTGACTTCGCTGCGCTGCAGCATCATATACGCGCCAGCCCGCCGGTATGCGGGCCTACAAAGATTTCTCGCGATCGCGCGACGCGCCCCATTTCCTTTGTGACGGCGCCTCATCCCGAGACAATCCCCCAGGACAAGAGCCGTCCCAGCCGCGCGCGGGAACGGGCCTAACGCCGCCACAGATGCGCGTGCCCGGGATGGCATGCCAGGCGGCAAGTAAGGATTTTCAGTGAGTGAAGTTACGTTTGCGGACCTCGGTCTGGCCGAGCCGCTGCTGCGTGCATTGAACGCGGCGAATTACACGGTGCCGACGCCCATCCAGGCGCGCACGATTCCGGCCCTGCTGCAGGGTCGTGACGTGCTGGGCATCGCCCAGACCGGCACCGGCAAGACGGCGGCGTTCGCGCTGCCCGTGCTGCAGCATCTTTCCGAGTCGAAGGAGCGTGCGCAGCCCAAGAGCCCGCGCGCCCTCGTGCTGGCGCCGACCCGCGAGCTCGCGGTCCAGATCGCCCGCAGCTTCGACACCTACGGCCGCGGCCTCGGCCTGCGCCTCTGCACGGTCGTGGGTGGCCTGGGCTATGGCCGCCAGATCGAGACCCTGTCGCGCGGCGTCGACATCCTGATCGCCACGCCGGGCCGCCTGCTCGACCTGGTCGAGCGTGGCAACGTGAAGCTCGGGCAGGTGACCTTCTTCGTCCTCGACGAAGCCGATCGCATGTTCGACATGGGCTTCGTCCGCGACGTGCGCCGCATCGCGGCGTCGGTTTCCAAGAATCGGCAGACCCTGCTGTTCTCGGCGACCATGCCGAACGACATCGCCAAGCTCGCCTCGGAGATCCTGAAGAACCCCGAGAAGGTCGAGATCGCGCCGCAGGGCCGCACGGTCGAGCGCATCGACCAGCGCGTCTATTTCGTGAACGCCGCCAACAAGCGCACCCTGCTCAGCCATCTCCTGTCCGACGAGAGCCTCGAGCGGGTCATCGTCTTCACGCGCACCAAGCGCGGCGCCAACCGCGTCGCCGAAGCGCTGGAAGATCGCGGTGTGCGCTCGGAGGCGATCCACGGCAACAAGTCCCAGAACGCCCGGCAGAAGGCGCTCGACAACTTCGCCCGCGGCAAGGCGCGCGTGCTGGTCGCGACCGATCTCGCCTCGCGCGGCATCGACGTGCAGGGCGTGACCCACGTCATCAATTTCGAGCTGCCGGCCGACGCCGAGAGCTACGTCCACCGCATCGGCCGCACCGCGCGCGCCGGCACGTCGGGCATCGCGATCTCCTTCTGTGACGGCAGCGAGCGCGGCCAGCTCAAGGGCATCGAGCGTCTGACCAACCAGCGCATTCCGGTCGTGCCGACGCCGGCCAACGAGGACATGCCGCAGTTGCCGCCGCCCAAGGCACGCGCCGAGGGTGACGATCGCGACGACCGTCGTGACGAGCGTCCGCGCGAGGGCCGTGGTGGCCCGCGCGGCGGCGGCCGGAATGGTGGCGGCGGTCGTCCCGGCGGGCATCGCTCGTTCGGCGACCGCCCGAACTACGACCAGTCGCGTGGTGATCGTGCGCCGGCGCAGGCCGACCCGCAGTTCCGCGGCGGCGACTATCGCGATGCCCCGCAAGGCGGGCGTCCGCAGGGTGAGCGTTCTTACGGCGATCGTCCCCACGGCGATCGCCCCCAGCGCGACCGGCCTCATGGCGACCGTCCCTACGGCGACCGCCCGCGCGGCGAGCGTCCTCAGGGTGACCGTCCTCACGGCGACCGCCCCCATGGCGACCGGCCGCACCATGGCCGCCCGCAGGGTGAGCGCTCCTTCGGCGACCGTCCGCGCGGCGACCGCTTCGACCAAGCCCAGCGCGACCGCTCGCACGGCGATCGTCCGCACGGCGACCGCCCACAGGGTGACCGCCCCTATGGCGACCGTCCTCAAGGTGAGCGTCCCTACGGCGATCGTCCGCAGGGCCCGCGTCCCCAGTGGAAGGGCCGTCGCTTTGGCGGCGGAGGCGGTGGTGGCCGCGGCCGGGGCCGCGCCGCCTAGCTGAGAATTCCTTCCTCGCGGAAGATTTCCAGGCACTTCGAAAGAGCGCGCTCGTACCGGGCGCGCTCTTTTGCCATTGAGGCCTCGTCCCAGTCGAAGAACCCGCCCTTCGTCTTGAAGCCGATCCGCCCCTGGTCGACGTTGCGCTGAAGTACGGGTGGCGGTCCGTCGGCGTTGCTGAGATCGGGCCAGATGATCTTGGCGACGGCGCAGGTCGTGTCCCAACCCGAATGCTCCTTCTGCGTGATCGGACCGGCGGCGGCATAGCGAAAGCCGAAGGAGAGACGCACGGTCGCGTCGATATCCTCGGGCGAGGCGACGCCCTCTTCGATCAGCCACAGCGCCTCGCGCATCAGCGCGCCCTGGATGCGGTTGCCCAGGAAGCCGATCACGTCCTTCTTCACCTGGACGGGGCGCTTGCCCAGCGCGCTCATGATAGCGCCGACCTTCTCGGCCAATGCGACGTCCGTGTGCACCGAACGCACGACCTCGACCAGCGGGATGAGGTGGGCCGGCATGAAGAAGTGGAGCCCCATCATGCGGTCCTGGCTCGCCAGGCCCTTGCCGATCTCGCTGATCGGGAAGCTCGACGAGTTGGAGGTGAGCGGCACACCGGGGCGCGACAGCCGCTCCAGGTCGGCGAAGATCTGCCGCTTCAGCGCGAGATCCTCGGTTACCGTTTCGACGACGATGTCGATCTTCGACCAGGGCGGCTCCTCGAGCGTCGCGTAAGCCGCGAGGCCCGAGACATCGTCCGGTTTCCCCATGGCCTTGAGCGCGCGGGATGTCGCCGCAGGCAGGCCGTCGCGGGTCGAGGCGGAGCGCGACACGACGTCCACCTTCCAGCCACCGCCCAGGAACATGGCGATGATTCCGACGCCCATGGTGCCTCCTCCCAGCACCAGCGCGTGTCGTTCGCTTTGCGGCATACCTTTTTCTCCCATATCGACGCGTGACCCCTGCCGGGGCAGTATCCCGGCCAAGTTAGCCGGATTTTCAACGCGGGAGAAAACAGATGAGCGCCACCTTCAAGGACATCGGGATCAGCACCGACGGCGCGGTCGGGATCGTCGAGATTCAGCGGCCGCCGCACAACTTCTTCGACAACTCGCTGATCAACCAGATCGCCGATGCCTTCGAGGCGTTCGACCGCGACGACAAGATCCGCGCCTACGTGCTGTGCGCGCAGGGCAAGTCGTTCTGCGCTGGCGCCGATTTCGCCAACCGCCCGCAGACCGGCGCGGCCGAGAGCGGCAAGCATCTCTACAAGGAAGCGACCCGCCTTTTCCGTTCGAAGAAGCCCAGCGTCGCCGCGGTGCAGGGCCCGGCGATCGGCGGCGGCCTCGGCCTCGCCCTGATGCCGGATTTCCGCGTCGCCTGCGCCGAGGCGCGCTTTGCCGCCAACTTCACGCGTCTGGGCTTCCACCCGGGCTTCTCGCTCACCTTCACGCTGCCGCGCCTGATCGGCCAGCAGAAGGCGAACCTGATGTTCTACACGGGCCGCCGCATCGGCGGTGAGCAGGCCTACGAATGGGGCATGGCCGACGTGCTTGTGCCGCTCGCCGACGTGCGCAAGGAAGCGATCAAGCTCGCGCAGGAGATCGCCGAGTCGGCGCCGCTCGCGGTGATGTCGACCCGCGAGACGATGCGCCGTGGCTTCGCCGATGCGGCGGAGATCGCCACCGAACGCGAGCTCACCGAGCAGGACTGGACGCGCAAGACCGAGGACTTCAAGGAGGGCGTCAAGTCCTACGCCGAGAAGCGCCCCGGCAACTGGAAGAACCGCTAAGGGAGCGTTCCATGGCTCAGGTCTCGGGCAAGGTCGCCATCGTCACGGGCGGTGCTTCCGGCATCGGCGAGGCCTGTGCCGAAACGCTGGCGCGCGAAGGCGCGTCGGTACTCATCACCGACATCGACGACACCCTGGGCAAGGGTGTCGTCGAGCGCATCACCAAGGCGGGCGGCAAGGCCCACTACATGCGCCACGACGTGCGAGACGAAGGCGCGTGGCCGGGCATCGTCGCCGACGCCGAGAAGCGCTACGGCCGCCTCGACATCATGGTGGCCAATGCCGGCATCGGCATCATGTCGCCCATCGCGACCATGACGCTGGCGGACTGGCAGCGTCAGCAGGCCATCAACCTCGACGGCGTGTTCCTCTCGATCAAGCATTCGATCCCGGCGATGAAGCGCGCGGGCGGCGGCTCGATCGTGCTGATGTCGTCGGTGGCGGGCCTGCGCGGCGCGCCGGGCCTCGCGGCCTATTCGGCGACCAAGGGCGGCGTGCGCCTGCTGGCCAAGTCGGTGGCGCTCGAGCACGCGGCCGACAGCATCCGCTGCAATTCGGTGCATCCCGGCATCATCGCCACGCCGATCTGGGAGAAGATCCCGACCGGCGCCGAAGGCAATCGCCGCAATGCGCCGATCGATCCGCGCGAGCGTGCCGCCGCGACGGTGCCGCTGCCGCGGGTCGGCGAGGCGCAGGACATCGCCAACGGCGTGCTGTTCCTGTGCACCGACGCCGCCAACTACATCACCGGCCAGGAGCTGGTGATCGACGGCGGCATGACCGCCGGCGGGCGACCGACCCGGCCGCTGCAATAGTCCTATGGGCGCCGCCGCGCGGTTCTGGATCGTCGTCGCCGCGCTGAGCGGCGCGATCTCGGTCATCATCGGCGCCTTCGCGGCGCACGGCCTCGACCTGCGCACGGAAGCCGGGCTGAAGGCCCGCGACTGGCTGCAGACCGGCAGCCACTATCAGATGGTCCATGCGCTGGCGATGCTGGGCGTCTGCGCCTTGGCCGGTGCCGAGCTCCTGAACGTGCGCCTGGCCGTCGTCGCCCTGTGGCTGTTCCTCGTCGGCAGCGTCCTGTTCCCCGGCGCGCTCTATTCCCTGTCGTTCGGCGGGCCGCGATGGTTCGGCGCCGTCGCGCCGATCGGCGGTCTCGCCTTCATCGCGGGCTGGGTGTTCCTGGCGATCGCCGCTTTCAAGGGGCGTGGTGTCTGACGAGCATCAAGGGAGCGCGCAACTCCAGTTGCGCTCATATCTTGGCTACTGACGAAGCCTGAGCGCCACTGGAGTGGCGCGCTCCAAGGAGACAATTAGGCCTCTCGATCAGGAAAGCTGCTCGTCCAGCAGCTTGAGGGCTTCGGCGGCGAAGGCGCGCATGTTGGCGACGCGGTCGTCGGAGCCGGTGCGCAGGGTGCGCGCCACGCTGCCGTGGGGACCGACGACTGCGACGCAGGTATGGCCGGCGGGATCGCCGTAGGAATTGCCGGTCGGACCGGAGGCGCCTGTCTCGGACAGGCCCCAGGTCGTCTTTAGGCGCTCACGGACATGCTCGGCGGCGAGCAGCGCCCAGGGCTCGGAGGAGGAGCGGACGCCGGCGCGCTTCTCGCGCGGCACCGCGAGGAAGGCGTCGCCAGCCGGTCGCGTGTAGACCACCGCACCACCCATGAAGTAGGCCGAGGCGCCCGGCACGGCGAGCAGCGCAGCGGAGACCAGTCCGCCGGCGGACGATTCGGAGATGCCGACCGTTTCCTTGCGGGCCTTCAGTTTTTCGCCGACTCGCTTGGCGAGCGGGAGCAGGGTGTCCATCGGGTCAATCCTTCTTCGTGAAGATGTCGAGGACCAGCGGCACCTGCTGGCCCATCCAGATCGCGCGGTCGCGATGATCCTCCAGATCGTGCCCGGTGTTGGGATGAATGAACACCGTAAGTTCGCCGCGGTTGAGGGTCAGCCACGACAGGAAGGGCTGGAACTGCTCGTTCTTCAATCCGACCTGGTAGCTGAACCGCGGATGCGGTCCGACCGGCCTCTCGTGAAAGCGGCCCATCTCGATGGGGAAAGTCTTTTCGATGCGTTCACGCAGCGCCCACGCCGCATCGCGCGACGCTTCGTCGAAATAGACGTGGGCATGCCAGTCCTTGATTTGGTCAGCATTCATGACGTTCACCATATCGTTGCACAACCCGCCTGACGGAACCCAGAGCCGTTCCCCGAGCCGAGCTTGCTTGCTAGGGTCGGGCATCATGAACTTCGATTTCTCCGACGACCAGAAGCTGCTCAAGGAGCAGGTTCGCAAATTCCTCGCCGACAAGTGCCCCACCAAAGTGGTGCGGCGCGTGCTCGACGGCAATGAAACCCACGCGGAAGATGTCTGGAAAGGCCTCGTCGATCTCGGCGTGCCGGCCCTCGGCATTCCCGAGGAGTATGGCGGGATGGGCCTGTCGCCGCTCGAAGTCTGCGTCGCCGCCGAGGAGATCGGCCGCGCCGCGGCGCCGGTGCCGTTCGACAGCTCGGTCGTGCTGGCGACCGAAGCGCTGAAGCTCGCGGGCTCCGACGCGCAGAAGAAGAAGTGGCTGCCCGAACTCGCATCGGGCAAGGCGATCGGCACGATGGCCATCGCCGAGGGCGCGCAGCCGCCGAAGCCGCGGAACATCCGCACCACGTTCGGCGGTGGTCGCCTCAATGGCAGGAAACTGCCGGTGACCGACGGCGAAGCCGCAACCTTCGCGATCGTGCTCGCCAACACCGGCGGCTCGGGCGATCGCGCCGTGTCGCTGGTCCTCGTCGACCTCACGCAGAAGGCCGTCGCGAAGAAGCGCATCGAGACGATCGATCCGGCACGCAAGCACGCCGAACTTACCTTCAGCGATGCCTCGGCCGAGTTGCTGGGCGGCGAGGGCGAGGGCTGGCGCCTGCTCGAGCGACTCTACGATGCGGCGGCGGTGTACTTCGCCTTCGCGCAGGTCGGCGGTGCGGAGGCCGCGATGTGGATGGCGCGCGACTATGCGCTGCAGCGCCAGGCGTTCGGCCGGGCCATCGGCTCCTACCAGGCGATCAAGCACAAGCTCGCGGACTGCTACGTGAAGCTCGAGCTGGCGCGTTCCAACGCCTATTACGGCGCGATGATGCTGACCGAAGACGGTGCCGACCTGCCGCTGGCGGCCGCGGCGGCGCGCATCGCGGCGACCGACGCCTACGACTTCGCGGCCAAGGAAAACATCCAGACCCATGGCGGCATCGGCTTCACCTGGGAAGCCGATACGCAGTTCCATTACCGCCGTTCGCGCCTGATGGCGCTGTCGCTCGGCGGACCGATGGCGTGGAAGGACAAGCTGGTGACCCGTCTCGAACAGAAGAACGCGGCCTAGGAGGGAACGATGGATTTCAACGACACTCCCGAAGAAGCCGCCTTCCGTAAGGAAGTGCGCACCTGGCTCGATGCCAACGCCACGCGCAAGAGCGACGACAAGCAGAGCTTCCGCGCGCGCAACGACGATCCGGAACTGCTGAAGAAAGCCAAGGAATGGCAGGACAAGAAGGCGACGGCCGGCTATGCGCGCCTCACCTGGCCGAAGGAATTCGGCGGTCGCGGCGCCTCTCCCATCCTGCAGGTGATCTACCAGCAGGAAGAAGCGAACTATCTGGTGCCGCTGGGATTCTTCGACATCGGCCTTGGCATGTGCATCCCGACCATGATGGCCTATGCCACGCCCGAGCAGCTCAAGCGCTACGTGAAGCCGGCGCTGCACGGAAAGGAAGTCTGGTGCCAGCTCTTCTCCGAGCCGGCGGCCGGTTCCGACGTGGCGGGCATCCGCACCAAGGCCGAGCGTGACGGCGACGACTGGATCATCAACGGCCAGAAGGTCTGGACCTCAGGCGCGCACTATTGCGACTTCGGCATCGTGATCACGCGCACCGATCCGAACGTGCCGAAGCATGCCGGCCTCACCATGTTCTTCCTCGACATGAAGAGCCCTGGAGTCGAGGTCCGTCCGATCAAGCAGATGTCGGGCGGCGCCAACTTCAACGAGGTGTTCTTCACCGACGTCCGCATCCCCGACAGCCAGCGGCTGGGCAAGGTGGGCGAGGGCTGGAAGGCCGCGCTCACGACGCTGATGAACGAGCGTCTCGCCGTCGGTCTGCCGTCGGGCGGCCTCGACATCGACGAGCTGATGGAGCTGGCGCGCGAGACCGAGCTGGATGACGGCGCGGCGATCCGCAACCAGCAGGTTCGCTCGAAGATCGCCGACTGGTACGTCCAGCAGCAGGGGTTGAAACTCACGCGCTACCGCACGTTGACGGCGCTCTCCAAGGGCCAGACGCCGGGGCCCGAATCCTCGATCATCAAGATCGTGGCGGCGCCCAAGATGCAGGATATGGGCGCCTTCGCCATGGAGCTGATGGGCCATGCCGGCATCATGAAGGAGGACGTGCCCTTCGCGGCCGGCTTCCAGGCGCAATGGATCGGCGGCGCCGGCTTCCGCATCGCCGGCGGTACCGACGAGATCCTGCGGAATATCGTGGCCGAGCGCGTGCTGGGATTGCCGGCCGACATCCGGGTCGACAAGGATATACCGTTCAACAAGCTGACGCGCTCATAGCGCGTCTGCTTGTTGAACGGGGCGAGCGTCAGCGCTTGTAATCAAGCGCGGGTGCTCGCGCGGTGCAGAATAGATAAGGACGATGATCCATATTCATTCTGCGCCGTGTGGGCTCTCGCGCCTATGAAGGCGCTGCCGCCCACCACTCTCAAACAACGTTAACGTTGTTTGAGAGCCCATTCCGTATACTTCTTCGCCTGTGCCTGCGTGTCGGCGTAGTACTTCGCATATTCCGCGCCGACCATCGGCTTCAACGCAAGCCCGACCGCGTCCATCTTCTGCAGCATCTCGGGCGACTTGATCGCCTTCAGGAAGGCGGTCTCGATCACCTTCACGACGTCGGCCGACGTGCCCTTGGGCGCGCCGACGCCGCGCGTCGAGGAGGAGATGACCGTGGGCATGCCCAGCTCCTTGGTGCAGGGCACGTTGGGCAGGAACTTCGAGCGCTCGACGTCGGTGACCGCGAGGCCGCGCACCTCGCCGGACTGGACCCGCTTGAAGACGCCGCCGACATTGTCGAAGGCGCAGTCGACATGGCCGCCGAGCACGCCGGTGATCTGCTGCGCCCCGCCGTCGAAATGGACGATGCGGAACTCGCACTTGGCGGCCTCCTGGACCATCAGGATGGCGAGGTGATCGTCGCTGAGAATGCCGGTGGTGCAGGCGCTGATCTTGCCGGGCGCCTTGCGGGCAGCCTCCGTCAGGTCGGCCAGCGTCTTGTAGGGGCTGTCGCCTTTCACCCAGATCAGGCCGGGATCGAGAACCTGATTGATGATCGGAATGAAGCTGTCGACGTTGAATGCGGCCTTGCGCTCGGGATCGAGCATGATGGTGTTGACCCCCGGCAGGTTGAGGAAACCGAGCGTGTAGCCGTCGGGGCGGGCACGGGCGACCTCCGTGAAGCCGATCTGGCCGCCGGCGCCGGCCTTGTTGACCACGGTGATCGTCTGGCCGAGGTCCTTTTCGGCGGCCGCCGCGAGGATGCGGGCGCCGACATCGGTACTGCCGCCCGCGGGAAAGGCGACGATCAGCTGGACGGCGCGGCGCGGATAGTTCTGTGCGAGGGCGGGGCCGGCCACCGCGGTGGCGGCCGTGGCGGCGAGCAGGGTGCGGCGACGAATGAGCATTTTGTCCTCCCTTTGTTTGACGACTGGAACGGGCGTTACTCGATGTCGCTCTCCCTGAGGGGCGCCAGCGAGCGCGGCTTGAACAGCAGGAAGGCGATCACGATCACCGGAATGGCGAGCAGGGCGAGGGCGACCGGACGGTCGAGGAAGATGGCGAAGCTGCCGCCCGAGATCTCGAGCGTCGTTCGCAGCGACTTCTCCATCATCGGGCCCAGGATCAGCGCCAGGATCGCCGGTGCGATCGGGAAGTCGAGCTTGCGCAGCAGGTAGCCCAGGATGCCGAAGCCCAGCATGACCCAGACGTCGAACAGGCTTTGCTTGAGACCGTAGGCGCCGATCACGCAGAAGATCAGCACGCCCGCGCACATGTAGCTGAACGGGATCTTCAGCAGCTTGGCCCACAGGCCGACCAGCGGCAGGTTGAGGATCAGCAGCAGCGCGTTGCCGACGAAGAAGCTGGCAATCACCGTCCACACCAGCGCCGGCTGCTCCTTGAACAGGAAGGGCCCCGGCGTGATGCCGTTCACGATGAAGGCGCCCATCAGCACCGCGATGGTGGGCGAGCTGGGAATGCCGAGCGCCAGCAGCGGCACCATGGAGGCGTTGGCATAGGCATTGTTGGCGGTCTCCGCCGAGGCCACGCCCTCGATCGCGCCCTTGCCAAAGCGCTCGGGCGTCTTGGAGACCCGCTTCTCCAGGACATAGGCCATGAAGGTCGGCACGATCGCGCCGACGCCGGGGATGAGGCCCAGCACGAAACCCACGACCGTGCCGCGGCCGATCGCGCCCACCGACTGGCGGCACTCCGCTCCTGTTGGCATCCAGCTCTTGAGTTCGGCCTCGACCATGTGGGTCTGGCGTTTCTCGGCGGCCAGCAGCAGCTCGGCGACGCCGAACAGGCCCATGACGACCGGCACGAAGCCGATGCCGTCGTAGAGTTCCTCGACGCCGAAGGTGAAGCGCGGGGCGCCGCGCACCGGATCGACGCCGATCATCGCGAACAGGAGCCCGATCACCGTCATGAGAAGGGCGGCCAGCATGTTGTTGCCGGCCAGGCCGACGACCAGGCAGAGCCCGGCCACCATGAGCGCGAAGAACTCCGCCGGCCCGAACTTCAGCGCCAGCGAGGCGAGCGGCATGGCGACGGCGACCAGCGCCACGGTGGCCAGGGTGCCGCCGACGAAGGAGCCGATCGCGGCGATGCCGAGCGCGGAGCCGGCACGGCCCTGCTTCGCCATCTGGTGGCCGTCGATACAGGTCACGACCGAGGCGGCCTCGCCCGGCACGTTGATCAGCACGGAGGTGATGGTGCCGCCGTACATGGCGCCATAGTAGATGGCGCACAGCATGATGATGGCGCCGGTGGCGTCGAGGCTGAAGGTGAGCGGAATCAGGATCGCCGTGCCCGCCGCCGGCCCTAGGCCGGGCAGCACGCCGATCAAGGTGCCCAGCATGCAGCCGACGAAGGCGTAGAGGAGATAGCCCGGTGTCAGCGCCGCCGCGAAGCCCTGGAGCAGGTGGCCGAGGGCTTCCATGCATCTATACCCCGAACTGGCCGGTCGGCAGGAGAACGTCCAGCCACGTGGTGAAGACGTAATAGACGCCGAAGCTGCCGAGCGCGGCGAAGAGGGCGATGAGCCACCAGCGGCGCTCGCCCAGCGCGATCACCAGGGCGGCGTTGAAGACCAGCATGGCGAGGCGAAAGCCCGCGAGTTCCATGGCGATCGTGACGGCTGCCAGCAATCCTATGATCGCAAAGCAGCGTAATGCGCCCCAGCCATGGGGAAGGATGCGGACCTCTTCGGTCGATGAATCGGTGGCCGGTCGCGGCTCGCGCCAGATCGACACGAGCAGGGCAAGCGAAAGGACGATGCCGATCAGCGCCAGCCAGAACGGAAAGAAGCCCGGGCCGGGGCCCAGGCGATCGGTCAGCGACAGCAACAATGATTGCCAGAGCGCGAACAGGCAAAAGGCCAGCATCGCACCCGTCGCGACAAGCCGTCCCTGGCGCATGCCTGGCGGCCCTCCCTAGTAGTTTTCTTTCCTTGTTCTGACAGGCAGCATAGCTGCAAACAGCACGGGCGCAACACGCGACCCATGAGGAGGAAACGAATGAACAGGCTTGACGGCAAGGTGGCATTTCTCTCCGGCGCCGCGCGCGGCATTGGCGGAGAGGCGGCAAAGTTGATGGCGAGCGTCGGGGCCAAGGTGGCGATCGGCGACGTGCTCGAGGAACGCGGGCGGCAGACGGCGAAGGAGATCGAGGCCGCGGGCGGCCGGGCGCTGTTCGTGCCGCTCGACGTGACGCAGGAGGCGAGCTGGGCCGCCGCCCTCGACGCGACGGTGAAGAAGTTCGGCGGCCTCGACATCCTGGTGAACAACGCCGGCATCTTCGTCGGCAAGGGCGTCGAGGAAGCCTCGATGGACGAATGGCACAAGCTCGTCGCCGTCAATCTGACCGGCGTGGTGCTGGGGACGAAGATTGCGCTCCCGCACCTCAAGGAACGCGGCGCTGCGAGCGCGCACGGATCGGCGATCGTCAACCTTGCTTCCGTCGCTGGACTCGTCGGCTCTCAACTCGATCCGCTCTATTCGCTGACCAAGGGAGGCGTGACGCTCTTCACCAAGTCCACGGCGCTGGAGTTCGGCCGCAAGGGCTATCGCATCCGCGTCAACTCGATCCATCCCGGGGTCATCGACACCGACATGGGCCAGCAGACCTTCGCGATGCGGGCCCGGGCGCTCGGCTCCAACGACACCGAGGCCACGCGCAAGACCTCGCTCGGCATGCATCCGATCGGCCGGCTGGGCGTCGCCGAGGACATCGCCAAGGGCATCGTGTTCCTGGCGTCGGACGATGCGGGCTTCATGACCGGCTCCGGCCTCGTCGTCGACGGCGGCTACACGGCGCAGTGATTCGGTGCCAGTAGGTCAGAAGATTCCGGCGGCCAGGCCGGCCGCCATGGCGGCACCCAGCTCCTCGCACTGGTCGACGAAGGCGGGTTGCCAGGGGCCCTTGCAAATCAGGGGCTCCTGGACGGCCCGCCAGCGCAGGCCGGTCAGGATCGTCTCGACGCCACGGCGCGTGCCGGTGCCGTCGCTGCCGGCCCGGATGTAAAGGGCGCAGGGCATCCCCTGGGTCTTCTCCAGGCAGGCATTGTAGCTGCGGTCGAAGAAATCCTTCAGGGCGCCGCTCATGTAACCCAGATTCTCGGTGGTGCCGAGGATCACGGCCTGGGCGGCCAGCACGTCGTCCGGGCCGGCCTGTAGCGGCGCGATCACCCGGACGTCGATCCCCGTTTCGCTGCGCGCGCCGCGTTCCACGGCCTCGCGCAGGGAGAGAGTGTTCTCCGACGGGGCGTGCGCCACAATGAGCAGCCTTTTCGACATGGAGGGGGTTCTACCCCACGCTGACATGCTCAAGAAACTCCTGATCGCCAACCGCGGCGAGATCGCCATCCGCATCGCCCAAGCCGCCGCCGAACTCGGCATCGCAACCGTGGGCGTCCATTCGGAGGACGACGCGACGTCGCTGCATGTCCGCCGCGTCGACGAAGTGCGATCGCTCAAGGGGCGCGGCGCTGCCGCCTATCTCGACATCGACGGCGTGATCGCGGCTGCCAGGGACGCGGGCTGCGACGCCGTGCATCCGGGCTACGGCTTTCTCTCCGAGAACGCGGCCTTCGCGAAAGCCTGTAGCGAAGCCGGGCTGGTCTTCGTCGGCCCGACGCCCGAGCAGCTCGACCTGTTCGGCGACAAGGCGCGTGCCCGCGCCCAGGCGATCAAGTGCACCGTGCCGGTCCTGCCGGGGACCGACGGTGCGGTCGACGTGGCGGGCGTGAAGGCCTTCTTCGACGAGCATCGCGGCAGCGGTATCGTCATCAAGGCGATCGCGGGCGGTGGCGGGCGCGGCATGCGCATCGTGACGCAGGAAAGCGAAATCGACGAAGCTTTCGCGCGCGCGTCGGCAGAAGCGAAGGCCGCATTCGGCAATGGCGCGCTCTATGCGGAGCGGCTGATCGCCCGGGCGCGACACATCGAGGTCCAGATCGTCGGCGACGGCAACGGAGGCATCGCCTCGCTCGGCGAACGCGAATGCACGATCCAGCGCCGCAGCCAGAAGATCGTGGAACTGGCGCCCAGCCCCAATCTGCCGGAGGCGATGCGCCGCAAGATCGTCGACGCGGCGGTGACGATGGCCCGCGACGTGGCCTATCGCAGCCTCGGTACTTTCGAGTTCCTGGTCGACGATGCGTCGCCGGACTTCTTCTGCTTCATCGAGGCCAATCCGCGCCTTCAGGTCGAGCATACCGTCACCGAGGAAGTGTGGGGCGTCGATCTGGTGAAGACGCAGCTGCGTCTGGCGGGCGGAACATCACTCGACGACACGGGCATCAAGAAGGCCTCGCCGCGGGGCTATGCCATCCAGCTCCGCGTGAACATGGAAACCATGACAGCCGACGGCTCGGCCAGGCCGGGCGGCGGCACGCTCTCATCCTTTGAGCCGCCGTCAGGGCCGGGCATTCGTGTCGATACCTATGGCTATGCGGGCTATCGCACCAATCCGAACTTCGATTCGCTGCTGGCCAAGGTGATCGTGCAGTCGGCCGATTTCGCCGGCGCGTTGCAACGGGCCGAGCGGGCGCTGGCGGCGTTCCGGCTGGAGGGCGCTCCGTCGAACATCGCGTTCCTGCGCGCCCTGATCGCGCATCCGGAATTCCGCGCCGACAAGGTCCATACGCGTTTCGTCGACGAGCAGGCCGCCTCGTTGATCGAGGCGGCAGGCAAGCTGAAAACCGGTCTCTATTTCGAGGCGGCGGCGGCTCCGGCTGGCTCCTCGGCACGGCAGGCCGGTGCGCGGGTCGACAGCGTCGATCCGCTTGCGGTCCTGGCCTTCGGCAAGGCGAAGTCCGAGACGGCTTCACCCGGCATGACGACCGACGCGCCGGAAGGGACGGCGGCCGTACCGGCGCCGATGCAGGGCACCATCGTGAGCCTGTCGGTGACGGAAGGCGAAGCGGTGGCAGCAGGCCAGGCGCTGCTGGTCATGGACGCGATGAAGATGCAGCACGAGATCCGCAGTCCCGTGCGCGGCTATGTGCGGCGCATCGCGGTCGAGGCCGGCGAGACAGTCTATGAGGGCCATTCGCTGCTGTTCGTCGAAGAGGCCGATGTCGAAGTGAAGGGAACGGCGGTCGAGGAGGCGATCGACCTCGACCATATCCGGCCCGATCTCGCGGAGTATTTCGAACGCCGCGCCCTGACGCTCGACGAGAAACGGCCTGAATCCGTGGCGCGGCGGCGCAGGACCAACCAGCGGACGGCCCGCGAGAATCTCGAAGATCTCGTCGATCCCAACAGCTTCGTCGAGTATGGCGCCTTCGCGATCGCCAGCCAGCGCACGCGCCGCACGGTCGAGGACCTGATCGAGAAGACGCCGGCCGACGGGCTGATCACCGGCATCGGCCGGGTCAACGGTTCGCTGTTCGGACCGGAGCGCAGCCGGGTCGCGGTCGCGCATTACGACTACACGGTGCTGGCCGGCACCCAGGGCAAGAACAATCACCACAAGAAGGATCGGCTTTTCGAGATCGTGGAGAAGCAGCGCATACCGCTCGTCTTCTTCACCGAGGGTGGCGGCGGCCGGCCGGGCGACATCGACGTGCAGTCGGTGGCCGGCCTCAACACCATGGCCTTCCATATCTTCGGACGTCTGAGCGGCGTGGCGCCGCTGATTGGCATCAACTCCGGCCGCTGTTTTGCCGGCAATGCCGCGATCCTGGGCTGCTGCGACGTCGTGATCGCGACGAAGAACTCGTCGATCGGCATGGGCGGGCCAGCGATGATCGAAGGCGGCAATCTCGGCGTCTTCTCGCCCGAGGAAGTCGGGCCGATGAACGTGCAGGTGCCCAACGGCGTGGTCGACATCGCGGTCGAGGACGAAGCGGAAGCGGTCACCGTCGCCAAGAAATATCTCTCCTACTTCCAGGGCGCGCTGCCGGAGTGGCGCGCGGCCGACCAGCGCCTGCTGCGGCGGGCTATCCCGGAGAATCGGCTGCGCGTCTACGACGTGCGCGACGTGATCGCCACGCTCTGTGACGAGGATTCCGTGCTGGAAGTTCGTCGCGCCTTCGGGCCGGGCATGGTGACGGCGTTCGGCCGCATCGAGGGCAAGTCGCTCGGTATCGTTGCGAACAATCCGGTCCATCTGGCGGGCGCCATCGACAGCGACGGCTCGGACAAGGCCGCGCGCTTCCTGCAGCTCTGCGACGCCTTCGACATCCCGATCCTGTTCCTGTGCGACACGCCGGGCATGATGGTCGGGCCGGAGATCGAGAAGACCGCGCTGGTGCGCCATTGCTCGCGGCTGTTCGTGACCGGTGCCAACCTCACCGTGCCGTTCGGCACCATCGTGCTGCGCAAGGCCTATGGGCTGGGGGCGCAGGCGATGGCGGGCGGTTCCTTCCACGCACCGGTCTTCGCGCTCTCCTGGCCGACCGGCGAGTTCGGCGGCATGGGTCTCGAAGGCGCCGTGAAGCTCGGTTTCCGCAAGGAGCTCGAGGCGGTGAGCGATCCGAACGAACGCCGCGCGCTGTTCGACAAGATGGTCTCGGCCGCCTACGCGCGCGGCAAGGCACTGAGCACCGCCACCTACTTCGAGGTAGATGAGGTGATCGATCCCGCAGATTCGCGGCGCTGGATCGCGACGGCTCTGCTGGAAGCCAGACCGCGGCCACCGCACAGCCACAAGAAGCGGCCGAACATCGATACGTGGTAGCAAGATTAAGGCCCCTCCGAAGAGGGGCCTTTCGTTTCGGGAATGATCGCTACTGCGCGATCCAGAAGGTGTCCGGCTGGTAGAGGCCGATATAACCGCCCGGATCCCAGGCGTAGTAGCCTTCCTTCGGGACGTTGCGGACCTTCGGGCCGACCACGATCGGCTGGCGGACGCCGTTGACCGTGCCAATGGAAAAGACCTCGTCGGCATTGGTGGCGAGAATCTTGTCCCAGGCCTTGCGGCGGTCCTCCTCGGTCACGCCCGTCTCCCATTCCTTCACGTAGTCGAGCAGCTTGCAGGCAGATTCCAGGTCGCACTTCTCGCCCTGCTTGCCCTTGGACTCGACGAACATGCCCCAGCGGGCCCATTGAAGGCCGCCCAGCATGGTCGGCGCGAACTCCTTGGGGCTGGTATTGGGTGTCGGAACCGCCGTCACCGCGCCCGCGAAAGCCGTCATGATGGCTTCACCCGACGAGGTGCGGAGCCGGAAGTTGTCGCGGGTCTGCGGCTTGGTCAGCATCTTGATGCCGATCTTCTTCCAGTTGTCCGCGATCAGCGCGAGCGCGTCGTTGTCCTCGGTCTCCTCGCTCGCATGCTCGACGACGATCGTTGCTGGACGGCCGTCGGGCAGCAGGCGGATGCCTTGGCTGTCCTTCTTCGTGAGGCCGATTTCGTCCAGCAGCTTGTTGGCGAGCTTGGGATCGTACTGTGCCCACTTGGTTGCGTACTCGGGCTTGAACAGCTCCGAGCGCTCCATGATCGTGTTGTTCGACGGCTTGGCCAGCCCGATATAGACGACCTGGTTCAGTTCCTCGCGGTCGATCGCCAGCGAGAGCGCCCGACGGAAGCGCACGTCGCGCATGAGTTTGCGCCATTCCGCGTCGTTGGCGTTGAGGTTGGGATAGAGAGCGAGCTGCGAGCCCGAGCCCGCCTCCCACAAGCGCACGTTCATGCCCGAGGTCTGCGCGCTCTTCTGCAGGAAGGTGTAGTCGCGCATGTTGAGATAGCGCGGCTGCAGGTCGGCCTCGCCGAGGCCAGCCTTGGCCGGCACCAGGTTGGCGGCCGCCACCGTGAAGATCACCCTGTCGACGTAAGGGAGTTGCTGCCCCTTCTCGTCGATGCGGTGATAGTAGGGATTGCGCAGGTAGACGAAGCGCTGGGCCGGTGACGCGGTCGTGCCGACCCAAGGGTTCAGCGTCGGCAGGTCGATGTTGTCGTTGGCATACATCACGTCCAGGCGGCGATAGATCGACACCCAGCTCTGCTGACCGCCCCGGGCGGATTTCAGGATCTCGGCTTCCGGCGTGTACTTGGCGTGGAATTTCTTCAGGTAGTGCGCGGGCCGGAAGAGGAAGAGGGGGGCGGCGCGCGCCTGGCTCTCGATGAAGTAAGGGTTGGGCTTGTCCCAGGTGTATTTGATGGTGAGCGGGTCGATGATCTCGACCTTGGGCAGCTGTCCGTCGACCAGCAGCTCGACATTCGGGCCGCCTGAGGAGAGATCCTTGTTGTTGGCGACGTCTTCCCAGAAGAAGCGGAAATCCTCGGTCGTGAAGGGATGGCCGTCGGACCATTTGTGTCCGGCGCGCAGCTTGAACGTGAACTCGCGGCCCTCCTTCTCCTCGTAGCTCTCGAGGATGTCGGGGTGCAGCTTGAACTTGTCGTCGTAGACGATGAGGCGGGTGTAGCTGAAGATCGTCATCAGGCGCGTATCGCGCGCACTGGCCACCAGCATGTTGAGCTGGCCGCCCTGCTGGCCGGGACCGTCGCCGCCGGCGAAATGCTTCACGACCCAGGGCTGCTCGGGCACGCGCTTGCCTACGGGCGGCAGGGTGCCGGACTTCACCTGGTCGCCGAACATCGGCGTTTCCTTGAGGGCGGGCACGGGGTCGGCGGCGAAGGCGGGCCCCGCTATCCATCCCAAGACCAGTGCAGCCGTCAGAACGCGTCTCTTCATCTCAAGTCCTTCACCGATTGCCGACGGAAAATAAGTCGTTCCTGCAGGTTCCGCCGGGCGAATGCCCGATGGCGATAAAATCGTCCAGAAGTGCCACCGTCAATGCTGGCTGCTCCCTGTGACGCCACGTTGACGTGACGCAGGAGACGCGCAAGAAAACCATCGAAATTGAACGATTCGAGGGAACGATGACGAGCGGCCTTGAGAGCGACTTCGTAACGCTACACGAGATCGTAAAAGCGGCGAAAATCAGGCTCAATCCGAATATCTGGGATTATTTGATCGGCGGCACCGAGACTGAAACCACGCTGCGCCGCAACAGGCTGGCGCTCGACATGATCGCCTTCAAGCCTCGCGTGCTGCGTGATGTGTCGAAGATCGATCCGTCCTCCGAAATCCTAGGCCGCAAGATCCGCCTGCCGGTGATGCTGGCACCCGTGGGATCGCTGGAATCCTTCGAGCCCGGCGGCGGCATCACCGTCGCGCAGGGTGCGGGCGCGGGTAACGTGGCGATGCTGATCAGTTCGGTGACCACGCTCAAGCTCGAGGACATCGTGAAGGGCGGCGCGGGCCCGAAGATCTACCAGCTCTATGTGCGTGGCGACGATGCCTGGGTCGCGGATCGGGTGAAGCAGGCGATGGATGCGGGCTACGATGCCTTCTGCATCACCGTCGATACCCAGGTGTACAGCCGGCGCGAACGCGACATCGCCAAGCGCTTCGTGAAGTCGTGGCGGTCATCGGCGACCGGACAGGACCATCAGGCGGCTTTCTCCTGGAAGAACTTCATCGCCGTGCGCGAGAAGTTCCCCAACGTGAAGTTCATGCTGAAGGGAATCGGCACCGGCGAGGATGCCGAGCTGGCCTGCCAGAACGGAGTCTGGGCGGTCTACTGCTCCAACCATGGCGGCCGTCAGCTCGACCATGGGCGCGGCTCGGCCGAGGTGCTGCCGGAGATCGTCGAGGCGGTTGCCGGTCGCGCCAAGGTGGCCGTCGACGGCAGCTTCAGCCGCGGCAGCGACATCGTGAAGGCGATCTGCATGGGCGCCGACTGGGTCGGCCTCGGCCGTCTCTATTGCTACGGCCTCGCCGCTGCCGGCGCGGCCGGCATCGAGCGCGTGATCGAGTTGCTCGAGGAAGAGATGAAGGAGGTGATGGGCCTCCTGGGCGTGACCTCGCTGTCGCAGCTGGACAAGAGCTACATCGCGAAGAGCATGCCGACCAACCTGACCGGCGTGCACAGCGCCTTCCCGCTGCTCAACCTCCAGGACGAAGGGTACTGAGGCTAGCGCGCGGACGCGCTAACCTCTCCCCACAAACGGCATCTTCGTCGCCATCACGGTCATGAACTGCACGTTGGCGTCGAGCGGCAGGCTGTCCATGTAGAGGATGGCGTTGGCCACGGCCGATACGTCCATGCGCGGCTCGGCCATGGTCGTGCCGTTGGGCTGCAGTACGCCCTTGGTCATGCGGTCGGTCATCGGCGACACGGCGTTGCCGATGTCGATCTGGCCGCAGGCGATGTCATAGGCGCGGCCGTCGAGCGACGTCGACTTGGTGAGGCCGGTGATCGCGTGCTTGGTCGAGGTGTAGGCCACCGAGAAGGGCCGCGGCGCGTGCGCCGAGATCGAGCCATTGTTGATGATGCGGCCGCCGCGCGGCGTCTGGTCCTTCATGATCTTGATGGCTTCCTGCGTGCACAGGAACGGACCGGTCAGGTTCGCCGCCACGACGTTCAGCCAGGTCTCGTAGGGCAGTTCCTCCAGCGGCACGGGCGGGGCCCCGCCGCCGGCATTGTTGAACACCAGGTCGAGCCGGCCCCAGGTCGCCTTCACCTTGGCGAACAGCGCGACGATGTCGTCGCGCTTCGTGACGTCGGTCGGCACGGCCAGCGCATTCGGCGCATTGTTGCCGGCCATCGAAGCCGTTTCGTCCAGCGCGGCCTTGCGGCGGCCCGCCAGCGCGACCTTGTAGCCGTTTTTCAGCAGGGCCAGCGCCGAGGCGCGGCCGATGCCGCTGCCAGCGCCGGTGACGACGGCGATCTTTCCACTCATGGGTTCGTTTCCTCCTCGAAGGAGCGGACCCTAGCAGACCGACGCCCCGCAGTTGAAGGGCCGCAGGCTAGGACAGGGTCTTCAGATAGGCCCGCCAGCCGCCCAGCGCAGTGATGTCCTTCGCGCCCTCGGCGGCATGTGCCTCGCAAAGGAAGCCCGGTACCGAAGCTCCATTCGCCAGGCTCACACTGCCGAGGCCGAGCGGCGCGGGAATCTGGCGCAGCAGGGCGCCGATCTTCTCGGCGGGCAGACTCCACACTTCCAGCTCGATCGCGCCGCCGCCCTCGGCCACACGCACGATGCCCGGCCGGTGAGGCGGGCCGCCGGGCAGGGCGTAGAAGCGGTAGGCCGGCGCGGTCTTTCCGGTGCTCTCCAGCCGGCCTCCCAGTTCGACGAGCTGGCCGTTCAGTGGAAGGCCGCTCATATGTGCGCCGACCACGGCGACGGAGATACGATCCTCCACCACGACGGGATCGCATTCCGGTTGCGGCAGCCGGCTCATCGTCTTGCCCAGCGGCAAAGGCACTGCGCGTTGCCAGCGCGCGCCGAAGGCCAACAGGACGCGCTCGGCGTTGGCGCGGCCGATCAGGGTGATGCCGAACGGCATGCCGTCGGGCCGGAAGCTGGCCGGTACGGCAAGCGCCGAAAGGCCGAAGAAGTTCACGAAGTTCGTGTAGTGACCCAGGTGCGAGTTGTAGAGCACCGGCTCGCGCTCGAGATCGGCCAGCCTGTAGATCGTGCCGGCGGTCGGCACGGCCAGAAAATCGAGACCCTTCATTTCGGCGAAGGCACGGGCCTTCAGTTCGGCGAGCCGATACTGGCCCTCGAAGGCATCGACAGCGCTGTATTCGAGGCCGCTCAGGACGATCTGCCGAGTGGTCGGCCAGACGCCCGCCGTGTCGTCGGCGCCCTCCATGAAGGCGCCGACCGCCGCGGTGCGCTCGGCGACCCAGGGACCGTTGTAGAGAAGCTGCGCGGCGTCGCGGAACGGCGCGTAGTCGATCTCGACTGGCGTGCCGCCCAATCCCTTCAGCCGCTCGATCGACTGCGCATAGAGCGTGGCATAGGCCGTATCGCCGAAGAACTCGGCATCCTTCGCGCCCACGATGCCGAACCGGAAGGTCCTGCCGATAGAAGGCGTGGCGTGCGGCGTGGCGACGACGGCGAGGATCGCGTCGGCATCGGCGCAGGAGAGGGTAAACACCGACGTGCAGTCGAGCGAGCGGCAGGCGGGTACCATGCCTTCGTTGCTGAGCAGGCCGGGCGTCGGCTTGAGGCCGACGATGTTGTTGAAGCCGGCCGGCACGCGGCCCGATCCCGCCGTGTCGGTGCCCAGCGAGAAGCTGACGAGCCCCGACGAGACCGCCACCGCCGATCCCGAGCTCGACCCGCCGGGAACGTACGACGCATCGAACGGATTGCGCGGCACGCCGTAGGGTGACCGCACGCCCACGAGACCGGTGGCGAACTGGTCGAGATTCGTCTTGCCGACCATGATCGCGCCGGCATCGATGAGCCGCTGCACGACTTCGGCGGACGATTTGGCCTCGTAGGCGAAGCCCGGGCAGGCCGCGGTCGTCACCAGGCCGGCGACGTCGAGATTGTCCTTCACCGCGAAGGGCACGCCGTAAAGCGGCAGCCGGTCGATCTCATTGCGCCGCGCATCGAGCGCGGCCGCTTGCGCGCGAAGGTCCGCGTCGGACGCGCGCGAGATCCAGACCTTGTCGTCCCCTGCAAGGCCGATGCGTTTCAGCACCTCGTCGATCGTCTGCCGCACGTCGAGCGTGCCGGCGCGATAGGCGCGGTGCAACGCATGAACACCGAGGTCGAGAAAGGCTGTCATGTGCTGGTTGTAGACAAGCGCCACACCGATTGCAGCTCCCAGATGCGCGCAGTGATTGGCACGGTCCTTGCCTTCTCGGCCGAACGGGGAAGCAGGAAGCGAGGATGTGCCATGAAGCGTCGCGCGCACGAAACGGCGGCCGGGCTGGCAATCCTGCGACTTCTTCGGCAGCTTGGACGAGAACTGGGCGCGAGCTACCGGCTCGTATGCCGCGATCTCCATAGTGTCTGAAGACCGCCACCTCGATGGAATGAAAGAAGGAAGCGCATGGCCGAAGAGAAGCGTGACGTGGCGCGCATGGTCGAGGAGGGCGCGAAGACCGCGGGCCTCGCGATCGCGCCCGAATATCTCCCCAACGTGATCCTGAACGTCGAGCGTTCGCTCCTGATCGCGCGACCTTTGCTCGAACTCGAACTCGAGGAAGATCTGATGTCCGCCCCGGTGTTCCGGCCATGAGCGATCCCACCTCGAAGGAAGCGACCGCGACGGAAATCGCGGGCGCGGTGATGAGCGGCAAGGTGAAGGCAGCCGCCGTGATCGACGCCACCCTCAAGCGAATCGAAGCGGCCGAGCCGACGGTGAACGCGTTCACCGATATCGTGGCCGAACGTGCCCGCAAGCGCGCGGCGGAAGTCGATGCGGGCCTGCATCGCGGGCCGCTGCTGGGCGTGCCCTTCGCGGTGAAGAACCTGTTCGACATCGCCGGCCTGCCCACGCGCGCGGGCTCGAAGATCAACGTCGACGGACCCAGGGCCGAGCGCGACGGCGCGCTGGTGCGCAAGCTCGAGGCGGCCGGCGCCATCCTGGTCGGCGGCCTCAACATGGGCGAATACGCCTACGACTTCACGGGCGAGAACGCCCATTACGGGCCGTCGCGCAATCCGCACGATCCCACGCGCATGTCGGGCGGCTCCTCCGGCGGCTCGGGTGCCGCGGTGGCGGCGGGGGAGGTGCCCCTGGCGCTGGGCTCCGACACCAACGGCTCGATCCGCGTGCCGTCCTCGCTCTGCGGCCTGTTCGGCCTGAAGCCGACCTATGGACGGCTGAGCCGCGCAGGCTCGTTCCCCTTCGTGGATTCCTTCGACCATCTCGGCCCGATCGCCCGTTCGGTGGAAGACCTTGCGCTCTCCTTTGATGCCATGCAGGGCTGGGATTCCGACGACCCGGTCTGCACCGACCGGCCGGTCGATCCGACGCTGCCGCGGCTGGTCGAAGGCGTCGACGGGCTGCGCATCGCCATTGCCGGCGACTATTTCGCCAGGGGCGGCGAGCCCGAGGCCTTCGAGGCCGTGGCGACCGTGGCCAAGGCGCTGGGGGCCACGAAGACCGTCGTGCTGCCGCAGGCGGCTGCGGCGCGAGCGGCCGCCTATGTCATCACCGCGATCGAGGGCGCGCAGCTCCACCTGCCGCGGCTGCGCACGCGGCCGCAGGATTTCGATCCCGACACGCGCGAGCGCTTCATGGCGGGCGCCCTGCTACCCGGCGCCTGGTACGTGAAGGCGCAGCGTTTCCGCCGTCAGTATCGCGCCCACGTGCTGAAGCTGTTCGAGGAGGTCGACGTGATCCTGGCGCCGGCCACGCCCTGCTCCGCGCCGAAGGTCGGCCAGACGATGATGACGCTGGGCGGTGTCGAACTGCCGGTACGGGCCAATCTCGGCCTGTTCACCCAGCCGATCTCCTTCATCGGCCTGCCGGTCGCCGTGGCGCCGTTGCAGCGGCCCGGCGGGCTGCCGATCGGCGTGCAGCTCATCGCCAAGCCTTACAACGAACAGGCGGCGCTGCGCGTGGCCGCCCATCTGCAGAAGCTCGGCGTGGCCGCCGCGCCGCCCGCCTGAGGAGCCGACATGGAAATCAACATCCCGGAAATCGTCGCCGAGGTTACGGCGGCCTTCAATCGCTACGAGGCGGCGCTCAACAGCAACGACGTCGCGGTGCTGGACGAACTCTTCTGGAAGAGCCCGCACACGCTGCGCTACGGCGTCGGCGAGCAGCTCTACGGCTACGACCAGATCGCGGCCTTCCGTTCGGGCCGCAATCCGCAGTTCGTGCCGAACCGCGACCTGCTGAAGCTCTGGATCGCCACCTACGGCCGCGACTTCGGCACGGCGAACTGCGAGTTCCTGCGGCACGGCTCGACCAAGACCGGCCGGCAGAGCCACACATGGATGCGCACCACCGACGGTTGGCGCATCGTCGCCGCCCACGTCTCCCTGCTGGGCGAGGCGACGCCGATGAAGAGCTGACGCTTTTGCGGCAGCCCTCCGCGCGCCGCCGTCGTAAGCTCGGCGGCGCAGCAGGAGGCATCCATGGCAAAGCCGTTCCAAGTTTCGCTGGCACCTGAAAAGCTCTGGCAGGCGATCAATCCGCTCAGCCTCTACCAGCCGGGCGCCCAGTTCGGTTTCTTCAACATCAATCTCGGCCAGACGCCGCGCCCCGATGTCGAGCAGGAGATCCTCGAACGGGTGGGAAGCTACGGGCGACAACTCGGCCGCATCGGCGACGTGCTCGACGTGCTCATGGATCATCTCGATCAGGGCAAGCTCACCGAGAGCGAGCGTGACACCCTGACCATCCTGCGCGGCCAGCTCGCCGAGGTGCGGAAGATCAAGAAGAGCGCGGCCAGGACATGAAGAAGCTTCTGCTGACGCACGTACCGCTGGCCCGGCGGCAATATTACGGTGTCCGCGCGCTCTCACGGCTGCAGGAGCTGGTCGAGGTGGTCTTGCATGAGGGCGAAGCTCCACTGGATGCCCATGGCGTGATCGGCATGGCGCGCGGCGTCGATTTCATCGTCGCCGATCGTGCGACTGCGATACCCGCCCTCGTCTTCGAGAGCCTGCCGGGGCTTCGCGTGGTAATGCGAAGCGCCATCGACATCCGCAACATCGATGTCACCGCCGCGACCAAGGCGGGCGTGCTGGTGACCCACGCCGAGGCCGGCTTCGTCCAGTCGGTGGTCGAACTCACGCTGGGTTTCCTGGTCGATCTTTCGCGTGGCATCACACGGGCAGCGACCGCCTATCACGGAGGGGCGAAGCCCGAGATCAGGGTTGGACGGCAGCTCGGTGGATCGACGGTCGGCATCATCGGCTACGGCCGTATCGCGCGCGCACTGGCGCCCGTCCTGGCGCAGCTCGGCATGACCGTGCTGGTGGCCGATCCCTACGCACAGGTCGACGATCCGCGCTTCGTGAAGCTGCCGCTGGAGGCGCTGCTGGCGAAGGCCGACTATGTGATCTGCCTCGCCATCGCCAACGAGGAGACGGAGAACCTGCTCGACGCAGCGGCTTTCGCACGCTTGAAGCCGGACGCCTTCTTCATCAACATGTCGCGCGGCAATCTGGTCGACGAAGCCGCGCTTGCGGAGGTCCTGGCCGAGGGACGCATTGCTGGCGCCGCCATGGATGTCGGCCGCGCACCCGACCAGATGCCCTCGCTCGAGCTGGCGCGCCTATACAACGTCATTGCCACGCCGCACATCGGCGGTCTCACGCCGCCCGCCAGCGAGAGCCAGGCGATGGATACGGTCCGCCAGGTCGAGGCGCTGGTGAAGGGCGAGGTGCCTCCGGGTGCGGTCAATCTTCCGGGCTGGACGCGCCGTACCTGAGGGCGGGGTTGAAATGACCTGCCGGTGGGCGCATGTGCAGTCCATGCTCACCCCGAAGGATCTGATCGCCGTCCATGTCCCGAGCGAGGACTTGGGCGACTACAACCTCACCCAGACCGGCTGGTATGCGATGGATGACGGAGGCCACGTCATCCTTGGGCCCTTCGAAAGCCTCGCCCAATGCGACCGCGCGATCCGCGACCGGTTGCAGCAACAAAAGTTGTGAGTCGCCGCGGGTGAGCGCGCCCCGGCTCAGTTACCGGGGCCGCGTTCCATCGAAAAGGGCTGCCAGCGCTGCAGCTTCGACTTCTCCAGCACCATCGGATTGACGCAGGCTCGCGGCCACTTGCCGCCCAGGACCAACGCCAGTTCGGCTCCGACGCGGCGCTTGCGGGCGGGATCGAAGCGGCTCGAGGCCGAGGCGACGTGCGCGGTAAGGATCACATTGTCCATGCCGAGCAACGGATTGTTGTGGCCCACGGGCTCGGTCTCCAGCACGTCGAGGCCGGCGCCGGCGATCCATCCTTCCTGCAATGCCTTGATCATCGCCGGCTCGTCGACCGTCGAGCCACGGCCGGTGTTCACGAACAGCGCCGTCTTCTTCATCTGGCGGAAGTGCTGTTCCTTCATCAGGTGATGGGCATCCTTGGTGCCGGGCGCATGCATGCTCACGATGTCGGAGCGCTGCAGCAGCTCCTCGTAGCCGACCGGCTGGACACCGTAGTCGGACATGACCAGTTCCTCGATATAGGGATCGTAGGCCAGCATCTGGAAGCCGAACGGCGCGGCGCGCTTGGCGACGGCGCGGGCGACATGGCCGAACGAGATGAAGCCCAGGGTCATGCCCATGAGACGCGGGAACTGGTAGAGATGCGGCCGGCCCTTGGCCCACTCGCCCTTGCGCACCATCTGGTCCTGCACGACGAGCCGCCGCCAGCTCGCGAGGATGAGGGTCATGGCATGGTCGGCGACTTCCTCGATGAAGGTGTCGGGCACGTTGGTGACCGGGATGCCGAGCTGGGTGGCGGCCTCAACGTCGACCGAATCGACACCGACGCTGCCCAGCGACACGACCTTCAGCTTCTTGCCGGCCTCGATCACCTTGGCGGTGATGCGCGGACGGCCCTTGCCGTAGATGGCGTCGGCATCGGCGACCGCCTTGATGAGTTCGGACTCATCGCCCGAAACCTCGATGATCTCCGCGCCGACGGAGGCGAGCGCCTCCATTTCCAGCGAATGATCCGTTTTTCCCGGTCCGGTCGTCACGATTTTGAAACGCGCCACGTGTTGTCTCCTCCGTCGCTTTGGCGGCACTCTATCGCAATCCTGCCGCCGTCCAACCTCGGTGAATGAACATGCCTGCGTCCAAGAATGTCCTGTTGATCGTCGTCGACCAATGGCGCGGGGCGATGCTGCCCAAGCTCGGCGCGGATTATTTGAAGCTGCCGAACATCGACCGGCTGTGTGCCGAGGGCGTGACCTTCCGCAATCATTTCACCCAGGCCGTGCCCTGCGGACCGGCGCGCGCCAGCCTCCTGACCGGGCAGTACATGATGAATCACCGCGCGGTGCAGAACACAATTCCGCTCGCCTCACGCTTCACCAATCTGGCGCACGAGCTGCGGCGCGGCGGCTACGACCCCGCCCTGGTCGGCTACACGACGACGACGCCCGATCCGCGCCAGACCGCCCCCAACGATCCGCGCTTCTTCGTGCTGGGCGACATCATGGAAGGCTTCCACCCGGTCGGCGCCTTCGAGAATCGCGACGCTTATTTCGGCTGGGTCGCCAGCCAGGGCTTCGAGCTGCCGAAGACCCGCGAGGACATCTGGCTGCCGAAAGGCGCGCCGGGCGCCGGCGCGACGGGGCGGCCGGCCGTCATTCCCAAGGAGCTGTCGGACACGGCCTGGTTCACCGAGCGCGGGCTCGACTATCTCCGTGGCCGCGGCGACAAGCCTTGGTTCCTGCATCTCGGCTACTACCGCCCGCATCCGCCGTTCATCGCGCCCGAGCCCTACAATTCCCTGTATCGCCCCGAGGACATGCCGAAGCCGGTCCGCGCAGCGTCCGCGACGGAAGAGGGCCGGCAGAATGCGCTGCTCGACTATTATGTGCGCAACATCAAGCAGGCGAGCTTCTTCCAGGACGGGCAGGCGCTCGGTTCGGACATGAGCGAGGCCGAGGTGGCGCAGATGCGCGCCACCTATTGCGGCCTGATGAGCGAGATCGACGATCATCTGGGCCGCGTGTTCGACTATCTGAAGGAGACGGGCCAGTGGGACGACACGCTGATCGTCTTCACCTGTGATCACGGCGAACAGGGCGGTGACCATCACCTGCTGGGTAAGATCGGCTACTTCGACGAGTCCTACCGCATTCCGCTGATCATCCGCGATCCGCGGGTCGAGGCAAATGGTACCCGTGGCACGATCGTCGATCGCTTCACCGAGACCATCGACACCATGCCGACCCTCCTCGAATGGATGGAGCTGCCCGTTCCCCGCCAGTGCGACGGCCGCTCGCTTCTGCCCTTCTGCGAGGGCACGGTGCCGGCCGACTGGCGCACCGAGGTCCACTACGAGTTCGACTTCCGCGACCTGTACTACACCACACCTGAATCGGCGCTGGGCGTGCCGATGGACAAATGCTCGCTGGCCGTCGTGCAGGACGAGAAGTTCAAATACGTGCACTTCGCTGCCCTGCCGCCGCTCCTGTTCGACCTCGCGAAGGACCCCGGCCAGTTCGTCAATTGCGCCGCCGATCCCGCCTATGCCGCGACGGTCGCCGACTATGCCCGCAAGATGCTGGACTGGCGGCTCGGTTATGCCGAGCGCACCCTCACCGGCTATCGCGCGACACCCCGGGGGCTGGAGGTGCGCGCCGCCTGAGCGGGCGCTAAGCTCGGCGGCATGAAAGAGGAAACGTACCGCCGACCTGCTCCGGGGCAGCACCACCCGCCAAACCGCTCGACCGACTACAAGTCCACGGTAAGCCGCTCGCCGTCGAAGCCGGCGATCGTGCTGCCGCACACGCTGTCGGAGATCACCGGACCACTCCTGCGTGAGGAGCGGCTCGATGCCGGCGAGAACGATCTCACGCGCCAGCGCATGGGCGAGCCCCTGGGGGAGCGCATCATCGTTCAAGGCCGCGTGCTCGATGAGGATGGCAGGCCGGTCCCAGAGGCGCTGGTCGAGATCTGGCAGTGCAATGCGGCCGGCCGCTACCACCATCTCGGCGACCAGCACGATGCGCCGCTCGATCCGAATTTCCAGGGCGGCGGCCGGTCCCGCGCCGATGCCGACGGCACCTACAAATTCATCACCATCAAGCCCGGCGCCTATCCGTGGGGCAATCATCACAATGCCTGGCGGCCGGCGCACATCCACTTCTCCCTGTTCGGGCCCGCCTTCGCCACGCGCCTGATCACGCAGATGTATTTCCCGCAGGATCCATTGCTGCCCTTCGACCCCATCTACAATTCGGTGCCCGAAGGCGCACGGGCCCGCCTGCAGGCCGCCTTCGACATGGAGGCGACGCAACCCGGATGGGCGCTGGCCTATCGCTTCGACATCGTGCTGCGCGGCCGCAATGCCACGCCGATGGAGAGCCCATGAGCCGCCTGCTGACGCCCTCGCAGACGATCGGTCCGTTCTACTTCGGCACGGTCACCAACGCCTATCGTCAGGATCTGGCGGCGCCGGGTGTCGCGGGCGAGAGGATCGAGATCGCCCTTACCTTGCACGACGCCGAAGACGCGATCGTGCCCGACGGTCTGCTCGAGATCTGGCAGGCCAACAGCCACGGCCGCTACAATCATCCCGAGGATCGCCGCAACCTGCCGCTCGATGCGGGCTTCGAAGGCTTCGGCCGTGCGTCGACCGATATTTCGGGCTGCGCGCGGTTCGGCACGGTGAAGCCCGGCCGTGTGCCCTGGCCCGCGGGCGGTCTGCAGGCCGCGCACGTCAATATCTCGGTGTTCGCGCGGGGCGTCCTCAATCGTCTCGCGACGCGGCTCTATTTCGACGGCGATCCGGCGTTGGCCGAGGATCCCGTGCTCAAGCTCGTCGAGCCGGCGCGGCGCGGCACGCTGATCGCGACGCGCGATGGTGACGGCGTGTGGCGGCTGCCGATTCATCTCGGCGGTCCGACCGAAACCGTCTTCTTCGACTGCTGACTCCATGGCCGTTCGTCTCGTCTCTGCGCTGGGCTCCTCGGCGGCAACTGCCGATTGTTTCTCCGACATCGCCACCCTGCGCCACATGCTGCGCTTCGAGGCGGCTCTCGCCGAGGCAACCGCGGCAGCCGGCTTGATCCCGAAGCGCGCCGCTTCCGTCATCGTCAAAGCCTGCGATCCGTCCCTCTACGATCCCACCCCGCTCGCCGCCGCCGCACGCCGGACGGCGACGCTGACCGTGCCGGTCGTAAAGGCGCTGACCGAACAGGTCCGTCAACGGGATGCGAACGCGGCCGACTATGTCCATTGGGGTGCCACCAGCCAGGACGTGATCGACACGGCCATGGTGCTGCAGCTCGGCGAGGCGCTGCCGCCGCTCCTGAAGACGCTCGACGGCATCGTCGCGGGTCTTGCGCGTCTGGCGAAGAAACATCGGACGACGCCAATGCTGGGCCGGACGCTGCTGCAGCCGGCGACGCCGCTGGCGCTGGGGCAGAAGATCGCCGGCTGGGCTTCCGACATCGCGCGCGCGAAGCGGAGGCTCGCTGAGAGCTTCGATGAAACGCAGCTTCTCCAGTTCGGCGGCGCGTCGGGAAGCCTGACGGCGCTGGGTCCGGAAGCCGGACAGGTCATGCAGGTGCTGGCGAAGCGGTTGAAGCTTGCGCTGCCGCCGGGACCCTGGTTCACGCAGCGCGTCCGTGTCGCGGCGTTGGCGCAGGATTGCGCCCTGGTCGTCGGGGCGCTCGCCAAGGCGTCGCGCGACATTGCCTTGATGATGCAGATCGAGGTGGGCGAGGCGGCGGAACCGTCGGGTCCCGGTCGCGGCAGCTCCTCGACCATGCCGCACAAGCGCAACCCGGTCAGCGCCGCACTCATCCTGTCGGCGGCGACGCGGGCGCCGATGCTGGCCGCGACGATCGTGTCGGCGATGCCGCAGGAGCATGAGCGCGCGCTGGGCGGATGGCAGGCCGAATGGCCGACCCTCTCCGCGCTGATCGAATGCCTGGGCTCGGCGGTCGAGGCGATGGCGGAAGTCGCGTCGGGTCTCACCATCGATCCCGATGCGCTGCAGGCCAACATGGATGCCGCCGAAGCCGCGGTCCTCGCCGAGCGGGCGACCTTCCTGCTCGCCCGGAAGATGGGCAAGCAGGAGGCCCACGCGCTGGTCGAGAAGGCGCTGGCCAAGGGAGGGTCCTTCGTCGGGGCGCTCGGCCGGCTCCAAAAGGAACTGGCCGACGAAGCCGCACTCCTCGGCTATTCGCCGAAGTTCGTCGATCGTCTGCTGGCGGACCTCAGACGTAAGTGACCTGCAGGATCTCGATCTCTTCCTCGCCGCCGGGCGTATTCATCCGTACGGCGTCGCCCTCGTGGGCGCGCATGACGGCGCGCGCGATGGGCGAGATCCAGCTCACATGGCCGCGGCCGGGATCGACCTCGTCGACGCCCACGATCTTGATCGTGCGTTCCTCGTCCTTCGAATTGACGTAGGTCACGGTGGCGCCGAAGAACACCTGGTCGGTCTTGGGCCGCTTGGCCGGATCGACGACCTCGGAACGTTCCAGACGCTTGCTCAGGAACCGGATGCGGCGGTCGATCTCGCGCAGGCGCTTCTTGCCGTAGAGATAATCGCCGTTTTCCGAGCGGTCGCCGTTGGCGGCGGCCCACGACACGACCTGCACGACCTCCGGGCGCTCCTTGCGCATGAGCGTCATCAGCTCTTCCCGCATGCGCTCGAAGCCCTGCGGGGTCATGTAATTCTTGGCGCCGGCCGGCAGTCCGCCCACATCGTCGGGCAGGTCGTCCTCGTCGCCGTCGTCGCTTTCCTTGGTGAAGGCCTTGCTCATTTCGATCCTTAATCTATCAAGTCGGGGCGAATGACCACCAGCCCGTCTCCCCGTATGCAGCGTGCCTCCGGCGAAAGCCGCGTGGCCTTCGACCTGCGGGACGGCAGGACCCGCCTGGGCGACCTCTATCAACGCGATCCCTGCCGGGTCTTGTTCCCCAAATCCGAACCGGGCGAACCGCCGCAGGCGGTGATGATCACCACTTCGGGCGGCGTGACGGGCGGGGATGCCCTTAAGATGGCGGTCGAGATCGGGCCGGGTGCCGAAGCGGTGGCGACCACCCAGGCGGCCGAGAAGATCTACCGAGCCTCGAAAGGGAGCGCTCCCTGCACGATCGATGTCGAGGTGCGGGTCGCTGAGGGCGCAACGCTCGACTGGCTACCACAGGAGACCATCGTCTTCGAAGGCGCGCAACTGAAGCGCCGCACCGTGGCCGAAGTGGTCGAGGGTGGCTCGCTGCTCGCCTGCGAGATGGTGGTGTTTGGCCGCGGTGCATCGGGCGAGCGCTTCGCCTCCGGTCTGCTGCTGGACGCCTGGTCGGTGCGTCGTCCGGGCCGGCTGGTCTGGACCGACACGCTGCGGGTCGAGGGCGAGACGCCCGACGGCGCCGGATTCGGCACGGCCAATGCGCTGGCGACCGTGATCGGCGTGTGGGATACGCCGCGGCCGCACTTCGAGAAGGCCCGTGCGCTTCTCGACGCTGCAGAGGAAGTGCGGGCGGGCGTGACGGTCGTGAACGGCATCCTGGTCGCGCGCGTGCTGGGCGAGGCGACGGCGGTGCGCCATGCGACCATCCGGTTTCTTACCGAGTTTCGGGGGCGCAGGCTGCCGCGCGTTTGGCATGTTTGATGCAAACTCGCTCGCGCTATAGTCGGGCCCAACCGGCAGGGGGAAACGGTCGATGAATTTGACGCCACGCGAGAAGGACAAGCTGCTTGTGGCGATGGCCGCCGTCGTGGCGCGCCGTCGCCTGGAGCGCGGCGTGAAGCTCAACTATCCCGAGGCGGTGGCGCTGATCACCGATTTCGTCGTCGAGGGCGCGCGCGACGGCCGCTCGGTCGCCGACCTGATGCGCGACGGTGCGCACGTGATCTCGCGAGCCCAGGTCATGGACGGTATCGCCGACATGCTGGCCGAGATCCAGGTCGAGGCGACCTTTCCCGACGGCACCAAGCTCGTCACCGTCCACGCGCCGATTCGCTGAGGAGAGACGCCATGATCCCGGGTGAAATCTTCCCCAGCGCCGGCGAGCTCGAACTCAACAAGGGCCGCAACCCGATCACCATCGAGGTCGCCAATACCGGCGACCGTCCGATCCAGGTCGGCAGCCACTATCATTTCTTCGAGACCAACGACGCGCTGAAGTTCGACCGCAAGCGCGCGAAAGGCATGCGGCTCGACATCGCCGCCGGCACCGCCGTGCGCTTCGAGCCCGGCCAGTCGCGCACCGTCCGGCTCACGCCCTACATGGGCGGGCGCGAGAGCCACGGCTTCCAGGGCAGGGTGGGCGGCAAGCTGGGACCCATCGCCAAGGTGGGACCGTCGAACGAAGGCCCGACGCGCATCTCGCGCTCGGCTTATGTCCACATGTTCGGTCCGACCGTCGGCGACAAGGTGCGGCTGGCCGATACCGACCTCTTCGTCGAGGTCGAGAAGGACCACACGATCTACGGCGAGGAGGTGAAATTCGGCGGCGGCAAGGTGATCCGTGACGGCATGGGCCAGAGCCAGAAGACGCGGGCGCAGGGCGCGGTCGACACCGTGATCACCAACGCCCTGATCGTCGACCACTGGGGAATCGTGAAGGCCGATATCGGTCTCAAGGGCGGGGTCATCGTCGCCATCGGCAAGGCCGGCAATCCCGACGTCCAACCCGGAGTCGACATCGTCATCGGTCCGGGCACCGAGGCGATCGCGGCGGAGGGCAAGATCGTCACCGCGGGCGGCATCGACTGCCACATCCACTTCATCTGTCCGCAGCAGATCGACGACGCACTCTACAGCGGCGTCACGACCATGATGGGCGGTGGTACCGGCCCGGCGCATGGCACGCTGGCGACGACCGTGACGCCGGGACCCTGGCACATGGGCCGCATGCTGCAGGCCGCCGAAGGCCTCCCGATGAATCTCGGATTCTTCGGCAAGGGTAATACCAGCAAGCCCGCGGGCCTCAAGGAGCAGATCGAGGGCGGCGCCTGCGGGCTCAAGCTGCACGAGGACTGGGGCACCACCCCGGCCGCCATCGACAACTGCCTGAGCGTCGCCGACCGCTACGACGTGCAGGTCGCGATCCATACGGACACGCTGAACGAGTCCGGCTTCGTCGAGACGACGCGCGCCGCCTTCAAGGGCCGCACCATCGCGACCTTCCATACCGAGGGCGCGGGTGGCGGCCATGCGCCGGACATCATCCGCCTCGCGGGCGAGAAGAACGTCCTGCCGAGTTCGACCAACCCGACGATGCCCTACACGGTGAACACCGTGGACGAGCATCTCGACATGCTCATGGTCTGCCATCATCTCGATGCCGCCATCCCCGAGGACGTGGCCTTCGCCGAGAGCCGCATCCGCAAGGAGACGATCGCGGCGGAAGACATCCTCCACGACATGGGCGCTTTCTCCATGATGTCGTCCGACAGCCAGGCGATGGGCCGGGTCGGCGAGGTCGTGATCCGCACCTGGCAGACCGCCGACAAGATGAAGAAGCAGCGCGGCCGCCTGAAGGAAGAGACCGGCGACAACGACAATTTCCGCGTGAAGCGCTACGTCGCCAAGTACACGATCAATCCCGCCATCACCCACGGCATCGCCAAGCATGTCGGCTCGGTCGAGGTCGGCAAGCGTGCCGATCTCGTCATGTGGTCGCCGGCTTTCTTCGGCGCCAAACCCGACATGGTGCTGATCGGCGGCTCGATCGTCGCCGCTCCCATGGGCGATCCCAACGCCTCGATCCCGACGCCGCAGCCGATCCACTATCGGCCGATGTTCGGCGCCTTCGGCCGCAGCCTGGTGACCAGTCCGGTATTGTTCGTCTCCCAGGCCGCGATCACGAAGGGTGTTGCGAAGAAGTGGGGCCTGACCCGTTCGCTTCTGCCGGTGAAGGGCACGCGCAAGATCGGCAAGAAGAACATGATCCATAATTCGACCTGCCCGAAGATCGACGTCGATCCAGAGACTTACGAGGTGCGGGCCGACGGCGAACTGCTGACCTGCGAGCCCGCCACGTCGCTGCCGATGGCGCAACGCTACTTCCTGTTCTGATCATGATTCTTCGCTGGGAGCGCGCCACTCCAGTGGCGCTCATGTTCATCGGGTCGACGAGTGGAAGAGCGGCACTGGAGTGCCGCGCTCCCGGTCCATGAAGCGCGCCATCGAGGTCGTGCGCGCCGGCCGCTGGCCGGCGTCCGAGCGCACCGATACCGTTACCCTCCTGTTCGACGATCGCTATCGTCGCCGCCTGCGCATGCTGGGCGACGGCGGGCTCGACTTCCTGCTCGACCTGGTCGAGCCCGTCGTGCTGCACGAAGGTGATGGGCTGAAGCTGGAAGAGGGTGGCTTCGTCGAGGTGAAAGCGGCCGACGAGGATCTCGTCGAAGTGCGCGGACGCGACACCGCGTCGTTCGCGCGGCTCGCCTGGCATGTCGGCAATCGCCACTTGCCGACCCAGATCGACAGCGATCGCATCCTGATCCGCGACGATCACGTCATCGTCGATATGTTGAGGGGGCTGGGCGCCGAGGTGCGCAAGGTGCGCGCGCCGTTCGATCCGGAAGGCGGTGCCTACGGACAGCATAATCACGATACTGGCCATCGCCACGGCGAGCTGCATGCCGAACGCCATGGCTAGCGATGCGCTCTACCGGCTGCTGGCCTGGCTGTCGCCGGCCTATCCGGTCGGTGCCTTCAGCTACAGCCACGGCGTCGAAACCGCTGTGGAAGAGGGGTTGATCCGGGACCGCGCCTCACTGGTCGCCTGGCTCGACAGCGTGCTCCGGCGTGGGACAGGCGCGGTCGATGGGGCGCTTTTCGCGGCAGGCTGGCGGGCCGCCGCCCGGTTAGACTGGTCCGCGTTTGACGCCATCGCCGAGCGCGCCGCCGCCTGGCGCGGAACGTCCGAGATGGCGCTGGAGTCGCGCCAGCAGGGCGGGTCGTTCCTGTCGATCACCCGCACGGCCTGGCCAAATGCCGCGCTTGATGAGGTCCATCGGCGCCTGGAGGGCGAACTGGCCTTGCCGGTGGCCGTGGCGCTGGCCGCGGCGGTCCACGGCATCGCGCTCGAACAGGCGCTGACGGGCTATCTCCATGCCTTCACGGCGAACCTGATCTCGGCGGCGTTGCGCGCCGTGCCACTCGGTCAGACCGACGGCCAGATCGCCTTGGCAGCGCTCGAAACGGCGGTTAACGACGCGGCCGGGGCAGCCATCGCCGTCGACTCCCTGGACGAGGTCGGCACGGCGACGCCGCTGCTCGACTGGTGCTCGCTCCGTCACGAAACGCAATACACACGGCTCTTCCGCTCATGACCGCCCTCTTGGCTCTTCTTCTGACGATCGGTGTCGGCGCCATTGCCGTCGTCCACATGGTGTGGGGTCTGGGCAGCCACTGGCCGGAAGCCAGTGAGGAAGCGCTCGCGCGGAGTGTCGTGGGTGATGGACGCAGCCGCATGCCGCCGGCCTGGCAATGTTTCGGGGTCGCCCTGGTCCTTGCGGTAATGGCCCTGTGGCCCTGGTACGTGCTGGGCCGCATCGCCGAACCGACGGTGCTGGCCGGCACCTACATGATCGCCGGCATTTTCGTGGCGCGTGGTATCGCGGGCTTCAGTCATCGCTGGAAGGCTCATTTCACGACTGAGCCGTTTGCCACGCGCAACCGGCGGTACTATTCGCCTTACTGCCTGTTGCTCGGCGTGGGATACATTGCCCTGGTGGCTGGAGAACTGGACAAATGAACCTGCGTGGTCCGCTCAGAGTGGGGGTCGGCGGCCCTGTCGGATCGGGCAAGACGGCCCTGGTCGAGCGCCTGTGCAAGCGCATGCGCGAGACCTACGACATCGCCGTCGTCACCAACGACATCTATACCAAGGAAGATGCCGAGTTCCTGACCCGCGCCGGCGCGCTGGCGCCCGAGCGCATCGTCGGGGTCGAGACCGGTGGCTGTCCGCACACGGCCATCCGCGAGGATGCCTCGATCAATCTCGCCGCCGTCTCCGACATCGTCCGCAAGTGGCCTGATCTGGAGGTCATCTTCGTCGAATCCGGCGGCGACAACCTCGCCGCAACCTTCTCGCCCGAACTGGCCGATCTCACGATCTACGTGATCGACGTTTCGGCCGGCGAGAAGATCCCGCGCAAGGGCGGGCCCGGCATCACCCGGTCCGACTTGCTGGTCATCAACAAGATCGACCTCGCGCCGCTGGTGGGCGCCAGTCTCGACGTGATGGACCGCGACGCCCGCAGGATGCGCGGCCAGCGGCCTTTCCTTTTCTCCAATCTCAAGGAGAATAAGGGCGTGGAAGACATCGCAGCCTTCATCGTGCGGCAGGGCGGTCTGCCGGCACGACTGAACTAGCAATCAGGAGCACTCGATGAACATTCGGACGATCCGCCTGGCGGCTTTGCTCGTGACGGTGGCAAGCCCCGTCCTCGCGCACTCGGGACATGAGGTTTCGGGATTTGCCCATCCCTTCACCGGACTGGATCATTTGCTGGCGATGATCGGCGTCGGCGTATGGGCGTCGCTGCTGGCGGTCAAGCGCCCGGCGGCCGCCTACCTGGTCCCGGCTTCCTTCATCGCGATGATGCTTGTCGGCGCAGCTGCCGGATTCGCGGGCATTAAACTGCCTCTCACGGAGGCGGTGATTGTTGCGTCGGTCCTGATCCTAGGCGCCCTCATCATAGCTGCAGTGCGTCTCCCGTCTGCGGCGGCCATGGCCGTCGTCGGACTTTTTGCAGTGTTCCATGGCTACGCCCACGCTATCGAAGCGCCGATGAATGGGACGGGCCTCTACATCTTGGGCTTCGTTGTCGCGACCGCCTTGCTGCACGCCGCCGGTCTGGGGCTCGGATGGGTTGCACGCCGCGCCGTCGGCGACCTGGGATTGCGCGCCTTGGGTGGCGCCGTCATGGCCGGGGGCGCGCTCGTCCTGATCGCCAACTAATCCTTTTCCCAAAGGCATCGGTTGGTTTGGCACGACTTTCGCTTCCCTTGATTTTCGGCGGGGAGAAACCGTCGAAGATCAAGGAGAGCGGGATGAAATTGGGAACACTCATGCGGACGGGCCTCGTCGCCGCCGGCCTGGTGGCCAGCGCGGCGACCAGCGCGTTCGCGCAGGCGGGAGATACGATCAAGGTCGGCATCCTCCATTCATTGTCGGGCACGATGGCGATCAGCGAGACGACCTTGAAGGACGTCGTGCTGATGATGATCGAGGAGCAGAACAAGAAGGGCGGCCTGCTGGGCAAGAAGCTGGAGCCCGTGGTGGTCGACCCGGCCTCGAACTGGCCGCTGTTCGCCGAGAAGGCGCGCGAGCTCCTGCAGAAGGACAAGGTCGCCGTGGTGTTCGGCTGCTGGACTTCCGTCAGCCGCAAGTCGGTGCTGCCGGTGTTCGAGGAGCTGAACGGCATCCTGTTCTACCCGGTCCAGTACGAGGGCCAGGAGAGCCAGCGTAACGTGTTCTACACTGGCGCCGCGCCGAACCAGCAGGCGATCCCGGCGGTCGACTACCTGATGAGCAAGGACGGCGGCGACGTGAAGCGCTGGGTCCTCGCCGGTACCGACTACGTCTATCCGCGCACGACCAACAAGATCCTCGAGGCGTACCTGCTCCAGAAGGGCGTTCCGAAGGAAGACATCATGATCAACTACACGCCGTTCGGTCATTCGGACTGGCAGTCGATCGTGGCCGACATCAAGAAGTTCGGTTCGGCCGGCAAGAAGACCGCCGTCGTGTCGACGATCAACGGCGACGCCAACGTCCCGTTCTACAAGGAGCTCGGCAACCAGGGCATCAAGGCCAAGGACATCCCGGTCGTCGCCTTCTCGGTGGGTGAAGAAGAACTCGCCGGCATCGACACCAAGCCGCTGGTCGGCCACCTGGCGGCCTGGAACTACTTCCAGTCGGTCAAGGATCCGACCAACGCGGAGTTCATCAAGACCTGGCAGGCCTTCACCAAGAACGCCAAGCGCGTGACCAACGATCCGATGGAAGCCTCCGTGATCGGCTTCAACATGTGGGTCGAGGCGGTGAAGAAGGCCGGCACGACCGATCCCGACAAGGTGATCGACGCGCTGATCGGCATCAAGGTCCCGAACCTGACGGGTGGTATCTCCGAGATGCTGCCGAACCATCACATCACCAAGCCGGTGCTGATCGGCGAGATCGAGGGCAACGGCCAGTTCGACGTGGTGTGGAAGACCCCCGGCCTCGTCCCGGGCGCCGCGTGGTCGCCGATCCTCGACGACTCCAAGAACCTGAAGGCCGATTGGACGAAGCCCGTGAACTGCGGAAACTTCGACACCGTCGCCAACAAGTGCATCGGCAAGGCGGCCAAGTAAGGCCGACTGCGCAGGACTCATAGGGCGGGGCGACTTTCGGGTCGCCCCGTTTCCATCTCCCGGGGTCAAGTCACAGCACATGCTCCTTCTTCGACCGTTCTCGGTATTGCTCTCGGTGCTGGCGTCGCTGGTACTGGCTGGAGCAGCCCTCGCGGCTGACCTCGCGACCCTTGTCGGGAATCTCACCTCCGGCGGTTTGAGCGAGCGCGAGGCGGCGATCACGGCCCTGGCGGCCTCGGGCGACGAGCGCGCCGCACCGATCCTCGAAGCCCTGGGAGCCGGCCAGCTCTACATTCGTACTTCCGACAAGCTCGCGGTTATCGGCAGAGTCGACGGCAACAGGCTGGCGTTGACCGAGGCGGTCTCCGGCAAGCCAACCGGTACGGCCGTCGAAGCCGACCTCGACCGCGTGCGGGTCAACAACCGCCTCCGCGGCACGATCGAGGCCGCAGTCGGTTCGCTCACCCTGATGAGCCCCAATGCCAGGGTCCGGCTGAACGCCGCAGACTCCCTCTTCAAGCGTCGCGATGCGACGGCCCTGCCGGCCCTCGACCAGGCGCTCGCCGCCGAGAAGGACCCGCGCATCAAGCGCGCTATGAGCGAAGCCCGTGCCGCCATTGTGCTCGCGACTGCCGACTCTCCGCCCGCGCAGAAACTCGCCGCGATCGCCGTGGTTCGCGACCGCGCCGACCGCGATTCGCTCGGCATCCTTAACACCGTCGCCGCCGCCTCCGACGGTGAGGTTAAAACGGCCGCCGCCGCCGCCGCCGGCTCGATCGAGCAGACGCTGGCTGCCTGGCAGATGGCGCAGAACGTCTGGTACGGCATTTCGCTCGGCTCGGTGCTGCTGCTGGCAGCCATCGGGCTCGCCATCACCTTCGGCACCATGGGCGTCATCAACATGGCGCATGGCGAGATGGTCATGCTCGGTGCCTACACGACCTTCGTCGTACAGGAAGTGATCCGCACGTCGGCGCCGCATCTGTTCGACGTCTCGCTCGCGATTGCGCTGCCGCTCGCCTTCGTCGTGTCGGGCGCCATCGGCATCCTAATCGAACGCACCATCATCCGCTTCCTCTACGGCCGGCCGCTCGACACGCTGCTCGCGACCTGGGGACTGTCGCTCGTGCTGCAGCAGGCGGTGCGCTCGATCTTCGGCTCGTCCAACCGCGAGGTCGGTGCACCGTCGTGGATGTCGGGCGCCTTCCAGCTCGGCCAGCTCAACATCACCTATGGCCGACTGTGGATCGTGGTGTTTGCGCTGATCGTGTTCGCCTCGCTGATCCTGCTGCTGCGCAAGACGCCGATGGGCCTCTACATGCGCGCCGTCACGCAGAACCGCCCGATGGCGGCGGCGGTGGGCATCCGCACGCCGCGGGTCGATGCGCTGACCTTCGGCCTGGGCTCGGGCATCGCGGGCCTGGCCGGCGTGGCGCTGAGCCAGATCGACAATGTCAGCCCCAACCTCGGCCAGGGCTACATCATCGATTCCTTCATGGTCGTGGTGTTCGGTGGCGTCGGAAACCTGTTCGGCACCCTGATCGGCGCGCTGACGCTCGGCGTCGTGAACAAGTTCCTCGAACCCTATGCCGGTGCGGTGCTGGGCAAGATCCTGGTGCTGGTGTTCATCATCATGTTCATCCAGCGCCGGCCGCGCGGCCTGTTCGCGTTGAAGGGTCGGTCCGTCGAATGATCACGCGCTTCCTCTGGCAGGGCATGACCCGCAACCTGCAACTCTTCGTCCTGCTGGTCCTGGCGGTCGGCATCCTCGTGCCGCTGTCGAACCTGCTGCTGCCGCCGGAGAGCCCGTTCCGCACACCGTCCTGGGTGCTGCAGCTCATGGGCAAGTATCTGTGCTACGCCTCGCTGGCGCTGGCCGTCGATCTCGTGTGGGGCTTCTGCGGCATCCTCACGCTGGGCCATGCCGCCTTCTTCGCGCTCGGCGGCTACTGCATGGGCATGTACCTCATGCGCCAGATCGGCACGCGCGGCGTCTACGGCAATCCGCTCCTGCCCGACTTCATGGTGTTCCTGAACTACAAGGAACTGCCCTGGTTCTGGCACGGCTTCGACAGCTTCTGGTTCGCCGCGCCGATGATCGTGCTGGTGCCCAGCGTGCTGGCGCTGGCGCTCGGCTGGTTCGCCTTCCGCAGCCGGGTCACCGGCGTCTATCTCTCGATCATCACCCAGGCGATGACCTTCGCGCTCTTGCTCGCGTTCTTCCGAAACGACATGGGGTTGGGCGGCAACAACGGCCTGACGGATTTCAAGGACATCCTCGGTTACTCGGTCCAGTCCGACACGACGCGCGCCGTGCTGTGCTTCGCCTCGGCGCTCGCGCTGGCGATCTTCCTGGTGATCTCCGCCGCCGTCGTCGGCTCGCGTTTCGGCAAGGCACTGACCGCCGTGCGCGACGCCGAAAGCCGCATGCGGTTCCTCGGATATCGCGTCGAGCGCTACAAGTTGTTCGTCTTCGTGCTCTCGGCGGCGATGGCCGGCATCGCCGGCGCGCTCTACGTGCCGCAGGTCGGCATCATCAATCCCAGCGAGTTCTCGCCCGGCAATTCGATCGAGGCCGTGCTGTGGGTCGCGGTCGGAGGCCGCGGCACGCTGATCGGCCCGGTGATCGGCGCCTTCGTCGTCAATTTCGGCAAGACCTACCTCACCGGCGCGCTGCCGGAGGTCTGGCTGTTTGCGCTCGGTGCCCTGTTCATCGTCGTGACCTTGCTGCTGCCCAAGGGCGTGGTCGGGCTGTGGAACCAGTTCAGGAGCCGGTCGCGCGAGCGGCAGGCGAGGGCCACGGCATGAAGGCCCCGGGCATCACCCACGCGCGCAGCACCTCGGCGCTGCTCTATCTCAGCGGCGTCAGCGTCTCATTCGACGGGTTCAAGGCACTGAACAATCTCTCCCTGCTCGTCGAGCCGGGCGAGATGCGCGCGATCATCGGCCCCAACGGCGCCGGCAAGACCACCATGATGGACGTGATCACCGGCAAGACCCGTCCCGATTCGGGCGAGGTGGTGTTCGACGGCACGGCCGACCTCACCAAGCTCGACGAGGCCAGCATCGCCACCCTGGGCATCGGCCGGAAGTTCCAGAAGCCCACCGTGTTCGAGAATCACACGGTGCGTGACAATCTCCTGCTGGCATTGGCCGGCATGCGCAGCTGGTACCGGCTGCTGACGGCGGTGCCCAGCAAGGCCGAGAACGACCGCCTGGAAGAGATCCTGTCGATCATCCGCATGGGCCCGCAGCAGCACATGCTGGGCGCCCGGCTCAGCCACGGCCAGAAGCAGTGGCTCGAGATCGGCATGCTGCTGGCGCAGAACCCGAAGCTGATGCTGGTCGACGAGCCGGTCGCGGGCATGACCGACGTCGAGACCGAGACCACCGCCCAGGTGCTGCGCGAGGTCAACAAGTCGCATTCTGTCGTGGTGGTCGAGCACGACATGAGCTTCGTGCGTGCGCTCGGCGTCAAGGTGACGGTGCTGCACGAGGGTTCTACCCTGGCCGAGGGATCGCTCGACCAGGTGAGCGCCGATCCGCGCGTTGTCGAGGTGTATCTCGGGCGATGACGATGCTTTCAGTCCAGAACGTCAATCTCTACTACGGCGCCGCCCAGGCTTTGCGCGGCGTCTCGCTCTCGGCCTCGATCGGCCGCGTGACCTGCCTGCTCGGGCGCAACGGCGTCGGCAAGACCAGCCTGCTGCGCGCCATCTCCGGCATGCAGTCCATCGCTTCCGGCACCATCCAGGTCGATGGCCAGGAAGTCTCGAAGCTTGCCCCCTACGAACGGGCGCGCCGCGGCGTCGCCCTGGTGCCGCAGGGCCGCGAGATCTTTCCGTTGCTGACGGTGAAGGAGAATCTCGAGACCGGCTTCGCGCCGGTGGGCCGCGAGAACAAGAAAGTGCCGGACGAGGTGTTCGAACTCTTCCCGGTGCTGCAGTCGATGCTGAAGCGCCGCGGCGGCGATCTCTCGGGCGGCCAGCAGCAGCAGCTCGCGATCGGCCGCGCGCTCACCATGCGGCCCAAGCTCCTGCTGCTCGACGAGCCGACCGAGGGCATCCAGCCCTCGGTCATCAAGGACATCGGCCGCGCCATCACTTATCTGCGCCAGCGCGGCGACATGGCGATCCTGCTGGTCGAGCAGTATCTCGACTTCGCACACGAGCTCGCCGACGACTTCGCGGTCATGGACCGCGGCGAGGTCGTCTTGTCGGGCACCCGCGAGACCTTCGACGTCGAGGCCGTGCGCAAGCATATGACGGTTTGAGGCAAATCCGCCGTCTCGACCGAGGCGCCGCGCGCTGCGGTCGAGCCGAAGGGAATTTATTGCGCCGTCTGCGCGCCGCGCACCAGCCGGCCCGGGCGTTCGCCGGTCAGCTCGTCGTTCTGCAGCGTCTCGACGCCAGCGTTTAACGTGTGCCGGTAGCCCGAGGCGCGCTGGACCAGGCGCCGGCCGCCGGTCGGCAGGTCGTAGGCCACCTCGGGGCGCTTCAGGGTGAGGTTGTCGAAGTCGATGACGTTGATGTCGGCCTTGTGGCCCGGCGCCAGCAGGCCGCGGTCCATCAGCCCGTAGGCCTCGGCCGTGCCGCGCGTCTGCTTGGCGATCAGGAATTCGAGGTCGAGCTTCGGTCCGCGCGTGCGGTCCCGGCCCCACAGGGTGAGCAGCGAGGTCGGCGAGGAGGCGTCGCAGATCACGCCGACATGGGCGCCGCCATCGGCGATGCCCAGCACCGACGCGGGATCGGTGATCATCTCGTGCACCACGTCCAGACTGCCATAGGCATAGTTCTCGAACGGCAGCATCAGCAGGCCCTTGCCGCCGCGCGCCATCATCTCCTCGAGCGCCACCGCCTGCGGCGTGCGTCCGGTGCGCTTAGCGATCGCGGCGATCGAATCCTCGGGCTGCGGCTCGTAGTCCGGCCGCTCGCCGATCGGGAACATGCGGTCGAAGGCCTCGGCCATGAAGGCGCGCGGATTGGGTTCTTGATTGCCTTCCGTCAGCACCTGGCGCAGGTCGGCGTCGGCGACGAGCCGCTGGTAGCGTTCCTCGGGCGTGAGCCTGCGCATGTCGAGCCAGGCGCGATGACCGGCGAACGGATGCGCTGTCGTCTCGAGGCCCATGATGACGCCGATCGGCCGCGAGCCCACCTGCGCATTGGCCATCCGGCCGCTGCGGCGCACTTCGTTGATCTGGTCGAGCGTCTCGCGCCACAGCTTGGGCTGGGCATCGACCTGGACCAGCAGGCAGGAGAGGGGACGGCCGGCCAGCCTGGCTGCAGCGTCGAGCGCTTCGAATTCGCCCGGCCCGAAGTCCGAATTGACCTGCAGCACCCCGCGACCGGCGCGCTTCATGCCCTGGGCGATGCCCAGCAGCTCGGCCTCGCGGGCGCTGAGCGACGGTGTGAAGCGACCGTCGCGGGCCTTGTGCTTGGTGGTACGCGAGGTGGTGAAGCCCATCGCGCCGGCGTGCAGCGCTTCCTCGGTGAGGCGGGCCATCTCTTCGATCTCGCGTTCGGTCGGGATCTCGGCATGATCGGCGCCGCGATCCCCCATCACGTAGAAGCGCAGCGCGCCGTGGGGAAGCTGCGCCGCCACGTCGACCGCGCGGTCCATCGAGGCCAGCGCGTCGAGATAGTCGGGGAAGGACTCCCAGTTGAACTTCACGCCCTCGCTGAGGACGGTGCCGGGAATGTCCTCGACGCCTTCCATCAGGTTGATGAGGTAGCCCGAGGCACCCGGACGGACCGGCGCGAAGCCGACGCCGCAATTGCCGAATACCGTGGTCGTGACGCCATGCCACGAGGACGGCGTGACGAACGGATCCCACGTCGCCTGGCCGTCGTAGTGTGTGTGGATGTCGACGAACCCCGGGGCCACGATCAGCCCTTCGGCATCGATCTCGCGTTTGCCGGCGCCGAGCTTGGCGCCCATGGCGGCAATCCGCCCGTCCTGCACTGCAACATCGGCGATCCGGCGCGGGGCGCCCGATCCGTCGATCACGGTTCCGTTTCGGATGACGAGGTCAAACATGGCGGAGAGGATAGGCCCGGGGAGCCGGCCCGGTCTATGTTCGGCTTCCCGATAGCCATCCCGTCCGGGGGACCGACCTTTGCAGAAACCGCTTCTCTTCTCGCCGCTCAAGATGCGTGGCGTCACGGCACCCAACCGTTGCGTCGTTTCCCCGATGGTCCAGTTCCGCGCGACGGACGGGCTGGTGAACGACTTTCACCTCGTCCATCTTGGCAAGTTCGCGCTGGGCAGGTTCGGCACCGTGTTCACCGAGAACTGCGCCGTGGAACCGCGTGGCCGGGTCACCCAGGGCGATCTCGGCCTGTGGGACGACAGCCAGATCGCCAGCCACAAGCGGCTGACCGATTTCATCCGCGGCGAGGGCGTGCTGTCGGCAACGCAGATCACCCACTCCGGCCGCAAGGGCTCGACGCCGCGTACCTTCGACAAGCGCGGCCAGTTCGGACCGGAAGGGGCCGGCTGGAAGAAATGGGAAGTGGTCGGCCCGACCGACCTCGCGGCGGCCGAGGGCTGGCTGAAGCCGCGCGCCTTGTCGGTCGATGAGATCGAGGAGCTGGTGCAGAAATTCGCTGCTGCGGCGAAGCGTGCCGACGCGGCGGGCTACGATGTGCTCGAGGTGCACGGCGCGCACGGCTATCTGCTGGCGCAGTTCCTCTCGCCGATCAGCAACACACGCAACGACCAGTATGGCGGCGACCGCGCCGGCCGCATGCGCTTCCCGCTCGACGTGGCGCGCGCCGTGCGCCAGGCGTGGCCGGAGAATAAGCCGTTGTTCGTGCGCGTCTCCGCCGTCGATGGCGGAGGCGGCTGGGATGTCGACGACACGGTGGCCTTCGCGCAGGAGCTGAAGGCGATCGGCGTCGACGTGATCGACTGTTCCTCCGGCGGAATCGCGGGCGCGGCGACGGCGGCCGGGGTGAAGCGCGGCCTGGGCTTCCAGGTGCCGTTCGCGTCGACCGTGAAGAAGCAGGCCGGCATCGCGACGATGGCCGTCGGCCTGATCCTCGATGGGCCGCAGGCCGAAGCGATCCTGCAGGCGGGCGACGCCGACCTGATCGCGATCGGCCGGCAGGCGCTCTACGAGCCGTTTTGGGCGCTGCACGCCGCGCAGGCGCTGGGCTGCGATCCCGACTTCGACTTGTGGACGCCGGAATACGGCTGGTGGCTCGAGAAGCGCGAGCACACGCTCGGCCGCAAATAACGAGACAAGCAATAGACACGGGAAACGTTCATGACAGGCATTCTTGCGGGCCTCCGCATCGTCGAGGGCTCGGCGTTCATCGCCGCGCCGCTGGGTGGCATGACGCTCGCCCAGATGGGTGCCGACGTGATCCGCTTCGACGACATCAAGGGCGGCCTCGACAATGAGCGCTGGCCGGTCACGGACAGCGGGCGGTCGATCTACTGGGCCGGCCTGAACAAGGGCAAACGCTCGATCGCCGTCGACCTGCGCAATCCCCGCGGCCGCGAACTGCTCACGGCGCTGATCACTGCACCGGGCGAGGGCGCCGGCATCTTCACGACCAACATGCCGGCCCGCGGCTGGCTCGCCTACGAGGAGCTGGCGAAGAAGCGTGCCGACCTGATCGCGCTCAACATCATCGGCGCGCGCGACGGTTCGGCCCATGTCGACTACACGGTGAACGCCATCACCGGATTTTCCATGGTCACCGGCCCGGTCGGTCATGAAGGTCCGGTGAACGCGGTCTGCCCGCCCTGGGATCTCGCCGCCGCCTATGCCGGCGCCCTGTCGCTGCTCGCCGCCGAGCGTCACCGCCGGATGACGGGGCAGGGGCAGAAGATCGTGTTGCCGCTGCAGGACATGGCGCTCGCGACCACCTCGGCGCTGGGCTACATCGGCGAAGCGGTGGTGAACGGCGTCGACCGGCCGCGCTTTGGCAACGAGATCTTCGGTACCTTCGGCCGCGACTTCCGCACGAAGGATGGCCGCTTCGTGATGATCTGCATCTTCTCGGACCGCCATGTCGACGCGCTGGCCGCCGCGGGCGGGTTCGCGGACGCCTTCAGGAAGATCGAGGCCGAGACGGGTGTCGACCTCAAGAGCGATGCCGGCCGCTGGAACGCCCGCCAGCAGCTCATCGCCGTGATCGAACCGTGGGTCGCGGCCCATGATGCGGCCGATGTCTCGGCTGCGCTCAAGAAGGCGGGTGCTCTCTGGGCGCCCTACCAGACGTTCCGCGAACTGGCCGCCGACAGGGCGAACGTGCTCGACAATCCAATGTTCACGATCCTCGATCAGCCGGGCATCGGCCGTTACCCCGTCGCCGCCTCGCCGATGCAGTTCGGCGCCGTGCCGCGCCAGCCACCGCAACCGGCGCCCGTCCTGGGCCAGCATACGGACGAGATCCTTTCGGGTATCCTCGGCCTGCCCGGGCACGAGATCGCCCGGTTGCACGACGACAAGGTCATCGGTGGCCCCCGATAGGATCCTCATCGCCGGCGGCGGCATTGGCGGACTGGCTGCGGCGCTGGCGCTCGCCCAGAAGGGCATCGCCTCGCAGGTGCTCGAGAAGGCGAGCCGCCTCGGCGAGATCGGCGCTGGCATCCAGCTGGGCCCCAACGCCTTCCACTGCTTCGACCGGCTCGGCGTCGGCGAGGCGGCGCGCAGCATGGCGGTCTATATCGACCAGCTGCGCCTGATGGATGCGCTGGCCGACGGCGAAATCTGCCACATCGATCTGGGCAACAAGTTCCGCGCCCGCTTCGGCAATCCCTATGCCGTCGTGCATCGCGGTGACCTGCACGGCGTATTCTTGAAAGGATGCGAAGATCATCCCCTGATCGAACTGCGCACCAATGCCGAGGTCACCGGCTATGATCAGGATGGCACGTCGGTCGCCGCCCGGCTTCGAACGGGCGAGACGGTGCGGGGCCGCGCCCTGATCGGCGCCGACGGGCTATGGTCGAACGTGCGGGCGCAGGTCACCAACGACGGGCCGCCGCGTGTCTCGGGACACACGACCTACCGCTCGGTGATCCCGACTGACCAGATGCCGGAGGATCTGCGCTGGAACGCTGCCACCCTATGGGCCGGGCCGAAGTGCCACATCGTTCACTACCCGTTGTCCGGCTGGAAGCTCTTCAACCTCGTTGTGACCTATCACAACCACGCGCCCGAACCCGTCGCCGGCCGGCCGGTCGAGACGGAAGAGGTGCGCAAGGGCTTCGCGCATGTCTGCGAACGGGCGCGGAACATCATAGGCTGTGGCCGGAACTGGCACATGTGGGTTCTCTGTGACCGCGATCCGGTCGACCGTTGGGTCGATGGGCGGGTGGCGCTGCTCGGAGACGCTGCACACCCCATGCTGCAGTACATGTCACAGGGAGGCTGCATGGCGATGGAGGATGCCGTCTGCCTCGCCGATTCGCTATCCCGCAGCGATTCCATCGAGGCAGGTCTCGTCACCTATCGCGACCGCCGCGTCCTGCGCACCGCAAGAACACAGCTGATGTCCCGCGCCATGGGCGATCACGTCTATCATCCGGCCGGCCCGCACGCGGCCTTGCGCAACGCGATGATGGGCGCTCGGACGCAGGATCAGTGGCTCGACTCTCTGGAGTGGCTTTACGGCGGCAACGGCCTCGGCTAGGGCTTCAGCTTCGTAGGGTGGGTCAGCGGAGTTTCAGGGATGCGCCACGTCTTCTTCGTCCTCGCCTTGCTGTGCACCGCGCTGAACGCGGGCATCTTCTATTCCTTCTCCACCATAGTCATGCCAGGCCTCGATCTCGGTGGCGCCATGTCGGCAGTGAATTCGATGCACGGCATCAACACCATCGTGCGCAGTCCGCTCTTTGCCGTCGTCTTTTTCGGCGCCTTGGTTCTGCCGCTGCTGGCGGCACTCGGCGCCCGCTCGGCGGGGCATCGCGGCGCGTCACGTCTTGCCGCCCTCGCGGCGCTGATCTACGCCGCCGCCGTGATCGGCGTCACCCTGCAGGTCAACGTGCCGTTGAACGAGACGCTCGCCACCGTGGCGGGCGCCGATGCCAATGCCGCGAGCTACTGGAAGGACTTCTCGGTGCCATGGGCGTCGTGGAACCACGTCCGCTCGCTCGGGGCGATCCTGGCCTTCCTCTGCCTGCTCGGCGCTTGGGCGGTCGACCTCACGTCGGCCGGCCGCCGGTCCTACGGCCTGCGCTGAAGGCGGGCCGTGGCTCGACGGCGTCAGATGATGACGTCCTCGTGCATCGCGGCCATCAGGCCGGGATTGTCGCGATAGTCGACATGGACGCCGACCAGCACCGGCCCTTCCATTGCCATCGCCTTGCGCAGGGTCGGTCCGACTTCGTCGGCATCCCTGATCATGAGTCCCTGCGCGCCCATCGACTCGGCGAACTTGACGAGGTCGACCGGGCCGAAATGCACGCCTGAATCGCGGCCGTAGGCTGCGACCTGCTGGATGCCGACCATGTTGTAGCTGCCATCGATCCAGACGACGTGCACGAAGTTGCACTTGAGGCGCACCGCCGTCTCCAGCTCGACGGCGGAAAACAGGAAGCCGCCGTCACCGGAGATGGAGATCACCTTGCGACCGGGCTCCGCCAGGCAGGCCGCGATGCCCCAGGGCAGGGCGACGCCAAGGGTCTGCTGCCCGTTGCTGATCAGGATCTGCCGCGGCCGGTGGCTGATCAAATGCCGCGCCATCCAGATGTGGAACGAGCCCATGTCGGAGCAGAGCGTCACGTCCTCGTCGATCAGCGTCTGCAGTTCATGTACCAGCCGCAGCGGATGGACCGGCGCGCCGTTGCGCTTCGCCGCTTCTGCGGCGACCGTCGTGCGCTCGTTATGGATCTCGGCCAGCAAGGCCGACTGCGTCGGGTGTTCCTTTGGCCTCAGCAGCGCCGAGAGCGCGCGCAATGTGGCGGCGCTGTCGCCCATCAACTCGATATCGGGGCGGTAGCATTGGTCGTAGTCGGCCGGGATGCAGTCGATATGGATCAGCTTGCGCTTGCGCCCGGCGTTCCAGAGTCCCGGATCGTATTCCACCGGATCGAATCCGATCGTGATCACGACGTCCGCCTGGTCGAGCAGCCGGTCGGCCGGCTGGTTATGGAACAGCCCGACCCGGCCGCCGAAGCAGTCGAGCCGGTCGCGCGGCACCACGCCCGCGGCCTGATAGGTGCCGGCGACCGCCAGCCGGGTCCGGGCGAGCAGCACGCGCACCGCTTCGGCTACGGGACCCTGGCTCGCCAGCATGCCCAGCAGCACCACCGGGCGTTCGGCGGCGTCGATCATTCTGGCGGCTTCGGCGATCGCGTCGCTGTTGGCGGCCCCCAGCTGCGGCACCACTGCCGGCGTCAAGACGGGCCCGGGCGCAGATGCCTTCATCACGTCCTTCGGCAGGCCAAGAAAGGCCGTGCCCGGCCGGCCGGACTCGGCGGCGCGAAACGCTGATGCAATGGCCTCGGAAATGGCCGACGGGGAGTCGATCTCGGCAGCGTACTTGGTGACCGGCCGCAGCAGCGCCACCGTGTCCATGCTCTGGTGCGCCTGCTTCAGCCGGTCGGCGATCGGCACGGCGCCGCCCAGCGCCACCACGGGATCACCCTCGGTGTTGGCGGTGGCTAGGCCGGTGGCCAAATTGGAGACGCCGGGACCCGAGGTCACGAGCACCACGCCGGCCTTGCCGGTGAGGCGGCCGAGGCCGCCCGCGATGAAGGTCGCATTCTGCTCGTGCCGGCAGACGACCAGCTTGATCCTCGACTCGACCAGCGCGTCGAACACGGGATCGATCTTGGCGCCGGGAATGCCGAAGATGTACTCGACACCCTGGGCCTCGAGGTTCCGCACCAGAAGGTGTGCGCCGTTCTTCGGGTCGCTCATCGTGTCGCTCCGCTCTCGATTCCAGGCTGCGTCCGGGTGATCATGCCCGTCCGGGCAGCCCTTGTCGCCCGCGGAGGAAGGAAGGCGCAATGCCGAGGTTGACGACCGAAGTGTATCAATCGCTCATGGACGCGCTTGTGGCGCACTGCGAGAAGACTGGCGAGCCGCTGCGCCATTTCGTGTCGAGAGCATTGTCCGACGCGCTGGGCCTCGATCATTCGACCCTGTTCCAGGTCTCGACCACGGGTGCGCTGGTGCAGGGCGTCTATAACAAGGCTGTCACAGTCGGAGGTCTCAGGCCGCACGGCGACTTCGGCCTCGGCACATTCGAGGGGCTCGACGGCGAGATGGTCGTGCTCGACGGCGCGTTCTACCAGGCCCATGCCGACGGCAGCATCACTTCGCCGTCCGACAGTGCGTCCGTGCCGTTCGCGACGCTGACGAACTTTCATCCCCAGCACCGGGGCAGGATCGAGAACATCGAGTCCATGTCGTCGCTCATCGCGGCGCTCGACAGGCTGCGGCGCTCGGACAATCTTTTCTTTGCCGTGCGCCTCGACGGTCATTTCGACGAGGTCTACTGGCGGGTCGCCTGCAAGGTCGAGGCGGGCGTGCACCTCGACAAGGCGACCGACGCGCAGGCCGAGTTCCGACAACAGAACGTCAGGGGGACGATGCTGGGCTTCTGGACGCCGGCCTATTCACGCACGATCGGCGTGGCAGGATGGCACCTGCATTTCCTGACCAAGGATCGTAAGAGCGGCGGTCATGTCCTGGGCGCGAAGGCAGCGTCGCTCGACGTCGAGGTCCACGACCTCGACAACCTCCACCTTGCGATTCCCGAGACGGCCGAGTTCCTACATGCCGACTTGACGCAGGACCCCGCGGCCGCGCTCGAAAAGGCCGAGATGGCAAAGGATCGCTAGGCCAATACCGAGGAATTGTCGCGCGAAGCCGGCCGCCACCTTCCCTAAGGTCGGCCGTATCGAAGCCTGAGGGATCTGGACATGCGTATTCTCGTGGTCGGTGCCGGCGCGATCGGCGGCTATTTCGGCGCGCGCCTGCTGGCGGCCGGGAGTGACGTCACCTTCCTGGTGCGGCCGGGCCGTGCGGCGCAACTCGCGAAGACCGGCCTGATCGTGAAGAGCAAGCTGGGAGATCTCGCCCTGCCGCCGCCGCCCATGGTCACCGCGGACAAGCTGACCGGCCACTACGACCTCGTCCTGCTGAGCTGCAAGGCCTTCGACCTCGACAATGCGATGGACTCTTTCGCCGCCGCCGTCGGGCCGAGCACGGCGATCCTGCCGCTGCTCAACGGCATGAGTCATCTCGACTCGCTGGTGGCGCGCTTCGGCGAGAAGGCGGTACTGGGCGGCCAGTGCGCCATCTCGCTGGTGCTCGATCCCGAAGGGCGGGTGCTGCATCTGAACGATGGCGGCACGATCTCCTTCGGTGAACGGTCGGGGCCGCGCACACCGCGCATCGACGCCATCGCCGAGGCCTTTGCCGCCGCCGGGATGCAGGGCGGCCCGAGCGACGCGATCCTCCAGGAAATGTGGGAGAAGTGGGTGTTCATCTCGACCGCCGCCGGCATCACCTGCCTGATGCGCGCGGCGGTGGGCGACATCGTGGCGGCAGGAGCGACTGACCGGACCCTGTCCCTGTTCGATGAAATCTCGTCCATCGCCGCGTCGCAGGGCTTCGCGCCGAGACCGGCGTCCGTGCAGCGCGGCAAGACCATGCTCACGAGCGCGGGCTCGCCGTTCACCGCCTCGATGCTGCGCGACGTCGAAAGCGGCCGGCCCATCGAAGCGGATCACATGCTGGGCGACCTGCTGAAGCGCAGCGGCGGGACGGACGGTTTCCCGATGCTGCGGTTGGCCTACGCTCATCTGAAGGCCTACGAGGCCCGCCGGACTCGAACCCAGATCAAGCCGTAGGAGTGGCGACGGCTGGTGGGCCGGCGTCCCTTTTGCTCAGGTCTTGGGTGTAGGCGGGTTCGCCAGGATTTCGGCGCAGGCGCGCGCCACGTCGGAATCGGCGTCCTTGGCGCCCGGCATCGTGGCGAAGCCGCTCTTGGCGATCACGTTGCCGCGGTCCCAGGTGCTGGCCTTGCCGAGTTCGGCAATCTTTACGGCAGCATCGCTCTGGCGGCTGAAGCGGTCGACGCAGATCGGCGCCAGGGCGACGACGACGGCGTCGCGAACCGCCGCAGCAGACTCCTTGCGCGCGGTTCCGCCGGTGACCCAGCCGCCCCAGGTGAAGCCGACGGCCATGGTGAGGACGGCGCCGCCGACGGCGCTCCAGATCAGGGTGGAGATGTTCTTTGGCATTTCCATGTGAAGTCTTTCCGGGGCCGTGCGGCCCCTGTCAGCTCGGCGCGCGCAGGATTGCACAGCCGGCATTCGACAGAACGAGGAAGCTCGAGAACGAGACCGGCAACTCGGGCCGGTCCAGATGCGGTCGCCTCGGTACGCGGGCGGGAGCACACACATCTCTCAGCCATCGCAGGCCGACCATTTGGTGGGCGATGGTATAGACTTCGTACAGGTTGAGCGCGGGAGTGTCCAACCGGCTGCAATCCTGATCGGGGCGGAAGCGATGAGATCGACCCACTTCCTGGCGACGCTTGCCGCGACGCTGCTCTTGGAAGCTGTGTCACTGCAGGCGCAGCCACAGGAGGCGCCGCAGTTCATCGCCCAATGGCAGAGGAGCAATGCCGCCTGCCGAGCGCCGACCACACCCGCCCTCGAAGCGATCGCCGCTTGCGAGCAGCGAGACACCTATTCAAAGCTGCTGTCGGCCTCGAACTATTGCTACGGGCCTGTCGAAGGGGCGTCTCCGGGCTGGACACCCTGCGGTGGCGATCCCGCGTCGGGCAAGCCGAGCGCCAAGGCGCTCTCAGACGCGGCGCTGGCGAGGGCGACGGAGCGATTCCAGAGGATGGGCGGCGTGTTCGTCCTGCCGGCCACCGTGAACGGCACCTCGACGGCATACTTCATCGTCGATTCCGGCGCGGCCAACGTCCAGATCCCAGAGGAACTCGCCGAGGAGCTGAAGCGCAACGGCACGCTCACCGAGGCCGATTCGCTCGGGCAGCGGCGCTTCACCCTGGCCGACGGCAGCGGCCTTCAGCAGCGCATGGTGCGCCTGCGGTCGATCAGGATCGGCGAGCGCACGATGGAGAACGTCATGGCCTCCGTCAGTCCAGCGCGCAGCCGCTCCCTGCTTGGGCAGAGCTTCCTGCGCCGCCTCAGCTCCTGGAAGATCGACAATGTGAGGAACTCGATCGAGTTCGAGTTCACCGGCTCGTTCTAGACTGCGCGCTCCGGGCCAGCCGTCAGGTCGGCGCCGGGATTTTCGCTTCCTTGATGACCTTGCGCCAGCGCACGGTCTCGTCGGCCAAGCGCTTCACATAGGCTTCGGAGGTGCCGCCGGTCGGGATGAAGCCGAGCGACATGAGTTTCTCGCGCACCGCCTCGACCTTCAGCGCGGCATTCACCGCCGCGTTGAGCTGCTGGATGGTCTCCGGCGGCGTGCCGGCCGTCGTCGCCACGCCGAAATAGACGGCGGCCTCCAGCTCCGGGAGCCCAAGTTCGCTCGCCACCGGCACGGTCGGGATGTTGGCAACGCGGCTCTTGGCGCCGCACAGCAGGCCGCGCATCGTGCCGGCACGGATCTGCGCATCCACCGGCGTTGTCACGTCGACGAAGGCGGGTACGTGGCCGGCGACCGCATCGCGCAGCGCCTCGGCGGCGGCCTTGTAGGGAATGTGCTGCAGCTTGCCACCGGTGCGCGTGGCGATCACCTCGCCCCAGAGGTGCGGCAGGCCGCCGGTGCTCGAGGTCGAGTAGTGCACGGGGCCGGGCTGCGCCTTCACCCACTCGATGAATTCTGGGAAGGTCTTTGCCGGGTTGTTCGCATTGACCGCGAGCACGCAGGGGATGTCGGCGAGCTGCGACACCGGCGCGAGGTCCTTCTGCGGGTCGATCTGCATCGGAATGTCGAAGGCCGGCAGGAGCGCCGCCGTGGTGGTCAGCACCATCAGGCTGGTGCCGTCAGGCTTGCTCTTGGCGACGTTCACCATCCCGACCATCGTGCCGCCGCCCGGTCGGTTCTCGACCACGATCGTCTTGCCCGTGTCGGCCGACATGCGCTCGGCCAGGACGCGGCCGGCCGTGTCGGTCGAGCCACCGGGACCGTAGGGCACGACGAGGCGGATCTGCCCGCTCTGCCCGAAGGCGATCGAAGGCAGCGCGAGCGCGGCTACGGAGCCTGCGACGAAGGAGCGGCGGTTGACCATGATGTTTCTTCCCTGAGTTGATTGGTTCTTTTCTTGTCGACGCTTCTACCATCGGCGGCGATTGCCACCGCATAGTCATTTTCCGCGCGTTCCGCACTCACGATTCCGTCGCGCACGTCGCGCAGCACCCGCTCCGGATCGCGCGTTCTGGGATCGCCGTAGCCGCCGCCGCCTGGCGACAGCGCGTGGTAGGTGGCCACGCCATGGCGTTCCACGCCGTATTTCGGCGCCTGGATGCGCTTGCCGTCGGCCAGCGTGAGAATGACCTCGCCGCCGGCACCGGCCCGGCCGCCCGCGACACCGAAGCTCGACGGCGCGCCCGCGCCCTCGCCGCGGAAGGCATAGTCGGCCGGGGTGAAGATCTCGACCTCGTAGTCGCAACCGGCACCACCGCGGAAACGGCCGGCCCCGGCGGTGTCGCAGCGCAGCTCCTGGCGACGGAAACGGGCCGGATAGAGCTGCTCGTAGGTTTCGAGGTTCGGCAGCGTGAGGCCGCCCAGGGTGATGAGATGGCCGATCAGATGGAAGCCATCGCGACCTTCGACGCCACCACCGGCCGGCGCACCGGCCCATTGGTACATGACGTAGCGTCCGCCCCCTCCATCCTTGTCGTCGCGCAGGCCCGCCGTGACGGCGTGCACTGCCTTCGACCAGCCGGCCGAGGCGCGTTCGGGCATGGCCTGGGCCAGCGCCTTCCACATCGCGTGAATGATCTCGTGGGCCACGAACACCGTGTTCATGGTCATCGGCGCCGGCATGCGCGCATTCACCAAGGTGCCCTCGGGCAGGCGGATCTCGACGCTGCGGAACGCGCCTTCGTTCTTGGGCAGGTCGGGCTCGAAGAACGAAGCCAGCGACATGAACACTGCCGAGGTCGAGTTGGCGATCGAGCTGTTCTTGAAGCCGCGCACCTGCGGCGAGGTGCCGGCGAAATCGACGACCAGCTTGCGGTCCTTCACCGTGATCATGACGGCGATCTTCGCGTCGATCGGCTCGAAGCAGTCGTTGTCGACCGGCTCCTCGCCCTTCCACACGCCCTGCTGCAGGCGGTCGATGCAGGTCTGGAAGCGTCGGTCGGCATGGTCGAGCACACCCTCGAAGAACTCGTCGGCGCGATCGACACCCAGCTCCTCGACCAGCAGCGCGAGTCGCTCGGCGCCGATGCGCGTCGAGCCGATCATGGCGCGCAGGTCGCCGTCGAGCGCCTCGGGCAGGCGTGTGTTCAGCATCAGCAGACGCCAAAGATCCTCGCGCACTTTGCCGGCTTCGATCAGCTTGAGCACCGGCAGGCGGATGCCCTCGTGGAAGATCTCGGTCGCCGCCGAATTGTAGGTGCCGGCCGCGCCGCCGCCGATATCGGCCTGGTGGGCCCGGTTGCAGGCGAACGCCACCAACTTGCCAGCGACGAACACCGGCCGCGTGATCACCCAGTCGGGCAGGTGGTTGCCGCCCGCCGTGTAGGGATCGTTCAGCAAGAACACGTCCTCCGGCGCAATGTCTCCCTTGAAGTCGCGCAGGATGGCGCGCACCGCGAAGCCGCCGCCGCCGGTATGGATGGGGATGCCGTCGGCTTGGCTGATCAGGGTGCCGCGCGCATCGGCGATGAAGCAGGAGAAGTCGTGGCTCTGGCTGAAGATCGGCGAGCGCGCGGTGCGCGTCATCACCCAGCCCATCTGGTGCGAGATATGGTCGAGCCGATTCTGCACCAGCGCGAGGGTGACGGGATCGAGAGTGGCGGTGCTCATGCGGCGGCTCCGACATGCACGAGGAAATCGTCGCGTTCGTCGACTTCGAGCAGGTCGTTGGGGCCGACGAAGGCAGTCGTCGTGCGCTCCTCGACCAGCAGCGGGCCATTGAGGCGGCAGCCGGGACGCAGGTCGGCGCCGTCGTAGATCGGCACGTCGAGCCAGCCGGTCGCCGGATCGATCCAGACCTTGCGTGTCTCGCGCGGCTTGGGCGCATCGGTCTGCGGTGAGCGCGCCGCGGGCGGTGTCCAGTCCAGCCGGCCGCGGCCCACGACCCTCAGCGCGGTGATGTCGATGCGGCCGCCCGGCTGGATATGGCCGAACAGACGCTGATGCTCGGCTTCGAAAGCCTGGCGGGCCGCGGCGGCATCGAAGCCCGAGGCGGATAGCGGCGCACGGACCGGCCATTGCTGGCCGTCGTAGCGCAGGTCGAGCTGGCGCTCGATCACGACCTCGTCGGCGCCGAACCCGTCACGGGCCAGCGCCTCTCTCGCGCGCGCTTCGAGCTGGGCGAAGCCTGCTTCCAGAGTCGTGGTCTCGACCTTGTCGAGATCGGCCAGGAAAACCTGCAGGTAATCCTGCCGCACATCGGACTGCAGCATGCCCATGGCGCAGAAGGCGCCGGCGGCGCGCGGCAGCAGGGCGCGGCGGCTGCCGAGCGCGCGGGCGACGGCGGTACCGTGCATCGGTCCGGCACCGCCCGCGGCGACCAGCGTGAAGGTCGCGGGATTGTGGCCGCGCTCGATGCTGAGTCGCTCGACGGCATGCAGGAGGTTCTGCTCCAGCAGCCGGATGACGCCCGCAGCCGCGTCCTCGACCGAGAGTCCGAGCGGCTTGGCGAGTTTGGTTTCGATAGCCTTGCGCGCGAGTGCCGCGTCGAGCGTGACCGCACCGCCGGCCAGCGGGCCGGGACGCAGCCGGCCCAGCACGAGCTGAGCGTCGGTGACGGTCGGGTTCTCGCCGCCCAGCCCATACGCGGCGGGACCGGGCCGTGCGCCGGCGCCCTGCGGGCCGGCATGCAGGAGGCCGGCATCGTCGACCCAGGCGACGGTTCCGCCGCCCGCACCGACCGTGTGGATCTCCACCGAAGGCGTCGTGAGGTGATAGCCGTCGATGGTGAGTTCGTCGGTGACCGGCACGTCGCCGCGCGCCATCACCATCACGTCGCAACTCGTGCCGCCGATCTCCATCGAGATCAGGTTGGCTTTCTCGCCCGGCGCCGCACAGCCCTTGAGCGCGCCGACGCCGGCCGCCGGGCCGGACAGGACCAGCATGACCGGCCGTGCCGCCACCTGGTCGACCGACACCGCGCCGCCATTGCTCTGCAGGAGCAGCAGCGAACGCGGCAGGCCGAACTGGCGCAGCTGCTCGTCGAGGGCGCGCAGGTAGCTCGTCACCTTGGGCGCCACATAGGCGTTCACGACGGCGGTAGAACCGCGCTCGTACTCGCCCATGGTCGGCATGACCTCGCTCGACAGCGAGACCCACTTGCCGTTCCAGGACTTGGCGAGCTGGCCGCCGACCGCGCGCTCGTGGGCGCCGTCGAGGAAGGAGTTGAACAGGCAGACCGCGACCGACTCGACGCCTTCCTCGGCGAAGACCTTCGCGGCGGCGTCGACGTCTTCCGCTCGAATTGGCGTCAGCTCGGTGCCGTCGGCGGCGATGCGGCCGCGCACCGGCAGGCGCAGGTAACGCGGCACCAGCACCTGCGGGAAGGGAGCGCGATGGTCCCACTGGTTCTCGCGGATGCCGCGGCGGATCTCGAGCGAATCGCGGAAGCCCTCGGTCGTCAGCAGGCCGACCTTGGCACCCTTCTTCTCGAGGATCGTGTTGGTCGCCACCGTCGAGCCGTGCACGAACAGGGCGCAGTCGCGCAGCAGCGCTGTCAGTGTGATGTCGAGCTGCTGGGCCGCCAGCCGCAGCACGCCCAGCACACCTTCGCTGGGGTCGGCCGGGACGGAGGGCGACTTGAAGATGCGCACGGCGCCGGCGGCATCGCGCAGCACCATGTCGGTGAAGGTACCGCCCACGTCGACGCCGATGCGCCAGGGGGCAACGAGGGCGGCAGACGGGGCGGGGGGCGTCACTTCGGCAGGCTTCCCAGCACTTCGTCGGTATGTTCACCCAGCGCCGGCGCGGAGCGCGGCGAATGCGGCCGCACATGGTCGAAGGAGATCGGCAGGCCGACCACCTTGGGTCCGCCGGGCAATTGCTGGATGAGCTTCGAGGCTTCCATCTGCTCGGTGCGCGCCAGCTCGCCGATATCGTTCACGGCGGCGCAGGGCACGCCGGCCTTCTCCATGGCGTCCAGCCATTCGGCGCGCGGCCGGGCCTTCAGAGCCTCGGCGATCATCGGCAGCAGCTCGGCTTTGTGGGCAACCCGCTGCGCGCTCCTGGCGAACTTCGGATCGGTCGCCCATTCGTCATGGCCCAGCACCTTGGCGCAGCGCGCCCACAGCCGGTCGTTGCCAGGGGCCAGGCAGATCGGATGGTCGGCCGTGTCGAAGGTCTGGTAGGGCACGATCACCGGACTGCCGGTGCCGTGCCGCTGGGAGACGGTGCCGTTGGCGATGTAGCTGTTCACCTGACCCTCGACCCAATGCACGGCCGAGTCGAAGAGCGAGGTGTCGACGAGGCAGCCCTTGCCGGTCTTGTCGCGCAGCCGCAGCGCGGCCAGCGCACCGATGGTGCAGAACATGCCGGTCGCCTTGTCGTTGATCGAGGCGCCGCAGAAGGTCGGCGGATCCTCCGGCCGGCCGGTCACGCTCATCATGCCGCCATAGGCCTGCAGCAGCGGATCGAAGGCCGGCTTCATGCGCAGCGGGCCCTGGTAGCCAAAGGCCCAGATCGAGCAGTAGATGAGGCGCGGATGGCGCGCGAGCATCGTCTCGGGCCCGATGCCGACCTCGTCGACCACGCCGGGCCGCAGGTTCTGGATCAGGATGTCAGCCGTCTCGCAAAGCCCGTGGAGCTTCTCGATGTCTTCAGCGAGCTTCAGGTCGAGCACGACCGAGCGCTTGTTGCGGTTCTGCGAATAGAAGTAGAGCGAGGTCTTGCCGTCGGGGCCGAACGGAGGGCCCCAGATGCGGGCATCGTCGCCGCCGTCCGGCTTCTCGATCTTGATGACGTCGGCGCCCATGTCGGCCAGCAGCACGCCGGCCAGCGGACCGGCCAGCGCCTGGCCCACTTCGATGACGCGAACCCCTTCGAGCGGTAGTGTCACTTTCAATCCTCTTCCCGAGCCTGACGGCATGCGTTTGTCGCCGGCATCCTAGCCGCCAGCGACCGTCACACGCTACGTGCAGGGCCTCGCGAAGCGGAACCGTTATTCGACGAAGGCCTTCTCGACGACGAACTCGCCGGGCGTGGTGGTGCTGCCCTCGGTGAGGCCCATGCCTTCGAGGAGGGCGCGGATGTCGGCCAGCATCTGGACGGAGCCGCAGAGCATGAAGCGGTCGTTCTCGCGCGACATCGGCGGCAGGCCGACATCCTTGGCCAGGGTGCCGTTCTCGATCAGGTGTGAGATGCGGCCGCGATACTTGAAGGGCTCGCGGGTCACGGTCGGGTAGTAGACGAGCTTGTCGCGCACCATGTCGCCCAGGATCTCGTCGGCCGGCAGCTCGTCGGCCAGGGTCGAGCGGTAGGCGAGGTCGCGGACATGGCGGCAGCCATGGACCAGGACGACCTTCTCGAAGCGCTCGTAGACGTCCGGGTCGCGCACCAGCGAGAGGAAGGGGGCGAGGCCGGTGCCGGTGCCCAGCAGGTAGAGATTGCGGCCGGGGGTGAGGCTGTCGAGCAGCAGGGTGCCGACCGCCTTGGCGCCCACCAGCACGGGATCGCCGGGGGACAGGTTCTTGAGATGCGAGGTGAGCTTGCCGTCGGGCACCTTGATCGAGAAGAACTCCAACTCGTCCACGTAATGGGGACTGGCGATGGAGTAGGCCCGGAGCACCGGTTTACCCTCGACCTTCAGGCCGATCATGGTGAACTGGCCGCTGGCGAAGCGGAAACCCTTGTCACGGGTCGTCCGGAAGCTGAACAACTCGTCGGTCCAGTGATGCACCGACAGTACGGTCTCGTTCCTCAACGCACTCACGCGCAAACTCCTACGCAACGGGCCGGCGCCACGCCGGGGCGATGGATATAGTGCAGTGCAGCAAAAATAGCCAGATACGCGAGTAATTCGCAATAGCAAGAATGTCGCGTATCGGCGGCGCGTCAGGGCAGGAATTTCCACGCAGACCGCGTTCCGCACAGCTCTTTTGCCAAGGCTCCAAGCGGCTCGCGGACGGAAGCGGGCGTCCTATACTCAGTGGAACCGGTAAGTGAGGTCGCGTGCGATGAGGATGATTGTTGCGCTGCTGGGCATGATGCTGGCGCTGTTCTCTCCAGCGGTGCGGGCCGCGGAGCCGGTCGACATGCTGCTGGTGCTGGCCGCCGACGTGTCGCGCAGCGTGACCGATCCCAAATTCAGGCTTCAGCGCGAGGGTGCCGCGGCCGCCATCACCCATCCCGACGTGGTGCGGGCCATCACGTCAGGTCCGAACCGGCGCATCGCCATCTGCTTCGTCGAATGGGCCTCGGCCAACATGCAGAACGTCGTCATCGACTGGATGGTGATCGGCGACGGTGCCTCGGCGCGCAATTTCGGTGACAAGCTGATCGAGACTCCGCGCTCCTTTGCCGGCAGCACCTCGATCAGCGCCGCCATCGACTTCGCGGTCATGCATCTCGAGCGCGCGCCGTTCACAGCCGACCGACGGGTCATAGATGTGTCCGGCGATGGCAACAACATTGCCGGCCGCCTGGTCACCGACGCGCGTGACGATGCGGTGGCGAAGAACATCACGATCAACGCGCTGGTGATCCTGACGCCCATCGAGGAAGCGTTCCGTCCCGAGCACACCAACCCGCCGGGCGGACTGGAAAAATACTTCCAGGACAACGTCATCGGCGGTCCCGGTGCCTTCACCATCGTTGCCGAGAATCATGGGGCGTTCGGCCGGGCGATGACGAAGAAACTGATCCAGGAGATCGCGGGATTGCCGCGCTCCCGGCTGGCAGCCGTCGACTGACTATTCCGCCGTCGCGCCCGACGCCTTGATGATGGGCAGCCACAGCGCCTGGTCGTCAGCGATCAGCTTGCGGGCGGCGGCAGGCGTATCCGGCGGCAGGACCTCGAAGCCCTGGACCAGGAGCTTCTCCTTCACTTCCGGCATCTGGGCGATGCGGCCGATCTCGGCATTGAGGCGCGCCACGATGGGCGTCGGCGTGCCGGTCGGCACCGCAAATCCCAGCCACGTGGCGACGACGAAGTCGGGCAGGCCCGCCTCCATCATGGTCGGCACGTCGGGCAGGATGACCGACCGGTCTTTCGTGGTAACGGCGAGCGCCTTCAGCTTGCCGGCCTTGATCTGGCCCACCACGGTCGGTGCATTGAAGAAGCCCATCGTCACCTCGCCGTTGATCACGGCGAGGACGGCGGCCGGCGCCCCTCGATAGGGCACGTGCTGCAGCTTCACCCCGGTGCGCTGCTCCGTGATCACGCCCGACATGTGCAGGCTGCTGCCGACCCCGCTCGACCCGTAGGTCAGCTCGCCCGGCTTGGCACGGGCCTGCGCGATCACGTCGGCGACGGTGTTGGCCGGGTTGGCGGTCGAGACGACCATCACGTTGGTCAGGATGCCGGTCGTGGAGACCGGGATGAGATCCTTCAGCGGGTCGTATCCGGGCGACTTGTAGAGCCCCATGTTGAAGACAGTCGCGCCCTGAGAGGTGAGCAGCAGCGTGTAGCCGTCGGCCGGCGCCCGCGCGCCTTCCGCAGTGCCCAGCAGGCCGCCGGCGCCGCCCTTGTTGTCTATCACGACCGGCTGGCCAAGCGCCTTCGCAAGCTGCTCGCCGAAGGTGCGGCCGACTGTGTCGGCGCCGGCGCCCGCAGCGAAGGGGATGATCATGCGGATCGGCCGCTCCGGCCAGTCGGCCGCCATCGCCTTGCCGGTCGCGAGTATTGTCGAGGTGAGGAGCAGCGTGCCGGTCAGGGTGTGCCGGCGCGTCAGAACCTGTCGTGATGAACTCATGTCAGCTCCTCCCTGGAGTGTCGTACAGGCGCGTTGTTCACGCCCGCGTTACTTCCGACAGTACTATAACGGCCGGGCCGCTCGTAGCGACCCGGCCTTTGCAGCTCGTGCCTACTTGTCCAGCCAGACGTCCTCGAAGCGCGAGCCGTTGTAGAGGCTGTTCACCATCGGGCGGAAACCCTTCACGTAGGGGTGCCAGCAGGTTCCCGAGGCATTCCACATGATGATCGGGCGGAAGCCCTCCTCGAGGATCTGCTTGTCAATCTCCCAGACGAGCTTCTTGCGCTTCTCGATGTCGCGCTCGGCCGACTGGACCGGGAAGAGCTTCTCGATCTCGGGGTTGCAGTAGCCGACATAGTTGCGCTCCGACTTGCAAGCATAGTGCTCGAAGTAGGTCTGGTCGGGGTCGTCGACGCCGTTGCCGGTCGTGTTGAGGCCGACCGAGTAGTCCTTGCGCGCGACCTTGTTGAACCACAAGGCGGTGTCGACCAGGTCGAGTTCGCCGTCGATGTAGATCTCCTTCAGCTGGTCGATCAGGATCACCGCCGGGTCGCGATAGAGCAGGTGGTTGCGGGTCGAGACCTTGAGCTTCAGCCTGTTGTCCGGCCCGTAGCCTGCCTTCTTCATGAGGGCCTGCGCTTCAGCGCGGTTCTTGGCGACGTCGGGCCCGTATCCCTGGACCGTGTCGAACATCGCCTTCGGCATGCCCCAGACGCCGCCCGGCGCTGGCTCCATGACGCCGCCCGCCTCGCCGGCCCCCTGCGCGAGGATATTGATGAAGGATTGCCGGTCGATGGTGAGCAGCATTGCGCGACGGATGTCGGGATTGTTGAAGGGCGGCGCCTCGCTGTTCACGATCAGGTTGGTGCTGTTGTTCATCGGCGCCACCTCGCAGACGGCAGTCGAGGCCTGCGCCTTGATGTCCTTGAGCAGCGGGATGGTGACGGCATAGGGCGAGGTCATGTCGAAGCGGCCCGAGACGAAGCCCAGCATGGCGGTGCCGCGGGCCGGCACGATCGGCATCTCGATGCCGTCGAGATAGGGCTTGCCCTTCTTGAAGTAGTCCGGGTTCCGGACGAGCTTGACGATCTCCTTCTGCTTGAATTCGCCCAGCTTGAAGGGACCGGTGCCGATCGGCTTGGTACGCATCTGTGCCGTCGGCACGTGGCAGGAATAGACGGGGCTGTAGCCCGAAGCGAGCAGGATCAGCAGCGAGGGTTGCGGCTGGCCGAGATGGAAGGTCACCTCGCGGTCGCCGTTGGTCGTGACCTCCTTGAGGTTCCAGTACCAGGAGATGCGCGGGTTCTTGCGCAGCTTCTGGGTCTCGCTCTTGCCCGTCAGCATGTCCCACGTGCACTTCACGTCGGCCGAGGTGAAGGGCTTGCCGTCATGCCACTTGGCATTGCCGACCAGCTTGAAGGTCAGCTTCTTGCCGTCCTCGCTCCACGACCAGCTTTCGGCCAGGTCGGGACGGATCGACTCGAGGCTGTTCTGCGGAATCTGCTGATCGAAGACGACGAGATTGTTGTAGAGTCCCATGAAGGGCACGACCGTCGATGTCGTCGCTTCCTCGTGAATCGAGGTGCTCGGCGGATTGTCCGCAATGTACATCTTGAAGGTGCCGCCGCTCTTCTGCGCGAGCGCCGGCGCGGCCGACAGGCCGAGCGCCGCCACGACACCGAGGAATCCGATCCATAAACGCATGTAAGCCATCCTCCCAAACCCAATTGCAGAGAGGATGGCGTGATGGGACTTCCGCGTCGAGAGCGCCCGTCCGGCTGGCGAATTGTCCTATCGGATCATGGCACGCAGTTTCGACGACATGAGGTCGGCGGCAAGCACGAGGATCAGGATCACGATGACACAGGCCGCCGTGTCCTCGTAGGCGAAGAGCTTCATCGAGCTGATCAGTTCGAAGCCGATGCCGCCCGCGCCAACCATGCCCAGCACCGTCGACACGCGGATGTTGGTTTCGAAGCGATAGAGCACGACCCCGATCCAGGCCGGAAGGACCTGTGGCAATACGCCGAACACGATCCGTTGCAGAGTGCTCGCGCCGGCCGCGCGCAGAGCGTCGAGCGGACCTTCGTCGATTTCCTCGATCGCCTCGGCGAAGAACTTGCCCAGCATGCCGGCGCCGTGCAGCGCGATGGCCAGCACGCCGGCAAACGGGCCGAGGCCCACGGCGGCGACGAAGATCAACGCCAGGATGATCTCGTTGATGCCGCGCATCACGTTCAGGACCTGGCGCAGCCCATGAAACACCCAGGCATAGGGCGAGAGGTTTCGCGCCGCGAAGAAGCAGACCGGCAGCGCCAGCACGATGCCGAGCAGGGTGCCCCACAGCGCGATCTGCACCGTCTCGATGGCGGGCTGCACCAGCTTCTGCATGAAGGCGAAGTTGGGCGGCAGCATGCGGCCGATGAAGTCGCCGATCCAGGGCAGGCCCTCGACGAAGCCGGATACGCTGAGGCGCGTGCCGACGGCCGACCACCAGAGAGCGGCGATCGTGAGGCCCCCGATCGGGACCATGATCCACCAGCCGAGCGGACCGCGCGGCTTGTTGACGACGAATTGCAAGGACATTGTCAGGCCCTCTCTTCGACGGAGGCGGCTGAGGCTGCGAGCGCAATCTCGGCTTCCGCCGCGGCGCGGCGTCGCTCGGTAAGACGCTGCGCGGCGTCGAGTACGTTGGGATCGTCGAGGCCGGGATAGATGCTGCGGATCACGTCGCCGCTCACGCCCGCCGGCGCGCCGTCATAGACGACGCGGCCGGCCGAGAGGCCCACCACCCGCTCGGCAAACTCGAGCGCATAGTCGATCTGGTGAAGGTTGCAGAGGACGGCGATGTTCGATTCCTTGCAACTCTTCTTCAGGTAGTTGAGCACGGTGCGCGAGGTCTTGGGATCGAGGCTCGCCACCGGTTCGTCGGCCAGCATGAATTTGGGCTGCTGGGCCAGGGCGCGGGCGATGCCGACCCGCTGCTGCTCGCCACCCGACAATGCATCGGCGCGATTGCGAGCCTTGTGATCCATCGCCACCTGTTCGAGGCAGTGCAGCGCGATCTTCACGTCGGCCTCGGGAAAGAGCTGCAGGCTGCTCAGGATCGGCGAAAGGTCGGCCATGCGGCCGACCAGCACGTTCTTCAAGACCGACAGGCGCTTCACCAGATTGTGCTGCTGGAAGATCATCGCGACGTTGCGCCGGAGCAGGCGCAGGTCGCGGCGGTTGGACGATAGCGAGGTGCCGTCGACCACGATGTCGCCGGCGGTTGGCTCGATCAGCCGGTTGATGCAGCGCAGCAGGGTCGATTTGCCGGCGCCCGACGGTCCCAGCACGACGACGAATTCGCCGGGCCGGATCGAGAGGCTGACATCGTGCAGCGCCTGGTGATCGCCATAGGATTTGGCGAGGCCGCGGATTTCGATCATGGGGCGATCTCCCTGCGAGCAGGCGTAGCTACTTCTGCTTCTTGAGATCGATGTTCGCGAGCTTCGCGGTCTCGCGAACGATGTCGTAGGCTTGGTCGTTGGTTTCCTTGAAGCCGTTCAGCTTGCCCTGGTCGGACCAGTTGAGGTCTTTGATCGACAGGAAGGCGGCCTTCACCTTGGCCTTCGTTTCCGGCGACAGGTCCTTGCGCCACACCATCGGCGATTCCGGGATCGGCGGCGATTCCCACACCACCTGGATCTGGTCGGCCTTGATGTGGCCCTTGGCGATGGCGGCGTCGAGGATGCGGTCGGCGATGGTCGCGGCATCGACTTTGCCGTTGGCCACGGCCAGCGCGTTGGCGTCGTGCGCGCCGGTGAAGATCACCGTCTTGAAGTCGCGCTTGGGCTCGATGCCGGCCTTGAGCAGGCCGGCCAGGGGGAAGGCATAGCCCGAGGTCGAGGCGGGATCGACGAAGGCGAAGTTCTTGCCCTTGAGATCGTCGAGCGTTTTGATGCCGCTCGACTTCAGGGCGATGATCTTGGAGTGGTAGTAGGTGCGGCCGGCCTTGGCGGTCTCGGCGATGGCGAAGGCTTCGACCGGCGTCACGGTGGTGGCCAGCACGTAGGAGAAGGGCCCGAGATAGGCGATGTCGAGGTGCTTGGCGCGCAGCGCCTCGATGACGCCGTTATAGTCGGTGGCGACGAAGCCCTGGACCTTCATGCCGGAGTTCTTCTCGACCGCGTCGAGGATGTCCTTGCTTTGGGCCAGCATCGCCCGCGAATCCTCGGAAGGAATGAGACCGACTTTGAGCACCTGCTGGGCCTGGGCGTGAGCCGTGCCCCAGGTTCCGATGGTGCCACCCCCCAGTAGCGAGCCAGCGGTCAAAAGCCCGAAATCGCGACGCGTCATCCTGGTCATTTTTGCTTCCTCCGTGGTTTCTTTTCTTTTGGTGCTTGACGTCTAAGCGGCCATCTCGGCCAACAGTGCCTCCCGTCGTCCGATGAAGTTGCGACCGCGATCGCCCGCCAGCGCGTCGTCGACGAGCCGCGCCCAGTCGCGAGCCGCGATGCCGTGCGCGGTGGCATCGGGCGAGATGCCGAGTGTCGTCAGGAACGTTTCGAGCCGCACGGCGCCCGCACCAAGGTCGTTGCCGAAGATGCGTCGCAGCGAGGCGTCGCAGGCGGCGTCGCAGCCGGCCACAGCGCGCATCACCATGGGCAGGCTGAACGAGCAGGCGATGCCGTGCGGCACGCCGTGGTGCAGGGTCAGGTGATAGGACAGGGAATGTGCGAGCGCGGTGCGGGTATTCGAGAAGGCGAGGCCCGCGAACAGGCTGGCGCGCGCCAGCCGCGTGCGCAGCGCTTCGTTCCTGAGATCGTCGGCCAGCAGCGGCAGGGCGTCGATCACTTCTCGCGCGGCGACCTCTGCCAGCGAGCTCGAAACCGGGTTGGCGTTGACGTTCCAGATGCTTTCCAGCGCGTGACTGAGGGCATCGAGGCCGGTGCTGATCGTGATCGCGCGCGGCAGGCCGAGGGTCAGCAACGGGTCGACGAGGGCCGCTTCGGGGTAGAGCGTCTCGCGGGCCAGCGAGTACTTCTTCATCGCAATCGTGTCCCAGACCGTGGCCCAGGAGGTGACTTCGCTGCCGGTGCCGGCGGTCGTCGGAATGGCGATGATCGGCGTGCGGCCGAGCGAGTCGCCATCCTTGCCGGTCACCAGGTGGTGGCGGACCGTCTCGAAGTCGCCCTTGGCGGCGGCCAGCACCTTGGCGGCATCCATCACCGAGCCGCCGCCCAGCGCCACGATCGCTTCGACAGGACGCGCGGCGGTCGCGTAGGTGCGGCAGCATTCGGTGAGGCCGACGAAATCGGGATTGGGGCCGATGTTGCTCACCGCTACGGCGGGCGCACCGGCCTGGGCGATCACGCGCCGTGTCAGGTCGGCGAAGACGCCGCCGCCATTGGCATCGTCGTAGGTGACGAGGCAGTAGGCCCGGCCGGCCAGCACCTTGCCCAGCGTCTCGAAGACGCCGGCGCCGAACTTCACGTCGACCGGATTACGGTAGCGCCACATCCGCGCGTCACTCCCATGGCTCACTGGCTCTGCCTTGTCGGCTTTTGACAATCCTCCGGCCGGTACTCACATTTATCCAATTCAAACATTCTCAAAGTGGCATTGAGAAAATCAATATGAGGCACACACAGCTCCGTTCCTTCCATGCCGTGGCGCAGCGTCTGAGCTTCACCGCCGCCGCGCGTGAACTGGGCGTGAGCCAGCCCACCATCACCACCCAGGTGAAGTCACTGGAGGGCGAGTTCGGAGTCGAATTGTTCGTGCGCCGCGGGCGCCGCATCGAACTCACCGAGACCGGCACGGGCCTCTTGGACATCACCCGCCGCCTGTTCGCCGACGAGAAGGAGGCGGCCGACTATCTCAACGAGACACGTGGCCTGCGCACCGGGCATCTGCGCGTCGGTGCCGTCGGGCCCTATCACGTCACCGATATGCTGGCGGCCTTCAACGCACGCCATCCCGGCCTCTACGTGTCGGTCACCGTCGGCAATTCACGCGACACGTTGCGCGACCTGCTGGACTACCGCACCGACGTAGCGGTGCTGGCCCATGTCGATCCTGATCCGCGGCTGGTCGCCATTCCCTATCGCCGCCACAGGGTGATCGCCTTCTGCCATATGGATCACCCCTTCGCTCAGCGGCGCAGCATTCGTGCCCGCGACATGGAGGGACAGCGGCTGGTCGTGCGCGAGGCGGGCTCGACGACGCGCCGTGCCTTCGACCAGGCGATGCGTGAGGCCGATGTGCGGCCCAAGGTCGTGATGGAGATCGGCAGTCGCGAATCGATCCGCGAGGCAGTCGCCAAGGGGATCGGCATGGGCGTGGTATCGGAGGCGGAGTTCATTCCCGACCCACGGATCAAGCCGCTGCCGATTACAGATGCCGAGATCTACACCTACGCGCACGTCGTGCATCTCAAGGAGCGGCAGAACGCGCGTCTCGTGCGCGCCTTCCTTCAGGTCCTGGGCGGGCTGCTGCCGGTCAGTTCGCCATCCAGCCGCCGTCGACCATCAGGTTCTCGCCGGTGATGAACGTCGCCTCGTCGGAGGCGAGGAACAACGCTGCGTTGGCCACGTCTTCGGAGCGGCCGAGGCGCGGCAGCGGCGTGCGGGCATGGGAATAGTCGATCCAGCGAGGCTCGATCGCGCGCCCCGTCTTGCCGGTGAGGATTTTCCCCGGCGCCACGGCGTTGCAGATGATGCTGTCGCGTCCGTAGTCCGAAGCGATCTGGCGCGTGATGTAGACGACCGCCGATTTGGAAACGCCGTAGGAGAAGTCCTCGGGCGAGGAGATCATGCCGTGCTGCGAGGAGATGTTGACGATGCGCCCGCGCGCCTCGTTGCGGATCTCCTGCGTCAGCATCCGGCGCACGGCAGCCCGGCACATCAGGAAGACGCCGGTGACGTTCACCTCCATCACCCGATTCCATTCCTCGAGGCTCGTGTCGGTGAGCTTCCTGGCCGAGCGGATAGCGGCGTCATTGACCACGATGTCGAGCCGGCCGGTCGGCAGGGCCGCCCGGCGCACCGCTTCCTCGACGTCCTTCTCGTTCGACACGTCGCCCTGGAAGAAGGGCACGTTCAGTATCTTGTGCGTCGGCTCGCCGCCCTCGACGACGGCCTCCGTGATGTCCATCAGGAGGAGGGTCGCGCCCTCCGCCTGGAACTTCTTCGCGATGGCGCGGCCGATGCCCGAGGAGGCACCGGTGATGAGGGCGGTCTTGCCGGCAAGTCGGTTCATGGTGCCCACCGACGCAAGGATCGTGCCCTAGCCACGCCGGACGCTGGCGCCGCCATCGACCGGCAGGGTCACACCGGTGATGAAGCTCGCCTCGTCGGAGGCGAGGAAGAGGGCGGCATTGGCGACGTCCCAGCCGGTACCCATCTTCCTGCGCAGCGGCACCTTTGAATCACGCTCGGCCTCGACCTCGGCGCGACTCTTCTTGAAGGTGCGGGCGCGCGTGTCCACCGCCATGGGGGTGTTCATCAGGCCGGGCAGGATGACGTTGGCGCGGATGCCGTATTGCGCGTTCTGGTAGGCGAGCTGCTCGGTGAAGGAGACCATCGCCGCCTTGGTCGCCTTGTAGGCGACGTAGGGATAGGTGGTGATCACCGCCATCGACGAGATGTTGATGATCACGCCGCCCTGCTGCGCGCGCATGATCGGGAGCACGTACTTGGCCGCGAATATGCAGCTCTTGAGGTTGATCGCGGTGCAGCGGTCGAAGGCTTCCTCGGTGATGTCGAGCAGCTCGGCATCGCCGCCCGAGAGCGACACGCCGACATTGTTGTGCAGGATGTCGATCCGGCCCCAGCGGGCGTGCGCCTCGTCGACCATCGCCTTGAGCTCGGCGCCCTTGGTCACGTCGGCCTTGAAGGCGACCGCCGTGCCCTGGTTGACGCCGATCATCTCGACCGTCTCCTTTGCGGAGTCGAGATTGTGATCGACGCAGAGGACCTTGGCACCCTCGCGTGCAAAGGTGAGCGCGGTGGCGCGGCCGTTGCCCATGCCTTCGCCGGGGCTCTGCCCGGCGCCAACGACGATGGCGACGCGATCTTTCAGGCGCATGTCACTTCACTCCCGGCAGCGGGTACTGCTTCAGCACTTCCTTGTACTGCGGCTCGTTGTCGATCTGCATCGTGGCAAGCACGCGGACGACGGCGCAGTAGAAGGCGATGGTGAGCACCAGGTCCGTCATGTGCTCGTCGGACAGGTCCTTCTTGATCTCGGTGAAGGTCGCGTCGGACATGCCCAGGTCCTTCACCATCTCGCGCGCGCCCCTGAGGATCGCCTTCGCGAGCGGCTCGAGCTGCGAAGGCTTGCCCTCGGTCTCGGCCATCAGCCCCTGGATGTCCTCGTCGGTGACGCCGAACTCCTTGCCGATCTTCACGTGATGAGTGAATTCGTATTCGGACTTCTCCAGCCAGCCGACCTGCAGGATGGCGAGCTCGCGCAGGCGGGGATCGAGTTTGCTCTTGAAGCGGATGTAGCCGCCCAAGCCGCTGAAGGCCCGCGCCATGTCGGGCGAGTTGACCAGCAGCTTGTGCAGGTTGGTGTTGCGCTTGAGCATGTCGCGATACTCGGGCGCGACCTGGTCGGGCTCGAGATAGGGCAGCCGGGCCATCCTGGTTGTTCTCCCTTATTGGCTTGTTGTTCAATGATCCTGTGAATCGCGCTCCGGCCCCTGCAGCGTGACGCCACCGTCGACGACGAGGACCTGGCCGGTGATGTAGCGGGCATGGTTGCTCAGCAGGAAGCGCACGGCGTGGCCGACGTCCCAGCCCGTGCCCTCGGTCTTGAGGACGGAGGCCTTCGCACGTTGGGCGCGCGCGGCCTCGCTCATGCCGTTGCCGCGAGCATAGACCATCGGCGTGTAGACCGGCCCGGGACAGATGCAATTCACGCGGATGCCGTCACGGCCATGATCGACCGCCATCGCCTGGGTGAGGCCGATCACGGCGGCCTTGGAGGTCGTGTAGGTGGTGAGGCCGCGCGGCCGCAGCGCCGAGATCGACGAGATGTTCACGATCGAGCCGCCCTTGGCGGTCTTGATCATGGCCGGAATCGCGTGCTTGGAGAGCAGGAACATCGTCTCTACGTTGACCTGCATCACGCGACGAAACTCTTCGGGCTTCTCGTCGACCACCGAGCCGCGGCTGCCGATACCGATATTGTTGTCGAGGAAGTCGAGCCGTCCCCAGCGGTCGACCGCGGCATCGACCAGCCGCTTGCACTCGGCCTCCTGCGTCATGTCGCCGGCATGGGCCGCGGCATGCCCGCCCTCCGCCTGGATCATCTCGACGGTGCGTTGCGCCAGCCTCAAGTCGCGGTCGGCCACCAGCACGCGGGTGCCCGCACGGGCGAGCAGGATCGCTGCGGCGCGTCCGTTGCCGATCCCGTCGCCGGCGGCGCCGCCGCCGGAGATGATCGCCACCTTGCCGGCCAGCCCGGCATAGTCCTCTGGACCTTTCACGCTTTCCTCCTAGGGCAGGCCCGCGCCGGGTACGTCGACGCGCATCGTCTCGATGCGGCCGTCCTTCTTGTCGGCGATCGCCGGTCCGCTGCCGCTGTTGGTCACGACGAAGAGGGTCCGGCGCCCCTTGCCGCCCAGCATGCAGGCATAGGCCGCGCGTTCGCCGAGATCGAGTTCGTGCGTGACCCTGCCGCCTTCGAGCACGCGGACCATGCGATGGGTGAAGGCGCCGGTGACCCAGATGCCGCCCTCGGTATCGAGGCAGATCCCGTCGGGATTGCAGGTCGGTGTCTCCGCCCAGATGCGCCGGTTGGAGAGCGTGCCGTCGTCGGCAATGTCGAAGGCCGTGAGACGTTTGGCGAAAGTCTCGCCGATGATCATCGTCCTGCCGTCGGGGGTGATGACGGTGCCGTTAGGGAACATCAACTCGTCCGCCGCCGCGTGAACCGAGCCGTCGGGATCGACCCGCGCCAGCACCGCGGCGCGCGGCTTCTCGCCGGCGTGCCGGTCGAAGCCGAAATTGCCGACATAGGCGCGGCCCTTCGCATCGACGACCATGTCGTTGCAGAGACCGGTCGCGACCGAGCCCAGCTCGGCCTCGACCGAGAGCTTGCCGTTCGCGAAACGCATCAGGCGGCGGTCGGTCATGCTGACGATCAGCATCGTACCGTCCGGCCGCCAGCCCAGGCCCGACGGGCGTCCGGGCACCTCGACGATCGTCTCGGCCTTGCCGCTCTCGTCGACGGTGCGGACCTGATGGACGTAGAAGTCCGAGAAATAGAGCCGGTCGTCGCGCCAGCGCGGGCCTTCACCGAAGGAGAGGCCGTCAAGCAGCGGTTCGAGCTTCATGGACGATCCCAGTCGATCCCGAAGGAGTTGCCCTGCGGCTTGATGTAGCCCGCATTGGCGCCGGGGAAGTGGGCGGGACAAAGGAGGGCGTTGCTCTCGACGCAATCCTCGAGGAGCTTGCGGCGCGAGCGGGCCGAGATTTCTTGATCCCAGCAGAACTGGCTCGACCAGTCGGGATGATAGACCTGGATCGGGTGGTGCATGATGTCGCCCGAGAAGCAGGCCTGCTTGCCCTGGTCCTTCAGGTTGATCGCGATCGAGCCCGGCGTGTGGCCGGGGTAGTCCGTGATGGTGAGCAGCGGGTCGGGCTGGTGATCGCTCTCGATCATCACCGCCTTGCCGGCCTCGACGACCGGCAGGACCGAATCGTCGAACGAGCCGCCGTTGGTCTCGAGTCCCTTGGTCTTGTGTTCAGTCTCCCAATGCGCGTACTCGCGCTTGGCGAACAGGTACCTGGCGTTCTTGAAGGTCGGCACCCAGCGGCCATTCTCGAGCTTGGTGTTCCAGCCGACATGGTCGACATGCAGGTGGGTACACATCACGAAGTCGACCGAATCGGGATGGCAGCCGCAGGCCTCCAGCCGTTCGAGGAATGGCGTGTTGAGCTTGTTCCAGCCGGGATTGTGCCGGTCCTTGTGATTGCCGAGGCAAGTATCGATCAGGATCGTGTGCCGGCCGGTCTTCACGACCCAGGTATGGACCGATCCGATCAGCCGGTCGCTACCGGCTTCGACATGATCGGGCACCATCCAGCCCTTCTGCGCATCGAAGGCTTCCTGGTCGAACTTCGGGAACATGCGGGCGGGTTTGAAGCCCGGACCGCAGATCTCCTCGACCTTCTCGATCGTGGCGTTTCCGATGGCTCTGACGGCCAATTTTCCCTCCTGCGCTAGAACGTGACGACGCTGCGAATCGACTCGCCCTTGTGCATCAGGTCGAACGCGTCGTTGATCCTCTCGACCGGCATCGTGTGGGTGATGAGAGAATCGATGTCGATCTTGCCGTCCATGTACCAGTCGACGATCTTCGGCACGTCGCGGCGGCCCTTGGCACCGCCGAAGGCGGTGCCCATCCAGGTGCGGCCGGTGACGAGCTGGAACGGGCGCGTGGCGATCTCCTGCCCGGCGCCAGCGACGCCGATGATGACCGACTTGCCCCAGCCGCGATGGCAGCATTCCAGCGCCTGGCGCATCAGCTTGGTGCTGCCCACGCATTCGAAACTGTAATCCGCGCCGCCGTCCGTCAGCTCTACGAGATGCGCGACGAGGTCCTTGTCGCCGAGGTCCTTGGGGTTGACGAAGTGCGTCATGCCGAACTTGCGGCCGAGCGCCTCGCGCGCCGGGTTGAGATCGACGCCGATGATCATGTTGGCGCCGACCATGCGCGCACCCTGCAGCACGTTGAGGCCGATGCCGCCCAGGCCGAACACCACGACATTGGCGCCGGCCTCGACTTTGGCGGTGTTGATCACCGCGCCGATGCCCGTCGTGACGCCGCAGCCGATGTAGCAGACCTTGTCGAATGGCGCGTCGGGACGAATTTTCGCCAGCGCGATCTCGGGCAGCACCGTGTAGTTCGAGAAGGTCGAGCAGCCCATATAGTGATGGATCTTCTGGCCCTTGATCGAGAAGCGCGAGGTGCCGTCGGGCATCACGCCCTGTCCCTGGGTGGCGCGGATCGACGTACAGAGGTTGGTCTTGCCCGACACGCACGATTTGCACTGGCGGCATTCCGGCGTGTAGAGCGGGATCACGTGATCGCCCTTCTTCAGCGACACGATGCCCGGCCCGACATCGACGACCACGCCCGCGCCCTCATGGCCGAAGATCACCGGGAAAAGGCCTTCGGGATCGCCGCCGGAGCGCGTGAACTCGTCGGTGTGGCAGACGCCGGACGCCTTGATCTCGACCAGGACCTCGCCGAACTTCGGCCCTTCGAGATCGACGGTTTCGATTTCGAGGTTCTTGCCGGCCTCGAAACAGACGGCTGCCTTTGTCTTCACGCGATCCCCCTCAAAACTCTGGACTTGAAACCTAGAGCAGGGGGGCGCCCACCGTCTACGCCGCGGCGCTGCCCGCGAGCTGACGCGCCATTTGAGACTTCGCCTCGCGATACTGGGCGATCAGGCGCCGCACGAGATCGGCGGCGGTCGGAACGTCCTCGATGTTCCCGACGCCGTGACCGGCCGTGTAGATGTCCTTCCAGCGCTTCTTGTTCTCCTGGGCGCCGACGATCTTGCCCGGCAGGGTCGTGCGCAGCACGTCGAGATCGATGCCGGCCGCCAACAGGCTGGGCGTCAGCCAGTTGGCCGGCGCGCCGTCGACCGAGGCGGTGAGGAAGACGTCGGTTGCGCGCGTGCCCAGGATCATGTCCTTGTGCGGCTGTGCCGCCATCGATTCCTGGGTCGCGATGAAGCGCGTGCCGATATAGGCGAGGTCGGCGCCCATCGCCTCGGCCGCCAGCACGTCGCGGCCCGTGGTCTGGCCGCCGGCCAGCACCACGGCGAAACTGTCGCCCAACTGTCGCACCTCGTTCATCAGCGCGAAGGGATTGATCGTGCCGGTGTGCCCGCCGGCGCCGCCAGCCACCGCGATCACGCCGTCGACGCCGGCTTCCAGCGCCTTCTCGGCATGGCGCCGGTTGGCGATGTCGTGCAAGGCGACGGCACCCCAGCCATGGATGCGCTTGATGGCCTCGCCCGGGGCGCCCTTTGAAGTGAGCACTACCGGCACCTTGTACTTCTCGACCAGTTCGAGATCGCCCTGGTAGCGCGGGTTCGAGGCATGGACGACGAGGTTCACGGCCCACGGCGCGGGCTTCTTACCGGCATCCTCCAGGCGCTTCATCCCCTCGACCATCTCGTCGAGCCAGGCCTGGAATTCCTCACGGCTGCGCGTGCCATGCGCGGGGAAGCTGCCCATCAGCCCTTCGCCGCAGCAGGCGAGCGTCAGCGCGGGATTGGAAACCAGGAACATAGGAGCGGCGATGGCGGGGATCGCCATGCGCTCCATCAACTTGTGCACTTCGGCGCGCGGCATGGATCAAACCTCTCCGATGGTGGGCGTGGTGGATGTCACGCCGCTGTCGTTCAACTGCTTCAGGCGGGCATCGTCGTAGCCCAGCAATTCGCGCAGCACTTCGTCGGTGTGCTGGCCGAGATCGGGCGCGGGCCGCTCGATGGCGAGACCCTTGCCGTCGAGGCGGTAGGGCAGGCCCTTCACGAGGCCGCCCTTCTCGTCGCGGAGTAGGGTCACGCCCTGCAGCGCGGTGTCGCGCAGCAGGTCGTTGCCGTCGAGGCAGGGCGCTGCAGCAATGCCTTTGGCCAGCAGCGACTTCAATGCAGTCTCACGGTCCTGGCCGGCGCAGAAGGTGGCCATCGACGGATCGGGCGTGTCGAGGGTCACGGCCAGCCATTTGCCGTCCGCACATCGATAGGAGTCCTGCTGCGCCACGCCCGCTTCGGTATTGCCGCGTGGTGCCAGCCGATGGTTGGGATCGGCCGAGGCGGCGAGAATCTCCTCACCGAGCGTAAACGACGCGACCTCGCGCTGGGAGAAATCGAGGAAGGCACCCTTGCCGCTGCGGCGCGCTTCGATGACCGCGGCGATCACGATGCCGGTGGCGAACAGCGACACGATCTGGTCGGGATAGTTCACGTCCATGCCGGAGATGCGCGGCTCCTCGCCCTCGTAGCCGGTGAGCGAGGCGATGCCCGAGGTGGCATCGAGCGTGCTGCCAAAGGACACATTCATGCGCTCGGGCCCTGTATCGCCCTGGCTGGAGATCGCGGCGAACACCAGGCGAGGGTTGATGGCGCTCAGATCCTTGTAGCCGAGGCCAGCGCGGTCGAGCACGCCGCGGCGGAAATTCTCGACCACGACGTCGCAGTGCGCGGCGAGTTCGCGGATGACGCGTTGGCCCTCGGGATCCTTCAGGTTCAGCGCCAGCCCGCGCTTGTTGCGGTTGGTGAAGCGGAACTGCGGCGAGCGGTTCCACCAGCCGTCGTCGTTGTCGATCTTGCCGACGACGCGAAACGGATCGAGATAGGCGCCGGACTCGATCTTGATCACGTCGGCGCCGAGATCGGCCAGCATCGCCGACGTGTTCGCCCCGGCGGTCAGCAGTCCGAAGTCGAGCACACGGATGCCGGCAAGGGGTCGTCCATTCTCCTCCCCATTCAAATGGGGAGGTGTCGCGGTCATCCGCGACGGAGGGGTCATGGGCTTTGAGAGGTCGCGCATGACCCCTCCGCCCTCGTGAGACGAGGGCACCTCCCCATTTGAATGTGGAGGTGGAAGAGCAGGTGCAGGCCGCGGTGCGAAGGAGCGGCCGTTCCATTGCACGGGCAGCTGCGGCAGGCGCAGCTTGCCTTCCGTTCGATGCATCATGTCGGCGAGGAAACCACGCGCCACGTATTGCTCAGTCTGCAGCAACTCGGCCGGCGAGAAGATCGGGCCGAAGGGCACGCCCCTGGCCTGCGCCGTCTTCTGGATCTCGTCGCGCGTCTTGTCGGCGAACCACGGCGCGAGCGCTGCATAGAGTTCGGCGATGTTCTTTCGTCGACCGGCCCGTGGGCTGAATTTCGGATCGTCGAGCCGGGGATCGCCGACCAGGGCGCGCGTCGCCGGCCACTGGGTGACGGTATAGACAACCGCGACATGCCCGTCGCGGCAGGGCAGCACCTGGAACTCCGAGTTCTTTCCCTCGCGGCCGGGCGAGACGCCCGAGGCGGCGGCGCCGGAGGCGGCCTTCCAGTTCACCCACTGCATGACTTCGGCCAGCGACACCCGCACAGAAGGCGCCCGGCGTCCCACGTCGCGGGCGGCGAGAGCCGCCATGAGGCTGGTGAAGGCTGTGAGGCCTGCCGGATAGGAGGCCTGATGGCCGCCGAGCTTCAACGGCTTGCGCGCGGGCTCGCCGACCATATGCATCAGCCCGCCCAGCGCCTGGATCGCCAGTTCGCTGACCGGCCGTTGCGTCGCATCCATTTCGATCGGGAACGCCGCGATCTCGATCGGCGCGGCCTTGCCCGCGCGCAATACCGACGCGACGGAAGCCGGTTCCTCGAACAGTACGGCATCGGCTCCGTCGATCACGGCAGCGAGTGCAGCGCGGCCGGCTTCGCTCGAAAGATCGAGCACCAACGAGCGCTTCGACGTGTTGAGGAATTGGAACAGCGCGCTTTCGCCCTGCGGCAGCAGGGGCGGCGCGCGGCGCATCGGATCGCCGCCGGGCGGCTCGATCTTGAGCACGTCGGCGCCGAGATCGGCCGCGATCTTCGCCGCAAGCGACGTCGCAAGACGCAGGCAGAGCGGCACTTTTGCGTCGTTGACCTCGACGATCTTGAAGCGTGCCAGTGGAAGGGAAGGGGCCTCGGTCATCGCGGGATGATCTGCGCAAGCCGGTGCTGCGGTCAACGCCGCGCGCATGCTACCGTCGCGCGCGACGGAGGACTTCCATGGCACAGACCGGTAATCACAAGGGACTTACGTTCGGCATCTTCCTGGCGCCGTTCCATCGCGTGGGCGAGAACCCGACGCTCGCGATGGCGCGCGACATGGAGCTGATCGAGTGGATCGACGAGCTGGGCTACGACGAAGCCTGGATCGGCGAGCATCACTCGGCCGGTTGGGAGACCATCGCGTCACCGGAAGTGTTCATCGGCGCCGCCATCGAGCGTACACGCTACATCCGCCTCGGCTCGGGCGTGACCAGCCTGCCCTATCACCACCCGTTGATGGTCGCGAACCGCTTCGTGCAGCTCGACCATATGTCGCGCGGCCGCACGATGCTGGGTTGCGGTCCCGGCGCGCTGCCGTCCGACGCCTACATGATGGGCATCGATCCCTCGACCCAGCGGCCGCGCATGGAGGAGGCGCTCGAGGCGATCATGCGCCTGCTCGCATGCGAGGAGCCGGTCACGATGAAGACCGACTGGTTCGAGCTGAAGGAGGCGCGGCTGCATCTTGCGCCCTACAGCTATCCGCACTTCCCGATCGCCTGCGCCAGCACCATCACCCCCTCGGGCATGATCGCGGCCGGCAAGCACGGGCTCGGAGTCCTGTCGATCGGCGCAGGCATTCCGGGCGGGCCGGAGATGCTCGGAAAGCAGTGGGGCATCTACGAGGAGACGGCGGCCAAACACGGCAAGACGGCGGACCGCAGCAAGTGGCGCGTCGTGGTGAACTGCCATGTCACGGAAGACGACGAGCAGGCGCTGCGCGAGGTCCATGCCGGCGAGCGGCGCGAGACCGTGACCTATTTCGAGGATACGCTGGGCCGCCCGCCGGGGCGGGCGGACGATCCGCTTCGCGAGGGCGTGAAGATGGGCACGACCCTGGTCGGCAGCCCCGACACGGTCGCCAAGGGGATCGAGCGGCTGCTCGGCTTCTCCAATGGCGGCTTCGGCGGCGTCCTGTTCCGCGCCCACGAGTGGGCGACGCGCGAACAGACCCTGCGCTCCTACGAGCTGTTCGCGCGCTACGTGATGCCGCGCTTCCAGGGTTCGCTCGACACGATCGTCAACTCGAACCAGTGGGCCAAGGACAACCGCAAGGGCATCTTCGGTCCCAACGTGGCGGCCGTTAAGAAGGCCTTCACGGATGCCGGCCGCGAGGCCCCCGAGGAATTCCGCGCCCGCACGCCCGGTGCGCGCGACGTGGCGGGCGACTGACGCTTGGCGGCCGACCAATGGTTGGCGCGCTGGTTGCCGCTGCTCGCTGAGCGGGTCGGTGGGCAGCCGGTGCTGGAACTCGGCTGCGGTTGTGGACGCGATACCGCCACGCTGGTCGAGGCCGGCCATCGCGTGATCGGCGTGGAGCTATCGCCCGACGCCGCCAGCCGTGCCCGTGAGCGTGTGCCGTCGGCGGAGATCCATTGCCAGGACATCCGCGCGCCGTTTCCGCTCGTCAGTCCTGTCGGCGTCGTCGTCGCCAGCCTGTCGCTGCATTACTTCCACTGGCCGGAGACCCGCACCCTGGTCGATCGTGTGCGCGCGGCGTTGCGTTCTGACGGCATGCTGCTGTGCCGGCTCAACTCGACGAACGACCACCATTTCGGCGCAAGTGGTCATCCGGAGATCGAAAACGATTTCTATCTCGTCGACGGCGCGCCCAAGCGCTTCTTCGATCGCGAAGCCGTCGAAAGGCTGTTCACCCCCGGCTGGCGCACGATCGCCATCGAGGAGAAGGTGATCGACCGATACGATCACCCCAAGGCCGTGTGGGAAGTCGTCCTCGAACGGGCCGACTAGAACGTCTTCTTCGTACCCGGCTCGGCATCGATCACTTCGATCGACGACTGGCCCAGAGCCGCCTTGTATTCCGCGGGCGTGCCCCGCAGGAACGGGTTGCTGGCGTAGTGCATGGGCCAGGCCATTTTGGGCTTGATCAGCTCCTTGGTGGCGTAGGCTGCCGCCTTCGGATCCATCACGTAATGACCGCCGATCGGGACCAGCAGCAGGTCGGGCTTGTAGTATTCGCCGATCAGCTTCATGTCGCCGAACATGCCGGTATCGCCCATGTGATAGATCTTGAAGCCGTTCTCCAGCTCGATGATGAAGCCGCAGGGCTCGCCGGCGGCGTAGCTCGTGTCCTTGCCGGTCGCCGGGTCCTTGAGGATCATCTCCGAGGAGTGATCGGCATGGACCATGGTGATCTTGACGCCAGGGAAGGGCTCGATCGTGCCGCCCTTGCTCATGCGCGGCACGAGGTTGGCGGGCATCAGGCCGAGCGTCGCGAGGGTCTGGTTGAGGCCGGCCGGCGCCCAGATCGGCACATTGTTCTTCTTGGCGATCTCCATCGCGTCGCCCAGATGGTCGCCATGGCCGTGCGTCACCAGGATCAGGTCGACCTTGCCGATCTTGTCGAGGTCCTTCAGCTCCGGCGGGATCTTGGTGGCGCCCATGATCCAGGGGTCGATCATGATGACCTTGCCGCTCTGGGTCGTGAGCTTGAAAGCGGCCTGACTGTACCACAGCAGCTCTGCCTTGCCCTGGGCCTGTGCCGCGCCGGCGAAGGCCAGGCCGGCTGCGGCGATGACGGAAAGAAGACGGAAGATCATGCGGCGTCGCTCCCCAATCGTTTCGCAGAGCCTAGCATCGTTCTTCGCTGCGAAAGTGCGCACTTTCCTGTGAGGCCCCGATCCCCCACCATGTGCGCTGCACAATGACCTAGGGGGATGGCTCGCCGATGAGCATCAAGGGCAAGGCCTATATCGCTGGAATCTACGAGCATCCAACGCGGCTCGCGAAGGATATCTCGCTGGCCCAGATCCATGCACAGTGCGCCAAGGGCGCGCTGGAGGATGCGGGTCTCACCAAGGACGATGTTGACGGCTACTTCTGCGCCGGCGATGCGCCGGGCCTCGGCCCGATGTCCATGGTCGAATATATGGGCCTCAAGGTCCGTCACGTCGATTCGACCGATACCGGCGGCTCGTCCTACGTGCTCCATGTCGGCCACGCCGCCGAGGCGATCGCCGCGGGCAAGTGCAAGGTGGCCCTGATCACCCTGGCTGGCCGGCCGCGCGCCGAAGGCATGGCGACCGGTACGGTGCCGCGCAGCCGCGGCGGGACGCCGACGCCCGACGATCCGTTCGAATTCCCCTACGGCCCGACGGTCGTGAACATGTACGCCAACTGCGCGATGCGTCACATGTACGAGTTCGGCACGACCTCCGAGCAGCTCGCGTGGATCAAGGTCGCTGCTTCGCATCACGCACAATACAATCCGCATGCCCTGCTGAAGGACGTGGTCACGGTCGAGGAAGTGGTGAACTCGCCGATGATCTCCGATCCGCTGCACAGGCTGGACTGCTGCGTCATCACCGACGGCGGCGGCGCCATCGTCGTCGTGGCGCCGGAGATTGCGGCGACGCTGAAACGGCCGAAGGTCAAGCTGCTGGGCGCCTCGGAGTTCATCAAGACGCAGATGGGCGGCAAGGTCGATCTCACCTACTCCGGCGCGCGCTTTACCGGCCCGGCGGCCTTCGCCGAGGCGGGCGTGAAGCCCTCCGACATGAAGTACGCCTCGATCTACGACAGCTTCACCATCACCGTGCTGATGCAGCTCGAGGATCTCGGCTTCTGCGAGAAGGGCAAGGGCGGTGCCTTCGTGGCCGACGGCAACCTGATCTCGGGCATCGGCAAGCTGCCGTTCAACACCGACGGCGGCGGCCTGTGCAACAACCATCCCGCCAACCGCGGCGGCCTCACGAAGGTGCTGGAGGCCGTGCGTCAGCTGCGCGGCGAGGCGCACCCGAAGGTGCAGGTGAAGAACTGCGATCTGGCCATCGCGCACGGTACGGGCGGCTCGCTCGGGCTGCGCCACGGCAGCGCGACCGTCATTCTGGAGAGGGAGTAGACCATGTCGGAGACCAAGGAGCGCAAGCTGCCGCCTCCCGCCATCAGCGAAGAAACGCAGGCCTATTGGGATGCCGCGGGCAAAGGCAAGCTTCTGGTGCGCAAGTGCACGAGCTGCGGCCAGGCGCACCACTATCCTCGCACGATCTGCCCGTTCTGCTTCAGTGACAAGACCGAATGGGTCGAGGCGTCGGGCAAGGGCACGATCTATTCGTACAGCGTGATGCGCCGCGCGCCGGTGCCCTACGCAATCGGCTACGTCACCCTGGCCGAAGGTCCGCGCATGCTGACCAACATCGTCGATTGCGACTTCGACAAGCTGAAGTGCGATCAGGCGGTGACGGTGGTCTTCAAGCCGACCGACGGCGGCCCGCCGCTGCCGATGTTCACGCCGGCCTGACGTTCGGGGCGGGAGGCTCCAGCGAGCCTCCCGCATGGACGGTCAGCCTCGCCAGTTCAGGGCGGATCGATGGTGCGTTTCCAGTGTCGCGCGGTCGTCGGCGAGAGCGAAGACGTAGCGATCCGGGCGCAGAATCGCAGCGCGCGAACCATGACGGGCCAGCCAGTCGGCAGCAACGCCCGGCAGCAGGGCGGCTGAGGTTTCAAGGCCCGCGAGCATCTCGGCATCGCCCACGATTGCGAAGCGCTGGCCGATGACCTCGTCCATCAGCCGTCCGTCGGCGAGGCGCGGCTGCGGGAAGATCGTGCCGACAGGCGGCGGTGCGTCAGTGCGGCAGCCCGGCCCGAGTTGCGGCTGCGGAAAGTCGAACAACTGCGCACCGGTGGCGAAGCGCGCGTCACGCGCCGCGGCGGCGGCGGGATCGGTCTCCTGCAGCACGGCGCCGAGCTTCACCGCGAGCTCGATGAAGGCGCGGACATGCGGCAGGCGCTCGCTCTCGTAGGTGTCGAGCAGCGACTCGGGCGCGCCCTCGCCCAGCACGCTGGCGAGCTTCCAGGCGAGGTTGCTGGCGTCGCGCATCCCCGCGCACATGCCCTGGCCGAGGAAGGGCGGCGTCTGGTGACAGGCATCCCCCGCCAGCAGCAGCTTTCCCCGGCGCCAGCCCTCCTGCACGACCGAATGGAAGGTGTAGACGGCGGCGCGCTCGATCCGCGCGTCGTCGGGCCCGACCCAGCGCGCCATCATCGGCCAGAATATGTCCGGGGCGGCGAGTCGCTCCGGATCGTCGCCGGGCATCAGCATGATCTCCCAGCGGTGCCGCGCGCCGCCGACATGCACGACCGTCATCGGCCTCGCCGGATCGCAGAGCTGGACGGTATGGTCGGGTAGCGCCTTCACCCGCGGCGAGTCGGGATTGCACAGCAGGTCGACCACCAGCCAAGGCTGGTGCAGGCCGAGGTCGCCCTGCCGGCTGCCGATCGCGCGGCGCACCAGCGAGCGCGCGCCGTCGCATCCGACGATGTAGCGGGCGTCGAGCTCGCCCACGTCGGCGATCTCGCGACCGAGATGGACTGTCACGTTCGGGAAGCGCGCGACGCCGGCGCGCAGGATTTCTTCGAGCTCCGGTTGGTGAAAATACCAGTTGCCCGCCCAGCCGTGCGGCCCAGGTCCGTCGATGCCGCGCCGAACCATCAAGGTCTGGCCGTCGGCATTGACGAAATGCATGCCCTTCGACGAGGCCCGCGTCATCGCGGCGATCTTCTCCGCCAGGCCGACCGACTGGAAGATCCGCATCACCTCGCCGTCGAAATGCACCGCGCGCGGCAGCGCATGGATAGCCGTGTCGCGCTCATGCACGGCGACCGACAGCCCGGACTGGCCCAGCAGGTTTGCCAGCAGCGCGCCAACCGGGCCGTAGCCCAGGATGGCGACGTCGGGAGATATCGCGGAAGTCACGCGCCGGGTTAGCGCAGCGACTTCAGCCTGTCGAGGCATAGGGCCTCGTTGGGAGGCTCTAGCGAGCCTCCTGCATTTTCCCGAGCGCTGCCGCGAGACGCTTGGCGGCGATCTCGGTGCCCAACTCGGTCCAGTGGCCATCGGAGACGCGATAGGTTCCCGTCACGCCCTTGAGGTCGTCCGTCAGGTCGACGACCGTCACGCCCTGGGCCTCCAACTCGCGACGCAACAGGCGGTGCTTGGCCTCGTTCTGGCGCGGGTAGCTCATGTAGCGCGGCCACGGACGCCAGAATTCGGCATAGCCCGGATCCACCAGGCCCACCGGCGCCAGGGCGACAAGGAACTTGATCCCGCGTTCGCGTGCGAGGTCGCGGGCGCCGAGCAGCCAGGTCAGGGTCGAGGCGACCTGTTCCTTGTTCAGCGATTGCTCGATCTCGGCCGGCGTCACCGGCACCGTCCAGGTGGCAGTCTCCCAGTCGACCATGCTGGCGAGCCACCAGGCCTGGAGATATTCCTCGTCGCGGTCGCGCGGCTCGAACCGGTCCCAGAATCCGTCGCCGCCGCGAGACAGGATTTCGCGAATCACCTTCTCGTCTTTCTCCGGGTAGTAATGGGTCTTGACGAGCCGGACCATGGCGTCGAGCCGCTGGTCGCGCGGCATCTTCGTGATCTCCCGTACCTCATCGGTCGCAGCCTTGTTCGCGCGGCCGAACTCCGACAGTCCGAGCCGGTTGACCAGCAGCCACGTGAGGCGCGGCGCAACCGCCCCGAGCCACGACGGCTGTGGACGCTCGGCGATGGGGGGCGGGATACGCCACGGCGACAGGGCATCCGATACGAAATCGTTGCCGGCGTAGAACATCAGCACGAGCGCATCGGGCTGCAGCGACAGGGCGATGTTGCGGATGCGATAGTAGTACTGCGGCGGTCCCGTTGCCGAGATGCCGAGGCTCATCACCTCCCAATTGCGATGGCCCTCCGCCTGCCAGATCTCCTCGAGCCGCGCGCCGACCGATTTCTCGACGAAGGCGCCTTCCAGGAAACTGTCGCCGACCAGGACGGTGCGGGAAATTCCGGCCGGCTTCTGCGGCGGATGCTCCCGGTCGCGCAGGCCCCAGCTGTTGTACGTCGGGACCGCCTGCGCGCCGCTGAGCGTGCTCGCGACGGCGGCATTGGACACCTCGATGGGCCGCAAATCGCGCGCCGGCCACGGAGGCACGACGAACGAGCTGAGGACCTCGAGGCCGGCCACCGTGATCGCCACGAGCAGGGCCGTGAACACGCCCCAGAACCAGAACCGCTTTTGCTTCATCGGGCCAGCTCATAGCCGATCCAGGCCGCTCCTCCAACCTGACCGCGATTGCCGCGCTCACAACCCGCAGGGCCGGAGGACGCGTGACCCTCGTGGCCGTTCGGCGCCGCCCACTGCCGCGCCCGTGACCCGCATCGTCGATGGCGACGCACCGGCTGTCACGAGATGAAGATACTCAACCCAGGCTTGATCTGGTGTTCGGCCCCGCTTAACGTTTTGGGAGGCGGGCTTCCGCATGCCCGCGGGATTGGAGGCTTCAGTGGGCGAAATCTCCGTCGGCTCCATCAGCATTCCGGTTGACGTGATTTTCGTTGGGGCCGCCCTCTTGATCGTGCTGGCCGTGCTGTGGCTTGGCGTAAAGCTGTTCTTTCTTCCGTTGCGGCTGGTTTGGAGATTGGGTCGCGATCTGGCCACCCAGATCGGGGTGATTCCCTTGATGCTGGTCTTGGTCTGGACGGCCGCGTTTGAGCCCGCGCCATTCCTCTACCTTTGGCGATGGTCATTGCGCTTCGGGCAGGCGCTGCTCTCGGAGACGCCACGGAGGTTCGCGAATTTAGTCAATCAGGTGCATGAATCCTGTATTCGCGCGAACTACAATTGTGCCGAGGCGGCAAACGTCGCCGGTTATCAGCTCTGGACGACCGCCATCGGCAATCCCATCCGGGAATTCGAGATTCCACCCGGTATTGCATCTGCCGTGTTGGCGTTCGCCATCGGGATGACGGTTGCAGTGGCGGCGAGGCAGGATCTGGCGGGCAACGGAGTGCTTCGAAGCGGCTCTCGCACAGTGCTCGCTCTGGGCGCTTCGTTTCTCCTCGCGTTGTATCTTTCGATCGTGGCCATCATCGCGATCCCCATCTTCGGTGAAAGGGTCGAGGATACCTCGTCTTATCGCAGCCGCCTTGCTGCTCAACTGAAGGAAGCGATTGCCGCTGCCGATACCAAGTATTCCATCGACGAGCTCGATGCGGCGAAGAAGGCGCTGCCGAACATCGATGACGTCGACATAGCCCTGAGGGGGTTTGCCAAGTCCGCTTGGCTTGTCCAGCTTGGTGCGTGGGAAGAGTCGCGCGGTCGACTAGCTTCGGCGCTTGCTCTGCAGAAGGAAGCTGCGGAATTTGCCAAGCATCTCGAAGGTCACTTTCAGGCCAGTAACGAAGGTCGTGTCGGAGGAATAGCGACCAGCCGACATGCGACCATGTTGACGAATTCCTTTCAGCTCTGGCTTGCCACCTACCGCGAACGTCTCGAGGGATGCTTCGCCGTCCTGCGCCAAGATCTGCAAAGCCTGCGGCAAGTCCATAGCGATCTGCTTGTCATCAAGCTCGAGCCAAACACCGTCAGAAATGCCCTGAATGAGGTGGATGGCGCCTTTAGGAACCAGAGTCGGCGCGCCACCTGCTACGATGACATCAGGCCATACACGAAGGAATACATTCTGGACCGTAGCGGCCCGGTGGAGACGCTCGGTCACTTTGGCACCGCGGCGGCTTGGCTTCTCCGAACGGAGAGCCAGGAGCTGGCCCTGATCGTGGGGTTGCTCGGCTTCGGCTTCTTCGGGGCACTCGCCGCGAGCTTCATCAAGGAGTTTGCCGGCACGCCGGGCAACGAACTTCCAGCCGTTGGCTTCATCTTGCCCGCTCTGGTGCGTGGCGTTGGCGCCGCGATCCTGGTGTTCCTGCTGGCCAAGGGCGGTACGGCGATCCTAACGCGTGGCGATGCCTCACCCAACGCCTACGCCATCTTCGTCGCGTGCTTCGTGGCGGCGGTCTTCAGCGAAGATGTCTGGTCCTGGGCGCGCACGCGGCAGAAGCGCCAGTTCGATGGTGACAATGGGAGCGATTCCAGCAAACCAGCAGCCCAGCCAACGGAAAATTCGGCGAACGAGACCGATCGGGCCACGACGGATTCGAGGCCGGCAACATAGTCGAGCGATCCGTTCGTCGAGATCCTCCCATCCAAAACCGCATCCTGATGGCCGGATCGATGCGCCGATGCTCGAGCCGGCATTATCGATGGTCAGCACTCAGGAGTTGAGAGCTTCCCATACCCGTTCGGGCGTGGCCGGCATGTTGATGTGCTTGCCGCCCAGCGCGTCGGAGATGGCATTCATCACCGACGGCAGCGAGCCCGCGCAGCCGGCCTCGCCGCAGCCCTTGGCGCCCAGGACGTTCGTCTTGGCCGGCACCGAGTGGTAGTCGATCTTGAACGATGGCGCGTCGCCCGCCCGTGGGATCGCATAGTCGGTGAAGCTGCCGGTCAGCGGCTGGCCTTCTTCACTGTAGACGACGCGCTCGAAGATCGCCTGGCTGATGCCCTGTACGACACCGCCATGGCTCTGGCCCTCGACCAGTAGCGGATTGATGACCGTGCCGAAGTCGCCGACCATCGTGTACTTCACGACCTCGACATGGCCGGTGTCGGGGTCAATCTCGACCTCCGCCACATGGGTGCCATTCGGATAGGCCGACGGTGCCGCCTCGTGGACGTGGCTGACGTCGAGCGTCGTGGGTACGCCCTCGGGCAGCTTCATGCCGCTGCGCAGCCTGGCGGCCAGCTCCATGATGCCCATACCGCGGTCGGTGCCGACGATCTCGAAGCGGCCGAGCTTGAACTCGATGTCGGCGGCCGAGGCTTCGAGCGCCACGCCCGCAATCTCCTTGCCCTTCTCGATCACCTTGTCGGAGGCCTCCATGATCGCCGCGCCCGAGGCCATGATCGACTTGGAGCCGCCGGTGCCGCCGCCGGCGATCAGCAGGTCGCTGTCGCCCTGCTTCAGCTTGATCCGATGGAACGGAATGCCGAGTTTGGACGTCAGCACCTGGGCGAAGGCCGACCAGTGGCCCTGGCCGTAGTCGAGCGTGCCGGTGATGATCGTGACGTCGCCATTCTCCTCGAAACGAAGGCCGCCCATCTCGTTCATCGGGGGCGCCGTGACTTCGAGATAATCGCCGATGCCGAGGCCGCGCAGCTTGCCGCGCTTCCTGCTTTCTTCCTTGCGGGCGGCGAAGCCTGAAACGTCGGCCAGTTCCAGCGCCTTGTCGAGCAGGACGGTGAACTCGCCGCTGTCGTAGACCGTGCCCGATGCCGTCTTGTAGGGCATCTCCTCGGGCTTGATGTGGTTGCGCCGGCGCATCTCCATCTGGTCGAGGCCCATTTCGCGGGCCGCGGTCGTGATCAGGCGCTCCATGAAATAGTTGGCCTCGGGCCGGCCGGCGCCGCGATAGGCGCCGATCGGCGAGGTGTGGGTGAAGGCAACCTTGGTCTGCACCTCGATCAATGGCGTGCGGTAGACCGCCGCGAGATTGCGCGAGACGCCCAGCGCGCCCATGGCCGCGCCGACGTTGGAGAGATAGGCACCGAGATTGGCGTACCCCTTGAGGCGCACGGCGAGGAAGGTGCCGTCCTTGTCGAGGGCCAGTTCGGCGTCGAAATCGTGGTCGCGGCCATGCTGGTCGCTGAGGAAGCTGCCGGAGCGATCATCAGTCCATTTCACCGGACGGCCGAGGATCTTGGAGGCATGGAAGAGGCCGGCATATTCGGGATAGGGCGAGCCCTTCATGCCGAACGAGCCGCCGACGTTGCCGGTGACCACGCGCATCTGCGCGGGCTTGATGCCGAGCAGGGCCGCCATCTGGTTCTTGAGGCCGAACACGCCCTGGCAGCCAGCATAGAGTGTCGAGCGGTCGGTCTCCTTGTCGTAGTGGCCGATCGCCGTGCGCGGCTCCATGGCGCAGACGACGATGCGGTTGCTGACGATATGCAGCTTCGTCACGTGCGCGGCCTTGGCGAAGGCCTCGGCGACCTTGGCGCTGTCGCCGAACTGGAAGTCGGCGCAGACATTGTCCGGCACGTCGTCGAACACGATCGGCGCGCCGGGCTGGGCGGCCTCGCGCGCCTCGGTCACCGCGGGGAGCGCTTCGATGTCGAGCACGACCGCTTCCGCCGCATCGCGGGCCTGCGCCTGGGTCTCGGCGACGACGAAGGCCACCGGGTCGCCGACGAAGCGGACCTTGTCGGTGGCCAGCGAATAGCGCGTCGGCGTCTTCATCTGCGAGCCGTCGCGGTTCGGCACCATCATCACCGTCTTCAGCGCGCCGTACCCTGCAGCGTTGAGGTCGGCGCCGGTCCAGATTCCCAGCACGCCCGGCATGGCGCGGGCTTCCTCGGAATCGATGCCCTTCAGGAGCCCGTGCGCCACCTGGCTGCGGACCATCACGGCGTAGGCCTGGCCGGGCAGGTTGATGTCGTCGGTATAACGGCCCTGGCCCTGCAGCAGGGTCGGGTCTTCCTGGCGCGGCACGGGCTGGCCGACGCCGAATTTCATCAAATCGAGATTGTCGGCGGCAAGAGGCGCGTTCATGGGGATTCCGCTTCGAAAAGTGGGGGATTTGAATGCCATCATAGCGCAGCAAGGCACGGCCTGTGCTAGTCATTCGGACATGTCGAACCTCGATCCCGTCACCTTGACAGTCATCCAGAACGGCCTGATCCAGGTCTGCAACGAGATGGATCTGGCCTTCGTTCGTGCCGCCTTTTCGCCGGTGATCTCCGAAGGCATGGACCGCTCCGACGGCATCTACGACACCGTCGACGGCTCCTTGATCGCCCAGGGCGAACTCGGGCTGCCGGTTTTCGTCGGCACCATGCAGTTTTCCACCCGCGCCGTGATAGAGAGGGTGAAGACGCACTATGCCGGCAAGGTCGATCCGGGCGACGTGTTCATCGTCAACGATCCCTATCTCGGCGGCACGCATCTGATGGATGTGCGCTTCGTGAAGCCGTTCTTCTACAAGGGCGAGCTGTTCGCTTGGCTCGCCAATACCGGCCACTGGCCGGATGTCGGCGGCATGGTGCCGGGCGGCTTCTCCGCCAGCGCGACGGAGGTCGAGCAAGAGGGGCTCCGCCTGCCGCCGGTGAAGTTCTTCAAGAAGGGCGAGATGGACCAGGAGATCCTGTCCATCATCCTGTCCAACATCCGCATCGCCGATCAGCGCATCGGCGACATCAAGGCGCAGGCCGCCGCGCTCACGACCGGCGAAGTCCGGCTCACCGAACTGATCGACCGCTACGGTGCCGACGTCGTACGGGCCGCGATCGCGGAGATGCGCCATCGGGCGGAGCGGCAGATGCGCGCCAAGATCGCCGGCATTCCCGACGGCGTGTACGAGGGCGCCTCGCAGGTCGACAGTGATGGCGTGGTCGACGAGCCGCTCACCATCAGGATGAAAGTCACGAAGAAGGGCGAGGAGCTCACCTTCGACATGACGGGATCGAGCCCGCCTTGCCGCGGCCCGATGAACAGCGTGATCGCCACCACCAAGTCGGCGATCTATCTCGCGGTGAAGCATGTTTTCCCCGACGTGCCGATCAACGCCGGCACCTTCGAGCCGCTGCGCATCGTCGAGCCCGAGGGCACGTTCCTGTACGCGAAGTATCCGCGGCCGGTGTCGGGCTGCGCGGCCGAGGTGAGCCAGCGTGTTGCCGAGGCGGTGTTCGTGGCGCTCACCAAGGCGATCCCCGATCTGCTGTTTGCGGCGCCCGCTGGCACATCCGGCAATCTCGGCGTCGGCGGCTACGATCCGGAGCGCAAGCGCAACTACATCATGTATCTGTTCACGGGCGGAGGCTACGGCGGCTTCCAGGGCGGCGACGGCCTGAGCAACGGCTGCTCGACCATCGGCATCTCCAAGATGCCGCCGGTCGAGGTGCTGGAACAGTTCTATCCCGTGCTGTTCGAGGAGTTCTCGCTGCGCGAAGGCTCCGGCGGCGCCGGCGAGTTCCGCGGCGGCTTCGGCATCAATTACGCGATCAAGCTCCGGCGCGGCGAGGCGCGGGTGTCGATGGTGATGGACCATGGTCGCACCGGCCCGCAGGGTGTGCTGGGCGGGAAGGACGGCGGTACCAACACGGTGCAGGTCGAGCAGGGCGGCCGCGCCTACCATCCGCCGCATCTCTCGAAGGACCAGGACATCGAGATCGGCGTCGGCGATGTCGTGCGCGTTTCGACCCCGGGCGGCGGCGGCTTCGGCGATCCGGCCAGGCGCCATCCGGACGCGGTCGCCCGCGACGTGGCGCGCGGCTACTACACGGCGGCCGAAGCCCGCGAGAAGTTCGGATCGGCGCAGGCCGCCGAATGACTCGCTACAGGCGGTCTTTTCTCGCGCTGCCGGTGGCATTGCTGGCGGCGGACGCAGCGGCGCAGTCGGCCTCGTGGTTTCCGGTCGAGGGCGCCGACAAGTCGTTCTTCGTCGAGATGCCGGGCGCGCCAGTCTACAAGGTGCTCGATACGGTGTCGGCCGGCGGCACGCCCTTCGTCTATCACTCCTACAGCCTCGAATACCGGCGCCTGTCGTTCGTGGCGCAGAGTGCGCTCTTTCCCGCCGATGTCGACGTGCGGCAACCCAAGGTCAACCTGCAATCCGCGCTCGACGATCGCGCGCTGCGCCTGGCCGGGGCCAAGTGGACCAGCGTCGACTGGAAGACGGTGCAGGGTGCGCCGGCCGTCGAATCGACGGGGCCGCTGGCCGGCGGCAATGCGCTTCGGCAGCTCGTCGTGCTGAAGGGCCGCCAATACGTTTCGCTGGGCTATCTCGCGCCGGCCGATGCGCTGCGTGCGCCGGAAGCCGAGCGCTTCTTCCGCTCCCTGAGGCTCCTGTCATGACCCTTCCGCGTATCCAGATCCTGGCCCTTGGCGGCACAATTGCGACAGCACCGGATGCGTCGGGCGCCATGCAGATGGGACTGGGCGCCGACGATCTCGTCGCCGCCGTACCGCTGCTGGCCACGCTCGCCGACATTCGCGCGGAGACGGTGTCGCGAGTCGGCAGTCATTCGCTGTCCTTCGACCAGATCCACGCGCTGGCGAACAAGATCATGAACCTCGATGTCGACGGCGTGGTAGTGACGCAGGGTACCGACACGCTCGAGGAGACCAGCTTCCTGCTCGACCTGCTGGTCGAGCGCGACATCCCGATGATCGTGACGGCGGCGATGCGCAATCCCGCACTCACGTCGGCGGACGGGCCCGGCAATCTGCTCGCGGCGGTGCGCGTCGCCTGCGATCCCTGGGTGAAGGCGCACGCGAAAGCGCTGGGCGTCGTCGCGGTGATGCTGGACGAGGTCTATGCAGCATCCGACGTGCTGAAGATCCATCCGACGCGGCTCAATGCCTTCGCCTCACCGCAGACCGGCCCGCTCGCGGCGCTGGTCGAGGAGAGGGTCGTGCCGCTGTCGCTGCCGGTTCGTGCGCCCGTCGAGGCAGCGCGCAAGCGGCTGGGCGCGGCGTCGGCAGGAAGGGAGCAGCCGGTGGCGCTGCTGTGGCTGGGGCTCGACGAGCCGGGCTATATCCTCGAGGCAATGGTCGATCATCGCGACCAGCTCGGCTATCGCGGCGCCGTCGTGGGCGCGATGGGCGGCGGTCACGTTCCTGAGCGGGTCGCCTCGCTCGTCGGACAACTTGCCGAGATCATTCCCACCGTCGTGTCGCCACGCGCCGGCGGTGGGCCGCTGCTGCGCCAGACCTATGGTGGGCCCAGTTCGGAGATCGCCCTGCGCAAGGCCGGTCTCATCTGGGGTGGCCGCCTCAATCCGCTGAAGGCGCGCGTGCTGTTGCAGACTTGTCTGCGTGCCGGGCTCGATCGATCGGCGATTGCCGAGGTCTTCGACGTTTTCGGTTAAGCGAGCTTTTCCCGGACCCTCGATCGAGGCCGCCTCAGTCGACGCAGCAGCTCATGATGCTCGCGGAGGGCGGGACATCGAGAGCCGGATTTTCCGTGAAGAATCCCGCGGGATGAAGGGCGAAACCGGCGGTGATCACGGGCTGGACCGGGAAATCCTCGGGGCGCGGAATATGGTGCAGACCGAAGCTGTGCCAGATCACGACATCGGTATCGACCAGCCGTCGGTCCGATTCCGTCCAGGCCGGCAACCCATCGCCGCCGCCACTCTGGTTGGGGTAGCGCCCGGCCGCGTAGATCTCGTCGGGATGGTAGGCGGTGACCCAGAGTTGCCGGGTCATGAAGGCCGCGCGCCGGGAGACCATCGACTGGGGATGTGAGAACGTGGGAATCGGGCTCAACGGGAGCAACTTGTAGGCGGTGGGCTGGCCCAGCCGGTTGCGGACCTCGGCACTCTCGATCTTCCAGAAGCGGGCGGCGTTGAAGTCGACGCTGCGCTGCGCGCCCTGCTCGGTTTCGAGGACCGTCTCGCGTGTGGTGAAGGCATTGCCGTACGGATTGTCGGGGCCCATGGGCAAGGCCACGGTGTCGACCTCGACGACGCGGTTGCGCTCGCCGTCGACCGCCACGTCGAGGCGCATGTTGAATACGTGCTGATGGTAGTGGGCATAGACGCCCGGCGACACGATCGTCCCATAATCCGGCGCCTCGCCGGGCCGGAGGCCGGCGGTGTTCATGATACCGGTCGCCTTCATCTCGAAGTGGATCGAGCCGTCCTGGTGAAAGTACCAGAACGAGCCGTACTCGTAGTTGCCGACCGTCGAGATCGACGACACGACCAGCCGCCGGGCGCGCCTCACGTCGACTTCGCCCGTGAACAGGTCGGTATGCTTCCACAGGATGCCGAAATCCTCCTCGTGCAGACAAACCGCGCTCTCGATGCAGTAGGGATCGCCCTTGCTGTCGGCCAGCCAGGCGTCGAAGTAGCGGATGGCGCCGAGACAGTCGCAGCCCAGTGTCAGGGAATTGGCCAGCACGCCGATGCCGTACTCGCCGACATCGAAGGCATTCTTGCGAAAATGCCCGCCGCCGGGGTGACCGTAAGGCACGACCATCTCGGACAACGCTGCCCGGTGCAACACCGACCGCAGCCGTCCATCGTCCTCGTAGCCGATCGCATGTAGCACCAGCCCTTCGCGGGCATTGAAGCCGACGCGGAAGCGCCATTTCTGCCAGCGTACCTCGTTGCCCTCGACGACGAAGCTCGGGCCGGCCGGCTGGACGATCTCCAGAGGCTTCACGTCATCGCGAAAGACGCTTCGATAGCGGGCGGCATAGTTGCGATCGGGCCTCGGGACCTCGGCCACGCCGTAGTCGTCGACACGTAGCACCTCGGCCCGATCGAGATCGACGACGGCACAGAGCCCCTCGATGGGGTGGGCATAGCCGTTGTCGTTCTTCTCGCTGCGGTACCAGCAGAAAGTATGCGAGAGCCGCCGGCCCTCTTCGTCCGGCAGCCCGTAATTGCCGGCCGACCAGGGGTCGACCTGGACGTTTTCGATGTCAGTTATGCCACGCCGCGCCAGGGCCTCGCGGAAGCGGGGATCGGCTCGCGCCACCTCTCCGACCAGTGTTATGTCGTCGAGCAGGATGCGCGGCCGGACGCCGGGAACGTGACGCCAGTCGACGACCTTGTCGGCAATGAGGTCCACCCGGGCCTCCCAGACCTTGCCGTTGGTGCGGTCGAAAGTGCAAACGAACGCCTCGCGCGGAAACGACGCACCCGCCCGGAAGTCCTTCACGACGCTCTTGTCGGGTTCGTGCAGGCTCACCGTTTCGAACATCATGCCCGGCCCGAGATCGTGTGCCGCACGCACGGCCGCCGACGCTCGGCGTATCTCGTCGGGGGTCAGTGGATCGAGCGGATGGCCGGGGGCCGCGTGCGTCGGAGTCTCGGCGATGGCATCGGGCATGGTCTTCCTCTCGATCGCATTGTCACGTTGGCGATCGCAGAGCGCAAGAAGCCAGGGCGTGCAAGCGCGGACCTTGAGCTCCGACGAAACAAGACGCCGAATCCTATGGCTCGAATGGAATTGGCGCCGCCAGGTTCAATGGTCCATCTGGGAGAGGTGGCTAACAGTATTCGGCGCGGGCTTGCTTCGCCGCGGCGAAGCCGTGCATGCCCATGTGCCACTGCAGCGCGACGATCATGCCCTTGATCGGCTGCAGCAGGCCGATCGACAGAAGGATCACCAGCGGCGCCCACAGGGCCGTGTGCAGCCAGTAGGACGGCTGGTAGACGATCTCGACGTACATCGCGATCGGCACCACCAGATGGCCCACCAGGAAGATCGTCAGGTAGGCGGGAAAGTCGTCGGCGCGGTGATGGTGCAGGTCCTCGCCGCAGGCCGGGCAGCGATCGGCCACCTTCACGAAGGCGCGGAACAGCTTGCCCTCTCCACAGGCCGGGCAGCGTCCCATCATGCCCCTCATCAGATAAAGACCGCCCTTCCCAGCCATCATGTCCTCCTTCGATTGTCTGCTTGTATATCCATACGTATGGCCATACATTCAAGGACAAGGAGCGATATTGTATGGATTGGAGCCCTACACTCGACACAGACGGGCCGGTTTACGAAGGCATCGTGGCGGCACTCGAGCGCGACATCGCCTCCGGTCGCCTGCATCGCGGCCAGCGCCTGCCGACCCACCGGGCCCTCGCCAGGGCGTTGGATGTCGACCTGACGACGGTGACCCGCGCCTACAACGAAGCGCGCCGCCGCGGGCTTACGGATGCGCGAGTGGGGCAGGGCACCTTCGTCGCCGAGAATCGCACGCGGCCGGCCAGCCGCACCGCCGCCGGCATCGACACAGACCTGTCGATGAACCTGCCGCCGTCGCCCATCGAGGCCGATCTCGAAGGTCGGATCCTGCGGGGGCTGGCGGCCCTGCAGCGCGACCACGGCTTCTCCGATCTCCTGAGCTACCAGCAGGCGGGTGGCAGCATGGTGGATCGCGGTATCGCGGCCGAGTGGCTGCGGCGGCGTGTTCCCACGGTCCAGGCGGACCGGCTTGTCATCTCTCCCGGCGCGCAGAGCGCGCTCATGGCGCTTCTCCTGGTGGTGACGAGGCCGGGCGACGTCGTGCTGACCGACCGGCTCACCTATCCGGGCTTCAGGTCGGCGGCCGCATCGCTTGGCGTGCGTCTCGTCGGTGTGGCATCCGACGGCGAAGGCATGGATCCCCAGGCGCTCGAGGAAGCCTGCCGCCGTCACGCGCCCAAGGCGGTCTACCTGCTGCCGACGATTCACAATCCAACGACCGCGACAATCGGTCTGCCGCGTCGCGAAGAGCTTGCGGAGGCCGTTCGTCGTCACGATCTGGTGCTGATCGAGGACGACGCTTATGGAAGTTTCGAGCCGACTCCGCTGCCGATTGCGACGCTCATCCCCGAGCGCAGCTATCTCGCGATGACGCTGTCGAAGTGCATGGCGCCGGGATTGCGTGTGGCCCATGTGCTGGCGCCCGATCGCACCGCCGCGTCAGGCCTTGCCAATGCCCTGCGCACGGTATCGCAGATGCCGGCGCCGCTGATGGTCGCGCTGGTCTCGCGCTGGTTCGCCGACGGTAGCGCCGACGCCATCGTGTCGGCCGTCGCCGCTGAGGCTGCGGCCAGACAGGGCCTGGCGATCAAGGCGCTTGCGGGCCAGAGCTACGCCGCTCACGGCAAGGGTCTTCACGTGTGGCTGAGACTGCCCGCGACGTGGACCCGCGCAGAATTTGCGTCGCACGTTCAGCGACAGGGGCTTGCCGTGGTCACGAGCGACAGCTTCAGCGTCGATGGCGAACCGGAACACGCCATCCGCATCGCGCTGGGCGCGGCGCGAAGCCGTGCGGAACTCGTGGCGGCGCTGGACGTACTGGTCGTCGCATTGAAGTCGCCCGCTTACGCGTCGCGCATCGTCTAGGGAGAACGTGATGTTCGAGGGACTGGACGCCATCTTCCTCGCCAGACTGCAATTCGCCTTCACCGTCTCGTTCCACTTCATCTTCCCGTCCTTCTCGATCGGACTGGCGAGCTATCTCGCCGTGCTCGAGGGCCTGTGGCTATGGACGGGTCGCCAGGTCTATCTCGACCTCTTCAAGTACTGGCTGAAGATCTTCGCGCTCGCCTTTGGCATGGGCGTCGTGTCGGGCATCGTCATGTCCTATCAGTTCGGCACCAACTGGTCGGTCTTCTCCGACAAGGCAGGACCGGTCATCGGACCGCTGATGGCCTACGAGGTGCTGACGGCCTTCTTCCTCGAGGCGGGCTTCCTGGGCGTCATGCTGTTCGGCATGAACCGGGTGGGCAAGGGCCTGCACTTCGCGGCGACGCTCGCCGTCGCGGTCGGCACCTTCATTTCGGCCTTCTGGATCCTGAGCGCCAACAGCTGGATGCAGACGCCGGCCGGCCACGCGATCAATGCAAGCGGCCAGTTCGTGCCGGTCGACTGGTGGGCGATCATCTTCAATCCGTCCTTCCCCTACCGGCTCGTGCATACGGTGTTCGGTGCCTACCTGACGACGGCGCTGGTCGTCGGCGCGGTCGGTGCATGGCACTTGTTGCGGGAGCGCGGCAACGAGGGTGCGCGGGTCATGTTCTCCATGGCGATGGGCATGATCACCGTCGTGGCGCCGCTGCAGATCTTCGCCGGTGACCAGCATGGGCTGAACACGCTGGAGCACCAGCCGGTCAAGGTCATGGCCATGGAAGGTCACTTCCAGAGCCATCCCGACGGTGCGCCGCTGGTGCTGTTCGGGTGGCCCGACGAGGCTGCCGGCAAGAACCTGTTCGCGGTCGAGATTCCCAAGGCTTCGTCGCTGATCTTGAAGCATGCGTGGGACGCACCTCTGAAGGGGCTCGACACGGTCGACCGCAAGGACTGGCCGCCGGTGCCCGTCGTGTTCTGGTCCTTCCGGATCATGGTCGGCATGGGCATGCTGATGCTGGCCCTGGCGGCTTTCAGCCTGCTCGCGCGTGCACGCAAGCGCCTTTACGACTGGCCTCTGCTGCACCATTTCGCCCTGGCGATGGGACCGGCAGGGTTCGTTGCGGTCATCGCCGGCTGGGTGACGACGGAAGTCGGACGCCAGCCCTATACGGTGTACGGCCTGCTACGAACGGTCGATTCGGCCTCCGCGCTCGACGCGCCGGCGGTCGGTGCCTCGCTGATGGCCTTCGTCGTCGTCTACTTCTTCGCCTTCGGCGCCGGCACCTACTACATCCTGAAGCTGATGTCGCATCCGCCGCATCGCGGCGAGGAGGGGCCGCGGCGCGACCAGCCGGTGCGCGCCGCGGGCATCACGCCTGCCCCGGCGGTGGCCGATTCGCTCGCGACGGACAAGGAGGCCTGATCATGCCGTTCGACCTTCCGATGTTCTTCGCCTTCATCATCGCCTTCGCCATCCTGGCCTACGTCGTCATGGACGGGTTCGACCTGGGCATTGGCATCCTGTTTCCGTTCTTGCCGGTCGGTCGCGAGCGCGACAGCGCCATGAATTCGGTGGCACCCGTCTGGGACGGTAACGAGACATGGCTGGTGATGGGCGGCGGCGGCCTGTTGGCTGCCTTTCCGCTGGCCTACGGCATGATCCTCTCGGCCCTCTATGCACCCATCATCGCGATGCTTCTGGCACTGGTCTTCCGCGGCGTGGCCTTCGAGTTCCGTTGGCGCAACCCGCGCCATCGTGGGCTGTGGGACATGGCATTCAGCGGCGGCTCGATCGTGGCCACTCTCGCGCAGGGCATCACCCTGGGGGCGCTGCTGCAGGGAATCGCGGTCCAGAACCGTGCTTACGCCGGCGGCTGGTTCGATTGGCTGACGCCGTTCAGCCTGCTCGTTGGCGTGAGCCTTCTCTGCGGCTACGCGCTCCTGGGTTCGACCTGGCTGGTGATGAAGAGCGAGGGCTCCTTGCAGGAGCGTTGCTATCGCCTGGCGTTTCGCCTCGGCGTTGCGACGATCGTGGCGATGGCGGCGGTGAGTGCAGCGACGCCTTTCCTGCGCGACGCCTATTGGATGCGCTGGTTCGCCTGGCCGCAGGTCCTGTTCACGGCCCAGGTCCCGCTGCTGGTGGCGATCGTCACCTTCGTTCTGTTCTGGAGCTTGCGCCGCGGGCATCACTACACGCCGTTCCTGATGGCGCTCGCGCTGTTTGGCCTGGGACTAGCCGGCCTCGGCATCAGCCTCTATCCCAATGTCGTGCCGCCATCGGTCTCGATCTGGGATGCCGCGGCGCCGCATGACAGCCTGAAGTTCATGCTGCCCGGTGTCCTGGTGATCGTGCCGATCATCCTGGCCTATACCGGTTTTTCCTACTGGGTGTTCCGCGGCAAGACTGGTCACGAGGGCTATCACTGATGCCTAAAGCACGGCAGTGGCTGTGGTTCGTCGGCCTGTGGGCCGGCGGCGTCGGCGTCACGGCGCTGGTCGGCTACGCGATCAAGCTCTGGCTGAAGTAACTGCAAGCAGACATTCCGCTTGACGTTCAATCCGGCGGACGACAGTTTCGAAGAACATGATCGGGAACCACAACCTTTGTGATCGACGCCGACGTCGCTGCACCCAAGCGGCGGCTCTTCGGGCTGCGCGTCGATCAGCGTCCGTCGGTGTGGTGACTACGTCACCGTAGATCCCACCCGTCGGAAGTACTCCGGCCCGCGTTCCCGAACCCCCGCAGCCCCCGGCTCCGGGGGTTTTGTTTTGCCCAGACCCCAGAGGACACCATCATGAGCATTCGCGTCGGTATTGTCGGCATCAGTGGCTTTGGCGGCGGCGAGGCGATGCGCCTGGTCGCGAGCCATCCGTCTTTCGAACTGGTCTACGCCGCGGGCGAGGGCAGCGCGGGCAGCCGGCTGGTCGACCGCTTCCCCGGCTTGCCGGCCAGGCTGGCCGACCTCGTGATCGAGAAGTGGGATCCGGTGACCCTGCCGAAGCTTGACGTGCTGTTTGCCTCCTTGCCCACGGGCGCCTCGGCGGAGGCGCTGGCGCGCGTTCCGAAGGACGTGAAGATCGTCGATATCGGCGGCGACCACCGCTACGTCGAGGGTTGGGCGTATGGTCTCGCCGACGTCTGGCCTGCCGAGATCGCCGGGAAGACCCGCGTCGCCAATCCCGGCTGCTTTCCCGCAGCGACGCTGACCGCGCTGGCGCCGCTGCTGGCCGACAGGCTGATCGAGCCCGGCAACATCGTGATCGACGCCAAGACCGGTATTTCCGGAGCCGGCCGCGGCGGCGCCGACAGCCGGTTCGGCTATGCCGAGAGCAATGAGAACCTGGTGCCCTACGGCCTGCTGAAGCACACCCACATGCCGGAGATGGCCAGGACGATCGAGCGGCTGAGCGGCGGCAGCGCCGCCGGGCTGGTGTTCACGCCGCACCTTGTGCCGATGACCCGCGGCGTGCTTGCCACCATTTACTGCCGCGGCCGCGCCACGACGGACCAGTGCCTGGACGCGGCCCGGCGTTTCTACGCCGGCCGGGCCTTCGTGCGCGTGACCGACAAGCCGCCGCAGACCAAGTGGGCGACCGGCTCGAACCTCGCCTTCGTCAGCTATGCGGCCGATCCGGAGCGCAATCTGGTGATCGCGTTGGGCGTGGTCGACAATCTCGGCAAGGGAGCCGCCGGCCAGGCGGTGCAGAACGCGAACCTGATCTGCGGCCTGCCGGAAACCGCCGGGCTCGACGGCGCACCTGTTTGGCCGTGACCTTAAGTCGTGCGGCGCTGCGGTTGGCAGTTGGAGGCGAGCGGCGCCCCGCCGCTCAGCGCCTTGAGCGTGCCTGCATTGCCCGGGCCGGACCATTCGGTCGAGGAATCGGCGTAGCGGAAGCCCTGGCCGCCGCCCTGATATTCCATGCGCCATGTCCGGTCGCCCAGTGTCACCGAGGCGCGGTTCTTGGCGTAGACCACCGACACTTCCTTCCGACCTTCACAGAGATAGGCAATGCCTGTCGGCGTCGCCTCGTCGGGCGCGGGGCGTGGAATGTTGCTCGTCACCACTTGTTCCTGGGGCCCGCATCCACTCAACAGAGCCAAAGCAACAATCGACAGGCGCTTCATGGTGCGCTTTCCTCCTGGGGCGAACATAGCAAATCGCTTAGGAGACGGAATGGCCCTGTTCAAGCTGCGTGACGGCGCCGAACTCTACTACGAGGTCCATGGCAGCGGCCCCGCGCTGTTTCTGGTCGCCGGCCTCGGCGGCGATGGCCGATGGTGGGGCGACAACGTGTCCGAGCTCGCAAAGAATTTCACCGTCGTCGTGCACGATCATCGCGGCACCGCGCGCAGCAGCCTTTCGAGGATCGACTACAGCGTCGAACAGATGGCCGACGATGCACTGCAGCTCATCGAGGGGCTGGGCTACGACAAGGTCCATTGGTGCGGCCACTCGACCGGCGGCGCGATGGGGCAGGTCCTGGCGATCGAGCATCCCGCACGCATCGACCGGCTTGTGCTGAGCGCCACCTGGGCCAAGACCGACGCCTTCTTCCGGCGGCTGTTCGAGGTGCGTTCGCTGATGCTGCGCGAGCTGGGACCGGCGGCCTATCTGAAGTCGAGTGCGCTGGCGTTGAATTCGCCGGCCTGGGTACGCGACCACGATGCCGACCTCGTGGCCGCCGAAGCGAAGGCCCTCGATGCCATTCCCGTTCCCGAGATCGTCCTGTCGCGCATCGCCGCCATCGTGGCGCACGACCGGCGCGCGCAGCTGCAGAAGGTGGCGGCGCGTACCCTGGCCGTCTGTGCCCGCGACGATACGGTGACGCCGCTCTATTTCACCGAAGAGCTGGTGCGCCTGATCCCGGGGGCACGCGCCTATGTGCTGCCGGACGGTGGCCATGCATATCCGAACGTGCACGGCGCGGAGTTTCGTCGTGTAATGACCGCCTTCCTTTTGGAGTCCTGACCGCCATGAAGATCGAACCGCTGATCGCCGCCGCCGCCGCCGAGCTGACCGCCCTCCGGCGCGACATCCACGCGCATCCGGAACTGGGCTTCGAGGAGGAGCGCACCAGCACCATCGTCGCCCAGAAGCTGAAGGAGTGGGGCTGCGAGGTCACGACGGGTATCGGCAAGACTGGTGTCGTCGGCACCATCCGCGTCGGCAACAATCCGCGTGCCATCGGCCTGCGGGCTGACATGGATGCGCTGCCGATGGACGAGCTCAACACTTTCGATCACCGCAGCACGCACAAGGGCCGCATGCATGCCTGCGGCCACGACGGCCATACCGCGATGCTGCTGGGCGCCGCCAAGTATCTCGCCGCGACCCGCAACTTCGACGGTACGGTGCATCTCATCTTCCAGCCGGCCGAAGAGGGGCGCGGCGGCGCCGAGGCAATGGTCAAGGACGGGCTGTTCCAGAAGTTCCCCTGCGAGATCATCTTCGGCATGCACAACAGGCCGAAGCTCGACGTCGGCAAGTTCGCCATCCGCTCGGGCCCGCAGATGGCAGGCGGCGGCCTGTTCGACATCCACATCACCGGCAAGGGCGCGCATGGCGCGCGGCCCGAGACCGGCATCGATCCGGTCATCATTGCGACGCAGATCATCTCGGCGCTGCAGAGCGTGGTTTCGCGCAACGTGGCACCGCTCGATTCGGCGGTGATCTCGGTCACGCAGATGCATTCGGGCGACGCCTACAACGTGATCCCGCAGGAGGCCGTGCTGCGCGGCACGATCCGCGCCTTCCGGAAGGAGACGATGGCGCTCATCAAGGAGCGCATCGAGACGATCTCCAGCGGCATCGCCGCGAGCCTGGGCGGCAGCGCTAAGGCCGACGTGCGCATCGCCTTCCCGCCGCTGGTGAACGACAAGGACGCGGTGAAGTTCATCGCCGACGTGGCGGCCGAGATCGTGGGCCCGGAGAACATGAACCGCGAGGGCCCGTTCGTGATGGCCTCCGAGGATTTCTCGTACATGCTGGAGCAGGTCCCGGGCGCCTTCATCAACATCGGCAACGGCGGTGGCGAGGGTGGCTGCGAGGTTCACAATCCCAGCTACGACTTCAACGACGAGGCGCTCACCCTGGGCTCGACCCTGTGGGCGCGCGTGGTCGAGAAGCGGCTGGCGAAGGACGCACGGTGAGCACCGCCGGCGACGGCGCCGGCCGGCACTGGCTGGTGCGGGAGCTGCCCTATGTGGCGATGCTGGCCCTGGCGGTCGGGGGCATCATCCTGACCGGCTTTCGGGGGCCCACCACCTACGCCTACTGGATGGTCCTGGCGCCGATCTACGGCCTTGCCTGCGTGATGTCGGGATGGCGGGAGGTCGACAAGACGGCCGATCACCTGCGGCTCATCGTGACGCAGGCGCTGCACTGGCTCGCCTTCCTGGCGGCAATGTGGCTGATGTTCCTGCCCGAGGTGCGCGGCGTGGTGAACGACAATGCGACCAGCCTCGCGCTCCTGATCCTGCTGGCGCTCGGCACCTTCGTGGCGGGCGTCCACGCGCGGGTGTGGCGCATCTGCCTGGTCGGCCTGTTCCTCGCTTTGTCGGTGCCGGCCGTGGCGTGGATCCAGGATTCGGCCATGCTGCTGCTGGTCGGCACGTTGATGGTCGTCGCGGTCGGCGGCGTGTTCTGGTGGCTGTGGAGGCGCGAGAGGAGCGCGCCGTGACTGATCGCGCGAAAGTCATCCTCTGGAGCGACTATGTGAGTCCTTACGCCTTCGTGGCGAAGGCGTGGGCCTACGAACTCGAGGCCGACTACGAGATCGACCTCGACTGGCGGCCGTACACGCTCGACATCGCCTCGTTCCAGGGCTCGGTGGAGCAGCGCGATCCGCATCATTGGCGGCGTGTGCGCTATGCCTACATGGATGCCCGCCGTTTCGCCAACAAGCAGGGCCTGACCCTGATGGGACCGAAGAAGATCTACTATGCGCGGGCGATCAACGCTGGAATGCTCTACGCCCAGCAGCACGGCGTCTTCCGAGCCTACAACGATCTCGCGTTCGACCGTTTCTGGCGCCGCGATCTCGACCCCGAAAACGTCGCGGCCGTGAGTGCTGTCCTCGAACAGGCCGGCGCGCCTCCGGGCTTTGCTGGCTTCCTCGAAGGCGAGGGCGGGGCCCGGCACGATGCCCTCCGCAGCGAAGCCGAAGCGTCGGGCATTTTCGGTGTCCCGAGCTTCGTCCTCGACGGCGAGATTTTCTGGGGCGGCGATCGAGTCTTCCTTCTGCGGGAGAGACTCGACGAAAAAGGCGTGCCGCGCCGGCGCTAACCTTCCGCGCGATCCAGCGTGCGCTCGACGCGCTCGTGCAGGTTCTTCACCTCGCCCCGCTGCTTGCGCGCTCGTTCCTTGATCTGGCGCTTGGCGCGCCGGAACGCATCGTTCACCGCGAAGGTCGGATCGGCAAACCGCTCGTCGTCGTGCGACATATGATCGATGTTCACGTCGATATTGCCCGGCAGCGCGATGTGGATGTTGACGCTGTAGAGATTGCTTGTGCGGTGATGGCGGTCAGGCACCTGCACGATCACCTGGCAGGAAGTCAGCCGGCCATGCAGCTTCTCGAGCGTCTCGACATGGTCGTTGATCAGGGAGTTCAGCGCTTCGCTGGCTGTCCCACCCTGGTAGCTGATCCGCAAAGCAGTTTCCATTACAGCCTCCGCTTCTGTTCGCTTCCCCGCAGAAAACGTAGCACGTCGGGAAGGGGTTGCGCTTCTGTGGAGGGCGTCCCGGCCACCCTCATTTCATGACATAGGTCGCCGGTGCCGCGTGCCATAGGGGCGCGGCGAAAAAATCCGATGGCGGGTCAGGCCCCGGTGGCGATCGATAATTATGGAACGTTGCGCGATCGTCGGCGGCCGGGAATTAGCCCAGGGGCACGCCGTGCGCGAAACTGTTCCCCGCCCGTTCGCCATGACCAGAGAGGCGAGGGCTATGAAAGGCCCAAGGCAGGCCGGCAGGCTAAGGCGTTCGGCTAGTCGCCCGCCGCGACGACCGTAGCGTCGTCCTTTGCAGGACGCACCACGCGATGGCTCACCATGCGGTGATGAAGTGCGCGGATCGTATCGCTTCCGCGGGTCAGGCATACCCATGGAAGGATACCGTGCACGAAACAGGCGAGCGAGCCAACCAGCATCCTGGCGCCGAAGCCGAAGGCCATGCCCATGTGCTGGAGGTAGGTCTCGTTGACCGAGGCGGGGTGGTCGGTGAAGCGGCGGAACATGAGTAAATTGTACCGGCCATCGCGGGAAACGGCTTGCTACCTTCCCTGTGGCGCGCCCAAACTTGAGAACGCAATTCCTCGGGGAAGCCCATGGCCGGAAAATTCACACTGGATTCCTTCGACAAGAAGATTCTGGATTGCCTACAGGACAATGCCGACATGCCGCTGGCCGAGGTTGCAAAGCGCGTCGGCCTGTCGACGACGCCATGCTGGCGGCGCATCAACCGGCTGCAGGAGGAGGGCATCGTGCGCTCGCGCGTGGCGCTGCTCGACCGCAAGGCCGTCAACGCCCACGTCACCGTCTTCGTGGCGGTGCGCACGGCGCAGCACAATGCCCAGTGGCTGACCCGCTTCGCCAAGGCCGTGGCCTCCTTTCCCGAGGTCATGGACTGCTATCGCATGAGTGGTGAAATCGATTACCTGATCCGTCTCGCCCTGCCTGACATCGAGGCCTACGACGCCTTCTACAAGCGCCTGATCGCAAAGATCGAACTGTCCGACGTCACCTCGATGTTCGCGATGGAGGAGATCAAGTCCACCACGCGGTTGCCGTTGAACTACCTGCCCTAGCGGCTGGCTCTGGCCTCCCGCGCCGGTGAGCCTTAGGATCGCGCCCGTTTGCACAGCATGATCCAGGGGAAACGATGAATACGGGCCCGAATACAGGCAAGAATCGCAAGAAGGTGCTGATCGTCGGCCGCATGCCGGAGGCGGGAATCGACGTCCTCAAGGCGCGCGACGATGTCGACTACGAAATCCTGACCGACGACACGGTGCCGTCGCTCCATCCCAAGCTCAAGGACGCGAACGCCGTGACCCTGGGCGCCACGCCGTTCCGCCAAGCCGAGCTCGATGCGGCGCCTGGCATGATGGTGGTGGCGCGTCTGGGCGTCGGCTTCGATGCCGTCGAGATCCCGGCACTGAATAAGCGCAAGATCCCGCTGATGACCACCGGCATCGCCAACTCGGTCTCGGTGGCCGAGCATGCGATGTACATGCTGCTCGCCGCCGCGCGCCTCACCAAGAAGTCCGACCGCTGGGTGCGTACCGGCGCCTGGGGCGAGCGACTGAGCGACCTGCCGTCCGATGTCGCGGGCAAGAAGGTGCTGGTCGTCGGCATGGGCCGCATCGGCTCGCGCACGGTCAAGCGCTGCGTCGCGTTCGAGATGGAGACTTATGTGCTCGATCCCAACGTGTCGAAGGCCGACATCGAGAAGGCCGGCGCCACCAAGGTCACCGATCTCAAGGCGATCCTGCCGGAGGTCGACTATGTGTCGATCCACTGCCCGAAGGGGCCGGAGACGATCGACATGTTCAATACCGAGACGCTGGGGCTGATGAAGCCGACGGCGTTCCTGGTGAACACCGCGCGCGGCGGCATCGTCAATGAGGACGCGCTCTATGCCGCGCTGAAGGGCGGCAAGCTGCGGGGTGCCGGCCTCGACGTGCTCGACCGCGAGCCGCCGGATCCGAAGAACAAGCTGTTCGAGCTGGAGAACGTGTTCTTCAGCCCGCACATGGCAGGCGTCACCAAGGAAGCCAGCGACCGCATGGCCGTCACCGCCGTCGAGAACATCCTGAGCGTGTTCGACGGAAGGATCAACGCGGCGAACGTCGTGAACAAGGAAGTGCTCGGCTAGCCGCGGGCACGAAATCGGAGTGTGTGAAGGCGGCATCGGTCGACAGCGACCGGTGCCGCAGCTCTTTAAGGGGGTATCGATGAAGTACGGACCGCTCGGCCACTCGGGCCTGATCGTCAGCAGGATCTGTCTCGGCGGGAATTCATGGGGCGCCAAGGGTCGGCGGGGCTGGGGCAAGTTCGACGAGTCCGAAGCGCCGGCCTATTTCAAACGCGCGCTCGACGTCGGCATCACCTTCTTCGACACCGCCGATACCTACAATTTCGGCCGCTCCGAGGAGATCATGGGCGCGACGCTCATGAAGATGGCGAATCGCGAGGATTTCGTGCTGTCGACGAAGGTCGGCATCCGCATGAGCGAGAACCAGAACGACGTCGGCACCGGCCGCAAGCACCTGATGGCCTCGGTCGACGCCCAGCTGAAGCGCCTGCAGACCGACTATATCGACCTCTACCAGGTTCATCGTCTCGACCCACACACGCCGATCGAGGAGACCATGTATTCGCTCGACCAGATCGTGCGCTCGGGCAAGGTCCGCTACATCGGCGGTTCGACCATGCCGGCCTACAAGTTCGCACAGATGGTCATGGTTGCCGACTGGAAGGGTTACGCAAGGCCGATTGCCATGCAGAACCTCTACAACCTGATCCAGCGCGAGGAGGAGCATGAGATGAACCGGCTCTGCCACGAGCAGGGCGTCGGTCTGATCCCCTATTCGCCGCTGGCGCGCGGCTTCCTGGCGGGCAACCGCAGCAAGGACGGTGGCGGTTCGACCGAGCGCGCGAAGAACGACACGGTCGTGAAGGACGGCACCTACCGTGACTGCGACTGGGAAATCGTCGAGCGGCTGAAGAAGATCGCGAGCGGGAAGGGCTGCACGCCGGCCCAGGCAGCGCTCGCCTGGCTGCTGCACAAGCCTTACATGGGCTCGCCGATCATCGGCGCGACCGATCTTGACCAGCTGACTTCGGCCGCGAAGTCGACCGAGATCTCGCTCACGCCAGAGGAGTGCAAGGAGCTCGAGGCGCCCTATCAGTTCCGGGTTTCGCCGGTCAACTGAGCGCGCCGGCCGATCGCGGCGGAGAACCAGAAGGCCAGCAGCGGCAGCACGAGAGCGGCCGCCCAGAAGACGGGCGGCGCTCCCCAGCGGTCGACGATCGGCGCCGCGATGGGCACGCCGATCGCCTGGCCCACGAACAGGCAGAGCGCGAACAGCGCCATGCCGGCGCCGCGGGCTTCCGGCGCCATCTGGGTGCCGTTGGTCTGCAGCGTGTTGTGCAGCATGTAGAACGACACGCCCGACAGGACGATGGCGGCGAACTCGACCTCGGCGGTCGGCGCCAGCGCCATGGCCGCGAAGGCGATGCCCAGCCCCGTGCCGCCCCAGGTGCAGAGGCCGCGCTCTCCCAGGATGCGCACGAGATGGTGCGCCACCATCACGTAGAGGAAGCCGCCGGCGCCGAAGGCCGCGACCGCCAGTCCGATGGCGGCGAAGCCCAGGTCGAAGCGCTGGTGCAGGTCGGCGCCGACGAAGGTGAAGGCGCCCCAGAAGACGCCGCCCTCCAGCGCCACGACCAGGATGACCGTCATGGCCCAGGGTCTTTTGAGGACACCGACCATCTGGCCGATCATCGAGCCCGCAGCCCGTTCGCCCGGACGGGCGATGTCGGGCCGGGCGCGCATGACGGCGAACAGCGCGCCGCCAGCTAGGATGTATATCGCGGCCAGAACCCAGAAGACCGAGCGCCAGCCCAGCCAGTCGCCGATCGCCCCGCCCAGCGCCGATCCGGTCATCAGGCCGAGCGTCTGGCCGGTGAGGAAACGGGCCAAGGTCGCCTGCCGCTTCTCGTAGCTCACATTGTCGCCGACCCAGGCGATGGCGAGCGGGATGATCGCCGAACCGGTCACGCCCGTCAGGAAGCGCGCCAGGGTGAGCATCCCGAGCGACGTGGAGATCGCGCCCAGCATGCAGCAGAGGGCGGCGCCGATGCAGGCGATGGCGACGACGGGCATCTTGCCGTAGCGGTCGCCGAACGGGCCGTGCACCAGCACGAAGACACCGTTGGCGAAGAGGAAGGCCGTTGCGGCGATCGAGGCCGCGCCGACTGTGACGCCGAAGGAGGCGGAAAGCTGCACCAGCAGCGGATCGATCACCCTCATGTTGGCGGCCGACGCAAAGGCGGCGACCGACAGGAGCACGATGGCGATCGTCGGGGCGGCAGGAAGGGGACTGGCTGGGGAGGGCCGCGGCGGAACGGCGGGGGAAGACATCGGTTGCGGGCTTAGCGGCTCGGCCCTGCAAAAGAAAGGTCTCTTGGCGCGACCCAGCAATGACCTATGGTGGTGGGATGATGGAAGAGCTTCTCGTCCTCGCCCGCGACCCGCAAGCCTGGGCCGCGCTCGCGACCCTCGTGATCATGGAAGTCGTGCTGGGCATCGACAACCTGATCTTCATCTCCATCCTGACCAACAAGCTGCCGGAGGAGAAACGGTCCAGCGCCCGCCGCATCGGCATCGGTCTCGCGGTGATCCTGCGGCTCGGGCTGCTGAGCGGCGTCGCCTTCATCGTGCAGCTCACAACGCCGCTCTTTTCACTGTTCGACCACGGATTTTCCTGGCGGGATCTCATCCTGATCGGCGGCGGCCTGTTCCTGATCTACAAGGCGACCAGCGAGATCCGCGACCATGTCGTGGGAGAGCACGAAGACGAGGAGGAGGCGGCCGGCAAAGCCGTGCGTGTCACCGTGGCGGGCGTGATCGGCCAGATTCTGATCCTCGACCTGGTCTTTTCGCTCGACAGCATCATCACCGCCGTGGGCATGACCGACGATATCCCGATCATGGTGATCGCCGTCGTCGTGGCGGTTGGCCTGATGCTTGCTGCGGCTGACGGTCTGGCCAGGTTCATTGGCAACAATCCGACCATCGTCATGCTGGCGCTCGGCTTCCTGCTGATGATCGGCATGACTCTGATCGCCGACGGCATGGGCGTGCATGTGCCCAAGGGCTATATCTACACGGCGATGGCTTTCTCGGGTCTGATCGAGGGGCTGAACATGATGGCGCGTCGCGCCCAGCGCAAACGTCCACTGCGCAAGCGACCACGCTGACGCACTGACAAGGGGCGCGTCAGCGGGCTAAGCTTTCCGCCATGAAGCTCAAGGATCAGGTGGCTATTGTCACTGGTGCGGCGTCTGGAATCGGGGCCGCGACCGCACGATTGTTCGCAGCCGAGGGCGCCAAGGTCGCGCTGGTCGATCTCGACGAGACCGGCCTCGCGAAGATCGCCGCCGAAATCGGCGGCGAGACCCTCATCATCCCCGCCGACGTCAGCAACAACGACCAGGCCAGCGCCGGCGTGGCGAAGGTCCTGGAGACATGGGGGCGCATCGACGTGCTGGTGACGGCCGCTGGCGCCTCTTTCGGCGGCACGGTCGACAAGATCGACGAGGCGACCTGGGATCGTACCTTCGCGATCAACGTGAAGGGCACCTTTCTCTGGGTTCATCATGCCATCAAGCCGATGCTTGCCGCCGGATCGGGCGCCATCGTCACGCTGGGCTCGCAGCTCGCCCAGTCGAGCCTCGGCACCAACGTGGCCTATATCGCCTCCAAGGGCGCGATCGTCTCCTTCACCAAGACCGTGGCCGTCGATCATGCCGCCCAGGGCATCCGCATCAACGCGCTGATGCCCGGCGTCATCGACACGCCGATGCCGGCGCGTTCGCTGAAGCGTCAGCCCGACCCCGAGGCGGCGCGCGCCTTCTGGAAGGTGCGCCATCCGATGGGCCGCATCGGCCAGCCGGAGGAAGTGGCCAAAGCGGCCCTCTTCCTTGCTTCTTCGGATTCCTCCTTCACCACGGGGTCGCTGCTGTTCGTCGACGGCGGCTGGACGGCGCACTGACATGCCAAAGAAACTCACACCCGCGCAGATCGAAGGCTACGCCCGCGACGGCTATGTCTGCCCGGTCGACGCCTTCTCGCCCGAACGCACGCGGGCCTGGCGCGACAGGCTCGAGGCCTTCGAGCGCGCGCAGGGCCAGAAGCTGACGCGCGGCCACAATTTCAAGCCGCATCTTCTCTTTCCGTGGGTCGACGAGATCGTCCATTCACCCGAGGTGCTCGACGCGGTCGAGGATCTGATCGGACCCGACATCCGCCTGTTCCATCTCAGCGTCTGGCCCAAGGACGCGGGTTCCGGCGCCTATGTGAGCTGGCACCAGGATGCGACCTACTTCGCGCTGGAGCCCGCCTGCCACGTCACCGCCTGGGTCGCTCTCAGCGATGCGCCGGTCGAGGCGGGCTGCATGGAGGTCGTACCGGGGTCGCACAAGCTCGGCCAGCTGCCTCATGCCGAGATGCAGGATCCCGAGAACCTGCTGTCGCGCGGCCAGGAGCTGGCGGGCAACTTCGACCGCAGCCAGACGGCGTTCATGCCGGTGAAGGCGGGCCAGTTCTCGCTGCACCACACCCATCTTGTTCACAATTCGCGGCCCAACCGCTCGAACGACCGGCGCATCGGCCTCGGGATCAGCTATATCCCGACTTGGGCGCGATGCACTTCGCCGACTCGTGTGAGCGCCATGCTGGTGCGCGGCGAGGAGAAGTATGGACACTTCGACGACGAGCGCCGGCCGGTCCAGGAGGCGGGGCCCGAGGAGCGCGCCTTCCATGCCGAGGCGGTCGACAGGTTCCGGCGAATGAATACCGAGCAGACCGACAACAAGGTTGCGGTCGTCAAGAGGTAGGAATGCACACGATCAAGTTGCCGTATCACGACCGCTACGCCTATTCGCCGATCACCGAGCGCAAGGACTATTCGTGGCCGGAAGGCAAGCGGCTCGCGGTCTATCTCGGTCTCAACATCGAGCATTTCGCCTTCGGGGCGGGCGAGGGGCATCTTCTCACCGTCGCCAATCCACCGCCCGACCCTCGCACCTTCGCCTGGCGCGACTACGGCAACCGGGTCGGCGTCTGGCGCTGCCTCGAACTGTTCGACGAGCTCAACCTGCCGGCCGCGCACCTGATCAACACGACGGTGTTCGACTATGCGCCGCAGATCGTCGATGCGCTGAAGGCGCGCGGCGACGAGTTCATCGGCCATGGCCGCACCAATGCCGAACGCCATGGCGGCATGTGGGAGGCCGACGAGAAGCGCTTCCTGCAGGAGATCGCCGATTCGATCGAGAAGGCTTCGGGCAAGCGGCCGCGCGGCTGGATGGCGCCCTGGATGGCCTCGACCCGCGTCACGCCCGATCTTCTCAAGGAGACCGGCTACGACTTCCTGATGGACTGGCCCAACGACGATCAGCCGATCTGGATGAAGACGCGTTCGGGCCCGCTGATGAGTGTGCCCTATCCGATCGAAGTCAACGACAGCCCGCAGGTTCTGGTGCGCCACCATAGTGGCGACGAGTTCCGCGACATGATCATCGCCCAGTTCGAGGAGCTGCTGCGGCAGTCGGCGAAGCAGCCGCTGGTCTGCGGCATCGCGCTCCACACCATGATCGTGGGTCAGCCCTATCGCCTGCGGGCGCTGCGCGAGGCGCTGTCGCACATCGCCAATCATCCGCAGAAGGACAAGGTCTGGTTCACGCGGCCGAGCGACATCTACGACCATTGCGCCGCGCTGCCGGCGGGAACGATGACGCCACCGTCGCCATAGACTCTCAGTCGGGGTTCACCGAGACGCCCAGTCGTTCCAGAAGCTCCGTCTGCTGGCTTTCGCCGATCATCAGACCGGCGTAGCCGGACAGCACGGCCAGATTCAGTCCGGAGATCGTCGAGCCTCGAAGATCCGCGCGGGTCAGATTGGCCCGCTCCCATTCGGCTTTTTCGAGCGAACAGTCGCGCAGGACCGCGTCGGTGAGATTGACGTCGAAGAGCGCCGTGTCGAGAAACCTGCAGGTCCGGAATTCACAGCTCTCGAGCGACACGCCAGAGAAATCCGTGAAGGCGAAGTTGCAGGCTTCGAAACGCGCCCGCGTGACGATCACCCGCTTCGAAATTGCCTTTGTAAACGTCGAGCCGTGGAAGCGCACGCCCCGGAAGCTGCATTCCCGTGCGCCGAAATCATACATGTCGCAACGTTCGAAGCTGTTGACGGCGAAGTTGCATTTTTCCGCTTCGACGCCCCGCAGGTCGCAGAAGGCGAAGGTGCATCCTTTCTTCCGATCGGCGTCGAAAAAGCTACTGTCGTGGACGCGGGCCCCTGCGAGCTTGCAGCTCGCGAAGCGCCCTGGCGAAATGCGGCAACCCTTGAACAACGCTCCCGAGAAATCGGCGCCGCGGACGGAAGACAGGTCGAAGACGCAGTTGATGAAGCGACACTCCGCGAGGTCGAGTTCGTCGAGCGTCACGGCAGGCGTAAAGGCCACGGCGTCGAAGAGGCGATTTGTCTCCAGCGCTGTGTTGAGTTCGTCCTGGCGAACGGGCTTATGCGTGGGGTCGGTGTTCGCCATGGGGGTGACCTTGGAATAGGTTCTATCTTCGCTACGATTGTAGCTATCCTTGGCCCGCCGCGTATCGGATGTCCGGAGCTCATGTCGATGAATTCTGCGCCCCTCAACGGATGGCTGGCCCAGGGCGGTCTGCGCAACATGCCGCTGGAGGATATCGTCGAGGGGTTCGGACGCCGCCTGAACGAGGCGGGGCTCAAGGTCGAGCGGATATTCGTCGGCATGAACACGCTCCATCCGATGGTGCGGGCGCGCAGCCTGATCTGGGATGCGGCCGGGGGGATCGGCCAGCATTTCGAGTTCGGCCATGCCGAGATCGAATCGGCCGGAATCCAGCAGAGTCCTTTCGCGGCCATGCTGCGCGACGGTATCGCCGAGCTGCGGCATCGTTTCGATGGTGCCAACGACCGGCTCGACATCCCGGTGTTCGACGAGCTGCAGACAGCCGGCATGACGGAGTGGATCGGCTGGGTGCAGCCGTTCGGCGAGCTGTCGCCGCAGGTCGGCAGTTCCACCGAGGCCGATCATGCCGAGCGGCTCTGGCTCGTCTTTTCCGCCTCGACCGACCGGCCCGGCGGCTTTCGCGACGGGGACCTTGTTTTCCTGCGCGAGGTGCTGCCGGTCTTCGCCGTTGCGGTGAAGGCCACCAGCCTGCGCGGCATCGGGCACGGATTGCTCGCGGCCTATCTCGGCAACGACCCGGCGAGTCGCGTCCTTTCCGGCACGGTACTGCGCGGCGAGGTGCAGAGCGTCGAGGCGGTGGTGTTCTTCACCGATCTGAGGGGCTTCACGGCGCTTGCCGATACGATGCCCGGACGCGAGCTGATCGTGCTGCTCGACGACTATTTCAACTGCATGGTTCAGCCCATCGTTGCGCGCGACGGCGAGGTTTTGAAGTTCATGGGTGACGGCATGCTGGCGGCCTTCGGCGTGATCTCCGGCAACCGCGCCGAGGTCTGCGCGGAGGCACTGGCAGCCGCGGAAGAAGTGCTGGCCCGCGTCGAGGCACTGAACGCGGAGCGGCGAAATGCGGGACAGCGGGCCACGTCGCTCGACATTTCCCTGCACATCGGCCGTGTCCTCTACGGCAATGTCGGCTCCGATACGCGGCTCGATTTCACGGTGATCGGCCCGGCAGTGAACGAGGCCTCGCGCATCGAGGCACTGTGCCAGCCGCTCGACCAGGCTCTGCTGATATCGCAGGCTTTCGCCGAAGCCGCGACCGCGAGCCGCGACCGTCTGGTCTCTCTCGGCCGCCACCGCCTGCGCGGCGTGCGCGAGGAGACGGAGCTGTTTGGTCTTGCAGTTTAGAAAGGAATGTTTCAACGGAGCGCGCCACTCCAGTGGCGCTCATAGTTATGATGCGCCACTGGAGTGGCGCGCTCCAATGAAACTCTTCGATTAACGTCCGTACACCGCGCTCTCGAAGGCGTAGAAGAGCGGCAGCGACTTCACGTCGGCGAAGGGCAGGATCTGGGTCATGTAGACGCCGCCCAGGCGCCTCCTGCGGTCGATCCAGTAGTAGGTGTTCGGCAGGCCGGCCCAGCACAGGCTGCCGGCCGAGCGGCCGGTCGGCGCTTCCTCATTGTTGATCAGGAAGCTGAGGCCCCACTGCTTGGTGACGCCGGGGAAGAATTCGGCGTCGTTGGACAAAGCGGGCATCACGGTCTTCAGCAAGGTCACGGTCGAGTCGCCCATTGCGTTGGCCGCCATCGCGTCGACGGTCTCGGGCTTCATCACGGCCTCGCCGCGCGCCGACTTGCCGCCATCCAGCACCATCCGCACGAATTTCAGGTAGTCGTTGGCCGTCGAATAGAGACCGCCGCCGCCCGCCTCGAACTCGGGATCCTGCGGAATCTCGCGCTTGAGGTCCGCAACCAGGCTGCCGTCTGCCTGGCGATGATGGACCCTGGCCATGCGAGCGCGCATCGCGGGGGTGATCCGGAAGGCGGTGCTGTCCATGCCGAGCGGGGCGAACAGGTCGTCGTGCATCACCTGGCCGAGCTTCTTGCCCGTGACGGCCTCAACCATCTTGCCGGCCCAGTCGATGCCGATCCCGTACTGCCAGCGCGCGCCGGGGTCGAACAGCAGCGGCGTCGTCAGCGCCTTGTCGAGGCCGGAGCCTATGGTCGGCACGTCCATGGCCTCGCGATACTGCAGGATCTCCGGGTTCCAGATGTCGTAGCCGAAGCCCGCGGTGTGCGTGAGCAAATGGCGCAAGGTGATGTCGCGCACGGGCTTGCGCAGGCGCGGCTCGCCGGCGGCACCGAAGCCTTCCAGCACCTGCACCTCGCCGAGATAGGGAATCACCTCTCTCGCCGGTGCGTCCAGCGTCAGCACGCCGCGCTCGACCTGCTGCATCGCCACGGCGCCGGTGACGGCCTTGGTCATGGAAGCTAGCCAGACGACGGTGTCGGGCGTCATGTCGGCGTCCTGGCCCAGGATCGCCTTGCCGAAGCCGCCCTCGTAGATCGTGCCGTTCCCATCCGTTGCGACGGCCGCGACGCCGGGCACGTCGCCGCGCTGCACGGCCTCGTTCAGGATCGTGTCGATGCGCGTCTTCATGGCTTGGCTCCAGCAAGTCCGACTGTGTCCAGGGCGAAGGCATAGCCGATCGCGACCTCGTCGAGGCGGGAGAAGCGGCCGGACGCGCCGCCATGGCCCGCGCCCATGTTGGTGTGCAGGATCACCGGCCCGCCGCCCGTCATGGTCGCGCGCAGCCGCGCCACCCATTTGGCCGGTTCCCAATAGGTCACCCTCGGGTCGGTGAGCCCGGCCATCGCCAGGATCGCCGGATAGGCCTGCGCCACCACATTGTCGTAGGGCGAATAGGAGCGGATGGTGTTGAACGCCGCCTCGTCGGTGATCGGATTGCCCCATTCCGGCCATTCCGGCGGCGTGAGCGGCAGCTTGTCGTCGAGCATGGTGGCCAGGACGTCGACGAAGGGCACTTCGGCGAGGATGCCGGCGAACAGGTCGGGCGCCCGGTTGGCGACCGCGCCCATCAGCATGCCGCCGGCGCTGCCGCCATGGCCCACGATGCGTCCGGTCGACGTATACCTGGCCTCGATCAAGGCATGACCGGCCGCGACGAAATCGTCGAAGGTGTTGGTCTTCTTCTCGCGCTTCCCGTCGAGATACCAGGACCAGCCCTTGTCGGAACCGCCTCTGATATGCGCGATGGCGTAGACGAAGCCGCGATCGACCAGCGACAGGCGGTTGGCCGAGAAGGACGCGGGCATCGCCATGCCATAGGAGCCGTAGCCGTAGAGGAGCAGCGGCGCGCCGCTGTCGCGCACCAGGTCGCGACGATGCAGGATCGAGACAGGCACCTCGGCGCCGTCGCGTGCGATGGCCGTGATACGCGTCGTGACATAGGCGGCGGGATCGTGGCCGGACGGGATCTCCTGTCGCTTCCGCAAGGTCCGCTGCCGTGTCGCCATGTCGTAGTCGTAGACCTCCGAGGGGGTCGTCATCGACGAGTAGGCGAAGCGCATGACGGTCGTGTCGAATTCGTAACCGCCGATCATGTCGAGCGAATAGGCAGTCTCGTCGAAGGCGATCGTATGCTCGGCCTGGGTTGCGAGGTCGCGGATCACGATCGATGGCAGGGCATTGGCGCGTTCCAGTCGCACGAGATGGCCGGCGAAAAGATCGATGCCGAGGATGTAGGTGCCCGGCCGGTGCGGCACCAGTTCGCGCCAGTTGGCGCGCTCCGGCGCGGCGAGCGGCGCCGTGACGATCTTGAAATCGATGGCGCCGCCTTCGTTGGTGAGGATGAACAGCTCGTCGCCGCGATCGGCCACGCTGTAGCGCACGCCCGTCTCGCGCGGCGCGATCAGGCGCGGCATGGCGTCAGGTACCGAGAGATCGATCAGCCATTCCTCGGTCGTGTCATGGTCGCCGCCCGAGATGACGCAGAAGCGGCCGCTGGCGCTCTCGCCGATATGGGTGAACCAGCCGATGTCCTTTTCCTCGTGGACGAGGATATCGTCGGCCTGCGCCGTGCCGAGCCTGTGCCGGAAGACCTTGAGCGGTCGGTGGTTCTCGTCGACCTGCACGTAGAAGAAGAACGAGGAATCGCGGCCCCAAACGACGCTGCCGCCGGTCTCCGTCAGGATGTCGGGCAGGTCTTCGCCGGTATTCCAGCGGCGGATGCGCAACGCAAAATATTCCGAGCCGCGCAGGTCGGCGCTCCACGCTTCGAGCGCGTGATCGGGCGAATGCCGCGTGCCGCCGAACTTGAAGTAGTCCGATGCCTTCGCGAGCGCATCGCCGTCGAGGATCGTCTGCATCTCGCCGCCGCCGCGTGGCGTGCGACCGATCAGCTGATGCTGGCCACCCTCGCGGAATTTCCAGAGATAGGAAAACGGACCATCCGGCGTGGGCACGCCCGAATCGTCTTCCTTGATACGGCTGCGCATCTCTGCGACCAGCGTCTTCTGAAGTTCCTTCGTCGGTCCGAGCCTCTCCTCGGCATAGGCGTTCTCGGCTTCGAGATAGGCGCGGATGTCGGGATCGAGCAGCGACGGGTCGCGCAGCACCTCCTGCCATTTCTCGTCCTTCAGCCACGCGTAGTCGTCGGTGACCGTGACGCCGTGCAGGAGTCGCTGCGACGGCCGTCGCTGCGCGATCGGAGGCTTCATGCCGGCACTCAGTAGTTGCCAGCCTTGGCGGGCGCCTTGGCCGGCGCGGCGGTGCCGCCACCCAGCAGGCCACGCATCTCGGCGCCCTTGGTGTCCCACCAGTCGGCGAGGATGCGGACGTCCCAGCCGATGCAATAGTGCTTCACGCCCATGTCGAGGTACTTGGCGGCCTGGCTGGGATCGCGCAGCTCGACCCTCGGGTGCAGGCCCTTCCTGAGCGCCGTCTCGATCGTCTTCTTCTCGGCTGCCAGCACCTCGGGGTCGTTATACTGGCCGGTCTTGCCGATACTCATCGAGAAGTCGGAGGCGCCGAACTGCACCATGTCGATGCCCGGCACGTCGAGGATGCGGTCGAGATCGTCCACGCAGGACTTCTTCTCGACCATGATGGCGATCACCACCTCGTTCAATGCATCGACGTAGGCTGGCGAGCCGCCGGTCCGGACCGTGCCGACGTCGCGCCGCATGCCGACGCCGAGGCGCCCGCGGCCGCGCGCGCCCTGAGCCATCGTCGTCTCGGCGCGCACGGCGTCGACGGCGGCCTTGGCGTCCTCGACCGAGCGGATGTCGGCGAACAGCACGCTCTGGAAGCCAGAGCCGATCGCGCGCATGGCCTGATGCGTATACTGCGTCTGCTCGATCTTGATCATGCCCGACATGCCCATCAGCTCGAACGAGCGGCCGAGATTGTCGAGATCGTGCATGGTGAACGGCGCATATTCGGCCGTGAACTCCACGTAGTCGTACTGCCTGGAGTGACCGATCAACTCGACCAGAGTCGGCCAGGCGGACAGGATGTGCGTGCCGAGTGTCGGCTTGCCCTCGTTCAGGCGTTCACGAAGCGGATTGCGGCTCATCTTGTTCCCCCTGGGTGGTCGTTCGGGCTAGTGTGGCATCTTGTGCAGGGGGAGTTCCATGTTTCCGACACGAGATAAACTGACAATCTGCTTCGCGCATGCGGCATACCAGATGAAGGCCCGGTTCGATGCCCGGAATACCGGCATCAACAGCTTCCAGGTGCGCAGCTACGACGAGTTCGTGCAGAGGGTCGGCGAGGCCGACGTCGTCTCGGTCTCAGGCATGTGGAAGAACGACATCATCCCGCACGCCACGAAGCTCAAATTCATCCAGTCCATCAGCTCCGGCATGGACCAGTATTCGAAGGAGATGCTGGGCGCCAAGGGCATCCGCCTCGCGAGCGCCGCCGGCGTGAATGCCCGCGCCGTGGCCGAGCATGCGCTGGCCCTTATCCTGGCCGTCTACCGTCGCCTGCCGGAGGCCCGGGACAACCAGCACAAAAAGGTGTGGCGCGGCATGCTGGGCGACCTCACCCAGCGTGAGGACGAGCTCGGTGGCAAGACGTTGCTGATCGTCGGCATGGGCCGCATCGGCAGCCATCTCGCCAAGCTCGCCAAGGCCTTCGACATGAAGGTGATCGGCATCCGCCGCGATCCGAAGGCCGGCACGAACGGCGCCGACGAGATTCACGGCATGGACGATGTGGTCAAGCTGGTTCCACAGGCCGACATCGTGGCCCTGACCTGCGCGCTCACGCCGGAAACAACCGGCCTGATGAGCGCGGCGGCCTTCGCTGCGATGAAGCCCTCGTCGGTCTTCGTGAACGTCGCGCGCGGCAAGGTCGCGGACGAGGCGGCTCTGATCAAGACAATGGAAGGCAACAGGATCTGGGCCGCGGCCCTCGATGTCACGGCCGAGGAGCCGTTGCCGGCGGCATCGCCACTGTGGACGATGCCCAATGTCTTCATCACGCCCCATACGGCAGGCGAGACTCGCGCCTACGAAGACAACGTCATCGACATCCTGATCGAGAACCTCGACCGCCTGTGGCGGGGCGAGGCGACGCTCCGCAACCAGGTTCTGTAAGCAGCCTCTGAGCGCCGGCTGCTCGAGAAGGACGCGTTAGTCCTTGTCCTTGTTGCCGCCGCCGCCATTGTTGCCGCGCTGAGGCTGCGGCTGTTGGGGCTGCTGCTGTTGGGGCTGCTGCTGTTGCTGCGGCGGCTGGGCGATCTGCTGCTGCTGCGGTTGGGGCTGCGGGCGGGGCGGCTGAGCCTGCTGCGGCTGTTGCTGCTGCGGCGCCTGCTGCTGAGGCTGAGGACGCTGCGGCTGGACCTGCTCCTGGCGCTGTTGCTTCGGTTCGGCTCTCGGCTGGGGAGCCGGAGCCGGGCGGGGCGCCGGCTGCGGCGCGGCCTGACGGGGCTCTTCCTGCCGCTGCTGCGGAGTCGCGGCCGGCTTCTGCGGAGAGGGAGCCGCCTGCTTCGGTTCGTCCTGCTTGGGCTGGGGGGCAGCATTGGGCTTCTGCTGATCGGGGGAAGCCTGCTTCGGCTCTTCCCGCTTCGTGTCGTCGCGCTTCGCCGGTGACGGGTCGGGCGAGGCAAGAGCCGGCTTCGGCGGCGCGGGTGCGGCTTCCTTCTGCGGCTGGGCGGCCGGCTTGCCGGACTCCTGCTTGGCCGGCTCCTGCTTGCCAGGTTCCTGCTTGGCCGGGTTCGGCTCGGTCTTGTCTGTTTCCTTGAGCGCCGGCGGGGCAGCGCCCTGGCGCGGCCGCAAGGCTGGAGCGGTGGCGGGCTTGGCCGTGTTGGCATCGGGGCTTTCGGCCGTTGTGGCCTTGGTACCGGTGCCGGCCTTGGTGTCGGTCGAGGCGATCTTCGGGCCTGGCGCAGCCGCCTTCTTCCCTGTGTCCGTCGCCTTGGGCTTGGCCAGCGTCTCCATGTCGGCCACGGCTGTCTTGGCGACCGCAAAGTCACCCGTCTTCGCCTTGGCTTCAACCGCGGCCTTGGCTTCTGCAGCCGCCTTGGCATTGGCAGGCGCCTTCGCGTCACCCGGCTTAGCGGCGGCCTTGGTATCCGCCACCGCGGCAACCGAAGCGGCCGGGGCCGGAGGCGCGGAGACGGGCGCCACGGCAGCCTTGGCAAGCCTTTCGGCCGGCACGGTCAGCACCGCACGCTGCACCGGCTGCGATCGCACGAAGGCCTGCGAGGGCACGACCGTCGCGAAGCGCTGGTTCGCCAGCACCGAGTTCTGTCCCGCGATGAAAGCCTCGCGACGCTGCGCGCGCTCCCAACGCTCCTCGAGTTCGCGATCCTGGATTCGTGCTGCGCGGTTGATGCGCTGGTAGTAGTCACGGTTGGTCGAATAGGGTGGCACATAGACTTCACGCGGTCCCAGGGGGAACCAGCCGACCGGTCCGGTATTGCGGCCTTGGTTGCCGAGCTGCGCCGCCAGTTCGATGCCGCCTACGAAGGCGACCAGCGCCGGCGCATAGACCGGCCGCTGCTCGCGCTGCGGCGGCACCCAGACCCAGCGATTGTTGCTGTTGGCCCAGCGGCCGTAGTGATAGGGCGCGAAGCCCCAGGGCTGGTCGTCGATCCACGTCCAGCCCCACGGTTGCACATAGGACCAGTGGCCGGTGCGATAGGGCGCCCAGCCGGCCGGTGTCGACCGCGGCACCCAGACCTGGCCGTAGCTGCCGTCGTTGATCCAGTTACCGTAGCCGTTCAGGTCCTCGTAGCCGGTCATGCCGGCGGGCACATACTGCGGCTGCTGGTCGTAGACGACCTGCCGATCGCGCGCCGCCCACGTGGCGGCCGGCGCCGGCGGTGCGGCCCTCACCGTCTTGAGCTGCATCGAGCCGCCGTCGCCGTACACCTCGCCGACTTCGCCCGGCCGCACCGCCAGGGTCTGGCCGTTCAGGCCCTGGATCTGCGCCGCGCCGGCGCGGACGCCGAGGCGCGTTGGATCCTGATCCGAGCCGGCCTCAACATAGTAGTCGCCCTGCTGTTGCAGTGTGATGGTGCCGCGCGGGGTGACGATCTCGTAGGGCTGCGAGGTGTCCATCTGCGTGGTCTTCACATCGACGCGGCCCTGCGCCAGTTGCAGCCGCACCTTTTCGTCGTCGATCTGTGACATGTCGAGTTCGGTGGAACCTTCCATCCGGATGCGCGTGCCCGCGAGGGAAACCTCGCTGCGCGCATTGGGCTCGGTCCAGATGGCGTCGCCGGTCGTCAACGGCGTGTTGATCACGGCTTTCGTCCATCCGTCCTGCTGGTCATCGTGGAAGGAAACGGTTCCGTCTACGAAAGCAAGGCGGCCGACCCGATCCGGCGGGTCGTTTTGTGTCTGTGCCATGACGGTGAAAGTGACGAGAGACGCGCCGACGACGCCGGCCAGAAGATTCATCGTCCTGCGTCCAAAGGCTTCGCCCATGCGGGACCTCCTGCTAGGCTCCAGCTCCATGAACGACCGGGGGCAACCGCGGTTGCGCACTTCGTAAGAAACACAGGGGGAGAGAGATGAGTGTCGCCGACCCGCACCGCGTGATCCTGACCGGGGAAAACCCGTTCCTTCGCCTCAGCGAGAAGGACGGGGATCCCAATTCGACAGACGCCAGCTATTGGCGGATCCTGTTCTGCCCGGCCGGCCCGGGGCATGTGCTTTACCTGAAGAGTGAGCTGACGCACGGTCACTGGCGGATCTATTCCGACAACATCGCCATGGCGCGCTGGCTGCAGCAGACCGTGCAGGGCATGCTCAACCCCGAGCTGAAGGACCTGTCGATCCCGGTGATCGATGCCGACTTCAGCAAGGCCGGCGACCCGCGCTACTTCTGGACTGAATATGTTTCGGCGGCCGATGCCGAGATCGCGCTGACCTGGCACGACATCGGCGACCCGCTGCTGATCCACACCGAGCCTAACAAGGAGCCGAACCCGAGGCCATACGGTGTCTGCACCGTGCTGGTCCCTGCGCTTTCCGGCCGGCTGACGCTCAATGGCCAACAGGCGCGCGGAAGGCCTTGGCCGCGCGAACGCGAGGGACGCCCCTTCAGCACCTCGGCGCTGGCCTTCTCGGAGAGCTGGACGGAACCGCGATAGGGGTTCAGGCCGCGCTCAGCGCCATCGGGCGGAAAGTGCTCTTTTCGGTGCCGCAATCCGGGCATCGCCAGGTCGCCGGCAGTGCCGCGAAGGACGTGCCCGGAGCGAATCCTTGCTCCGGCAGGCCACTGGCTTCCTCATAGACGTAATAGCAGCCACGGCAGATGAAGCGCCGTTCCGGCATGGTAGAAACGGCTGCAAGTGCCAGTCCGACGTGGTGTTGAACGGTGTCGGTCGGCGCGATGACCTGGGCGCCGATGCTCACCGCACCGGTCTTTCGCGTCACCAGATAGACGCCCAGGTCCTTGTGCCCGAACGCCGTCCGCAGCGACGTCGGAATGTCGAGGTCGCGAAGGCCGTTCTGTGGATTGACGTTGGTCGCGCCGCATCTTCCGTTCCGACGGTCCACACGCATCACGGTATCGCCGATGACGATGTCCCGCCCGATCCACTCGAACTCCTCCCAGGGCTGGGCGCCGTCGATGTAGACGTTGGCCCGGAACCGCAGCGGATCGACCTCGACGCCCCAGCGCTCCTCGAGAGCACGTACCGTCGCGAGGTTGATCATCGAAACGATCTTGTCCGGCTTGTCCATGAAGTGGCCGCCCGTCTCGGCGCGGACCAGGCGTGGCGTGCCGTTCAGCGTGGGGACGAGCTGCTGGAAGAACGCTTCGACATCGTTGCGCCCTTTCTCGCTGGCGAGGTTGACGGCAAGGAGCTGCCGGTTGCCTTCGCGAATGGTGAAATCGAGTGTGTCGACATCCAGATGAGTGCGCACCCGAGCGAGCGCCTCATCGAGCATGAGCATGACGAAAAGGCCCTTCTTGGCCCATTTGGCGACGTGGCCGTCGATCGGGCTGCGCGGTCGCGCCAGCGCGAACATGCGGTCGTGGGGGAAGGTGTGGCCCGCCTTGAGGATCACGTCCGTCAATCGCTGCGGGCTCAGCCCCTTGATCGGGTATCGATAGATGTTGGTCACGACGGGCATGGGAAATCTGCTCTTGGCTGGATCGTCGGGGCCGAAACTTGCCTGAGGCAAAAGGGTCCGGCGTAGAGCCGGCTGTTGTGCAAAGCGAAGGGCCAGATGACCGGTCCCGGCGGGCGTCCGCGGCAGGCTGTCATTCGGCAGCTCGAGCGCGTCGTCGATCGCTTCCGAGAGGCGCGCGATGCCCTGCTCGATCTGGCGCGGCAGGAGGGCCGCATAGCCCATGAGGACGCAGCGGCGCGCGAGTTCCGAATCCGTGGCGTCATGCGCGCCGCCGCCCGCCAGCGAATAGACGCCGACACGGGCGCGGCGCGCAATCTCTTCGAGGACGGGCGCATCCGGTACGCCGGCCGGCAGCCGCCAGAACAGATGCAGGCCGCTCGAAGCGCCGCTGATCTCGGCCACGCCGAACTGCCGCCGCAATGCCAGCAGCAGGCTGTCGCGGTTCTCCTTGTAGCGCACGCGGATGCGCGCCAGGTGCGCCGCATAGCTGCCGCTCCGGATCATCTCGGCGAGAGTGGCCTGATCGAGCCACGAATTGCCGTTGTTCAACAGCGCCTTGGCGCTGCGCACCGCGACGGCGATCGGCTCGGGCACGATGACATAGCCGAGGCGAAGGCCTGCGCCCAACGACTTCGAGAAGGTGCCGAGATGGAGGGTGCAGTCGGGCGCCAGCGATGCGATCGACGGCAGCGGCGATCCCTCGTAGCAGAAGTCGCCGTCGTAATCGTCCTCGAGGATGTAGCAGCCGGTCCGGCGCGCCCAGGCGATCAGCGCATGGCGCCGTTCCAGCGACATGACATGGCCGGTCGGGTATTGGTGCGATGGTGTCACATAGATGAGCGTGGCCGGAAGGCTTGGCAGGGAATCGGTGACGATCCCCTGTGAATCCACAGGTACGCCGACGACCTGCGCGCCGTGGGCCTCGAAAGCATAGCGGGCGCCCTGGTAGCAGGGGTCTTCGATCATGCCGACCGTGCCGGCCCCGAGGAACAGGCGCGACGCGATGTTGATGCCCTCCTGGACGCCGCTCGTCACGACGACCCGATTGACGTCGGCGACGATGCTGCGCGTTGTCGCGACATGGCCAGCGATCGCCGTCCGCAGGACAGCGAGGCCCGCGGGATCGGAATACTGCGATATGCCTGCGGCGCCGCCCTGCGACAGGCTCTTCTGCAGGAGCCGTCGCCAGGTCTTCAGCGGGAACAATGCTGCGTTCGGCCGTCCGGGGAAGAAATCGAACGCGAGCCGATTGCGGTTCCTCGCCACCAGGTCCTGGGCACGGATTGGCATGCAGGGGAGAGGCATCGAGGAAGGGCTGCCCCCCTCTGCGATGATGGCGGGTGGGGCGGCCGGCCGTGCCGTGTGGTCCGGCAGATGGCTTGCCGCGAACATGCCCGAAGCCCGGCGCCCCTCGACATAGCTTTCGATCATCAGCGACTCGTAGGCGCGCACCACGGTATTGCGCGACACGTCGAGCTGGTCGGCAAGCCTGCGGGACGACGGCATGCGCGTGCCCGGCGCAATGCGACCCTGCAGGATGGCATCGCGCAGTTGCTCGACGATCTGCGCGGCCAGCGTGGCCGGGCGGGAGCGATCGAGGAGCAGCGGGATCTGCATCGTCGATCGCCCTGCAGGAGAGGTGCCAAGGTGCCGGGCGGCGATAGGTCCAGTTGATCGAAACTTGAGGCGTCCAGAGGACGAGCTGGCCCTGCCCGGCTGACAGGGACTGGCACCATACCGGCCCTGGCGGCGACGGCATGCTCAACAAACCGGCAATTTTCTGCGTGCGCGAAGCTCCTCCGTCCACTTGCTGGTCAAAGTGCAGGGCTGACGCAGCCGGCCGTCGGCGACGACTGGCACCCTGGCATTTCTCCATTGTGGCTCTCGGGCCTTCGCCCTCCTGACCGCATGCTGGACCCATTCACGGACGAACGGAGAGGCGGGGCCTCTCTTCCTGCAACGCGAACCGAGGAGAGAGCATATGAATATGGCACGAAGGTCCTGGTTGGGGGCATTGGGCGGCTTGCTGCTCATGACCGCCGGCATCGGGGGACAGGCCCAGGCCCAGGAGACGATCAAGATCGGCATCCTGCATTCGCTGTCGGGAACGATGGCGATCAGCGAGACCATCCTGAAGGACCTGATGCTGATGCAGGTCGCCGATCTCAATGCCCGGGGTGGCCTGCTGGGCAAGAAGGTCGAGGCGGTGGTGGTCGACCCGGCGTCGAACTGGCCGCTGTTCGCCGAGAAGGCGCGCGAACTCCTGTTGAAGGACAAGGTCGCCGCAGTGTTCGGCTGCTGGACCTCGGTCAGCCGCAAGTCCGTGCTGCCGGTGTTCGAGGAACTGAACGGCCTTCTCTTCTACCCGCTCGAGTACGAGGGCGAGGAAGCTTCGTACAACATCTTCTACGGCAGCTCCGTCCCCGACAACAAGGCGATCCCGGCCGTCGAGTACCTGATGAGCAAGGACGGCGGCGAAGTGAAGCGCTTCGTGCTCGAAGGCACGGACTACGTTTATCCCCGCACGTCGAACAAGATCATCCGCGCCTATCTGCAGAAGAAGGGCGTGAAGGATGAAGACATCATGGAGAACTATACGCCGTTCGGATTCTCCGACTGGCAGACCGAGGTAGCCGCCATCAAGAAGTTCGGATCGTCGGGCAAGAAGACGGCCGTCATCTCCACCGTCAACGGCGACGCGAATGTTCCTTTCTACAAGGAACTGGGGAACCAAGGCATCAAGGCCAAGGACATCCCCGTCATCGCCTTCTCGGTGGGCGAGGAGGAATTGGCCGGCGTCGATACCAAGCCGCTGGTCGGGCATCTCGCCGCCTGGAGCTACTTCCAGTCCGTCGACGGTCCGGAGAACAAGGCCTTCATCGCCAAGTGGCGCGCCTATTCGAAGAACCCGAAGCGCGTGACCAACGATCCGATGGAATCGGCCTACATCCTCTTCAACATGTGGGTGCAGGCGGTGCAGCAGGCCGGAACGACCAACGTCGATGCGGTCCGGCAGGCGATGACGGGTCAGAAGGTGAAGTCGCCCTCGGGCTTCGAGGTGACGATGGGCTCCAACCATCACATGGCAAAGCCCGTGATGATCGGGGAGATCCAGGGAGATGGTCAGTTCTCCATCGTCTACCAGAGCAAGGCATTGCAACCCAAGGCCTGGAGCCCCTACGTCGATGCCAACGCCGGGAAGATTGCCGATTGGGCATGGCCCTGGGTCTGCGGTGGTTGCACCACGCCCAAATACTCGTCCATGGCCCTGCAGTGACTTGATCCGCCGGGGCATCCGCTCGTCCTGCGCCGGATCCGGATGGCAGCCTCTCAAAAGGGCTGCCATTCTTTTTGCATGATCGGCTGGCCTCAGCCTTGGAAGCCGTAGGCCTTTGCGAGTTCGGTATAGCTGTCGCGGCGGACCTGTTCGTCGTGGGTCCAGGTGACGACGGCCATCTCGTCGACGCCGACACGTTCCTTCAATTCGGTGATGCGGGCCGCAACCTCAGGGCCGGTGCCGACGAAGGAGTCCTTGCGGAACTGTTCCATCTTCGCCGCCTCGTAGGCGGTGAGCGGCGCCTGGGCGGCCTCGTCGGGCGGCAGCAGCGGGCCCAGGATGTTCTTGTCGCGATTGATGCGGCTCAGCGCCCGAGACGTGAAGTGGTATTGCGCCTTTTCCATCGTCTCGGCGGCCAACGCCCAGACGCAGAGGGCGGAGTGCGGTTCGGGATGCCGCGCGCTCGGGCGATAGGTGCGCTTGTAGAGGTCGATGGCGCGCTCGCCGCCGGCGCCGTCGCTGAAGAACCAGGCATAGCAATAAGGCAGGCCGAACAGCGCCGCGACCTGCGCGCCATAGTCGGAACTGCCCAGGATCCAGACTTCCGGCGCGGTCTCCGCCTGCGGGAAGGCCTTCACCGAGCCGAAGGGATGGCGGTCGATCAGCGGTTCGTTGTGTACCCAGGCGATCAGGTCGCGCACGTCGGCGGGGAAATGCTCGGGGCGTTCGTTGGCCGCGGGATTGAGCGCAAAGGCGGTTCGGCCGTCCGAACCCGGCGCGCGACCGAGGCCGAGGTCGATGCGGCCCGGCGCCAGGGCATCGAGCACGCGGAAGACCTCGGCCACTTTGAACGGCGAATAGTGCGGCAGCATGATGCCGGCGCTACCGATGCGTATCCGTTCCGTCGTGGCCGCGATCGCCGCCATCACGATCTCGGGCGCGGTCCCGACGATCGTCGGATGGTTGTGGTGCTCCGACACCCAGAAGCGCTCGTAGCCCAGCGCCTCGCAATGCCGGGCAAGCGACACGGTGTTTCGGATCGACTGGTCCTGTGGCCGCCCGGAAACGGCGATGGACTGGTCGAGGACGGAAAGGCGAAAGGGACGCGACATGGACTGGAGATGGGCCCTGCGGCCTATTCCGGCAAGGTCGCGATCATGTAGAGTGTCTGCAGTTGCTGCGTCGGCCGTGCGTTCTTGCCGAACACGTCGCCGAAGATCGTGGCGATCTGGCCGGAGCGGTAGATGTGGCTCAGCGCCCGGTCGACGGCGAGGCGGAAAGGACCTTCGCCCAGCTTCATGGCGAGCGCGAAGGGCTCGAGACTGAGATAGGTGTTCGCCAGCAGGATCCTGGACGCGTCCTTGTGGTCCTTGATCATCGCGGTGAGCATCGCACCGCCCGCGAAGTAGGCGGAAATCTCGCCCTTCTCCAATGCCGTCATTGCCGCCGTGAAGTCGGTGAAGGGCACCACGGTCGCCGCCACGTGGATGGAAGCCAGCGCCTTGCGCAGTTCCTCCTCCGTCAAGGTGCCGGCAACCGCGCCGACCTTCTTGCCGGCGAGGTCCTGCATGTCGCGCGGGCCGTCGTTGCGGATGGCGAAGCTGGTGCCGTCGACGAAGGTGGTTATGGAGAAGTCGACCACGGCGCGGCGGTCCAGCGTCTCGGTGAGAGAGTCGCAGAGCAGGTCGATCTTGCCCTGCTTGATCATGTCCAGCCGGTTCTCGGTGGTGACCGGCACGAATTCGACCTTGAGGCCGGGCAGCTTGAGCTGCTTGGCGATATCCCCGGCCACGGCCTCGCAGAGCTGGACCATGAAGCCGGAGGGTTTGCCGTTCGGGCCCTTGTAGGCGAAGGGGTGGGCGTTCTCTCGGAAGCCGCCGCGGATCACGCCGTTCTTGGCGATGTCGTCCAGGGTGCCGGCCCAGGCGCTGCCGGCGACCAGGAAGCCCATGGCCAACGCCAGTGTCGGGGCAAGGCCGCTTACGAATCGCTTCATCTCGTCCCTCTTCGAATGACGGCGAAACAATCCGATATTCGGCCCGTTGTCGCCACTGGAAATCCGGAGGACACGATGGCCCGCTCCAAGAAGTCCGCTCCCGTCTCCCGCGTCGTCGGTATCGACCATATCTCCATCAGGGTCAGCGACTACGAGAAGTCGAAGGCCTTCTACGGGGGGCTGTTCACGTTCCTGGGGTTCGAAATCTCGGACGAGTATCCCTCGACCATCGGCTGGACCAACGGCAAGACGCGCTACTGGATCGCGCCGGCCGAAGGGCGCAAGACGCATCGCATCGGCGATGTCGGCCTGCATCATTATGCATTCCAGCTGCGCAGCCGGCGGGACGTCGATGCGCTGCAGGGATACCTGGAAGGGCAGGGCGTGCGCATCGTCGATCCGGCCGACGAATATTATGAGGACTACTACGCCGTGTTCTTCCTCGATCCCGACGGGCTGAAGCTCGAAGGCATGAAATACGGCGAGCTGGCCGCGAAGCGGAAGCGTCAGCGAAAGTCCTCCAGGAAGGAGGGGTAAGCCCGGCCGTTCTGCTTGTGGCGCCGCGCCCTGCGGGCCAAACTCCGGCCCTCAAAATACGGAGATGCCCATGGATACCGTGACCCCCACCAAGCTTTCGCCCGCATCGGGCACCTATCAGCCCAAGGGCCAGCTGATCGGCGGCAAATGGATCGGCAGCGTGTCCGGCAAGGTTATCACGATCGAGAACCCCGGCAAGAAGACATCGATCGCCCAGGTGCCACACGCCGGTGCCGCGGACGTCGAGCTGGCCGTGACCGCCGCCGAGAAGGCGTTCCCGTCCTGGAAGAACGTCGTGCCGCGCGAGCGCGGCAAGCTCCTGCTCAAGATCGCCGAGGCGATGGAAGCGCGTGTCGAGGAGATGGCGCGCACGATCGCCATGGAGACCGGCAACGCGCTGCGCACCCAGGCGCGCGGGGAGGCCAAGCTGGCGGCCGACATCTTCCGCTATTTCGGTGGCCTCGCGTCTGAGCTGAAAGGCGAGACCGTGCCGCTGGGCGAGAGCGTGCTGTCCTACACGCGCCGCGAGCCGCTCGGTATCGTGGGCGCCATCATCCCTTGGAACGCGCCTGTCATGCTGGGCGCGCTCAAGATCGCGCCCGCGCTCTGTGCCGGCAACGTGCTGGTGATGAAGGCGGCCGAGGACGCGCCGCTCGCGGTACTGATGATGGCGGACATCACGAACGAGTTCGTGCCGCCCGGCGTGTTGAACGTGATTACCGGATACGGCGAGGAGTGCGGCGGTGCGCTCGCCAACCATCCGAAGATCCGCAAGCTCTCCTTCACCGGCTCGACCGAGGTCGGCAAGGTGATCATGCGCGCCGCCGCCGAGCGCATCGTGCCGGTGTCGCTGGAACTCGGCGGCAAGAGCCCCTCGATCGTCTATCCCGATGCCGACGAGGATTGGGCGGTCGACGGCATCATCAATGCCATGCGCTTCACCCGCCAGAGCCAGAGCTGCACCGCCGGCTCGCGCATGTTCCTGCACGAGGACATCTTCGACAGTTTCCTCAAGAAGCTCGAGAAGAAGGTCACCGCGCTGAAGATCGGCGATCCGCTGGACGAGGCGAGCGACATCGGCACCATCATCAACAACAAGCAGTACACCAAGGTCTGCAAGTACGTGCAGGATGGTCTCGACCGCTCCGATGCCAGGCTGGTGTTCGGCGGCCTGCCGCCCAAGACCGGTCCGCTGAGCGAAGGCTACTTCACCATGCCGACCGTGTTCGCCGACCGCTCGAACGACTGGCGTCTCGCCCGCGAGGAGATCTTCGGGCCGGTGCTGGTGGCGATCCGCTGGAGCGACGAGGCCGAGGCGATCCGCATGGCCAACGACAGCCATTACGGCCTCGCCGCCTATGTCTGGACCCACGACATCGGCAAGGGCCTGCGCGCCGCGCACGCGATCGAATCGGGCTGGGTGCAGGTGAACCAGGGTGGCGGCCAGACGCCCGGCATGTCCTATGGCGGCTACAAGCAGAGCGGCCTCGGCCGCGAATTCTCGCTGGAGGGCATGCTCGACAGTTTCACGCAGCGCAAGAGCGTGACGGTCAATTTGGCGGTCTGACGCCGGGGACGCGCCCCCAGTCTAAACCGGCACCTTCAGATGATGATCGGTCGCGCCCTGATAGGCGTGACCGATCCGGTAGAGCATCGCTTCGTCGAACGGCCGGCCGACGAGCTGCAAGCCGATCGGTGCGCCGTTCGTGTCGAAGCCGCAGGGCACCGACAGTGCGGGGATGCCGAGCGTGTTGAAGGGCCGGGTGAGGCCGGTAAAGCCCGCCACCATCTTCAGGACCGCCGGACCACCCTTGGTCTCGGTGTCGGTCTCCTCGATCGTAGGCAGAGGGAAGGGGATGGCCGGCAGCAGCACGGCATCGACCCCGTCCATCGCCGTCGACAGGAACTCCGTCACGAAGTGCGCGCGCAGCCGCAGCGCGTCGATGTACTGTGTCGCCGGAATGAAGAAGCCCGCCTCCATGCGCGTGCGCACCTGGTTGGCGTAGAGTTCGGGCGTCTTCTCCATCCACGGCCGGTGCATGGCGGCGGCCTCGCACTTCACCATCACCTCGGCGGCGCGGTAGAGCGCCGTGAAGTCGGGCAGCGTGACGGGCGTGATCTTCGCGCCGAGCCGGCCGAGCGCATCGGCGGCGGCCTGGACCGCGGCGCCGATCTGCGCGTCCAGCGGTGCGGGGCCATCGTTCGGCAGAGCCAATCCGATGCGCAGGCCCGCGACGCCGCCGTCGAGCAGCGCCTCGTAGTCGGGCACGGGCTTGTCGCTGGTGGTGGAATCGTTTGGATCATGGCCGGCGATCGCCGAGAGCATGCGGGCATTGTCGCGCACCGTGCGCGTCAGCGGCCCGACATGGTCGAGGCTCCAGGAGCGCGCGACGGCGCCGGCGCGGCTTACGCGGCCGTAGGTCGCCTTCATGCCGACCACGCCGCAGGCCGCGGCGGGAAGGCGGATCGAGCCGCCGGTATCCGAGCCCAGCGCGCCATAGACCATGCGCGCGGCCACCGAGGCGCCCGAGCCGCTCGAGCTGCCACCGGTGACGCGGCTCTGGTCCCACGGATTGCGGCAATGGCCGTGATGCACGTTGTGGCCTGTCGGGCCGGCGGCGAACTCCGCCATGTTGAGGAAGCCCAGCTCGACCACGCCGGCGGCGTCGAGCTTGCCCAGCACGGTCGCCGTCACCGGCGCCACCCAGTCGCGGCGGATCGCGCTGCCCCCGGTCGAGACCTCGCCCTTGCGGTAGTACATGTCCTTGTGCGCCATAGGCACGCCGTGCAGCGGTCCGCGCCGCTTGCCGGCGGCCAGTTCGGCATCCATCGCCTTCGCTTGCTCCAGCGCCTTCTCCTTGTAGACGCGCAGGAAGGCGTTGGTGCGCGGTTGCCAGGCCTCGATGCGGGCGAGGCAGGCTTCGGTCGCCGCCACCGATGTCGTGCGTCCTGCGGCGATGTCGTCGGCAATGGAGGCAAGATCGTCCAGTGCCAGATCCTCGTTTCTCATGAGCGGGCTTCCTTCGCCATGATGCCGGCGAAGGCCGCCGGATCGTCGTCGAAGGTGAGGCGCGCGGCGGCTGCCTTGCGCACCGCATCGTTCAGGATCTCGACCTCGGTCGCCAGTTCGGCCAGGCGCTTGTCGTCGTATTTCATGCCCTGAAGACCGGCGGCGATGCCGGCGGCCGTCTTCGTCTTCTCGTCCATCGCTTACTCCTCAGAGCCTGAGACGCCGCGCCTCCATGCGCGCACGATCCTCGGGCGGGAACCTCATGATCTTGCGGATCTTCTGGTCGAACTTCATGCCGACGGCCTCGGCGCAAGCAGCAAGCGTGCCGGTCTCCGCTTCGAACAGGAAATGCGTGAAGGTGATCGTCTTGTCGGTGAAGGTCGCGAGCCCGCTCATCACCACGGCGAGGTCGCCGGCCTGCAGTGGACGGCGGTAGTGGTTCAGCATCTCGACCACGACCGACCCTTCCTGCCGCTCCTGCATCGCGGCTCGGTCGAAACCGAGGTGGTTCCACAGGACCGGCGCGCCGTCGGAGTAGCGACCGAAGTGATGGCGCGGCAGGAACTCAGCCCTCTCGTCGCATTCGTCGGGCGTGATCTGCGTGCGGCCGACTTCGATGAGGCCGATGGATGCTGCCTGGGAAAGATGCAGGTCGGGCAAGGAGAGCTGGCCGACGCTGCGCGGCCGGGCCGCCTCGGGCAAGGCGACGCAGGCCGCTTCGGCGCGCGCTCGGAAATCGGCGGGCCAGGCGCGATCGCAGTCGATGCGGCGGCGGATGGTGGCGGCGACCTCGTTCTTCGCGGGATTGCGCACCTCGTGATAGGCGACGAGATCGCGCTCACCGACCTCGACAGGAGCGGAGTGAACCTCGACCGGCTCGACCACGCGGAACTCGCGCAGGTAGCGAACATGGTCGTCGATGGCCCGAGTCGCGGCCCCTGCTGTGCGCTGGGCCCGCGGTCCGAAGCCCAGGTTTGCCAGCAGGCTCGCTGACGCCTCGTGGGCAAATTCGGTGTAGAATTGAACGTTGAGATGGTTGTTTTCGTCGCACTGCCAGGTGTTCACGGCAGTGCTGAAAGTCGGGATCAGGGCGGGACTCGACACGCTGGACGCTCTCTGCAATCTGTGGATGACTGCCTCTGATGGCCCAAAAAGCCCCAAAAATCGACATTTTCCGTGCATTCCGGACTTGCGGGGGATCGATTCGTGGATAACCTTGGCGCCGTCAACGGTGCCCTGGGGCGTCAGGAACGTTGGCAAACCAAAAATGTAAGGGACCCCTCAACCATGGCTACCAAACCCACCACTGTTCCAACCGTTCCGCTTTCCAAGGTCGCCGCAGAGCTGGCCGAGAAGACGGGCATGACCAAGAAGGATGCGACGGGCGCTCTCGATGAGTTCGTCGGACTGGTCGTTCGCCATCTGAAGAAGGGCAACAAGGTCCGCATCACCGGCCTTGGCATCCTTCAGGTCCGTGCCCGTCCGGCGCGCATGGGCCGCAACCCCGCCACCGGCGAGGCGATCAAGATCAAGGCGTCCAAGAAGGTCACCTTCCGCGTCGCGAAGGATCTCAAGGAAGCGATCTAACTCGCTTTCGACGGGTCAAGATTGGGCGGGTTCCGGCGCAGGCCGGACCCGCCCTTCCTTTTTGTCCCGCTTCAGTGCGGCTGCCGTCATCGCACAGCGACATCGTTGCAATCCTTTCAACGAGCCTGCGGCGCTTTACTCTAGTATAGCCGGAGCGCGACGCAGACCGGCATGAACACCTTCGTCATCCTCAAGATCCTCGCCGCCCTGATGCTGCCACCGGCCTCGCTGGCAGCCGGTGTCGTGCTGTCGTTGCTGCTGCGCCTGGTCGGGTGGCGCCGTCTCGCCGGCGCAACGCTGGGCGTCGCGCTCTTCCAGATTCTCGTCCTGTCCTTCCCGCCGGTGACGCGGCTGCTCAACCTGCACCTCGAAGCGAAGGCCCGAGAGCTCGTGGCCGGCAACCAGCCGTGCTGCTACGACGCCATCGTCGTGCTGGGCGGCAGCATCGCGCCCGCCGCCCCGCCCTATACGACGGAGCCGGAACTGAGCGACGCTTCCGATCGCATCTGGCACGCGGCCCGTATGTTCAAGGCGGGCGCTGCACCCAGGATCATCGTGAGCGGCGGATCGTTCGTCGAGCAGCAGGGCGGCCCGGCGACGACCGAGGCCGAGGCGATGCGGCGCTTCCTGATCGACCTCGGCATCCCCAGCGATGCGATCGTCTCCGAGGGCAAGTCGCTGAACACGATCGAGAACATGCGTAACGTCCGCGAACTCGTGAAGGGCGGAAGGGTGGCGATCGTCACGTCGGCCTTCCATGTGCCCCGGGCGGCCAGGCTTGCGAAGCGAGCCGGCCTGAACTTCGCGATCTTCGGCGTCAACTGGACCATTCCCAACGACGCGATCCCATGGTGGGACGCCTGGCTGCCTTCCGTTGGAGCGCTCGGTGAATCGAACCTGGCGATCAAGGAGCTGGTGGCGCTCAGTTTGGACCGCCGCGGCGATAGTCTCGCGCCGTGACCGCTTATCGCCTCAGCCGCCGTGCCGCGCTCGGCCTCGCCGCCGTGCCGCTCCTGCAGCCGCTCGCGAGACCGGCGCGCGCGCAGACGCTTGACAAGCTCGTGTTCCAGACCGACTGGCGCGCCCAGGCCGAACATGGCGGCTACTATCAGGCGGTCGCCGCCGGCCTCTATCGCAAGGCCGGCATCGAGTGCGACGTCCGCCAGGGCGGGCCGAGCCTGAACATCGGCCAGTTGCTGCTGACGGGCCGTGTCGACATGACCATGTCGAACAGCTTCGAGGCCTTCACCTACGTGCGCGAGGACGCCCCCTTCTTCACCATCGCATCGATCTTCCAGAAGGATCCGCAGGTCCTCATTGGGCATCCGGACACCGGATTCGACGGCTTCGAAGACCTCAAGGGGCGCACCTTGCTGATCGGGAACGGCGGACGCGTCACTTACTGGCCGTATCTCCGGAAGAAGTTCGGGCTGCGCGACGACCAGCTCAGGCCCTACACCTTCAACATGGCGCCCTTTCTTGCCGACAGGAACGTGGTACAGCAGGGCTTCCTCTCGTCGGAACCCTTTTCGATCGCGCAGGCCATCGGCCGCATGCCGCCATACCTGCTGATCGCCGATGCGGGCTTCAGCGCCTACCAGACCACCATCGCGATCTCGCGCAAGCTGGCGAGCGAGAAGCACGATCTCATCCAGCGCTTCGTCGATGCCACGCTCGAAGGATGGGCGCAGTATCTCAAGGGCGGTCCCGGGATCGAGGCCGCCAATGCGCTCATCAAGAAGGCCAATCCGGAACAGACCGACGATCGTATCCAGTACGCGATCAAGGTCATGAACGAGCGCGGCATCGTGATTTCGGGCGACGCGCTGCAGGGCGGCATCGGCGCCATGACCGATGCGCGCTGGCAGTCTTTTTATCAGTCGATGATCGATGTCGACGTGTTGCCGAAAGGCCTCGACGTGGCCCGGGCCTACACGCTCGATTTCGTCAACAAGGGCATCGGAAAGCCTTAACCGGATCAGGAGGAACAGGCATGTATCAGGTCAACGAAGAACATCAGATGCTGCGCGATCTCGTGAAAAAGTTCGTGCGCAACGAGCTGATGCCGCTCGAGAAGAACGTGCTGGATCGCTTCGCGTCTGGCCAGCCGGCCTCGCTGTCCGACGACGAGAATGCCAAGCTCTTCAAGCAGTGCAAGGATCTCGGCCTCTGGGCGCTCGACGTGCCCGAGGAAGTCGGCGGCGCCAACCTGCCGGCCGTGGCGCTGGTCGGCGTCAACGAGGAGCTGGGCTACACCTGCGTGCCCTTCACCTTTCCGCCGGACTCGCCCAACCTGCACATGCTGCTGGCGACTGCGAATCCGGAGCAGCGCAGGAAGTACCTCGAACCCTACGCGGCCGGCGAGACCAGCTCGGCCATCGCCATTTCCGAGCCCGGCGCGGGCGGCGATCCGGCCGGCATGAAGACCAGGGCGGTGAAGGACGGCAACGACTGGGTGATCAACGGCCGCAAGATCTGGATCAGCCGCATCGCCAAGGCCGATTTCACCATCGCCATGGCGGTGACCGATCCCAATCTCGGCGCGCGCGGCGGCATCACCGCCTTCCTGATCGACAAGGGCACGCCGGGCCTGGTCGTGGCGCGCGCTATCCCGATGCTGGCCGGCCAGCGCACCTATGAGGTCGTGTTCGAGGATTGCCGCGTGCCCGATACGCAGGTGCTGGGGCGCATCGGCGCGGGCTTCGCGCCCATGCAGCTCCGCCTCACCGTGCGCCGCCTGCAGATGGGCTCCTGGTGTATCGGCATGGCGCAGCGCGCACTCGACATGCTGGTCGAGCATGCCAGCCAGAGGGTCACCTTCGGCGAGAAGCTGGCCGACCGCCAGGCCGTCCAGTGGTGGGTCGCGGACGCGGCGATGAAGCTGCATGCCTGCCGCCTGATGGTGATGGATGCCGCAGTGAAGCAGGACGAGGGCCGCGACGTTCGCATGGAGGCCTCGATGATCAAGGTCTATGCGACCGAGATGGCGACCGAGGTGATCGATCATGCCCAGCAGGCGTTCGGCGCCATGGGCGTGACGCAGGAGCTACCGCTGTCGATGATGGCGCAGAAGGTGCGCACCATGCGGGTCTACGAGGGCCCGTCGGAAGTGCACCGCATGGTGATCGCCCGCCGCATCTTCGGCGGCCGTTGACAGGACGAGACAGGCGGGCGGATCATTTCCGCCTGCCGTTGGATCGAGGGAGCCGCCGCATGACTTACACGCTCGACACGTTCGTCAAGGATGCACAGGCCGCGCTCAGGACACATGAAGGACCGGCTGGCCGCGAGCAGGTCCGCATGCTGCTGGAGAAGCTGCTGGCCAACCCGTCCTTCGTCGACGAGGCCGTGGGACCAGCAGCACCGATCGGCACGCGCAAGCTCTATGAGGACAAGGACCTCGGCTTCGTCGTGCTGGCGCACTGCAATCCAAAGCCGCACAAGAGCCCGCCGCACGATCACGGCGCCTCGTGGGCGGTGTATGGTCAGGCGGTGATGTACACCGACATGAGCGAATACAAGCGCGTCGACGGCGGCACGGACGCCGGGGACGCCAAGCTCGAGAAGGTGAAGACCTACCGGCTCGAGCCCGGCCGTGCAGGCGTCTATGACGTCGGGGCGATCCACGCCATCGACTATCCCGACGGCAGCCGCTTCGTGCGGGTCACCGGCCGCGACCTCGACTACGTGCGCCGCCTCAAGTTCGACATGGCCGCCGGCAAGGCCATCACCATCGAAAGCGCAACGGCCGGGGCGAACTAGGACGCCTCGGTCCGTCCGCGCCTGCGCGGACGGTTCGCATCGCCCCATGCCTCCATCGCGTCGAGGATGGGCCCGAGCGTAAAACCCTTCTTCGTGAACGAATATTCGACATGGGGCGGGATCGTGTTGCGCACCGTGCGCGCCACGATCCCGTCCTGCTCCAGCGCGCGCAGCTGCAGGGTCAGCATGCGCTGCGTGATGCCTGGAACGAGGCGGCGCAGCTCGTTGAAGCGTCGTGGCTGGTCCTTCAGATGGAACAGGATCGTCGGCTTCCAGCGCCCGCCGATCACCTCGATGGTCGCCGCCACCGGACACCACGGAGCCTTGGTCTCGGCCATTGCGTGCGCCTTTCCGTATCCATGACTGACACCAAGTATAAAAAATGTGCGTACTTATGAGAATCGTACCTGGATGCTAGGCCTGATCTCACGCTCGAGGCCGTTCTGCGGCGAGTCGTGGAGGGCGGATGATGATCGAACAGGCGGTCTTTTATGCGACCTTCGCCGCTGCCGTGGGCAGCGGACTGGTCGCCGGCATCTTCTATGCCTTTTCGTCTTTCGTGATGGGCGCGCTTGGCCGTCTGCCGCCCGGGCACGGCATCGAGGCCATGCAGGCGATCAACGTCGTCGTCATCAACCGCAGCTTCATGCTGGCCTTCTTCGGCACGGCGCTCCTCTGCTGTGCCCTGCCGGTCGCGGCCTACCTGCGGTGGAACGACGGCGCCGGCAAGCTGCTCCTGCTTGGCAGCCTGCTCTATCTCGTCGGTACGGTCGGCGTGACGATGGCCTTCAACGTGCCGCTCAACAATGCTCTGGCGGCGGTCCGGCCGGAGACGGCGGAGGCCGCGTCCCTGTGGGCGCACTATCTCGAGCGCTGGACGATGTGGAACACGGTGCGGACGGCCGCTCCGACCGCCGCCATGATCCTGTTCATCGCCGCGCTGCGCTAGGCCAGTCGCGCTGCGGCGGCCTGGTTGGCTTCCAGCCGCTTCTGCAGCATGGCCTGGATGCGCTCCTTCAGCCGCTTCACGCGCTCCGGCCCGGCCTTCTCGGGGCTGCCCGAATCGAAGGGCGGCTTGGGATCGTATTCGAGCGTGAGCTGGATCGACTTGGCCACTTCCTCGCCGGCAAGCTCGGCGGCAAGGGTGAGGCCAAAATCGATGCCGGCGGTGACGCCGCCGCCGGATACGCGGTTGCGGTCGCGCACGACCCGGTCGGCGACGGGGATCGCGCCGAAGGCCGGCAGGAACTCGCGCGACGACCAGTGGCAGGCGGACTTGTAGCCCTTCAGCAGGCCCGCGGCGCCCAGCACCAGCGAGCCGGTGCAGACCGAGGTGACGTAGCGCGCGCCTTCCGCCTGCTTGCGCAGGAAGGCGAGCGTCTCCTCGTCGGTCATCAACGCGACCTGGCCGCCGCCGCCCGGTACGCAGATCACGTCGAGCTGCGGGCAGTCGGCGAAGGTTGTCGTAGGCACGATCGAGAAGCCGGAGTCGGTCGGCACGGGGTCGCGCGTCTTCCAGATCATATGCAGTTTCGCGTTGGGCACGCGGCACAGGACCTGGGCCGGGCCGGTGGCGTCGAGCTGGGTGACGTCGGGAAAGAGCAGGATGCCGATGTGAACCGTGTCTGCCATGGGATCTCCTTTGTTCGCAGAGACATTAGGCGACCGTGCGTGTGGCAGGAATGTCAAATGTGATGTAATTTCTGCCAATGCCCAAGCCGCACCGCATCGCCCTCCTGGCCTATGAAGGCTGCCAGCTCCTCGACGTCACCGGGCCCGCTGCCGTGTTCGGCGCGGCCAACGAGGGACATGAACGTCCCGTCTACGACGTGGAGATCGTCTCGCCCGACGGTGGTCCGGTTACGTCCAATTGTGGCGTCGCGCTGATGAGCCGCCGCTTTGGAGAGCGCTACGACACGCTGCTGGTGGCGGGCGGATCGCGCGGGCTCAGGGCCGTGATGGCGCGTGAGGACGTGCGGCGCTGGCTGCTGAGGGTGGCGCCCCGGACACGGCGCTTCGGGTCGGTATGCACCGGCGCCTTCGTGCTGGCCGCGGCCGGCCTGCTCGACGGCAAGCGCGTGGCCACGCATTGGGCGAGCTGTCAGCGGCTGGCCGAGAAGTTCCCCGCGCTGACCGTGGACGCCGACGCGCTCTACGTCGTCGACGGCAAGGTCTGGACCTCGGCCGGCGTTACGACCGGCATCGACATGGCATTGGCGCTGGTCGAGGCCGATCTCGGCGCAGCGACGGCCAACCTCATCGCGCGGCACTTCGTGCTCTATGCGCGCCGGCCCGGCTACCAGTCGCAGTTCAGCCCGCTGTTGCAGATCCAGACGGAGGCCGATGCGCCGTTCGCCCGGCTGATCGAATGGATGCAGGCCCATCTCGACGAACCACTCGATGTCCCTGCTTTGGCGGCCCGCGCCGGCCTGTCGGAGCGCAGCTTCTATCGCAAGTTCGTCGAGGCGACTGGCAAGACACCGGCGCATTTCGTCGAGGCGCTGCGTCTCGACGCGGCCCGCACCCTGCTGGCCAAGGGCCTGCCGCTCAAGACGATCGCGGACCGCGTGGGCCTGCGCTCCTCGGCACGGCTCGGCCAGGCCTTCGAGCGCCGCTTCGGCATGGCGCCGTCGCTGTTCCGCGAGATGCACGCGGCGTCAGTGACGTAGGCGAAGGCTGCTCAGGATCAGGGCGGTGAGGGCGAAGCCGGCTCCCAGCCAGAGCGCGGCCCGCGCCGCGTCGGCAGCGCCGCCGCCTGAGAAATCGAACAGGCCGAACACGAGGGCGACCAGGGCGGCGCCCATCGTCTGGCCGAGCGTGCGGGCCGTGGCGATGATGCCGCCGGCGCTGCCGCTGCGGTCGCGCGGCACGGCGTTCATCATCAACCGGTTATTGGGGGCGGCGAAGATGCCGAACCCCGCGCCGCACAGGACCAGCCGCCACATGATGTTGAAGGCGGAAGGGTCCGGCGGCAGCAGCGCCGTCAGGATCATGCCCGCGGCCATGCTGGTGAGGCCGATCGTTCCCAGCGCGCCTGCGTGGTGGCGGTCGGCCAGCCGCCCGGCGATCGGGGCCACGCCGGCCAGCGCGAGCGGCCAGGCCGTCAGCAGCAGGCCGGTCGCGGTGGCGTCGCGCCCGAGCACGGTATGGAAGAAGAAGGGCAGGCTGACGAAGGCCAATCCCTGCGCCGTAAAGGTACAGGTCGAGGCCGAGATCGAGAGCGAGAAGATCGGCCGGCCGAACATGTCGATCGGCATCATCGGGTCGGCGAGACGGCGCTGGCGCCAGACGAAGAGCGTGCCCAGCAGGGCCGCGCCGACCAGTTCGGCCACGATCACCGGCACGGGATGGCCATGGCCCACACCGTCGATGCCGAAGATCAGCAGGCCGAAGGTGCCGCCGGACAGGACCGCCGAGAGCACGTCGAAGGGCCGCTTGGCATGGGTCGTGACCGGCAGGAAGCGGCCGGCCAGGAAGAAGGAGAGGATGCCGAGCGGGATGTAGACGGCGAACAGGATCGGCCAGCTCGTGATGGCGAGCAGGGCGGCGCCGACGCTGGGGCCGGCGGCCAGCGAGGTCGCCACAACCGTCGTGTTGAAGCCGAGGCCGCGGCCGAGGGCGGCGCGTGGGTAGATCGATCGCACCAGGGCGGGCTGGATGGCCATGATGGCGGCACCACCCAGCCCCTGCAGCGTGCGCGCGGTGATCAGCCAGGCGAGCGAGGGCGCCAGGACGCAGCCGATGGACGCCAGGGAAAAGACGACCAGGCCCCAGCGATAGACGGTGCGGTAGCCCACGATGTCGCCCAGCGCCGCCACGGGCAGCAGCATCACCATGAGCGCGATCTGGTAGGCGTTGACGATCCAGATCGAGCTCTCCGCCGTGATCGCGAGATCGTTCGCGATGTAAGGCAGGGCAAGGTTGGTCATCGAATTGCTGAGCACCGCCATCGACAGGCCGATGGTGATGGTCGCCACGGCGGCGAGCCGGCGTGGTCCCGACGGCATGCCGTCGGGGAGCGGACCGGCTGAAGCGGGTTCGGCCATCTGTTACTGCGGGACCGTCAGTTCGTCGCCGCCGATGGTGGTGCGCTGCATCAGGCGCTTGTGCTTCGTCGCGTCGTAGTAGGTGGCGCGATGCAGGACGGCGCGATTGTCCCAGACGATCACGTCGCCCTCGCGCCAGGCATGGGACATCATGAACTCCGGCTGCTCCGCACGCTGCGCCAGCTCCCAGAGGATCGCCTTCGACATCGGCTCGGGCCAGTCGAGGATGCGGCCGGCATGGGCGCCGATATAGAGCGCGCGGCGGCCGTTGATCGGATTGTCGCGGAACATGCGCTGCTTGACCGGCGGCAGCTCCGCCAGCGACTTGGCGCTCAGGATGCCCTTCTGCACCCGGTCGCGCGAATGGGACAGCGCATGCTCGGCGACCAGCGGGTGGATCGTCGCCTGCAGGGCCGGCGGCAGCGCGTCCCAGGCGGCGCGCATGTTCAGGAACTCGGTATTGCCGCCCTCGGGCGGGCAGATCCGCGCCGTCAGGATCGAGCAGAGCGACGGGATGCGCTTGAAGGACGAGTCGGAGTGCCAGAAGTAGTTGGCCTTCTGGTAGATCATGCGCATGTCGTCCGGCGGGATCGGCTCGCCGGTCATGATGTCGAGGTTGGACTGGCGGGCGAACTTGGTGCCGGCGGCCGGGTTGGCGCTGAGCGTCGTCTCCAGCGGCCCGAAATTCTCGCTGAAGGCGATCTGCGTATCGTCGTCCATCGCCTGATCGCGGAACAGGAGCACGGAATGCTCCTCGAAGGCGGCGCGGATCGGCCCGAACTCGCGCGCCGAGAGGGGGCGCGTGATGTCGATGCCGGTGATCTCCGCGCCGAACAGCGGATGGAGCTTGCGGACTTCGATACTGCCGGTGTTGCGCATGGCGTCGGCCCTCAGTCGATGATCGCCTGGTAGGTGAGGACGCGCAGTTCACGCCGGATCGGGTAGGTCGACGAGGGCATGAGCTGCGTCAGCAGCACCACGGCCATGTCCTCGACCGGGTCGATCCAGAAGGCGGTCGAAGCGGCGCCGCCCCAGGCATATTCGCCCGGTGTGCCGGCGATGTAGGCCTTGGCCGGATCGATCATCACCGAGAATCCCAGGCCGAAGCCGATGCCGGTATAGGTCGATTCGGAGAAGCGTGGCGTGCCCATGTCGGCCATGTCGCCCTTGAGGTGGTTCATGGTCATCAGCTCGACCGTCTTGCGGCCCAGCAGGCGCACGCCGTCGAGTTCGCCCTTGTTCAGCATGAATTTGCAGAAGCGCAGATAGTCGGAAGCGGTCGAGACGAGGCCGCCGCCGCCCGAGTTCACCTTGCGCGGCGCGAGGTAGCGGCTCTTGGCCGGATCGTCGATCAGGTCGAGCCTGCCGCCGGGGCCGGCGCTGTAGTTGGCGGCGAAGCGGTCGTGCTTGGCGGCCGGGACGTGGAAGTCGGTGTCGATCATACCGAGCGGGTCGATGACCTTCTCCTTGAGGTACTTCTCGAAGGGCTGGCCGGAGATCACCTCGACCAGGTAGCCCAGCACGTCGGTGGAAACCGAATAGTTCCAGGCCTTGCCGGGCTGGGCGATGAGCGGCAGCTGCGCCAACCGCTCGACCACCTGCTTCAGGCTGGTCTCGGCCGTCTGGAAGTCGACTCCGTCCTGCTTGGCGCGATAGGCGGCGTCGACCGGGTTGCTCTCCATGAAGCCGTAGGTCAGGCCCGACGTGTGGGTGAGCAGGTCGCGGAAGTTGATCTCGCGCTCGGCCGGCACGGTCTCGATCTTGCCGCGGCTGCCGCCCACCATGACGCGCGGGTTGGCGAAGGCGGGAATGAACTTCGAGATCGGATCGTCGAGCTGAAACTTGCCCTCTTCGTAGAGCATCATGATCGCCGTCGAGGTCAGCGGCTTGGTCATGGAGTAGATGCGGAAGATCGTGTCGGCGCGCATCGGCTTGTTGCGGGCCACGTCGGACTTGCCCACGACCTCGGCGAACGCAAGCTCACCCTTGCGCATGACGCAGGTGACCATGCCGGCCAGCTTTCCGCTGTCGACCCATCCATTCATCCAGGTGCGCACGCGGTCGAGCCGCGCTGCGGAAAGTCCGACCTGTTCGGGGGTAACGAGCGGCAGCGTGTCCATGGCGATCCTCCCTTGAGCCCCGCTAGACTAGCCCAGGACGACGGTTTCAGACACGCAAAAGACGGGAGGGAGCAATGGCGAGATTGTGCGAAGGACGGGTGGCGATCGTAACGGGCGGCGCCCGCGGTGTCGGCCGGGAACACTGCCTGATGCTGGCCGAGCACGGCGCCAAGGTGGTCGTGAACGACCTGGGCGGTGACCGGGCCGGCAAGGGGAACGATGTCGGTCCCGCCCAGCAGGTCGTCAACGAGATCAAGGCGATGGGCGGCGAGGCGGTGGCCAACGGCGACGACGTCTCCGACTGGAACGGCGCCAAGCGCATGATCGACCAGGCGGTCGAGGCGTTCGGCAAGCTCGACGCCATCGTGCTCAACGCCGGCATCCTGCGCGACCGCATGCTCGTGAACATGAGCGAGGACGAGTGGGACGCGGTCATCAAGGTGCACCTGAAGGGCACCTTCGCGCCGGCCCGCCATGCCGCCGCCTACTGGCGCGACAAGGCCAAGCTGAAGGGCGGCCCGGTCGATGCGCGCATCGTCACGACCACGTCGGTGTCGGGCATCTACGGCAATATCGGCCAGACCAACTACGGGGCGGCCAAGGCCGGCATCGCCTCCTTCACCATCATCGCCGCGCGCGAACTCGCCCGCTATGGCGTGACCGTAAACTCGATCTCGCCCTCGGCCTTCACGCGCATGACCGAGGACCTGCGCGAATACACGGAGGAGGACAAGAAGCGCCGCGATCCCAAGTGGATCGCCCCGGTCGCGACCTGGCTGGTGAGCGAGGACAGCCGTGAGGTGACGGGCCGCGTCTTCCAGGCCGGAAACGGCATTTTCGCCGTTGCCGAGGGATGGCATAAGGGCCCGACCGTCGATCAGATCATGGATCCGGTGCAGGCTGGCAAGGTGCTGGGCGAGATCGCCAAAAAGGCACGCAAGAACGCCGGCATGAACGGTCTCGATCTGGACTGAAACAAACAGAGAAGAAGGAAGACACATGAAGATGATCAATCGCCGCACGGCGCTGGCGGCGACGGCCGCGGCCGCCCTGGTTCCGGGCGCGGCGCGCGCCCAGGCCTGGCCCAACAAGCCGATCCGCTGGATCGTGCCCTACACGGCGGGTGGCCTCACCGACGTAGTGACCCGGCTCACGCTCGAGAAGATGAACGTCGGCCAGACCTTCGTGGTGGACAATAAGCCCGGCGCCAACTCGCTGATCGGCGCGGAAGCCGCGGCGAATGCGACGCCCGATGGCTACACGTTCCTGACCGTCATCGCGGCTCACGCGGCGAACAGGACCCTCTATGCCGGCAAGCTCAAGTTCGACCCCGTCAAGAGCTTCAGCCCAGTGTCGCTGGTCGGCGTGGCGCCGCTCATCATCTGCGTCACCAACGACCTGCCGGTGAAGAACGTGGGCGAGTTGATCGCCTACGCCAAGGCGAACCCGAGCAAGCTTTCGTTCGGCTCGTCGGGCGTCGGCGCCGCTGCGCATCTCACCAGCGAGCTGATGAAGCAGGTCACCGGGATCAAGATGGAGCATGTGCCGTACAAGGGCACGGCGCCGGCGCTGGCCGACCTCGCCTCCGGCAACATCCAGGTGCTGATCGATGCGCCGATCGGCGTCATCAGCCAGGTGCGCGCCGGCAAGATCCGCGGCCTCGCGATGCTGTCCAAGAACCGCGTGCCCGGCGTCGAGGAGATTCCCACGATCGTCGAGTCCGGCGGACCGCTGATCGAATCCTCGAGCTGGGTGATGTTCCTCGCTCCGGCGGGTACGCCGAAGGACATCGTCGGCAAACTGGCCGCCGAAGTCGGCCGGGCCGTGAAGGACGAGGCGCTGCGCAAGCGGCTGGCGGAGCAGGCCGTGATCCCGGTCGGCGCGACGCCGAAAGATACCGGCAAGTTCCTTCAGGACGAGATCGATAAGTGGGAGAAGGTGATCACCACCGCCGGCGTCAAAGCCGACGCCTGATCCCGTATCCGAAATCGTAGCAGCGGCGCCGGCAGGACCGGCGCCGTTTTCGTTTGGTCAGGGCCCGCCTGGAGGGCCTGCGACGACGTGGCCAGAGCGCGCCGTGAACTGCCGCCGAGACCATCGCCATTCGTCCCGGCCGTTCGATGGAAGCGTTGCTTCCTTTGTTTCCGGGCTTTTTGACGACTTTATCCAGCAATCCAGCATCTGCGCCGCTCGACCGGATTCTCACGGACTGCAGCGGAAAAAGCGAACAGGCGACAGTGTCTGTGCAGCCTCAGCGCTTTACTCGCTTCGTGCCGTGTCGTTTCCTCTGGTCATGATTTCGACCTTGAGTCTGGCGAACGGCCTCACGCTTCTGTTCGCTGCCCTTTGCCTCTGGACGATGGCGGCGCAGTCGCGCGGCGGCGTCACGACCCTGGGCCGTGTGGCGTTACCGGGCGGCTTCGCCTTGATGGCGACGCTGATGTTGCTGGCGGGCGTGTTCGAGGCGAGCTTCCTGTTCGACATCCTCTGGGTCTGTGCCTTTGTCGTCGGCTCGGTGATCGGCCGCATTCGCGGATGGATGCTGAGCGTGCAATCGAACCGCGAGGCCGGTCTCGTGTCGCTGCCCGCGACGATCGACGGTTTCATCGCGGCGCTCGCGCTCGTCGCGCTGTCCGGCATCGACTTCACTTCGGCGATGCTCGGCGAAGCCTTGATCGAGCCGGGCTACGTCGCGGCGGCCAGCGCGCTCTGCGCCGGCTTCCTCGGCTATCGGGTCCTCGTCATAGCGCTGCGCGTCGTTCGTCCGACGCCGACCAACAACGTGTCGCGCGCCGCCTGACGGCGCGCTTGCGTCACGACGCCGTAGGTCACACCGCCTTCAACGCCTCCAGCACCCGGGGCTGTGGCCACGTCCAGCCGCTCGCGCTCTCGTAAGCGCGCATTGCCTGCAGCACGGTCGCGTCGGCGCGCGGTGCACCGATGATCTGCAACCCGACCGGCAGTCCAGCCTTCGTCAGGCCCGCGGGCATCGAGGCGGCAGGCTGGCCGGTGAGGTTGCAGGGCAGGGTGTAGGGCGCGCCCCTGGTCCAGCGCGGGAAGGCGTCCGAGTTGTAGAGCGTTTCCACCGGCGGGCCGGCCGTCGGCGTGACCGGCGCCAGCAGCAGATCGTAGTTGCGATGCCAGAGCGCCAGATCGCGCGCCAGCTTGCTCCTGGCCTCGAAGGCCTTCGCATAGTCGGCGAGCGTGATCGCCAGGCCTTTTTCCATGAGGGCCCGCAGCCCCGGATCGAGCTTGGCGTGAAGCTGGGTCGGAATCTGGCGGAAGCGCGTGGCGAAGCTGCCGATCCACAGCGGCTCGAAATGCTCCTGCAGCGGCCCGAACATCGGACCGACTTCCTCGACATGCGCGCCGAGATCCTCGAAGCGCCGCGCCGCGGCGGCGACGAGCTCGCGCACTTCCGGATCGGCTTTCACATGGCCGAGGTCGAGGCTGAGGCCGATCTTCCAGCCGCGCACGCCAGCATCGAGGCCGATCGTGTAGTCGCGCGCTTCGGCGGGCAGCGAGCGCCAGTCGCGCGGGTCGGGGCCTGCCGTGAGGTTCAGCGCCATCGCGGTGTCGAGCACCGAGCGCGCCAGCACGCCCTGGCTGATGACGTCGGCGAAGGGGGCATCGGCCGGGTATTGCGGGATGCGCCCATAGGAAGGCTTCAGGCCGACGAGGCCGGTATGGGCCGCGGGGATGCGGATCGAGCCGCCGCCGTCATTGCCGTGGTTGAACGGATTGACGCCGGCCGCCGTAAGCGCCGAGGCGCCACCGGAGGAACCGCCGGGCGAGTAGGCGAGATTCCAGGGATTGCGGGTCGTGCCCTGCAGCGGCGAGTCGGTGAGGGCCTTCCAGCCGAACTCCGGCGTCGTGCTCTTGCCGAGAAGAATCATGCCGGCGGCAAGAAACCTGTCGGTAACGGCGGCGCTGTCCTTGGCGGGAGTCTCGTCCGTGGCGTGCGATCCGTAGCGGGTCGGCCAGCCCTTTACGTTCGTCGTATCCTTGATGGTGGTCGGAATGCCGTCGAACGGCGACAGCGGTTGGCCCTTGTGCCAGCGAGATTCCGCTGCCTTTGCAGCGGCTTGCGCACCATCGGTGTCGAGGAACACGAGCGCATTGAGGTGAGGTTGCAGCGTCGATGCACGCTTCAGCATGGCGTCGACGATATCGACCGGAGAAACCTCGCCTCGTGCCAGCAGTTTTGAGAGTTCCGCTGCGGAAAGCCAGTCGAATGCAGAGTCAGACATGCGCAATTGGTCGGTTCTCGACGGAGGTTGGATGTTTCAGAGTGTGTGGGAGACGACAGTGTCGACTCTGATTTCTCTTAAGTCGAGAGCGTATTGGAGAGAACCGCGATGGAAACCGCTACCGCACTTGTCGCTGCCGGCGCCGCCTTCGGGCTTAGCCATCTGATCGGCCGTTCGCTGACCGCTTCCTTCATTCTGGTCGCTCTCGGTGGCCTGCTCGCGGGCGTCGGGTTTGCCGTTCTCTTCTTCATCTCGACCGTGACCGTCGGCCATCTCATGCCGAACCTGTTCGAGCCCTGGCTGCTCGGCGTGCACTTCATCGCGCTGATCGCCGTGGCGCCGCTCGGCGGTGCCGTCATCGCGGCGCTCACGCATTGGCATGTCGAGCGTGTCGATGCCGCGCGCCTGCCGTTCTAGGCGCGAAACGCGCGTCTTTCCCGCGGCCGCCCCGCAACGCTAATCTCCCCGACGAACAGGGGAGGTCAGGGGATGGTCGAAGTAAAGGTCGGCGCCGGTACGGCCGTGCGGATCGAAGAGAGCTATGAACCGAACTTCGACGCCAGGGCCTTCTTTCCCGACTGGGATCCCGCGGTCGTCGAGCGTCATCGGGACTGGCTCGTGCCGGCGCACTACGATGAGGCTTCGGCCTTCCTGAAGCTCAGCGTCCACAGCTGGCTGCTGAAGATCGGCGGCAAGACGATCCTGATCGACACCTGTGTCGGCAATCACAAGTCGCGTCCCCATCGTCCCAAGTGGCACCTGATGGAGACGAAGTATCTCGAGCGGCTGAAGGCGGCCGGCGTCGAGCCCGACCAGATCGACATGGTGATGTGCACGCATCTCCATGTCGACCATGTCGGCTGGAACACGCGGCTCGAGAACGGCAAGTGGGTGCCGACGTTCAGGAACGCGAAGTACGTGTTCAGCCGCGCCGACTACGATCATTACCTGAAGCTCGACAGCGATCCCGCGACCGGCCCGGTCAATGCGGGTTCCTTCCGCGACTCGGTGCTGCCGGTGGTCGAGGCGGGACTCACGCAGATGGTCGACGGCGCGGCCCGGCTCGACGAAAACCTCGAGGTCGAGCCGGCGCCGGGACACACGCCGGGCACGATCGCCATCAAGTTCGAATCGCACGGTGAGAAGGCGCTGTTCTGCGGCGACATCCTGCACCACGCGTTGCAGGTCTATCATCCCGAGTGGAACAGTTTCGCCTGCGCCGACGCCGTGGGCGCGCGCAGGAGCCGGCGCGCGGCGCTGGAACATTGCGCCGGCAGCGGCGCGCGGCTGATGCCGTGCCATTTCGGGGCGCCGTTCAGCTGCCACATCGACCACAAGGACGATGGGTTCGTGCCGCGCTTCGGCGGGCAATTCTAGGGAGAGAGACGATGATCTATGAAATGCGCGTCTACAGGTGCGTGCCGGGCCGGCTTCCGGCGCTGCTCAATCGCTTCAACACCATCACGCTCAAGATCTGGGAGCGGCACGGCATCAAGCAGGCCGGCTTCTTCACCACCCTGGTCGGCGAGTCGAACCAGGAGCTGACCTACTTCCTCGCCTGGGAGTCCCTGGCCGACCGGGAGAAGAAGTGGAATGCCTTCGCGGCCGACCCGGAATGGCTAGCCAAGCGCGCCGAGACCGAGAAGGACGGCGCCATCGTCGAGAACGTCTCGGTGCAGATGCTGACGCCGACGGGCTTCTCGTCCGTTCAGTAGGGATCACTCCGCCTTGAGGCCGGCTTCCTTCGCGAGGCCGGCCCACTTGGCGAAGTCCTGGGCCACATAGGCCGCGAACTCGGCGGGCGATCCGAATTGAGGATCCGCGCCGAGCTCAACGAACTTCCGGGCGACATCGGGCGAACGGATCGTGGCGTCGACGGCCGCGTGCAGGCGTTCGACAAGTGCCCTCGGCGCGCCGGCAGGCAGGAACACGCCGTAGGAGATCGCGGCCTCGTAGCCGGGTAGCCCCGACTCCGCGATGGTGGGGATGTCCCGCGCCGCGGCCGAGCGTTCGAGGCTGGTCTGTCCCAGCGCGCGCATCTTGCCGGCCTTCACATGCGGCAGCGCCGTCGAGAGCCCGCCGAAATAGAGATCGACCTGGCCTGCCATGAGATCAGCCATCGCAGGACCGCCGCCCTTGTAGGGCACGTGCACGATGTCGAGCCTGCCCATCGCCTTGAAGAGTTCGAGCGCCAGATGGGTCGCGCCGCCGGCGCCGGCCGAGGCGCCATTCAGATTGCCGGGGCGTGCACGCGCCAGCGCCAGCAGCTCGGCCACGGTCCTTGCCGGCAGGTCGGGACGCACGACCAGCAGCATCGGGTTGATGCCGACCGGCGCCACGGCGACGAAATCGGTGCGGACGTCGTACGGCATGTTGCGGTTGAGCGCCGGGGCGACCGTGGTCGAGCCGTTGGACGCCAGCATGAACACCGAGCCGTCGGGTGGGCTCTTGGCGGTGAAACTGGCTGCGATCTCGCCATTGGCGCCGGCCTTGTTCTCGACCACGACGGCACGGCCCAGCCGTTCGGCGATGCCAGGCGCGATCAGCCGCGTCAGGAGATCGTTGGGTCCGCCCGGCGGGAAGCCCACGATGAAGCGCAACGGCCGATCTGGAAAATCGGGCGCCTGGGCGCGGGCGGACACCCACGGCGCTGCTGCGGGCAGGGCAGCGAGGCCGACGAGCACACCGCGGCGGAGGGGCTTGCTCATGCGAGAAGTATGCTAGGCTTTTTGCAACACAGGGAGGAAATGAAAAATGCAACGCAGGACATTTGCAACCACGGGTACGGCGGCATTGGTCGGGTCGCTGGCCGGGTGGCCGGCCCTTGCGCAGAAGATCAGCGGCGACGTCCGCTTTCTCTGCGGCTTCGCGCCAGGCGGTACGGCCGACCTTCTGTGCCGGATCGTGGCGGAGGCGGTGACCTCAGAAGTCGGGCAGAAGGTGATCGTCGACACCAAGACCGGCGCCAGCGGCTTCATCGCCAACGAGATCGTTGCCAACGCCCCACCGGACGGCCGCACGATCGGCCTGGCCGCCATGGCGGCCTTGTGTGTCTCGCCGGTGATGCCGGGGCAGAAGCTGCCGATCAACGTCGACACAGACCTGACGCCGATCGCCAACATTGCCGGCGTCACCAACATGCTGGTGGTCGGCAAGCACATGCAGTACCGGACGGTTCCGGAAATCATCGACTTTGCGAAGAAGAACCCCGGCAAGCTCACCTATGCGTCGGCGGGCAACGGGACATCGCAGCACCTCGCCGCCGAACTCTTCAAGAAGATGGCCGGCATCAACATCCTTCATGTGCCCTATCGCGGCGGCGCGCCGGCCATCCAGGACATGATCTCGGGTAATTGCGACATGATGTTCGGCAACATGCCGGAGTTCCTGGGCCAGATTAACGGCGGCGGGCTGATCCCGGTCGCCTTCGGCTCGCCCAAGCCCTCGCCACTCTTCCCCAACCTGCCGCTGATCTCGAAGTTTCTGCCGGGCTTCGAGGTCGTGAACTGGTTCGGCGTATTCGGGTCCAAGGGATTGCCGGCCGACCTGGTCGATTTCTGGAACAAGGCCCTGCGGGCGGCCGTCGCCAAGCCGGACGTCCAGAAGCGCTTCGCCGAGAGCGGCATGGATACGATCATCGGGTCGCCGGCCGAATTCAAGGCAACCATCATGGCCGATCGCAAGAAGTGGGAAGAGGTGATCAAGGGCGCCGGCATCCGCGCCGACTGATCATGCCTCTCGCCACCGCCAGCCACGGAACGCTCCACTACGACATCGTCGACCAGGTGGCGCCGTGGCGTCCGGCGCACCTGCCGATCCTGTTCCATCACGGGATCGGCGCCAGTGCCGGAATCTGGGCGGGGTGGCGGCCGGCGCTTGCCGATGCCTACCGGCTCGTCACCTTCGACATGCGCGGCTACGGCCGCTCGACGATTCCGGCGGAAGATTTCGAATGGTCCCTCGACCTGCTGGTCGACGACCTGTTTGTCGTGGCCGATGCCGCCGGCGCCGCGCGCTTTCATCTGGCGGGCGAATCGATCGGCGGGACGGTGGCGTTGGCGGCGGCTCTCGCCCGGCCCGAGCGGATTGCGACGCTCACCGTCAGCAACGGCGCTCATCTCGGCGCCTCGATCCAGAGGGTCGAGGCGTGGCGGCGCCAGCTGGACGAAGGCGGCTCGAAGGGCTGGTCGGATGCCTTCCTGCGCGATCGCTTCCATGACGGCGTGCTGCCGCCCGAGCAGCTGGCCTGGTTCGCGGCCGAGCAGGAGAGGTGGCAGCGGGCCTCGATCCTGAACGCACTCGGCGTTCTCATCGGGACTGATCTCACGCCGCGGCTGCCTGAGGTGAAATGCCCGACCCTCCTGCTGCATCCCGACTGCAGCCCGTTCATCCCGGTCAGCGTTGTGGCCGAGTTGCTGGAGGGCCTGCCCGATGCCGAGTTGAATGTCTTTGGTCGTTCACGTCATGGCCTGCCTTTCTCGCATGCTGTGCAATGCTCCCGCATATTTCGGTCTTTTCTCGACTCCCGCAGGGTGGACTGATAAGCAAGTTGTCAGACAACTAAGAAGGACGAGGGAACTGATGAGACGGATTCTGGCTGGCGCCGCGGCGCTCGCGATCGCCTTTTCGGCGGTCCCGGGCTTTGCCCAGGAGAAGCTCAACGTCTGGTGGGTGAAGGGCTTCTACAAGTCCGAGGACGATGCGCTGTTCGCCGCGATCAAGAAGTTCGAGGCCAAGACCGGTGTGAAGGTCGACCTGTCGCAATATGCCGTGCAGGACATGATTCCCAAGACAGTGGCCGCCCTCGATTCCGGTTCGCCGCCCGACATCGCCTATTCCGACACCTATGACGTGCAGGTCGCGGGCAAGTGGGCCTACGACGGCAAGCTCGAGGACATCTCCGACGTCATCGAGCCGATGAAGGACCGATTCGCTCCGGTCACCATCGAGACGGCCTATCTCTACAACGACAAGGCCAAGAAGAAGGCCTTCTACGGCTTCGTCCTGAAGCAGCAGACGCTGCATATCCAGTACTGGAAGGACATGCTGGCGACGGCCGGCTTCAAGGAGAACGACATTCCCGGTACCTGGAAGGAATACTGGTCCTTCTGGTGCAACAAGGTCCAGCCGGCCTATCGCAAGGCCACCAGCAGCCGCGTCTACGGCATCGGCAATCCGATGGGCGTCGAATCGACCGACTCCTTCCAGTCGTTCCTGAGCTGGGTCGATGCCTACAACGTCAAGCTGGTCGACGATTCCGGCAAACTGCTGGTCGACGATCCGAAGGTGCGTGAAGGCCTGATCGCCGCGCTGCGCGACTACACCGACATCTACACCAAGGGCTGCACGCCGCCCTCGTCGACGACCTGGAAGGATCCCGACAACAACGTCGCCTTCCACAATCGCACGACGATCATGACGCACAACTACACGATCTCGATCGCGGCCAAGTGGCTGGACGACGCCAACAACGAGCAGCTCACGCCCGAGCAGCGCGCCGCCGGCCGCAAGGCCTATGACGACCTGATCGCGACGGCCGGCTTTCCCAAGAAGCCCGACGGCACGGCGATGGTCTATCGCACGGCGGTGAAGGTCGGCGTCATCTTCCAGGATTCCAAGAACAAGCCGCGCGCGCGGGAGTTCCTGAAGTTCCTGCTCGAGGAGGAGAATCTCCGCCCCTATGTCGAGGGTGCGCTCGGCCGCTGGTTTCCGGTGACCAAGGCCAGCCAAGAGAGCCCGTTCTGGCAGGCCGACAAGCATCGCAAGGCGGTGTACGACCAGTTCAAGGCGGGCACGCTGCCGTTCGAGTTCACCAAGAACTACAAGTTCACCATCCTCAACAACGAGAATGTGTGGGCCAAGGCGATGAACCGCGTGGTGAGCGAAAAGGTCTCCGTCGAGAAGGCGGTGGACGAGCTGATCGCCCGCATCAAGGAAGTCGCCAAGTAACCTGCTTCCCAGAGTTCGCGTATGACGGCGACTACGATCGATACGGCGGCCCGCCGGGAAAAATCCCGGTGGGCAGGCTTTGGCCTGTCGGAGCGGCAGGCCTGGAGCCTGCTGTTCGTCGCGCCCTATGTTGCGATCTTCGTCGGCTTCGTGCTGTTCCCGGTCGGCTACAGCTTCTGGCTGGCGCGCAGCCCGCAGCTCTATGTCGAATTGGCGGCCGATCCGATCTTCCTGCGGACAGTCGTCAACACCTTCGTGTTCCTGGTCGTCGCCATCAACTTGAAGATGGCGCTGGCACTCTTCCTGTCCGGCTTCTTCCTGCAGAAACGCTGGTGGGTGAAGGTCCTTGCCGTGCTGTTCGTTCTGCCCTGGGCGGTGCCGTCGATCCCGACCATCCTCTCGGTGCGCTTTATGCTCAATCCAGAGTGGGGAGTGATCAACCAGCTCATCTTCAGCCTGACCGCCGAAGATGGCCCGAACTGGCTGAACGATCCGGCGCTGGCGCTGACCTTCTCCATGCTGGTGCACATCTGGAAGTCGTTGCCCTTCTGGACCCTGATCCTGCTGGCCGGCCGGCTGGGCATCCCGGGCGAGCTCTACGAGGCCGCCTCGGTCGACGGGGCGGGGGCCTGGCACCGATTCCGCTACATCACCTGGCCGTCGATGAGCACGCTCTACGTCACCTGCACCCTGCTCTCGATGATCTTCACGGTCGGCGACTTCAACAGCGTGTATCTGCTGACTGGTGGCGGACCGGCAGACCTCACCCATGTGCTGGCGACGCTCGGCATCCGCTACCTGCGCCTCGACCAGGTCGGCCTCGCCATGGCCTCGATCGTGTGCGCGCTGCCGCTGATCCTGCCGCTGGTCTACTTCATGATGAAGCGACTCTCGCGATGAGCCCGCGCCGGCTGCTCAAGAATATCGGTTTCGAGGCCGGGCTGCTGCTGATCGGCATCCCGGTGCTGCTGTGGACGCTGATTCCGATCTACCACATGTTCCTGTTCGCGATTTCGCCCAAGGACGCGGCCTTCTCGGGGCAGCTCTGGCCGACCCATCCGACCCTGAGAAACTTCGAGACGGTGCTTTCCCAGAAACACCATTTCCTCAATCATTTCTGGCTGCAGATGTTCAACTCGCTGGTGATCTCGGTCGGCACGGCGGCGATCACGCTGTTCGTGGCGACCGCGGCGGCCTTCGCGATCAGCCGGCTGCGCATGAAGGGGGGCCGCATGGTGATGAACCTGGCCCTGCTGACCTATTTCATCCCGGCCGCGTTCCTCGCCGTGCCCATGTACAAGACCATGGGCATGTACGGGTTGCTGAACAACGACTGGGCACTCGTTCTGGCCATGGCGACCATCGCCTCGCCGTACGCAATCTGGATCCTGCGCCAGGCGTCGGACAAGCTGCCGGTCGAACTCGACGAGGCCGCAATGATCGACGGCGCCTCGCCGTTCCAGCTCTTCCGCATGATCTACCTGCCGCTGATGGTGCCGTCGCTGATCGCCGTCGGCACCTATGCGCTGCTGCTGGCGTGGAACGAATACCTCTATGCGTTCCTGCTGCTCTCCAAGAACACGGCCATCACCCTGCCGGTGGCGCTGGGCAACTTCCTCTCGGCTGACGATTCGCCGTGGGAACTGCTGATGACGGCGGGTTTTCTCTACGCGCTGCCGCCGGCGGCGATCTACTACGCCTTCCGCCGCTACATGTCGTCGGGGCTGACGGCCGGCGCGGTGAAGGGATGACATCGTGCCCTGAGGCCGAGCGCCTCACGTGGGGACGGAGGTGCATGCCGTCGAGCCTGGTCGGGATCGAACAGTGATCGACAGCGCGATCGAAGATGGAAGCCGCCCGACACACGCAGCGGCCCGGCGTCATCGTCAAGCGCGAGCGGTTGTTTCGATCGGGCTCAGGCGCGGGCGGGCTGAAGCGGCAAACCGGCGACGGCATGCGCAGCCAGTCGCTCGCGATCTTTTTCCGGACGGATGAAGAGCAGGCCGATGAGGCCGCCGGCGAGCAGCAGCACGCCGAGAATGACGTAGCCCTGTTCGTAACCGGCAAGGGGCGTCGCGGCATTCTGGATCATGGATCCCATGATGCGGGGCGCGAGAATGCCGGCGAAGGTCACGACCGACGTGGTGATTGCCAGCATCGCGGCGCGTTGCGGGTGCGGGGTGAGCTCGCTGATGATCATGGGCAGGACGACGTAGATCGTACTGCCGATGGCGGAGCCGAACACCAGGAAGGCGATCTTGAGCCCGTCGGTCGGCATGGCACCGACGAACGGGAGGACGCACCCGCCGGCGACGATCGTGAGACACGGCAACACGCCGCGGCAGACGCGACTGGAGACACCCTTCCTCTTGAGGCGCTGTGAGACGTAGCCGCCCGTCAGCACGACGAGGGCGCCGAAGACCCATGGCAGCACGGTGAGATTGCCGCCCAGTTTCTGGCTGAAGCCGAGGCCCGCAACCAGGTACGACGTGAACCAGGTGAGGCCCAGCGCCAGGCCCCAGTAGCTGGCAAAGCCCGCGGCGCACACGGCAAGGATGGTGGGGCAGGTGAGGAGGTAGCGATAGGGCACGCGCTCGTTGCCGCCGCCAGTGCTGACCGGCCGGTCGACGAGGGTGCCTTCGCGGCCGAAGATCAGCCACAGGACGGTCCAGGCAAGGCCCGCGATGCCGAGTGCACCGAAAGCCCAGTGCCAGGAGTAGGTCCCGATGATCCAGTTGAGCAGGGGGACGGCGATGATGACGCCGAAGGCCGAGCCCTGGGCGATGACGGCGGTCGGCAATCCGCGCAGGGAGTCGGGAAACCACTTGTAGATGGCGTGGGTCGCCACCGGGCCGGCCGGGCCTTCGCCGGCGCCCAGGATGACGCGGCAGACGATCAGCGTCTCCAGGCTCACCATGCCCAGCATCGGAAACTGCACGATGGACCAGATGATCGCCATGACCAGCAGCGTGTGCTTGGTCTGCACGCGGTTGGAGATGAAGCCGACGACGATCGCCGACACCGCGAACAGCAGGAAGAACGCCGAGCCGATATCGCCGAACTGTTCGGGCGTCAGCCCGAGATCCCGCGTGAGGGGAACGGCGGCCAGTCCCACGACGACCTTGTCGGCGAAGTTGATCAGCATGAAGAGGAAGAGCAGGGCAGTCATGCCCCAGGCCCCCTTGAGGGGCCGGTCCTGGACAGTCACGTGGGCGTTTCTCCTCGGCGTCCTGTTGGCCGGACGCGCATTCCCATCTGACAGGGAATGCCGCCGCTACGTCAAGGAATGACGGGACCTTTCGCGGAGTGCGGTGCGTGCGGCCAATCTCTTGCGGTCGGCTTCAGGCCGGATGAAGAGCAGGCCGACGAGGCCGCTTGCCAGCAGGAGGCCACCCAGGAGGGTAAAGCCGTTGTCGTAGCCGGTGAGGCGCGTCGACGCGTCCTGAACGACGACTCCCATCGCGAAGGGCGCGACGACCCCACCCAGGGTCATGACTGAATTCACGATGGCCAGCATGGCGGCGCGTTGAGATTGCGGGGTCAACTCGCTCACGACCAGGGGCACGACGACGAAGATCGTGCTGCCGATCGCGGTGCCGGCGACCAGGATTGCAAGCTTGAGGTCGGCCACGGGCGTGAGACCGATGAACGGCAGAATGCAGCCGCCGGCCATGACGGCGACCGACGCGAGAGCGCCGCGGGAAACCCGGCTCGAGACGCCGCTTCCCTTCAGCCGCTGTGAAAGCCAGCCACCGGCGAGCACGACCACGAGGCCAGCGATCCAGGGCAGCACGCTGAGATTGCCGCCGAGCGTCTGGCTGAAGCCCAGCCCGTCGACGAGGTAGGGCGTGAACCAGGTGAGACCAAGCGCCAGTCCCCAGTAGCTGGCGAAGCCCGTGCAGCAGGCCGCCAGGATGGTGGGGCAGGTGAGGAGGTCGCGGTACGGCACGCGAGTCTCAACGTCGACGTGTTCCGCCATCGGAGGATCGACCAGCGTGCCTTCGCGACCGAAGAAGAACCACAGGACGCTCCACAACAGGCCCGCAATGCCGATCGCGCCGAACGCCCAGTGCCAGGAATGGTGGACGATGATCCAGTTGAGCGCCGGCACCGCCACGACGACGCCGATCGCCGAGCCCTGCGCCACCACCGCCGTGGGAACGGCGCGCAGCGAATCGGGAAACCATTTGTAGAGCGCATGCGTGGCGACTGGATTGGCGGGACCTTCGGCGGCACCCAGCAGGATGCGGCAGGCAATCAGCACCTCGAAGCTCACCAGGCCCAGCATCGGGAACTGAAGCAGGGACCAGAAGATCGCCATGGCGAGCAGGGCGTGACGTGCCTGGAGGCGATTGGCGATGAAGCCGACCAGCACGGCGGAGAAAGGGAAGAGGAAGAAGAAGGCCGAGCCGATCAGCCCGAACTGCTCCGGGGTGAGCTTGAGGTCCTCCATGATCGGCTTTGCGGCGAGGCCGACCACCATCTTGTCGGCGAAGTTCACGAGCATGAAAAGGAAGATGAGGAATGTGATTCCCCAAGCCCCCTTGAGGGGGCGATCCTGAACGGCCACGCGACGCTTCTCCCCTGCTCCCCTCGCGCATCAGATGTGATGCGACGTGGCTCGTCAAGGAATGGGGGGCCTTCCATACTTCCCGCCAAGAAAACGGGAGTGAAACGAATGATCGGGACAGGCAAAACCAGCCGGCGTGCCGTGCTGGCTGGCGCAGCAGGCCTTATCGCGACCAGGACGGCCCGGGCGCAGAACTTTCCTTCATCGCGCGTCTCTCTGGTGGTGCCGTTCCCGCCCGGTGCTTCGACCGACACCACGATGCGCGTGATCGCGGACAAGCTGTCTCAGATGTGGGGACAGCCGGTGCTGGTCGATAACAAGGGCGGCGGCAATGGCATCATCGCCGCGGAGGCCGTCAAGAACGCCAAGCCCGACGGCTATACGCTGCTCGCCACCTCGTCGATGACACACGCCGGCAACCCGGTTCTCTACGACAAGCTGCCCTACGATCCGATCGCCGACTTCGAGCCGATCACGCGCATGAGCCTGGTGCCGATGGCGGTGCTCGTCACCAAGAAGCTGGGCGTGTAGACGCTCGCCGAGCTGACGGCCCGGCTGAAGGCCGAGCCCGGCAAGCACAATTTCGGTTCGGGTGCGATCTCCGCACGGGTGGCCGGCGAACTCTATCGCATGCAGGCCGGCGTCGACGCCGTCTCCGTTTCCTACAAGAACAACCAGCAGGCCGCGCCCGACCTGAACAACGGCATCATCACCTTCATGATCTGCGATACCGGCAGCGCCAAGATGATCCTGGCATCGGGCTGGGCCGACGCGCTCGCGGTCACGCAGGCCGAACCCTATTCGGCGCTGCCCGGCGTGCCGAGCGCGCCGCAGGCCGGCATGCCGGGGCTGATCTTCACCACCTGGTCGGCCTTCTATGCGCCCAAGGGCACGCCGCGCGACATCATCGTCAAGCTGAACAAGGACATCATCGCCGCGGGCACTTCGCCGGAGATCCTGGCCAAGCTCGAGAACATGGGCGGCGCGCCGAGCTTCACCACGCCCGAGGGGCTGATGGAGTTCACCAGGAGCGAGATCGAGGCGTGGCGCAAGGTGGTGAAGTCGGCGAATATCAAGATCGAGTGACAAAGAAAAAGGGGCGCCTCGCGGCGCCCCTTTCGCTTCTACGATCCGCTGAGGATCAGTTCTTCACGAACGGGCACTTGCCGTCCTTCATCGGACGATAGGCCTCGTTGCCGGGAACCGTGGCGACCAGCTTGTAGATGTCGTCCTTGCTCTTGGACTCGGCCGGCGTCTTGACCTGGAAGAGGTACATGTCGCGCTCCAGGCGGCCGTCCTCGCGCAGCTTGCCGTTCTTGGTCATGACGTCGTTGACGGGAATCTCCCGCATCTTCGCCATCACCGCCTTGGGCTCGTCGGTGCCGGCCGCCTGAACGGCCTTGAGATAGTGCAGGGTCGAGCTGTAGACGCCGACCGTCAGCATGCTGGGGATCTTGTCCTTCTTGGCGCGGAAGCGCTTGGTCCAGGCCCGGGTTTCGTCGTTGAGATCCCAGTAGAAGGCCTCCGTGAGGACGAGGCCCTGCGCCACCGGCAGGGTCAGCGCCGCCACGTCGGTCGAGAAGACCAGCAGGCCGGCGAGGCGCTGGCCGGCCTTGGTGATGCCGAACTCGCCCGCCTGCTTGATCGAGTTGATCGTGTCCTGGCCGGCATTGGCGAGGCCGATGACCTTGGCCTTCGAGGCCTGGGCCTGCAGAAGGAAGGACGAGAAGTCCTGCGTGCTGAGTGGATGCTTCACGCCGCCAACCACCTTGCCGCCGGCGGCCGTCACGACCGCGGTCACGTCACGCTCAAGCGCATGGCCGAACGCATAGTCGGCGGTGAGGAAGTACCAGGAGTCGCCGCCGTCCTTCACGACGGCGCCACCGGTCACCTTCGCCAGCGCATAGGTGTCGTAAACCCAATGCGCGCCGGTCGGCGAGCAGGCGGGGCCGGTCAGGTCGGCCGACGCCGCGCCGGTGTTGATGTCGATCATGCCCTTTTCCTGGGCGATCTTGCGGACGGCCAGCGCCACAGAGGACGTGCCGATCCCGGTGATCATCTTCACGCCATCGACATCGTACCACTTGCGCGCGATCGCCGCGCCGACGTCAGGCTTGGTCTGGTGGTCGGCCTGCAGGATCTCGATCGGACGGCCGAGGACCTTCCCTCCGAAATCGTCGATCGCCATCTGCATGGCTTCGACTTCGCCTTGGGTGAGATCGCCATAGACGCCGGAGAAGCCTTCCATGACGCCGATCTTCAGCGGCTGGGGCGCCTGGGCCTGGGCGTAGGCGGCAACACCGACGACGGCAAGACCGGCGACGGCGGCCGCCGCTCCGGCACGCCGGATGCTGGTTGTAAGCTTCACGATTTTAATCCTCCCAATGTTTCCCCGTTTCTAGTGGTCGAAATCTAGCCGCGGGCCGGGCGCGACGCCAGTGCTGGACAGCGACGCAAAGCTTCGATTAATTCGCGAGACAGGGAGAGCCGATGGCCAACGAAGAAATAATTCTCGAGGCGACCGGGCTGACGAAGGAGTTCAAGGGCTTCATCGCGGTCAAGAACGTCAATCTGCGTGTGAAGCGCCACACAATTCACGCGCTGATCGGGCCAAATGGCGCCGGCAAGACGACGTGCTTCAACCTCTTGACGCACTTCCTGTCGCCGACGGCGGGCCAGATTCACTTCAAGGGACGCAACATCACCGGCAGCTCGCCGGCCGCGATCGCCCGCATGGGCCTCGCCCGGTCCTTCCAGATCTCTGCGGTATTTCCCCATCTCAGTGTGCGTGAAAACGTCCGCGTCGCGCTGCAGCGCAAGCTCGGCATCTCCTTCCAGTTCTGGCGCTCCGAAAGCGTGCTTGGCAGCCTGGACGCGCGGGCGATGGAACTGGTGGCCGCCGTGGGACTTGCCGAATTCGCCGAGGCGCAGGCCGTCGATCTTCCCTACGGCCGCAAGCGGGCTCTGGAGATCGCCACGACGCTCGCGCTCGAGCCCGAGATGATGCTGCTCGACGAGCCGATGGCCGGCCTTGGCCAGGAAGACATCAAGCGCATCGCCGCCCTGATCCGCACCGTTTCCAAGGATCGCACCGTCCTGATGGTCGAGCACAACATGTCCGTCGTCGCCGACCTCTCGGACACCATCACCGTGCTGGCGCGTGGCGAGGTGCTGGCCGAGGGTCCCTACGCCACGGTCTCCAAACATCCCGCCGTCGTCGAGGCTTATGTCGGAACCGGTCATGGCTGAGACATTGCTCAAGGTTGCCGGCCTGCAGGCCTGGTACGGCGAATCCCACATCCTGCACGGCGTCGATTTCGAGATCCGCCGCGGCGAGCTCGTGACCTTGCTGGGCCGCAACGGCGCCGGCAAGACGACGACCCTGCGGTCGATCATGGGCATTCTCGGCAAGCGCACCGGCTCGATCGCCTTCGACGGGAAGGAGACGATCGGCCTGCCGTCGGATCTCATTGCACGCCTGGGCATCGCCTATTGCCCCGAGGAGCGCGGCATCTTCTCGAGCCTGAACGTCGACGAGAATCTGCGCCTGCCGCCGGTCGTCAAGCCGGGCGGCTTGAGCATCGAGGAGATCTACAAGCTCTTTCCCAACCTTCTGGAACGGCGGACCAGCCAGGGCACGAAACTGTCGGGCGGCGAACAGCAGATGCTGGCCATCGGCCGCATCCTGCGCACCGGCGCCAACCTGCTGCTGCTGGACGAGCCGACGGAAGGTCTGGCGCCGGTCATCGTCCAGCGCATCGGCGAGATCATCCGCCAGCTCAAGAGCCGGGGATTCACCATCCTGCTGGTCGAGCAGAACTTCCATTTCGCGGCCACGGTCGCGGACCGCCACTATGTGATGGAGGACGGTCGCGTGATCGACACGGTCGCCTCGAGCGACGTCCAGCAGAGCATCGGCAAGCTGCAATCCTATCTGGGGGTATGAGGCCGCCATGTTCGAACTCCTAGGCATTGCTCCCCAGGCGCTGTTCGGCCAGCTGCTGCTCGGCCTGATCAACGGCGCCTTCTACGCCATGTTGAGCCTCGGCCTCGCCGTCATCTTCGGCATGCTGAACGTCATCAACTTCACGCACGGCGCCCAGTACATGATGGGCGCCTTCGCGGCCTGGCTGCTTCTCGGCCTCCTCGACGTGCCGTTCTGGGCATCCCTCGTCATCGCGCCGATCATCGTCGGCCTGTTCGGCATCGTGATCGAGAAGCTGCTGCTGAAACGCATCTACCATCTCGACCATCTGTACGGCTTCCTGCTGACGTTCGGCCTCGCGCTGGTGATCGAGGGGCTATTCCAGTGGAAGTGGGGATCCTCCGGCGCCCCGTATCCCAATCCCATCCCGGGCGGCACCAATCTCGGCTTCATGTTCCTGCCGACCTATCGCGGCTTCGTCGTGGTGGCGGCGCTCGTGATCTGCCTCGCCACCTGGTACGGCATCGAGCGCACCAAGCTCGGTGCCTACCTGCGGGCGGCCACCGAGAACCCGACCCTGGTCCGCGCCTTCGGCATCAACGTGCCGCGGCTGATCACACTCACCTACGGACTGGGGGTGGCGCTCGCCGCCCTCGCCGGAGTGCTGGCGGCGCCGATCCAGCAGGTTTCGGCGCTGATGGGTGTCAATCTCGTGTTGGTCGTCTTCGCGGTCGTGGTGATCGGCGGCATGGGTTCGATCATGGGCTCTATCGTGACCGGCTTCGGCCTCGGCCTGATCGAGGGTCTGACCAAGGTGTTCTATCCGCCGGCGTCGAACACAGTGATCTTCGTTGTCATGGCGCTCGTCCTGCTGATCAAGCCGGCCGGCCTGTTCGGGCAGACCAAATGAACGCGCAACGCCTCCTCATCGCCGTCCTGGCCGTCCTGGCGCTGGCCGCGCCCTGGTTCGCCTATCCCGTGTTCCTGATGACGGCGCTGTGCTTCGCGCTGTTCGCCTGCGCCTTCAACCTGCTGCTGGGCTATGTCGGGCTGATGAGCTTCGGCCATGCCATGTTCTTCGGCACGGCCGGCTATTTCTTCGGCCATGTCGTGAAGGCCTGGGACCTGCCGCCCGAACTCGGCCTGCTGGCCGGCGTCGGCGGCGCGGCCCTGGTCGGTCTGGTGACGGGCGCGCTGGCGATCCGCCGCCAGGGCATTTACTTCGCCATGATCACGCTGGCCTTCGCGCAGATGATCTACTTCTTCTGCGTCCAGGCGCCCTTCACGCACGGCGAGGACGGGCTGCAGGGCATCCCGCGCAAGGCACTTCTGGGCGGGCTCATCCCGACCAAGGACGACCGCGTCCTCTATTACGTCGTGCTGGCCATCTTCGTGTTCGGCTACTGTGCCATCTACCGGATCATCCATTCGCCGTTCGGCCAGGTGCTGAAGGCCATTCGCGACAACGAACAGCGCGCGCAGTCGCTGGGCTACGAGGCCGATCGATACAAGCTCCTGGCCTTCGTGCTGTCGGCGGCGCTGGCGGGTCTCGCCGGCTCGACCAAGGCCATGGTGCTGCAGTTCGCCACCCTGACCGACGTGAGTGCGGCCATGTCGGGCGAGGTCGTGCTGATGGCGCTGGTCGGCGGCCTGGGCACGATCGTCGGTCCGGTGGTCGGCGCCTTCATCATCATCACGATGCAGAACTACCTCGCCGCGACCGGCGAGTTCGTGCTGGTGATCCAGGGCGCGATCTTCGTGGTCATCGTGCTCGCCTTCCGCAAGGGTGTCGTCGGCGAGCTTGCGGAGTGGTGGAAGCGGCGACAGGCACGCTGATTGATGGCGGGCGCGCGCAAGCACCTCCATTGGCGGCTGGTGCCCGCGGCCGGCCTCGCCGTCGCCCTGGTCATCTCCTTCTTCATTGGCCGCGGATCGCTGCCACCGGCGATGGCAACCGCGCTGCCGGTCGTCGAGCTGGCGGTGCTGATGGCCACGGTCTTCTCCTCGGTCCATCACGCCGACGTCATCGCCCACCGGCTGGGCGAACCCTACGGCACGCTGGTGCTGACCGTGGCGGTGACCGTGATCGAGGTCGCGTTGATCCTCTCGATCATGCTGGCGGGCGAGGGCAACGCCGGCCTCGCGCGCGAAACGGTATTCTCGGTCATCATGGTCGTCTGCAACGGCATGGTCGGCCTCTGTCTCGTCGTGGGCGGCTTGCGCTACGGCGAGCAGGGCTTCCGCCTGCCCGGTGCCAACGCCTATCTCGTGGTGCTGATGCCGCTGGCCACGCTCACCCTGATCCTGCCCACCTACACGACAAGCGCGCCGGGTCCGCTCTACTCCCCGATCCAGCTGGCGTTCGTGAGCTTCGTCACCCTCGTGCTCTACGGTGTCTTCCTCTACGTCCAGACGATCCGCCATCGCGACTACTTCCTCTCCGATTCGGGTGAGGACCATGGCGATGGGGGGGCCGACCCGACGTCACGGGAGTTCTGGGAGAGTGTCGGCCAGCTCCTGGTCGCGCTAGTTGCCGTGGTGCTTCTGGCAAAAGGCTTTGCCGGGTCCGTCGAGGCCGTCGTGACGGCCGTCGGTGCTCCGCTCGATGCGGTCGGTCTGCTGGTCGCGCTGCTGGTGCTGCTACCCGAGACCCTGGCGGCGCTGCGGGCGGCGCGGCGCAACGAACTGCAGAAGAGCCTGAACCTGGCGCTCGGATCCTCGCTGGCCACGATCGGCCTCACCATCCCGGCGGTCAGCATGCTGGCCATGGCGCTCAAGCAGCCGCTCGAACTGGGCATCGACAGGCACGACGTCGTGCTGCTGGTTCTCACCTTCGGGGTCAGCCTCGTGACCTTCGGCGGCGGACGGACCAACATCCTGCCGGGCTTCGTCCACCTGGTCCTGTTCGCGACCTTCGTCTTCCTGATTTTCGTGCCGTGAGCCCGCGGGAGAGACGCGAGCGGGGAGGGGCCTTGCCGGCCGGCTCCTTTCGCGCGAAGAACGACGCCGTACCCAGGGGGAAACGACCGACATGACCGAGCTTTCCGAAGACCAGCTGTTCGCCGAGCTGCGAAAGATCGACACGCCGACCATCACCAACGTGGTCGCGACCTACCCGAAGAATCCCCTTTGCCTCGGCCTCTACAATCCCTGGACCGAGAACTGGTACACCGACACGTCGATCCGCTGCATGTACCCCGAGATGGGGGCCATCATCGGCTATGCCGTGACCTGCGTGTACGGCCTGCCAGATCCGAACTTCGCCGGCCGGCTCACCTTCATGGACGTGGTCGACGCGCTCGACGCCATGAAGAAGCCGAGCATCCTGGTCATCCAGCAGAAGTGGCCGCCCGAGCTGATGAACAAGGCGGGCCTCGCTGGCGAGATGATGACGACCTCGATGCAGGCGGTCGGGTGCGTCGGCCTGTTGTCCAACGGCCCGTCGCGCGACGTCGACGCGATCCGGCGCATGAAGTTCCAGATGCTGCTGGGCGGCGTCACGGCCGGTCACGGCGAGATGGCGGTGCAGTCGGTCAACGCTCCCGTGTCGGTCGGCGGCATGGATGTGGCGCCGGGCGAGCTGATCCACATGGACGAGAATGGCGCGGTGAAGTTTCCCGCCCAGCATGCCCGCGCGGTGCTGAAGAACGCCCAGGCGATGCTGGCCGACGAGGCCGACAAGCTCGAGAAGATGCGCAAGGCCAAGTCCGCGGCCGAGATCCGTGCGATCAATTCCGGTGGCACCTACGGCGCCAAGAAGGGGTAGAGGCTCCCTCCGATGACGGAGATCGTTGCCGAGTCACGGCCCGTACGCTGGGGACTCGCGGCCAAGCTGTTTGCGATCCTGCTGCTGCTGGGCGCCGTGGCGGTCATGATCACCGGCGTCCTGGGATACATCCGCGCCCGCGAGGCGCTGGAGCGCGCGATCTTCGCCCAGCTCACCGCGGCGCGCGAGACCAAGGCCCATCAGGTCGAGTCCTACTTCCGCACCGTGCGCAACGAGGTCCGCCTGCTCGCGGCCTCGAAGATGGTCGTCGACGCCACGCGCGGCTTCCGCGAGGCCGTCGACGAACTCGACGGCAAGGAAGTGCCTGCGGATGTGAAGCAGGCCGTCCACGCATGGTACGACACCCAGTACATGCCGATGGTGCGCAAGCTGCTCGGCAAGGACGTAGGCGCGGACGAATTCATGCCGATGACGGCCGCGCCGTATTTCCTGCAGGACCTCTATATCGTCAGGAATCCCCATCCGGAGGGGCGACGCGACCTGCTCGACAATGCGGGCGATGGCAGCGCCTACAGCAAGGTCCATGCAATCTACCATCCGCTGATGCGGACGGCGGGGGCGACCTTGGGGTTCCAGGATTTCATGATCGTCGACCCCCGAAGCGGGCGAATGATCTACACCGTCGACAAGGACCCGGATTTCGCCACGTCGTTGCGGGCCGGCCCTTATCGCCATTCCAATCTGGCGGCGGCGGCGGCCCGGTGTGCCATTTCGCCCGATCCGTCGGCCACATGCCTCGAGGATTTTTCAGCCTACCTGCCGGCAGGCGGCGTGCCCTCGGCCTTCATGGCGGCGCCGGTCATCGAACAGGGTGTCGTGACCGGCGTGCTGGTCGCCGAACTGGCGATCGAGGAGATCGACGCGATCGTCACCGGCGGCCGGCGCTGGCGCAACGAAGGCTTCGGCGCCACCGGTGAGGCCTATCTGGTCGGGCCCGATTTCCTGGTGCGTTCGAGCGGCCGCAACTACTTTGAAAATCCCAACCTCTATTTCTCGGAGCTCAAGGCCGGCGGTGGCTCTGAAGAGGAAATGGCTGCGATCAGGAGATTTGGTTCGCCCATCCTCCACCAGCGTGCCGACACGCCCGCGACGCGGGCTGCGATCGGCGGCGTCGAAGGCGTTGGCGAAGTCGTCGGCTATCGCGGCGTTCCGACTCTGGCTTCTTGGGGGCCGATTCGAATCCCCGGCGTGAAGTGGGGCATCGTTGCCAAGATCGACGCTGCCGAGGCATTTGCACCGGTCTACCGTCTGGAGCGCGATCTCCTGATCGTGGGGGCGATCGCCTTCCTCGTGGTGATCGTGACCGGCGCCTGGCTGTCGCGCTCGCTGCTCGGCCCGTTGCGCGAACTCACTGCCGGCGTGCGCCGCTTCGCGGCCGGCGATCACGATGCGCACGTGGCGGTGCGGACGCGCGACGAGATCGGCCAGCTCTGCCTCGCCTTCAACGGCATGATCGACGACATCAACCAGAAGAACCGCGTCATCGAAACGAAGAATCGGGAGAACGAGGAACTTCTGCTCAACGTGCTGCCGGCGCCGATCGCCAATCGCCTGCGCGGCGGCGAGCAGGGGATCGCCGACGGCTTTGCGGAAGTCACGGTCGCCTTCGCCGACCTCGTGGGATTCACGGCGCTGTCGTCGGAGATGCCGCCGGCCGATGTCGTCACCCTGTTGAACGGCCTTTTCACGCGCTTCGATGTCGCCGCGAGCGAACTCGGCATCGAGAAGATCAAGACGGTGGGCGACGCCTATATGGCGGTGTGCGGCCTGCCCGTCCCGGTCCCCAACCATGCCGAACGTATGGTGCGCATGGCCATCCGCATGGTGCACATCACGCGCGAGCACGCGATGGAGCACGGCGTATCGATGAAGCTGAGGGTCGGCATCAACAGCGGGCCGGTGGTCGCGGGCGTGATCGGCAAGAGCAAGTACATCTATGACCTGTGGGGCGACACGGTGAACCTGGCGAGCCGCATGGAGTCCGGCGGCATTCCCGATTCGGTGCAGGTCACGCGCCCGGTCTACGAGAAGCTCAAGGACCAGTTCGTCTTCGAGGCGCGCGGCGAGATCGAGGTCAAGGGCAAGGGCAACGTCGAGGCCTGGGTGTTGCGGCTTTGAGTTGGCACCTTCGATGCCTCAGCGGAGGCCGAAGCTCAGCTTGATGGCGACGACAAGGCCGGTCACGGCGATGCTCGACAGGATGAGGCCGAATACCCGGGTCACGATCTCGATGCCCGACTTCCCGAGAACGCGGAACAGGGTTCCCGCGAGGGCGTAGGCGACGAAGAGCAGGCAGAGGCAGAGCGCCAGGATCGCCGTTGTCGTCACCTGTTCGCCGATCGAGCGCACGTTGTTGTCCGTCAGCAGCACCACGGTGAGGATCGCGCCTGCGCCGGCGATACCGGGAATGGCCAGGGGAAAGATCGCCCGCTGGAGCGGCGTCGCATCGGCCGGCATGGTCATCGCCTCTTCGGCGACCTTGCCCAGCGCCATCTTGAGGCCGAACAGCAGCAGGATGAGCGACCCTGCGAGCTGGAACGAGGCCATGGGGATGTGGAGCGCCGACAGGAGCGGCCGCCCCAGCACGATGAAGAACAGCAGGATCAGGAACGCGACGCCCAGAGCATAGGCCGCGACCAGCAGCGACTGCCGCCGGTCGAGGCCGGCCGTGACCATGAGGAAGAGGGGTACCGTGGCGAACGGATCGAGGATCACGAACAGGGTGACGAACTCGTAGAAGAAGTCGTGGAGAAATACCGGGCCCAAGCGAGACTTCCCTGACTGTTGGTTCCTCTCGGGAGAGTGCCGGACCTGCCCGCCGGCGTAAACAGATCGTCCCGTCGCCCAATGGCTCATCCGGCTAGCCCCGGTTTGCCTTCCCTCTTGGGGGTGTCCAGTCGAGGCGTGTTTCGAGATCTGCCGCTCGTATCTGGCCAATAGGTGCTGGCCGGTTGGCCTCTGTCGCTTTCGAATGGCGGCTCCATGTTTCGTGCGGCGGATGCGCGCCTCTGGCCAAGCGCGGCCACGATGCTCTAACAATTCTGTCGAACCACTCAAGCCATCATATCCCGGGGGAATCATCGCTCATGCAACTCGACAAGACAGTGGCCGCGGTCGTCACGGGCGGCGCGTCCGGCCTCGGCGCCGCCACCTCGCGCATGCTGGCCTCGCACGGCGTGAAGGTCGCGATCTTCGACCTCAACGAGGAACAGGGCGAGACGCTCGCCAGGGAAATCGGCGGCGTCTTCTGCAAGGTCAACGTGACGTCGACCGAAGAGGTCGAGGCCGGGTTCGCGAAGGCGCGGGCGGCCAACGGGCAGGAGCGCATCCTGGTGAACTGCGCCGGCGTCGGCGGCGGCGCCCAGAAGACCGCGTCGCTCGACCGGACGACCGGGGCTCCCAAGGAATATCCGCTGGAGAATTTCGAGCGCATCATCAACGTCAATCTCATCGGCACGTTTCGCTGCATCACCAAGTCGGCGGCGGGCATGCTGACGCTTGCACCGCAGGCCGACGGGGATCGCGGCGTGATCCTCAACACCGCATCGGTCGCGGCCGAGGACGGCCAGATCGGCCAGGTCGCCTATACCGCCTCGAAGGCCGGCGTCGTCGGCATCACGCTCGTCGTGGCGCGCGACCTCTCCAATGACGGAATTCGCTGCAACACGATCCTGCCCGGCATCTTCGACACGCCGCTGCTCGCGCGGGCGCCGGACAACGTCAAGGCGGCGCTGGCCGCCTCGGTCCCGTTCCCCAAGCGCCTGGGACGCCCCGAGGAATACGCGCAGGTCGCCCATACGATGATCACCTGCGGCTACTTCAATGGCGAAGACGTCCGAATTGACGGCGCCATCCGCATGGCGCCACGCTGAGCCGGGACCGGGAAAGGACCAAGCAATGACCGAAGCATGGATCATCGATGCCTGCCGCACGCCCCGCGGCGTCGGCAAGGCGGGCAAGGGCGCGTTGTGGGAGGTTCATCCGCAACAGCTCGGTGCGACCGTTCTCAAGGCGATCGCCGAACGCAGCAAGATCGACACGAAGGAAGTCGGCGACGTGATCTGGGGGACGGCCGCCCAGGTCTCGAAGCAGAGCGGCGATCTCGGTCGCATGTCCGCCCTTGATGCCGGCTATGACGTGAAGGCGAGCGGGATCACGATCGACCGTTTCTGCGGGTCGGGCATCAGCGCCGTGAGCCTCGCCGCCGCCTGCATCAAGTCGGGCATGGAAGACCTGGTGGTCGCCGGCGGCACCGAGATGATGTCGATGGACCGCAGCCGCGGCAGCGGCCCGCCGGTCATGGACAATGGCAATCTGCGCCTGCGCCTGCATCACCCCCAGACGCACCAGGGCATCTGCGCCGACGCTATCGCCACGCTGGAGAAGATCCCGCGCCAGGCGCTGGACGAGGCCGGCTACATCAGCCAGCAGCGCGCGGCCATCGCCATCGCCGAGGGCCGCTTCGCCAAGTCCCTGATCCCCGTCTACAAGGAAGACGGCACGCTCGCCCTGGATCGCGAGGAATATCCGCGGCCGCAGACGACTCGCGAGGGACTGGCGAACCTCAAGGCCGCCTTCACGGCGATGGCCGACATCCCGCTCGACGACAAGGGCATGACCTATCGCTCGCTGATCCTGCAGGCCTATCCCGGCCTCGAGATCGAGCATGTCCATCATGCCGGCAATTCCTCCGGCGTCGTCGACGGCTCGGCCGCCGTGCTGCTCGCGTCGCCCGACTACGCGAAAGCCCACGGCCTCAAGCCGCGCGCCCGCGTCGTGGCCATGGCGAACATGGGCGACAGCCCCGAGCTGATGCTCAACGCGCCGGTGCCGGCGGCCCGCAAGGTCCTGGAGAAGGCCGGTCTCACGAAGAACGACATCGACCTCTGGGAGATCAACGAGGCCTTCGCCGTCGTCTCGGAGAAGTTCGTGCGCGACCTCGATCTCGATCGCGACAAGGTCAACGTCAACGGCGGCTCGATCGCGCTCGGCCACCCGATCGGAGCGACCGGTGCCATCCTGATCGGCACCGTCCTCGACGAGCTCGAGAGGCAGGACAAGCAGTTCGGTCTCGTCACGATGTGCGCCGCCGGCGGCATGGCGCCGGCGATCATCATCGAGCGGATCTGAGAAGACCCAAGGGAGAAGTCCCTCGACGATCCAGAGGGCGACGGGACATTTCCCCGTCGCCGTCGACTCCGCCCGGGCCAGGGCTGCTTGCCATCGGAAAGTGCCTGGATCGTGATCGGCAACGGCCAGCCAGGCCGGGTGTCCGGAGAGTGTCCGCGGGCCTTGTGCGCGAATTGCGGACCCGGCGAGATTCGAACTCACGACCTCTGCTTTCGGCAGCGCGATTCAGACCGTGCGAGGCGAAAGCCTGACGCTCTATCGGCCGGACAAGTCCCAGCCGCCGATACTGGCGTAGATCGCATCGCGCAGGTGTCGGACGTGCGTGTTGAGCGCAGCCAACTCTGCTGCGCTCTCCCCGGAGACCGACAGGAGTGCATCGCCGAGACACCCGGCGCGGGCGCGCAACGTCCGGCCCGGTTGGGTGAGTTCCACCAGGACCTGCCGCTCGTTCTCGGGGTTGCGCGTCCGGCGCACCAGCCCGGCCTCTTCGAGCCGTTTCAGCAGCGGCGTCAGTGTGCTCGACTCGAGCCCGAGCTGTTCGGCGATGATGCCGACGGTCCGGCGGTCCTCGGCCCAGAGGACGTTGAGCACGAGGTACTGGGGATAGGTCAGTCCCAGACCGTCCAGCAGCGGCCTGTAGGCGCGCTGGATCGCCATGTTCGCCGAATAGATGGAGTAACAGAGCTGATCCTCGAGAGGGACCGGCGTGCCGGATTCGCTCTTCGCCTTCTTCACCTTCGCCTCCTGCCCCCGATGAAACCGTCGGCCGGATTGTAGCGGAAAAACGATATCGCGATAATTGTTTTCGTTGAAGTGGTCTGCCGTCGACACCATCTTTGTATTATCGCGATAATAAATATTGCGATATCACGCAAAGGAGCGATTCATGGGCGACATCGATACATCGAACACCATCCAGCGTGGGCGTGAGAATCAGGCCCGGCTGACGGAAGCGCTTCGGCCCAGCTACGATTTCATCGTCTGCGGCGCTGGCTCTTCCGGGTCGGTGATCGCGCGGCGGCTGGCCGAGAACGTCGCCGTACAGGTCTTGCTGCTTGAGGCGGGCGGCAGCGACGATGCCGAATCCGTCCTGAATCCGGCCCTGTGGCCCACCAATCTCGGCAGCGAGCGTGACTGGGGATTCCAGGCTGAACCCAATCCCCATCTCAACGGCCGCAGGATCCCCATGTCGATGGGCAAAGGGCTGGGCGGCGGGTCTAGCGTCAACGTGATGGTCTGGGCCCGTGGACACAAGAGCGACTGGGAGTTCTTCGCGTCGGAGGCGGGCGATGCGCGCTGGGGTTACGAGAGCGTGCTCGGGATCTATCGCCGCATCGAGGACTGGCAGGGTACTCCCGACCCCGCGTATCGCGGCAGCGGAGGGCCGGTCTGGGTGCAGCCCGCTTCCGCGCCGAGTCCGCTCGCGCTCGCGATGCTCGATGCCGCCGGCGAACTCGATATCCCCGTCTTCGACCATCCGAACGGGCGCATGATGGAGCAGGCGGGCGGTGCCGCGATCACCGACATGCTGGTGCGAGACGGGCGGCGTCATTCTCTGTACCGCGCCTACGTCCATCCGTGGCTCGATCGCCCGAACCTGACCGTGCTCACCGGGGCGCTCGTTCAACGGGTGGTGTTCCAGGGCACTCGGGCGAGCGGGGTGGAACTGGTGCACGGCGGACGGACCATGACCATCGGTGCGCGGACGGAAGTCGTGCTGTCTCTCGGCGCCCTCCAGACTCCGAAGGTCCTGATGCATTCCGGGATCGGCGAGCGTCGCGAGCTTGAGCGCTTCGGCATCCCGGTCGTCCAGAACCTGCCGGGCGTCGGGCGCAACCTGCAGGACCATGTTTCCTTCGGCTGTACCTGGGCCCTCTCGGAGCCGCTGGCGCCCCGGAACAGCGGCAGCGAAGCGACGATGTACTGGAAGAGCCGGCCCGACCTGGACGCGCCCGACTTGCTATTCTGTCAGGTCGAGTTTCCGGTGCCGAGCGAACGCACTGCATTGCGTGGGGTGCCACAGCATGGCTGGACGATGTTCGCGGGCCTCGCCCACCCCGAGAGCCGAGGCCGCCTGCGACTGCAGAGCGCCGATCCGACCGCGGCGCTGGAGATCGACGCGAACTTCCTGTCCGACGCCCGGGACATGACCACAGCTTCGGCCTGCGTCGAACTCTGCCGCGCGCTGGGCAATGCAACGGCGTTCCGTCCCTTCGTCAGTGGCGAAGCCATGCCGGGCGAGGTGAAGGGCGAGGATCTCGACACCTACATCCGCGACGCGGCCGTCACCTACTGGCACCAGAGCGGCACCGCCAGGATGGGGCGGGACGATATGTCGGTCGTGGATGCAACGCTGCGTGTCTATGGCACCAGCGGGCTGAGGGTGGCCGACGGCTCGATCATGCCCCGGGTCACCACCGGCAACACCCAGGCCCCTTGCGCCATCATCGGCGAACGCGCCGCCGAGATGATGCGGGAAGACCACGGTCTCTGATCCATCGATGTGCCGGGGTCCTTCGGGGCCCCGGCGCCCTCCCGAAGTACGGGCCTCCCGGCTCGAAGCCTCTACCGCCGTCGCGCGAGGCGCGCCGAGCGGCAGCCGCCCATCCGACCCCGTCAGAGGCGAATAAGGGGCTTCCCCGTAAAGCGCCCGGCAAAGAGGTCCTCGACGACCTGCGGAACGCAATCGAGTCCTTCGCGAACCGTTTGCCAGGGCCGGAACGTGCCGGCTTGTATCCACGACCACATCTGATCGCGATAGCGGCTCAGCCCATCGAGATGGTCGGTGAATGGCAAATAGCCCTCAACCCGGATGCGCTGCGTCACGATCCGGTTGAGGTGATGCATCGTGTCGGAGGCGCGTTCCTGATTGTAGCTGCTTATCATGCCGCTGATGGCAAAGCGTGCATGTGGATTGGCCAAGGCCAGGGCAGCGTCGAGATGTTCGCCGCCGACATTGTCGAGGTAGATGTCGATCCCGCCGGGAGCGGCGGCGGCGAGTTTGTCGACGAGAAGGCCCGGCGTTTTATAGTCGATGGCGACATCGGCACCGAGTTCGCGCAGAAGACGGCACTTGGCTTCTCCGCCGGCCGACCCGATGACATTCAGGCCCAGGGCTTTGCCGATCTGAATCGCCGTGCTGCCCACGGCTCCTGCGGCACCCGACACGAACAGGGTGTCGCCTGGCCGAGGTTTGCCTATTTCGACCAGACCGACATAGGCGGTGTAGCCGGTCGAGCCCAGCGCATTGAGATAGTGTTCGGGATCGGGTCCCGGTATGGGAATCTTCTCGAACTCCGTCGATGGTCCTTGGCCGACGTCGCGAAGGCCATACTGATGAACGGCCAGGTCACCTATCGCCCACTTGCCACACCTTGAATGGACCACCTCGCCGATCGCCCACCCGCTCAAGGGCGTCGCCAGATCATAGGGGGGAAGATAACCCCGGCTCTCCGCCGACATCCTGACTCGCATAGCAGGCCCAACCGTGAGCCACAGGTTGCGCACGCGGATTTCGCCGTCAGCGAGCGGGGCGAGGTCGAATTCACCCAGCGCAAAGAGATCCCGTGTTGGCAGGCCGACGGGGCGACCGATGAGCGTCCAGGCTCTTGTCTTCATGTCTATCCAACTCCCCCTTCAAAGGCATCAGCAGGATCGCAGCGGTACCGGATGAAAGACGCCACAGGCTGATGGATCTTCGGCAGCCCAGGACTCGGAAAGCGTCTCAAACCGCGACGAAGCCGCCATCGACGAACAGTTCCTCGCCTCCAACGAAGCTGCTCTCGTCCGAGGCCAGAAACAGAACCGCCTTGGCGATTTCCTCGGGCTCGGCGAGCCTGCCGAACGGGATGGTTTGCTGCATCCACGCCTCGGAGCCCGGGTTGTCCTGCAGATAGGTCTGCATGGCGGGCGTCAGCACCATTCCCGGCGAAACGACATTCACCCGGATGCCCCGACCCTTGAGATCGGTCGTCCAAGTGCGCGCGAGCGAACGTATCGCCGCCTTTGTCGCGCTGTAGACAGAGAGAGCTGGAAAACCCTTACTGCCGGCTCCCGAGCCGGCCAAAACCACGGTGCCACCGGCCGACATCAGCGGCAAAGCCTTTTGCACGGTGAAGACGGTCCCCTTCACATTAATGCCGAACACGCGATCGAAGTGATCTTCCTCAATGCCACCGATCGGTGCGGATTCCGAGACACCGGCATTGGCGAAGACCACATCCACGCGGCCTCTTGCTCTCTGGATCTCCCCGTACAGACGATCGAGGTCGGCAAGGTTGCTGACATCCCCTTGCATGCCCACGGCAGTAGGTCCGATTTCCTGCAAGGCCTCGTTCAGGCGCGCTTGCCGGCGGCCAGTGATGTGGACGTGAGCGCCCTCCCGGGCAAAGGACTTGGCCGTGGCCAAGCCGATGCCATCCGTGCCGCCCGTGACGACCACCACCTTGTTCTCGAACCGCTTCGTCATGTCGTTCGATCGCTTCCGCATTAAATGGAGGATTGCTCCACTTTATATATGGAGGCATCTTCCACTTAGCAAGCGGCAGTGGATTTCTTGTGACCGATGAACCCGCCTTGAGAGCCGATGCACGGCGAAACCGGGAGCGCATTCTCGCCGCAGCAGAAGAGGTCTTTCTGGAGCGCGGCGCCGCCGTGTCGCTGGACGATGTGGCGAAGCGCGCCGGCGTGGGGATCGGGACGCTTTACCGCCGCTTTCCCACCCGCGAGGCCCTGCTGGCGGCGGCTTACAGTGCGCGCTTCCTGAAATTCGCCGCAGCGAGCAGGCGCCGCGCGGAAAAGAGCGATCCGATGAGCGCCTTGCGCGCTTATCTCCAGGAACTCGTCCAGCACACGAATGTGTATCGCGGACTCGCGGCCTCTCTGGGGGCGGTTCTCCAGGTCGGAACGCCCGGATGCCTTGCAACCAGCGCAGAAGGCGCCCGGATTCTTCAGCTTGCGCAAACAGCGGGAATGGTGCGAGCCGATATTACCTTCGACGACATCGTCTGCGTCGCGACCGCGATTTCGCTGGCAACCCAGCAGAATGGATCATCGAAATCCCAGATCGCGCATCTGGTGGACGTGTTCGTCCACGGCATCGACAATTCTAAAGCCGCGCGGTGACCGCGTCAGGCGCGAAGCCTCCCGGAGGAATGCGGTCACCGGCGGGAGCATCGCGCGATAGGCGGGAATGGCGGACCCGGCGAGATTCGAACTCACGACCTCTGCCTTCGGAGCAATTTAAGCTGCCCATCCGAAAAGCGCGATAGGGCACGCTATGATACGATATCCGTCTGAAACCACTGGATATTCTGCATTTCAAAGGCGACGTTCCTATCCGACCATTCGCTCCGATTTTCTCCCGCCCGCTTACGTGGCGCTTACGCGAGAAAACGGCGCCGGGTCGGAGGACCGGCATGCCTAAGATTACAAAGAGGGTCGTCGACAGCGCTGGCGTTCGAGAGAAGGACTACGTCATCTGGGATGACGAGCTACCAGGTTTCGGGCTGCGCGTCTTCGCTTCTGGCAAGCGCAGCTACGTCCTTCAATACCGAGCATTGGGCCGCTCGCGCCGCTACACGATCGGCTTGCATGGCGTCTGGACCGCCGAAACCGCGAGGCAGGAGGCGAAGGTGCAGTTGGGCCGCGTTGCTCAGGGGGACAATCCCGCCGAGGAACGCCAGCTCGATCACAAGGCCATCACGGTCAAGGATCTCTGCACGCTCTACCTCAATGACCTGAACGCAGGTCTTATCCTGGGGAAGGGCGGGCGGCCTAAGAAGCCAACGACGATCGTCACGGACACCGGGCGCATCGAGCGGCACATCATCCCGCTCCTGGGGACGCGCCGCGTGAAGGACCTAACCAAGACCGACATCAACAAGGTCCTAAAGGACATCATGGCCGGCAAGACGCGAGTCTCGGTCAAGACGAAGAAGCTACGCGGCAAGGCCATTGTCCGCGGCGGGGCCGGAACGGCCACGCGAACGGTCGGGCTCCTCGGTGGCATCCTAACCTATGCCGTCGAGGCCGGGATCATAACGTCCAATCCGGCGCACGGTCTCCGCAAGCCAAAGGACAACGTGCGAAAGCGGCGACTGTCCGAAGCGGAGTATCGGACGCTGGGCGAGATGCTGCGCAAAGCCGCCGAGGAGGAGAAGTACGCGATGACGGTGGATATCATTCGCCAGATCGCGCTGACCGGCTGCCGTCGCAGCGAAATGATCCGCCTGAAGTGGACCGAGGCGGACACCGAAGCGAGCTGTCTGCGGCTCGAAGACAGCAAGGAAGGCGAATCCATCCGCCCGATCGGATTGCCGGTTGTCGAGTATCTGGAGCAACGACGCACCGACGACGTGGGCACATACGTCTTCCCCGGCCAGGGCGAGGACAACGCGTTCGGGAGCTTCCCCAACCATTGGGAGCAACTCTTCAAGGACTCTCCGCTTTCCGATGTGACACCGCACGTCCTCCGCCACAGCTTCGCGAGCATCGCCAACGACCTCGGCTTCACCGAGGTGACTATCGCGGCGCTGGTCGGCCATGCCAAAGGTTCTGTCACCAGCAAGTATATCCACACGCTCGACACCGCCCTCATCATGGCCGCCGATACGATCTCCGGTTATATTCAGGGGCTGCTTAAAGGCGTCGAGTTCAAGCAGACCGCTTACGCGCTGGACCGTGATTCGCGCAGAGCCGCGCTTGATCGGTTTCTGATCAAGGCTGTCGGGGAGCCGTCGAACGAGACCGAAGAGGAGGCACGGCTGGCTGCGTAAGGCCTTTGACGCCTTCGGCAAGACAGCGCCAGGATCGGATCGAGCGTATGCCCTTCAAGTCACTCGATGACATTCTGCAGCCCGACCCGCGCTTCGCCGATCTGTGCATCGTTGAAGGTGGCGTCGCCCGGCGGATGACGCTTGCCGATCATCATAGAGCGATCGCGAACATCAATCTCAGCGAGACCGCGCCAGGCGACGTCGACGCGGCCTTCGACCGCGCCCGCAACACCGTCATCTACGCCTTCTTCGACTATGACCTGTTCGTCGTCGGTGAGGTCCAGGCCTTCGGCGCGTTCGAGCTGGCGCTGAAACACCGCCTCAACGGCCATGGCGGCGCCTCGCGTGGCACGCTGCGCAATCTCTTGGACAGGGCGAGGAAAGGCGGCTTCCTTCCAGCGATCACATCCGGCGCCAACGCTCTTTCCGACCCGATCGAAGCCCTCATCGCCCTGCGCAATGGCCTATCCCACGGCACCTCGGACATCCACTCGCCCGGCATGGCGCTGGAGGTAGTGGAGGCGTGCGCGTTTTGGATCACCCACCTTTATCCGTCTCCGCCTTGACCATCCGAGACGAAAGCTCTCTCGCGCTCAAGCGTCTGCGCGAGGCCATCGCAACTTGCCCCGTCCCACCCTCAGCGCATCCACGACCGCCGTCGCCCCGGGCAGCCTTCCCGAGAACAAGCTCGGCTTCGGATCTACCGCCGGCTTTTTGAAGGGGACCACCCGTCGATAGTCCGGGGTCGCCAGCCATGTGCGCCCATCACCTTCGTCCGTGATGACCCGATAAAGTCCGGCCGGCGGCGCCGAGTGCGCAGGAGCGTCGAGCAGCCGCTTGTAGCGTTCGATCGACCACTTCTGGATTCCGCCGCTGAGAGCCTCTGTCCTGAAGCGAGCCCACAAAGCGGCCGTATCCGGCGTCGGCCAATCGCCTGCATCCGTGAATGCAGTGATTTCATCGGACTCAAGCCATGCGCGCATTTCCGCCGGCGTCACGAACACCGGGTTTGTGCTTTTAATAGCCGCTATTGCTGCCCGCCTCGATGGAAGTCCAGCGCGGATCAACATAGACATCATGAACTGCGGCACCCCTGTCTCCAGAGACGCAGCGCCGCCGCCTGGAATGATGTCCGACGACCAACCCAGAGTCATACGTCTGGTTCTGATCGCTTCCAGCGCCCAGACCAGTCGATAGGTGAAAGCCTCTTCGACTAACCGCATGTTGTGCGGCCCAATCTCGGAAACCTCCGCTCCCGACACCCACTGCTTGAGGATGGCCTTCCAGTTTGCAGGCAGAGCATTCTTCTTGTCCGGAATGAACGGCCTCATCACGAGAAGGCGTTCGCCGAGACCCGCCAAGGTATCCGCCAGTTCGCCGACGTCGCCTGGAAGGGACGCGGCGTCGGCTCGATCGATGAGATCGCCCAGATCTTCCGCCATCGCGTCGATCGTCAGCCCGGCTTCCAGGCCGACGCCCATCGCGAAATGGCCCCGGCGGGCCTGGGGTGTCGTCACCGACCAGATGAGATTGGCGCGCGCCTCGAAGACCTTGCGGTGTCGCGCTTCTACGCCTTCTCCCTCGCGCGCTATCTGACGCGCCCAGAGCGATCCTTTGAGCGCTTCGTCGAGAAGCTTGGGCAAATCGGCGCGATCGGCATCGAGCGCCTCCACCAAGCCAAAGACCGTTGCGTCAAGACGCTCGACGAGTTCCGAGAGCGGTTCCTCCTCGATGCTTTCCTCCTCGTCTCCTCCCGCCTCGTCGTCCTCTTCATCATCATCGGGCTCGGCTTCGGGGGGCGCCGCGGGCTGAGCGGCGAGCGCCGCTTCTTCTGCCGGCGACTTCCAGGCCTCGCGCGCGTTAGCGAGATATTCCCACGCGTCTGCGCGCGCCAGCACGCCCTCACGAGCCAGGCGCTCAAGAATCTCCGCGACGATCTGGATCAGTCCGCTCTTCAGCGTTCGGGCTTTGGAAGAGGCCACCAATCCCCGCCATTCTCCGCTTCGCCAATCGACGCGATCGAACATGACGTGGACGATGAGCCCTTCCACGTCGACAAACGCACGCCCGGCGCGGCCAGCGACATTGGCGAACTCCTCGCCGGTGATCGGTTTGCCAGCTCGGTACAGCGCCGGGACGAGCAAAACTGCGGCGTTGAGATTGAGCCCCTGCGACAGCGTCGGCGATGCGACGATGACCTTGAGGACGCCCTCCGACAGCAGAACCTCCAACTCTCGCAGGAACGGGCTGGGCAGGCGCCCGTGGTGAATGGCGACGCCGGCCTTCAGGCTCGCCACCGCCGGATGGTCTTCGCCGAGCCATTCCTTGCCGACCTCGAGCGCGCGAGCGATCGATGCTTCGTCATCCAGAAGCGAGTCCAGATAGCCGCGTTTGCAAAGGTCGACGACTTGCTTTCCGTACCCCTCAACCCAGTTCGCTTGCGTCGAGAAGATGAGTGTCCGCTTGCCCTGCGCCGCAAACTCCCAGGCCGCGAACAGGGCCAGATGTGACGTCTTTCGAGGATAGGGCTTCTTCTCACGGCCGCGGGGCGGTTTTTGAACGACGAATCGATCCAGGAACGGGCCGTTGTTGGTTAGATCCAGGGTCAGGCGCGCATCGCGCGCGCGCCACGCCAGCATTCCAAACCGCTGGCGTGTCGGCCGCCAGTCGGACCGCACGGCTTCGCCCGGCTCGTCCGCCCGTATCCACGCCGTCAGATCGTCGAGCTCGTCGCCACTCGGGAGGATCGCCGAGAGGCAGACGATACGCCGGTCGGCCGAGTCCGCGCGGCGCAACAAGCGCTGCACCAGCGTCTCGTAGCGGATCTCACGCTCACTCGGCCCGATCATATGGCCTTCGTCGAGCACGATCAGCCCGACGTCGTCGATCAGGCTCGGATCGCTTCTCAGCGCGAAGTCGAGTTTCTCCGGCGTCGCGATGATGATCTCCCGCGAGCGGAGCGCATCCTCGTCACCGGCCGAGAGCCCACTCGCGCCGTACAGCGACGACACGGTGAACCCGAGCGGCGCGAAGGTCTTGCGAAACGATCGTTCCGTCTGGGCCGAGAGCGCGCGCAACGGCGTCACGATGAGAACCCGCTTTGCCGAAGACAACGTCATCAGCGCGGCGATCTCGGCGACGCGCGTCTTCCCGGCGCTGGTGGGCAGGGCGACAACGAGGTCGTCCTTGACGTCCGTCGAGCGGCGCGCCGCCTCGCGCTGCGACGGCCACAGCTCAACCTCCGAGTTCTTGCGGGCATAGAGCGATCCAATGAACAGCCGCCGCAGGTCGGGATACTTCTCCGCGGCGCCCTCAGGCGGCTCCGTCGGAAGGTTCTGGTGCAACGAATGTTGCCAGAGGTCGTCAATCAGATGACGGCAGATATTGGTGATCCACCACAGCGGCACGTTCTCCGCATTGTCGGCCAGGCTGACGGCCGTTGTGAGAAGCGAACGCGCCACCTCGAGCGGTTCCTCTTCGCCGGTCTCCAGCGCGAAGTCGAAGAAGGCCAACGCTCGACAGATGGTGGTGTTGAGGACAGTCGCCAGGATCTCGTCGACATCGGCATCCTCGCCGGACAGCCCCGCAGCGATCCGGTCGTCACCATGGGCCTCGTCGTTGAGCCAGCCGCGCACGAAGGCTCGAAGCCCATCGAGGTCGCGGAGCACCAACCGCATCACCGCCATCTCGCCCGGCGTCAAATTCAAGTCGCCCAACGCCTCATTGAAAAGCGAATAGGCGACGGCCGAGAAGCCGGCCAGATGGTAGGCCGTCGCGGCGATCGTCCTGCGGAAGCCACGGTCGGCGGCCTCGGGATCGGCATTCCGGACCAACGCTTCGAACGCGTTGCCGGCGCGCTCGAACGCCTTGTTCGTCAGGTCGGAGGAACCAGCCTGCGCGCGAAGAGCCATTGCCGCACGGAGCAGCGCGAATCCATGTTCTGCGAGGTCGGTATCAATTGTCGCGCCAAGCGGTGGGGCGTTTTCAGGCAGAACGCCATCGCTTCGCATCAGTGACCATGCCGCCCCACGATAAAGCAGTCGGCCCTGCACGCCGTCCTGGGTCGCGCGCGTCAAGAATGCCTGCAGTTCGTCAGTCGTCTCCAAGGTCTTCCGCCTTCTGGTACATCTCCTTGATGAAGTCCTGGTGGTCTTCGATGTGGAGATTCACGACATACTGATCCCGGTTGGTCCCCGCGCCTTCGAGATCGCCCTTCAACGACGCGTGTGGACCGTTGCCCGACACCGTGAAGAGCATGTGGTCGATGCGATCAGCACGCAGAGCCTTCAGGCCAACTTCGTCGCGAAGGTCGCGGCCGAGTTGGACATCGTCGTCGTCGTTGCTTTCGAGCAAGCGGTTCGCGACAAATGCTAGTGAGTCCGGCGTGCATCTGCCATTGTCGCGATTGAGCACCTTGCGGGCGCTCGTGACAGTGGCTTTCCCAAGAACCTTGTTGCTCTTGGCTTCGCCCTTCAGCAGCCAAAGCTTTGAGTCCTCGCCTCCATAACCCGCCCCGATAAAGTCGTCACCGCGCATGGCCATGTTGCGGCCGTCCTTGTAGCGCAGGCGGCGAACGGGAACGCGTAGGCCGATTTCTTCCTCGACCAGCTCGGTCGCCAATATCTCGCCGAGATCACCTGAGCGGCCCTTGTCGGTCTGAGGGAGCTGCGCGCGCAGGATTTCCGCGGCAACCTTGTAGCCGAGCCGCTGAACGTCATCGGCTATACGCTCAAGCCGATCATAGTGGGAGCGCATCGTTTCGGCGAGCGCATCACGAATTTCGTCACGTCCCCCGTCCTTTTCAACGTAGGTCCAGTATCGCTTGCGTTTGTCCTTTTCCTTGGTGGCGTCGCACCACTTTTTATAAAGCACCACTTGGCGATTCCCTCCCGGCCGACGCCCCTCGCGCCCGCTCGCGATGACGGGTAAGCCGCCGGCGATGCTCGTCCGTCAGGGAAATCGGGGAACTCCAACGGAGTTCGGCGCGCGCTTGCTCGCTGAGACTGGGCGAGATTTCGGGCGTTCCCTCGTCATCGAAAGTCACGAGCGCGCGGTCGAATGCGGCGTCCCACAGCGCCGAAAGGAGGAGGCCGTTATGCACGTCGAGCCGCTCGGCATCGCTTTCGCAGTCCGCCCATGGGATGATGTGCGAGGCGCGTAGCAAGGCCGCGTCGGAGATGCCGGTGAGGGGGCAGCGTCCCCGCCAGTAATCCATTAGGCGGGCCCGAAATATGTCCTGCCCAATCCTCTGCACCACCAGCCGCTCGGCCTCGGTTGTCCGGGGCAGGTCTGCGACGCGAAGCTCAAATTCCCGCAGCGGCGCGTCGGGCAGGCTGACTCCCAACTCATAGACGCGGCGTAGCACTGCGTAGAGCGCGCCGAGAGTGTTGAAGGCGAAGCGGGCATGGCCCGGACCGGACATATCGGCTGCGGGCAATCCGAATTCCTGGATGATGCCGAGATGGTCGAGGGCTAGATACCACGGCCCTGACGATCCTGTGGCGGCCAGGTAGATCAGGCCCTTGGCAGTGGTCGACGCGAAGGCCAACCAGCCGGCCTCTTCTGCCAGAATGCGGCGAAAGCCGTTCTGCGATGCAGCCTTCTGGCATTCCTCGCGGACGACAAAGGACTGGGGCGCTTCAATCATCATATCTTTCAGGATCAGATGTCCATTCCAAACAGACGTTCCTCCGCCGGCGTCGAACTCATCCGAAGTCTAATGAGACTGTCGTTCTGCAGCTCAGGCGGCGGAGCGGTAGTGGTCGTAACGATGTATTGGAAGCAAGGCGTTGCCACCTCTTTCTCCCACTGATGCACAAGGCTGAAGAGACGAGCGTAGAGCTGCCCGTCCAAGTCCGCCTCACGCGGACTGTCGTGAATGAGGAAGGCTGGCAGGTCGGCTCTCTCCTCAACAGCCATGTGCAAGGCCGCAAGGTCGAAGGCCACAATCTTGAGGGAGTCCAAGGCCGCCGTTGACACCTCGCCTCGTCCTGAGAATTCGGCATCGACCTTCAAGCCGTGGCCATCTAGCTTGATGGTGCCCGCCACCCCGTCCGGGAGCCAGGCGGCCATGACCCCTTGATACCTCTCCTCCAAAGTCCTGATGGCTGCTCGCGCCCGCGAGCGCCCGGACTCCAACTGTGCCCGAACTGCTTCCAGCGCTGCAGTCCCCGGCGGCGTGGGTTTAGCGGCTGCTTCGCTTGCGTGCAGCGATCGCGCATCATCGAGTATGCGCCTTGCTCGATAGATGCGGTCTTGCACCTCCTTCGCGGTCGCCTGCGCGGCGCGGCTGGCGACGTCAGCGGCCTTGGCCTCCGCCTCAAGGGCTTCCTGTCGGGGACCGAGCTGCTGAATCTGAACCTCGACGCGCTTGGCCTGCTGCTCCGCGCCATTCGCCTCTGCGTCCAGTTCAGCGGCCTTCTTCTGCTTGTCCGCAATTGCGGCCTTCAGCGCAGACAGGTCACAGGCTTCGAGCGAAATGCTGCACCCTTTCGCTTTGACCTCATCTATGCTGACTCTACAGACGGGGCAGACCCTGATCCGTCCCTGGGTGATGTCGATCTCACCCAAATTCGCTTCGGATCGGTAGCGTCCGGCTTCGTCTCGCTTGAAGCGCGCCTCGTTCTGGAACTGCTGTTGTTTCGCAACGAATGCTCCGCGCTCTTCATTGAGCGTGTTCAGACGCGCGAAGATCGACGCAACGTCCGGCGCCTTCGGTAGATCGGTTCGCATGGCGTCAGCCAAAGCCGCCTCTGCGAGTGAGACCAATCCCCTCTGGTCAATCGTGTCGTCAAAACCAACCTCGTCGCCAACGCCCAGTGTGAGTCTCACAGCCCTCACGCCGTCGACGTATCGCTGTTGCTGATAAGCTTGGCGTCGCCGTTCATCCTCGACAGCAGCCACGAGTTCCCGCTCGCGGGCGGCGGCGGCGCGCTCTTCCGCGTCGAGAGCACGCAAAGCCAGGCGCACCATGGTTAACTTGGCCGTTTCGCCCAGCACCTGCGCGCGCGAGTGGGTTTGAGTTTGCGATGACCGCCACGCCAGAATGTCGGCTAGACGGCACTCCTGATCGCGCGTCAGCCAGGCTCGTAGGACATCCCAGACCTGGTCATGGTTGACTTCGGGCGGCGTAGCTCCTGCGATCGTCGAGAAGAAGGTGTCGATCAGGACAGGGTCGATGAATGTTTGATCGCCATCGCGACGGCCGCGCGCGATAGCCTCCTCGACGGAATCGGCTCGAATAGCGAACTCGCCGCCTGGAAGGCCCAACGGCCGCACAATAACCCAGCACAAGCTATCAATCAGAACTTCCGCCGCTATGACCCCGTTCGGAAGCCTTGCCATGATCCGTGATCGCTGGGGGTCGGTGGCATAAGCTGGCTCCCCCAGACAAGCCCGAAGCAAACGACAGAAGGTTGTTTTGCCGCTGCCGTGGGCCAGGGCGCGGCTGCCGCTGCTCGACATATCCGGCGTCCAGATGATGTTGAGACCGGGCTTCAACGTCACGTCCCGGATGATGGTCTGTGGATCGCTAAAGATGGCCAGCCGACGGACCCAGAGCCGAGGCCCGGTCCGGCTTTCAGGCGCCGCCGGCGGACCGATTGCCGGGGCGAACAGATCAGCCTGATTGGCCACTGCCGAACCTCGCCCAGATCACATTGTCTTCCGGTGCAACGGCAGCGGTGAGGCTGCCTACGTCGATGCTCCGGGCCGCACGGATCGCGAAAGCGGCCCGTTGGGCGTCGGCGGAAACGGCTTGCAGTCCCGCCGAACCAAAATGCTGACCCCGTGTCCACGCCCCGTCGGCGCGCTCCTCCAATTGGCCTGAGGTGAGCAGCGTCTCGAACATCGATCGCCACGCCGCATTGATGGCCGGGCTTAGCCGGACCGCGCCTTGTGCGGGCTGCGCCTCTGGGCCGACGAGCCTGATCCACTGACTCCGGTCGCTGGTCGTCAGCAGAGGCGTAAGCAGTGCGGGCTCCGCAAGGCTGGCGATAACGAAGCGCGCGCGTAAACCATCATTCGCCTGATCCATCTGCCAAAGAGCGTGTTGCGCCGCGTAGCGGAGACGGTCTCGGGCCTGGACGCTTGCCGACCACGTCCATGCGCCGTCTGGCAGACCATCGAGAGGCGGCAATTCGACGGAGATAGGAAGCGTGTCGGCCGGCCGGCCTACCTCCATCCGGTTCCACGCCTCTATGACCAGTCGTTCGGTGCGGTACTCCCCGAACTGGCGGATTTCCTTTTCCTTCAGAACGCGGAAGGTTTCTGACGGATAGCCCGCGCCCTTAGCCTTGGCAGGGTCGAGGACGTATTGCAGATCCTCCTCAGCCAGGCCGTATTTCCTGGCAAACAAAACATCGAGTTCGGCGCGCAATTGGGCGCGGCGGTCTTCGTTCCAATCGAAGGGCAAACCGGAATATCCCAGATCCTCCGCCCAGAGCTTCATGGCGTGGCTGGTATAGGTCAGCTCCAGCATGCGTGAGCGGATGAAGTCCAGCTCATGGGTTGAGTAGGTGGACGGAGGAAGAATGGGAAACTGCTTCAAGTAGAAATACGTAAGAGAAGACCCGCCGATTTTTTGTCGGGCTATATAGTCAAACGGCAAAGCCGTCATATTTGCCAGAAACGCAGCCGCAAGGTGAGGCGAATGGGATAAATAAAACAGTGGAACTTTGTGATTGGTACCCACCTTGGGAAACACACTCGCAATCACCGTCCGCTCCACGCTCCGGAGTGCAATATCCCGCCACCCCATGAACCAGCGCGGCTGTTTGGCCTCAATCAGCAGTTCGGCAAGTGCCAGCGCATCCTTCGGCCCCTCGGTGATGAGGGTAAGATCATCCGACGTCAGCGGCGTCTCGCGCTGCATCTCCGCGCCGCCAGTTAGCGTTTTCGGGTCGATGAGGAAACGCTCGGGTGACGCCTTCAGCACCCCGCGCCAGTCCTGTGCGCGGCCGAGAAGGCGGAAGATGTCGGCCTCCCGCGCCGGGTGGCCTTCAAATGCGGCAATGGCCCCGGCAAGCCAGGTGACAAGCGCCTTGAGTGCAGCGGCGCGGGCGGATCCCTCCAAACCAGCATCCGCCTCGCGGCGTCCCTTTCGACCTTCGCCACGCGCTAGTTTGACAGCGCTTTTCAATGCCGACGGAACGCGAGCGGCTCGTAAAATGACCTCTTCCTCAGGCACCCAATAACGCGGCGACGGCTCGAAGGCCGGGTTCTGCTTTTCGGCAAGGGTGCAATCGCGGGCGCCTTCTTCGTCGTCGCTCGCACCGCCGTTGTAGGTCGCCCACCGATGATCGAAGTGATGGATCATCTTAGCTTCGTAGAGAGGCACGCGACGCTCGACGGCCGCCGCCGTCTCGCGCAGCCAGTCTTCCCCCTGGCGCTGCCAGCCCTCAGGCTCCAACTGCGCCGGCGTGCGGAAGAAGCCGGAGTCGCCCGACATGTGGAACATCGTCTGGAACGTGATGCCCCAGGGGTTGACGTCTCCCCCTTCGTCCTGTGACCGTTCTTCGATCAGGACCGGCGCGCTCGCATAGAGCTTTGCGGTCAGTTCTGCGTCGGCGCGAGAGCGGAAGACTGGCGCCGTTCTTGTATTGGGGTTGATGCGAGCGATTTCGTCTTCTGTTAGCTCGAATCGGCGTTCTGGGTGATCTATTTCACCGACGTTCTTTATGTCAAAGCAGAACTGCGCCGCTTTGGCTTGGCCGCCCATGCAAATGATGCAAAATGATTTTCTATCGTCTGTTCCTTTGAACCATCCCCTAATTTCATAAAAACTAAACAATGATTGCAGCTTACGACTTTGGACAAGATACCCGAAAAACTCGGATGTGAAGGAGTCGGTTGCTATCCCTGTCGGCACGATCACTCCCGCTCGACCAGTCGGCTTTGCGAGGCGCGAAAACAGCTCCGCAAAAAGAGCATAGGTGTTGACATCGCCACGGCCCGTTAGCGGGTAGCGGTCGGATGATCGCGCAAATTCGCTGGCTGCTTCCGCTGTGCGCTTGGCGAAGACGAAATCCCGCCACAGGCGGCCATCTGCGCTGTCGGGATCGGCCTTCTCGAGGGCGTTGATCAGTTTTTGGCGTTCTGCCTTGTTGGGCGCGCTAGCGATTGCCGGGGAGCGCGCCGCGAAGAACTCCTGCTCCTGAAGCTTGATGCGCTCCCATGGCGGATTGCCGATGACGACATCGAAACCGCCATCACGCTCCACAATCTCGGGAAATTCGATGAACCAGTGGAAGGCGCTCACCTTCTCGGAAGTCAGCTTGGCGCCTTGGCGCAGATGCTCGGCAGGCGCTTCGCCACCTGCCGCTTGCCACACATGCTCGGTCAGCGGCATGGCGTCTGTGCCTGCCGCATTGGAAGCTTTCGGCATGAAAAAAGCAGCCATATAGAAATTGGCCGAGATATAGAGGTCACTGGCTGTCTTCAGGCGCTGCCAATCGTTCGATGCGCGGATCTCGGCAAAGCCACGGGCCTTTGCTTCGACACTTGCAAGATCGTCCTGCGCCATCTCCTTCAGCTTGTGATCCCGCTCAGCCAGAATTTCGGGCGGCGACCAATTCTTGAACAGTTGCGGATGACCCTTCGCCCGATCGCGCTGTTCTTTGTTGAGACGGGCGTAGCGGCGGGAGAGTTCCTTGTCGTCGCCGGTCAGTGGCTTGTAGGCTTCATCAGGCAATCCCTCCCGCAGCATCGTGCGGTTAAGGACGCCAATCAGGCTGTCGCCGCAGCGAATCTGCGCATCGAAGAAGGCGAGTGGACGGCCCGGCTCCAGCGCTTCGATCCAGAGCGCCACCTTGGTCAGCTCAACCGCCATGGGGTTGCGGTCCACGCCGTAGAGGCAGCGGCATGCGACTTCACGCAGCGCATGGCGGAAGTCGGCGGCCGAAGGAATTCCACCGGCGCGGTGACGGGCAACGCGGGTGGCGATGCGACGCGCCGCCGCGAGCAGGAAATGCCCAGAGCCGCAGGCGGGATCGATAACAGTGAGCTTCAGGAGCTCTTCGGCGGGATCGGAAGCTTGGGCTTCCCGATCATCAAGCACCGGATTGAGTGTGGTGTCGAGCAGGAGCTGCACTAGGCTGTCGGGCGTATAATAGGAGCCGGTTGTCTTGCGCTGGTTGCCCCGCTGCTCTGCGACTTCAGAGGCGAAAAGCAGAGTCTTGCCGTCGTCGCCCAGTTGCGGTTGGAGTTCGAGCAGAGTTTCATAGACCGAGCCCAACTCCTCGGTCTCCATCGCGCGCCAGTTCACCGGGACGATTCCGGTTTTGTCGGAGAGCCACGAAAGGCGGTAGAGTGCTTCCATGAAGGCGCGATTGCGCAGGCGCGCGGTTTCCAGATGCGGCAGCATGTCGGTGCCGAAGAGCCCGCCAAGGGCTGGGAGGCCGAGCGCCTGCTGACCGTGGGCAAGAGCTTGGAAGACTACCTTGATGCCCTCGTAGCGGTCGTAGTGCTTGTCCCAAGTGGCCGCGCGAACGCATTGCGCGCGCAGCGCCGTGAGGCTGTAGCCTTCAACATAAAGCTTGCGGGACTCTGGCTTCGCCGTTTCGGGGTGAAGGAGGTTCCGATCCTCAGCCACCATCAGGAAGATCAGGCGGTAGACGAGGCGTAGAAGCTCATTGAACCATTTGGTCAGGTTCACCTCGCCGGATTTTAGCCGGGCGGCGAGATCGGGGTTGGCTTCCAGGAAACCGGAGCCGAGCACTTTGAGCGCTGTTTCGACCTGGGCCGCCAGCCGGTCGCGGGCAGCCTCGCCTTCACGTGAGCCGGCCTCGCGCCAGCGCTCGAGCGTACAGTCGGTTACGGGTGTGTCGGCAACGCCGAACCGCGTCCGGTGAATCAGCGACCAGAGAACGGCGAAAGAGGCTGCGTCCTCGTTCGTGAAGATTTGAGTAAGGTCGGCTTCGACGTACGCCGGCCGGGTCAACGACGCGTTGTCGCGCATGAGGCGGATCACGGCCCCGTTTGTCACCATGCCCCAGAGCGCGTCGTCGCTGTCGTTAAGATAGTCCTGAAGCGCGAAAGCCGGCGAGCGCGAACGATCGGTGGAGAGCGTCGGGCTGCGCCTATCGAGCTTTTCGTCGGAGGGCGGCACGACGACAATGGGGACGCGGCCGCCCGCAAGGAACGAGACAACACCATCGGCTGGGCCCAGATCGTCGAAACCAAAAGTCTCTTTGAGGAAGTCACGCACGAAACGACGGGTCGCTTCGAGGGATGGTTTTTCAAACTTTGCGAACGCGTCGAAATGGGACTGGCCGACGCGGAAGGCGGTCGAGATCTCCTCGCGGATCGTCAGTCCCTTGCGGATCCGGTAGTCTTCCTCCGTCTGCTCGGAGGCTTGTCTGCGGTCGATGCTCGCGACCATAGCCGGTGCGATGAGGTTGCCCTCGAGCGTGAGCGACGACCAGGCAGACACATCGGTGACGGGCTTGCGCGCCATGGCTCAGGCCTCACCCGGCATCAACACGAACAGGCCGATCACGTCCGGCGGAAGCACGGCCTCTACTGTGACGCGCGATGCAGAGCCCGATGCAGCGCGGAGCCGTGCATGGTCCCTCATCAGCTCTTGCGCGCGCGAGCGGACGAATTCGGCGATTTGTCCTTCCAGCAGGCCGGGCAGATCCTCCTTCGCCTTCGCGATGAACCTGTCGCGTGCGACGGGCGCCAAATCGGCCATCGCCGGTGCATTCAGCAGTTCCCGGGCGGCCTCGCCAACCGCCACGATCCGAACGCCCTCGATCGCCACGAGCGCCGCCTCCTCGGCTAGCAGCAACCGTTCCTTGCGGGCATGGACGGTCAGCTTGAAGCGGACACGGAGCAGGGCAACGCGAGTCATTTGCTGCGCGGCGGCGGTCGGCCAGGCGCCGACCCGGCCTATGCCGAGACCTGACAGGGTCTCGGGATCAAGCGAAGCCTCGACCAGCGCTTCGGCAAGCGTGGCCGTCAGGGGATGAGTCCTGGTCAGCAGCGCCGTGCCCGAGGGCGCTGGCTCAGCCGTCGCCAGACGCACCGATCCGGTCAAATCGTGCCCAGCCAAACGCTCGCGCAAGCCGGCTTCGAGCGCATCGACATGAGCCAAGAGCACCGCTTTCCGAGCTTCAAGGGGCACACCGAAGCGCGACATCGCTCTTTCTACGAAAAGTCTCGCATCCGCCGGAGAACCGAGCAGCGTCCGGACCTTCTCCCATTCGGGGGCGACTTCTTGCGGCTTCATCGCGTTCTGAGCGAAACGCGCTCGGGATTTCTTCTCGTTCTCGGCGGCGTCGCGCCACCGGGCCTCCATGACCTTGGCGCCGTCATCGAGGCGCAGATCGAGCGTGAGTTGGCGGGGCACGCCTCGGCGCAACATCACCGACGCCATCAGTGCGTCCGTCACTGGCCCCCGTTCTTCGGGGAGCGGTACGGTCACACCGGTCGCCTTGCGGATCTCTTCGGCCTTGCGAAGGATGACATCGAGTACGGCGCCGTCGATCGCGCTGTCCGGCGAGAACATCATGATCGACCAGACAAGCTCTGCTGGCTGACCGAAGCGATCGACCCGTCCCTCGCGTTGCTGATGCCGGGTCGGATTCCACGACAAATCGTAGTGGACGACTGTGTCGAAGAGCTGCTGCAGGTTGATCCCTTCGGACAGGCAGTCGGTAGCGACGAGGATGCGCTGGACCTGTTTTTCCTCGTCCGCCGGCGCCATGTCGGCCACGCGGTCGCGGCGCTCGTCGGGCGTAAGAACACCCGTCACGGCTTCAACGATTAGCTTTGGGAAGGCCTTGCGCAGGCCATCACGGACATGTTCAGCCGTCGCCAGATAGCGACAGAAAACGACGGGATTGGCGCCCTTCTTGATGAGAGGGGTCAAAGCATCGACCAAAGCGGTCAGCTTTGGATCGGGTTTGCCGGCCAGTTCCTGGGCGCGCTCGACCAGGGCAAGAAGCTCCGGATCGACGTCGAAGGCTGTACCCGGTTCGATATCGACGGCGTCCTCGTCGTCGCTGTCCTCGTCATAGATTTGCGGCTCGAGGCGGTCGCTCTCGCTCGACATACGGTTCCGCAGCGCGCTCATAGCCGCGGCCGGCGAAGAACCAACACAACGCATCAGGGCCAGCGTGCCCCAGAAGGCCAAGCGTCGCTCCCGCTGTCCGGATCCCGCTCGGGAAACGATGCCGAGGCAGTAATCGAGCACGGCTTCCTGGAATTCGAGGTGGGCCTGAGAAAGACGATAGGGAAATTCCGTCGTCTCATGCTTCGGGAAAGCGCGATCTTCGTCCCAATCCCCCGAGACGAGATCGATCCGGCGCCGCTGCACGAAGTGCCGCGCCAGACGATCCCGGTAGCGAGCGTCCTCGAAGTTCATCGATGTAAATGATGGCTCGACCAGGGAGAGAAGGCGCCCGAAGGCTTCTTCATCCCCGGAATGCGGCGTCGCGGTCAGAAGGATCATCCGCCGATCCGGATTCCGGGCCAGCCCTAACAGAAGCTCAAAGCGCTGCTGCCGACCCTGGTGCGTGCCTACGCAGGCATGCGCCTCATCGACGATAACGAAATCCGGGCAAGCGCGTGCGAAACTCTCCCGGCGCTTCTCTGCCTTGATGTAGTCGAGGCTGACGACCGTGAAGGGATAAGCATTGAACAAGGTCTGAGCGAGTGGCAGGCCGCGTTCCAGCCTGCTCGCCGTACCCGACGTGACCGCGACAGCTTCGATCCCGAAGCGCGCTTTCAGCTCTCCCACCCACTGTTCGACGAGATGTGGCGGGCAGAGCACCGAGAACGCATCCGCCTCGCCCCGATCCATCAGCTCGCGCAAGATCAGGCCAGCCTCGATCGTCTTACCGATACCAACATCGTCCGCGATGAGCAGGCGCGGCACTGCCAGGCGAAGGGCCATCAGCAAGGGGACAAGCTGGTATGTCCGAGGTTCGAAGGCGAGTTGCGCGGCGGACCGGAAAGGACCTGCGCCGCGGCGCAGTGTCAGACCCATCGCATCTGCAAGGAGCGCGGCCTTCGCCTGAACGGTCGCGGCGGCGTCGGCAGGCAGATCGAACCGTGCAGGCTCGACCGGGAGGATCTCAAGCTCCGGATCGAGGACAATCGCGTCGTTCTCGCCGCCCGAGAGTGGGCGGAGCGCCAGAACGCCATCTTGAGGGGACGGCAGCGCGACCCATTCACGCCCACGGGCACGGACCAGATCTCCGGGAGCGAAATTCACTGTCATCAGGTCATCCCCCGAACATCGAGATCATCGAATCGGGCACGCCCGCCGCAACCGCCTCCGGCAACTCGAACAACGTCCAGCCCTTGGCTTCCGCCGCCTCGCGCGTTGCCTCGGTCAGAGGTGTGATGCAAGCGGCGACGAAATGACTGCGCCAGGCGAAGCTCATCTCCTGATTAGAGAAGCTGACAGTGGAGGTGTCGGGAGCTGGAAGCCCCATCTCCTTGAAGGCGCTCGCCCATCCACCACCATCAGCCGACTGGCCCGGCGCGACCGCGAGCACCACCTCGCCCCGCGCTAGATCGATCAGCATCTGCTTTGCTTCGTCGCTCGTTCGGTCGATCAGCTCGTGATCAGGCTGGTTGAAATAGGAGAGCAGACAGCGATAGCACCCGCGGACGCAGGCCTCCCCATCGTGACTGCTGAGCAGTTTGGCATCGCCCGCTGCGATCGCTTCATCGACCTTCTCAAAGTGCATGAGGATCAACGCTTCTCGGGCGACTTTGCCGAGGGCCTGCGGATCCTCGATCAGACGGCTCAACACCCCGGCGCCGCCCTCTGCAGCTTCGTAGGCCAGGACGGCACGGCGATTGTCGCGGGCAGGCAATGGCTCGCCAAGGATCTCGCCCTCTTCCAATTGGAAGACGACCGCAATCCCCCTCATGAGGGCATGCTGAACCGTCGCGATTGTCTTTGGCGCGTAGGCCGTAGGCTCGTTGAAACGGAAAAGCAGCGCGTTCTTGTGGTCGCGGACGATGGGGACGATCCGAACCGGCCTCACGACATCCGGCGGCACATCGACATCTGGATCTTCGTCTTCAGACTTCGACCAGTAGCCGCTGCGCGGGTCGATATAAAAACCGAACTTGGTCTGTTGCGCCCGGCGTTTCAGTCCTTTGTTGATCCGGCTGATTTCGGCGCTGTTGGCATATTGCAGATTGAGGATCGAGGTATCCTCGCAACGGAAGTCGGCCTCGGTGATCTGGACCCGGCCGTCCCGCTTCGGCCAGGAGAAGACGGTCTGAATCTCAAAGCCCTGCCGGACGCGCTCTTCATCATTTGCCGTGATCCGCTCGGTGGGCGCGGCTTCCACATTGTCGATCCGGAGCGTCCTCTGCACCGGCATTTCGCCCGCCATCGGGGCATTGCAGGCGTGGCAGCGCTCGACCTCGCCGTCATGACAGGCGCCGCAGTTCGAGCAGATGAAGATGTCTCGGGTGGCGAGCTCCGAACCGTCTCCCGTTCGGACTTCCGGCGGCAACTTCGCCTTCATGACTCTGTAAGCGCGGCCTTCGTGATAGATCAGGCTGCGCGGACCAAATTCGGAGATTGCCAGGAAACGGGCGCGCTGGAGGAACGAGCCTGTTTTTCCATCTCCAGGAATGAAGGCATAGAGCGGCAGCCGGGGGAAATTATATCCCGGCAGGAAGCCCTCGGTCGCGAGATAGCGGTAGGAATAAAAGTCCGAGCCGTTCGAGGCCTTGCCCTGTTCAAGAATGGTGATCTGGTCGCTCGCCTGCATCTGTGCAGCTTTGATTCGGCGACGGTCGGCTCCCGAGAGGCCTGTGATCTCGGAGCGGGCATTGGCCTCCATCAGCTGCGTCCGGGCTGAATTATAGAGTTCCCGCCAACGATCAAAGGCGCGATCGAATTCCTGCGGCGCCCGCAGGGCGACTGCGGAGACGAAATCATCCGGCTCGCTCATCCAGACCGGCTTTCGGCCATCCACCGAAGCGAGAATTTGGTCGAGAACGCGTTTCATCGGGGAATGCGCCGCGATCGCCAGTTCAGGCCGGTCGATGACGTCGTGGATATCCTGCTTCAGCGGGTAGCCCGTCTGAGTCAGGTCGAGGATCTCCGGGATGTCCGGAGACAGGGCGAGCTTCGTTTCGGCAAGCCAAACGGCATGCAGGTGCGAGCGCACGAGCTCTTCATTGGTGATGTCGAGCGCTGGAGGGCGAACGACGCCAGCCACCATCTCATTGCGCCGTTCGAAGAAGTACTGGTCGTGCGGGGATTGAGCGGCGCAATAAGTCACAATGACGGCGGCCTGTCCGGAACGCCCTGCACGACCGGCGCGCTGGGCATAGTTCGCCGGCGTCGGCGGTACGTTTCTCAGATAGACGGCATTGAGCGCCGAGATGTCGACGCCAAGCTCCATGGTCGGCGAACAGAACAAGGCCGGCAGAAACTGCTCCGACTCGCCTGTCGCTTTAAGCTCGGCGGCATTCTTCGTGAGATTTTCCCGGTCTTCTTTTTCAAATCGGAAGCGCCACTCGCGCCATTCGCGCTGTCTCTGGGACACCTGGGCCGTGTGTTCGCGACCCTCAAGGCCCCAAAAACTGCTCTGGCCAGCTTTCAGATTGGAAGCGATCTCATTGTAGAGCTCATGGAAGTAACGATTTCCCTGCGCCGTGCCCGTCCGGATGGCTTCGCCGGGCACAATACGAACTGCAGACGGTGACAGACGCCAACCCTGCAGATCCGTCTCTATGTCGACGCGCGACACCAACCCTTCACGAGCCAGAAGCTCCATCAGGCCCGTCATCGCCGTCAGGTAGTCTGTCTTGCCAAGCTTGGTCCCGATGACGCTCTTGCGATTGATGAGACGTCCGATACGGGAATTGTGTCCGGCCCGGATGATCGTCTGTTCTTCCCGTAGCCCCACCCGGTCTTTGCCCGGAGCTTGCAGAAACAAGGTCGTGCGGCTTCTCGGTGTCTCCTTTGCGTCGATGGCCCAGGGGGTACGCAGGAGATTTCGAGACTTTTGAGCGACAGCATCGAGGACAGTCAGATCGAGCGCTTCGGTTCCAACGGCCAGGCCATCGAGCATGGCGCCAAGGAGCAGCTTCAGCATCGCCTTTCGCGCGAGCACATCGAGCGTGCCGAATTCCGGCAAGATAGCCGTGAGGCGCTCTATATCTTCCGCGATGTCATCGAGCCCAATAAATGTAACGTCGATGAGCTTGAGCACGGAGAGGCTTGGGTTGGTGTAGCGCCACCCCCGACGCAGATCTGTCCAGAGCCGATGGGCGAGCACCTTCGCGAGGGAGCGCTGGGCGTCCTCGCGAACTACGGCGCCTGCCTCGGGGTCCAACATCCAGTGGATACGTGCGTCCTTGTTGGCCGCAGTGAACCCGAGCGCCTTCACCACCCGAAGACCGAATTCGTCCTCGGCCATGCCATCGTCGCCGGCGTCCAGAACGGCCCGCAGGATCGCGCCGCGCAGGAGGCTGACGAACAGGAAATCATTGAAGTGACCCGCCTGGAGGGCGGCGTCCTGCCGGTTGTCGGTGAAGCCGAGCAGCTTGCGTTTCTCTTTGGGAACGCTGCTGTTGCTCCAGTTCATCCATTCCAGGGCGGTCGAAACGAGTAGTGTCGTGGCCGAGCTGCGGCCCTCACCCGATAGGGCGGCGAGCTTGGTGCGTTCGCGCATGTTGGGATGCGGCTGGTCGAGGCAGCACGGGCAGAAGCCAAACTTGCCCGGTATGAACCAAAATCTCTTCCCCGAAGGATTGTAGCGACCATCCGGGGCCACCGTGATCAGCTGGGGCAGTCTGCGTTTCCTGTTCGCCCGGAGTCGCTCGACGCCATTGCGCTCCTCGCGCCAGTCCTCGGGGTACGTTTCGATCTCGCCTGTAAAGGCGTACTCGGGATCGCCATCGCCTGCGGGGGTCAGGTAGCCGGCGGTCTCTCCCTCTTGATCATCGAGTGGCGCATCATCGATGCCCCTGGGTAGAAACAGAATGCCCTCAGCATCCTCGCTCTTCGTAATGACGTGGACCTCATATCCGCATTCCCGACAAAAGCGGGTAGGATAGAGGCGATGGCCCGGCGCACTGGGATCTTCGAGTTGGCCTTCGAACAGCACGTTCCTCGGCTTTCCAGTCAGCGTGGTGAAAATCTCACCTGCGCCCGAGATGAACTGATGGAGCTTGAACGCCAGGAATGCGCCGGTTCCCGAGCCGCCCCGCTCCGTTTCCGGAAGGCTGATGCGGGTCAGGAATGTCTCAAGGCCGTTTCGACAGGTTTCTACGTCGACGCCGCTATCCTTTGACAGCAGCGCGACTGCCTCTTCAAAAGGGATCGGCTTCTTGCGCTTGAGTTCCTGCGCGTCCTCCAGGCCAATCGCCAGTTCGGTCCACACCGCCAGCGGGTGTTCTTTCAGAACCTCGTCTGTCAGACTATCCGGAAGTGCAGATCTCAGGACCGGCGCAAGCTTCGGCCGCACCTCGTCGAGTTTCAGCAGATCATCCGTCGCCCGTCGAAGCGACTCGTCGATAACCGACTCCGACCCGATAGGCGTGCCGAAAAGGCGCGACGCAACGTCCGCCACAGCCCGCGCACGGTTGGCATCGGATCCTTCGCTCGCCATGGTTGCCGAGGTTCCGATGCAGATTGGCGCCTTGTCCGGCGTGCAGCGATTGCGAAGACGACGAACGAGAATGGCGACATCAGCGCCCTGGCGGCCGCGATAGGTGTGCAGTTCGTCGAGAACAATGAAATCCAGACCGCTTGCGTTCTCTATGACCTTCGTGTCGAGGCTGTCCTGCCGCGTCAGAAGCAGCTCAGCCATCATGAAGTTGGTCAGCAGAATGTCCGGCGGGTCATCAGCAATTCGCTGCCGGTCCCCCTGGCTTTCTTGCCCCGTGTAGCGCCGCACGATCGGCTTGATCTCACTGGGTAGGCCGGATTGGGAGATGAACCTTTCGATCTCCTTGATCTGGCTGTTGGCCAGTGCGTTCATCGGATAAACGATGATGGCGCTGGTTCTGCGCGGCCTCCCCGCCTTCCGTGCGCGGACGATTGCATCGACGACCGGCACAAAGAAGCAGAGCGACTTGCCCGAGCCGGTTCCTGTGGTGACCACATAACTCTGGCCTGCCCGAGCCTTTGCGATCGACTGCGCCTGGTGGCGGTGAAATTGCACGGGCGTCGTTCCAAACCGGAATATTCTCCCAGTCGCTTCGTCAAGATCGCCGGAGGCGACGAGAGCATCGACAGTCGGGCCCTTGAGATATTGAGGGTTTAGGGACAGAAGCGCGCCCGGCCAGAAACGCCCCGCATCGTACTGGCTATTGATCTCGGTCTTCAGGTCATCAGATCGAATGGTGCTGAATGACCGAGAGAAACGGGCATAGGAATCGATAAGACGATGGTCAAATTCGAACGCCTTCATTGCCAGCCTCGCCCCCCAATACTTCTTATTATGCCATAATTGCCATCCCGGCCGGCCTCAGCAATTTGTCGCCCTAAAGGCACAAGAACGCTCTTGGCGAGGGATCGCCGCTCTGAATTGAACTCTGTTGCCAACCGGCTCGTCATTCGCAGTGGATTTTCGGATCGCCCCATGGCGCTCACGCCCACAAACACGACAGGGGTGCCGCCGCTAGCCTATCGCCGAACGGAACGACGTCTGCGCTGTCATAGAGCACGACGCCGAAGGCAAAGCGGTCCCTACACGCCTCGGCGAGCGCCTTTAGGCCCGCGAAATCCCCGGCCTTGACCGTTGCGCTCGCCTTCACTTCGATGCCTGCGATCATCCCGTCATCGCGCTCCAGCACGATGTCCACCTCGCGCATGTCCCGATCCCGAAAATGATGCGGCGTCAGCCGCAGGTCCGAGGCCGTTATGAGCTTCAGCACCTCGGAGAACACGAAGCTCTCCAACAGCGCGCCGAATGTCCCGCGATCCGCCTTCACTCTGTCGAAGGTGAGTCCGCGCACGCTGGCCAGCAGACCGGAATCGAGGAAATGCAGCTTAGGTGTCTTGACGATGCGCTTCAGCGCGTTCGTGAACCAGGGCTGCACAGTCGCGATAAGGAACACCTGCTCAAGCAGCCCGACATAACGCTGTCCCGTCTTATGGCTGACGTCGATGCTGCCACCGAACTGCGAATAATTGACCAACTGGCCGGAGTGCTCGGCCAGCAACCGTACGAATTTAGGAAGCTCCGTCAGCTTCTCGACGTCAGCGATATCCCGCAGATCGCGCGTGAGGACCGACGTGAGATAGGACCTCGACCAGTCCTGCCGCCGCCGCTCGCTATCGCGGCTGATCGCTTCGGGAAAGCCTCCGAGCAGGACGAGTTGGACAAGATCGTCGCCCACGATCGCATCCTGCTGGCTCTGCAGCTTCCCGTCGAAGAGGCGCTCCAGGAAGGTCGGTGTCCGGCCTTCGACCTCGGCCTTCGCCAGCGGTAGCATCTGGATGGTTTCCATCCGGCCGGCCAGGCTGTCGGCGATCCGCGGCAGGGTCAGCACATTCGCCGAGCCGGTGAGCAGAAACCGGCCCGGACGATAGTCCTCGTCGACCGTCTTCTTGATCGCCAACAACAGGTCCGGTGCGCGCTGGATCTCGTCGATAATGGCACGGTCGAGTCCCCGGATGAAACCGGCCGGATCCGACTGGGCGGCCTCGAGCACCGTCTGATCGTCGAGCGTGATATAGGTCCGGCCGATCTCTCCCATCTTCCTGACGAGCGTTGTTTTGCCGGCCCTGCGCGGTCCGACGATCAAGACCACCGGGGTATCCGAAAGGGCTTCCTTTGCCCGCCGCTCCACAAACCGTTCGAACATGCCCACCCCGATCCCCGGACGATTGGAACTATCGCTATCGGCTAATTGGAAGTCAATAGACCGCTGATTGGGAATTAGTGGGCGCGATCTGGAAGGGTACGAGGGGAAAGCCTTCCCCCTGGCCGGCGCCTTGGTCGCCGACACACCCCCTTCTGCGGGGAGGTCCCCACAACGCCCCCTTAGAGTGAGAGTGCGGACCGGGTTCGCCGTGACGGGTTGAGGGCTGGAGGAGAGGCCTCCGGCGCCCGTCGCGGAGACCCGCGATGTCCAGAAAGACCGCTTCAGCGCGCCCCGGCCACGACCGGGCGAGCCTCTATGATGAAATCACCGGCAAGATCATCGCCGAGCTGGACGCCGGCCGCGTCCCTTGGGTCCAGCCCTGGGGGACGGCGGCGGCGAAGGCGCCGCTCGCCATGCCGAAGAACGCCGCCACCGACCGGCGGTATTCGGGGATCAACGTCCTGATCCTCTGGGGCGCGGTGATCGAGCACGGCTTCCCCACCCAGAGCTGGCTCACCTTTCGCCAGGCGCTCTCGCTCGGCGGCCACGTCCGCAAAGGCGAGCGTGGCACGACCGTCGTCTATGCCGACCGCTTCGTACCCGACGATGAAAAGCGACGCGCCCGCGACACCGGCGAGGAAGCCGCCGCGATTCCGTTCCTGAAGCGGTTCACCGTCTTCAACGCCGCCCAGTGCGAGAATCTGCCCGCCGACGTGGCGGCCGTCGCACCACCGCCGCCGCCAGACCTGATCGAGCCGAGGGTCGAGGCGCTGATCCGGGCGATCGGCGTCGACTTCCGCATCGGCGGCAACCGCGCCTTCTACGCGCCGGGCCCGGACTTCGTGATGGTCCCGCCGCCGCAGGCCTATTTCGAGCCGATCAACTGGCACCGCACGGCCCTGCACGAGCTGGGGCACGCCAGCGGCCATCCGTCCCGTCTCGGCCGGGATCTCGGCGGCACGTTCGGCAGCAAGAAATATGCGTTCGAGGAGCTGGTCGCGGAGATGAACGCCGCCTTCTGCTGCGCCTCGCTCGGCATCGTCCCGACCGTGCGCCATGCGGATTATATCGGCTCCTGGCTCGACGTGCTGCGCGAGGACAACCGCGCCGTCGTGCGCGCTGCCTCCCAGGCCAGCAAGGCGGCCGACTGGATTCTCGGCTTCCTCCCTCAGACCGAGAACGCCGCCGCCCAAGCTGCCCCGACAGCGCAGGAGGCGGCGTGATGCTGGACCTCCTCCCATCCGCGGCCGTCAGCGACACGCCTGCGTCAGAGTCGATCCGGCTCCGTGTGCTCAGCCTCGGCGCCGGCGTGCAGTCGACCACGCTCGCGCTAATGGCCGCCCACGGCGAGGTCGGGCCGATGCCCAACTGCGCCATCTTCTCCGACACCGGCTGGGAGCCTGACGCCGTTTACGAGCACCTGACCTGGCTCATGTCGCCCAACGTGCTGCCGTTCCCCATCCACATCGTCTCGGCCGGCAACATCCGCGACAACCTGATCGCCGGAGCACAGGGTGCGCGCTGGGCGTCGATCCCGGCTTTCACCCGCAACGTCACGCCGGCCGGCACGGCCATGCCCGTGTTCGACGAGGGCGACGACGGCGAGATGGTGGCGATCGGCGAGCGCATCCTGCCGACCGATCGCGTCGATGTCGGGATGATCCGCCGCCAATGCACCAAGGACTACAAGATCGTCCCGATCCGGCGGAAGGTACGCGAGCTCGTCGGCCTCACGGGGCGGCGCTCGCCCAAGACGCCGATCGTCGAACAGTGGATCGGCATCTCGCTCGACGAGGCGATCCGCATGAAGCCCTCGTTCGAGGACTGGCAGGTCAATCGCTGGCCGCTGATCGAACAGCGTCTGTCCCGGCGCGACTGCCTGCGCTGGCTCAAACAGCATGATTATCCCATCCCGCCGAAGAGCGCCTGCATCGGCTGTCCCTTTCACTCAGACGCCCATTGGCGCCGGATGCGGGAGGACGACCCCGAGGCCTGGGCCGACGCCATCGCGGTCGATCGCGCCATTCGCACCGGCTTCCGCGGCATTCGCGGCCAACTCTTCCTTCATCGTTCCGCCGTGCCGCTCGATCAGGCCGATCTCTCCAACGCGAACGATCGCGGCCAGCTCGATCTCTGGCCCAACGAATGCGAGGGCATGTGTGGGGTGTGATCTGCCTGAAATCCGGAAAAGCGGGAAGGCGGGCTTCCGCCTCCGGGTCTTTCCGGTTCCTCGGCTTGGCGGCGCGGCTCTCCAAGAGTGAGAGGGCTGCGCCGGTTTTCGTGACGGGTTTCAGTCCGAGAGAGAGGCTCTCGGCGCCCGTTGCGGAGACTACTCCAATGGCTACTGCCGTTCAGAAGATCACCCTGTCGTCCTCGCGCGACATTCCCTTCAACAAGCTGGTGCTGAGCCAGTCCAACGTCCGGCGCGTGAAGGCCGGCGTCTCGATCGAGGAGCTGGCCGAGGACATCGCCCGACGCACGTTGCTCCAGGGCCTCAACGTCCGGCCGGTCCTCGACGCCGAGGGCGGGGAGACCGGCATGTTCGAAATCCCGGCCGGCGGCCGGCGCTACCGGGCGCTCGAGCTGCTGGTGAAGCAGAAGCGCCTGGCCAAGACCGCGCCCGTCCCATGCGTGGTCCGCGATCCCGGCACCGACATCCTCGGCGAGGACGACTCGCTGGCTGAGAACATCCAGCGCGCGCCGCTGCATCCGCTCGACCAGTTCCGCGCTTTCCAGGCTCTGCGTGAGAAGGGGCACTCCGAGGAGGACATCGCCGCCGCCTTCTTCGTCGGCGTGAACGTGGTGAAGCAGCGCCTGCGCCTGGCGTCGGTCTCGCCGACCCTGCTCGACGTCTATGCCGAGGACGGCATGTCGCTCGAGCAGCTCATGGCCTTCACCGTCACCGCCGACCATGCCCGCCAGGAGCAGGTCTGGCAGGCGATCACCGGGTCCTGGTCGAAGGAGCCCTATCAGATCCGCCGCATGCTGACGGAGAAGGCGGTGCGCGCCTCCGACCGGCGGGCAGTGTTCGTCGGGCTTGACGCCTACGAGGCAGCGGGCGGCGTGGTGCTGCGCGACCTGTTCCAGTCCGACGATGGCGGCTGGCTCGAGGACATCGCACTGCTCGACGGCCTGGTCGCCGAGAAGCTGAAGGCCGAGGCCGAAACGATCGCCGCCGAGGGCTGGAGGTGGATCGAGGTCGCCATCGACTTCCCCTATGGCCGCACCCACGGGCTGCGCGCGCTGGAGGGTGTCGCCGCCGATCTCACCACCGAGGAGCAGGCGACGATCGACGCGCTGAACGCCGAATACGCCAAGCTCGAAGCCGAGTATGACGGCGCCGACGAGCTGCCCGACGAGGTGGACGAACGCCTCGGCGAGATCGAAGCGGCGCTCGCCGCCTTCGACCATCGGCCCGTCACCTATGACCTGACCGACATCGCCCGCGCCGGCGTCTTCATCAGCATCGATGCCGAAGGCGCGCTGTCAGTCGACCGCGGCTACGTCCGGCCGGAGGACGAGTCGCCTGTGGGCGAACCGGAGCAGGATGGCGAGGCCGATCCCGCAACGGCCGGGCCGACCCACGCCGATCCCGACACACCCGTGGTTCAGCGCGCCGTCATCACCATCGGCGGCCAGGTCGCCGGGCCGGAGGATGAAGACGACGAGGACCTGAACCCGCTACCGGATCGCTTGGTCACCGAGCTGACGGCCGAGCGGACGCTGGCGCTCCGCGACAAGCTCGCGAACACGCCCGCCGTGGCGTTCCAGGCCGTGCTGCACAAGTTCTGCCTCGACGTCTTCTCCCGCTATTTCTCCCACGGGACTGCGATGGAGGTGTTGGTGCGCAGCGCCAGCTTCCCGGTGCAGGCGCAGGGACTAAAGGACACGCCCGCGGCGAAGGCGATCGACGCGCGCCACAAGAGCTGGGAGGAGCGGCTGCCCAAGGACAAGGCCGATCTCTGGGACTGGCTCACCACCCTCACGGGCGACGAGCAGGCAGTGCTCTTTGCCCATTGCGCCTCCTTCGGGGTCAATGCGCTCTACGAAAAGGGCGACCGGTACGGCGCGGGTGTCTCGTCGCACACCGTCGGGCAGCGCATCGCCGAGGCCGATCGCCTGGCCCAGGCCGTCGATCTCGACATGGTGCAGGCCGGATGGCGTCCGACCGTCGAGAACTATCTCGGCCGGGTGCCCAAGCGCCGCATCCTCGAGGCGGTGCAGGAAGGCGCCGGAGAACGGGCGGCGCAGCTCATCGACCATCTGAAGAAGGGCGACATGGCCAAGGAGGCCGAGCGGCTACTGGCCGACACCGGCTGGCTGCCGGAGCCGCTGCGGATCGCCGCTACGGAGGACACGCCCGTCGAGACCGCTCAAGCCGAAGACGACGGCGAGGCGCTCCCCGAATTCCTCGCCGGCGACGACGAGGAAGCGGAGGCCGAGGCGCTGCAGGTGATCGCGGCCGAGTAGCTCGCGCGCGGGGCGGCTTCGGCCGTCCCGCGTCTCTTTCCCTTCAACCGCCCCGACAGCCCGGCCTTTGCGCCGGGCTTTTTCGTTTCAGGAGACCGTCATGACCGACACATCCGACACCACGCGTCAGCCCGCCGCGCCGCTTTCCGATTGGGAGATGAAGGCGGCTACCCAAGCCAAGCTCGAGGCCGAGCTTTTCACCCTCAACAAGGCCGCGCTGCTTAACGCACTAGCGCTCGCCGGCGTCACCCGCGTCGTCGTCAGCTTCGACGGCTATGGCGATTCCGGCCAGATCGAGAATGTCGAAGCTCAGGCTGGCGACGATCCCGTCATCATGCCGGCCGCAACCATCGAAATCGCCGAGGCCGTCTGGGAGCAAGCCGAACCGAAGCGTTCGTCCGTCAGCATCGCCGAAGCCGTCGAGAGCCTGGCTTATGACGTTCTCGAAAAGACCCATTGCGGCTGGGAAAACAACGACGGCGCTTACGGCGACGTCATCTTCGACGTCGCGGAGGAGACGATCACGCTCGACTACAACGGGCGCTACACCGCCTCCGAAAACCACACTCACACCTTCTGAGAGGCGGCCATGGGACATTGCTATCACCACGCCCTTTCCTCAGTCAGAAAATGGGGCGGCGTCGCGGAAGATTATCTGCCGCTGCACCAATGGTTCGACGAGTCGAAGGCGATCACCGCCGACTTCCGGCATCGGGCGCTGCGGCATCACGCCGAAGGCATCTTCATGCTAGAGCGGTTCTTCGGCCCGACGATCACCATCTTGACGGGCCGCGTCGTGCCTGTGCGCCTGATAGGCGAGCAGCATGTCATCGAGGATCTCGGATTCATTCCGAGCTTCGCCGACTGGGTGCGCTGCATTCGCCCCCAGCCCTGGATGGGTCGCGCGCAGCCGATCCACAAGCTGGTCGATCCCTTCGCCGTGACGTCCGGCGCGAGCACCGACCACGCGTGCGTCGCACTGCCTTCTTTGGATGCCAGCGCCGCCTAGATGCCCCAGCGTCCCTAAGCGGCAACCACCTTCAAACCCCACCCGAGCCCGGCCTTGCCGGGCTTTCGCATGTCTGGAGACCATCATGTCCACGTTCACCATCGAATCCACCTACCGCATTCCGATCTACCGCCAGCGCAGCTACCAAGCCGACACGCTGGCCGAAGCCTGCCGCCTCGCCATCGAAGACGATGACTGGGAGGGGCAGAAGGAGGACTACGAATCCGCCGGTGAGACTTATGTCACAGGTGCCTGGGCGGGCGACGTCCCGCCCTACAGCCTGCCGGCGCTTCCGATCCCTTCGCACTTCACCGAGGAACTACAGCGTAAGGCCGAGCACTTCGAGGTTCTGCTCGGCCTCCTCAAAATCTTTGCGCTCCCTCCCGACGCTGGTCTGGCTGACGAACCGTTCTGGCGTCAGCGGGTCCACGCTGCCATCGCGAAAGCCGAAGCGATCCTCGCCGGAGCGCGAGACCCCGACGGTGATGGAGGCGCGTCATGACCGAATACATCGTCAAGATCGCCTTCTGGCTACGCGCCTTCGATAGCGTCACGCTCGAAGCCGCGACCGACGCCGAAGCTATCGAGAAGGCGAAGGCCGCCGCGCGGACTGCGATGGAATCCATCGCTCACCCCGAGCACATCGACACGGACGAACGGCGCGAGGGCGTCATCGCCTACATCGACCGGCTGATACCAGACGGTCGGGAGGAGGTCATCGAGGACGTCGAATTCGACGACGACCGAATCCGCGATGCGCCCGCCGCCTGACAATCGCTCTCACAATCCACCCCTCGAAGCCCGGCCATCGCGCCGGGCTTTCGCATTTTTAGGAGACTGACATGGCCGACTACTTCACCCATTTCTCGTGCCTTCTCGATGTCGGCACACCCGAGAAAGCAGCTCGCGCTCTCGAACTCTACAACGACGCGCCAGCGGACGATGTCGGGTTCTCCTCGTCCGACGGCTTCCTTCTCTCGTTGGACAACGAGGGCGGATCGCAGCTCTGGATTCGCGACGACGCCACCGGTGATCCCGAACGGGTGATCGAGTTCGTCCTGCTGTGCGCGGAGCAATTCGACCTCAAAGGCTTTTGGGGCTTCGAGTATGCCAACACCTGCTCGAAGCCGCGCCTCGACGCCTTCGGCGGCGGCGCACACGTCATTGATCTCGGCGCCCGCAAAAGCATCGGCTGGGTCAGCACCAACGAATGGCTCGTCGTCGCCCTCGATGGAGGCGACCTCGATGCCTGAGATCGTCGAAATCACCGTCTATCGTCTCGATGAACTCGACGACGCGGCGAAGGATAGGGCACGCGCCTGGTATCGGCACGCCGACTTCGACCATGACTGGTTCGAGTTCGTCTATGACGACTTCGAGCGCGTCTGCGCAATCATCGGCGTCGAGCTTAGAACCAACCCGGTTCGCCTTTACGGCGGCGGCACACGGCAGAAGCCCTGCATTTGGTTTTCCGGCTTCTGGAGTCAGGGCGACGGCGCTTGTTTCGAGGGGCGCTACGGCCATGCGACGGGCGCGCCGAGAGCGATCCGCGATCATGCGCCGAAGGACAATGAGCTTCATCGGATTGCCGATGTCCTGCAGGCGATCCAGCGGCGGAACTTCTACCAGCTCCACGCCACCGTGACGCATCGCGACCGCCATCACCACGAATACAGCATGGCGATCTTGGTCGAACGCGACAGCCCGACCTGGCAGGACATAACCGCCGACGCCGAGGAAACCGTCATCGAGGCGCTGCGCGATCTCGCCCGTTGGCTCTATCGCCAGCTCGAGCGCGAATACGACTACCTGACCTCGGACGAGATCGTCGACGAGGCCATCACCGCCAACGCTTACACCTTCACCGCAGCCGGCCGCCGTTTCGGCTGACGGGTCAGTACCTCGCTCTCCGAACCCTTGTGAGCCGCCCACGATCCTCGGGCGTGTCTTGTCTGGACGCCGCGCGGCGCCGGTCAACGGGCAAGCCGTTTCCGCGCCGGGCGCGTGACCGTCGCCGCTTCACGCCGTCCTTCGCCGAGACCGCCTAACGGATCGGAGGCGGAGCAAATGTGCAAGGTTCTCAACAAGCGGGTGACTGGCGTCCCAGCCGGAGCCATCTATGTCGGCCGCGGCAGCAAATGGGGCAATCCGTTCCGGATCGGCCCCGACGGCGACCGGGCCGCCGTCATCGCAAAGCACGAACGCTGGCTCGCGGATCAGCACCATCTGCTGCGCGCGCTCGACGAGCTGCGCGGTCGCGACCTCGTCTGCTTCTGCGCACCGCTCTCCTGCCACGGCGATCTCCTACGTCGACTGGCTAACGCCAGCCGCGACGAGCGGATTGCGTGGTGGCGCGCCGTGAAGGCGGCGGCGTGATGAGAGGAAGAGGGCGGCCAGGAGGGGTTTGAGCCGGTGCGGTCCGAGAGAGAGCGCCGGCCGGCTCGCCCGTTCCCGCTCTCCCGAGGCTCCCTTCATGAACGACCTTTCTCCGATCGCGGCCGACCAGGCTGCGCCGCTGTCGCCTGTCCCTCATCCTGACGCTGCCGGCGCGATCCTCGCCGCCGCGGAGCGACTCCTTCCGCATCTCGAGCGCGGCCAGCGGGTCGATGCTGCGATCCTTCGCAGCGCCATGGAGGCCGCTTTCGGCGCCTCCGACTCCGCCGGCGCTTGGGACTGGAAGACGGCCTATGACGCCTGCGAGGCTGCGACCGTCCTCTTCCTCCGCAAATATGGAAAGGCGCTGTTCCGCAAAGCCGACTCTCCGGCATTGCGTCTTGCCGCCTTGGCCAAGATCGCGGCCCTTCTTCCCACCCACACGCGCCGCTCGACCGAGAGCGAGGCCTTCCAGCAGTTCTCGACACCGACCCCGCTCGGCCTGGCGGCCTTGTCCGCCGCCGCCATCGCGTCAGCGGACCGCGTCCTGGAGCCTTCGGCGGGAACCGGCCTCCTCGCCATCCTGGCCGAGATCGCCGGCGGCGCGCTTGTCCTGAACGAGTTGGCCGAGGCCCGGGCGACGCTGCTTTCCTCCCTCTTTCCGGCCGTCACCGTCACGCGCTTTGACGCCGCCCAGATCGACGATCACCTCGATACCGCCATCGTCCCGAGCGTCGTCCTGATGAACCCGCCCTTCTCGGCGATGGCCAACGTCGCCGGCCGCGTGGCCGACACCGCCTATCGCCACATCGCCTCGGCCCTGGCCCGCCTCGCCGACGGCGGGCGGCTGGTGGCGATCACCGGCGCGAATTTTTCGCCCGAAGCTCCGGCCTGGCGCGACGCCTTCCTCCGGCTGCAGGAATGCGGCCGCATCGTCTTCACCGCCGCGATCGACGGGGCGGTCTATGCCAAGCACGGCACAACGATCGACACGCGGCTGATCGTCATCGACAAGTCGCCCGCTGAGGATCCGGCGGCGCTGCCGGCATCGCGGGGCATCGCGCCCGACGTGGCGACCTTGCTCGGCTGGATCGCGGAACATGTTCCGGCGCGTCTGGCACTTGCGCCGAGCCTCGCGATCCCCGTGTCGGCCGCCGCACCGCGAACGGTGCGGGGCTATCTCGCCCGCGCCGCTGCGGCGGAGCCGGCCAAGCCGTCCGTCGTCGATCCGGAGGCGGTCGATCTCGCCTATGAGACGATCGAATGGACGCCGCCCGAGGGCGCGCGTCTCAGCGATGCGATCTATGAGGAGTACCGGCTCCAATCAATCCGGATTCCCGGAGCCCGGGCGCACCCGACCAAACTGGTGCAGTCCGCCGCCATGGCCTCGGTCGCGTCGCCGAAGCCGAGCTATCGGCCGCGGTTGCCGGTCGACCTCGTCGCCGACAACCTCCTGTCCGACGCCCAGCTCGAGACGGTCATCTACGCCGGCGAGGCGCATGGCGACTATCTCGCCGGCGCCTGGACGGTGGACGAGACCTTCGATCTCGTCACCGCCGCCCGCGACGATGTGCCGAGCGCCGTCCGCTTTCGCCGCGGCTTCATGCTGGGCGACGGCACCGGCGCGGGCAAAGGCCGCCAGTCTGCCGGCATCATCCTCGACAACTGGCTGAAGGGCCGGCGCAAGGCGGTCTGGATCTCCAAGTCCGACAAGCTACTCGAGGACGCCCAGCGCGACTGGTCTGCCCTCGGCATGGAGCGGCTGCTCATCACGCCGCTCTCGCGCTTCGCGCAGGGCAAACCGATCCGGCTGGCTGAAGGCGTCCTATTCTTAACCTACGCTACGCTGCGGTCCGACGACCGCGGCGAGAAGCTTTCGCGCGTCCGGCAGATCGTCGAATGGTTGGGCTCCGACTTCGACGGAGTGATCATTTTCGACGAGAGCCACGCCATGCAGAACGCCGGTGGCGGCAAGGGCGAACGCGGCGACGTCGCCCCATCGCAGCAGGGCCGCGCTGGCTTGCGCTTGCAGCACGCCCTGCCGGACGCCCGCGTGGTCTATGTCTCGGCCACCGGCGCAACGACCGTCCACAATCTCGCCTACGCGCAGCGGCTCGGCCTCTGGGGCGGCGAGGACTTCCCCTTCGCCACGCGTGCCGAATTCGTCGAGGCGATCGAGGATGGCGGTGTCGCGGCGATGGAGGTTCTGGCCCGCGACCTGCGTTCGCTCGGGCTCTATACCGCTCGGTCGCTCTCCTATGACGGTGTCGAATACGAGTTGATCGAACACCAGCTCACCGCAGAGCAGCGGCGCGTCTACGACGCCTATGCCGGCGCCTTCGCCATCATCCACAACCATCTCGACGCTGCGATGCAGGCGGCGAACATCACCGGCGAGACCGGCACGTTGAACCGGCAGGCGAAGTCGGCGGCCCGCTCAGCGTTCGAAAGCGCCAAGCAGCGTTTCTTCGGCCACCTGCTCACCAGCATGAAGACGCCGACGCTGATCCGCTCGATCGAGCAGAACCTGGCCGACGGCCATGCCGCCGTCATCCAGATCGTCTCGACCGGCGAGGCGCTGATGGAGCGCCGGCTTGCCGAGATCCCGACCGAGGAATGGAACGACGTCCGCGTCGACATCACGCCGCGCGAGTATGTTCTTGACTACCTCGCCCATTCCTTCCCGGTGCAGCTCTACGAGCCGTTCACCGACAGCGAAGGCAACCTCTCGTCCCGGCCTGTCTTTCGCGACGGCCAGCCGGTCGAGAGCCGCGAGGCCGTCGCGCGCCGCAATGAGCTGATCGAGCGCCTCGCTTCGCTCCCGCCGGTGCCCGGCGCGCTCGACCAGATCGTCCAGCGCTTCGGCGCGGACCTTGTGGCCGAAGTGACCGGACGCTCGCGCCGCGTGGTGCGCAAGGGCGACCGCCTGGTCGTGGAGAACCGCGCGGCCTCCGCCAACCTCGCCGAGACCGCCGCCTTCATGGACGACCTGAAGCGCATCCTGGTGTTCTCGGAGGCGGGCGGCACCGGGCGCAGCTATCACGCCGAACTCTCGGCGCGGAACCGCCGGCTGCGCGTCCACTATCTGCTCGAACCCGGCTGGAAGGCCGACGCCGCGATCCAGGGCCTCGGGCGGACGAACCGCACCAACCAGGCGCAGCCGCCGCTCTTCCGGCCTATCGCGACGGACGTGAAGGCCGAGAAGCGCTTCCTTTCGACCATCGCCCGCCGCTTGGACACGCTGGGCGCCATCACCCGCGGCCAGCGTCAGACCGGGGGGCAGGGACTCTTCAGGCCCGAGGACAATCTCGAATCGCACTACGCCCGCGACGCACTGCGCCAGCTCTACACGCTGCTCGTGCGCGGCAAGATCGAAGGCTGCTCGCTCCAGATGTTCGAGGCCTCAACGGGCCTCAAGCTCATGGACGCGAACGGCATCAGGGACGAGCTGCCGCCGATCACGACATTCCTCAACCGCCTCTTGGCGCTCACCATCGAACTTCAGGGGGTGCTGTTCATGGCGTTCGAGCAATTGCTGAACGCCAAGGTAGAGGGTGCCATCGCCAGCGGCGTCTATGACGTCGGCCTGGAGACGCTGCGGGCCGAAAGCTTCGTCGTCACGGACCGCCGGGCGATCTACACCCATCCCGCGACGGGCGCGGAGACCCGGCTGCTCACCATCACCGAGCGCCGGCGCAATCGCCCCGTGACGCTCGATGAGGCGCTGGGTCATCTCGCCGATTCCCGCGCCGCGCTGCTGGTCAACGAGCGCTCGGGCCGTGCCGCCGTGCAGATCCCGGCGCCGAGCCTGATGCTCGACGACGGCGAGATCGAACGCCGCGTTCGACTGATCCGGCCGATGGAGCACCATCACGCCTCGCTGAAGATGATGGACGAGAGCCACTGGCAGGCGGCGGAGCAGGAGGCATTCGCCACTGCGTGGGCTCGCGAAGCGGCCGAGGTGCCGGAGTTCGCCGACAGCACGCTCCATATCGTCGCCGGCTTGCTGCTGCCGATCTGGAAGCGCCTGCCGAACGAGTCAACACGGGTCTATCGGCTCCAGACCGACGCGGGCGAGCGCATCATCGGCCGTAGGGTCCCTCCGGCCTGGGCGGCGAACGCCTCCGTGACCGGAGCTGCCGCCCTGACGCCGGATGCGGCCTTCGCCGCGCTGATGGAGGGCCGGACCGTCCTCGACCTCGCCGAGGGCCTGCAGCTCCATCGGGTGCGCGTCATGGGCGCTCACCGCATCGAGCTGTCGGGGTTCGCCGACACCATGCGCGACCGGCTGCGCGCCTACGGCCTCTTCAGCGAGATCATCTCCTGGAAGCTGCGCATGTTCGTGCCGACCGATGCGAACGGCGCCGGCGTGCTGGCAAAACTGCTCGACCACTATCCCGTCGAGCGTATTGGCGAGCGGGAGGCCGCGTGATGGCCCGCCACGACGCGTCCGAACTGGCCCACCTTCTCGCGCGCGATGCCGAGGCGGTGTGCCGCCACTACCTCTCGGCCGGACGGCGGGAGGGCCGGTACTGGCTGGTGGGCGACGTTCGCAACACGCCGGGCCGCTCCATGTTCGTCAGGCTCAAGGAGTCGGTGAAAGGTCCTGCTGGCAAATGGACCGACGCCGCCACTGGCGAGCATGGCGACCTGCTCGACGTAATCCGGGAAAGCTGCGGACTGGTCGACTTCAAGGACGTCGCCGATGAGGCGCATTCGTTCCTCAGTCTGCCGCATCCCGAGCCGGAGCCGGATCGTCCCCGATCGCGCGCACCAAGCGCCCCTACCGGATCGCCGGAGGCGGCACGGCGACTGTTCGGCATGTCGCAGCCGATTTCTCGCACTCTCGTAGAAACGTATCTCCGCAATCGCGGCGTTACGGCTTTGCACGGCACCGGAAGCCTGCGCTTCCACCCGCGCTGCTACTATCGGCCCGACGACCACAGCCCGACCGAGACCTGGCCGGCGATGATCGCTTCAGTCACCGATCTCGCGGGGCATCCGACCGGGGCGCATCGCACCTGGCTCGATCCCGGCGGCTTCACCGAGGCGACGCTCGGCAAGGCGCCGATCGACACGCCGAGACGGGCGATGGGCGACCTTCTCGGTCATGCCGTTCGATTTGGTGTGGCGGGCGAAGTCATGGCGGCCGGCGAAGGCATTGAGACGATGCTATCGCTCAGATGCGTTCTGCCCACCCTGCCGATGGTCGCGGCGCTCTCGGCAGCGCATCTCTCCGCCATCCTGTTCCCGGGCACGCTGCGGCGACTCTACATCGCCCGCGACGACGATCCCGCCGGTGACGGCGCGATGGTGACGTTGATCGAGCGAGCGCAGGAGGCCGGGATCGAAGCGATCGTGATCTCGCCACGGCTCGGAGACTTCAACGAGGATCTCCGCCTGCTCGGTAGCGACGCGCTTCGGGCGGCGAGCCGCGTGCAGATCGCGGCGCAGGACGTCGCCCGTTTCATGGAACTGGCGGCATAGCCGGAACAGGGATGGGGCGCGGCAGCGTCGTCGTCACTGGGTCGGCGGTCATGCTTTCCATCAGCGTCGGAGAGGACTGCGCCCACGGCCTTCTGAGAGGGCGATCGGGCAGCAAGCGGCCCGGACCGGCAACCTTGTGGGCCGACTATTTTCCGTCGGCGGCGGAGCCGCCTTTACATCGCGAACCAAAATAGTCGGCCCCCTTCGGCCCTCCGCCGAGGCTTCGGCCCTCCGCTGCGCTGCGGGTGCAGGTCCGTTCCGCCCGCTGCCTTCGTCGCCATGAAGGCCGCGATGGGCGCGGCCGATCCGACAAGGAAAGCCGCGATGACCACCGACCATGACGACGATTTCGAGCCGCACCACAGCTCATCCCCGACCGACCAGGTCCTCCACGAACTCCAGCTCTATGGCTACCGTCCCTTCCACGACGAGCCCGATCCCAGGCCGCTTCCCGAAGCGCAGGTCCTTGCCGCCAGCATCTCTGACATCTTCGACGCCCTCGTGGTAGCGCTGGCCGACACTCGCCTCGAACCCGACCTCGAGGACCTGCTCTGGTCGACAGTGAACGTCTTCCACCGGGCCATCGACCGGACCGAGCGCGAACTCGACGACAACGAGCTGGCGCAGCGGCGCTCCCAGCGGGAACAGGACGGCAGCGAGGTCAAATCCGTCGAGCTGGAACGCCTGACAGCGGAAGGCCAGACGCTGATCGAACGCCGCAACGCCTTCGAGCTGATGCGCGACCAGGCCGCCGACCAATTCGAGCACCACACCCATTCAACCTGGCGGCCGCGCAACGGGTCGAAGGTCAACCATCGCAATCTCACCTCCGCGATGATCGACAGCCGCGACTTCCTGGCCGCGAAGAAGCGCGCCGACAACCAGGTGCTCCTGCCCCCGGGTCCGAAGGTCGCACTCACCGGCGGCCTCGACTTCAACGATCACCGTCTGGTCTGGGCGAAGCTCGACCAGGTCCACGCCAAACATCCCGACATGGTGCTGCTGCACGGCGGCTCGCCCAAGGGCGCCGAGCTGATCGCCGCTAAATGGGCCGACAACCGCAAGATCCCGCAGATCGCCTTCAAGCCGGACTGGACGAAATACGCCAAGGCCGCGCCGTTCAAGCGCAACGACGCTATGTTGGACGTGCTGCCGATCGGCGTGATGCACTTCCCCGGCACCGGCATCCAGGACAACCTCGCCGACAAGGCGAAGAAGCTCGGCATCCCGGTCTGGAAGTTCGGCGGCGCGTGAGCGCCGCCTTGCTCTTCATGCGTAGTGACGTGAACCCGCAAAGGCGGATCACCGGCTTTCCGCAAAACCGCCTTTCAGTCCGGTTCACCCGTCACGGCGATCCGGGCCGCACGAGCATAGTGCGCCAATTCCGTATCGTTCTCGATCAGGCTGTCGAGCAGCGCCTTCATGTCGCTTTGATCGGACGCCGATTGAAACGGCCCCGGCTGTCGCTCGATTGCCAGCACCCCAATGGCGAGTGCCTTCTTCACCAGGTGCAGGTCGCGTCCCGTGAATTCCGCCATGCCGCATGCCTCAACCATCAGGTCGACTCGTAAGCACACCTTAGCCGATCGGTCAGCGCACCGTGAGGATAACGAGGTTTCACGCATTGTCGGCGACGGCCTTTGAGTGGCGGCTCCTGCCGGCGGGCGCCACCCCGCGTCTATAGGCGCTGATCCTTGGTCCGCCCGAGAGGCCTGACGCCATCAACCCACAAGGGGTCGGCTTACGCTGAAGCGTGCCGCCGCTCTGTCTTCGCCTACGCGGTGATTGCGGCCCTCGGCCGGACACATCGGGCGCCTGTCGCGCGGGGATGGCCCCCGCCTCTGCACAGGAGCCGGATCAATGTCTCAAGCCCTCGCATTCGCCAACGGCTGGAACCTAGCCACCACCCTCATGGTCTGCGTCGTCGTCTTTCATGCTGACGCTGGCAACTACGGCGTCATGCTGGCCGCCGAATATGACGGCGATCCCGGTGCCGTCATCCACGAATTCGACCCCTTCCAAAACCATGAAGGGGCGAATCGCCAGGCAAGCTGCACCGCAGAAGGCCAGCGGGATTTCCGCTCCCGCTGGCGCCTGTTTGCGGCTATACTTATGGTCGCGCCGTGGTGGTGGTGGTGGAAGGCGCGACCGTCAGACCTTTATCTCACGGAGCGCACCGCCATGATTATCCTTGGACCTCTGCTCGTCATCCTCGGCATCGGCTTCTTCTGCTGGCTGCTGTTCACGCTTGCTGTCTTTGCGCTGCCCTTTTTCGTCGGTCTGACGATTGGCATCTGGGCCTTCCACACGGGGGCCGGCGTGCTCGGTGGGATTGCCGTGGGCCTCGTGGCAGGCGGCGTAACCTTTGGCATTGGTCAGCTCGCGCTTGCCTTTGTGCCATGGACGTGGCTTCGCCTCCTGATCATTCTCCTCTATGTCGCGCCCGCCACCATCGCCGGTTATAGCGCCACGCATGGAATCGCCCAGATGGCGATGCCTTCACCCACTTGGCAGTCGATCTTCGCCGTCATCGGCGCTATCGCCGTCAGCATCACGGCGTTCGTCCGCTTCACCGGAATGGCCGCGCCCGGACCAGCCGGACAGGGCTTGGCGCGGGGCTGACACCGCCGCATCGTTGGGGCGGGACTGGACCAAGCTGCCAGGGCGCCCGCGGCCCTCATCATCGAATCTGGAGTGAACGCGGCCTGGGCATCGAGGCGCAACCCATCATCGCAGAGTGGCCGGAGCCGTCGCGGCCGTTGAGACGGTATGGACCAAATGGCGACGCCGATCTCAACGCGGCCAACGAGTCGTGTGAACGGGCGTGCAGCCGAAGCTTGGTCTCCGAAGCACGAGATCCGTTGGTTGCCGGACAGGACCCGCATCACCGTCGAATTCATTGACCGGACCCTGCAGTGACTCGAAAATCGCCACGTTCCCCTTGATGTCAGCTCTGTCACGCAGAGCGCACCGAACGGCCTCTTCGATGGACTGATCTGGCCGAAGGCCGGCTAAAGCCTCGACCGCCTATGGCGCAACAGCGGCGTCACAACTTTCTTCCCCTGCCGGCTGCGCCGTCATTCCTCGCGAAACAAGAAAGTTCCTCCTTTGCTGTCGAGCCCCTTCGGGGTGCGCCGTCGATCGCCTCCGGCCAACCGATCACCATCGAGGCCGCAATGGTGCGGGCTCGGAAACAGAGATCAAGGAGAACTACCATGGCGACCATCGGCACCTTCAAGAAGACCGGCTCGAACGAATTCACCGGCGAAATCGTCACCCTCTCGGTCCAGGCTAAGAACGTCCGCATCGTCCCCGAGGCAAACCGCTCCGGCGACAACAGCCCCAGCCACCGCGTCTTCGTGGGCCGCGTCGAGATCGGCGCCGCCTGGGCCAAGCGCTCCACCGAGGGCCGCGACTATCTGGGCCTCAAGCTCGACGACCCGAGCTTCACCGCCCCGATCTACGCCAATCTCTTCGACGACGAGGAGGGCGAGGGCTTCAGCCTCATCTGGTCCCGCCCCAGCCGTCGCAACGGCGACTGACAAGCGCGCCAAAGCCCCGCCCGGACGGTCCGGGCGGGGCAAGGCCTTCGAGGCCGGTGATCCGGTTTTCCGTTTTGTCGGTTTTCCGCGTTGACGGCTTTGCACGTTTCCGCCGGTACGGCTGCGCGGATCGCGTGCTCGAGTCGGATCGCAACCCCGACCCGCCGAGACTCATGTCTCAGCTTCCTCCACCGCCTCATCGAGAAGGTCGACGGGTCTCACGCCCAACGCTTCCGCCAAATGCCACATCGTCAGCAATGTCACATTCTGCTGGCCTCGCTCCATGCCGCTCACATAGGCGCGGTCCACACCCATCTTCACGGCGACCGCTTCCTGGCTCAGGCCGGCCGCGACGCGATACCTCCTGACGTTGGCTCCAAATATTCTGCGAATGTCCATCCGCAGGATAGGAGGCAATCGTGCATTATATCGCTACGTGTTATAATACACGGGCGTGAAGCCAATGCGCGATGCCGCCACTGGGCTGGCGCGATGCATGAAAAGCATCGGGAAATTTCACTTGTCGGTCTGGCGTGCGCTGGCGAAGCGGATACGATCAATTAACCAAGAAAGATCGACTCGCCGATGACTATCGTGGCCTTCCAGGATTGTCCGCCCGAGAGCGGCCGTCTCACGGCCTACGATGAAAGCCATCTTGCTCTCTATATTCGGCTCCTTGACGCCGCCGCCGAAGGCGCCGACTGGCGTGAGGCAGTGCAGGTTCTTTTCGGGCTCGATCCCGACCGCGATCCCGACCGCGCCCGCATGGTTCATGACAGCCATCTCGCCCGCGCTCGCTGGATGACCACCACGGGCTATCGCGAGCTCCTCCGTCCCCGCGTGTCGTAAAGTAGAACACTCCTCCCGGTTGTGAGAGGCATCACGCCGCGCAGTTTCGGGGACTTCCGTCGCGCCTCGTCGGCGGCGAGGCTCAGGTGTAGGGGGCCACTCAAGCGCGGACGAGGAGACGCGTATGGCCGAGCCGCCCGATTGGCGATTGCAGAAAACCGAACGCGCGCTGAACCGGCTGGAGCGGCAAGGGTTCGCGTGGGAGTTTCTGCGCCGCAATCCCGACTATCGCAGCGACTATGACCGCCTGCGCAGCATGCCGGCCACCCGGCCAAGCGCCTCATTGCCCCATGGGAGCGCAGCCCAGCAATGGGGCCTGCGCTTTCCTGCTCGATCCCGACCGCTCCGCTAACGAGACCGCGATCTTCTGGCGGCCCGAGCTTGTCGCCAGCGTTCTGATGCTTGAGGCTGCGCCGGCAGTCTTTCGCGCGGCCCGGCGGCTCGAACAGCTCGACCTGACCCACGCCGCACTGCACGCGCAGCCCGGCGGGGAACGTGCGATCAATTTGGCGGATCCCGACGGTGATCATCATTTAGTCGCCGGCGCCATCGACCCGGCTCAGCCGCTCGCCGTCCTGCTGCCGCTCGACGACAACTTCCACATCCGCGCCCAAGCGGCGTTGCGATTCCAACGCCGTCTGCTCGGACGCGCCGCCGGTCCGCTACCGCGCGCGCTCACGCTCACTCCGCGTCACCGCCTGCGGCTGGTGCGTATGGTTCGTGCCCTGGACGGCCGATCCTCCGGCGCCACGTATCGCGAAATCGCCGCGGTGCTCTTCGAAGCGCACCAGCGATCCGCAACCGAATGGAAAACGTCGTCCATCCGCGCCCAGACAATCCGCTTGGTCAAAGACGCCGAGACGATGGTGCGCGGCGGCTATCTCCGCTTGCTGGCCGGCCACTGACTCCCCGCGGTCACAATCGAACAATGGATACAAGGGGGTACGCGCACAGACGGGTCTCACTCCGTCATCCACCCTGACGCCGCCGGTTCGCCATCGTGGTCGCCGCTTCGCCACTGCACGCCGGCGGGGCAGCCGATGCACCGGAGGCCCCAATGTCAGCAGCGCGACCCGACTCCCCGCCACGCTATCTCCGCACACCCGAGGCGGCGCGCTTCCTCGGCCTGTCTGGTCGCACGCTGGAGAAGCACCGCACCTACGGCACGGGACCGGTCTATCGCAAGCTGGGTGGCCGCATTGTCTATGCCCTCGACGATCTTCAGGCTTGGGCCGATCGCGGCACACGGCAGTCGACGTCGGATCCGGGCCACGGTGTTGTCCACCCCGCGAAGCGACAGACGACGCCCGCCGCGGGAATGCGCGTGCCACGCGGCGGCGCATCATGATCGTCGCGCTCCTCAATCAGAAGGGTGGCGTCGGCAAGACGACGCTCGCATTGCACCTCGCCGGTGAATGGGCTCGACGAGGAAAGCGCGTCGTTCTCATCGACGCCGACCCCCAAGGCTCGGCGCTCGACTGGTCGCAGCAGCGAGCGCGCGAAGGCCTGGCACGCCTGTTTGGTGTCGTCGGCCTGGCGCGAGATACGCTTCATAGCGAAGCGCCGGAACTGGCGCGAAGCGCCGACCATGTGGTGATCGACGGGCCACCGCGTGTCGCCAGCCTGATGCGGTCCGCGCTGCTCGCTGCCGACTTGGTGCTGATCCCCGTGCAGCCATCGCCTTTCGATGGCTGGGCCTCCGCGGAGATGCTGTCGCTGCTCGGCGAGGCGCGGATCTACCGCCCCCAGCTCGCCGCCCGCTTCGCGCTGAATCGCTGTGGAGCGCGCACGGTCATTGCCCGCGAGACGGCCGAGACACTCGCCGATCACGATCCGCCGGTGCTCACCAGCACCATCGGCCAGCGCGTTACCTTCGCCGACGCGGCACGCTCCGGCCGTCTGGTTTCCGAGATCAACGAACGCAGCCCCGCCGCTCGCGAGATCACCGCGCTCTGCACCGAGGTCGGGAGGATCGCACCATGACGGAGCGACCCCACAAACGTGCCTTCACTGCACGTCCAGCCGATCCTGAGAGTTGGGTGAAAGCCCCCGATCCGCGCTTCCCGCGCCACGGCGACGCCGCGAATTTCACCGCGCGCCTCACCATCGACGTCACGCCCGACATGCGCGGCCAGATCAAGATCGCCGCGTTTCAGCGCGGCATCACCGTCGCCGACATGCTGCGCGAGTTGCTCGCCCGCGAGTTTCCCCCAACCGAAGGAGACACGCCATGAACGGCGCTCCTCATTTGCGCCGCGTGCCGACGGCGCTCCTCTTCGACGGTCTGACCCGCGTCGAGCTGACGTGGATGGAGAAGAAGATCGAATACTGGATTCGGTTCGGCCAGGACGTCCAGGAACAGATTCTCGACCGACGCCGGCGTGTGGTCAGCTTCCCGCCGCATAGTGTCTTCGCCTTTGTCCGTTGGGCGGCAAACGACTTCGGCACGATCATCTCACGTATCGACATCGTGCGCGCGATCTCGCCAGGCGAACACTACCAGACTCTGCCTTTCGTGCGCCCTGGCGGCGACATCCTGCTGAGGATGGACGGCTGGCCGAAGGTTGAGCGCGTTCTGCAGATCGTCGACGCCATCGAGGCGATCGGCATCAATCCAGCCGAGGTCTCGCCGCATCATTGGCGGCATGTTCACAACCGTCTCGCTGCCGGCCAGGAGCCGCGCAGCTACACGGCCGAGCAGCATCGGGCCATCCTTCTGCGTCGGAGGGTCGAGCCATGACGCGATTCGGCTACGTCATGACGACGTACTTCACCGTGATGCTGATCGGGGGCCTATCCTTCATCCATGTCACGCCCAGGCTGATCTGGAACGCGTCGGCCAGCACGCCGGTCGGCCTCTATTCAATCGATCGGTCGCCACAGATCGAAGTGACCGACTTGGTCGCCGTGAATGCTCCGGAGCCGCTCGCCTCGTTCCTCGCCGAGCGCGGCTACCTCCCGCGCGGCGTCCCGCTCATGAAGCGCGTCGCCGCTCTGCCGGGGCAACAGGTCTGCCGCGCCGGCGTACACGTCAGCGTCGACGGCATCGCGATGGCCGAAGCGCTGACGCGCGACCGTCTCGGCCGCGATCTCCCTATTTGGCAGGGCTGCCGGCGCATCGCCACTGACGAGATATTCCTCATGAACTGGTCTGTCGGGGACAGCCTCGACGGTCGCTACTTCGGTCCAGTTTCCCGCGGCTCGGTCATCGGACGAGCAACCCCTCTCTACACCGACGAGGACGGCAACGGCCGCTTCGAATGGCGCGCCGCGACGCGGTGACGATGCGCTCATTTCCGTTTCACCGCACCACACAGGAGTCTTCCATGCCGCAGATCGGAGAGTTCACGCGCACCAAGACCGGCTATGCCGGCCGCATCCGGACGGTCTCTCTCGACATCGAGATGGTGCTTGTCCCTGCCGAGCATTCCGACACCGAGAACGCGCCGGACTATCGCATTCACCTTCGCGACGACGGCGGTCCGGAGATCGGCGCCGGATGGAAGCGAACCGGCGAAAAGGCCGGCGACTACGTTTCCTTGCAGATCGACGACCCGTCATTCCGCCAACCGATCCGCGCCAACCTGTTCCAGTCAGGCGACGACAGGTCCGCCTGGGGCCTGCACTGGAACCGTCCGCCGAAGCGCAGTGAGCGGGACTGACGGCATGCCGACGCGCCGCCCATCGCGCAGGCATCCGGCGGAGACCGGGCGGACACGCGCCGCCCGGCATCTCTCTGCCCTTCTCCTTTTCGGCCTGCTGATCGTCGGCGGATCACCTTCCACCGCACTGGCGCAGAACGCACCCATCCCGCGTGCGACTGCAGCCGATCCGATCGCCGGCTTCGTCGCCGAGGCCTCGCAACGCTTCGGCATTCCGGAGCGCTGGATTCGCGCCGTCATGCGCGTCGAAAGTGCGGGCGACGTGCGCGCGATCTCGTCCGCGGGCGCGATGGGTCTGATGCAGATCATGCCTGATACATGGACGGAGCTACGCACTCGCCACCGACTTGGAAGCGATCCGTACAATCCGCGCGACAATATCCTCGCGGGCGCCGCCTACCTCCGCGAGATGCATGATCGCTATGGTTCGCCAGGCTTTCTCGCCGCCTATAATGCGGGACCGGGGCGCTATGAGGAGTATCTCGCCGGCCGCCCGCTTCCGGCCGAGACCCGCGCCTATGTCGCCGCGTTGTTTCCTTTATTCGGCGGCGGTGAACTCTCCAGTCCAGTCACCGTCGCCGCAACCGATCCGAAGGCCTGGACCCGCGCATCGCTGTTCGTCGCGCGCATCGAGCGCATCTCGGCTGCCGATCCAGTGCAAACCGAGCGCCATCCAAACGAGGCTCCCGCGGCAGTTCCGGTGCGCGAGACTTCCGCGATCGTGCCGCAATCCACCGGCCTGTTCGTCGCGCGATCCGGCAGTGGAGACCCGCGATGACGTGCCTGCGCCTCTTTCGCAGTATGGAGCGCCCCGTCGCGTCATGGAGTGCGCAGAGGGGGAAGCAGGGCAACACAACCGCACGATGGCAGGATAAAGGGGCGCGATGTGCGCCTCGGTTCGGTTGTGCTTTTTCAAGGACTTACGCAGCGATTTCGCGAGGTGCGCCTGACTGGCGCAGCCTGCGGCTTCGGCGATTTCATAAGCAAATCAGCGCTATCGCGCGATGTGCGGTCCTGCCGCCATGAGCGACGAGAACGATTTCCGCATCCGACCAGGCCACATCCGCTCGACGCGCGTGCAGCGCGCCAGACCCTTCATCGCCCAGGCGCTCGCCGCCGCCCAACGGGCCGGCGGATCGGTTTCCCGCAAGGGGACGATCGGGCCGGGCCACCGCTCCCGTTTCGGCCGGGGTCAGCGAGCGTCGGTGCAGGCCAACCGGCTCATCACCTCCCGCTCACGCGGCGCCGTCGTCAAGGCGCGCGTCGTCCGCCACGCCGGACGCCGCGCGCCGCTCGCCACCCATCTCAGTTATCTGAGCCGCGAGGGCGTCACCCGAGATGGAGAGAAGGCGCGGCTGTTCGGCCCCGCCGCGGACGATGCCGATACGAAGGCGTTCGCGGATCGATGCGAGGAGGACCGGCATCATTTCCGGTTCATCATCTCGCCGGACGACGCCGTGGAGATGTCGGACCTCAAGACCTTCGCCCGCGATTTGGCCGGCCAGATGGAGAGGGACCTCGGCACCAAGCTCGATTGGGTCGCGGTCGATCACTGGAACACCGAACATCCCCACGTCCACCTGATCGTCCGCGGCGTGCGCGAGGATGGTGAGAACCTCGTCATCTCCCGCGACTACATCAAGGAGGGGATGCGGGATCGGGCGCGGGATCTGATCACGCAGGAATTGGGCCCGCGCACGGATCACGAAATCCGTCGCACGTTGGAACGTCAGATCGACGCCGAGCGCTGGACCAGCCTCGACCGGCAGCTCGCGCGCGACGGATACCGCGCCGGCGTCATCGACCTCGCGCCGCATCCGAATCGACAGCCCGACGAATTCCACGCGCTCAAGGTCGGACGCCTCCGCAAGCTCGAATCGCTCGGGCTTGCCGACCAGGTCGGTCCCGGCCAGTGGACTCTGTCCGAGAACGCCGAGACGACGCTGCGCCAGCTCGGCGAACGCGGCGACATCATCAAGCGCATCCATCGCGGCCTGACCGAACACGGCATCGAGCGGGGTGTGTCCAACTATGTGCTGGCCGGGGAAAGTCTGGACGATCCTGTCGTCGGCCGGCTGGTCGCCCGCGGTCTCGACGATGAGCTGAAGGGTACGGCCTATGCCGTGGTCGACGGCACAGACGGCCGCACCCATCACATCAAGCTGCCCGACCTCGACGCCGCCGGCGACAGCGCGCCCGGTTCGATCGTCGAACTGCGCAGGTTCGCCGACGCGAAGGGGCAGCGTCGCGTCGCGATGGCGGTCCGGTCAGACCTCACCATCGAGCAGCAGATCACCGCGAAAGGTGCGACTTGGCTTGACCGGCAGGCGATCGCCCGCGAGCCGATTGCGCTTGGCGGGGGAGGCTTCGGCGCAGAGGTACGCGAAGCCCTGGACCGGCGCGCCGAACACCTGATTGGGCAAGGTCTGGCCGAACGTCAGAACCGCGGCGTCAGCTTCAGCCGGAACCTGATCAAGACGCTGCGCCGGCGCGAGCTGGACGCCGTGGGCGCCAAGCTCGCGGCAGAGAGCGGCCGACCATTCAACAAGGCCGCGGCAGGAGAATACGTCGCTGGCGCCTACCAGCGGCGCATCGCGCTCGCCTCCGGCCGCTTCGCAATGATCGATGACGGCCTTGGCTTCCAGCTCGTGCCCTGGTCGCCATCACTCGAAAAACAGCTCGGGCGTCATGTCTCCGGCCTCGCCCGAAGCGATGGCGGCGTCGACTGGAGCTTCGGCCGCAAGCGGGGGCTCGGCCTGTGAACACTGCCCCTCTTCAAGAAAGGACTCCAACATGTCGGCCACCAAGATTCTCTGGGGGCAGATCCTCGTCGTCTTCGTGATCGTGCTGACCACGACCTGGACCGCGACCCAATGGACGGCATGGCAGCTAGGCTTCCAGCCGCAACTCGGCCGGCCATGGTTCGAGGCATTTGGCTGGCCAGTCTACCATCCGCCGGCCTTCTTCTGGTGGTGGTACTTCTACGACGCCTATGCGCCTTCGGTCTTCGTCGAGGGCGCCTACATCGCCGCATCCGGCGGCTTCATTGCCATCGCGGTCGCCATCGGCATGTCGGTGTGGCGAACCCGCGAGGCCAAAAATGTCGAGACCTATGGTTCGGCGCGCTGGGCGCGAGCCGACGAGGTGCGCGCCGCCGGCCTGCTTGGGCCCGATGGCGTGGTGCTCGGCAGGTTCGATCGCGCCTATCTTCGCCATGACGGGCCAGAGCATGTGCTGTGCTTCGCGCCGACCCGCTCCGGCAAGGGCGTCGGCCTGGTCGTGCCCTCGCTGCTGACCTGGCCGGGCTCCGCCATCGTTCACGACATCAAGGGCGAGAACTGGCAGCTCACTTCCGGCTTCCGCGCCCACCATGGCCGCGTGCTGCTGTTCGATCCCACCAATGCGAAGTCGTCCGCTTACAACCCGCTGCTCGAAGTCCGCCGCGGCGAATGGGAGGTCCGCGACGTCCAGAACATCGCCGACATCCTGGTCGATCCCGAAGGGAGTTTGGAACGCCGCAATCATTGGGAGAAGACGTCCCACGCACTCCTCGTCGGCGCCATCCTGCACGTTCTCTACGCCGAGACCGACAAGACACTCGCCGGCGTCGCCGCCTTCCTTTCCGATCCCAAGCGGCCGATCGAGTCGACGCTCGCCGCCATGATGAAGACCGCGCATCTCGGCGAAGCGGGACCGCACCCCGTCATCGCGTCGGCCGCGCGCGAGTTGCTGAATAAGTCCGACAATGAGCGGTCGGGTGTCTTGTCGACCGCGATGTCGTTTCTCGGACTCTATCGCGATCCCGTGGTGGCGGATGTTACGCGCCGTTGCGACTGGCGCATCACAGACATTGTTGGCGGAGCGCGACCGTCGACGCTCTACCTGGTCGTGCCGCCCTCAGACATCGCGCGGACCAAGCCGCTGATCCGGCTTATCCTCAACCAGATCGGACGCCGATTGACGGAGGATCTCAACGCCAAAGGCAGGCGGCATCGGCTGCTGCTCATGCTCGACGAGTTTCTCGCGCTCGGGCGCCTCGACTTCTTCGAGAGCGCCTTGGCGTTCATGGCGGGCTATGGACTGAAGAGCTTCCTGATCGCGCAGTCGCTCAATCAGATCGAGAAAGCGTATGGGCCGAACAACTCGATCCTCGACAACTGCCATGTCCGCGTCAGTTTCGCCACCAATGATGAGCGGACGGCCAAGCGCGTGTCGGATGCTTTAGGGACGGCGACCGAGATGCGCGCGATGCGCAACTATGCCGGACACCGGCTCAGCCCGTGGCTCGGCCATCTGATGGTGTCGCGATCGGAGACCGCGCGCCCGCTGCTGACGCCGGGCGAGGTGATGCAGCTCCCGGCCGCCGACGAGATCGTCATGGTCGCCGGCACGCCGCCGATCCGCGCGAAGAAGGCGCGCTACTTCGAGGATCGCCGCTTCCAGGAGCGCGTGCTGCCGCCGGCGCTCGTGAAGCCAGCCGCGGGAAAGCCGGACGACTGGAGCGCTCTGCCTCTGCCATCGCGGCCGCAACCCGATGCAGCCGCGCGGCAGGACGGTACAGGCGACGACGACTCGACCGGCTCGGAGCGGCGTCAGCAACCGGAGCTGACCGCGGTGAAGCCTGTCGAGAGGAAGGCGCCGATCGACAACGAGTTCGACCTCGATGGCCCCGATGACGCCGATGACGATGCCGCGCGCGCGGGCCGGCTGAACCAGGTGATGCAAGGCGTCGCGCGGCAGGTCTCGCTCGATCCCAATGACGGGATGGACCTCTGAGCGTGGCGATCATGAAGATTCCGAAGAAGCAGCGCCTCTCGGTCTATCTCGATCCCGACATCATGAAGGCGCTCGCCGTTTATGCCGCGCGCCGCGATCAATCGCGATCGCTGGTCGCGGAAGCGGCGATCGCATCCTTCCTGTCGCCGGACGCGGCCGAGCGCCAGGAAGCCGCGACCACCAAGCGATTGGACCAGCTCGACCGGCGCATGACGCGTATGGAACGCGACCTCGGCATTTCCGTGGAAATGCTGGCCGTTTTCGTCCGCCACTGGCTCACCACGAATCCGCCACTGCCGGAGTCAGCGCAGGCGGCCGCACGCGCAAAGGCAGGCGAACGGTACGACGCCTTCGTCGCCGCACTCGGGCGGCGACTCGCGAAGGGACCGAAAGTGCGTGAGGAGATTTCCGAAGACGTCGCAGGTGTCCCAGGCGCGGAATAATCATCGCTCGGGGCATCGCAAGAGTTTGGCAGTTCCGCCGTCGCCCTGTCTTTGTACGCCAGAGCACTACGACCCCATCCTGCTTGTTGTCATGACCTGATTTCTGCCTCTTCTACTCATCCCCGATCCAGGGCCGCTTGTTTGCGGTCCCGCGCAGAACGGGGACGATATGGCGGTTTCTCACCAGCAATCAGAGGCGACCCTTCGAGGCGCGCGCATGTTGCGCACTGCCCTCGGCCCCGCCATCGCCGGATTCCTGGAAGACCCGTCCGTCGTCGAGGTGATGCTCAATCCCGATGGGCGGCTCTGGATCGACCGGCTGTCCGAGGGACTCTCCGATACCGGAGCGCGCCTCTCGCCCGCGGATGGCGAGCGCATCGTCCGCCTGGTCGCGCACCATGTCGGCGCCGAGGTTCATTCCGGTTCACCGCGGGTTTCGGCCGAGCTTCCCGAGACGGGAGGGCGGTTCGAAGGCCTTCTGCCTCCCGTCGTCGCCGCGCCGGCGTTCGCGATCCGCAAGCCTGCCGTCGCCGTCTTCACGCTGGCTGACTACGTCGCCGCCGAGATCATGTCGGCTGAACAGGCTGAGATCCTCCGCCGCGCCGTCGCGGACCGCCGCAACATTCTCGTCGCCGGCGGCACATCGACCGGCAAGACCACGCTCACCAACGCGCTGCTCGCCGAGGTCTCCAAGTCCTCCGATCGCGTTGTCCTGATCGAGGATACGCGCGAGCTGCAATGCGCCGCGCCCAACCTCGTAGCCATGCGCACCAAGGACGGCGTCGCGTCGCTGTCCGAACTCGTCCGTTCCTCGCTTCGCCTGCGCCCCGATCGCATTCCGATCGGCGAAGTCCGCGGCGCCGAGGCGCTGGATTTGCTCAAGGCGTGGGGGACGGGCCACCCCGGCGGCATCGGCACCATCCATGCCGGCACCGCGCTCGGCGCGCTGCGCCGCCTCGAACAGCTCATCCAGGAAGCCGTCATCACGGTCCCGCGCGCGCTGATCGCCGAGACCATCGATCTCGTCGCGGTGCTGAGCGGTCGCGGCGCAAGCCGCCGCCTCGCCGAGCTCGCCCGTGTCGAGGGCCTTCAGCCAGACGGCGACTACCGCGTCATCCCCGCAACCCAGCCCGCCTCAGGAGATTCCGCATGATCCGCCATGCCTTGCGTGTTCGCCGTTATATCGCGACGGCCGTGTCCGTCACCGTCGTCAGCATGATGCTGGCCCCGGCCGCCTATGCTTCCGGCTCCTCGATGCCGTGGGAAGCGCCGCTACAATCGATACTCGAATCCATCGAGGGGCCGGTCGCCAAGATCGTCGCGGTGATCATCATCATCATCACCGGCCTGACCCTCGCCTTCGGCGACACCAGCGGCGGCTTCCGGCGCCTGATCCAGATCGTCTTCGGGCTGAGCATCGCCTTCGCCGCGTCGAGCTTCTTCCTCTCGTTCTTCTCTTTTGGCGGCGGAGCGCTCGTCTGATGGCGAGCCTGATCGACAGCGCCAGCGAAGTGCCAGGCTACGCCGTCCCAGTCCATCGGGCGCTCACTGAGCACATCCTGCTCGGCGGCGCGCCGCGCTCCATCGCGATCCTCAACGGCACGCTGGCGGCGGCGCTCGGCCTTGGGCTGCGCCTCTGGTTGGTCGGCCTCGGGCTCTGGGCGATCGGGCATTTCGCGGCCGTGTGGGCGGCCAAACGCGATCCGCAATTCGTCGACGTGGTGCGCCGTCACCTGCGCATCCCCGGCCACCTGAGCGCGTGAGGCCCCCAATGATGAACCTTACCGAATATCGCCGGACCTCAACACGCCTCGCGGATTTCCTGCCCTGGGCCGCGCTCGCGGGCGAGGGCATCGTCCTCAACAAGGACGGCAGCTTCCAGCGCACCGCCCGCTTTCGCGGTCCCGACCTGGATTCCGCGGTGCCGGCCGAACTCGTCGCCGTCGCTGGCCGCCTCAACAACGCCTTCCGCCGCCTCGGCTCGGGATGGGCGCTATTCGTCGAGGCGCAACGGCATGGCGCCGGCGCCTATCCGTCGAGCGGCTTTCCCGAGGCCGCATCGGCCCTGGTCGACGCCGAGCGCAAGGCCGATTTCGAAGAAGACGCCTCGCACTTCGAGTCCAGCTACTTCCTGACCTTCGTCTATCTGCCGCCAGCCGAAGACGCCGCCCGCGCCGAGAGCTGGCTCTATGAAGGCAAGGCCGAGAACGGCATCGACCCTCATGAGGCGTTGCGCGGCTTCGCCGATCGCACCGACCGCGTGCTCCAGCTCATCGAGAATTTCATGCCGGAATGCGCATGGCTCGATGACGGCGAGACGCTGACCTATCTCCATTCGACCGTCTCGACCAAACGCCATCGCGTGCGCGTGCCCGAGACGCCGATGTATCTCGACGCGTTGCTGGCCGATCAACCGCTCACTGGCGGACTGGAGCCGCGTCTGGGCAACACGCATCTCCGCATCCTCACCATTGTCGGTTTTCCGACCGCGACCACGCCCGGGCTCCTCGACGACCTCAATCGGCTGGCCTTTCCATATCGCTGGTCAACGCGAGCCATCCTTCTCGACAAGACCGACGCCACCAAGCTGCTCACCAAGATCCGACGGCAATGGTTCGCCAAGCGCAAGAGCATTATGGCGATCCTCAAGGAGGTGATGACCAACGAGGCATCGGTGCTCGTCGACACCGATGCGGCGAACAAGGCGGCTGATGCCGACCTCGCGCTCCAGGAACTCGGTGCGGACTATGCCGGTCAGGCCTATGTCACCGCGACGGTCGCCGTCTGGGACGCCGATCCACGCATCGCAGCCGAGAAGCTGCGCCTGGTGGAGAAGATCGTTCAGGGCCGCGACTTCACGGCGATGACGGAGACGATCAACGCCGCCGACGCCTGGCTTGGCTCGCTGCCAGGCCATGTCTACGCCAACGTCCGGCAACCGCCGATCTCGACGCTCAATCTCGCCCACATGATTCCGCTATCGGCGGTGTGGGCGGGGCCGGAACGGGACGAGCATTTCGGGCAACCCCCCTTGCTTTATGGCAGGACCGAAGGGTCGACCCCGTTCCGGTTTTCCCTTCATGTTGGCGATGTCGGCCACACGCTCGTCGTCGGACCGACCGGCGCCGGCAAGTCCGTGCTGCTGGCGCTGATGGCGCTGCAGTTCCGGCGCTATCCCAACTCACAGGTCTTCGCCTTCGACTTCGGCGGAAGCATCCGAGCCGCGGCGCTCGCGATGGGTGGTGACTGGCACGATCTCGGCGGCGGCCTGACAGAAGGCGCGGCTGACAGCGTCTCGCTGCAACCGCTCGCCGGCATCCACCATGTGCCGGAACGCGCGTGGGCGGCGGATTGGATTGTCGCGATCCTGCAGCGCGAGGGCGTGACGATCGCGCCGGAGGTGAAGGAATACATCTGGACGGCGCTGACCTCGCTGGCCAGCGCGCCTGCAGGCGAACGCACGCTCACCGGACTCGCCGTCCTCCTTCAATCGAACGACCTCAAACAGGCGCTTCGGCCCTATTGCGTCGGCGGCGCCTATGGCCGGCTGCTCGACGCCGAGAGCGAGCATCTTGGCGAAGCCTTTGTGCAGGCGTTTGAGACCGAGGGCCTTATCGGCACGGGCGCCGCGCCGGCGGTGCTCGCCTATCTCTTCCACCGCATCGAGGATCGCCTCGACGGCAGTCCCACACTGCTCATCGTCGACGAAGGCTGGCTGGCGCTCGATGACGAGGATTTCGCTGGCCAGCTCCGCGAGTGGCTGAAGACCCTTCGCAAGAAGAACGCCTCCGTCGTCTTCGCCACCCAGTCGCTGTCCGACATCGACAGCTCGGCGATCGCGCCCGCCATTGTCGAGAGCTGCCAGACCCGGCTGCTATTGCCGAACGAGCGCGCGATCGAGCCGCAGATCACCGCGATCTACCGCCGCTTCGGCCTCAATGACCGCCAGATCGAGATCCTCGCCCGCGCGATGCCGAAGCGCGACTACTACTGCCAATCCCGGCGGGGCAACCGGCTCTTCGAACTCGGTCTGTCCGACGTGGCGCTGGCACTCTGCGCCGCTTCCTCGAAGACCGATCAGGCCGCGATCGAGCGCGTCGTGGCGGAGCACGGCCGCGAGGGATTCCTGTCGGCCTGGCTGCGTCTGCGCGGCGTCGGCTGGGCCGCCGACCTCATCCCCAACCTCAATAACCTGGAGACACAGCCATGATCTTCCGTCGCTCGCGCGCGGTGCTTCTTGCCGCATCCATTCTTTCGATCCCCGTGGCGATGTCGCCCGTGATGGTCCAGCCGGCGTCCGCGCAATGGATCGTCTACGATCCGACGAACTACGTGCAGAATGTGCTCTCAGCGGCTCGCGCGCTGGAGCAGATCAATAATCAGATCACCTCGCTTCAGAACGAAGCGACGATGCTGATCAACCAGGCGCGCAACCTCGCGAGCCTCCCTTACTCCTCGCTTCAGCGCCTGCAGCAGTCCGTGCAGCGGACGCAACAGCTCCTCGGTCAGGCGCAGCGCGTCGCCTACGACGTCCAGCAAATCGACCAGGCCTTCACCTCCACCTACGGCAATGCATCGATGTCGGCGTCCGACCAGCAGCTCGTGGCGCAGGCGCGCGAGCGCTGGCAGAACACAGTCGGCGGTTTGCAGGACGCCATGCGGGTGCAGGCTGGCGTCGTCGGCAATATCGATACCAACCGCGCCGAGATGTCGGCACTCATCGGCCAAAGCCAGGGCGCGACCGGCGCGTTGCAGGCGGCGCAGGCCGGCAATCAGCTCCTCGCGCTCCAGGCCCAGCAGCTCGCCGATCTCACGGCCGTCGTCGCTGCGAACGGACGAGCTCAAGCGCTGACCGAAGCGGAGCGTGCGGCGGCTGCCGAGCAGGGCCGTGAGCAGCGCCGCCGCTTCCTGACGCCCGGCGTCGGCTATCAGCCCGGCAACGCCCGCATGTTCCCGAATGGCAACTAAGGCCCCCCAAGAGGATCGTGTCATGGACGGCAAGCTCCTGGCGCGCCTCGGCGCCGTCGTCTTCGTCGCCGTCGCCATCACCGCGACGGCGATCGAGATGACCCGGAAAGAGGAAGACCCCGCCGGCCAAGCGCTGCAGCCGGTTGAAGTCACGCCGGCTGATCCGCTGCGCGAGGCGCAACGGCGCTGCCAACTGCTCGGCGAGGCCGCCGCGCGGGATGCCGAATGTCTGCGCACCTGGGCCGAAACTCGCGACCGCTTCCTTGGCGCTACGCCCGCGCCAGCATCGCCCCAGCCGCAGGACGGACGGTGAACCATGGGCGGCACCGGCGTCATCGACCAGTTCCTCGGCGTATTCACCAGCTACATCGATAACGGCTTCGGCCTGCTCGGCGGCGAGGTGGCGTTCATCGCCACCACGCTGATCGTCATCGACGTGACATTGGCCGCGCTGTTCTGGAGCTGGGGCGCCGACGACGACATCATGGCGCGCCTGGTCAAGAAGACGCTGTTCGTCGGCGTCTTCGCCTACATCATCGGCAACTGGAACAACCTCGCGCGCATCGTGTTCGAGAGCTTCGCGGGGCTCGGCCTGAAGGCGTCGGGCACGGGATTTACCGTCGACGATCTCATGCGTCCCGGCCGTGTTGCGCAGACCGGCCTCGACGCCGGCCGGCCGCTGCTCGATTCCATCTCCAACCTGATGGGCTGGATCGCCTTCTTCGAGAACTTCATCCAGATCGCCTGTCTGTTGTTCGCCTGGGCGTTGGTGCTGCTCGCCTTCTTCATTCTCGCCGTCCAGCTCTTCGTCACGCTGATCGAGTTCAAGCTGACGACGCTCGCCGGCTTCGTGCTGATCCCGTTCGGCCTGTTCGGCAAATCCGCGTTCATGGCCGAGCGCGTCCTCGGCAACGTCATCTCGAGCGGCATCAAGGTGCTGGTCCTCGCCGTCATCATCGGCATCGGCTCGACGTTGTTCTCTCAATTCACCGCCGGGTTCGCTGGCCAGACGCCCACGATCGACCAGGCCATGGCGATCGTACTCGCCGCGCTGTCGCTGCTGGGTCTCGGCATCTTCGGTCCCGGTATCGCCAACGGCCTCGTCTCGGGTGGTCCGCAGCTCGGCGCCGGCGCCGCGGTCGGCACCGGGCTCGCGGCGGGCGGCATAGTGGCGGCGGGCGCTGCGACTGTTGGGGCCGTGGCATCTGGCGGCGGCGCCCTTGCTGGAGGAGCCGCCGCTGCCGCCCGTGGCGGTGCGGCGATGGCGGGCGGCGCTTCGACCGCTTACAGCCTTGGCGCCGCTGGCCAGTCGGGCGCCGCAGGCGTGGCGTCAGGGTTGGGCGGGGTCGCACGCGCAGCCGGCGGCGCGGCGGCTTCGCCCCTCCGCCGGGCGGCCTCGCGCGCCGCCGATAGCATGAAGTCGAGCTTCTCCGAAGGCGCCAAGTCCGCCTTCGCCGCCACCGGCGGCACGTCGACCATGGGCACGATCGGCGGAAGCGCGGCCGAGGCTGCGCCATCGCAGGCTGCTGACGGGCCGCCGGCCTGGGCCCGCCGCATGAAGCGTTCTCAAGCCCTGAGTCACGGTGTCACCGCGGCCGCCCATGCCGTGCGCAGCGGCGACAGCCATGGCGGCGGCTCTTCCATCAATCTCTCCGAAGGCGATCGCTGATGTTCAAAAGACCCTCCGTTCACTACGGCAAGACGCCCGAACCTGAGACGCCCTACCAGCGCGCCGCTCAGGTCTGGGATGAGCGCATCGGCGCCGCGCGTGTTCAGGCCAAGAACTGGCGCTTCATGGCGTTCGGCTCGCTGATCCTGTCCGCTGGTTTCGCGGCGGCGCTTGTCTGGCAATCGGCGCGCGGAACGATCGTCCCTTGGGTCGTTCAGGTCGACAGGCTCGGCCAGGCGCAGGCAGTCGCGCCCGCCGTCGCCGACTATCGTCCGACTGACCCGCAGATCGCCTTCCATCTCGCGCGCTTCATCGAGCAGGTTCGATCGATTCCGTCCGACGCTATCATCGTCCGGCAGAATTGGCTGCGCGCCTACGATTTCACGACCGACCGCGGTGCGATGGCGCTGAACGACTACGCGCGCTCGAACGACCCCTTCACCAAGGTCGGCCGGCAGCAGATCGCTGTCGATGTCTCCAGCGTCATCCGGGCGTCGCCCGACAGCTTCCGCGTCGCCTGGATCGAGCGCCGCTACGAGAACGGCCAGCTCGCCGAGACGACCCGCTGGACCGCCATCCTCACCATCGTCGTGCAGGTGCCCCGCAATGCCGATCGGCTGCGCGCCAACCCGCTCGGCATCTACGTCAACGCCATCAACTGGTCACGGGAGCTTGGGCAATGAAGCCGTCTTTCCGTAAAGCCGGAAACCCGGCTTCTCGCACTTCCACATTTACGGTTCTTCTGCTGTGCACGTCGGCGCTCGCCGGCTGCGCCACGATGAACAAACCGCCGGAGATCTCCTATGACGACGCTGTGCCGGCGGCGCTGAGCACCGATCCTCCAGCTTCGGTGCGGGTGGTCGAGATTCCGCGCCCGTTGCCGTTGCCAGGCCAATTGCAGCGCGTCGAGCCGTCCCGCAGCACACCCGAACCCACCGATCCGACGGCGCGCGTCAACCAGGCCAATGCCGCCGCCCGTGTGCAGCCGGTCCGCGACGGCTTCATCAACGCCATGCAGGTTTATCCTTATACGGGCGGCGCGCTCTATCAGGTCTACACCGCCGTGGGTCAGATCACCGATATCGCCCTTCAGCCTGGCGAGCAGTTGGTCGGCTCCGGCCCGGTCGCCGCCGGCGATACTGTTCGCTGGATCATCGGCGACACGCTGAGCGGTTCAGGCGCGACCCAGCAAGTCCACATCCTGGTGAAGCCGACACGCGCCGACCTGATGACAAATCTCATCATCAACACGAACCTGCGCACCTACCACATGGAGCTGCGCTCGACCGAGCGCACCTACATGGCTTCGGTTTCCTGGCAGTATCCGCAGGATCAGCTCATCGCCCTGCGACGCCAGAACGCGCAGGCCGAGGCCGCCAGCCCGATCGCCACCGGCGTCGATCTCGCCAACATCAATTTCCGCTACGCCATCGAGGGGGACCGCGCGCCGTGGCGGCCACTGCGGGCCTACGATGACGGTCGCCAGGTCTTCATCGAGTTTCCCCGCGGCATCGGCCAAGGCGAAATGCCGCCGCTGTTCGTCGTCGGTCCTGAGGGCAACACTTCCGAACTCGTGAACTACCGCGTCCGCGGCAACTACATGATCGTCGACCGCCTGTTCGCGGCCGCCGAGCTGCGCTTCGGCGCCGGCGACCGCCAGAAGCGCGTCCGCATCGTCCGCACCGATGGGAGGCCCGCGTCGTGAGCGACCCTGAACCCCGGAAAGAAAATGAGGAGGCGCCGCTAACCGGGTCGACCGCCGACGCGGCCGCCCCGATGCGGCTGCGTGCGGAGACCCCGCGCGTCACGCGTCTCTCGCGCAAGGTGCTTGCCGGCATCGGCCTTGTGGCGAGCGTCGGCATCGGCGGCGCCCTGATCTACGCGCTCCAAACCCGCGATAGAGGGAGACCCACCGAAGAGCTCTACTCGACCGACAATCGGTCGACCGCCGATGGCCTGGCCGGATTGCCCCGCGATTACAGCGGCGTTCCCCAGCTTGGTCCGCCGCTCCCGGGCGACCTCGGACGGCCCATCCTGGGCGCTCAAAATCGTGGCCAGCCGTTGCCGAACCAGCCGAATCCCGGCCTAAGCGCGGAGGAGCAGCGTCGCCTGCAGGAGATCGAGACCGCCCGCGTTAGCAGGCTCTTTAGCGGCACCGAGAACCGGCCCACGGCCTCGACAGGCTCCGGCGCCGCGACGATCGCGCCGCCGCCCGCGCCGGACCTCACCGGCCTCGGCCTCGCGCCGCCACCCGCCACCCCATCGGCCCAGGACCGTCAGCTCGCCTTCCTCAACGCGGCCGCCGATCGGCGCACTGTCACGCCTGACCGCGTCGCCGCACCGGCGTCGCCCTACATCCTTCAGGCAGGCGCTGTGATCGCTGCGGCGCTCATCACCGGCATCCATTCGGATCTCCCGGGCCAAATCACCGCGCAGGTGACGGAGAACATCTACGACAGCCCGACAGGCCGCATCCTGCTCGTGCCTCAAGGCACGCGCGTCATCGGGCAGTACAACAACAGCGTCCAGTTCGGTCAAAGCCGCGTGCTCCTGGTGTGGAACCGGCTGATCTTTCCGAACGGCCGCTCAATCGTCCTCGAACGTCAGCCCGGCGCCGACGCTGAAGGCTATGCAGGCCTTCAGGATGGTGTGGACTATCATTGGTGGGAGCTCGCGAAGGCGGCGGGACTATCCACGCTGCTGAGCATTGGAGCCGAACTCGCCACCAACGACGACGACCGCCTGATCCAGGCGATCCGCAACGGCGGGCAAGACACAATTAACGATGCCGGTCAGCAGATCGTGCGCCGCCAGCTCAACGTCGCTCCAACGCTGACAATCCGGCCAGGCTTTCCGGTGCGCGTGATCGTAACGAGGGACCTGGTGCTCGAACCCTACGGAGGCTAACCGATGGGCAAGCTAAAGCTCGGGCCGCTCGAAGACGACAAGCCGGTGAAAATTTCCGTGGAGCTACCCGCTGCGCTTCACCGCGATCTCCTCGCCTATGCGGAGATTCTTGGTCGCGAAAATGGGCAAGCCGTCGAGCCAGCTAAACTAGTCGCACCGATGGTCGCACGTTTCATGGCGACGGATCGGGGGTTTGCGAAGATGCGCCGCGTAAGCCGTTCCCGTTCGCTACCGGCGGGCAGCGCTCCTCCAAAAGCCGAATGAAATTCCGCAGCGCGGGATTGTCGTTGCAGTCCTTCCAATAGGCACAATAGCCGATCCGGGTGGCGCCATTGCCGTCACGTGCTTCGCGATAGACAACCCCGGCGTAGCTGGCGCCGACGCACGCTTCGCACATCAGGCTGACGCCTTGGCCGGCGCCGACCAGGCTCTTGATGTTTTCGGGACTGACATCATGCCTGACGACATCCGGCAGGTCTCCTGGCGAGGCTAACTTCGAGACAAGAATCTCTTGGATTTCCGGACCGGGATCGCGCTCGCTCAACAGAAACCGTTCACGCTTCAGGTCGGTCCAGTAGATGATCTCATTGGCGGCCAACGGGTGATCCGCGGGCAGCGCGACGATGATCCGTTCGCTCCACAGCACCATCGATCGGCCGCAGTCTGGCACCGGCTCTCCCGTTACGATGGCGACATCGATCGTACCACTCTGAATACCGCCGCAGAGCCGCGAACGGGATCCTTCGACCGCGCTGATCTCCATCTGCGGAAACCGACGGGCATACTCGACAAGGCTGGCGCGCAGATGCCCCGCAGAGAGCGAGGTGTAGAAGCCGATTGTCAATTGCCCAGCGTCGCCTCGCCCGACGGCATTGGCGCTGTCAACGAGGGTCTGCAGTTCTTCGAGGATGCGACGAGCACCGCGAATGAAATCGCCACCGGCCGCCGTTGCACTCACACCACCATTGGTCCGCTCGAACAATCTGACGCCGAGCTGATCTTCGAGCGCTCGGACACGTCGGCTGAGATTGGACTGCTTGACGGCGAGCAAATCCGCCGCCTTGCGAAAGCTGCCACAGCGCTCCGCCGCTTCCGCGTATCGTAGATGTTTAAGATCGATCGACACCGGAGCACTCGTTTCGTCGCGTTGAAACGGCGCAAGCAACGAACGCACCGTGTTCCGCATACGTCAAAAGTGCGCGGGAGATGCCGATCACGCATTTGGTCATCTCTGCAAGTGTCCTCACGCAACTCGTTTCTCGTCCCCGAGGGGCTGGAGTGCCTATCTCGTGAACTACAGGGCCGCTCAGGGCCTCAAAGAGGCTGCAAAGACGGCATATCCCGCCTCCGGTCTTTGAGCCGAGGAGGACCGCGACAGGCTACATGCTGTAGCCGCTACAGGATCAAGCAGAATATGATCAAAATCGGAGGTTGTTCTCTTTCTATGGCGCCAAGCAAGAACTACTGCGGCAGCCTCCATCGCAGTTAGTTTCAGGCTGGTTGCCGAAGCCGCGAGTACCGGTCCAAGGCAAGAGAGGGGACCAGCTCGTTCATCATTCTTCGCGAACCGATATTCCCTCCCGTTGCGCCTCGCGCGCCTCCTTCAGAATATCCAAGCCGCCTTTGAGAACGATTCCTCCAACCACCAGCCCGATGATCAAATCGGGGAGCGGAGATCTGAAAAACATAACTGCAGCGCCGGATATAACGATGCCGGCATTGGCCAGCATGTCGTTAGCCGTAAAGATCCAGGACGCCTTCAGGTGCACGCCATTGTCCCGATGCGACCGCAGCAAGCGCAGGCAAAGCAGATTGGTCGCGGCGTTTGCGATGGCGGTAACAATCATGGCTGAACCGATCGGCTCAGCGCCCACGAAGAAACGTCGAAGGACCTCGACGAGGAGCGCCAGACCCAAAACGATCAGGATGACGCCGGACAAACGCGCGACACGCGCCTTCGCCAGAATCGTCCGCCCAACGGCATAGATGCTGACGGCATAGACAACGGCGTCCCCGAGATTGTCGAGGGCGGCACCTAGGAGACCTGTGGAGTCTGCGATAACCCCTACGAGCCCGGCGACAATCACTTGCAAGAAATTGATACCGAGCACCCACAGCAAGGTCTTGCGTTCGGCGGAGTTACTTGCGTCGAGCTGGATTTCCGATTCTTCTTTGTCGTGTTTTACACTCATACGGATTTCCAATTGCTCGCAATCTCGCAATCAGGTGAGCCAACCCAGCGCAATGGCCGAGATGAGAAAAACGCCGAGTGCGCCTCGATAGATCACGAAGGGCCAAGCCGAAAAGCGCTCAAGCACGCGCATCAGCCCCCAAATCGCGAAGAATGCAGAGATAGAGGCTACTACGAGACCCACGAGAAGAATGGACCAGCCCTCGAGGGAGAGATGGGCTTTGTGAAGCTCCCAAAGTTCCTTAAAGCCGGCCAGGGCGATTGCTGGCAGGCCAAGTAGGAACGAGAAACGCGCTGCTTCTTCGCGTTTCAGACCGAGCGAAAGCGCAGCGGTCAAGGTGGAGCCCGAGCGCGACACTCCTGGGATCAGGGCGCCGATCTGCGCTATTCCGACGATCATTGCATCGGTGAGAGTCACATTTTCAAGTGTCCGTTTGTGGCGGGCGAAAATCTCCGCGAGCGCTAGGAGGACGGCCATGACGACGCAGGCCCACCCGATGACAGTGAGCGTCCGCAATGGGGAACCGCAGGCATTCAGGGGCCCCGACAAGGACAGGCCCGCCACGCCGATCGGGATCGTCGCAAGGATAATCCAAACAGAGAAGCGGAAGTGTCGATCCCGGAAATCCCGATGCGCAACAGCGCGGAGCGAGTTCGCGGCCAACTGGCTCACGTCACTCCAGAAATAGCTGATTACCGCAGCCAATGCGGCGAGCTGCATGGCGGCGGAGAAGGCAGAGCCAGGATCTTGCCAACCGAGCAGCGCAGGCACGATCCGCATATGCGCCGTCGATGAGATCGGTAGTAGCTCAGTGATCCCTTGGACAACCCCAAGCAGGGTGACTTTGGCATAGCCCAACGCCACAAATCCGGTGTCGACGCCATTCGTACAAGCTTCCGTCATGCAGGCCCCTCTATCGCGGCGCGGCGGTTCGAATGCGTGGCGAACCAGATCGCGGCCGGCGCCTTCGCGCCGGCTGATCGCAACACGATCCGGTGGCGGCCGCGCGCCTCAACCGATGCTGCCGAGCATCGGAAATGTCGTCAGCATCCAGATGGCGATCTCCTGCAGACGACCGGTCATCATCAAAATGCCGACGCCGACCATCACCACTCCCGTGCTGACGTTGAGCACCGCGCCAGCGCGCCGCATGCGCTTCAACGCTACGGCCGCACTGCCAAAGAATAGCGCCGCCAAAAGAAACGGGATGCCGAGCCCGAGGCCATAAGCGCCGAGCAGCACCGCACCGTTGCCGGCCGAGGTCGCCGTCACAGCGAGGATCGAAGCGAGCACCGGGCCGATGCAGGGCGTCCACCCGAAGGCAAAGGCAATGCCGAGAAGAAAGGCTCCGAAGGGGCCTCCAGTCTGCGTTGGCCCGCGCCAGCGCCGGTCTGCCATCAGTGCAACGGGCAAGCGGAGCAGCCCCGTCATGGCGAGACCGAACACGACAACCAGCGCACCACCGATCAGGTTCGCCCCGACCTGATAGCGCTGCAGAAATCCGCCGAGGACCATCGCGCTGAGCCCAAGCAGAATAAAGACGGTGGTAAAGCCGAGCACGAAGAAGAGCGCCGGTCCGAGAACATGAAGCTGTCGGGTCCTTCCATCACCAACGGCCCCATTAACGCCGCCCGCGACGTAGGACAGATAGCCCGGAACAAGCGGCAGCACGCAGGGCGAGAGAAAGGAAATGGCTCCAGCCATTACAGCCGTCAATAATCCAAGCAAAGACACATCGATGAGCGCCATCATCAGTGCTCTGGGCGGCTCGGCTGCTTCTGAGCGCGAGCCATCGACCTCGGGCGCCAGAAAGAGCCTGCGATCAGCAAGACGACGCCGATCGTTATCATCGTGTCCGCCATGTTGAAGGCCGGCCAGTGCCAATTGCCGACATGAAAATCGAGGAAATCAGTCACGGCGCCTTGACGCATCCGGTCCAACACATTGCCGACGGCACCGCCGGCGACCAGGCCGAGACTAACCGTCTCCGTTCGCCTTTCTGTTCTCATGGCCCAGACGAGAAGCCCGGCCACAATCACCATCTTGATACCGGCGAGCACCAATGGGCGATCGAGGAAGAATTCACGGAACATCCCGAAGCTGACACCCGTGTTGAAACCGAGCGTCAGATTGAAAAATGGCGCGATCTCGATCGTGCGCGGGGGCGCCATCACAACATTGAGGATCAGCCACTTCGTAACAAAATCGACTGCGAGAGCGGTAGCTACCGCACCACATGCCAATGCAGCTCTTCGAATCAGCCTCGGGTGCGTCACGCTCAATCAGTCCTTATTTTCGGCCATTCGCCGCGGCCAGTGCATTTGTGCTGGGTCGCACCGCGCGGTGTTGAGCTATGCAGGGACCGTCTCGGTGATGGCCGGGGCCCTATGCTGATGCGCCGAAACGCCAAGGCCGCCAGATGGACCGCCCTTTTGAGAAATAGTCTGACCACGGTTGAGCAGGCGCAGGCCGTTGAGGACAACTAGCAGAGACGCACCGACGTCGGCCGCGATAGCACCCCAAAGCGATGCGAGACCAATCACTGTCAGTGCTGTAAACAGCAGCTTCACGGCAATCGAGAAGGCAACATTCTGTCGGATGACGGCAAGCGTTGCGCGCGAATGGCGCACTAGCCAGGAAAGCTTCGACAGGTCGTCCGACATGAGGGCAACATCAGCGGTTTCAATTGCCGCGTCGCTGCCCATGGCGCCCATGGCGATGCCGAGATTGGCCCGCCCCATCGCGGGAGCATCGTTGACTCCATCGCCGACCATCGCCACCGACCCGTAGCGCCGCACCAAATCCTCGACCGCTGCCACCTTGTCACCGGGCAAGAGTTCCGCACGGACCTCATCGATGCCCGTCTGCTGTGCAATCGCCTCCGCTGTCGCCCGGTTGTCCCCAGTGAGCATCACAACGTGTTCGATCCCGGCGCGATGAAGCGCCGTGACGATGTCCTTCGCTTCCGGCCTGACAGCATCGGCAACGGCGACGAGCCCCCAGACGTCTTGACCATCGCCGACCGCGACGATGGTGCGGCCGGCGCTCGAAAGCGCATCTGCCCGCTGCAGAACTTCGGCTGAGTTGATGCCCCGCTCCTCAATGTAGCGGCGCGAGCCGAGCCACATCTCACGTCCGCCCACTCGACCGATGACGCCTCGGCCAGTGATGGCCTGGACAGCCTCGGCAGGCTCAACGGCGATCCTCAGTTCGGCGGCTTTCGCCAGGATGGCGCGGGCGATCGGATGTCCGCTGCGCGCCTCCAAGGCCGTAGCCAAGCCGAGGAGTTCCATTTCGCTGCGGCCTCCAAGCGGCAGGATCTCGACGACCTGCGGCCGCCCTTCGGTGAGCGTGCCCGTCTTGTCCATGGCAATGGCTTTGAGGCGCGCAGGTGTTTCAAGATGTGTGCCGCCCTTCACCAGGACACCCTGTTTCGCCGCGCCGGCGAGTGCCGCGACGATGGTCACCGGCGTCGAAATCACGAGGGCGCACGGGCAAGCGATCACGAGGAGCACCAGAGCCCGGTAGAACCAGACGTCCCAGGCGCCGCCCAAGAGCAAGGGCGGAGCGAGGAAGATCGCAACGGCAAGTACCATCACAACCGGCGTGTAGACACGCGCGAACTTCTCCACCCATTGCTCACTGGGCGCGCGTCGGCTCTGCGCCGAACCGACCATGCGGATGATCTGGGCGAGCGTCGTGTCATTCGCCGCTTTGGTGGTCACGACCTCTATCGCACCCTCGCCGTTGATAGTCCCGGCAAAGACTTCGTCGCCCTCTGCCTTGAATGCGGGAACACTTTCACCGGTGATCGGCGCTTGGTTGACCTCGCTCTCGCCAGCGATAACCCGGCCGTCGAGCGGTACCTTGTCTCCTGGCCGGACGATGATATGCGCGCCGACCCGAACCTCGGCCGCCGGGACGTCGCGCTCGGAGCCGTCTTCGAGTTTGACGCGTGCTGTCGGCGGCGCGAGTTCCATGAGGGCGGCAACCGCCCGGCGCGCACGACCAAGACTCCACGCCTCAAGCGCCAGCGCCAATGCAAAAAAGAAAGAGACAGTAGCCGCCTCAAACCAGGCACCGATACCGATGGCACCCGCGACCGCGACCATCATCAGTAGATTCATGTCCGGGCGAAGTCGCTTGGCTGCGAGCCAAGCCTTGGGCGCGACGTAGCGCGCGGCGCAGAGCACCGCCACTGCATATAGAACCATGCTCGGCACCGGGGTCGAGCCCAAAGCGTGCTCGCCCGCCTCGAAGGCTGCGATGATACCGCCTCCAAGCCAAGCGTGGACCGCAAAGCCGAGCGCCGTGAACACGGCGCTCGCGGTCGTCAGCCACGACTGCACCCGCTTGCGACGCTCTTCGGCCTGCGCGGCCTCGCTGGTGCCGCCTTCAGTCCAGGGCTCAGCGCGCAAACCGGCACGAGCCACCGCCTTCTCGATGCGGGCTTCGAGCGCTGCATCCGGCGTCACGCCGATCGACATGCGACCGTTGAGGAGGTCGAAGCCGAGCTTGTCTTCGCCGACTAGCGGACCGACCTCGCGCTTCAACGCCGCAACTTCGTCGGCGCAGTCCATGCCATGGATGCGAAACACGACTTGGCCAGGCAAGTGTGTCGGGATCGGCGGACTGAGCGCCCCCTCCACCTCCGCGGCACAGCCGCACGCCGCATCTTCCAGCACTTCGGTCGCGTCGGGCGAGACGGCGGGCGCTGACCACGGTTCAGCGCGCATGCCCGTTCGAGCCACGGCTTCCTCGATCGCGTCGAGTGCCGCCCGATTCTGTGGTGCCACGGTCATCATGCTTTGCGCGGTGTCGAAGGCGAGCTTCTCCTCACCGACAAGCGGACCGAGTTCCCGCGTAAGGGCCGCCACCTCGTTCCTGCAGTCGAGACCATGCACTCGGAAGAGCAATGCGTCGGCGGTGCCGTCCGCAACAAGTGAAGCACGCATATCGGTCGCGGCGACGCGGCCGATAATATCGTCGACTGTCGCCTGTTGTTGCGGCGCGACCGTCATGAGTCCCTTCGCGGTGTCGAATGCTAGCCAGGCCTCTCCACCGACCAATGGGCCGATCTGACGCTTGAGCGCCGCCACTTCATTCTTGCAGTCGAGCCCCTCGATCCGGAAAAGCAGCGCTGGCGCTGGCTGCTGCGCCGGATCTCTTAGGAGATGCGCTTTCATGCCGGTCGTCGCGACCGCCCGCTGGACCATGTCCACCGTTGAAACGCCCTCGGACCGCACTTCCATGACACCAGCATCAGTATTGAAGGACAACTTGTCATCGCCGCCGACGACCGGCCCCACCGCGGCACGAAGTGCGCGAACCTCATTTTGACAATCTAAGCCGTCGACTTTGAAGCGCAGCGAGCTTGAATGGCTTATCGTCGCGGCGTCAGCAGTCATCATCGTCTCCATCTGGTCTCATGGAGCTCGGCTCCAAAGCTCCCTTATTTTCATGCTATCCATACATCCTGTAGTCGCTACAGGATCAAGGGAGGAATCTCGTACTTTGCCCCACGAAGTCCGGACCCACTCCAGTGCCGGCGATCATGCTTCTCTCACCCCCGAACGGGGGCAGCTCACGACTGGGCGTCATCCATAAGCGGAACAACTTCCCGAAACTTGCCGCCCTTCGACTGTTCGGGCGGTTCGCCGCCGCGCTCGACAACGACGTGTCCAAGCCCATGCTCGGCAAGCACCTTCCGCAGACCTGCTTCGACCTCGCGCCAGACGGCGTCTGCATTCGCCGCCGGCGCCATTTGCAGACGTAATTCAAGTCTTTCCGGCCCGGACTGCGCGAGCTGAAAGAGCGTGACACCGCGGACAGCCTCGATCGGTTGGCTGAGCGCCAGCGGAGGCATCCTGACATCGCCGCCCGACGTCCGGAACGTGAGAACATCCGCAGAGCGACCCTGAACGCGGATTGCGGGCAAGGGGTTGCCGCACGGGCACGGGTCCGGCCGCTGCAAGACGCTGTCGCCGAGATCGTAGCGCAGGATCGGCTGCACACGATTGGCGAGATTGCTGATCAGCATCGTGTGCGACTGCTCGCCGGGAGCGACCGGCCGATAATCGGCATCGACCGGCTCGAACGCCACCCAGTCGGCGTTGACGTGCAGCCAGCCTTCGCTGCACATGTAGCTGAGGAACATGCATTCCGAGGCGGCGTAGCTGTTGCCGACTTTGGCGCCGAACACGCGCGCTATTCGGCCGTACTCTGGTTGCGGCAGCCCTTCGGCCGAGAGGGCCAGTAGCACGGGATCGATATGGAGCCTCCCGGCTTCCTGTTCGTCGGCCAGCATGGCAGCCATGCTGGCATAGGGTGTAAGCAGCGCCGGCTGGAAGCGATTCAGCCGCTCGACAAGCTCCGCCATCGGCATGTGCGCGGAGAGTATCTCGACGCGTTTTCCGCGCCGCTTCTTCAGGCGCGCCGCAGCAACGGCCGACGCGAAATGGCCGCCCGTCGCCATGACCATCGCCAATCGCCCGCGGCGGGCGATGATCTTGAGGATGTCGCTCGGGCTGAGCCAGTCACCCATCCAGCGGAGCATCATGGCGGTCACGACCGCCATCGTGCGATCGTCGGTCAGGAATATCCCGCGGCGGCCGGTCGTGCCTGAGGTGGTAGCCAGCGTGTATTTTCCGAGGAACCGCTCTCCAATCCGACCTGGATCGTTGACAACTGCCTCTGCGGCTTCGAGTGTCACGTCGCGGTCGGTGCACCATTCGTCGAAGCGCTCCATGAGCATCTTCTTGTCGGTGACGGGAAGCTGCTCGGCGCTTTCAACCCGAGCCGGTATATCACGGTACAGCTCACGATAGTACGGCGACCTGGCCCGCGCGTGGGCGACCATGTCAGCGAGACGGGCGCGCTGGCGCTGCGCGATAGCGCCGGCACCGCCCTTTCGAGCGCGCCACGCGTCCCAGATCAGGCCTATGACATGCTCGCTCACAGTCGTTCTCGGGTTCACACGACTCTAGTCACTTGCTATACGTACATCCTGTAGCCACTACAGAATCAACCCGCAAATGATCACTATCGGAGCCTTGTCCAAACATACGGGCGTCAACATCGAGACGATTCGCTACTACGAGCGGATCAGACTCATACCGCCGCCGCCCCGCACCGACAGTGGACGACGCCTCTATGGAGCGGAGGACGTTCGGCGGCTGACATTTATCCGCCATGCCAGAGATCTCGGTTTCGACATTGCGGCCATCAAAACGATGCTCGCTCTGCAGGAAGTGCCCGAAGCGTCCTGCGAGCAGGTGAGCCGGATCGCTTCCGATCAGCTCGAAGCCGTAGAAAGCCGAATCCGCCGGCTGCTGGGGCTTCGGACCGAACTCACCCGGATGATCAACGAGTGCGACAACGGGAAAGTCGCGACCTGCCGAATCATCGAAGTTCTCGCTGACCCTCCCGGCCAAGCAACCAGTCAGTGACCGCCTAGGCACTTCCCATCGCCAAAATCGATCGAAGTCAGCGCGCCGCCCGATAGAGTGAGATCGATCCGCTGAGCGTGGCGATCACATCCGTTTCCTCGACATTTCGAAAGCCGGCTGCCGCCATGAGATCCGGCAGCACGCCACGAGCATTCGGCTCAGTGTTCGCCCGCCCGTCGAGATTCTGGATAATGCTTCCAAAGAGCGTGCGCATGAGGCGCGTGCGCTGAAGGCCATAGTCGGCAATGTGAAGCTCGCCACCGGTCTCCAAGGAGCGAAAAATAGAGGCGAGCGCGGCCTCCTTCTCTTCCATCGGCACTTGATGAAATACGAGGCTGGAAACGATCTTTGTCGGTCGCTTGTCGCCGACGAGCTCGGCCACCTGCCGCGCGAAACCAACGTGCAGTTCGACAGAGAGACCCGCGACTGCGAACCGCGCCCGCGCGCGTGCCATAACCGCGGGGTCGGGATCAATCCCAATAAGCCTGGCGGAAGGGGTGGCTCTTCCTATGCGCAAGAGAAGCGAACCTGTACCGCAGCCAATGCTCTCTTTTATGTACCGCTGCCAGCTCTCGGCGTTGCTTTTCCCATGCATCCAGATTCCGACCGTGACGAGGATGATCGCAGCAAATAGCGAGCCGAAGCCTTCGGTCAGTTCACGCGAAGCACCGCTTATGCCGATGAAATAGGTGGCTACGAACCAAGTGGCTACGCCCGCGGCAAGCGCGGACGCCCATCCACCATGCACGAAGCCGAGCACTTCCGTGCGCTCGGTCTTGCGGAGGAAAGCGATCATCGCGACCACGATCAGCAGGGCCTCAAGTCCCTCGCGCAGGAGCACGCCAAACGCGCCTAGAAAGCTCGACGCGCTGCTGGCCTTCTCTGGAGCGAGTGCAGCCTCAGCTTCGCTGAAGAGGCCGGCGAGTTGCTGATTGGCGGCTTGGACCTCAGCAAGCGGGCGGGACCTACTGATAGCCGCTCTCAACGCGCCCATGGCCTGTTCAATTCGAGTCATCAGCTCCGGATCGCGGGCAGCCAAGACCGGTTCAACGGGCTCGAAGCCATCCAAATACGCCGATAACGCTAGATCGGCGGCCGCATTACGATCCCCGGCCGCATAGGCCTTGAGGCTCGCATCGAGCCGCTCTCGGGTCAGCCTCAGTGACCCGTCAGGGTGCGAGGCGATCGCATCTGGATGGCGGCGCAAGTAAGCAATTAGAGCGTTTGCGTTTTCGTCACCCATGTCCGCCGCAGCGGCCACCGGTGTCGTGCCGACGAACGCGGCCAAATTCGGATATCGCTGACGAAGCGAAGCATCGTCCCGCCAAAGCCGCTCTCCCTGTGTCGCTTCAGCAGTCGGATAGGCGAAGCCACCCACATAGAACGCGAGCGCCCAGCGATCCTCATCGGACAGCGAATCGAAGCTCGCCATGGCCGTGCCGTCGAGACCTTGAGTGATGACCTGATAAAGACCGAAAAGACTGCGCTGACGGGCACGAGTCTGATCGGTGAATGCGATGGGCGGAGGCTTGAGCCCGATTGAACCGGGACCGTGACCGTCGCCCGTCGCGCCGTGGCACGAGACGCAGTTCTGCGAGTAAAGCGCAGCGCCACGAGCGAGATCGGGAGGCGCCGTCGGGGCGAGTGGCACGGGATACGCTGCGAGCAAGGCCGATGCGAGCGCCCTTGATTGTGCTGCAACTTCATTTGGAGACGCCTTGCGGGCGATTATCGTCCGCAGTGTCCGGCTCCGACCCAGCAATTCAGCTTTCCCGGCATTCTCCGGCAAGGCTGTAAGCCGCGTCTCTACCTGACCCGCGAACTCCGTCATCTCCGCATATTCCGCCTCGCTGCTGACACGCCCATCGGAGACCGCGCCAGCATAGTCGACTGCGATATAGTCAAGCAGGCGCCACACTGTCTGGGCGTCCCTGTCCTGAGCGAGGGCCGGCCCCGACATGATTTGCGAGAGGAGCATCGCGAGGACAGCTATCCAAGCGTACCGAAAGGCCTTCCCTTTGCTGTCGACGGGAGAGCGGCGAAGACCATTGGACCGGTGCACGACGAACCTCTAGTTAAGAATCGTTCGCGACATAGCCCTGTAGTCGCTACAGGATCAAGTGCCAATGCGAACCTTGGAGATCCAGCCGTTGCGAAGGTCGCGATAAATCTGGAATTTCTGGACGCGCCGAAGAATCGTAAAACGAGAAGTCGTCCTAGTCGAAGCCCGCGCTCAATCAGCTCTCGTAGTGGTTTCGGCGGCCCTCGGCCGCTCACGGCGGCATCCACCGGCGAACGGCCGCAATATCATAGCGCTCCGGCAGAAACGTAGTTATCGGTTTCATCCACGCTGGGGCCAAATACCGCCGTTTATTCGCGGCAGCACCACACGGCGCTCCAGACTACGATAGCTAACTACGACAGCATCTTAGCAAGGCGAGGTGTAGCGTAGGCAATTCGCTAACGTGATCCGGACTGGCCTACGCGTGACCAGCGAACAGGGTTTCTATTAGCGGGCATTCTGGCAGCGTGCCGTCGGCGCATTGCGCGACCACGTCCTTCAGCACCCGCTCCATCCGTTTGAGATCGGTGATCTTCGCCCGCACGTCATCGAGGTGGGCAGCGGCGACGGCGCGTGCCTCGGCGCAAGGCTGATCACGTTCGTCGACGAGGCGCAGTAACTCGCGAATCTCATCAAGGGAAAAGCCGAGCTCACGTGCTCGCAGCACGAAGCGAAGGCGACGCTCGTGCGTGGCGTCGTAGCTGCGATAGCCCGTCGACGTGCGCGGCGGCTCGGGCAGAAGGCCGACCTTCTCGTAGTAGCGCACGGTCTCCAGGTTGCTACCGGTCCGCCGGGCGAGTTCAGCCCGCCGCAGGCCCTTCACCACAGCGTGATCGCGCATCGCAAAAACCCCTTGACCCTGTAGTGACTACAGACCGCATCCTACGCCGCAATGAGGATTTCGGCAAGGAAGGAGACGTCGGACATGGATGCATCGCGGTCCGGAACGGCAGATACGGCGCCCGCCACGACTGTTCTTGCATCGTCGGAGCGGACCGAGGCTGGACGCCAGCGCCTGGTCGCTGTGGGCGGCATTCTTGGTGCGATAGCCGCCTCGTCCTGCTGCGTCATTCCGCTCGTCCTGTTCAGCCTCGGCATTGGCGGCGCCTGGATCGGCAACCTGACGGCGCTCGCGCCGTACAAGCCGCTATTCGTCGCCGGAACGGCGGGCCTCCTCGGATACGGCTTCTATCTTGTCTATTGGAAGCCGCAGCGCGTCTGCACCGATGGCGCAGCTTGCGCGCGCCCCATCCCCAGCCGGCTCGTCCAGGTCGCGCTCTGGATTGCGACTGTGCTCGTGATAGCCGCCTTTGCCTTCGACTATGTCGCCCCGCTGCTGCTTCGCGCCTGACACCAAGAGGAGACCTGCCCTATGAAGAAGAGGTTGAGCGTCCTTGCCCTGATCGCCTCGATGATGACGGCATCGACCGCCTTGGCCGCCGAACGCACCGTAACGTTTGCTGTCGACAACATGACCTGCGCCTCGTGCCCGTACATCGTGAAGACCTCGATGGCGGCGGTCTCGGGCGTCGCGAACGTGACCGTCTCTTTCAAGGCGAAAACCGCAACCGTGACCTTCGACGACGCAAGGACGAACGCCGACACCATCGCAGCCGCCAGCATGAACGCGGGCTATCCAGCCCACCTGAGGCAGCAAGGCAGCTAATATGAGTGACCGCACTGCAATCCGCGCAGGTATGGCCGGTGCCGTCCTCGCCGCGATCTGCTGCGCCGCGCCGTTCCTTGCCTTCGGCCTGCCCTTTGCGGGCCTTGGCCGTCGCTAGCCAGTACGGGCCTGGTTAGTGCTTCCGCTGATGATTGCAAGCTTCGGCCTCATCGCTTGGATATTCCATCGTCGCCACGCAAAGGCGGCTCGCTGCGAGACTACGATTCACAATGAAGGCGTGAAGCCATGAGCGATTGCTGTGCCTCCTCTTCGTCCCGAAACGAAGCTGTCATCCCTACGCTCGAGACACTGCCGAGCTATCACGTGCGGCCGGGCGTAACTTTCCCGGACTGGTCAGCAGTCACATCGCGCGCAGTGAGGGACGCCCTGCTGGCCATGGTCGGGTCCGGCCATGTGCTCAATCGCTGGAGCGGCTACGATCCCGCTACAGATCTCGCGCGCGTTGCACTGCTTCAGTTCTACGTCGAACACGGGCGGGCCCCGGCCATAGCCACGCTTGCGAACCGTGCAGGACTCGGTGAGGCGGCCGTTCCGCCGTTGCTCGAAGAGCTCCGCCGGCGCGACCTGGTCGTTCTCGACGGCGAACGGATCGTCGGCGCCTATCCGTTCACCGACCAGGACAGGGGCCATCAGGTCACGCTGGACGGGCGCGCGCTCAACGCCATGTGCGCCGTCGACGCGCTTGGCATCGGCACCATGACCGATCGCGACATCTCGATCGCCTCGCGCTGCCGCCATTGCGGTGCGCCGATCCGGATCACCACACGGGATCGAGGGCGGGCGCTGGCCGATGTTGAGCCGCGGACGGCCGTCATGTGGCAAAGCGTTCGCTATGAAGACGCATGCGCCGCAAGCTCGCTGTGCGCGGCGACCGCCTTTTTCTGCTCGGATGACCATCTCTCTGCCTGGCGCCGCGAGCGTTCCGCCGACGAGCCCGGTTTTCGCCTGTCGATCGAGGACGGGCTGGAGGCCGGTCGCGCTCTGTTCGGGCCGAGCCTCGCCGGGCTCGGTGTGACACCACGATCGTCTGTTGATCCGGAATCGAAGAGCCCGGCAGTCGCCAACCGCTCCGTCCACACAAACGGTCGCAATGGAGGCGCTTACGATCTCGTCGTGATCGGCGCCGGCTCGGCCGGATTCTCGGCCTCGATCACGGCCGCCGATCAGGGCGCGCAGGTGGCGCTCATCGGCAGCGGCACCATCGGCGGCACTTGCGTCAATATCGGCTGCGTGCCGTCAAAGACCCTGATCCGCGCGGCCGAGACACTTCACAACGCTCGCGTGGCGGCACGTTTTGCCGGTATTACTGCTGAAGCCGAACTGACAGACTGGCGGGGAACCGTTCGTCAGAAGGACGCCCTCGTTTCCGAACTGCGCCAGGCCAAGTACGTCGATCTGCTCCCCGCGTACAACGGCATCGCCTATCGCGACGGGCCAGCTCGCCTCCTCGACGGCGGTGTCGAAGTAGACGGCGCGCGTATCGCCGCTGGCAAGATCATCATCGCGACCGGCGCGCGGCCGGCAGTGCCCGCCATTCCTGGCATCGAGACCGTGCCGTATCTCACTAGCACGACGGCGCTCGACCTCGAGGAGCTGCCGCGCTCGCTGCTCGTGATCGGCGGCGGCTACATCGGCGCGGAACTCGCCCAGATGTTCGCTCGTGCCGGCGTCAGGGTGACCCTCGTCTGCCGGTCCCGTCTACTCCCCGAGGCCGAGCCCGAGATCGGTGCGGCGCTCGCGGGATATTTCGGGGACGAAGGCATCACCGTTGTCTCCGGCATCGCTTACCGCGCGATCCGCAAAACCGATGGCGGTGTGTCGCTGACGGTCACGCGCGACGGCGAGGATATTTCGATCGACGCCGATCATGTGCTGATCACCACGGGGCGCACGCCCAACATCGAGGGCCTTGGGCTGGCCGAGCACGGGATCACCGTCTCGGCAAAAGGCGGCATCGTGGTCGACGACCGCATGCGCACGACCAGGGCTGACGTCTATGCCGCCGGCGACGTCACCGGCCGCGACCAGTTCGTCTACATGGCCGCCTATGGCGCCAAGCTCGCCGCGAAGAACGCCCTCAACGGCGACAGCCTGCACTACGACAACCGCGCGATGCCTGCCATTGTGTTCACCGATCCACAGGTGGCGAGCGTCGGGCTCACCGAGGCTGCCGCGCGCACGGCCGGGCATGTGGTTCGCGTTTCGACGATCGGCCTGGACCAGGTGCCGCGAGCGCTTGCCGCTCGCGACACCCGCGGTCTGATCAAGCTCGTGGCGGACGCCGGCAGCGGCTGTCTGCTCGGCGCGCATATCCTCGCGCCGGAAGGCGCCGACAGTATCCAGACCGCGGCGCTTGCAATCCGCCAGGGGCTCACCGTCGATGACCTCGCGGATACCATCTTTCCGTATCTCACGACTGTCGAGGGCCTGAAGCTCGCGGCGCTGTCGTTCGAGAAAGACGTGGCAAAGTTGTCATGTTGCGCCGGATAGTGATCGCAGCTGGGCGTCCGCAGCTCGTTTGCAGCACCTGTCGTAGTGAGATCGCGTGCTGCATCGCATTCGAGGCGGCGTTGGCGTTTTGAGGGATACGCGCTCATAGCGCTCCAGCGAAGATGTAGTTATCAGTTTCGTCCACGCTGGGGCGCCACTTCGTGGGAGCGTGATCGGATGCTCATGCGTACGGCATCGCATCGCAGGATTAGCGGTCGTAACCTGGCGCAAGTGGCGCACCCGACAGGATTCGAACCTGTGGCCTCCACCTTCGGAGGGTGGCGCTCTATCCAGCTGAGCTACGGGTGCTTCGTCACTTCGCCTAACGCCACGGACCTAGAACGGTCAATGGAATCTGATGCGCATCAAACATGAGAGCTTGCCGGACAATAACCATCGGCGAAGTGCCATGCGACGACGCCCCGCCAACGTATCCTTCACTGCGCTGCCTTACGCTCTCAACTGCTTACGCGGTGCTTACGCGACATTTCTGCGAGCTTGAGGCGGTTAGTGCCGATCCGGCAAGTGCTTGATTTTCTATCTAGTTCTTATCTCCTCTTACTTTTAGAAACAGCTTGCCTTTGCCTTCGGAGGGCAGCGCTCTATCCAGCTGAGCTACGGGTCCGGCGCGGCGGACCATACCGGAGGGGCCTTCGCCGCGCAACGCACTCACTCCGAGGTGGTCCGACGGCCGAGGTTGATCGCTTCATGCCGACTGTTAAGGTCGCCGTCGCAAGTCCAGCGGCGTCATATCCGCGCATTTGTTGAGGTTTTTCGGGAGGTCCAGCCGTGTCCGATCACGCTCTTCGTCACGCCGTCAACATCAAGGCGGATGCCGCCAAGGTTCACGCCGCCCTGACGACCCTGGAGGGGCTCCGGGGTTGGACGATGGCGGAAGTGTCCGGCGGCGGCGGCGTGGGGAGCCAGTGGACCTTGAAATATGCCGATGGCCCGACCTTTGTCTGGGAAGTCGCGTCGCAGGGGGCGGACAGCGTCGCCTGGAAGTGCATCCAGGGGCCGGGTGACGCCGCCGGCACCAGCGTCTCGTTCAATCTCGGCCAGACGCCGCACGGGCGGGTCCATCTCACCTTCGCCCATTCCGGCTGGCCGCATCAGAAGGGCAACTTCGAGAAGTGCAATGCCCTGTGGGGGATGATGCTGCATCACCTCAGGGGCTTCGCCGAGCACGGCAGGACCGCACCGGCCTATTCCTGATCTCCCTTTTCATCCGGGTAGGACAATGCAGCAGTCTCTTTCCGAGTTCGTCGACGCGATGGACAAGGCCGGCTTCCTCGTGCGCATCAAGGACGAGGTGCGCGTCGACCAGGTGCCGAAGATCATGGAGGCCAATCCGACCAAGGCCGTCCTGATCGAGAAGATCAAGGACACCGAATTCTCGGTGCTGGCCAATGCCTATTCCAACCAGGAGATGTTCGCCTGGGCCATGGGCTGCGACAAGACGCGGACCGGCCTCGAAATGGTCGCCCGCTCCAAGGGCCGCGTGAAGTGGGAGACGGTGACCACGGCGCCCTGCAAGGAAGTGATCCTGAAGGGCGATGACGTGGACCTCACGCGCCTGCCGCTGTTCCTGCATCATGACCGCGACGGGCACGCCTATACAAACGACAATCTCTTCATCAGCAAGCATCCCGACACCGGCGTCTACGACTGGGGCATCTACCGCTCGATGTTCCGCACCAAGAACGAGAAGTCGGTCGACATGACCTGCACCTCGCACCGCCAGCGCATCCACGCGATGGCTGCGGCGGCCAAGGGGCAGAACCTCGAGGTCGCGATCGTGCTGGGCGGCCCGACCATCGACAAGATCGCGGCGCTGGTCGGCGTCACCGCCGACACCGACGACTTCGAGGTGCTCGGCGCCTTCTATGGCGCGCCCGCGAAGATGATCAAATGCGAGACCATCGACGTGATGGTGCCGGCCAATGCCGAGATCGTGCTCGAATGCGAGCTGATGGCGCTGGAGGGGCTGGTCTACGACGAGGGCCCGTACGGCGAGTTCACCGGCATGTACGGCGGCGGTATCAAGCACAATTATCGCCTCAAGGTGAAGGCGATGACCCACCGCAAGGGCGGCATCTTCCAGCACTGCACGATCGGCGGCCTGCATCCCTGGTACACCGACAACATGCTGCAGCTGCCTGCGATCGAGGCCGACCTGTTCAACGGGCTGAAGCAGGCCGGCATCGACGTGCGCGAGGTGCGCTGTCCGCTGGGGGGTCTGTCCAACATCGCCTACGCGAAGATCCATCCGCTGGGCGCCGGCGATTCCAAGCAGGCGCTGGGCATCATGCTGACCTGCTCGAAGCAGGGCCTTCCGAAGATCGCCATGGTGTTCGACACCGACGTCGACATCTGGGACGATCAGGCCGTGCTGGCCGCCATGGCCTACCGCTACATGCCGGACAGGGACACGGTGCGGCTCGACGGGCTCAACACCATGACCGTCGATCCCAAGAGCACGACGCTCGGCATCGCCTCCAAGATCGGCATGGACTGCACCGTGCCGCTGGGACCGGAATGGAACCCCAACGAATTCGTGCGCAGCACCGTCACCGATCTCGGCGATCCACCGGCCGGGCTGAAGATCATGACCGAAGAAGAGCTGACGAAGGACATGGAGGCGTTCATCCGCGCCGAGCCGCGCGCCTGGCACGACATCCTGAAGCACTATCACGGCCAGCCCTATCCTGTGCTCTATCGTTCCTTCGGCAACCTGCGGCACAGGCTCGGCCGTACCAACGATCCGCCGTGGTATCGCTACACGCTCTCCGACACGCCGTTCTCGTGGGAGGCGAAGCCGGCGCCGCTCAATCATTCCGATCCGCGCCACATCAAGACGGGCGGCTGAGGCGATCCCAATGGCAGCGAATGAACCCGTGCGGCGCATGGTGGTCGGGATCACCGGCGCCTCGGGAACGGTCTACGGGATCCGCGTGCTGGAAGCGTTGCGGGCGCTGAAGATCGAGAGCCATCTCGTGATCTCCAAGGCGGGCGACCAGACGCGCTCGCTCGAGACCGACATGTCGTCGGCGGAGCTGCGGGCGCTGGCCGATCACGCCTATGCGCCGGGCGACATTGCCGCGTCGATTTCGAGCGGTTCGTTCCAGACCATGGGCATGATCGTGGCGCCCTGTTCTGTGCGCACGCTCAGCGAGATCGCGACCGGCGTGACGTCGGGGCTCGTCTCTCGGGCGGCCGACGTCTGCCTGAAGGAGCGGCGGCGGGTCGTGCTGATGTTCCGTGAAACGCCGCTGCACGCCGGCCACATCAAGAGCATGCTGGCCGTCACCGAGATGGGCGCCATCGTCGCGGTGCCGTCGCCGGCATTCTATACGCGGCCCAGGACCGTCGACGAGATCGTGACGCATTCCGTGGCGCGCGTGCTCGACCTGTTCGGCCTCGACACCAAGACCTTCCCGCGATGGACCGGCCCTTCCGGCGTGGAGAAGCCTGCCGTCGGCAAGCGCAGGAGGGGCAAATGATGTTACGACGCCTGACGATCGCGGCCCTGTTGATGACCGGGCTTTCGGCGCCAGCGGCCTATGCCCAGCCGGCGACGGATGATGTGAAGGTCATGGAGTCGACGCCTGCGGCCAACGCCCATATCGGCCGCAAGAGCAGCGCCTTCTCCGTGCGCTTCGACCGGCCGGTCGACCATCGCAAGTCGACCCTTGTCATCAAGCAGGGCGACAAGGTGATCGAACGCCTTCACCCGCGTCTCGAATCGGCCCCGGAAGTCCTGTTCGCCGCCGCGCCGACCCTGCCGCCGGGCAACTACATGCTGCACTGGGCGGTCATCACCCTTCAGGGAACGAAGGCCATTTCGGGCGACATTCCCTTCCAGGTCTCCGACCAGCAATAGGTTCCGCATGCAGCCCGCTCGCTCAAGCGACCTTGAGGATCCTGCGGCCTGCGAAGATCGTGACGAAGGCGACGGCTACGCCCAGCGCGGCCTCGACCACGCGGTCGACCAGGATGGGCGGCCAGGGCGCGCCGCGGCTGAGGTTGCTCATGCCGATGGCGAGCGGACAGAAGAACAGCAGGGCGACGCCGTAGTTGCGCGACACGGCGATCTCCGCGACGGCCTGGCAGACGATGATGATGGCGATCAGCTTGAGATGGTTGGGCTCGAAGGAGAACAGGAAGGTCGCGATGGCCACGCCCCCCAGCGTGCCCAGCATGAGATAGACCGCGCGTCGCCACACGTCCCTCGCGGCAAGCGCCGGCATCAGCGCGGCGACGGTGACCGCGGCCCAGAAGGGATGTCCCAGGCCCAGCGCAAGCGCCAGCATCCAGGCCGCCAGGACGCCGAGCGTGGCGGCCGCCAGCACGACCAGGTGCTGGCCACGGTCGAGTTCGGCGTAGCCCGCGACGAGGCGGCGTTGCCATCCGTCGGGCTCCGGCTCATCCCGCGGCACGCCGATGCCGTTGATCACGGCCAGCAGCACCGAGAAGGCCGCGCCGCCGGCGCCGACGGCAAGGGCGAGCGGCAGTCGATCCCATGTCGTGGGGATGCTGGCGACGATCAGCAGCACCAGCACGAAGAACATTTCCCCACGCGGTATCCAGCGCATCGCGGCGCCGAGCGTGACGGCGGCCATCACGGTGATCGCCAGCAGGAGGCCCAGCGCCGTGACGGAAGCCTGCGAGGCGGACCAGGCCATGGCGACCGCCATGGTGACGACCAGACCCGTGCCGGCGACGACCTGGCTCTCGACGCGCTTCTTCGCGGGTTCGTTGTGGCCGTAGAGCATCGCGAGGCCGCCGAATGCGGCATAGATCGCGAGGTCGAGACGGCCGATGGCCTCGAGTCCCAGCAATGGCAGGCCGACCGCCACGCCGACGCGAATGGCCGCCTCGATGTCGTGGCGATGGATATCGGGCAGCAATTTACGCGTCACGTTTTGTACTCGTGAACCGCAAGGACGGATTGACCATGCCCTACCAAGATCTGCGCGCCTTCCTGACGGCCTTGAAGAATGCAGGCGAGCTCGTGGAAATCGCACGGCCCGTCTCTCCCAAATATGACATCGCCAAGGCCCTCGCCAAGACCAGCGCGATCCAGGGGCCGGCGCTGATGTTCACGCAGACGGGCACGGCGTTCCCGCTGGTGGGGGGCGTCTACGGCAACCGCCGGCTGGCCCTGATGGCTTTCGAGGCGACCGAGCAGACGATCCACGAGAAGGTGCTCAAGGGTATCAACAACCCGATCGCGCCCGTCGACTTCAAGGGCGCACCGCCCTGCCAGGACGTCGTGCTGACAGACGATGCGATCGACGTCACGAAGCTGCCGGTGCCGATCTACAGTCCGAAGGATGGCGGCCCTTACATCACCGCCGGCATCGTCGTGTCGGAGAACCCCGAGACCGGCATTCCCGACATCGGCAATTACCGCTTCCAGATTCATGGGCCGAAGGAGCTGGGCGTCTTCTCCGCGCCGAACCATCGCTTTGGCAAGAACATCGCCCATGCCACGGAGATGGGGAAGGAATTGCGCGGCGCCATCGTCATCGGCGTCGATCCGCTGACGATGTATTCCGGCCAGGTCCAGTCGAGCGATTCGACCAACGACTGGTTCACCTCGGGCGGCCTGCGCGGTTCGCCCGTCGAGCTGGCAAAGGCCGTCACCAACGACATGAAGGTGCCGGCCTGGGCCGAGATCGTGATCGAGTTCACGGTCGACACCAGGACGCAGAAGATGGAAGGCCCGCTCGGCGAATATACCGGCTACTACACGCCGGCCTCCCCGAAGCCGGTGGCCCGGATCACCGCGATCACGCACCGTAAGAACGCGATCTTCCAGGGGCTGCTGACCGGCAAGCCGATCACCGAGAACCATGTGCTGAAGCAGATCCCGTTCGAGACCTCGATCCTGCGGCAGCTCCAGGCCCAGTTTCCGACGATCACCGACGTCTCGATCAACAGCTCGGGCGGCGTGCAGATCTATGTCGTGATCGCCATGAAGCCGCGCTACGAGGGCGAGGCGCGCCACGCGATCCTCGCGGCGATGGCGGGCAACCTGCATCCGAAGTGGGTGATCGTCGTCGATCCCGACATCGATATCCGCAACTCCGCCGAGGTCGAATGGGCGCAGTCGTTCCGGGTGAAGCCCAGCCAGGACGTGTTCATCGTCGACCGCACCGCCACCGCGCCGCTCGATCCCTATACCGATGGCGGCTACTCCTCCTCGGTCGGCATCGATGCGACCAGGCCGTTCGGCGAGGAATTCCCGGACGTCTCGGAAGTGCCGGACTGGAAGGACTTCCCGCTGCCGGAACTCGATGGCCTCTCACGCAAGTAATCCGGCCGGGCTTGGCAGGTTAGCCGGTTTGGGCGACAGTCCGCGCATAAAACAACCGGGAGGAAGAAACTTGACCGACCAGAACCGCCGCGGCTTCGTCCGCGCTTCGGGCGCCGCCGCCGCGCTCGCCGCCCTCGGGCTTGCCGGCCGCGCCGGCGCCCAGGGGGCCCAGCCGCTCGAGAACGTGCGCATCGTCACCGGATTCCCGCCCGGCGGCACCTCCGACACGCTGTGCCGCCGCGTCGCCGAGGGCCTGAAGGGCACCGCCTATACCAAGGCGGCCATCGTCGAGAACAAGGCCGGCGCCGGCGGCCAGATCGCCATCCAGTCGATGAAGGGTGCGGCGACCGACGGCAGCGTCATCCTGCAGACGCCGGCCTCGATGCTGATGATCTACCCGCATATCTACAAGAAGCTGGCCTACGACGCCTTCACCGACGTGACGCCGGTCACGCTCGCCTGCATCTTCGACTTCGGCTTCTGCGTCGGCCCGGCGGTGCCCGAGAGCGTCAAGAACATCCCGGAGTTCCTGGCGTGGTGCAAAGCGAACCCGGACAAGGCCAACTACGGCTCGCCCGCGGCTGGCTCGGTGCCGCACTTCATCGGCGTGCTGCTGGGGCAGGCAGGTGGCGTCGAACTGAAGCACGTGCCCTATCGCGGCACGCAACCCGCCGTCCAGGATCTGGTCGCGGGCCAGGTCCAGGCGGTCTCCGGTCCGGTGGGCGAATTCACCCAACAGGCCGCTGCCGGCAAGATCCGCTTCCTCGGCGTCTCCGGCGCGACCCGCAGCCGCTTCGCGCCCAACGTGCCGACCTTCGCCGAGCAGGGCTACAAGGACCTGGTCTTCTCCGAATGGTTCGGCTTCTTCGCCCCGGGCGGAACGCCGGCGCCGGTCGTGACGCGCGCCAACGAGGCGTTGCGCGCCGCGCTCGCACAGAAGGACGTGATCGACGGGCTCGCCGTCATGGGCCTCGAGATGAAGTCCTCGACTCCGCAGGAACTGGCGACACTCTTGAAGGAGAGCTACGACCGCTGGGGCCCGATCGTGAAGAAGATCGGATTTACGGCGGATTCCTGACGCGGCCGATCAGCGGAGCGCGCCACTCCAGTGGCGCTCATGATCATGAGGCGCCACTGGAGTGGCGCGCTCCTTTGAGGTCAAACCGCTTCGCGTCGTCCCGCGCATAGGTCGCGACGGCGCGGTCGACCAGCGTCTTGCGATCGATCTTGTTCGTGCCCGCAAGCGGCAGCTCGTCGACGAACCAGACGGCGCGCGGATGGGCGTAGGCCGGACCGTTGTCGAGGGCGAAGCGGCGCAGCAGTTCCTCGGTCGGCGCCGTGCCGGGCTTCGCCACGACGAAGGCGACCGGGAGCTGGTACTTGATCTCGTCCGGTACGGGCACGACGCAGGCCTGCGCCACGTCGGGATGCCGGCCCAGCAGTTTCTCGACCTCGCCGGGATAGACGTTCTCGCCGCCGCACTGGAACATGTCGTCGGCGCGACCGACGAAGAAGACGAACCCGTTTTCGTCACGGCGCATCACGTCGCCGGTGTCGTACCAGCCGTCGATCAGGCGCTTCTTCGTGTCGGCCTCGCGGTTGAGATAGCCGCTCATGAGGGCGGGTGTGCGGATATGCAGAACGCCCTGCGTGGGGCCAGTCTCGGCGCCGCCGACGAACTTCACCTCGATGCCCGCGCGCGGATAGCCCAACGCGCCCATGGGCTTCGGCACGCCATCGGGATGCGGCCCGAAGCCAAGCGGGCCGGACTCCGTCGTGCCCCAGCTGTTGGCCGTCTCGGCATTGGGAAACATCCGGTGCATCTGCTCGAAGAACTCTGCGGTCGAGGGCGCGGAACCGGTGACCGCCGTCGTGACGCAGCCGAGATCGGCCTTGGCCAACTCCCCGGTCTCGCGCATGACCAGCGCCAGCATGGTCGGCACCGAGGTGATCATGGCGACGCGCTGGCGGTCGATGGCGCGGATGAAGCCGCGTGCGGTGAAGTTGGTCATCAGCACGATGGTGCCGCCGTTGATCATCGCCATCTTGGCACTGAACAGGCCGTTCATGTGGAACAGCGGCGCGGCGATGATGATCTTCTGGCCCTCGATGCCGGGTCGCTGTTCCGGCGTGGCGCCGGTCGCCCAGATGTAGCCGCCATGTGTCAGCGGCACGCCCTTGGGCAGGCCGGTCGAACCCGACGTGTAGAGGATCATCGCGACCTCTTCGGGCGCCATGTCGACCGGCTCGAACAGGCCCGCGTCGAGCAGGCCGTCGAGCTCCTCCATTGCGACGGTCGGCACCAGCGAACTGACCAGCGGCGCGCGCTCGGCGTCGGCGACCGCGAGCTTGACCGACGAGTCCTTCATGATGTGCGCCACGGTCTCGCGCGGCAGCTTGTGATTGACGCAGACCGAGACGAGGCCGGCCGCCATCGTGGCCATATAAAGCACGAGATAGTCGGCGCTGTTGGCCGCCACGATGGCCACGGCCTCGCCGCGTGCGAGACCGCGCTTCAGCAGGCCGCGTGCGAGCGCCGCGATGCGGGACCGCGCCTCGCCGTAGCTCAGCCGCAGCTGCTCGTCGCCCTCGGGCGAAACCTGGATGATGAAGGGGCGGTCGGCCGGCGCCTGCGGGTCGAGGATGGCGGCGAGATTCTTGAGGTCCATGATTCCCTGATTGATAGACGGACGATCATGCTGCAAGCGACGTGCCGGATTTCAGCGCCGCCGATGAAATTGCGATCCGCCATACGACTGGTCTGTGGGCACGATCTCCATGAAGCTCACATCCATGCGCTGCGGGGCGCCCAGCACGAACATGACGGCTTCGGCGATGTCGGTGGGCTGCAGCGTCTCGAAGCCGTCGTAGAAGCGGCGCCGTCCTTCCTCGCGATCCTCCATCAGGCCGAGATGGGCACCGGTCTCGACGCGGCCCGGCGATATTTCGGTCACGCGCACGCCGGACCCGTGCAGGTCGAGGCGCAGCGTCTGGCTGAGATTGTGGATGGCGGCCTTGGTCATGGCATAGACCGGCATGCCGGGCAGCGCCCAGGTACCCGATGTCGAGCCGAGATTGACGATGTGGCCGAGCCCGCGCGCCCTCATGCCGGGCACGACGGCGGCGAGGCAGTTGAGCGTGCCGCGCAGGTTCACGTCCATCAGGGTGGCGATGTCGTCGGGCGCGGTCTCCCACGAAACGCCGCCGCGCACCGGAGCCGAGGCGTTGTTGACCAGGATGTCGGCGTCGAGCGAGCCCAGAGCGCTCAGCACCGCGTCGCGATGGGAGATGTCGAGCGCCATCGGCCGGCAGCCGGTTTCCCGGGCCAGCTCCGTTAGATCGTCGGCGGAGCGGGCGACGGCATAGACGTCGAGCCCGCCGATCCCGAGTTCGCGGACGACCGCCGCGCCGATGCCGCGGCTCGCGCCGGTGACGATGGCGGTGCGATAGCGATCGAGTGACACGGCTTCCTCCTTTGCCCGGCGCAAACGGCCGCCTAGAGTGCCACCATAGCGCATCGAAGCTGGAGCGAAGCATGGCCAAGAAAGTCTTTCCCGACGGCACCGAGGTGGCGGGCTTCTACGTCCGCACCATCAGGAGCGGGCCGTTCGTCTTCGTTTCCGGCACGACCTCGCTCAATCCCAAGGGACAGGTGCAGGGCAAGGACGCCGCCCAGCAAACGACGATTACCATGCGCAAGATCGAGGCCGGGCTGAAGTCCGCCGGGGCGAAACTGAGTGACCTCGTCAGGACGACGATCTACGTGACCGACATCCGTGACATGGGGGCCGTGACCGCGGCGCTGGGCAAGTCGCTGAAAGGCGCGGTGGTCACATCGACGCTGGTGGCCGTGAGCGCCCTTGCCGTGCCCGGCCTGCTGGTCGAGATTGAGGCCACGGCCGTCGTCGACCAGTGACGAGGGACGCGGGTGATGGAGAGCGTGGGATGAGTGGGAAGAGAGTAAGGTTGCTGGGGCGCCGGCAGGCGCTGGTCGGGTCCGTGGGGACCGTGGGAACGATGCTGGCGGCGCCGGCGATCGCACAGCAGCGGGTCAAGTCCGGAACCGTCAACATCGAGCAGGTCCAGGTGGCCTTCTTCGGCAGCGGCAATGTCGGCAGCGGCACCTTGCACTATGAAGGCCGCAGCTACCGTTTTTCGGTCGGCGGCCTGGGGGTCGGCGGGTTCGGCGTCTCCAAGATGGAAGCCTATGGCGACGTCTACAATCTGAAGGAGTTGCGCCAGTTTCCCGGCGCCTACGGCCAGGCGCGCTACGGCGCGGCCTACGGCGACCAGGGCAAGGGCGAGATGTGGCTGGAGAACACCAACGGCGTGATGATCGACCTGAAGACGCGCCGCCAGGGCCTTGCCGTCTCCCTCGGCGCCGACGCCGTCATCATCGACTTCAAGTGAGGCGGCCCATGACGATGTTCAGCCGCGCCCTTGCGGGCGCCCTCGTTCTCCTGGCCGCCGCTCCGGCGGTCGCGCAGGACGAGACCCAGACCTTCAATGCGTTCGCCGTGGTGCTCGCCAACGGCTCGGTCGTGCGGGCCGGTGAGAAGCAGCTCGTCGTGGCGGCGACCCTGGCCGGTCCCCTGTTCATCGAGACCGACGAGGGACCGCAGCAGGCCGGCCGCGTCGGCTGCGCCCTTTCGTCGAAGATCGACCAGGCCAGCCGCAAGACCAGCGCGACGGGCGCCTGCACTTTCACGGCCCATGACGGCGCGACGGCCTGGGGCGAGTGGGATTGCGCCGGCTACGAGCTCGTCGGCTGTCGTGGCACGTTCAAGCTGACGGGCGGTACGGGCCGCTTCGAGGGCGCGAGCGGCGAGAGCACGCTCATCTGGCGGCCGACGGCCCTGGAACTGAAGAAGCAGCTCGACGGCATGGCGGTCGACAATGCCAGCGGCATCGTCCTGTGGCGCGAGTTCAAGCTGAAGGGCAAATAGCCGTCAACCGGCCGGCGGATAGGGAATGCGGCTGCGCTGCAGGAGTTCCTCCAGCGCCTTGATGCCTTGCTGGTAGCGGCCCTTCTGGCAATCGATGCCGGCCCCGAGGCGCGCCATGTTGGGGCCGCCGGAGCCTTCGCCGCGCTGCAGATTGTAGCGGTCGTAGAGCGCCCCGAGCTGGGCGCAGCGCATCGCCAGTTGTTCCTCCGTCTGCTGGGCGTGCACCGAAGCAGGCATCAACAGGAGTCCGGCGACAGCGCAGGAAACCAGGGGCTCGAAGCGGATCTTCATGCCTCGCAGTAGGCCATGGATCGCATGATCTTGCACCTGTCCAGCACCGCGAGGTACTGTCGTGCCGCCTCCTTTCAGGGGGCCAAGGGGGAGAGAAAATGACGACGCGATCGACGATGAGGTGGATGTTCGCGATGGGCATCGCAGGTCTGGTCGCGGCCTGCAGCATGGCGAAGAGCACGCCAGGCGAAGATCCCCGGACGGAAACGAATGCAACGCAGGTGACCTGGACCGATGGCAAGCCCGCCATCGCGATCAGCTGCAAGGAGCCCGGCGCGTGCCAGACTCGTGCAGTCGCAATGTGCAACAGCACGGGCGGGGCCTACACCACATTGAAAATGGAAAACATGCCGACGCGCGGCGACATGACGGAAATACGCGGCGCCGCCTCGGTCATCATTCGCTGCGGGGCGTAACGCTCGCCTGACCGCTGCGCTTCGATCCCCAGAGGACGGCCATCTCGGGCTGCGATTTCGAGGCATCCGCGCCCGAAGGAAGCGGGGCGTCGTGATCAGAGATCCAGGCCGCGACGTCGGCCGTCACGGCCGGCCCGGCCTTGTCGCGCATCAGCAGATGATAGCCGTTCTTGTAGAAGGCCAGTCGGGAATCGGACCGTGGCGGCATGATCTCGATGGCCGCCTTGACCGGCTGCTGCGGCACGATGCGATCGCCCAGCCCGTACATCATGAGATAGGGCTCCTTGACCCGTGCCGCGGAAGCGCGGGCGTCGTCCATCAGGTCGACCAGCCCATAGGCCATGTCGAGGCGGGGTTGGCGCAGCATCATCGGGTCGTTGCGCAGCTTGTCGATGGTCTTGGGATTGTCGGTTGGCTGATAGTCGATCGAGGTCGGCCCTGCCGGCATCCAGGGAATGGTGTGGGCGAAGAACCACAGGCCGGCGCTGGCCACGGGACCGAACGTGTCGCGCGAGCGCACGGCCGCCGCCGACAGGATCAGCCCGTCCGATTCGGTCCCGCGATCGGCCGCCACCAGCACCACCGCCCCGCCCATGCTTTCGCCGGCCAGGTAGAACGGCACGCCGGGATGGCGTGCCCGCACGAGCGCCGCGACCGCCTTCGCGTCGTCCACCAGCGTGTCGGTGCCCGGCCACCGGCCGCGGGTCGGGCTGCCGCCAAAACCGCGCTGGTCATAGGCGTAGGTGGTGATTCCAGCCCCCGACCAGCTTCCGGCCGGCTCCTCCCAGGCCATTCGGTAGTCGCCGAAGCCGTGCAAGGCCAGGATGACGGCCTTGGGCGCGCCGTTTGCCGCAGGCCAGACCGACAACGGTAGCGAAGTCCCGTCCGCCGCGACATAACGGTCCCCGGTCAGCTGCGGCTTCTGCACAACGCCGCCTCCCGGAACGACCGTCGGGGCGCAGGCGGAGAGCATGACCGCGGCGGCGGAGGCCGCTATCATTCGCCGGCGTAACAGGAGTGGGATCGTGACGGAGCCGTTTGAAGTCATCACTGTCGATACTGACCGCGTCGCCTGCGATGGCGGTGGCGGCGCGTTGGGCCATCCCAAAGTGTACCTCAACCTGGGCCCGGAAGGACACGTCGAGTGTCCCTATTGCAGCAGGCTCTACAAGCTGCGCGAAGGCGCAACTCTCGCCCACGCTCACTGAGGGAACGGCCCCATGAAGCAGCTCGGGGAAGGCTGGAACTGGCGCGACCTCAGGGTCGGCGACAAATTCGTCACCTATGGCCGAACGATCTTCGAGGCCGATCTTCTCAATTTCGTGACCCTTTGCGGCTTTTCCGAGGAGCTGTTCACGAACAGGGAGTACATTCGCGAACATGCGCCCATGCGCGGCGGCCATCCCGTTCCGGGCGCACTGGTCTATTCGATGGCGGAAGGCCTGGTCATTCCCACCACGTTGCAGGGAACGGGTCTCGCCTTCCTGTCGATGGGCTTCGACATCAAGGGCCCCACCTACGTGAGCGACACGATCCACGTCGAGATCGAGCTCACGGAGATCAAACCGACCTCCAAGGACCCGATGCGCGCCCTGGTTCGGACCACCAACCTGGTCAAGAACCAGAAGGGCGAGACGGTGCTGGTCTACACGCCGTTGCGCATGATGCAGGGAAGCTGACGTGGCCAAGGTCGCGGTCGAGCGGGAGGGCGCGACGACGATCGTCTCGATCGACCGTTTCGCCGAGGCCCGCAACGCCGTCGATCCCGAGACCGCGATCCTCCTGCGTGAGGCCTTCCTGGCCTTTGATGCCGACGATTCCCAGTCCGTCGCCATCCTGACCGGGCGGGGCGGTTCGTTCTGTGCGGGTTTCGACCTCAAGGTTGCGGCCAGCCGAGAAGGCGTGTCCGAGCACGATCCCGCCGGGCCGGGACCGATGGGACCGACGCGTCATCTTCTCTCCAAGCCGGTCATTGCCGCCATCGAAGGCCATGCGGTGGCGGGTGGGCTCGAGCTTGCCTTGTGGTGCGACCTGCGCGTGGCGTCCGAAAGCGCGAAGTTCGGCGTCTTCTGCCGCCGTTGGGGCGTGCCGCTGATCGATGGCGGTACGGTGCGCCTGCCGCGCCTCATCGGGCATAGCCGTGCGCTCGACATGATCCTGACCGGCCGCGAGGTCAGCGCGCGCGAGGCGTTCGAGTGGGGCCTTGCCAACCGTCTGGTGCCGGAAGGGCGGGCGCTCGCCGAGGCGAAGGTGCTGGCCGGGATACTCGCTAGATTTCCGCAGACCTGCCTGCGTTCCGACCGGCGCTCGTCCTACGACCAGTGGTCGCTCGACGTACCGGCTGCCCTCGTCAACGAAGCCCGCCACGGCATGCCGGCGCTGCAGGCCGAGTCGCGCAAGGGCGCGGCCCGCTTCGCCGCCGGCAAGGGCCGCGGCGGCGATTTTGGAGAAATCTGAACCATGCCGATGCCGACCGACGCCGAGGTCGCCCGCTATCGCGAAGATGGCGCGATCTGCCTGCGCAACGCCATTCCCATGGAATGGATCGAGCGCATGCGCGCGGCCGTAGACGACGACATGGCCAGCCCGGGCCCGATGGTCCGCATCAACACGCCGCAGGGTTCGCCCGGCCTGTTCTTCGTCGACTTCCAGCTCTGGCAGCGTCATGTCGCGGCTCGTGCCTTCGTGTACGAATCACCCGCGCGCGAGATCGTGGCGAAGCTCATGGGATCGAGGGAGGTCGTCTACTATCACGACCATCTGCTGGTGAAGGAGCCGGGCACGCAGGAGCGCACACCCTGGCATCACGACCAGCCCTACTATCCGATCGACGGCGAGCAGGTCATCTCCCTGTGGACGCCGCTGGATCCCGTCGATCGCGAGACCTGCGTCGAATACGTGAAGGGCTCGCATCGCTGGGGCCGCTGGTTCCAGCCGAAATTCTTCAAGCAGGGCGGTGTCGACCTGCAGGTCCAGGACAGCCGCTTCGAGCCGCTGCCCGATCTCGATGCCGAACGTGGCACGCACGAGTTCCTCGCCTGGGACATGGAGCCGGGCGACGTCATCGCCTTCCATGCGCTGACGCTTCATGGCGCCTCGGGCAACCAATCGACGTCGCGCCGCCGCCGCGCCTGGGCCACACGCTGGTGTGGCGACGACGCCCGCTACGGCGCCCGGGTCGGACAGATCTCGCCGCCGATCGAGGGCCACGGGCTGAAGCCGGGCGACCGGCTCGAATGCGAGACGTTTCCCAAGGTCTGGCCGGCGTAAATCAGGAGCCTGAGTCGAACGCGTCCAGCCATTCGCGGGCAAGGTGCAGTTCGCGAAAGATCTTCACGGGCCGGTCGCCCTCTGCAAGGACCTGGAACAGGCTGGCCTGCTCATAGGCGCGTTCCGTGACCGCCACGATGGCGAGCGGGCCGAGCTTGCTCACCTTCAGATAGGCGCGGATGCGAGCGCCGAGCGCCATCATGTCGGCGTCGCTCAGCATCACGACGGCATGCGTCATGTCGAAAATCTTGCGGAAAGTCAGGGCGTTGGCGACGGTCACGCCATCGAGATAGTTTTCGACATCCTCAAGCCGCAGTTCGTCCCGCGCGACGGCGATCACGAGTCGGTGCGGCTTGGAGATCGTCCACTGGACCGGCATGCCTGCGGACTATGCCGGATCGACTGCCGGACCGACAAGCGTCCGTACGGTTACGGAACGAGGACGGCTTTGCCGACGACGGTGCGCTCTTCGATCAGGCGGAATGCCTTCACCCAATCTGCAAGGTCGTAGGTTGCGGCTACGGTCGCCCTGAGCTTTCCTTCGGTGAACCAACGCGTGAGGTCCTTCTGTGCCGCGGCCACCAGGGCGCGGCGCTTGGCCAGCGCCTCGGCTTCCTTCGGCGACGGCGTACCCTTGCTGCCCCAGCCATTCCAGTAGCCGTAGTAGAAGCCGATCACCGTCGCGTTCTTGACGAGGAGGATGTTGGCCGGGATCTGCGGAATGACGCCGCTGGCAAAGCCCATCGGGATGATGCGCCCCTCGGGCGCCACGCAGCGCAGCGACGCATCGAAGGCCGATCCACCGACGGGATCGTAGATGACATCGGCGCCGCGGCCGCCGGTAATTTCCAGTACCTTGGTGCGTAAATCCTCCGCGCGATAGCCGATCAGATGATCGGCGCCGGCCTCCTGTGCCGCTTTTAGCTTGTCGGCGCCGCCGGCGCTGGCGATCACCACCGCGCCCATCGCCTTGCCAACCTCGATCGCGGTGAGGCCCGAGCCACCGCCCGCACCGTGAACCAGCAGCACCTCGCCGGGCTGCATGTCGGCCTTCCATTTCAGGGCACCGTAGGCCGTGGGGTAGAGCGTCGGAAAATTCGTCGCCTCGGCATAGGGCATGATCTCGGGGATCGGCACGAGGTTCGCGGCAGTGGCAGTCGCGTACTCGGCGAAAGCCCCCTGGCTGACGCCCGTCGCGATGCGGTCGCCGACCGCCACGGTGGTCACGCCGTCGCCCAGCGCCACGACATGGCCGGCCAGCTCGTTGCCCGGCACGTAGGGCAGGGCCGGCTTGTTCTGGTGCTTGCCCTGCACGCCGAGCATGGCGGCGAAGCTCACACCGGCGGCACGGACCTTGACCAGCACCTCCCCGGCCTTCGGCACGGGCTGAGGAATCTCCTCGACCTTCAGACTGTCGATCGGACCATAGGCATGACAAACCAGCGCCCGCATGTCTCTAACTCCCGGATTACTTCCTGAATTGGCCGTGGCGGCCTTCGCCCTTGGCGAAGCGCGCAGCACCGCCTTGTGATTCCTGCCGCCGTGCGTCGAGCGACAGTTCCATCTCGCGCCGGATCGCCGAAGCCTGGTCGCGGTCGAAGCTCTCGTAGGCTGACTGGCGGTCCGACGTCATGGCGATCGGCGGGAAGCCCGCGATCTGCCGCGCCAAAGTTTCGGCTTCGGTGCGCGTCGTGCCGCGCGCCACCTTGCGCGTCGCCAGCCCGATCGCGATCGCCTCGTCGGCGCCGACGGCGCGTCCGGTCAGCAGCATGTCCATGGCGCGACCCTGGCCGACGATGCGCGGCAGCCGCACGGTCGTGCCGTCGCTCATCGGCACCCCCCAGCGCCGCGAGAACACCCCGAAGGTCGCCGTGTCGTCGACGATGCGGATGTCGCAGAACAGCGCGACGCCCAGCCCGCCGGCGCAGGCATGTCCCTCGACAGCCGCAATCACCGGTTTCGACAGCGGGGCCCGCAGCGGGCCCTCGTCGCTGCCCGCCCAGGGAAAATAGTCCGTTCCCGAGCCCAGCTCCTTGAGATCGGCACCGGCGCAGAAGGCGCCGCCCGCGCCGGTCAGCACGGCGACGCGCGCCTCGGGATTGACCTCGAAGGCGCGCAGCGCGTCGGCAAGCCCGTGCGCGGCTTCGTTGTCGAGGGCGTTCCGGGCTTGCGGCCGGTTGATGACGATGGTGGTCACCGGCCCCTGGGCCTCGACCAGAATTTTCGGCGTGCTCATGCCATCGTCTTAGCGAACCGTGGCGAGCTCGTCTTCAAGCTGGGCATTGGAGCGGGCCGGTGTGCGGAAGTACCACCAGTTCTTCTGGGGGGTCCAATTCTCCTTGCGCGCCGTGCCATGGCCCCAGACGCAGCGTTTGAAGTCGCGCGTCGCGGCCATGAAGATCCTGTCGGCTGCGTCGAGCTTCAGCGCATGGTCGCCCATCTCCTCGCGGCTGAACATCGGCAGCGCCTCGAGGATCAGCTCGCGCACGTCGACGTCGTTCAGCCAGTTGTCGAGGTCGAAACTGTAGTCCTGCCGCTCGAGGTCCTGGGCAAAGCCGGCCCACTGGTCGATCAGATCCTGCAACTCTGCAACGTCGGGCGGGCCGGGTGGCGGTGGCGGCTTCAATCGTTCCCCCGTTCGGCTTGGCGGCGGTAGTAGCGCTCGCCGTCGTTGGGTTTGAAGAAGGTGCGTATGATGCCGTTGGAATTGAAGGCGATGAAGGCGCCTGTGTCACGGTCGAAACGTGTCACGACACCGTCCCGGCGCACGGTCTCCTGGATCGGTCCGCCGACCTTCGCGTCCCGCAGCAATTGCGCCTGTCGGAGATAGTCCTGCTTGGTAATGCGGCCGAATTCGCTCCCGTGCTTCTGGTAATGCTCGTCGAGGCGGCGCTGGTCGGCGAAGCCCATGCCCGAACCCCACCCCTGGCCCGCTTCGCGCGCCTCGGCGGAGATCGCGGGCCCGCGCGCAATCTCGCGCTGGCCGCGTTCGGAAACTTGAGACCAGAAGAGGAAGATCGCGACCGCCGCCAGCGCCGCCGAAAGCAGACGGCGCCACGGAAAGCCGCGGGAGCGGAATTTCATGCCGCTATTGTGCGCCGCCTTTGAACCAGCGCGCAATCATGCGGCGCTCGGCGTCGGTGATGTTGGTCATGTTGCCGGGCGGCATGACGCGCGAGGCGGCGGCCTGCTGGTTGATCGCCGCCGCCATCGCCTGGATCTGCGACGGTGTCTCGAGCAGGATTCCCTTCGGTGGCGCCAGGAATCCTTCCTGCGTGGGCTTCGCGGCATGGCAGGGCGTGCAACGCGCCTGGATGATGGGCTGGACCTCGGCGAAGGCCACGGGCCCGCCGCCATCCGCGCTCGGCCTCGGCAGCGAAAGAAGTGCGGTGAAGGCGATGAAGACGAAGCCCGCCGCGAGGACCAGCGGATTGGCATTGCCCTTGTGGCGCTGGACGAACCAGACGCGGATCAGGGCGCCAGCGATCGAAATCGTCAGCAGCAGCACCCAGTTCCATTCGTGACCGTAGAGGCCGGCGTAATGGTTGCTGATCATCGTGAACAGCACCGGGAGTGTGAAATAGGTGTTGTGAACCGAGCGCTGGCGCCCACGCAGGCCGTGGATCGGGTCGGGAATGCGGCCTTCTTCCTTGGCCTTCACCAGCTCGCGCTGGCCGGGGATGATCACGAAATAGACATTCAGCACCATGATGGTGCCGAGCATGGCGCCGAAATGGATGTAGGCGCCGCGGCCCGAGAAGATGTGGCAGAGCGCCCAGGCCGCGATCACGCAGTAGAGGAAGACGAGCCCGCCCAGCACGACGTCGTCCTGGCCCAGGGTCGAGCGGCAGAGCCAGTCGTAGACTAGCCAGCCCAGCACGAGGAACCCGAGCCCGATGGCGATCGCCTGTGGTTTGGTCAGCGGCAGGACCGACGGATCGATCAGCGCCACCTCGGCCCCGTAGTAGTAGACGAGGCAGAGCAGGAAGAAGCCCGTGACCAGGGTTGTATAGGCTTCCCACTTGAACCAGTGCAGCTCGGGCGGCAACCGCTCCGGTGCGACCTTGAACTTCTTGGCCGTGTAGAAGCCGCCGCCATGGACCGCCCAGACCTCGCCGCCGATTCCCCTTGCGACGTCGGCCGGGTCGAGCGGCGGGTGCAGGTGGTTGTCCAGCCAGATGAAATAGAAGGAGGCGCCGATCCAGGCGATGCCCACGATCATGTGAGCCCAGCGCAGCAGCAGGTTCAGCCAGTCGACAACGAAAGCAGCGTCCATCCCATCTCCCCTGGCTGCGCTCAGTGCGCTGCCTCGGCCTCCCGTCCGGCCGCCGTCGCCTCGGCCGCGGCGTCGGCGCTGCCCTTCATCCCGTTGAAATAGGCGTTGAGCAGGACAGCCGAGATCGAGGCCAGCAGGATACCGCTGTGGAGCAGCGGGCCCAGCGCCTTCGGCATCTGGCCGAAGAAGCGCTCCGAGACAAGGGGGATCATACCGAGGCCGATGCTGATCGCCACAACGTAGGCGTTGTTGGGATTGCCGCGGAAGTCGACCCTCGAGAGGATCCGTATGCCGGTGGCGCAGACCATCCCGAACATCACGATTCCCGCCCCGCCCAGCACGAATTGCGGCACCGAGGCCACCACGGTGGCGATCTTCGGGAACAGGCCGAGCGCCAGCATGATGACGCCGCCCATGGCCGTGACCCAGCGGCTGCGCACGCCGGTGATGCCCACCAGCCCGACATTCTGGGAGAAGGACGTGTAGGGGAAGGTGTTGAAGATGCCGCCGATCAGCGTGCCCAGCCCGTCGACCCGCAGTCCGCGCGTCAGGTCCTCCTTGTCGATTTTGCGATCGGTGAGTTCACCCAGGGCGAGGAACATGCCCGTGGATTCGATCATCACCACGATCATGACGAGACACATGGTGAGGATCGCCAGCGCATCGAACGTCGGCCAGCCGAACTGGAAGGGATAGACAGGCTCGATCCATCCGGCTTCGGCGACGCCCGCGAAGTTCACCTGGCCCAGCAGCATCGCCACGACAAAGCCTGCGGCCAGGCCCAGCAGCACGGCGATGTTGGCGAAGAAGCCCTTGAGGTACTTCGTGATCACGAGAATGACCAGGAGAACGAGGAAGGCCACCGACAGATAGAGCGGATCGCCGAAGCGCGGATTGCCGACACCGCCGGCCGCCCAGTTGATACCCACGCGCATCAGCGAAATGCCGATGACCGCGATGATGGTGCCGGTCACGACCGGCGGGAACAGCGGCAGGAGACGGCTGATGAACGGCGCAACCACGACGCCAAATATGCCAGCGGCGATGACCGCCCCGTAAATGCCGAGCAGGCCGATGCGGGGATCGGTGGCCATGGCGAGCATCGGGCCGACGGCGGCGAAGGTTACGCCCATCATTACGGGCAGGCGGATGCCGAACCACCGGAACCCGATCGATTGGATCAGGGTGACGACCCCGCAGGCGAAGAGGTCGGCGTTGATGAGGATCGCGATCTGGTCCTTCGGCAGCTTGAGCGCGCCGCCCAGGATCAGCGGGACGGCGACGGCACCGGCATACATCACCAGCACATGCTGCAGGCCGAGCGGCAGCAGCTTCACGAGCGGCAGTTTTTCGTCCACCGGATGGACGACAGTCTCGACCATCGGTCTTCTCCCCCGAGTGACACGCGTCGTTGTACAAGAGGCAGCAACCCCCGTGCCAATAGGGGATTTCGCCGGGCGCGGTCGAATTCGGACTGGTCTGGCGGCGATTCCGGCGTTAAATCGCCCGTTCAACCTGGATATCGAAGGGAAACGAAATGGCGGCTCTGGACCTTCCAGCGGGCGTGGTCATCGACGGCGCGATGAAGCCTGGTTTCGACAAGGTGCTCACCAAGGAGGCCGTCGCCTTCGTCGCCGACCTGCAGCGCAAGTTCAATGCCCGCCGGGAAGAGTTGCTGGCCCTGCGCGTCGAGCGCCAGAAGCGCCTCGACGCCGGCGAAAAGCCCGATTTCCTGCCCGAGACCGCCAAGATCCGCGAGAGCGACTGGACCGTCGCGCCGCTGCCCAAGGATATCCTGGACCGCCGGGTCGAGATCACCGGCCCGGTCGACCGCAAGATGATCATCAACGCGCTGAACTGCGGCGCCAACGTCTTCATGGCCGACTTCGAGGACGCCTCGACGCCGACCTGGGCCAACATGATCGAGGGCCAGTACAACCTGGCCGACGCGGTGCGCCGCCAGATCGACTATGTCGACCCGGTCAGCGGCAAGTCCTACAAGCTGAACGAGAAGACGGCGGTGCTGTTCGTGCGCCCGCGCGGCTGGCATCTGCTCGAGAAGCACGTGACGGTCGACGGCAAGCCGATGTCGGGCTCGCTGTTCGATTTCGGCCTCTATTTCTTCCATAACGCCAAGGAAGCGCTGTCGCGCGGCACCGGCCCGTATTTCTACCTGCCGAAGATGGAGAGCCATCTCGAGGCGCGCCTCTGGAACGACGTGTTCGTGGCGGCGCAGGATGCGCTCGGCGTGCCGCAGAAGTCGATCAAGGCCACGGTGCTGATCGAGACGATCGTCGCCACGTTCGAGATGGACGAGATCCTGTGGGAGCTGAAGGACCATTCGGCCGGCCTCAACTGCGGCCGATGGGACTACATCTTCTCCTTCATCAAGAAATTCCGCGAGCAGGAGTGGGCGGTGCTGCCGGATCGCGGCACGGTCGGCATGACCTCGCACTTCCTGCGTTCCTACAGCCAGCTCGTGATCAAGACCTGCCACCGCCGCGAGGTTCACGCGATGGGCGGCATGGCCGCGCAGATTCCGATCAAGAACGACCCCAAGGCCAACGAGGAGGCGATGGCCCGCGTCCATGCCGACAAGAAGCGCGAGGCCGGTGACGGCCACGACGGCACTTGGGTCGCACATCCGGGCCTCGTGCCGATCGCCAAGGCCGAGTTCGATGCGGTCATGAAGGAAGCCAACCAGATCGCGCGCAAGCGCCAGGACGTGCACGTCACCGCCGCCGACCTGATCCAGATCCCCACCGGTCCGAAGACAGAAGCGGGCTTGCGGCAGAACGTGGCCGTGGGCATCGGCTATGTCGAGGCGTGGCTGCGCGGCATCGGCTGCGTGCCGCTGTTCAACCTGATGGAAGACGCCGCCACCGCCGAGATCAGCCGTGCGCAGGTCTGGCAGTGGGTGCGACACAACCAGAAGCTCGACGACGGGCGCGCCATCACCAAGGAACTCGTGCGCCAGGTCGTGCGTGAGGAGAACGACAAGGTGAAGGCGCAGATCGGCGAGGAGGCCTATGCCAAGGGCCGCTACGAAGATGCCGCCCAGCTCATGATCGACCTGGTCGAGCAGCCGCAGTTCTACGAGTTCCTGACCCTGCCGGCCTACGACCGCATCATCGCCGATGAGAAAGCGGCGGCCTGAAGGACATAAGATGATCAAGACCGTTTACGACGTCGCGTCCGCGGGCAAGGCCGACGCGCCGGCGATCGGCGCGCCGGGCCGCCCCTGGCTCACCTATGCCGGCCTGAAGAAGCTGACCGACGACACGCTGGCCACGCTCAACGCCGTCGGCATCGGCCGCGGCGATCGCGTCGCCATGGTCGCGCCGAATGGGCCGGAAATGGCGTCCTCGTTCATCGCCGTCGCTTCGGGCACCAGCTCGGCGCCGCTCAACCCGGCCTATCGCGCCGACGAGTTCGAGTTCTATCTCGACGACCTGAAGCCCAAGGCCGTGATCGTTCAGAAGGGCATGGACAGCCCCGTGCGCGCGATGGCAGAGAAGGTCGGCGTGCCGATCATCGAGCTGGTGCCGACGGAAGACGGTCCGGCCGGCAGTTTCACGCTCGACGTTTCGGCGTTGAAGCCCGCGAAAGCCGCGAGCCCCGGTACCTCGGTCGATGGCGAGATCGCGCTGGTGCTGCACACGTCGGGCACGACCGCGCGGCCCAAGATCGTGCCGCTGTCGACGGCGAACCTCGCCGCCTCGGCGCGCCATATCGCGCAATCGCTGGCGCTGACGCCGGCCGACCGCTGCATGAACATCATGCCGCTGTTCCACATCCACGGGCTGATCGCCGCGACGCTCTCGTCGCTCGGCGCCGGTGCGTCGGTTGCCTGCACGCCGGGCTTCAACGCGCTGCGCTTCTTCGCCCAGCTCGATGAGGTGAAGCCCACCTGGTACACGGCCGTGCCGACCATGCACCAGGCGATCCTCACACGCCTGCGCAGCCATGCCGACGCCGCGAAGGCGGCCAAGCTGCGGTTCATCCGTTCCTCCTCGGCCTCGCTGCCGCCGCAGGTGATGCTGGAACTCGAAGCTGCCTTCGATTGCCCGGTGATCGAGGCCTACGGCATGACCGAGGCCAGCCACCAGATGGCGTCCAACGCGCTGCCACCGGGCAAGCGCAAGCCGGGGGCCGTCGGCCTGCCGGCCGGTCCGAAGATCGCCATCATGGACGAGGCCGGCCACTTCCTGCCGCAGGGCACGGTGGGCGAGGTGGTGATCCAGGGGCCGAACGTCACGGCGGGCTACGACAACAATCCCGACGCCAACCTCAAGGCCTTCGCCGACGGCTGGTTCCGTACCGGTGACCAGGGCCGCTTCGACGAGGACGGCTACCTGTTCCTCACCGGCCGCCTCAAGGAGATCATCAACCGCGGCGGCGAGAAGATCAGCCCGATCGAGGTCGACACGATCCTGATGGATCATCCGGCGGTCGAGCAGGTCGTGACCTTCGCGATCCCGCATCCGATGCTGGGCGAGGATGTCGGCGCAGTCGTCGTGCTGCGGGCGGGCCAGGAAGCGACGGAACGCGAGCTGCGCGACTTCGTGGCCAGGCAGGCCGCCGACTTCAAGGTGCCGCGCAAGGTCGTGTTCGTGAGCGAGATCCCCAAGGGCGCCACCGGCAAGTTGCAGCGCATCGGCCTTGCTGCCAAGCTCGGCCTCGGCGAGGCGAAGGCCTGAGGGTGGCGACGTGACCTCGATCTGCGTTTTCGGCGCTGGTGCGATCGGCGGCCTGATGGCTGCCAAGCTCGAAATGGCCGGCACGCCCGTCACGGTGGTGGCGCGCGGTCCGCATGGCGAGGCGCTGCGCACGCGCGGCCTCGTCCTGCTGAGCGAGGGCAAGGAGACGGTGACGGAACCGCGCGTCGCCGCCGATCCGAAGGAGATCGGTCCGCAGGACTATCTCGTGCTGACCTTGAAGGCGCATTCGCTGCTGCCGGCGATGGAGCAGCTCAAGCCGCTGATCGGGCCGCACACGACCATCGTCGCGGCGATCAACGGCGTGCCCTGGTGGTATACGTACAAGCTCGGCGGCGAGTTCGAAGGCAAGCGCATCGAGTCGGTGGATCCCGGCGGGGCGCTCACGGCCGCGCTGCCGCCTTCGCAGGTTCTGGGCAGCATCGTCTATCCGGCCGCCGACGTGGTCGAGCCCGGCGTGATCCACCATACCTACGGCGACCGCTTCACCTTGGGCGAACCTGACGGCAGCCGCAGCGAGCGCGCGGCGAAGCTGTCGGAGCTGCTGATCAAGGCGGGCCTCAAGGCGCCGGTGCGGCCGCGCATCCGTGACGAGCTGTGGGTCAAACTCTGGGGCAACATGGCCTTCAACCCGATCAGCGCGCTGACCGGCGCGACCCTCGACAAGGTGATCGGCGATCCCGGGACGCACGCGGTCTGCCGCGCGCTCATGGTCGAGGGCCAGGCCGTTGCCGAGAAGCTCGGGGTCAAGTTCGCGATCAACGTCGACAAGCGCATCGCCGGCGGCGCCGAGGTCGGCGCCCACAAGACCTCGATGCTGCAGGACCTCGAGCGTGGACGTCCGCTCGAAATCGAGGCGCTGCTGGGCGCCGTCGTCGAGATGTCGGAATGGGTGGGCGTCGACATGCCGATCGGCCGCAGCGTACTGGCCCTGGTCCGCCAGCGCGCCGAGATGCGCTGAGGTGGTTGGGCGCTGATGGAAAAGATCGAGCTCGTCTTCGATCCCGACAATGCCCGCGCCGCGGACTATGTGGGCGACCGTCTGTCGATGTTCAATTCGAGCCGCACCGGCAAGTCCGACTACTATCCCTGCAAAATTTTCCTGAAGGGGGAGAAGGGCGAAACCCTGGGCGGCCTTCTCGGCTATCTCTGGTCGGACTGGCTGTTCGTGTCGACCCTGTGGGTCGACGAGGCGCTGCGCGGCCAGGGCCACGCGACGCGCCTGATGGACGCCGCCGAGGACTATGCCCGCATGCGCGGCTGCCACTCCGCCCATCTCGACACCCACACCTGGCAGGCCCGCCCGTTCTACGAGAAGCGCGGCTACGAAGTCTTCGCCATGCTTGACGACTATCCGCCGGGACATCAGAAATTCTTCCTGAGGAAGAAACTCCAGTAGCCGCTGAAGAAGCCGGGAATCCGGCGAATGAACGAAACAAACGAAATAAACGAACCAGACGAATCGGAAAAGAGGCTGGAAATCGCGGTAACCCGATACCGCCCTTGCTGCTCGCTCCCGTCGAAAGACGCTAACGAACGCCGAGATCCTTCAGCCGCTTGTCGAGTGATAGCAGGTCGGCCCAGCTCTGGCGTTTGCTGGCGGGGGTGCGCAGCAAATAGGCCGGGTGGAAGGTCGGGAGCGCCGGGATCTCGCTGCCGTCGTCGAGCGTGAGCGTCGTCCATTTACCGCGCAGGCGGGTGATGCCTTCCGTCGTGTTCAGCACCGCCTTCACCGCCGTGCCGCCGGCCAGCACCACGATCTTCGGCCTGGCGAGTTCGATGTGGCGGCGGGTGAAGGCGAGGCAGATGGCCTGCTCGGCGAGCGTCGGCGTGCGGTTGCCGGGCGGGCGCCAGAAGAGAATGTTGGTGATGTAGAGGTCGCGCTCGCGGCTCATGCCGATGGCCGAGAACATGCGGTCCATGAGCTGGCCGCTCACGCCGACGAACGGCTTGCCTAGCCGATCCTCGTCGGCGCCCGGCGCTTCGCCCACGATCATCACCGGCGCGCCGGCGACGCCGTCGGAGAACACGGTGTTCTTGGCGGTGCGCTTCAGCGCACAACCTTCGAAGGCGCGAACGGCCTCCTCGAGTTCGGCGATGGTGTTTGCCTGTTGTGCGACCGCGCGCGCGTCCTCGGCGAGCTTGGGCGATTCGAGCGGTACGGGCGGGCGCGCGACCGGTGGTGCGATGGGCGTGCGGATCGGCGTCGGCGCGGCGGGAGCGGCAGCCGGCGAGGGGAGGGCGGCGGCAACGGCAGCCGGCGGCGGTAGCGCGAAGCGGTCGATCGCTTCCTCGCCGATCGTCTCGTCGAGCCCGTGGTCGACATACCAGCGCAGCAGCGCGGCGGCGTCCTGCGGGGCGAACGCCGCTTCGTTCATGCCAGGCTCTTGATGAAGGCGCCGAGGATCGGCGCCCACATCGCAGCGTCGGCGTGGCTGGCCATATGTCCCTTGTCCGACGGCATCTCGACATAGGTGAGATCGACGCCGGCCTTGCGCATGTCGAGCGCATGGGCCGCGCAGTCGGTGAGGTCGAACAGCTTGTCGGTCTTGGAGATCACGTACAGGACCTTGGTCTTCTTCAGCTGGTCGTACTGTTTGGTGATGTCGAAGCCGTCGATCGCGCGTCGCAGGGTGACCAGCGAATGTCCGTCGTAGATCTTCGCCCAGCCCTTGGCGGCGACCTTCGCCTCGGCCTCGCCCTGACCGTAGTTCAGCAGCGTCTCGTAGCGGATCTGCTCGAGCGTGCCGGGAATGCCGCCGTTCTCGTAGTACCAGCCGCCGTTCCAGTTCGGATCGCTGGCGAGGCGGGCCTGCAGCGCCTCCAGGCCGCCCAGCCGGCCGGGCGCGCGCGGCGCGGTGACGGAGGCGGCGATGCCCTTCATGAAGCCGGGGTAGGACGCCGCCCACTGGAACGACTGGAAGCCGCCCATCGAGGGGCCGACCACGGCCACCAGACTCTTCAGGCCCAGCGAATCCACCAGCAGCTTCTGGCTGGCCACCATGTCGCGCAGGGTGATCTCCGGGAAGGTCGGGCCGTAGGGCTTGCCGGTGCCGGGATCGATGGCATTGGGACCGGAACTGCCGTGCGCGGAGCCCAGCGCGTTCACCGAAACGACGAAATATCGGTCGGTATCGATCGCCTTGCCCGGGCCGATCAGCCCGTCGAACCAGCCGGCCGATCCCTCGGTGACGCCGCGACCCTGTTTGCCGACCGCATTCTTGCCTGCGGCGTGATGGGACGAGGTGTAGCCGTGCACGACAAGGATGGCGTTGTCCTTGGCCGGGGACAGCGTGCCGTAGGTTTCGTAAGCGAGTTCGAGGATGGGTAGCGTCTTGCCACTTTCCAGCCTGAAATCGCGTGCAGAGAAGGTCTTGCTATCGATATCGATCAACTCTGGCACGGGAATTCCCCTTTTCAGCGGGTGGCGATCCTGCCCCCGACAGGCTATCTAAATCAAAGGATTGCCGTCCGACAGGCGCGCGTCCATCGGGAAAATGGAATTGCAGAGCGAGATGGGCATGACGCGCGAGGCGATGGAATACGACGTGGTGATCGTGGGTGGTGGTCCGGCCGGACTGTCGGCGGCGATCCGCCTGAAGCAGCTTGCCGCGGAGCGCAACCACGAAGTCTCCGTCTGCCTGATCGAAAAGGGCTCGGAACTCGGCGCCCATATCCTGTCGGGCGCCGTCGTCGACCCGATCGGTCTCAACGAGCTCATTCCGGACTGGAAGGAGAAGGGCGCCCCGCTCGAGACCCAGGTCACCGACGACCAGTTCCTGTTCCTCACCAAGGGCGGTTCCTACCGCTTCCCCAACTTCCTGCTGCCGCGGCTGATGAACAACCACGGCAACTACATCGTCAGCCTCGGCGAGGTCTGTCGCTGGCTCGGTCAGCAGGCCGAGGCGCTGGGCGTCGAGATCTATCCCGGCTTTGCCGCCGCCGAGGTGCTCTACAACGAGGATGGCTCGGTGAAGGGCGTCGCGACCGGCGATATGGGCATCGCCAAGGACGGTACGCACAAGGACAGCTACACACCCGGCATGGAGCTGCATGCCAAGTACACGCTGATCGGCGAAGGCGTGCGTGGCTCGCTCGCCAAGCAGCTCATGGCCAAGTTCGACCTGCGCGACGGTGTCGATCCGCAGAAGTTCGGCATCGGCATCAAGGAATTGTGGCAGGTCGATCCGGCCAATTTCCGCAAAGGCCTGGTCGTGCACTCGCAGGGCTGGCCGCTGTCGGAGACCGGCAGTTCGGGCGGTTCGTTCATGTATCACTTCGGGGACAACCTGGTCGCCATCGGCCTCGTGGTGCATCTCAGCTACGAGAATCCGTACCTCTCGCCGTTCGACGAATTCCAGCGCTTCAAGACGCATCCCGACGTTGCCAAGTATCTCAAGGGCGGCAAGCGTCTGGTCTATGGTTCGCGCGCCATCAACGAAGGCGGCATCCAGTCGGTACCCAAGCTCACCTTCCCGGGCGGCGCATTGATCGGCTGCTCGGCGGGCTTCGTCAACGTGCCGCGCATCAAGGGCAGCCACAATGCGGTCAAGAGCGGCATGCTCGCGGCCGAGGCGGCATTCGAGGCGCTGGCCGGCGGCAAGACGGGTGGCGACGAGCTGATCGCCTATCCGGTGAAGCTCAAGGCGTCGTGGATCTGGAAGGACCTCGACAAGGTGCGCAACGTGAAGCCGGCGCTGAAGTGGGGCACCACGCTTGGCACGCTCTATGGCGGCCTGGACATGTGGCTGCACGATCTCGGCCTGCGCGTGCCGTGGACCTTGCACCATCACAAGGCCGACCATGAGACGCTGCGGCCGGCCAGCGAGTTCCAGCCGATCCAGTATCCCAAGCCCGACGGCGTGGTCTCCTTCGACAAGCTCTCCTCGGTGTTCCTGTCGAACACCAACCACGAGGAGGATCAGCCGGTTCACCTGAAGCTGCGCGATCCGTCGATCCCGATCGCCGTGAACCTGCCGCTCTATGCCGAGCCGGCGCAGCGCTACTGCCCGGCCGGTGTCTATGAGGTCGTGACGGCCGACAACGGCCAGCCGCGCTTCCAGATCAACGCGCAGAACTGCGTGCACTGCAAGACGTGCGACATCAAGGATCCCGCGCAGAACATCGATTGGAGCGTCCCCGAAGGCGGCGGCGGTCCCAATTACCCCAACATGTGAGCCGCATGAACCGCACCCCCCTCGCGCTGCTTTCCGCCGCGCTGCTGGTCGCTCTCCCCATCTCTGGCCAGGCCCAGCAGGGCCCGGCACCTCAAGGCGATGCCCGGCCGCCGACCACCCGGCCGCCGGCCGTCCAGCCCGGCCAGCGACTGGCGCCGATCTCGCTGCAGGGCCGCTATCTCGCCGCACGTGTCGGCGAGCAGGATCACGATTACGACGTTGCCGCCGACCAGATGGATCAGGCGCTGGCGCTGACGCCGCTCGATCCCGAGCTGATCTATGCCGTCTTCCGCCTGCGCATGTATGCCGGCCGTATCGACTCCGCCGCCGAGCTGGCGCCGGCGGTGCTGGCCACGCGGCCGGGTGATGGTTTCGCCAATCTTGTGATGGCGATCCAGGCCATCAAGAAAGGTGAATACAAGGCCGCCGAACAGCAACTCAGCAAGATCGGCGCCGAAAATCAGCTCGGCACGTTGCGCGAATACGTGATGGCGTGGCTGAAGGCGGGGGAAAAGGATTACGCGGCCGCGCGTGCCCTGCTGGTGCGCCTGAAGCCTGCGGCCGGCGAGCGGGCCGAGGCCCCCTCGCTGGTGATCGAGGGACAGATCGACGAGATGGCGGGCGACAAGGCCGCCGCCGAGGCGAAATACCGGCGCGCCATGTCGATCGACCGCAACGGGCTGCGCACCACGATTTCCGTGGCGGAAGGGCTGCGGCGTCTCGGCAAGGACGCCGAAGCGCGCGAGATCCTGAAGAGCTACGGCGCGCGTTACGGCGACTCCGTCGTGATGGATGGGCTGATGGGCCCCAATGCGCCGATGCCCAAGCCGCCGACTCCGGCCTCGGGCATTGCCGAGATCCTGTTCGATATTGGCGGCATCCTCGCCTCCGATCCGCGCAACCAGCGCACCGATCTCGCGCTGATCTTCTACCAGCTCGCCACCGCGCTCAAGCCTGACCAGGATTTCGCCTGGCTGATGATCGCCGGCCTCTACGAGCAGTTCAACCAGATCCCCAAGGCGGTCGCCGCCCTGGGCAAGATCGGCCCGAATTCGCCGCTCTACTGGCAGGCGAGACTGCGGACGGCGGCGCTCGACGCCCAGGAGGACAAGTTCGACCAGGCCGTCGCTCGCCTCAGGACGCTGGTGGCCGAGAAGCCCGATCGCATCGACGCGGCGCTGACCTTGGCCGACCTGCTGCGCGGCAAGGATCGCTTTGCCGAGGCGGTCGCCGCCTACGACACGGCGATCTCGCGGCTGGGCACGCCTGACGAGCGGCACTGGCAGATCTATTTCGGACGCGGCATCGTGCTCGAACGCACCAAGAACTGGCCGAAGGCCGAAGCCGACATGAAGAAGGCGCTCGAACTCTCGCCCGAGCAGCCCTACGTGCTGAACTATCTTGGCTACAGCTGGATCGATCAGGGCCTGCACCTGCAGGAAGGCATGAAGATGCTGGAGCGCGCGACCGAGCTGCGGCCGGACGACGGTTCCATCACCGACAGCGTCGGCTGGGCCTACTACCGGCTCGGCCAGTACGAGAAGGCGGTGGAGTGGCTGGAGCGCGCGACGGAGCAAAAGGGCGACGATTCGACGATCACCGATCATCTCGGCGACGCCTACTGGCATGTCGGCCGCCGCCGCGAGGCCCGCTTCCAGTGGGAGCGCGCGCTGCACCAGAAGCCCGACAAGGATCGCCTGCCGGTCATCGAGGACAAGATCGCCAACGGGCTGAACCCATCGAACGACAAGCCGACCGTCTACGAGAAGGCCGCCGACTCCAAGCAGGGCGGCTGATCGAAGGCCGGCTGATCGAAGGGTAGGGGGCGTGCCGCTCGCGCGAGCCAAGGTCAATCTCTGGCTGAAGGTCGTTGGACGCCGCGCCGATGGCTTTCACCTGCTCGATTCACTGGTCGCGTTCACCGATCTCGCCGACGAGATCGAGGTCGCGCCTGCGTCGGACTTGTCCCTCCAGATCGTCGGACCCGCCGCTGCGTCGCTCGAACGCAACACCGACAATCTGGCGCTGAAGGCGGCGCGCCTGCTGGCGGGGCGCGCCGGCGTGGCGCCGCGCGCCGCACTTCGTCTCACCAAGCGCATCCCCGTGGCGGCCGGACTGGGCGGTGGCTCGGCCGATGCCGCCGCGACGCTTCTCGCCCTGGTCGAGCTGTGGCGTGTCGCGATGCCCCAGGAGGAGCTGTTCGATCTCGCTGCGACTCTCGGTGCCGACGTGCCGATGTGCCTCGCCGGCCGGCCGGCGCTGGCCTCGGGCATCGGCGAGCGTCTCGTCCCGGCGCCGGCCTTGCCGGCGTGCGCCATCCTGCTGGTCAACCCCGGCACTGCGCTGCCGACGCCTGCCGTCTTCGGCGCGCGACAGGGAAGTTTCTCCGCGGCCCTGCCGATCGGCAGCGGCTGGCAGGATCTTGGCGACCTTGCGCGCGATCTCGCGCGACGCGGCAACGACCTGACCGACGCAGCCATTTCGTTGCAGCCGGAAGTCGCCGATCTACTCGACCGGCTGCGACGCAGCGACGGCGTCGCCCATGTCGCGATGAGCGGAAGCGGCGCGACCTGCTTTGGCCTGTATCGAACCATCGAGGAGGCACAGCGCGCGGCGTCTCTTCTTCCCGCATCCTGGTGGCGGCACGCCGGCCGCCTAGTTTGAGCCGTCCTTGGGTTTGGGCTTCATCAGGAGCTGCATCTCCTTCAGCGAATCGAACAGCTCCCGATTGGCTTGGCCCGTGACCTTGAGGCCGGCCAGTCCCTCGTACTCGCGGATTGCGGCGCGCGTCGCCGGGCCCATGCGGCCGTCGGGGTCGCTCTCGTAGAACCTCATCTCGCGCAGCAGCGCCTGGACGGCCTTGACCTGCCCCGCCGATGTTGCCGGCCACGCATTGGAATCCACGGGTGCCACCTTGAGGATGTCGGCCGATGTGGGCGGTGATGGTGGTGGCGCCGCAGCGGCAAGTTGAACCGGCTTGGGCGGCGCAGGCGGCGGCATCAGCTTCGCAATTTCGGCTGACGTTGGCGGAGGGGGAGGAACCGCTTGCCTGCCCAGGTCGATCGGCTTCGGCGCGGGCATCGCGGCGAGGACCTGCTTCGCGATGTCCGCCGACGTGGGCGGCGGCGGCGGCGGTGCCGCGGCGGCGATCTGGATCGGCTTCGGCGGCGCAGGAGGTGGCGGCATCAGCTTCCTGATATCGGCTGACGTGGGCGGCGGCGGTGGCGCCGCAGTGGCGAGCTGGATCGGCTTCGGCGTTGGCGGCGCCGGCGGAGTGGCCTTCGCGATGTCGGCCGAGGTGGGCGGTGGCGGGGGCGGTGCCGCGGCGGCGAGCTGGATCGGCTTGGGTGCAGGCGGGGTGGC
>NZ_SCUT01000005.1 GCF_004297265.1 Reyranella sp.
GCTCTGGCTCGCGGCGTCGAAGACGTCGTTGCCGGCATTGCCCTGGACCCATTCGATCGACGAGGCGCCCATGTCCAGCGTCACCGGCGTAGCGGTCTGCACGAACGCCGAGTCGAAGCCTGCGCCGCCATCGATGGCGGCATCGGCACCGTCGATCAGCAAGTAGTCGGCACTATCGCCACCCGACAGCGCGTCGGCGCCGTCGCCGCCCAGGAGCACGTTGCTGCCCGAGTTGCCCTCGATCACGTTGGCGAGATCGTTGCCGAAGCCGTTGATCGAGGCGCTGCCCGTCTGGATCAGGTTCTCGACGTTGGCACCCAGCGTCCAGGAAACCGACGCATTGACCGTGTCCGCTCCTTCTCCGGCAACCTCCGTCACCACGTCGCCGGCATTGTCGACCACATAGGTATCGTCGCCCGGCCCGCCCGCCATCCTGTCGGCGCCACCAGCACCGTCGATGAAGTCGCCCAGCTCGGTCGCAAAAGGCTGGCCCGGCACGCTCACGGTCGTCGAAATGATGTCGTTGCCGGCCGTCCCGATGATGGTTACGCCCGAGTCCTGCGCGACATGGACCTCGGCGTTGCCGAGCACCCAGCGGTCGAACGTGCCGTCGGCATTGGTGAACGACCCTGTCTTCGCCCAGCCCGGCTCGACGAACTGCACCGTGTCGCCCAGATTGCGCTCGACGACGAGAATATGCCTGCCGTTCTCGACGGCGCCGACACCGCCCAGGATGCTCAGCTGGTTGACGATGAGCGTATTGCCGGTGCCGCCAAGGTCGATGCGCTCGATGCCCTCCAGCTTCGCCGTGACCAGCAGGCTGGAGAGGTCGAGCGAGAGACCCGAGCCACCGAGCGCCAGCGTGTCTGTGCCGCCGCCGCCATCGGCAAGACGGAACGCAAGATCCTTGGCGGTCAGGCGATCGTCGCCCGCGCCGGCATGGAAGACGTCACCGCCGCCACCACCGTTCAGCACGTCGTCGCCGCGCCGGCCGATCAGGATCTCCGCCGTCACCGTGCCCGTGGTCGTCACCGGCGTGGCCGAGCCGCCGAAGGCACCCCCGAACACGACGTAGCTCGCACCGGTATTGGCGCCATTTGGATCAGCCCTGGAGGCACCGATGATCAGGTCGTCGTAACCGTCGCCGTTGACGTCTCCCGCAGACGCAACCGACCCGCCGCTCTTGTCGTTCGCCGCCTCGCCCCACAGTGCAAATCCCGTACTGCCGTCCAGCATGGAAAGATCGATATCGGCAGCGAAACCCGACGCCTTGCCGAACACGACATAGCTCGTGCCCGAATCGACGCCCGTCGAGTAGGTACCCGAGGCGCCGACGATCAGGTCGGCGAAGCCGTCACCGTTGAAATCCCCCGCCGAGGCGACCGCCGAACCTGACCAGTTCCACATCGCGGCGCCGCTCAACTTGAAGCCGTTGCTGCCGTTCAGCGTGGAAAGATCGATGTTCGCGGCGAATCCCGAGGCCTTGCCGAAAACGACATAGCTCGCGCCGGAATACTGGCCGTTCGGGCCGGCGGCGGGTGCACCGACGATCAGGTCGGCATAGCCGTCGCCGTTCACGTCACCGGCCGATGCAACCTCTTGACCGGCCCGCTCTGCTCCGCTCCCGCTCAGCCTGAACCCGTTGCTGCCGTTCAGCGTGGACAGGTCGATGGTGGCGCCGGCCGACGCGCTGCCGAATACCACGTAGCCGGCACCGGCAGAGGAATGTGTCGTGGAATATCCGGCGCCCCGTGCGCCGACGATCACATCGTCGAAGCCATCCCCGTTCACATCTCCCGCCGACGCGACGGAGTCGCCGCTCGACTCATACAACTCGGACCCTTTCAACTTGACGCCCATCCCGGCGTTCAGGCTGGAAAGCTCCAGATTGGCGGCAAAGCCCGACGCCTTGCCGTAGATGATATAGCTCACGCCCGAATCGGCCGGCGTGCCGGCTCCCCTGGCACCGATGATCAGATCGTCGTAGCCGTCGCCGTTGAAGTCACCGGCCGAGGCGACCGACGAGCCGCTATAGTCATTTTCCGCCGACCCGCTCAGCTTGAAACCGTTGCTGCCGTTCAGGGTCGAGAGGCTGATGTCGGCGTCGAAACCCGACGCCTTGCCGAACACCACATAGCTGGCGCCCGATGCCCAGCCGTTCGGTGCGGCCCATCGGGCGCCGATGATGAGGTCGGCGAAACCATCGCCGTTCACGTCACCCGCCGCGGCGACCGAATGACCGCTTGCGTCACTCTCGTTCACACCGCTCAGCTTGAAACCGGTGTTGCCGTCCAAGGTGGCAAGATTGATGCTGGACGCAAAGCCGGCGGCCTTGCCGAACACCACGTAGCTCGCCCCTGATCCGGCGGCACCTGCATCTGCGTCGATCGCACCGACGATCACGTCGTCGAAGCCGTCGCCGTTGACGTCGCCCGCCGTGGCGACCGAGAAGCCGCTGGAGTCATCTGCCGCCACACCGGCAAGCCTGAAGCCGGAGTTGCCGTTCAGGCTGGACAGAAGAATCGTTCCCGGCGGCGGCGGCAACGGGTCGATGTGTTCGACAAGGACCTCGGACTCGTTGCGCGCCCACCGGTCGAACGTGCCGTCGGCATTGGTGACCGATCCGGTATTCGTCCAGCCATCGTCGAACTGCACGATGTCGCCGCGATCGCGCTCGACGGTCAGGACACGCTTGCCTTCGACCAGTTCGCCCAGGCCGCCGGCAAAAGCGTAGCCGAACGAAAGCTTGTTGTCGCCCGTTCCCGTGATATCGATGCGCTCGAAGTTCGCGATGCTCGAACGCGGCAGTTGGAAGACGAACCCGGCCCCGTCCATCACCAGAGTGTCGATGCCCTCGCCACCGTCGAGAATGACGAACTTGAAATCCTGGACGACCACCCGGTCGTTGCCCCCGAGGGCATAGATCCAGTCAGCGCCCCCGCCGCCGATGAGGACATTGTCGCCGACATTGCCATACATGGTGTTGGCCAGGCCGTTGCCCGTCCCGTTGACCGAACCCGTACCGGTCAGGGTCAGGTTTTCGAGAGTCGCACCGAGCGAAAATCCAACCAAGGAATAGACGTTATCGGTTCCCCAGTTGTCGGGATCCACGATGACGTCGCCCAGGTCATCGACATAGTAGGTGTCGTGACCCGCGCCGCCGATCATCGTGTCGGCGCCGGCGCCGCCATCGAGCGTGTCGTTGCCGGCTCCGGCCTCAAGGCGATTGGCCGCCGCGTTGCCGGTGATGATATCGTCGCCGCTGCCGCCGATCGCATTCTCGATGATCACACCGCGGGCGATCGTGTAGCCGCCTTCGATCTTGTTCGTGTATCCGGCAACGCTGTGGGAAATGTAACCGCCGCCGTTGATGCCGGCCGTCGCCTCCCGCAGGTCGATCGTCGAAGCGTTGGACGAGCCCGCATTGGAGATCGTATCGATGCCACCGGTATCCCAGATCGAGAACCAGTGGGTGCCGATCTGGTCGACCGTCGGCAGCGTGTAAACGTTGTTCCCGGCGGCGTAGTTGGTGTTGGCCCCGTAGATCGCCTGGATCGCGGCGATATCGAGCGCCATCGGACCGTACTGCAACCCGTACGCCTCGGATGTATGCCCTGAGTACTGGCCAGGCCATCCGAAATTGTAGCTCATCGTCGTGTAGACGCCCTGATTCAGGCCGCCGTTGCCGCTCGTGTACTCGTAGGAGGACCAATCGAAGGAGACGCCTGGGAATATCGTGGCATCCTCTCCCGCGCCGCCATCGTGCGGATGAGCGAGCCCCAGGAGATGGCCGATCTCATGGACCATCGTGACGAGTCCCAGGCTGCCCTTGCCCAGCGCGCCGGACATGGCGGAATCCTGCGCGTTGAACAGGATGTCGCGCGCCTCCGAGTCCGGGTTTTTGTAGTGCTCTTCGAAGCCCACCAGGTCGCTCCAGCCGAGCACACCGGCGCCGCCCGCCTGGGCCTCGGTGCCCCACCAGAACCTCACGTCGGCGTTGCTGGCCTGTGACACCTCGACGAAGTCGATGTTCGCCACGCTCTCCCAGAGCGCCATCGCCTCGCGCAGCCCGGTGAGGGCCGGCGACGTCCAGCCGTAGGAGTTCTGCCCGTCCATCGTGCCCTGAAAGGCAACCCACTGGATGGTGACGGGACCGCCGTTACCGTCAGTCCAGGCGCCGCCGGCGATCAGGCTGTCGATCCAGGGGTCGGATCCGTCGGTCGGCGTGCCGTCGATGAGGATGGTCGTGGCTGTGCCGGGCATGGCTATGTCCTACGCGACGAAAGCGAAGAGGGAGGGAGTGGGTCGTGGACCGGTGCGATGGGAAGGACGCAGGTGGCGAACGTCGCACGGCGGATCTGCCGGTTGCCCAGCGCGCCGCCGAAAGTCGCCTGCCCGATGCACGCCCGAGACGCCACACTGCCCCCAAGACCGGACAGACTCGTCCCGAGCCTGCGATTCCGGCATTGCGTCGGCAGCACACTGCTCCCCTCAGCGTGCCGACCGATCCCACATACTTTAGGCGTAGATTTTGTGCAATCTGGGAGTGCATCACACTGTGCTGTTTTGCACGTTTCGGAAGCACCGCCTGATGTGCGGGGATGCACATTGACAGGATCCAAACGGATCGAGCCGAGAACGACCCGTTCGCCTGGTGGCGCCCGACGCTGCTGGTTGCCCGCGGTCCGCCTTCAGGTCCGCAAGGCATAGCCTCCGAGCGCGACGCCGACGACACGTCGGAAGGCCGTGCTGAACGCGCTCACCGAGCGATAGCCGCAGGCTGCCGCGACCTCGGTCAGCCGCGCGCCCCCGAACCGCAGCCTGTCCTTGGCTAGAGCCACGCGCAGCCGCAGCAGATAGTCCATCGGCGACAGGCCGACGACGGAGACGAACCGCTCGGCGAAGGCCAGTTCGGCGCGAGCTTCGGTGCCATGGGTCTCGGCACGACGCGCTATCGCAACGGCTGGTACATCGTCGACGGCCCGCCGCGCCTGCTGTTCGCCATGGGCATCCATGGCCAGAACCTGTTCGTGGTGCCCGACCACGGGCTCGTGATCGTGAAATTGTCCTCGCTCGTCACGCCGATCGACCCGCCCGCGATCATGCTGGCCCATCGCGCCGTGACCGAGATGGCGCGGCTGCTGCTTCCCTAGAGTTCGAAGGGGCGTCCCGCCCGCCGTGCAACCCTGCCGATCGACAACCAGCGACCGGAGCGAAGCGGAGTGGAGGAAGCGGGCGGCTTCCCTTAGGCGAACAGGAAGTCTGCGTCCGACAGGCTCGCCGTCTGCACACCGATCAGCGTGATGGCACTGGTCGTGCCGCCGCTCGTGTAGAACAGAGTCGTCGAGTTGTAGCCGAGGCCGAGGGGATCCCATTCGTAGGTCGAGAAGTCCGAGAAGGAGTGGATCGCCGCGACCGCGCTGAAGTCCAGCTTCTCGCCGTTGAAGTCGAAGGAGTGG
>NZ_SCUT01000025.1 GCF_004297265.1 Reyranella sp.
GCACGAGTTCCGCGGCCTCGACCCGCGCCGGCTGAAGGAGGCGATGCGGCAGCCCCGCATCGTCGACCTGCGCAACATCTTCGATCCCGACGAAATGCGATCCCTCGGCTTTGCCTACGAAGGCATTGGCCGGCCCGGTCCGCGTTCCTGATCATTCCCGACGACAAATTCTTCCGGAGTTCATTGCATGAGCCAGACGGCGCACAAGTTCGATCCGAGCATCCTGCGTGAGTACGACATCCGCGGCATCGTGGGCGGGACCGTCCATGCCGCGGATGCGCGGGCGATCGGGCGAACCTTGGGCACGCTCGTGCGGCGCAAGGGCGGCAAGCGGGTGGCGCTGGGTTACGATGGCCGGCTGAGTTCTCCTGAACTCGCGGCCGCCTGCATCGAGGGACTGACCGCGGCGGGAATCGACGTGGTCGACATCGGCCTCGCCGCGACGCCGATGCTCTATTTCGCGGTCTATCACCTCGAAGCCGACGGCGGCATCCAGATCACCGGATCGCACAATCCGCCGGACTACAACGGCTTCAAGATGATGATGGGCAAGAAGTCGTTTTTCGGCGCCGACATCCAGACGCTGGGGGCGATGGCCGGCAAGGGCGACTGGGAGACAGGCCAGGGCAAGGTCGAGAAGCGCTCGATCCTTGCCGACTACGCCGCGCGCCTGTTGCGCGACGTGAAGCCGGGCAAGAAGCTCAAGGTCGCCTGGGACACCGGCAACGGCGCGGTCGGCGTCTCGATCCGTGCGATCGTCGACAAGCTCGAAGGCGAGCATTTCGTGCTGAACGAGAAGGTCGACGGCACCTTCCCGGCGCACCATCCCGACCCGACGGTCCCGAAGAACCTCGAGCAGCTGATCGCCGAGGTGGAGAAGAGGGGCTGCGACCTCGGCATCGCCTTCGACGGCGACGGCGACCGGATCGGCGCGGTCGACGGCAAGGGCCGCATCCTGTGGGGCGACCAGCTCCTGGTCCTGTGGGCGCGCGACGTGCTGAAGACCAATCCCGGCGCCACCATCATCGCCGATGTGAAGGCGAGCCAGGTCCTGTTCGACGAGATCGCAAAGGCCGGCGGCCAGCCGATGATGTTCAAGACCGGCCATTCGCTGATCAAGAGCAAGATGGCCGAGATCGGTGCGCCGCTCGCGGGCGAGATGAGCGGCCATGTGTTCTTCGCCGACACCTTCTACGGCTTCGACGACGCGCTGTACTGCGGCCTGCGCCTGCTCAACATCGTGGCGAACGCGAAGGAGAGCCTGGCGGAGATGCGCGACGGGCTACCCCAGCCGGTCAACACGCCGGAGCTGCGCTTCGATTGCCCGGACGACCAGAAGTTCGGCGTCGTCGAGAAGGTCAAGGCGAAGCTGCAGAAGGACGGCGCCACCTTCTCCGATATCGACGGCGTGAGAGTCAGTACCAAGGATGGCTGGTGGCTCCTGCGCGCGTCGAACACCCAGCCCGTGCTGGTGGCGCGCTGCGAAGCGGCCGACGATGCGGGGTTGGAACGGCTGATGACAGACCTCAAGGCCGCCCTGGCGGCGTGCGGCGTGGAGCTTCCGGACGACGCCTCGTCCGGCCATCACTGATGCGGTTCTTCTTCTATGGCACGCTGCTCGATCGCGACGTGACGGCACTGGTACTGGGGCGGCGGCTGCCGCCCCGGGCCTATACGGAAGCAAGCCTGCCGGGACATGCGCGGCGGCGGGTGCAGGGCGCGACCTATCCCATCGTCATCGCGGATCCGTGCGGCGAGGTGCCGGGCGCGATCGTGGGCGGTCTCAGTGCCCGTGACGTTGCGCACCTCGCTGCCTACGAGGGACCGGGCTATCGGGTCGTGCCGCTCAGGGTGAAGGTGCAGGGACGGATGGTCGAGGTGTCGGTTTTCGAACCCATCCAGTCCCGGTTGAAGCCCAGCCGGGAATTATGGGACCTGACGGTCTGGCAGCGTCGTCACAAGCGATCGTTCGTGGACCGGCTCAGGCGGGCCCTCAGCGTGCACCCGGCGTATTCCAGGACGTGACCTGGAGCGCCGAGCAATAGACTTTCCGCTTTTCGAGGCGCTTGCAGCCTTCGACGGCCTGTTCCTGCGACAGGTTGATCAGTCGCGCGCGATGGAAGACGCGGTTCGCCATCTGGACCTCGTCGACGATCGCCGAGGCCGAGCGCGCGTCCGGTAGTGCCGCGGTTGCGCGCTCGAGGGCTGCCTGGGCGGCCTGCGGCTCACTGAACGAGCCGACCTGAATCACCCAGCTTCCGAGAGCGGGCGTGTCCGAAGCAACGGGCGGCGCGGCTGGAGGAGCGGCCGCAAAAGCCGCCGTGGTCGCGGGCTTGGCAGGCGCGGGAGCCACGAAGCCCGCGTACTTCGGACTGACCTGCTGCTGTTGTCCCTGCTGCGGCTGCGCTGCGGCGGGCGGACGATAGGCTTCGGCGAAGCTGGCGCCGGGATCGAACTGGGCCGCGGTGTAACGCGCCGACGGGGGCTTGCGCACCGACGTCCAAGGCGAGAGCTGCATGGCCGCCGCAAGCGTGAAGCCACGATCCATCAGGGCAGCCATCGTGCGGTCGCGCTGGGCGGCGCTGGTGCCTCCCATGACGACGCCGATCAGGCGGCGGTTGTCGCGCATCGCCGACATCACGAGGTTGAAGCCCGAGGCGTTGGTATAGCCGGTCTTCAACCCGTCGGCGCCATCGTAGTTGCCGAGCATGCGGTTGTGGTTCTCGAGAGTGCGTCCGCGATAGGCGTAGCTCTGCACCGAGAAGATCGCGTAGTAATGCGGGTAGTCGCGCAGCAGCGCGTTGGCGAGCTTCGCCAGGTCGCGGGCCGTGGTGACCTGCTCGCTGTTCGGCAGGCCCGACGCGTTCCGGAACACCGTCGAACTCATGCCGAGCTGGCGAGCTTTCTGCGTCATCAGGCGCGCGAAGGCCTCCTCGCTGCCGGCAAGACCCTCGGCGAGCAACACGGCCGCGTCATTCGCCGAGCGCGTCACCAGCGCCATCGTGGCATCGCGCACGTTCACGGTGCCGCCCGGGGTCATGCCCATCTTGGTGGGCGGCGCGTTCAAGGCATTGATCGACACCGGCAGACCGTCGCCGAGCGACAGCCGGCCCGAATCGAGCGCCGAGAAGGTGAGGTAGATCGTCATCAGCTTGGTGAGCGATGCCGGATGACGAAGTTCATCGGCGCGATCGGAGGCCAGTTCGCGGCCGCTGGTCGCGTCGACGATCAGGTAGGATTCCTTTCCGGAGACCGCTGGATTGGCCACCCAGGAAGACGACGTGTTGCGCGAGGAGGCCTTGGCGCGAGCCTTGGCAGGCGGAGCAGCGCGCTTGACCGACTTCGCCTGGGTCTGGGCGTCAACGGGGGACGGCGCGAGCGACGCACCTAGAAAAAGAATGCTGACGGCGACCCAAGAAAAGCCGACCGCAATTCGCCTGAGGGGAAAAATCATTGCGAATACGCCACACGCGAAATCTGATTCTTATGCTCATCCAATAGGTTATGAGCGATTGCTTGAACTTTACTAAAGTTTGTAGGGCGGTGCAACTTTGCTCGTGCCGCTCTGCTGCCCTAGTTGGCTCGGATTATGCGGGCACCCTTTTGGGAGGCGTGATGAAGGCTTTTTTGGCGGCATTGGCCGCCCTGACCGCCCTATCGGCGGCGCCGGCAATGGCGCAGCGGCCGGATCGCAACGTCGAACTGCCGGTCGTGCGTAGTTTCCACTGGTTCGACTTCGTCGCGGCCAGCGACATCCGGGAGGCTTGTGCGCCGGGCGGCCGGAACCGCCTCAGGCTCATCTACAATGCTCTCTGGGAGGAGCAGGTCCGCGCCTACGACATCTATCTGCAGCCCGACGGCACGGCCGGCATGAACATCGGCGTGCTGGAGGGACAAGGTTATGCCACGCCCGGCATCACCAACATGCTCATCTCCAACCCGAAGGACATTTTCGCGCCCTGGAGCATGAAGGGCGGGCAGCGCATTCTGACCGTGGACGAAACCCGTGAACTCCTCGGGTTGCTGGAGGAGAGCCGCGCCTTCGGCCCACCGCGGGACGGAATGCGACTGCCGGACAACGACTTCTGGTGGACCGTCGCCTCGTGCCGCAATGGCGTCTGGGGCTTTCAAGCCTACCACTATCCGACCGACGGCTTCGTGAATGTGAAATTCTCGGCCAGGCTGTTCTCGTGGGACAAGGTGCCGATACCGGTCAATCCGCCCCGCAAGCTGGAGCCCGCGGAACTGCGCCGCGACTGGAACGCTCCGATTGACCGCGCACGCGCCGACCGCTGGATGCTGGTCGTGGGAAAGGACGGTCTCCGGCCGAGGTAGCGGAACCCGTAACGCTACCTATATAATTCACGGGTGCCTTGGTTTGGGAGCGCGACGATAGCGATGGACTTTGTGCGTAACGTAGGCGATTGGCGGCTCGGCGGGGCGGGCGAACCTCCCCAACAGCCGCCCCAGCAGCCGCCGCGACGGGACGATGGCGAAGGTGGGGACGATGGTCGCACCGGCGCACTGACGCTCACGCGCACGCGCACGAAGAAGCCTTCGATGTACAAGGTCCTGATGCTGAACGACGACTACACGCCGATGGAGTTCGTGGTCGACGTTCTGCAGAACATCTTCCAGAAAAATCGCGAAGAGGCGACCGAGGTCATGCTTCACGTCCATCAGAAGGGCGTGGGGATCTGCGGGGTCTATACCTACGAGATCGCCGAGACCAAGGTGACGCAAACGGTGGATTACGCCCGCAAGAACCAGCACCCTCTCCAGTGCACGTTGGAGAAAGAGTAACGGCGACCGAGAGTAGTTCTTTTTTCCTGTCGAGGTGTTTCGATGTCCATGCTGTCCAAGAACCTCGAGAAGTCCCTGCATCGCGCCTTCGGACTTGCCGGTGAGCGCCGCCACGAATACGCGACGCTGGAGCACCTGCTGCTGGCGATGACGGAGGATGAGGATGCCGTCCCCGTCCTCAAGGCCTGTGGCGTCGACATCGACCGGCTGCGCCATGACCTCGAAACCTTCGTCGACAATCGCCTCAAGGGCATCATCACGCAGAACCCGAGCGAACCGTTGCCGACCGCGGGCTTCCAGCGCGTCGTCCAGCGTGCCGCCGTGCACGTGCAGTCATCGGGCCGCAACGAGGTGACCGGCGCCAACGTGCTGGTGGCGCTCTTCTCCGAGCGCGACAGCCATGCCGTCTCGTTCCTTGAGAACCAGGGCATGACGCGCCTCGATGCCGTCGACTACATCAGTCACGGCAAGGCCAAGGTGCCCGGTCGCTCCCGTACGCGGCGTGTGGCCGGCTCCGAGGAAGAGGCGGGCGGCGAAAGCTCGGCCAAGCAGGGCAACGAGGCGTTGGCCGCTTACTGTGTCGATCTCAACCAGAAGGCCCGCGAGGGCCGGGTCGATCCGCTGATCGGCCGCGACCACGAGGTCGAGCGCACCATCCAGGTCCTGTGCCGCCGCACCAAGAACAATCCGCTCTATGTCGGCGAGCCCGGCGTCGGCAAGACGGCCATCGCCGAGGGACTTGCCCGCAAGATCGTCGACGGCGAGGTGCCGGAAGTCCTCAAGGAAGCGGTCATTTATTCGCTCGACATGGGCGCACTGCTGGCCGGTACCCGCTACCGCGGCGACTTCGAGGAGCGTCTCAAGGCCGTCCTGGGCGAACTCAAGAAGAAGCCCAACTCGGTTCTCTTCATCGACGAGATCCACACGATCATCGGCGCCGGCGCGACTTCGGGCGGCTCGATGGACGCGTCGAACCTGCTGAAGCCGTCGCTGCAGTCGGGCGACCTGCGTTGCATCGGCTCGACCACGTACAAGGAGTACCGCAACTACTTCGAGAAGGATCGCGCGCTGGTCCGCCGCTTCCAGAAGATCGACGTGCCGGAGCCCACGATCGGCGACGCCGTCGAGATCATGATGGGGCTGAAGCCGGTCTACGAGAAACACCATCACGTGAGCTTCACCGACGATGCCATCAAGGCGGCGGTCGAACTGTCGGCGCGCTACATCCACGACCGCAAGCTGCCGGACAAGGCGATCGACGTGATCGACGAGGTCGGCGCGGCCCAGATGCTGCGGGCGCCCGACAAGCGCAAGACCACGATCGAGGTGGCCGACATCGAGGATATCGTCGCCAAGATCGCGCGCATCCCGCCGAAGTCGGTCTCCAAGGACGACACCGAGCTGCTGCGCACCATCGACCGCGACCTGAAGACCGTCGTGTTCGGCCAGGATCATGCGATCGACCAGCTCGCCGCATCGATCAAGCTCGCCCGCGCCGGCCTGCGTTCGCCGGAGAAGCCGATCGGCAGCTACCTGCTGGCCGGGCCCACCGGCGTCGGCAAGACCGAGGTGACGCGTCAGCTTGCGCGCCTGCTGGGTCTCGAAGTCATCCGCTTCGATATGTCGGAATACATGGAACGCCACAGCGTCTCGCGGCTGATCGGCGCCCCGCCGGGCTATGTCGGCTTCGACCAGGGCGGCTTGCTCACCGACAAGGTGAACCAGCATCCGCATTGCGTCGTCCTGTTCGACGAGATCGAGAAGGCGCATCCGGACGTGTTCAACGTCCTGCTGCAGGTGATGGACTACGGCAAGCTCACCGACCACAACGGCCGGACGGTCGATTTCCGCAACGTCATCCTGTGCATGACGACCAATGCCGGCGCGGCCGACATCGCCAAGCCCGCGCTGGGCTTCGGCCGCGAGCAGCGGCACGACGAGGACAACGAGGCGATCAACCGCATGTTCGCCCCGGAGTTCCGCAACCGGCTCGATGCCATCATCAAGTTCGCCAACCTCGGCCCGGAATCGATGGGCAAGGTGGTGGACAAGTTCGTGGCCGAACTCGAGGTCCAGCTCGCCGACCGCAAGGTCTTCATCGAGCTGACCGACGGTGCGCGCCGCTGGCTGGCGGAGAAGGGCTACGACAAGCTGTTCGGCGCCCGGCCCCTTGCCCGTGTGATCCAGGAATACGTGAAGAAGCCGCTGGCCGAGGAGGTGCTGTTCGGCAAGCTCTCCGACGGCGGCACGGTGCGCGTCGACGTCGATGTGCCGGGCGAGGCCGGCAAGCTCGTCTTCACCTTCCTGCCGCCTGAGCGTGGCGCGCTGCCGCCGGCCAGCCAGGAACCGGTGCTCGCCAGCTAGTGAGCGCCTTCAAGCCACTCTGGATCGCCTTTCGCGCCGCGGTGCTCGCCACCGCGGTGTTCTGGGTGGTCCTGTTCATCATCGACAAGACCGGCTGGCAGGCGCCACTCGGGCTCACCGAGCAGCTTGCCTTCTTCGTGGTCTTCTTCTTCGGGGTGCTGATGGCCAAGTAGGCCGTCAGGCCTCGTTCTCTTTCCGGAACGGGGAATACTGCATCAGCCCTTCGATCTCCTGCTGAACGGCGGGCCGCTCGCGCTTGAGATAGTCGTCGACGGCGCGGCGGAAATTCGGATCGGAGATCCAGTGGGCGGAGTAGGTCGGTACCGGCAGGTAGCCGCGCTGGATCTTGTGGTCGCCCTGCGCGCCGGCCTCCACTCGCGCCAGCCCATGGGCGATCGCGTAGTCGATGGCCTGGTAGTAGCAGGCCTCGAAATGCAGGAAGGCGTGGCTTTCGAGGCAGCCCCAGTAGCGACCGTAGAGCGTGTCGTCGCCCTTGAGGTTGAGCGCGCCGCCGACGGGCCGTCCGTCTGCTTCGGCCATCACCAGCACGACCTTGTCGGCCATGGTCGCGCCCAGGATGTCGAAGAAGGAACGCGTCAGGTAGGGCGTGCCCCACTTGCGGCCGCCGGTATCCATGTAGAAGGCGAAGAAGGCGTCCCAGTGCTCGGGCCCGATGTCGTCGCCGCTCAGCGTCCGGATGGCCATACCTTCACGTTTCACGGACTCGCGCTCCTTGCGGATCGCCTTGCGCTTGCGAGACGAAAGCGCCGCCAGGAAATCGTCGAAGGTACGATAGCCGTCGTTTCTCCAATGATACTGCTGCCCCAGTCGCAGCAGCCAACCCCGGGTGCCGAAGCGCTTCCAGTCGTCCTCGGTGCAGAAGGTGGCATGGACCGAGCTGATGTTGTTGTCGTCGGCGATCTTGGCCAGCATGTCGATCAGGGCATCGCGGACGGCGTCGGCCAGCGGACCGGGGCGGGCGAAGAGGCGCGGACCCGGCACCGGCGTGAAGGGCACCGCGACCTGAAGCTTGGGATAGTAGCGGCCGCCGGCGCGCTCCAGGGCCTGCGCCCAGCCGTGGTCGAACACATACTCGCCCTGGGAATGGCTCTTCACGTAGAGTGGCGCAGCACCCTGCAGCATTCCATCGTCGGACTCCGCCAGCAGATACTGCGGCTGCCAGCCGGTGCGCCGTCCGACCGACTTCGAGTCTTCCAGCGCCTTCAGGAAACCGTAGCTGAGAAACGGGTTCCCCGCCGAGCCCGGCGCGAGCGCGCAGGAATCCCACTGGGTGGCGTCGACCGCGGTGAGCGAATCGACGACGCGCAGACCGACCGTCGGGGCATCATCCGGCATATCCCCAGCATAGCGCGAATCGTGCCAGCACGATGGCCAATCGGTGCCGCCGTTTCACTCGGCAGGCTTGTGTCCGCGGGCCACCTCGTCGGCCGAGCGGCTGAAGCGCCGGGTTGCCCACAGGCCGACCCGGTCGATGTAGACCAGCACCACCGGCACCACGACCAGGGTGAGGAGGGTCGAGCTGATCAGGCCGCCGATCACGGCATGGGCCATCGGCGCGCGTTGGGTGGCGCCTTCGCCGAGGCCCAGCGCCAGCGGCAGCATGCCGAACACCATGGCGAGCGTGGTCATCAGGATGGGGCGCAACCGGATCGAGCCGGCCTCGAGAAGGGCCTCGTGGACCGGCGTTCCGCGCTCCCGCGCCTGGTTGAAGAAGTCGACCAGCAGGATGGCGTTCTTGGTGACGAGGCCCATCAGCATGATGAAGCCGATGGCCGAGAAGATGTTGAGCGTCGTGCCGGCGACCAGCAGGCCGAGAAACACGCCGATCAGCGACATCGGCAGCGACATCATGATGGCGATGGGCTGCAGGAAGCTGCCGAACTGCGAGGCCAGGATCAGGTAGATGAGGATGACCGCCATCAGCAGCGCCTGGCCGGCATAGGCGGCGCTCTCGGCCATGTCCTTGGTCGAGCCGCCGAACACGAAACGGTAGCCGGGGGGCAGCTTGATCTCGGTGAGGACCTGCTGCAGGTCGCTCGACACCTCGCCGGCCGAGCGGCCATAGACGTTGGCGGTGATCTGGACCTCTCGATTGAGGTCGCGGCGGTTGATCTGCGAGGCGCCGACATCGGTCACGACGTCGGCGATCTGCGCGATATGGACCATGCGCGGCAGGCCGTTGGGCTCGGTCCCCGCGGTGAACCAGACGCGGTGCAGGTCGGCGATGCCGGTGCGGTCGTCGGTCGGCAGGCGGACCATTACCATGTAGTTCTCGCCGTCGGGCGCCCGCCACAGGCTGGTCTCGTCGCCTGCGAAGAGGGGACGCAGCGACTGGGCGACCGCGGCGGTGCCGAGGCCGAGGTCGGAGGCGGCATCGCGGCGCAGGCGGACGGACAGGATCGGCTTGGCGGCCTTGAGGTTGCGATCGAGATCGACCAGGCCGCGGATGCCGGCGGCCCGCTTCATCACGTCCTGCGAGATCGTGTCGAGCACGTTGGTGTCGGGCCCCTGCAGCGAGAGCTGGAGCTGCTTCTGGACGCCGCCGCCCGGCCCGCCGGGGATGTTGATCGAGACCAGGATGCCCGGGATGCCGGCCAGCCGTTCGCGGATCGGCTGGGCGAGCTGCTCGGGCGAGCGCTTGCGCTCCTTCAGTGGCTTCAGCTTGAGATAGAGGCTCGCCTGGTTCTTGCCGTTGGCATAGCCGGTGTTGACCGTGCCGTAGGTGTAATCGATCTCGGGAAACTCGCGCAGCGCGGCGTCGACCTGCCGCAGCTTGGCCTCGGTATACTCCAGGGAGGAACCGACAGGCGTTTCGATGCTCACGACCTGTTCCCCGAGATCGGCCTGCGGCACGAACTCGAAGCCGATGTATTTCGGCAAGGCGAAGCTGCCGACGAAGGTCGCCAGTGCGATCAGCAGGGTGAGCTTGGGCCAGCGCAGCGCCCAGCCCAGCACGACGCGATAGACGCCGTTGGCCTTTTCCTGGGTTGCGTTGACGATCCGGGCGAAGCGGCCGTTGCCATGGGCCTGCGGGTCGTACCAGACCGACGACAGCATCGGATCGAGGGTGAAGGACACGAACAGGGAGATCAGTACGGCGGCCGAGACCATGACGCCGAACTGGAAGAAGAAGCGACCGATGATGCCGCCCATGAAGGCGACGGGCAGGAACACCGCCACGATGCAGAAGGTGGTGGCGAGCACGGCCAGGCCGATCTCGTTGGTGCCGTCGATGGCGGCCTGGCGGTGGGTCTTGCCGAAGCCGATGTGGCGCATGATGTTCTCGCGCACCACGATCGCATCGTCGATCAGGATGCCGATGGCCAAGCTGAGCGCCATTAGGGTCAGCACGTTCAGGGTGAAGCCGAAGGCCGCCATCACCATGAAGGCGCCGAACACCGAGATCGGCAGCGCGAGGCCGGTGATGACGGTGCTGCGCCAGGAATGGAGGAACAGGAAGACGATGGCGATCGTCAGAAGACCGCCCTCGACCATGGTCTGCTGGACGTTGTCGACCGAGTTCTGGATGCCGCGCGAACTGTCCCGCACGATTTCCAGCTTAACGTCCGGGGGCAGGGAGGACTGCAGCTCGGCCACCGCACGACGGACGCCTCGGGCCACCTCGATCGTATTGGAACCCTGTGTCTTCACGACGTCGATGGCAAGCGCGCGCTCGCCGTTCAGGGTGGCGACGTTCTCCAGTTCCTGCTGGCCGTCGACGACGTTGGCGACCTGGCGGAGATAGACCGGCGCCTGGCCGCGGCGGGCCACGATCAGGTCGGCGAAGTCGCCGGGCTCGACAACACGCCCGGTGACCTCGATCACGCGGTCGTCGTTGCCGCGCTGGACATTGCCCGCGGGAAAGTTCTGATTCTCGTCCTTGATGGCCCGCATGATGTCGTTCACGCCGACGCGCAGGGCGTGCATGCGGCCGGGATCCAGCTCGATGTTGATCTGCCGCTTCAGCCCGCCGGCGATAGTGGCGCGACCGACGTCCCGAACGGTCTGCAGGCGCTTGATGATGATCTGGTCGGCAAGCGTCGTGAGGTCGCGCACCGACCGGACGTCGGAGCGCACGGCGATCGACACGATCGGCTGGTCGTCGGGATTGAACCGCTGGATCAGCGGCTCCTTGATCTCCGGCCGGAAGGACGCCCGGACCATCTGGACCTTCTCGCGGACGTCCTGCATGGCGACGGCGGAGGGAACCGACAGTTCGAACTCGGCGATGACGATCGACTTGCCCTCGAGCGAGCGCGAAGTGAGCGTTTTCAGGCCGGCGATGGCGTTGACCGATTCCTCGATCTTGCGGCTGATCTCGCTCTCGACGGTTTCCGGCGAGGCGCCGGGATAGTCGGTCGTGACCACGACGATGGGGAAGTCGACGTTGGGGAACTGGTCGATACCGAGCTGGCGATAGGAGAACAGGCCCATCACCAGCAACGCCACCATCATCATGGTGGCGAAGACCGGATTGTCGACCGCGATCTGGGTGAGTTTCACGGCCGCGTCTCCTAGCGGGTTTCGACGAGCTTGACCTTCTGTCCGGCCTGCAGGCCGGGCAGCGGGGCGGAAACCACAGTCATGCCCGATTCCAGGCCCTTCACCTCGACCAGCTCGCCGCGCGACCAAGTGCGGACGGCGCCCACCGGCTTGCGTACGAGTGTGCCGTTCTCGACGACCAGCACGTAATCGCCCAGCTCGTCCTTGCGCATCGCCGAGGCCGGCACCGCCAGGGCGTGACCTTTCTCATGTACGGTGACGGTGCCGGTGCCGAACAGGCCGCCGCGCAGCGCCTCATGGCGGTCGACGATCTCGACATAGACGGGGATCGAGCGCGAGCCCGGCTGCGTGGTAGGGCTGATACGCGTGATCCTGCCGTCGAAAACGCGATCGCCGAAGCCTTCGAGATTGACCTGGGCGGTCTGGCCGACCTTCATGCGGATGACGTCGGCGGCGGGCATCTGAGCCGCGATCTCGACGTGGCTGGTATCGAGAAGGGCCAGGATCTTGCCGTCGATCGGCAGCGACTCGCCCTGATTGGCGATGCGCTCGCCCACGACACCGTCGAAGGGCGCCCGGACCTCGGCATCGGCGAGGTTCTTGCGTGCGACATCGAGCTGGGCCTCGGCAACGGCAACCATGGAGGCGCGATTCTCGGCTGTCGCGCGCGCCTGGTCGGCCGCCGACTGCGAGACGATGTTGCGGTTGGCCAGCGTCTCCTTGTCGGACCGGTCACGCGCGGTCCAGCGCGCGTCGGCCCGCGCGGCCTCGAGGGCTGACTGCCGCTCGTTCAACTTGGCCTGCAACTCGGTCGTCTCGAAGCGTGCCAGCACCTGGCCTTCGGTGACCCGGTCGCCTTCGCGGACCAGCACCTCGGCGAGGCGGCCGGAAACACGGCTCTTCACGATGGTCTGGTCGATCGGCTGGGTGGTGCCGGTGAAGCGGACCACGTCGACGAGACCGCGCGGCTTGATCGTATGGAGTTCCGCCGGGATCAGTTCCAGGGGACGGTCGGCAACTTTGGCGGCGACCGGACCATTCCCGGCCGGCGTCGTCCCCTTGCCGTTCTTCCAGGCAAAGGCGCCGCCACCCAGAACGACGGCGGCGCCGACGATGGCGAGGATGATCTTGACGCTGGTCTTCATGGCCGTAGCCCTTTGAGAACGAAATCGAGATAGGCGGTGTAGAAGCGGTCGCCGTCGACCTCGCTGGGATCGAACGGAGCCAGGGAGCGCTTCCAGACGGAGAACATGGCGAGCGGCTGCAGGATGACGATGGCCGTCGTTTCGAGGTCGGGCAGGGGGCGGAATTCGCCGCTTTCCACGCCACGGCGCAAGGTGCGGATAAAGAGATCGCGGCCGCGCACGTCGAAATGCGTACAGTAGAATTTGGCGACGTCGGGGAAGTTGCCGGCCTCGGCCAGGATCAGCTTCACGACCCCACCGGCCGGCGTTTCTTCGAAGGCGCGGAAGCCCGCCACCAGGGCGCGAAGCAACTCCTCGCTCGTTCCCTCGAAGCGGTCGATCACGTCATTGGCCTGCGCCAGCGGACCGGCGATGGCTTCCGCGATGACGGCTTTGAAGAGCTCTTCCTTGTTCTTGAAGTAGAGATAGGGGAGGCCTTTGCTCACCGAGGCCTGCCTGGCGACGTCCTCGAGCTTGGTCGCGGCGAATCCGCGGGTGACGAAGAGTTCGAGGGCGGCGCGGGCAATCTCTGCCGCGCGATCTTCCGGTCGTCGCACACGTGGCGACGCGGCTGAGTTTCTGTTGACTGACCGGTCAGTATCCATGTTTCGGCATGTAATGCGAAAGCCGACCGGGTTCAAGCCAGAAAGAAAAAAGTCCGGCAGACCGAAGTCGCCGGACGCTTTGTCTAGTTTCGCCTTTCCACTTCCGAAAACGAAAGCGTCGGATCGGCTTCAGGCTCGTCTTCTATTTAGGGGGCTTCCGGTGGGGCCCCGAAAGAGGCACCCACACGGAAGCCGAAAGGCGTTGTTAGAGGGGTCAAAGTCGCCTTTGACCTCCGCCCTTTCCTAGTTACTGCTTCTTCTTCTTAACAGCCTTCTTCTTCGCAACTTTCTTCTTAGCAGCCATAACTGTCTCCTATGGTTAGCTATAGGGTCCCCAACCGCGAGGCCCCCGGGGTACGCCGGTACGCTACGCCACGCATGCTCAACTGCAGCCGGTGGTCCCACCGCAGGTCGTGCACTTGAGGCACGTCCCGTTGCGAACCATGGTGAAGTTGCCGCATTCCGGACACGCATCCCCTTCAAAGCCCTTGAGCCTGGCCTCGAGGGCCAGTCCCAGGGGGGAGGAGGAGGCTTCTCCGAGCGCGACGCTGACGACGGCCGCCTTGGCGATGGGCGCCGAAGCGACGGCTGGTCCGTCCGTCAGTCCGTTGGGCAGGGCGGCACCGGCAATCGCCTCGTCGGCGATCGCGGCATTGCCGGCAGTCCTGCCATTCAATACGTAAAGGTTGCTGCGCACATAGCCGACGCTGGCGATCCGGCTCACCGCGGCGGCCGCCGCTTCCGCGGCACTCGTGCCGGGCGGCGGCAGCTCGCCCTGGGTTTCGCCGCGGCCGACTCCGTCGGGACGAAGGTCCGCCTGCTCGACGTGGCTGAGGTCGTTGCGCCCCAGATAGGAGATCGCGAGTTCACGGAAGATGTAGTCGAGCACCGACGTCGACATCTTGATGGCGTCGTTGCCCTCGACCAGGCCCGACGGCTCGAAGCGCGTGAAGGTGTAGGCCTCGACGAATTCCTCGAGCGGCACGCCGTACTGCAATCCGATCGAGATCGCGATGGCGAAGTTGTTCATGAGGCTGCGGAACGCCGCGCCTTCCTTGTGCATGTCGACGAAGATCTCACCGACGCGACCGTCCTCGTATTCGCCGGTCCGGAGATAAACCTTGTGGCCGCCGACGATCGCCTTCTGCGTATAGCCCTTGCGGCGCTGCGGCATCCGTTCGCGGCCTGCCCGGACTTCGCGCTCGACGATGCGCTCCACGATCCGCTCGGCAATGATCGGCGCACGCGCGGCCGGCGACAGGTCGGCAAGATCGTCGTTGGCGGCGACGTCGTCGCCCAGCGCCATCGCGGAAAGCGGCTGCGACAGCTTGGAACCGTCACGATAGAGGGCGTTCGCTTTCAATCCGAGCTTCCAGGAGGTCTCATAGGCCTTGCGGCAATCCTCGACCGTCGCCGCGTTTGGCATGTTGATGGTCTTGGAGATGGCGCCCGATACGAAGGGTTGTGCTGCAGCCATCATGCGTATGTGACTCTCCGCAGACAAGAAGCGTGTGCCATCTCGTCCACAGGGATTCGCACAATCGAACACGGAAAGATGTTCGCTCCTGAGATCGCGTGCGCCTTCGACGCTCATCGTGCCGCAGGCGTGGATGTTCGCCGCCTCAACATCGCTTCGCGAGAAACCGAGCTGCGAGAGGATGTCGAGCTTCGGATCGGCCAGCGTCTCGTCGTCGAGGCCGAGCGCCTCGCGGCAGAAGGCATCGCCCAGCGTGTAGCGCGAGAAGGCGAAGCGAATGTCGAAGGCCGTGGTGATCGCCTTGTCGATCCGCTTCAGTGTGGCGGCGTCGAAGCCGCGCGCCGACAGGCTCTCATGGTTGATGGCCGGTGCTGTAGCGAGCGAGCCGTGGCCCACGGCATGGCCGACGATCCGCGATATCGCCTCTTCGTCGTAGCCCAGGGTGCGCAGCGCGAGGGGAACGGTCTGGTTGATGATCTTGAAGTAGCCGCCGCCGGCCAGCTTCTTGAACTTCACCAGCGAGAAATCGGGTTCGATGCCGGTGGTGTCGCAATCCATCACCAGCCCGATCGTGCCGGTGGGGGCGATGACGGAAACCTGGGCGTTGCGATAGCCGTGCCGCTCGCCCAGTTCCAGCGCGCGATCCCAGGCCCGGCGGGCTGCGGCGACGAGCCGGCTGTCCGTGCAATTGGCTGCGTCGAGAGCCTGTGGCGCGATCGACAGGCTCTCATAGGCACCCTTCGCACCGTGGGCGGCCCGGCGATGGTTGCGGATGACCCGCAGCATGGACTCGCGGTTGGCCGCGAAGCCGGGGAACGCGCCCATCAGGCCCGCCATCTCGGCCGAGGTGGCGTAGGCGGTACCGGTCATGATCGCCGTGACGGCGCCGGCGATGGCCCGGCCCCGGGCGCTGTCGTAACCCAGGCCCGAAGCCATCAGCAGGGCCCCAAGATTGGCGTAGCCCAGCCCCAATGTGCGGTACCGGTAGGAAAGCTCGGCGATCCGGCGCGATGGGTACTGCGCCATCATCACGGAGATTTCGAGGACCACGGTCCACAGGCGGCTGGCATGCTCCAGCGCCTCGACGTCGATCGAGCCGTCCTCGCGCCGGAACCGCATGAGGTTCAGCGAGGCGAGGTTGCACGCCGTGTCGTCGAGGAACATGTATTCCGAGCACGGGTTCGAGGCGTTGATGCGTCCCGACTCCGGGCAGGTGTGCCAGTCGTTGATCGTGGTGTCGAACTGGACGCCCGGATCGGCGGAATGCCAGGCAGCCTCGGCGACCTGGTCCCACAGGAGGCGGGCGCCGATCGTCCGGGTGACCGCGCCGGTCGTGCGCGCGGTCAGCGCCCACGGGCGGTCATCCTCGACCGCGCGGAGGAATGCGTCGGTGACGCGCACCGAGTTGTTGGCGTTCTGGCCGGCTACCGAGGCATACGCCTCCGACTCCCAATCCGTGTCGAAGATCGGGAAGTCGATATGGCGGTAACCCTGCCGGGCGAACTGGATGACCCGCTGGATATAGTTCTCGGGCAGCTCGGCCTGGCGGGCCGCGATGACCTCACGGCGGAGCTTCGGATTCTGCCGCGGATCGAACGCCGCTTCGCCATCGCCGCCGTCGACGCAGGCCTGCATGACGGCGTTCAGGTGACGATTGGCAAGGCGGGAGCCGGCGACCAGGGCCGCAACCTTCTGCTCCTCGAGCATCTTCCAGGAGATGAAGTCCTCGATGTCGGGATGGTCGATGTCGACCGTCACCATCTTGGCCGCGCGACGCGTCGTGCCGCCGGACTTGATGGCGCCCGCCGCGCGATCGCCGATCTTGAGGAACGACATCAGGCCGGATGAGGCGCCGCCGCCGGAGAGCTTCTCGCCCTCACCCCGCACGCGCGAGAAGTTGGAACCGGTACCCGAGCCATACTTGAAGAGACGAGCCTCGCGGATCCACAGATCCATGATGCCGCCTTCGTTCACCAGATCGTCGGAGACACTCTGGATGAAGCAGGCATGTGGCTGCGGCCGCTCATAGGCGGAGGCAGAGAGATGCGCCTCGCCATCGAGATGATCCACGAACCAGTGGCCCTGGCCCGGCCCGTCGATCCCGTACGCCCAGTGCAGTCCGGTGTTGAACCATTGCGGCGAGTTCGGCGCACAAATCTGCGCCGCGAGCATGTAGCACTGCTCGTCGTAGAACGAGCGGGCGTCCTCCTCGCTGTCGAAGTAACCGCCTTTCCAGCCCCAATAGGTCCAGGCGCCGGCCATGCGATGGAAAACCTGGCGTGCGCTGGTCTCGCTGCCGAAGCGATCGGCTTCCGGCAGCACGGCGAGAGCGGCCTCGTCGGGAATCGACCGCCACAGCCATTCGGGCAGGTCGGCTTCGGCGACGCGGATCATGCGCGCAGGAACACCGGCGCGACGGAAATACTTCTGGGCGAGAACGTCGGACGCGACCTGGGACCACTCGGCCGGCACGTCGATGTTCTTCAACTGGAAAACGATCGAGCCGTCGGGATTACGGATTTCCGAGTCGGCAGCCCGAAAGCCCACTCCCGTGAATGGTGATTTTCCAGCTTGCGTATACCGACGCTCGAAGCGCATCGACGATCCCCCGTGCCCGATCCCGTCAATTTGGTTCCCTGTCGCGGGGGGTGTTCGATCCTAAATCGAACACGCACATATGGGCACGCGACAATAGTAAATTACAAAATCTTGTGTGCGCAACTATATTTTGTAGACCGGGGTGTTGATGATACTAGATGATGCAAGAACGCAACAGTCGATCGAAGCGCTTCGAATGCATGTCCTCGAACGACATGAATCGCGTGTCGTTCGCGTCGCGTTGCACGTAGTAGAGTGGCCGCGTACAAGCGGCGCATCATCCAAGAAGTGGTTGGTTCATGATCATCGGCACCTGGCTCTTCACGAAGATGCGCGGCGAACTCGTCGGCACGGATGCGGAAGGCAACCGCTACTTCCAGGACAAGCGCGTCGTACCTGGAATGCGACGCAAGCGCTGGGTCATGTATAACGGTGTGGCCGAGGCCTCGCGTGTTCCTCCCGAATGGCATGGCTGGCTGCATCACACGCTCGCCGAACCGCCGCCCGCTGGCGGCGTGCCGCGCAAGCCGTGGCAGAAGGAACATCTGCCCAATCTCACCGGCACCGACCATGCCTACAGGCCCCCGGGCCACTCGTTGTCCGAAGGCGAGAAGCCGAAGCCGGTTTACGAGGCCTGGCGGCCAGGCTGACGCTACAGGTAGCGAGCAGAGGGCAAGAGCGTGGGCCGTAACATTGTCGAGACGATCGTGGGCGCGCTGGTGCTGGTGGTGGCCGGTGCCTTCGTCGTCTATGCCTTTTCCAAGTCCGACCGCGCCGGCCCGGGTGGCTATGAACTCGTCGCCCGATTTGGCCGCATCGACGGGCTGAAGCCTGGAGCGGACGTGACGTTGAGCGGCGTGAAGGTCGGCAGCGTGACTGGGTTCAGTCTCGATCCGAAGACCTATCAGGCCGTCGTACGCCTCGGCATTGCGTCGAACGTCAACCTGCCGTCCGACACACACGCCAAGATCGTGAGCGAGTCGCTGTTGGGCGGCATGGTGGTCGTGCTCGAGCCGGGGGGCGACAAGACGATGCTGAAGAGCGGGGGTGAGATCGAGCAGACGCAGGATTCGATCCCGCTTACGGAGCTGATTGCCAAGTTCATGTTCGGCAGCACGGGAAGCAAGTGATGGGCGCCCATTCCCCGAAGGAACCGACGGTCTGGCGGCAGCCCGACGGCAAGCCGGTGTCGTGCCTCGAAAAGATCAAAGTCCTGAACCAGAACATCCAGGAAATCGAAACCCTCTGCGCCGATGCGCTCGAGGACGGAGTTCTGATGGGATGCGATGCCGCGCAGATCAAGCAGGCGCTTCACGAGTTGATCGACGGGTTGACGCCGCCCCGCACCAAGGGGTGAGCATGCACGGCATGATCGTGCTCGCCGTCCTGGCGGCCGGCATCGGCGCGGCATCGGCGCAGACGCCGCTGCCTCCACCGCAGCAGTCGCAACAGCCGCCGCAACGGCCGGGCAACAGCAACCTGCGGCCGGTGCCGGACGGTCCGGGCACACGGTCGGCCGAATTGCAGGGGCTGGACAAGGTGACCGCCCGCACCCAGCGCTTCTACGTGCCGGTCGGAAAGTCGACGCGCTTCGGCACCCTCGAGATCACGGTCGGCGATTGCCTCGTGAACGTGCCCGAGGCGCCCCCTGAATCCGTGGCCTATCTGACCATCGTCGACCACAAGCCCGGTCAGGCGGAGGAGAAGCTGTTCGCCGGCTGGATGTTCGCATCGACGCCGTCGCTGTCGGCGCTCGACCACGGCGTCTACGATCTGCGCGTGCTCTCCTGCACGATGGCGCAGGGATCCTCGCCGCCCAGCTCGCGCTGAAAGGTCGCCGGCCGATCGATCGCCTCGGCCAGCAGTGCCTTGAAGTCGTCGCGCGGGATCTCGATCGCGCCGAAGCTGCGCAGATGCTCGGTCATGAACTGGCAGTCGAGCAGGGCGAATCCTCCCTTGATCAACCGCGCCACCAAGTGGACCAGCGCCACTTTCGAGGCGTCTCGCTCGCGGCTGAACATGCTCTCGCCGAAGAAGGCGCCGCCGATCGAGACGCCGTAGAGACCGCCGACCAGCCGACCGTCCACGCGACACTCCAGGCTGTGCGCATGGCCGCGCGCGTGCAACGCCGTGTAGAGGTCGACGATCGGCTCGTTGATCCAGCTTTCCGGATGGCCCGGGCGCGGCTCGGCACAGGCCCGCACCGTCTCGGCAAAGGCGGTGTCGGCGCTCACCTCGAAGTGGCCGCTGCGGACCGTGCGCGCCAGCCGGTGCGAGAGATGAAAGCCGTCGAGCGGCAGCACCGCGCGCAGGCGGGGATCGAGCCAGTAGAGCTTGGGGTCGTCGCGGCTCTCTCCCATGGGAAAGACGCCGATGCGATAGGCCTGGAGCAGGAGGTCGGGGGTGATCTCCAGCATCGCGGCACTATTTCTTCAGGCCGACCAGCTTCTCCAGCCAGTGGATGTCGTAGTCGCCGTCGATGAACGCCTGCTCGCCGATGATGCGCTGGTGCAGCGGGGTCGTTGTGTCGATGCCGCCGATCACGAACTCCTCGAGCGAGCGGCGCAGGCGCATCAGGCATTCGTTGCGGCTGCTGCCGTTCACGATCAGCTTGGCGACCATCGAATCGTAGTAGGGCGGGATCGAGTAGCCCGCATAGAGGCCCGAATCGACGCGCACACCCAGCCCGCCGGGCGCGTGATAGTCGGTGACGAGGCCGGGGCAGGGCACGAAAGTTTCGGGATTCTCGGCGTTGATCCGGCATTCGATGGCATGGCCCTGGATCACGATATCCTGCTGCGTGAGCGCCAGGGGCGAACCGGAGGCGATGCGGATCTGCTCGCGCACCAGGTCGATGCCGGTCACCGCCTCGGTGATCGGATGCTCAACCTGGAGGCGGGTATTCATCTCGATGAAGTAGAATTCGCCGTCCTGGAACAGGAACTCCATCGTTCCGGCGCCGCGATACTTGAGCTTGCGCACGGCATCGGCGGCCAGCTCGCCGATCCTGTTGCGCTGCTCGGCATTCAGTGCGGGGGAGGGAGCTTCCTCGAGCACCTTCTGGTGGCGCCGCTGCAGCGAGCAGTCGCGCTCGCCGAGATGAATGCCGGCCCCCAGCCCGTCGCCCAGCACCTGGATCTCGATATGGCGCGGCCGAGCGAGATACTTCTCGAGATAGACCGCGTCGTTACTGAAGGCCGCCTTGGCTTCGGCGCGGGCCAGCGAGAAGGCCTCCGCGGCCGCCTCGGCATTCTCCACGACCTTCATGCCGCGTCCGCCGCCGCCGGCAACGGCCTTGATCAGCACCGGCCAGCCGATCTTGCCGCCCAGCTCGATCACTTCCTCGACCGACTCGACTGGACCGGGCGAGCCCGGCACCAGTGGCAGGCCGAGTTCCTTGGCGGTCTGCTTGGCCACGATCTTGTCGCCCATCATGGAGATGTGCTGCGGCGTCGGGCCGATGAAGGTGAAGCCGTGCGCCTCGACCGCTTCGGCGAAGCGGGCATTCTCCGACAGGAAGCCGTAGCCGGGGTGGATCGCATCGGCGCCGGCGATGGTCGCGGCCGACAGGATCGCGGGAATGTTGAGGTAGCTGTCGCGCGCCGGCGGCGGTCCAATGCACACCGATTCGTCGGCCAGCCGCACATGCATCGCGTCGCTGTCGGCCGTCGAATGGACCGCGACCGTCTGGATGCCCATCTCGCGGCAGGCGCGGTGGATGCGGAGCGCGATCTCGCCGCGATTGGCGATGAGGACCTTGTCGAACATCGGCGCCGGGGCCCTCACTCGACGATCATCAGCGGTTCGCCGAACTCCACCGGCCGGGCATTCTCGATCAGGATCTGCATCACCGTGCCGGCCTTGGGCGCCTTGATCGGATTGAAGGTCTTCATGGCCTCGATGATCAGCAGGGTCTGGCCGGCCGTCACCTTGTCGCCGACGGCGACGAAGTTGGGTTTGCCGGGTTCGGGGGCCAGGTAGGCGGTGCCGACCATTGGCGACTTGACGACGCCGGGATGCTTGGAGAGGTCTCCGGCTGCCGGCACAGCGGCGGCTACGGGAGCCGCAGCTGCGGCGGGTGCCGCGGCCATCACGACGGGTGCCGCCTGCGTAAGGGGTGCGGTGGGGCGGGCGACGCGGACGCGCCGCTCGCCATCGGCCAGCTCGATCTCGCCGAGTTTGGTTTCCTCCAGGATCGCCGCCAGCTTGCGGACGAACTCAGTATCCAGCTCGAACTTTGCCATGGAGAAATGCTCCCGATGTTGTCAGCGTGCCAGCAGGCGCGCCAGCGCCTGGAGGGCCAGCAGGTAGCCTTGAGTGCCGAGACCCGCGATCACGCCGACCGCGGCCGGGCTGATGTACGAATGATGGCGGAAGCTCTCACGCTTGTAGATGTTGGAAAGATGGACCTCGACGGCCGGCAGCTCGGCGGCATTCAGCGCGTCGAGCAGGGCCACCGACGTATGGGTATAGGCGCCAGCATTGATGACGATACCGGAATTGCCCTCGCGCGCGGCCTGGATGCGGTCGACCAGCACGCCCTCATGGTTGCTCTGGGCGAATTCGACATCGAGGCCGAGGCGCGCCGCCTCGGCGCGGCACGCCGCCTCGACGTCCGCCAGCGTCTCGCGGCCGTAGATCTCCGGCTGACGCTTGCCCAGCATGTTGAGGTTGGGCCCGTTGAGCACCAGCACCGGCTTGGCCGGTGGGCGCTGGGCGGCCTTAGCCAATCCTGCCTCCAAGAATCACAAGAGGCCGGCGTTATAGCATGGGGAGTCGGGGCCACAAGGCGGCCTCAGGGACGGTTTCTCAACAGCTTGGCATGAGCGAACAGGCGGTCACACAAGCCGTTGAGGGTCTGGCGCTCCTCGGCGGACAGGGCCTGGTAGAGTTCGGACTCGTATTTCAGGGCCAGGGGGACGATCTCGTCATGCATCGTGCGCCCTTTGGCCGTCAGCCTGAGAGGCTCCCGCCGGCGATCTTCCTGATCGGTCGCGCGCTCGACCAGGCTGCGCTTCATCAGGCCGGCGACGGCACGGCTGACCGCCACCTTGTCCATGACGATGCGCAGTCCCACCTCGGAGGCAGTGAGGGGAGCGAACCGCCCCAAGGCCGCCATCACCCGCCACTGGGTGACGCTCAGCCCGTACGGCTCGGAATAGAGGTCGTGCAAGGATTCGCTCACGAGCTGAGCGAGCACCGACAGCCGGTAGGGGAGAAATTTCTCCAGTTCGAGGGCTTGCGCTTTGGTCGACATAATAGTTACATTTGAAACTAATTCAGCCGGGAGGTCAAACATGGCAAGTGTCAGCGAAGCCAAGACCCTGGAGATCGACGAAGTGAACCCGATGGGCACGGACGGCTTCGAGTTCGTCGAATACGCCGCCCCCGATCCCGCGGCGCTCGGCGCCCTGTTCGAGAGCATGGGCTTCATCAAGGTGGCGAAGCATCGCTCCAAGGACGTCTCGCTTTATCGACAGGGCGGTGTGAACTTCATCGTCAACGCTGAGAAGGAGAGCTTCGCCCAGGGCTTCGCGCGCGTGCACGGGCCCAGCGTCTGTGCCATCGCGTTCCGCGTGAAGAATGCCGGCGCCGCCTACAAGCGTGCTCTGTCGCTGGGCGCCTGGGGTGTCGAGGGCAAGGTCGGGCCGATGGAGCTCAACATCCCGGCCATCAAGGGCATCGGCGACTCGCTGCTCTATCTCGTGGATCGCTACGGCGATCGCGGCTCGATCTACGATGTCGATTTCGAGTATCTGCCGGGCGTCGACCGCAATCCCGAGGGCGTGGGCCTCACCTACATCGACCACCTGACCCACAACGTGCATCGCGGCCGGATGGCCGAGTGGGCCGATTTCTACGAGCGGCTCTTCAATTTCCGCGAGATCCGCTACTTCGACATCGAGGGGAAGCTCACCGGCCTCAAGTCCAAGGCGATGACCAGCCCGTGCGGCAAGATCCGCATTCCGATCAACGAGAGTTCGGACGACAAGAGCCAGATCCAGGAATATCTCTCCGCTTATCATGGCGAGGGCATCCAGCACATCGCACTGGGCACCGGCGATATCTACGAGTCGGTCGAGTCCCTCAAGGTCAACGGCGTGCCGTTCCAGGACGTGCCGGATACCTATTACGAACAGGTCGATACTCGCCTGCCGGGCCACGGCGAGAACCTCCAGCGGATGTGCGCGGACCGCATCCTGATCGACGGCGCGCCGACCAAGGGCGGCGGGCTGCTGCTGCAGATCTTCACGCAGACCGTGATCGGCCCGATCTTCTTCGAGATCATCCAGCGCCGCGGCAACGAGGGCTTCGGCGAGGGCAACTTCCGCGCGCTGTTCGAATCGATCGAACTCGACCAGATCCGCCGCGGTGTGTTGAAGGCCTAGATAGACGAGATAAACGAATCGAACGAAACGGAAAAACGACGGAGGGAACCATGGCCAAGAACTGGATTCCGCTGCGCCAGGTCGAGGGCACAGCCTCGCGCCAGGCCCATGTCCGGCTGCCCGAGGGCACCTACGAACGCGAGATCAGCAAGGAAGGCTTCTTCGGACCCTCCGCGCAGTTCCACCACAGGCACAAGCCGACCGACTGGATCGAGTTCGACGGCCCGATCCGGCCGCGTGCGCTCGACCTCAACAAGCTGGCGACGCCCCGGACCAATCCTTGGGAGGCCGAACTCGTCATGGCCAACAGCCACCTGCAGATGCGCTTCTGGCGGCTGGAGGAGCCGATGCGGGAGCTGGTTCGCAACAGTGACGGCGACCAGCTGCTGTTCATCCACGAGGGCAACGGCGCGCTCTTCTGCGATTACGGGCATCTCGACTATGTCGAGGGCGACTATCTCGTCATCCCGCGGGGCACGATGTGGCGCCTGGAGCCCGTGAAGCCCACCGTGTCGCTGATGATCGAGGCGACCAACGATCACTTCACGCTGCCGGAGAAGGGCCTGGTCGGCCACCATGCCATCTTCGATCCGGCGGTGCTCGACACGCCGCGCATCGACGAGGCCTTCCGCGCCCAGCAGGACGAGCGCACCTGGAAGGTCTCGGTGAAGCGGCGCAATGCGCTTTCGACCGTGACGTACCCCTTCAATCCGCTCGATGCGGTGGGCTGGCACGGCGATCTCAGCGTCGTCCGCATCAACTGGCGCGACCTGCGGCCGTTGATGAGCCATCGCGTGCATCTGCCGCCATCGGCGCACACGACCTGGGTCACCAGTCGCTTCGTCGTCTGCACCTTCGTGCCGCGACCCCTGGAGAGCGATCCGGAGGCGCTGCGCCTGCCGTTCTTCCACAACAACGACGATTTCGAGGAAGTGATCTTCTATCACAAGGGCAGCTTCTTCAGCCGTGACAACATCCATCCCGGCATGATGACGGTGCATCCCACCGGCTTCACGCACGGCCCGCATCCCAAGGCTTTCAACGCCGCCACCAAGGGCGGCAAGACCGAAACCGACGAGGTCGCGGTGATGATCGATACGCGCGATGCGATCGACGTCGCGGAGATGCCGGCCGGTGTCGAATTCGAAGGCTACGTGAGGTCCTGGCGGCCACAGGACATGAAGCAGGCAGCGGAATAGGGAAGACGCCCCGATGAAACTGGGATCGCTCAAGGAAGGCGGCCGCGACGGCACGCTGATCGTGGTGAACCGCGACCTGACGCGCGGCGTCCGGGCCACGACCGTGGCGCCGACGATGCAGAAGGCGTTCGACGACTGGGCTACCATCTCGCCCAAGTTGCGGGCGCTGGCCGAGCAGCTCGAGGACGACAAGGCCGTGGGCTCGTTCGAGCTCGACACGACGGCGCTGGCGGCGCCGCTGCCGCGCGCCTATCAGTGGGCCGACGGCTCGGCCTATGTCGTGCATGTCGAGCTGGTGCGCAAAGCGCGCGGCGTCGAGATGCCGCCGTCGTTCTGGACTGATCCGCTGATGTACCAGGGCGGCTCGGATTCCTTCATCGGGCCCAACGACGAGGTCGAGATGGCTGACGAGGCCTGGGGCATCGATTTCGAGGGCGAGATCGGCGTGATCGTGGACGACGTGCCGATGGGCATCTCGCCCGAGGCAGCCCGCAAGCACATCAAGCTGGTGACGATCCTGAACGACGTGTCGCTGCGTAACGTCATCGTCGGCGAGCTGGCCAAGGGCTTCGGCTTCTTCCACGGCAAGCCCGCGACGGCCTTCGCCCCCGTTGCCGTGACGCCGGACGAACTCGGCGACGACTGGAACGGGGCGCGGCTCGACCGGCCGCTGATCTCGACGCTCAATGGAAAGGAGTTCGGGCATCCGAACGCAGCGACGGACCTCACTTTCGACTTCGGCCAGCTCATTGCGCACGCTGCGCGCACGCGGCACCTCGAAGCGGGGACGATCGTCGGCTCCGGGACGGTGGCGAACCGCGATGCGGCCGTCGGCTGCTCCTGCATCGCCGAGCGCCGCGTGCGCGAGACGATCGAGGGCGGCAAGCCGGTGACGCCGTTCATGAGCTTCGGGGATCACATCCGCATCGAGATGTTCGACCGTTCGGGCAAGTCGATCTTCGGGGCCATCGACCAGAAGGTCGTGCGCTACACGCCGCCCGCCTGAGCCGTGCTAGAGTGGCCGTGGAGGCGGTCATGAAGCTCATCGGCTATTTTCGGTCCTCGGCGGCGTATCGCGTGCGCATCGCGCTCAATTTCAAGGGCATTGCCGTGGAGCATGCATCACGGCATCTGCGGAAGGGCGAGCAGTCGTCGGCCGACTATGCCGCGCTCAATCCCCAGAAGCTCGTGCCGGCGCTGGTGCTGGACGATGGGGCGGTCCTGACGCAGTCGCTGGCGATCATGGAGTATCTCGAGGAGACGCATCCGGAGCCACCGCTGCTGCCCGGGGACCCCGTTGGCCGGGCGCGCGTGCGCTCCCTGTCGCTGATCGTGAGCGCGGACATCCATCCCATCCAGAACCTGCGCGTGATGGCCTACCTGCGCCAGAAGTTCGACCAGACCGAGGAAAGCGCATTCGCCTGGTCGCGGCACTGGATCGAAACGGGGTTCGACGCCTATGAGGCGACACTGAAGCAGGTTGGCACCGGTTCGTTCAGCCATGGCGACCAGCCCACCATGGCCGACATGTGCCTGGTGCCCCAGGTGTTCAACGCCACGCGCTTCAAGGTCGACATGAAGCGCTATCCGACCATCCAGCGCATCTACGACGCCTGCATGAAGCATCCCGCCTTCGACGCCGCGCAGCCCTCGAAGCAGCCGGATGCCGAACCGTGAGAAAATCCGTCATCGCTCTCGGCGCCGTCATTGCCCTGATCGCGATCGGCGTTGCCGCAATCCCGTTCGCCGAAGACTTGGCCGCTTCCCGCCTCAAGACCGGACTGGCGCAGAATGGCGTTCAGGTCGATGCGGTGAAGGTAGGGCTGCTCGACCGCACTATAGCATTGCGCGGCGTGGCGGGCGGACCGAACGGCGAATTGAAGATCGACGAGTGGCAGGCATCCGGGCTCGCCTGGCCGCTGGACGAACTGCTGAAGGGACGCTTGCCGTTCCGCGGCCTGAACTGGGGCGATCCGTTGCATGTGGCGCATCTTCACATGCGCAATTTCCGATTGGCCGAGCCCGACGCCGGCAATTCGTGGGCGATCGGCGAGCTGACCGGCACCAATATCGACCTGGCCCGCTACGATTCGGCTTACGATGGGCCGTTCCGCAACGAAGTGATGCTGGCCCGCCTGCTGGGGGCGCTTTCGGTGGACCGCCTGGAGCAGAGCGATTTCACCTATACGTCTTTGGAGCAGATGACCCGGAGCATGGCCCGGCTCTCCGTGACGGGGTATGCGCGGGGACTGATCGACGCGCTGGAGATCAGGGACCTGCAGGTCAAGCCCGCGGGTGCGCGCATGGCCGGAGTCACGGTTGCGGACACGAAGGCGCGCGGCATCGACCTTCGGCGGCCCATTGCCCTGGCCTCGTCGCTCGACTGGGAGCCGGGGATGCCGATCGGCCGGGTTCCCGTGGCCGAGGGCCGGATGTCGGGTTTTGGCGGCGATCTCCTGATGCGCTACGGCCTGTCGCTGGGCAGCGTCTCGACCGAGACAAAGCGTGAAAGCGGCGACGTCAGCCGGTCGCGCATGCGCATCGAGGATTTCGTGCTGGCGCCGTCGCTGCGTAGCGTCGAGGCTCTCGGGATGCGCATGGTCCTGCAGTCGATGAACCTGAAGGAGGTGCGGTTGGGGTTCGATTGCAGCACCGTCGAGGATCGCGCACGCCACGCGCTGAAGGTCGAGGACTGCAAGCTGGGTGATCCGGACCTGATCGATATCTCTCTGGCGGCGCGGATCATCGACACGGACGACGAGTTCTGGCGATCGGTTGACGAAGCCGACATCCTTGGCCTGCTGGGGACCAAGGCGGCGCTGGCCTCGGCCAGGCTGGTGATCGTCGACAAGAGCCTCCTGCAGCGCAGCCTGCAGGCGAAGGCGCGGCTCAGCGGCCAGCCGGTGGCGGCTGAGCGCACGGCTCTGGCGGCCGAGATCCGGCGCTATCAGCCGCCCGGCGTGCTGATCACGCAGGATATGTCGAAGCTGCTCGATGCGGTCGCCCGCTTCGTCGAGCAGGGCGGCACGCTCACCTTCGACGCTGCGCCGCAACCGGCGCTGGGTCTGGAAAAGCTCGATTACCTCCTGAAGCCGGGCGCCGACCTCGTGAACGCCCTCGGCCTCACCGCGACGGTGGCACGCTAGCTCTTGCGGGCGTCGGCGATCAGGGCCTTCAGGGACTCGGAGTCGACCGCACCCGGCACGAACTGCTTGCCGATGACGAAGGCCGGCGTGCCGCGCACGCCGAGCGCGGCGGCAAGCGCCATGTTGCGGTCGATGATCTGCTTCAGCTTGGGATCTTCCATGTCCTTCTCGAGCTGGGCGACGTCGATGCCGACCGAGGCCGCAGTCTGGAGGATCTTCTCGCGGTCGAGCTTGCCGTTGAACTCCATCAGCGCGTTGTGCAGCGCCTGGTGCTTGCCCTGCTTCAGCGAGGCGAGCGCGGCGAGGGCAGCAATGCGCGACGGCTCGCCCAGGATCGGCAGGTCCTTGTAGATGATCTTCACCTTGCCGTCGGCGCCGGTGACCGACTTCACCGCCTGGTAGGCGCGCTTGCAGTAGGGGCACTGGTAGTCGTTGAACTCGACGATGGTGACGTCGCCCGCGGGATTGCCACTGACGGGGCTGTCGGGATCACGGAACAGCTCGGCCTCGTTCTGGCCGATCGCCTTGATCGCGACGGCATCGCGCTGCGAGTCCTGCTTGCGCTCGAGTTCCTGCATGGCCTCGACCAGGACTTCCGGATTGGCCATCAGATAGGCCCGGATGCTCTTGCCGAGATCGGACGGAACGGGCGCGTCGGCGGAAGCGGTCGGCGCACTCGATGCAGCAGGTGCAGCCCCGACACGGGACAGGCTCGTGCGGTTCGCGACGACGGCGCCGACGACGATCAGGCCGCCGATGAGAGCCAATAGGATGGAACGCATATCGTGTGTTCTCCAGAGCCGGTTACTTGCGGGGCCGGCTGTTGATATAGGCCTTGAGATCCTGCGCTCGCTGCCAGGCCGGTGTCCCGGCGGTAAGCTGGCGCGCCGCTGCCTCGGCATGGGCCTGGGCTTCGGCACGCTGGCCGCGGAGCGCCGCCATCTCCGCGCGGGCGAGGGACGTCATACCCTGATCATTGAGCTGGGAGTAGCCCGACGCCATGAGGCGCCAGAGCTCGAAGTTTCCGGACTCCTGCTGCGAAGCCAGATCGAGGTTGCGCATCGCCTCGCGGATATTGTCGGGATTGCTGACGTCGAGCAGGGCGCGGGCAAGGTCGATCTTCAGGATCGCCGCCGAAGGCGCGAGTTGCACGGCACGGCGGTATGACGGGATGGATTCGGCGGCGCGGCCGTTCTCGTAGAGCATCTGGGCCCGCACTTCGTGGAAGTACGGATCGTTGGGATACTCCTTCAGCAATCCGTCGATGGTCAGCAGGGCCGAGCCGAGCGCGCCTTTGCGATAGAGCGCGATGGCGCGGGCATAGCGCGCCGGCAGCGACCGGTCGGCTTCGGCGTAGCGCTGCAACGCCGCGTCGGGAGCGACGAAGCCATAGAGCTTCGCCACCATGCGCTGGTGCAGCATCAGGAATTGCGGTGTATCCGGCGTGTTGGCGTAGGGGGAGTTCGCCGCGGCCTGTTCGAAGGCGGAAATGCGCTCAGGAGTCAGGGGATGGGTGGTGAGATAGGGGTCGCGGCGGTTGATCGCGAGCTTCTCCTCGCGCTGCAGGTAGCGAAGGAATTCGACAGTGCCCTTGGGCGACTGGCCGGTGCGCTGCAGGTAGGTGATCGCCGCCTGGTCGGCCGCGCTTTCCTGGGTTTGCGTGTACTTGAGGAACGACATCAGCGATCCCGGCGCCATCGGGCGCCCGGTGCCGCCGCCATGGCCGCCGCCGCTGCCCCCGGCGCCGGCGCCGCCCGCCACTCCTCCCGCCATGGCGCCGCCGGCAAGGATAGTCTCCAGGATCTGCATGGTGGACAGGCTGCGCAGTTCCTCCTGCATGCGGGCGAGGTGCCCGCCGGCAATGTGTCCACTTTCATGGGCCATGACGCCGACCAGCTGGTTCGGCCTTTCGGTCCGCATGATCAGTCCGGTGTTGATGAAGATGCGTTGGCCACCGGCGACGAAGGCGTTGAGCGAACCATCCTGGACGAGCATGATTTCGACGCCGTTGGGGTCGAGGCCGGCCGCCTTCCAGATCGGGATCGTGAAGGTGCGGATCGTGCTCTCGATCTCGGCGTCACGGATCAGATTGAGGCGTTGACCTTGCTGGGCCGTCGCGGCACGAAACGGTGCCAGCGCGAAGAGCGCCAGACATAAGAGGGTGGTGATGCGTTTGAACAAGGTCGGCACGGAGCTCAGGCAGGCTAGAAACGGGTGGCGACCGCGTCAATTGTGCAACGTGGCCCTGATCGGCGTTTTTTTGCTGGCCGGTTGTGGCTTTAGTGAGACGGACCGCGCGCGGGATCGCGCCGATAATGCCGCCAATCCCGCCAACCTGCCGGATAACACAAGGGGCCTGTCGAAGGTAACGCGGGGCAGCCGTTTTGCGGCGACCACGGCCGAGGAAGGGCGGGCCGCCGAGGTCGGGCGCGAAATCCTGGAAGCGGGCGGAAATGCCACCGATGCCGCCGTTGCGATGTATTTTGCACTCTCCGTGACGCTGCCGTCTGCGGCGTCGCTGGGCGCATCCGGTGCATGCATTGTCCACAATGACAAGACGAAGAAATCCGAAGCTTTCGTGTTTCCGCCCGTCGCCGCCCCGGGAGCGGTAAAGGGTACGCCCTTTTCCGTGCCGGCGGGTGTGCGCGCCATCACCCTGATGCATGTCCGTCACGGCCAGCTGCGCTGGGAGCAGACGGTGTCGCCGGCTGAGCGGCTGGCCCGCTTCGGTTTCCAGGTGTCGCGCGCGCTGTCGCGCGATCTGCAGGCGGGTGGGGCCCTGCTCGGCTCAGACGCCGAGGCGCGGCGGATCTTCGGCAACGTCTCGGAGGGCGCGCTTCTCACCCAGTCCGAACTCGCCACGGTGTTGGGAAGCATTCGCCAGCGCGGCGGGGCGGAGTTCTTCCAGGGCGCCTTGGCACGCACCTTTTCCGAGCAGGTCTCGCAGGCCGGCGGCAGCCTCCCCGTCGATGCGTTGCGCGCGGCCGTGCCGATCGCGTCGGAACCGATGTCGGTGAGCCACTATCGCAGCCGCGTCTATGTGGCGCCATCGCCTGCTGCCGGCCCATCGGTCCTCGCGGGCTGGAACGGTCAGCAGCCGGCCGGCGGCTCCGCGGTCGATTCCGGTGGCTTCGCGGGATTCGCCGCCGTCGACAGCAAGGGTGGGGCGGCCGCCTGTGCGGTTTCGATGGGGCAGCTCTTCGGCGCCCGCGTCGTGGTCCCCGGCAGCGGCATCCTGCTCGGCTCGCCCAATCCCGAGGCGGCCTCGGTCAGTCCCATGATCATCGCCAATCCCGGCAATGGCGAATTCACCTTTGCCGGGGCAGGCGGTGGCGCACCGACCGCCGCCCAGGCCGTTGGCTACGTGGCGCGTGAGGTCATCGACAACGGTCGCAACCTCGCGACCGTCCTCGCAAACCGCCGAGCACAGGGTGGCTTCGTGAACGCCATCGCCTGCCCCTCGGGGCTACGCGGCAGCGCCGAAACCTGCCGGACGGGCGCGGATCCCGCTGGCGCCGGCCTCTCGACGATCGCTCAATAGACTACGACATGGCAGGCAAGCTTTCGCGCCGCTCCGCCGGCGTCGATCCATTCATCGTCATGGACGTGATGGCCGCCGCCGCCGACAAGGAAGCGGCGGGTGACGTGGTCATCCATCTCGAGGTCGGGCAGCCGAGCACGCCGGCCCCGAAGAAGGCGCTCGAGGCCGCGCATGCCGCCCTCGACGCGGACAGGATCGGCTATGTCGCGGCGCTGGGAATGCCGGCGCTGCGCGAGCGCATTGCCCGTCACTACCGAGAGACCTACGGCGCCGAGGTTGCGCCGGACCGCGTCATCGTCACGACGGGCTCCTCCGGCGGCTTTCCTCTGGCCTTCCTTGCGAGCTTCGACGCCGGCGACAGGGTGGCGCTGGCGGCGCCGGGCTATCCCGCCTATCGCAACATCCTGGCAGCGCTCAATCTCGAAGCCGTCGACCTGCCGACCTCGGCGGAAGACCGCTTCCAGCCGACGGTCGCGGCGCTGGAGAAGGCCGGCCCTCTCGACGGGCTGATCGTGGCGAGTCCCTCGAATCCCACCGGTACGATGGTGACGCGCGGGGAGCTGAAGGCGTTAGCCGACTGGTGCAACGCCAATGGCGTGCGGCTGATCTCGGACGAAATCTATCACGGCATCGTCTACGAAGGCGAAACCCACTCGGCGGTCGAGGTGTCCGACACGGCGATCGTGGTGAACAGCTTCTCCAAGTATTTCTCCATGACCGGCTGGCGCGTGGGCTGGCTGGTCGTGCCGCCCGACATGGTGAGGCCGATCGAGCGGCTGACGCAGAATTTCTTCATTTCCGTGCCGACGCTCAGCCAGCACGCGGCCCTAGCGGCCTTCGAATGCCGGGACGAACTCGATGGCCATGTGCAGCGCTATCGCACCAACCGCGACCTGCTGACGGCCGGCCTGCCGGCGGCCGGCCTCGACCGGCTGACGCCGGCCCAGGGCGCTTTCTACATCTACGCCGACGTCTCGCACCTCACCAACGACAGCCGCGACTTCTGCAGTCGCATGCTGCGGGAAGCCGGCGTGGCGACGACGCCGGGAATCGACTTCGACCGCGCGCGAGGCGCTGGGACCTTGCGGATATCCTTCGCGGGTTCGACCGCGGAGATGGAGGAGGCGGTGCGCCGCCTGAAGCAATGGAGGCGGCTATGAGAGCGCTTGTTGTCGCGGCTCTGGTTGCGCTTTGTCCGGTTGCCGCCCTGGCGCAAACCGGTCCGAGCTTCGATTGTGCGAAGGCCTCCAACGGCGCGGAGCGTGCGATCTGCAAGGACCCGGTCATGGCAAAAGCCGACCGTGAGTTGTCCGGCCTCTATACGGCGCTCATGGCCAGGCTGAGCGGACCGGCCAAGGAAAGTCTGGAGAAGAGCCAGGTCCGCTGGATCGTCGGCCGCAACCGCGCCTGTGTCCCCAACGACGATCCGGATGTCATCCTGCGCTGCCTCAAGACGCGCTACGCCGATCGCATTGCCGACCTCAAGGCATCGGCCGCGGGTCCTTATCCCTTCATCGAAGAGCAGTCGATCGAGCGGGCCGGGAAGGTCGGCAAGGTGAGCTACGCGATCGACCTGCGCTATCCGCGCTTCGCGGGCACGACCGCCGACTTCACGGCGATCAATCGGTCGTATGCCGACGCGGCGTCGAAGGCTGCGCGCGAAACGACGCCGACGGCCGACGCCGGAGTCGATCGCGAACAGGAATGGCAGGCCGAGCAGGGCTATTCGCTCTTTCGCCCCGACCCGAATGTCATCACCGTGGCGCTGACCTTCTGGGCCTATACTGGCGGCGCCCACGGCTATGGCAGCACGAGCTGCACGCTGGTCGATCTGCGGACCGGCAAGACCGTGACGCCCGATGGCGTGTTCGCGCCGGATACGCCGTGGCTGAAGGAAGTCGTCGCGATCGTCGGCGCCGATCTCAAGAAGCAGTTCGTCGACAATCCCGGCTTCGAGGATGCGCTGCAGCCCAACAAGCTGACCAAGACGGTCAACACCAGCGGCCATTTCTGCTGGCAGGCCGACAAGCTGCAGATTTACTTCAACCAGTACGAGGTCGGGCCTTACTCGGCCGGGCCCTACACGGTCGACATTCCCTACAGCCGGCTGAAGCCGCTGCTGCGCGCCGGCGGCCCGATCTCCCGCTAGTGCAGCTTGCGACGGTCCCGCGCCGGAACCGCTGAGGCTTGTGCCGCGCGCTCGGTCGCGACCGGTGGCACCGGACCGGAATGATGGCTGGTCATATGCCAGCCGTCGCTCAGGCGAACATAGAGGTTGCTCGCCATGAGCTGGCCGTTCGGCAGGACTTCGCGACAGATGACGAGCGCCAGGCCCGGCCGGCCGACCACCCATTCCTCGGTGCAGCGTACGCGCGGCGCCTCCGGGTGCTTCATGATGGCCCGCCAGCTTGCCATGATCTCGGCGCGCTCGTAGAGGGCGGCTTGGCCAGGATGCAGGCAGATCACCGAGCCTGTCGGAGCCCAGACCTGATCCATGGCGGCGGCGTCGCGATCGTTGAAGGCTTTGTAGAAGGCGCGGTTCGCGGCCAGGACCGCGTCGCGTTCGTCATCGTCGAATTCCGCCAAGAGCGGCGGCAGGCGTGGTGGACGGCGGGGCATTCGACCCTCGAAACTCCCGGGTTGCGCGGCACAGGATTAGCCGACAGAGAAGAGGCATCCAACCGTCGAGATCATGATGTCCATTCCAAAGCTCGAATTTCCGCCGTTCCATCTGCCGGCCGAGGCCGAGGCGCTGCGCGGCGAGGTCCGCGCGTTCCTCAAGGAAACGCTGCCCAGGATCAAATCCGAGGATCGCTTCGCGAGCTGGAACACGCCGTCGCCGGAATTCAGCAAGGCGCTGGGCGCCAAGGGCTGGCTCGGCATCACCTGGCCCAAGCAATATGGCGGTGGCGAACGTTCCTTCCTCGACCGCTTCGTCGTGACCGAGGAACTGCTCGGCAACAGCGCTCCGGCGGGTTCGCATTGGGTCGCGGATCGTCAGTCGGGTCCGCTGCTGCTCAAGTTCGGCACGGAACAGCAGCGGCAGGCGATCCTGCCGCGCATCACGCGCGGCGAATGCTATTTCAGCATCGGCATGAGCGAGCCCGATTCCGGTTCCGACCTCGCCTCGGTGCGCACGCGCGCCGAACCGGTTCCGGGCGGCTTCCGCGTCAACGGCACCAAGGTCTGGACCTCGGGTGCGCATCGCAACCACTACTGCATCACGCTGGTGCGCACGTCCGGCCAGCATGGCGATCGTCACAAGGGGCTCAGTCAGCTCCTGGTCGACCTCAAGACGCCCGGCGTCACCATCCGGCCGATCATCAATCTGGCCGGCCGCCACGACTGGAACGAAGTGACCTTCTCCGACGCCTTCATTCCCGAGGATTGCCTGATCGGCAACGAGGGCGATGGCTGGCTGCAGGTCACCAGCGAGCTCGCCTTCGAGCGCTCCGGCCCCGAGCGCTTCATGCAGAATTTCTATGTGCTGCGTGAGCTGGTGCGCGTGCTCGGCCGCCAGCCGGCCAAGCGCGCCAGCGCCATCCTCGGCCGCCTGATCGCGCGCCTGTGGACCCTGCGCCAGATGTCGACGGCCGTCGCCGGCATGATGCAGGGCGGCAAATCGCCGGCCATCGAGGCGTCGCTGGTGAAGGATCTCGGTACGATCTACCAGCAGGACCTGCCGGAGATCGCGCGCACACTGGCGGAATCCGACGCCACCACCGAGGACGATCTCGCCGACTTCCTCGACATTGCCCAGTACGCGTCGATGATGGCGCCGAGCTACACCATCCAGGGCGGCACCACCCAGGTCCTGCGCGGTATCGTCGCCCGCGGCCTCGGTCTGCGCTGAAGGAGAAGGATCATGGACCGCGAAACCCGTGACATGCTGCTGGAGACCGCTGGCCGCTTCTTCGCCGAGCGCGCCGGCAAGGACGTCGTGAACGGCGTCGAGAAGGGCGTGTGGCCCGCCGATCTCTGGAAGGAGATCGAGGAGATGGGCCTGCCGCTGATTGCCGTTCCCGAGGACCTGGACGGCGTGGGCGGCACCCTGGCGGACCTGATGGCGATGCTGCGCGTCGCCGGCGAGCACGCGGTGCCCGTGCCTGTCGCCGAGACGGCGCTCGCCAACCTGCTGGTTGCGGCCGCCGGCGGCAAGCCGGCCACCGGTCCCTCGACCCTGGCACTGGGCGAGCTGTCGCTCCAGGGCAACCGTGTCTCGGGCAAGGTTGCGCGCGTGCCGTTCGCGGGCGTCGCCGAGCGATTCGTCGCGATCGTCACGGCGGGCGGCAAGTCGACCCTGGTCGTCGTGCCGCGCGATGCGGTCGCGGTCGAGGATGCGCCCAGCCATGCCGGCGAACCCTACGGGACAGTGACGTTCGACGGCGCGACGCCGGAGTTCTCCGCTGCCTCGGCGGTGAGCGCCGAGCGCGCGCTCGAACTCGCCGCGCTGGCCCGCGCCATGCAGATGGCGGGCGCTGCCGACAAGGTGCTGGTGACGGCAACGGAATACTGCAAGCAGCGCGTCCAGTTCGGTCGTCCGATCTCGACCTTCCAGGCGATCCAGCACATGCTGGCCGAGCTGGCGAGCTACGCCGCGGCGACCATTGCCTCGGCAGAGGCCGCTTCGCGCGATGCCGACGAGGGAGGCCTGGAGACGGGAGGAAGCTTCTCCATCGCTGCCGCCAAGACGCAGTGCTCCGACTTCGCCCACCGCATCGCCGCCATCTCGCACCAGTCGATGGGCGCGATGGGCTTTACCCACGAGCACATCCTGCATCACTACACGCGCAGGCTCTGGGTATGGCGTCGCGACTTCGGCAGCGAGAGCTTCTGGGGCGAGAAGATCGGCCAGTCCTTCGCCAAGGCCGGCAAGGACGAGCTGTGGCCGGCGCTCACCGAAAGCCGCTACGCCGCCTGAAAGGTCCAAGCCTGACATGACGGAACGGCGCCCTTCACGGGCGCCGTTTGCGTCAGGAGACTGGCTTCGCGGGCGCAATGACCGTGCGGCCGGTATCCGTTCGCTCCAAGGCGACCGGCACGCCGTAGACATCCGAGAGCGTCGCTGCGGTCAGCGTCTCATCGGGCGTGCCATAGGCGGCGAGGCGACCGTCGGCGATGACGGCGACGCGGGTCGCCAACTCGCGCGCTTGGTCAGGATCGTGAGTCGAGAAGACGACGCCGAAGCCGCGTTCGCGCAGCGCCTGCACCCGGGCCAACACCAGGAAACGGTTACCGAGGTCGAGGCTGGCGGTCGGCTCGTCCATCACCATCATCGGCGCATCCTGCGCCAGGGCGCGCGCGATCAGGGCGAGCTGACGCTGGCCGCCGGAGATCCGGTTGGCCTCGCGGTCCGCGAGATCGAGAATACCAAGTTCGTTGAGCGCCGAGCGTGCGCGGTCGTGGTCGGCCGCGCTTGGCGAGGTGAACGGGCCCAGATGTGCCGTGCGGCCCATCAGCACCAGGTCGAGAACGGTGTAAGCGAACTCCATCACCTGCGCCTGTGGCACATAGGCGACGGCCCGGGCGAGGGCAGCGCGCGACATGTCACCGACCAGTATTCCGTTCACTGCAACCGCACCCTGAAGCGCGGGAATGAGACCGAGCAACGTCTTGAACAGGGTCGTCTTGCCGGCACCGTTGGGGCCGAGGAGGCAAAGGATTTCTCCGGGTGCGACCGCGAGATCGATTCCCATGGCGACTTGGGTCGTGCCGTAGCCGATGGCGAGGTTGCTCGCGGCGATCATCGTCAACTCCACACGCGTCGGCCGCGCGCCAGCAGCCAGACGAAGATGGGGGCGCCGATCAGGGCGGTGAGCAGGCCGAGCGGAATCTCTGTGCGTGCAGCAGAGCGGGCGAGCGTGTCGACCAGCACGAGGAACGCGGCGCCCATCAGCACCGAGGCCGGCAATACGCGGTCGTAGCGCGGGCCGACCAGCGGGCGCACCATGTGCGGGATCATCAGGCCGATCCAGCCGATCACGCCCGACACCGAAACGGCCGCCGCAGTCACGAGCGTCGCCGCGGCAATGACAATGCCGCGCACCAACGTGACATTGACGCCGAGTGCTCGGGCTTCATCGTCGCCCAGCGAGAGCACGCCGATCCGCCAGCGCAGCAGGACCAGTGGCAAGAGGCCCACGACGACCAAAGGCGCCGCGCTCCAGACATCGGAGACCTTGATTCCGGACAGGCTGCCCAGCAGCCAGAAGGTGATGGCGGGGAGCTGGTTGTAGGGATCGGCCAGGATCTTCACCAGCGAGATGCCGGCGCCCGCCAGCGCGCCGACCACGATGCCCGCCAGCACCAGCACGAGCACCTCATTCTGGCTGCGTAGAGCGCGTGCCAATGCGTAGACGATAACGACGGTGATCAGCCCGGTGACAAATCCCAGCCCCTGGATGGCGACGACCGGTAGTGACAGCAGGATGCCAAGCACGGCGCCCAGACCGGCACCGGCTGAGACGCCCAGTATGTCGGGCGAGACGAGGGGATTGCGGAACAGCGTCTGGTAACTTGCGCCCGCTGCCGCCAGCGCGCCGCCGACGAGGGCGGCGGCCAGCACGCGCGGCAAGCGGATCTGGAACAGGATCGTGTCGATGGGCGCCGTGACGGGCGCGCCGGTGAGTCGCGCGATCAACGCCTTCAGCACCTCGCCGGGCGGGATTTGGTAGGGGCCGACCACGCTGCCGACCAGCATGGCCGCAAGCAGACAAACAGCGAGGAAGGCGAGGACGAGGCCGGCGCGCATGGCGCCGTCAGTTTGCCGTGCCGCCCAGCAGCCGCGCCAGTTGATCGTCGGTCACGCTTACGCCGTAGAAGAGGTCGTAGAATTTCCTCGTCTCGGCCTTGAGATCGAGATTGGCCTCGGCGGGATAGAAGATCGACAGCAGCCAGCGCAGGCCGATCAGCCGGTTGAGCGACGGCGGTGCGTCAATCCAGCCCCAGGGCAGGGTGGGCGCGAGATAGACGCGCTTGTCGGTAACGGCGCGCACCTGGTCCCAGCCGGGTTTGGTCGCCACGCCGTTGAAGAAGCCGCGATCCAGCGTGACCACGATGTCGGGCTGCCAGGCGATGATCTGTTCCAGCGAGGCGTTGGAGATGTTGCCACTGCCGCCCAGGCCTTGCGCCACGTTGACGGCGCCGGCGCGCTCGATGATCTCGGTGTTGATCGAGCCTCGGCTGCCGGTCTCCAGTCCTTCGGGACCGCGCGCGAGATAGACGCGGGGGCGCTTGTCGGCTGGCACGCGCGCGAGCACGCCCTGGACCTGGACGAAGGCGGCATCGGCATAAGCCGCCAACGCGGCGCCGCGCTCGATCCTGCCCAGCATCTCGGCGGCGAGCTTGAGCGAGGCCGTCGTGGCGGCGAAGCGGCCGTCGATCAGCGCGTAGGGGATGCCGGTCTGTTCCTGCACCCGGTTGGCCAGCGACACGAACGTGTCGGAGGTCGAGCCGAAGTCGAGGACCATGTCGGGCTTGGTTGCGACGAGGCGCTCGAGGCTCACCGTGTCGCCGCGCCCGGTCAGCCGGCCGGTTTCCGGCAGGTTGCGCGCGGGGGCGGCCAGGAACTCCTTCTCGGCGGACGAGGGCGTGCGCACCCAGCCCACCATGGCGTCGCGGACCAAGGTGTAGGCCAGCACCGAGGCGGGCGGGCCGGCCACGAAGACGCGCTCGATACGGGCCGGCAGCATGATCTTGCGGCCGGTCGAATCGACCAGCGTGCGCGTGGCTTGCGCAAGGCTCGGCCGGGCCAGCAGGCCGGCGCCGAGCAGGGCGAGCGCGCTGCGGCGCTTCACGTGTCGCCCACTTGGAAGTCGCCGGGCTGGGCCGGCGCCAGCGGCTCGAACAGGGTGCGGTCGGGTTTCACGTCCACCAGCGGTGTACCGTCGAGGCAATCCATGCCGCGCACCAGCAGGACCGGTCCGTCGATCTTCACGAGGCGCACGATCGAGGTGCCGATGGGATTGGGGCGTACCGGCGTGCGCAGGGAGAAGACGCCGCGCGCCTCGCCATCGTTGCGCGGGCTCTGGTGCACGAGATCGCGACGTGACTCGTGCAGCCAGTAGAGGACCTCCAGCCGCTCGAACGCGTCGATGCCGCTCAGCCCGTCGGCCCAATGGGCATCCAATTCGAGGCGGCAGGTCGGCCCGTCGAGCCGCCCCTGCCGCGGTGTCTCCAGCCGCGACGTCCAGGGCGTGCGGATGCGCCCGATGAAATAGAGCGAGGCGTCGAAGCGGTCCGGCAGATCGACCGACCGCTCGCCCTGGCGGATTTCGTTCAGCCGGACCATGGCCAGCTAGTTGTCGAGGCCGACCATGACGTCGGACGCCTTGACGATGGCATAAGCCTCCTGGCCAGCCTTCAGGCCCAGTTCATCGACCGCCTCGTTGGTGATGGCGGCGGTGACGATGATGCCCTTCACATCGATCCGGACATGGGCGGTCGTCTGTCCCTTGGTGACCTCGACGATGGTGCCCTTCAACCGGTTCCTGGCGCTGATTCGCATTAGCCCTCCTTGAGACTGACGGTTGGAGTATAGAGGCAGGAGATCATTATATCCATTCGACCATATCGATCCGGTCCGATTCAGATAAAATAAGAATCCGTTGGAAAGACGATATGTTCAATGGGATATATCGTCCCTTCCAAATGGAGGTTTTCATGCTGGGTACTCGTCGGGCATTCACGTCGGCACTGGCCGCCGCCGCCATCGTCTTGGCGTCGGGCGGGTTCACGCATCAAGCCGCCGCGCAGGGCAAGGACGTCGTCATCCTCGCCGCCGCCAGCCTCAAGAATGCGCTGGACGAGGCGTCGGCCGCCTGGACCAAGCAGACCGGCAAGGCGACCAAGATCTCCTATGCCGCCAGCTCGGCGCTGGCCAAGCAGATCGAGGGCGGCATTCCGGCCGACATCTTCATTTCGGCCGACGTGCCGTGGATGGATTATGTCGCGGAGCGCAAGCTCATCAAGCCGGCCAGCCGCTCGGATTACCTCGGCAACCAGATCGTCCTGATCGCGCCCAGGGATTCCAAGGTCGATCTCAAGATCGACAAGGGATTCAATCTGCGGGGCGCACTGGGCAATGATGGCCGTCTGGCAATGGGCAGCGTCGATGCGGTACCGGCCGGCAAGTACGGCAAGGCGGCACTGGAATATCTCGGCGTCTGGCCGTCGGTCTCCGACCGTGTGGCGCAGGCCGAGAATGTTCGCATGGCGCTGACCTTGGTGTCTCGCGGCGAGGCGCCGCTCGGCATCGTCTACAAGACCGATGCGGCTTCCGATTCGGCGGTGCGTATCGTCGGCGCCTTCCCGGCCGGCTCGCACCCCGCGATCGTCTATCCGATGGCGCTGCTCACGACCTCGACTAACCCGGATGCGCAGGCCTTCGTCGACTATCTGAAGACGTCGGCGGCCAGGCCGTTCTTCGAAAAGCAGGGCTTCACTGTATTGAAGTAGCTTCGGCGGCGTCGCTGCCGGCGAGGAGCAGGGACCGTCCCAGCTTCTCGGCGGCAGAGGCAGGCATCGAAAAGCCGACCGTGGCGGGACCGACCGCCACGGCGAGCAGCGTCTCGCCGCCGGGCAGGCCGCCGACGCTCAGCGAATCGGTCGGCACCAGCGAGAGCCTGGCGGACTCGGATGGCTCGTTCGGCGGCAGGGCGCGGCCCAGCAGGAGCAGCAACGGTACCAGCCGCTGCAGGTCCGCCGCCGGAATGGTGAGGATGGACCGCCCGCCATCATGGCCGACCAGGGTGATCAGCACGGCGTTGTCCTGCGGCAGCAATTCGCCGCTCACCTCGGCGGCCTGGCCGAAATCGATCCGTTGGTCGTCCGGCATCAGTTGAAAGTAGCGCGCGGTTGCGCCACGTCGATCCCGACCAGCGAGGTCGCCAGGCCGCCGGCATCCTCAGGCGTCAGGGCGAAGGAGACCATGAAGCCGTCGGGCGTCTTCATGGTGAGGATGGTGCTGTCGCTGCCGGCCGCAGCCTCGAGCGAAAAACTGCCCATCGGATAGACGATCTTCAGCGTGTCGTCCTGGTAGCGCGCCTTCAGGGCCTTCTCGATCACGTTCGGCAGGGTCATGAGCAGCGACCGCAGGCAATCGACTGGCAGGATCACCGAGGCCGGGTGGCCGTCGACGCTTTCGAGGTTGAGGCGGAACGAAACGCCTGTCGGGTCCACCTGACAATCCGTCAGACCCTTGCCGACGATCTCCATGACCGACACCCCGTATGGTGAACTACGCTATATCCAATAAGATATAACGAGAGGACGCGCAAGCGGTCCCCGGTCCTGGAAGGATTCCTTAGTGCAGCTTCACGCCGGCCGGGGTGAGCAGGCGGGCCAGCGAGCGGATTTCCGGCGACGAGGCGCCGTAGGCCCGCCGCTCCATCTCGCGATAGAGGCGGACGATGTCGTTGCCGGTCTCGGTCACTGACGCTCCGCCGCCGCCGCCGCCGCCGGTCTGGGCGGATACCACGGGATCGCGGAACATCTGGTTCATTTCGTCGACCAGCAGCCAGGCCTGGCGATAGGACATCGCGAGCGCGCGGCCGGCGGCGGAGATCGATCCCGTCTCGTTGATCAGCTCGAGCAGGCGGACCTTTCCGGGCCCGATCGAGCGTTCGCCGCCGAAATCGATCCGGAGATGCAAGGAAGTCTTGTCGGCCGGTTTGGTTGCGGCTTTGGCTGGTCGGCGTCCCATTCCGGAATTATGCGGCGGGACTGGCGGCAAGACCAGACGGCTCGCGGAACTGCGCGATGAGCTGGTCGGCCACGACGGCCGCCTGGATCCGGATATCGGGAATCGCCACGATCTCGGTGTAGCGGCCGCGCGTCGGCGGACCCAGGACGAAGAGGTGCTTCGAGGGAGTGCCCTCCTTGGAGAGGAGCGCTTCGTCCTCGGCGATATCGAGGCCCTGATTGAGGGGATCGGGTCGCAGCAGCCCGTCCTTTACGAGTTGCGCGTGGAGGGGCACGCGGACGTCGACCTCGTTGCGCGGGCCGCGGCAGTCGACGACGCGGTCGAAGCTGCGCTGTTCGCGCTCGGTCGAGCCGCGACGCATGATGGCGACTTCGACCTTGTCGTCCGTCGTGCGGCCGATCTCGATCCGCCCGGAGACGATCGAGAGTTGACCGCGCGCCCGGGCGGCATCGATCTGTTCGCCGATGTGCGGCGCGACGCGATGGCGATGGATGTCCCACCATGGGCGCAGGTGACGCAGGAAGCGCCGGCGCTGGTCCAGGTCGAGCCCATGCCAGAGTTCGTTGTTGTGCGGACGTAACAGCTGCATGAGGCCCGGCCAGCCCAGGCCTGCCCGCAGCTTGGCGCGGAACCGGGCGGTGCGTTGGGACAGGCTGCCGGTGAAGAGATCGCGCGTGTCGGCGTCGGGCGTGGGGATCGGCGCCGTCGGATGGTGATGTGGGACCAGGCCGCGCCGGGACAGGGCGACGATGGGGCCCTTGTGTCCGTGTTCGAGGAGCGAGATCAGGACGTCGATCATTGTCAGGCTGGTGCCGATCAGCAGGATCGAGGCATCGGGCGCGAGGCCCGCGATGGCGTCTTCGCGCCAGGGATTTCCGCGATAGGCGCCGGAATCCCTCGAGGGCGGGCGATGCCCGGTCGCCAGGACGGCTTTGTGCGCCCTGAGTGGGGCACGGCCCTCGATGTCGAGTTCGACGCTGTCCTTCTCCTGTCGAATGGCGACGACGTCGCCCCTGATCACCTGGAGGCGGCCATCGGCGCGCCGAACGGCGTCGGTGAGAAGGTCCTGCAGATACTGGCCGTAGATGGCGCGGGGGACGAAATCCGTTCGTCCGAAGCCTCTTCCGTCGCGTGCCAGCCATTGCACGAAGTGGTCCGGCTCGTCTGCGAGGGCCGTCATGTCGCTGGCGCGGACATTGAGGAGGTGGCCGAGGCAGTGCGTCGAATAGGCGACCCCCAGCCCCGGATGGGCGTCGCGCTCGATCAGCGCGACGCGCAGGCGGGCCTTGCGGACGAGCTGCGCGGCGAGCAGCACGCCGCTGGCACCGCCCCCGACGATGGCAATATCGACGGGCGAAGGGGGCGATTCGGAATGCTGCATCGCCGAAGTATGGCAGATGGTCCGCCGCGAATGCCAGCAACCGAGGTGCGACCGCTGGGCGCTGCCGAGCGGCCGGGCGAGGGACTCGCGCCGGCCGCCCGCTCGACGTTGACGTGTCAGGCGGCCTTGTAGCCGATGACTGCCTTGGTCTCGAGGAACTCCTCCAGTCCCCACTTGCCGTATTCGCGGCCGTTGCCCGATTGCTTGTAGCCACCGAATGGCGCGGCGGTGTCACCCATCGGATAGTTCACGTGGACGTTGCCGGCCCGCATCTGCGCGGCGACCTTGCGGGCGTGCTCGAGATCGCTGCCCTGCACGTAAGCGGCGAGGCCGTAGATCGTGTCGTTGGCGAGACGGATAGCCTCCTCCTCGTCCTTGTAGGGGAGGATGCAGATGACCGGCCCGAAGATCTCCTCGCGCGCGATCGTCATGTCGTTGGTGACGCCTGCGAACACGGTCGGCCGCACGTAGAAACCGCGGTTCAGGTTCTCCGGGCGGCCGGGGCCGCCGGTCACCAGTTCCGCGCCTTCCTCGATGCCTTTCTGGATCAGGCCCTGGATCTTGTTGAACTGGGCTTCGTTGACGACGGGGCCGAGCCTGGTGGCCGGATCCTGCGGATTGCCGACCACGAACTTCTCGGCCGCCGCCTTGGCGATCTGCTTCACCTCGTCGTGACGGTCCTGCGGCACGAACATGCGGCTGGGTGCCGTGCAGGACTGGCCCGAATTCACCATCATGCTGTTGATGCCCTTGGTGACGGCCATCTGGAAGTCGACGTCGGGCAGCAGGATGTTGGCCGATTTGCCGCCCAGCTCCTGGGCGACGCGCTTGACCGTGACCGCAGCCGCCTGGGCCACGCGGATGCCGGCGCGGGTCGAGCCGGTGAACGACATCATGTCGATGTCGGGATGGCTCGACATCGCCTCGCCGACCACCGAGCCGGCGCCCTGGACCATGTTGTAGACGCCCTGGGGCGTGCCGGCGGCGTGCATGATCTCGGTCCAGACGATGGCGTCGATCGGCGCCTCTTCCGACGGCTTCAGCACCATGGTGCAGCCGGCGGCCAGCGCCGGCAGGACCTTGCAGGCGATCTGGTTGGTCGGCCAGTTCCACGGTGTGATGAGGCCGCAGACGCCGATCGGTTCGCGCGCGATCAGGGTCGTGCCCTCCACCGTCTCGAACGGATAGGTCTCGAGCACCGAGATCATGCGTTCCAGATGCGCCGTGCCGCGGCCGGCCTGGATGGTGCGCGCGAATTCGAGCGGCGCGCCCATCTCGCGCGAGATGGCGTCGCCCACGTCGTTCCGGCGCTTGTTGTACTCGGCCAGAATGGCGCGCAGCAGGTCGAGGCGTTCCTTGCGACTGGTGCGGGAGAAGGCGGGGAAGGCGGCCTTGGCGGCGGCCACGGCGCGGTCCACGTCGGCGGCGCTGCCGACGGAGATCTGGACGTAGGCCTCCTCGGTCGACGGATCGATGACGTCGAGCAGGGCGGGTTTGAGGGGATCGACCCACTTGCCGTCGATGTAGAATTGTTTCGCGTGCTGCATGGTGCGACCCCTTGAAGTTCGTTGGGAAACGGCTCGCCGATTTGCGACTTTCGATATATAAATTTTAATATAACGAAGAGGAAGAGAATGTTGACCGAGGCCAGCCTTACGATCCGGGGGATGATGGGAGCTCGCCCGGCGGGCTAGGTGGCCTTGCGCTTGGGCGCGGGGCGGCACTCGCGGGCGAGATAACTGAAGAGCCCGTCCATCGCATCGTGATTGGGACGGCAGACCAGGCTGGTCGCCGCACGCGTCTGCGTGACCAGACCGGCGAAAACCAGCGTCTTCAGGTGATGCGACAGCGTCGAGGCGTTGATCCCGAGGAGATCCTGGACGCTGCCGACCGTGAGGCCTTCCTCGCCCGCTTGCGAGAGGATTTCGTAGATCCTGAGCCGCGCCGGGTTGGCGAGAGCCTGGAGACGACCTGCGGCCGTGGTGGTGTCCATCGGGGATGTGGCCATATCGTTGTGCTTTTTTGAATACAACGATATGGTGGGCACGGCAAGCCCGGCCGCGCCGTCACTCCGGCTCGATGCCGGCGACCTTCATCATCTCGCGATAGAGTTCGATCTCGGCGATCATGATCCGGCGCATCTCGTCGGGAGAGCAGGGCGCGATCTCCGAGCCGCCCTGGGCCTGGCGCTCGACATAGGCGGGATCGTTGATGGCCTTGAGCATGGCCTCGCGCAGCTTCGCCATGACGGGCTGCGGCACGCCACGCGGCATCAGGATACCGGTCCAGGTCATCAACTCGAAATCGGGGATACCCTGCTCGATCAGGGTCGGGATGTCGGGCGTAAGCTTGTAGCGGCCGCGGCTGCCGACGCCGAGGCAGCGCACGGTTCCCGCCTTGACCTGCGGCAGGCTGGTCACCGGGTCGGCGAAGCACATCTGCACGTGCCCGGCCATCGTGTCCTGCAGCGCCGCCGGCGTGCTCTTGTAAGGCACGTGCAGCATGTCGATGCCGGCCTTGGCCTTGAGCAGCTCGCCCGAGATGCGAGTCGAAGCGCTGCCCGAACCGAAGTTGATCCTGCCCGGCTGGCGTTTGCACAAGGCCACGAATTCCTGGGCCGTCTTCGCCTCGACCTTCGGGTTCACGATCATGAATACCGGCGCGCGGCCGATGATGGTGACCGGGTCAAAATCCTTCAGCGGATCGTAGGGCAGGGACTTCATCAGCGCGACGTTGGAAGCCGCCGCGGTGTTGGAGCAGACGAAGATCGTCTGGCCGTCCGGTTTCGCCTTGGCGGCGACTTCGGCCGCGATTGCGCCGTTGGCGCCGGGCTTGTTCTCGACGACGGCCGGGACGCCGAAGGCCCTGTTGAGGCCATCGGCGACGTTACGGGCGCTCTGGTCGGTGGCCGATCCCGGACCGAACGGCACGATGATACGAAACGGGCCGTTCGGAAAAACATCCGCCTTCGCCGCGCCGCTGAACGGCAGCGCAACGGCGCCGGCGATCAGGGAGCGGCGACGCATGGCGTGCGTCCTGCCTAGCGGCGCCACCAGCCGCGCTTGGGCTTCTCCGGCGGCGCATCGATCACGGGGACCGGCGGCGGCGGAGGCGGCGCGGGGACCGGTTCCGGTTCGGGAATGGCGATCGGCTGCGGTGCCGAGGCGACCACGGGCTCCGGTGCCGGAGGGGGTGGCGGAGCCGCTTCCACGTTCACCGGCGGACCCGGATCGAAGGGCGCCTGTTCAACCGGCATGTGCTCGACCGGCATGCTCTCCAGGGGCGTCGGCGGCGAGGCCGGCGGCTCGTGGCTGCTGCCGTTCGGCTCGCTCGTATCGTGGCCGTTCTCGGGCCGCTCTTCGCCCTGGGAGTCGGCGTATTCTTCCGCGGCCTGGCCATCGCCCTGCATCGCCTCGCCTTCGCCGGGTTCGCGGCGGCGGCGGCGGCCTCCGCGGCGACCGCGCCGGCGGCGGCTTCCGTTACGGTCATCGCCTTCGGGACGATCGCCCTCGGCGCCGTCATCGCTGGCTCGGGCCGTGTCGGTGTCACCCTCGGACGCATTGTCGTCGGCATCGTCCTCGGCAGCGCCATTGATGCGCGGCTCGTCGGACGGGGCCTCGTCGCCCTCGCGCGCTTCGCCGGCCTCCTGCGGACGATCGGAACCTTCGCCATCCTCACGGCGACCACCGCGGCGGCGGCGGCGGCGGCGGCGGCCTCGGCCGCGACCTTCGCCTTCCTCGCCGGCGTTGCGCTCCTCGTCACGTTCGCCGCGCTCGTCACCCTCGCGGGCCTCGCTGCCTTCGGCTTCGTCGTCCGACGCCTCGTCGCCGGACGTCTCCTCGTAGCTGGCGCGCGCCAGTTCCGGTGCCGGCCGGTCGCTGTTGCGATGATCCTCGCGGCGCGAGCGCACGCGCTCGATCTCGCAATCGGCGGCATGAAGATCCTCGTCGGCCTCGACGATGACCGTGAAGCCGTAGCGCTGTTCGATCTCCGACAGCGAATGGCGCTTCTGGTTGAGCAGGTAGAGCGCGACGTTCGGCGGGACGCTGACGGCGATCTCGCTGGCCCGGCGACGCACGCCTTCCTCCTCGATGGCGCGCAGCGCGTGCAGCGCGGCGGACTCCAGCGAGCGGATGCGGCCGGTGCCGGCGCAATGCGGGCAGACCTCCGTCGAGTGCTCCAGCAGGCTGGGGCGCAGCCGCTGGCGCGACATCTCGAGCAGGCCGAACGCGGAGATGCGTCCGATCTGGATGCGCGCGCGGTCGCTGCGCATCGAGTCCTTCACCTTGTGCTCGACCTGGCGCTGGTGACGGGTCTCCTCCATGTCGATGAAGTCGATCACGATCAGGCCGGCGAGATCGCGCAGGCGAACCTGGCGGGCGATCTCCTCGGCCGCCTCGAGGTTGGTACGGAGCGCCGTCTCCTCGATGTTCCGTTCCTTGGTCGAACGGCCCGAGTTGACGTCGATGGCGACCAGCGCCTCGGTCGGATTGATCACGATGTAGCCGCCGGAACGGAGCTGCACCGTCGGCGAATGCATCGCGTCGAACTGCGATTCCACCTGGTAGCGATGGAAGAGGGGGATCGGCTCGCGGTACAATTCGACCTTGTTGGCCTGGTGCGGCACCAGCTGGCGCATGAACTCGGCAGCACCCTGGAAGCCCGCCTCGCCCTCGACCAGGACCTGCGCGATGTCGGTGTCGTAGATGTCGCGCAGCGATCGCTTGATGAGATCGCCTTCCTCGTAGATCAGCGCCGGCGCCGTCGAGCGCATGGTGATCTCGCGGATCGAATCCCAGAGGCGCGACAGGTATTCATAGTCGCGCTTGATGTCGATGTTGGACCGCTCGAGACCGGCAGTGCGCAGGATCACGCCCATGCCCTGAGGCACGTCGAGGTCGCTCAGGATCTCCTTCATCCGCTTGCGATCGGACGGGTTGGAGATCTTGCGCGAGATGCCGCCGCCACGACCGGCGTTGGGCATCAGCACGCAATAGCGGCCGGCCAGCGAGAGATAGGTCGTGAGGGCGGCGCCCTTGTTGCCGCGCTCCTCCTTGACGACCTGCACCAGCAGGATCTGCCGACGCTTGATGACTTCCTGGATCTTGTACTGGCGGATCGGGTTGCGGCGGCGGCGTTCGCGCGTCTCGCGCTCCTCGACCACCACCTCGTCGCCGCCCAACGTCTCGACGGTTACGTCGGGCTGCGGTGCCTCGGCCGGATCGGTCGATTCGGACGGGGAGTCCTCACCGTTCAACTCGGCAGGCCGTTCGGAAGCCGGCTCGGCACCTTCGGCAACGGTGGCAGTCTCGCCGTCAGTCGCGGAGGCGGCTGCAGGCTCGGAAACCGGGGCCTCGGCGGCCTCGACATGAACCGGACCGTCGAGGCGCTCGACCGGGATTTCCGCGGGCTGGGCCTGCGGTTCGGGCTCGGGTACCGGCGCCGCCTCAATGACCGGCGCGGCTTCGGCGACGATCGGATCGGCGGGCGCCGCCTCGACGACCGGGGCCTCGGGGGCGGGCGTCTCTGCCGCGACGGCTTCGACGGCGGGATCCTCGGCCGCGGGGGCTTCGTCAGGGACGGAAGCAGCCTTGATGATGTCGTCCGCCGCCGCCTCGATGATGTCGGCGCGGGCTTCCTCGATGTCGGTGCGATCGACCCGGTTGCTCTGGCGCGGCTCGTCGTCCTCGGCCTCGGCGTGCAGCCGCTGCTGCTCGGCGATCAGCCGTTCGCGGTCGGCGACGGGGATCTGATAATAGTCGGGGTGGATTTCCGAGAAGGCCAGGAAGCCATGCCGGTTGCCGCCATACTCGACGAACGCCGCCTGGAGCGACGGTTCGATGCGGATGACCTTCGCGAGGTAGATGTTGCCCTTGAGGGGCTTGCGGCTCGCGGTTTCGAAGTCGAATTCTTCAAGTCTCGTTCCATCGACCACAACGACCCGGGTCTCTTCCGGGTGACTTGCATCGATGAGCATACGCCTTGCCATGGGCTCGCTCCGAGGCGTCCGATCCCTACCGGTGCGAGCGACCGGCGGCCATGCCGCCTCCGTCGTGCGAGGGGAGCGGTGCGTCATCGACCCGTCGAACGGCCAACTCCGGCCAAGACGGGGAAGCTTCGCGCCGCCGGACCACGACAGGGTCCTGCCAACCTCGAGTTTCCTGTAGCCACCGCCTGCCTGACAGTCCCTCCGCAGACCGGCCGCGCCCCCATTTCTGCAAAGGCGCGAACCCAGCCTGGCTCGGAAACTGCCGTCGGAGCGCGACCCTAAGGCGCGCTACGAACGACGGCGACTGCTCGCGAACGCAACATACGGGGTTCGAAACAGGCCGACAATCAAAAGATTGTGTCGTCTGAATTCGTTCTTTTAAGCTATTGAAAATATTTGGAATTACAGGCGCGTTTCTGATATTACTTTAACATATTCAATTGATTTTCATCCCTCTTTGATCCTTGGCGTTTGCCATGTCCGACTTCCGTCGCCGTCACCTGCTCGCCGTTCTGGCCGGCGTGAGCGTGCTTGGAATGGGCTCGGGCGGGGCACTGGCAGCCCCGTCGAAGAGGCGGCCGAAGTCGATGGCCAAGCCGACGCCGGCCGTGCCGATGGCCAAGCCGAAGCTGATCTTCCTCGATCCGGGCCATGGTGGCCGCGATCCGGGCGCACTCGGCGGCCGCGGCACGCAGGAGAAGACCGTCGTCCTGGCAATCGCACGCGACCTGCAGCGCGAGCTGCTGGCCGGCAATCGCTACCGGGTCCTGTTGTCGCGCAACACCGACAGCTACGTGCCCTTGCGCGAGCGCGTGGCGAGGGCGCAGGCCGCGAGAGCCGATCTGTTCCTGTCGCTGCATGCCGATGCCCACGGCGACCACGATGTGCGAGGCGCCTCGGTCTACACGCTTTCGGAGGAGGCGACGGACCGTGAGGCGGCGGCGCTCGCGGCGCGCGAGAATCGCGCCGGTGCCGTGATTTCGGGCATGAGGTTGTCGGAGCAGCCGGACAACGTGGCGCAGACCCTGGTGGCGATGAGCCAGCGCGGCACGGTGAATGATTCCCGGCGGCTGGCTGACACGGTGGTCGCCACCTTTGCCCGCAACGGCGTCCGCCTGCTGCCGCGAACGCACCGGCAGGCGGGGTTTGCCGTGCTGACCTCGCCCGAGATTCCGGCCGCGCTGGTCGAGCTGGGCTATCTGTCGAACCCACAGGACGAAAAGCTGCTGACTGTCCGTCAGCACCAGATGGCGCTCGCCCGGGCACTCAGGGCCTCGGTGGACGCCTATTTCGGAACCGGCGCCACAAGAAAGGCGTAAGTAGGGGCGATCCTGCGACATTGAAGGCCTTCCGGGCGCCGCGTAGAAAGTGACCGTGCTCAATTTCATCAAGATCAGTCTGGCTTTCGCCACCGCCGCCCTCATCGTCGGCACCGGCACCGTTGCAGGCCTCTTCTGGCACTTCAGCCACGGGCTGCCCGACCACAAGCAGCTCGCCGATTACCAGCCGGCGACCCTGACCCGGCTCTATGCCGCCGACGGCAAGCTCCTGGCCGAGTATGCGCGCGAGAAGCGCGTCTTCGTTCCGGTGGACGCCATGCCGAAGCGCGTGCTCGAGGCCTTCGTCGCGGCCGAGGACCAACGCTTCTTCACCCATCCGGGCATCGATTTCATCGGCGTCGTTCGCGCCGTGATCGCCAATGTCGCAAATCCGGGCAAGCGGCCCGAGGGCGCGTCGGGCCTGACACAGCAGGTCGCCAAGAACTTCCTGCTCACCAACCAGGCGACGCTTTCGCGCAAGATCCGGGAGGCCATCCTCGCCTTCCGCATCGAGGAGACCTACTCGAAGGAGCGCATCCTCGAACTCTACCTGAACGAGATCTATCTCGGCTCGGGCAACTACGGCGTGGCCCAGGCCGCGCTCAACTACTTCGATCGGTCGCTCGACGAACTGTCGCTCTCCGAGATCGCCTATCTCGCGGCCCTGCCCAAGGCGCCGAACCGCTACAACATCGTGCGCAACGAGAAGGACGCCTACGCCCGGCGCGACTACGTCCTCCACCGCATGGCGGAGGACGGCTACATCACCGCCGCCGAGGCGCAGGCGGCCAAGGCCGAGAAGCTGCAATATCGTCGCCGCAGCACGACCGAAGTGGCGCAGGCCGATTTCTTTGCCGAGGAAGTGCGCCGCAACCTCATGGCGGCCTACGGCGAGAAGGGCCTCTACGAGGGCGGCCTCACCGTCAGCACGACGCTCGATCCGGCCATTCAAGCCGTCGCCGACAATGCCCTGCGCGACGGGCTGATCGCCTACGACCGCCGCCACGGCTGGCGCGGGCCCTACGCCAAAATCCCCGACATGACGGTGTGGGAGGAGGAGTTTGCCCGTATCGCCCAGCGCCGTCCCCTGGCCGGCCCGGCGACCTGGCAGCTCGCGGTCGTCAACAAGGTCGAAGCGCAGTCCGTCCAGCTGGTCGGACTGCCGGACGGCGGCGAGGGCACCGTGCCCTTCGCCGAGATGACCTGGGCGCGCCCGACCCTGCAGAACCAGACGCTCGGCGGCGCGCCGCGCGGCCCGCGCGACGTCGTCTCGGTGGGCGACGTGATCGTCGTCGAGAAGGTCGAGAAGCCGGCCGGTGCCAACGCCAAGCCCTATCCGCCGAAGACCTATGCGCTGCGCCAGGTGCCCAACGTCGAGGGTGGCGTCGTCGTGATGGACACCCAGGCCGGCCGCGTGCTGGCCATGTCGGGTGGCTGGTCCTACGGTCGCAGCCAGTTCAATCGCGCCGTCCAGGCCGCACGCCAGCCGGGCTCGGCCTTCAAGCCGTTCGTCTATCTCGCGGCGATGGATGCCGGATTCACGCCGGCCTCGATCGTGCTCGATGCGCCGTTCGTCTACGATCCGGGCTACGGCCAGCCCTTGTGGACGCCGAAGAACTACGGCGGCGACATGCTGGGACCGACCACCGTCCGCCGCGGCCTCGAACTGTCGCGCAACCTGATGACCGTGCGCATGGCGCAGCAGATCGGGATGAAGCGCGTCGTCGATGTCGCCAAGGAGTTCGGCGTCACCGACCATATGGGTGCCTACCTGCCGATGGCGCTGGGCGCCGGCGAGACGACGCTGCTTCGCATGACCATGGCCTATGCGATGCTGGCCAACGGCGCGCTCGAGATCACCCCCTCGCTGGTCGACCGGGTGCAGGACCGCAACGGCAAGACGATTTACCGTCACGAGCCGCGCACCTGCCGCGGCTGTGGCGAGACGGCAGGCGGGACCTCGCTCGCGGCGCCGGAACTCGTCGATTCGCGCAAGCCGTTCCATGATCCGGCGTCGGTCTACCAGGTCGTGAGCATGATGCAGGGCGTCACGGTCCGCGGCACGGCGGGTCGCCTGGCGGCGCTCGGCCGTCCGATCGCCGGCAAGACCGGCACGACGAACGACGCGCACGACAACTGGTTCCTGGGCTCGACGCCCGACATCACCGTCGGAATCTATATCGGCTTCGACGAGCCGCGAACGCTCGGTGCGCAGGAGACCGGCGGCGGCAACGCCGTGCCGATCTACGAAGCGATCGCCAAGGAGATCTTCAAGGGCAAGCCGCCGACGCCGTTCCGCGTCCCGCCTGGCCTTCGCATGGTCCGCTTCAGCTACGAGGGCGGCACGATCGACGAGGTGTTCAAGCCGAACACCGAGCCGGGATCGGACGGCTATATGGTCACACCGCTTGACGGATCGGCCCCTTATTCCGCTATAGACCCCACGCAGGGCCCGCAACAGGCGGGCAGCCCCCGGCGTCCGGGTCTCTCGGGCACCGGCGAGACCTATTAGTCAGTTCGAAACGGATCCGTGATGCGCGCCGAAGCCCAAGCGATGGTGAACGAGATCGAGGAGTCGCTCGAACTCCTCAGGAGGCGTCTTTGACTACGACCGTGCTGTCGTACGTCTCGATGAGCTGAACGCGCGCGCCGAGGATCCGGCGCTGTGGAACGATCCGAAGGAAGCCGAGAAGGTGATGCGCGAGCGCACCAGGCTCGAGGCGTCGATCGGTGCGATCAAGCGCCTGCGCGCGGCGGTCGACGACAATGTCGGCTTGATCGAGATGGCCGAGGCCGAGAAGGACGAGGCCACCATCGCCGAGTGCGAGAAGGCGCTGCGCGAGGCCACGGGAGAGGCCAAGGCGGCGCGGCTCGAGACGCTGCTGTCGGGCGAGGCCGACGCCAACAACGCCTATATCGAGATCAACGCCGGTGCCGGCGGCACCGAGGCGCAGGACTGGGCCGAGATGCTGGCCCGCATGTACACGCGCTGGGCCGAGCGCCGCGGCTACAAGGTGAGCTGGCTCGAGGAGAGTGCGGGCGAAGAGGCCGGCATCAAGTCGTGCGCCTACAAGGTCGAGGGTCCCAACGCCTATGGCTGGCTGAAGACCGAGAGCGGCGTGCACCGGTTGGTGCGCATCTCGCCGTTCGACGGCAATGCGCGGCGCCAGACCTCGTTCGCGTCGGTGTGGGTCTATCCCGAGGTTGACGACAATATCGAGATCGAACTGGTCGACAAGGATCTCCGCGTCGACACCTATCGAGCCTCGGGCGCGGGCGGCCAGCACGTCAACAAGACCGACTCGGCGGTGCGCATCACCCATCTGCCGACCGGCATTGCCGTCGCTGTCCAGCAGGAGCGCTCGCAGCACCAGAACCGCGCCAAGGCGATCCAGATGCTGAAGGCGCGCCTCTACGAACTGGAACTGCAGAAGCGCGAGGCCGAGCGCCTGGAGGCCGAGGCCAACAAGACCGACATCGGCTGGGGTCACCAGATCCGCTCCTACGTGCTGCAACCCTACCAGATGGTGAAGGACCTGCGGACCAACGTGGAGCGCTCGGACCCGCAGAAGGTGCTCGACGGCGATCTCGACGAGTTCATGGCCGCCTCGCTCGCCGCCCGCGTGGGCGAGGGCAAGGACAAGGAAGCCGCGTAAAGAGCAGGAGCCGACGATGGCGGGGATGTGGTTCGTGTTCGAAGCCGAGTATGAGATCGAGGATCGCCGCGCGAACTGGAACAGGCCGGTGCCCGAGACGATGGCCTGGCATGGGCCTTACGCGACCGAGAAGGAAGCGGACGAGGTCGCGCTCGCCCGCATGTGGGCGAAGATCGACCTCTACGCCCACAAGGCACGCACCGTCGACATGACGGTGAAGGGCTGACGCTTCATTGGAGCGCGCCACTCCAGTGGCGCTCAACAGGGGCGATAGACAAGGTACGAGCGCAACTGGAGTTGCGCGCTCCATTGATCGTCCGTCACGTCGGCTGGTCCGTCGATTGCATCTCCGCCGGGATCGAAGGCGGAGGAAATTCTTGGCGGCGTCGCGGTTCCATCTCGGCTGGTTTCTCGGCAACAGTTTCGGCGTGCACGGCTGGAACCAGCCCTGGTCGGGCATCGATGCACGCGAATGGGCGCAGCCCGATCTCCACGTCGAACTGGCGAAGGCGCTGGAGCGCGCCTGCTTCGATTGCCTGCTGCTCGAGGACTCGCTGTTCGTCCCGGACAACTACGGCGGCTCGATGGATTTCTACCTCGAGCGGGCCCTGCGCGCGCCGAAGAACGATCCGCTGCCGCTGGTGCCGCTGATCGCGCAGGCGACGAAGCATCTCGGAATCGTGCCGACCATCTCGACCAGCTTCTATCCGCCGTTCCTGCTGGCCCGCCTGATCGCGACGCTCGACCTGATGTCGAAGGGCAGGGTCGGCTGCAACTTCGTGACCTCGACCGCGGAACGCGCGGCGCAGAATTTCGGCCTCGACGCGCATCTCGAACACGACCTGCGCTACGAGATGGCCGACGAGTTCGTCGAACTGGCGACGCAGCTCTGGTCGTCGTGGGAGGCCGACGCGATCGTCATGGACGAGACGTCCGGCACCTTCGTCGATCCCGCGAAAGTCCATGCCGTCGATTTCAAGGGCCGGTTCTTCTCCTCCCGCGGACCGCTTAACACCGCCCAGCCGCCGCAGGGGCGGCCGGTGCTCGTCCAGGCCGGTGGCTCGCCGCAGGGCAAGGCCTTCGCCGCCCGCCACATGGACATCGTGATCGCAGCCCTCGGCACGGTCGCGGAGATGAAGGCGTTTCGCGACGACATGCGCGCGCGCCTCTCTGCACGGGGGCGCGACCCCGACAGCTGCAAGGTGCTGTTCGTCGTTACCCCGACCCTGGGCGAGACCAACGCGGAAGCGGAGGAGCGTGTCCGTCGCCGACAGGCGCAGCGCGCGACAGCGCCGGAGATCACGCTGGCCATGATGGGCAGCCTGACGGACATCGACTTCTCGACCTTCGATCTCGACGCGCCGCTGGCCGAGCTCACGACCAACGGCCAGCAGGGGACGCTGAAGCGCTTCCTGGCGCAGGGCCGCACCTTGCGCGAAGTTGCGAGCAACTACAGCTTCGGCTTCGAGCATCCCGTAGCCGGAACGGTGCAGCGCGTCGCCGACGTGATGGAAGAGGCGATGGAGCAGGTCGGCGGCGACGGCTTCATGTTCAACGGCCCGCTCAGCCGCCGTTATGTCGCCGAGATTACGGACGGGCTCGTGCCGGAACTGCAGCGGCGCGGCCTGGTTCGCACTGCGTACGCGCACGCGCATTTTCGAGACAATCTGTTTGCATTCTGAGCGGTGGGCGGCACTCTGATGACCGCCTCATCGGAGCCGCCTCATCGCCAGTCCACTCTACGTCGCGCTCGGCGCCATGACGGTACAGCAGACCTTCGCCACCCTGGGACGGTCGACGGTGCCGCTGATTGCCGCCGCCATCGTGGTCGATCTCGGCATCGAAGCGGCGCTGGTCGGGGTCTATCTCGCAATCGGTTCCGTCGCGGCCTTCCTCACGACGTTGGGCTGCGGCGGATTCATCCTGCGGTACGGAGCGGTGCGCATGACGCAGGTCGGCATGGCGGCGCTGGGCATCGGCCTCGCGATCACGACCGCGGGCTGGCTGCCGCTCTTCGCAGCCGGCGCCTTCATCGGCGGGCTGGGACAGGCGGTCTCGACACCGTCGAGCTCGCATCTCCTCGGTCGCCTTGCGCCGCGGAACCTGGCGCCGCTCGTCTTCTCGATCAAGCAGTGCGGCGTGCCGGTCGGACTGATGCTCGCAGGCGTCGTGGCGCCAGCGCTGGTCGTCGAAGCCGGCTGGCGGGCGGCGCTGCTGGTCATCGCCCTGATCTCCTTCCTCATCGTGCTGGCGCTGCAGCCGCTGCGCGCCGGCTTCGACGTCGACCGCAATCCTGCCCAGCCGCTGTCGCCCGCGGACATTCGCGCCAATGTCGTGAGTGTCCTGCGCGACCCGGCGCTGCGCATCCTGTGTGTCGCGATGTTCAGCTTCGTCGGCCTCCAGTCGCTCTTCACCGGCTTCTTCGTGCTCTATCTGGTGCGCGGCCTCGGCTACGACCTCGAGCGGGCCGGACAGGTCTTCGCCATCGCCATCGTCGTGGCGGTGCCGGCGCGCATTGGTTGGGGCTGGCTCGCCTCACGCTTCGTGCCGCCGGCGACCCTGCTGGCGTTCCTCGGCATCGGCATGGCGGGCGCCGCCGTCCTCACGGCTTCGATCGATCCCGACTGGCCGACCTGGGCCGCGGCCGCAATCGCCACGGCGCTGAGCGTGACCGGCGTGAGCTGGCATGGCGTGCTGCTGGCCGAGGTGGCGCGTCTGTCGCCGGTCGGGCGGATCGGCGCCACCACGGGCGCGGTCCTGGCCTTCGGCGACGCCGGCGCACTGGTCCTGCCGCTGCTGTTCAGCGCCGCCCTGTCGCTGACGGGCGGCTACGCCACCGGCTTCCTGATCGGCGCGGCCCTGGCGCTCGGTGTCGGCCTGTTCGGGCTGTGGCGGCAGGTCAGCCGGCAGCGTTAGGCACGACCACGGAGAACTGGCTGGCGAACCAGTTGGCGTACCAGCGCATCGCCCACGGGATCGGGATGATGAGGGCGCACAACAGGACCAGCAGGAGTGCGTGGCCTAGGATCGAAAGTCCCGTCGCGTTGAAGGCGAAGCGGACGGTGCCGCTGGTGTTGCGGCAAATCCACTGCATGATCGCCTTGAGGACCCAGGCCCAGCCGATGACGGTGAGGACGGAGACGATGAGCAGGATGTTCCAGCCCAGATAGGCCAGCGCGTCGCCGTCGAACGATAGCTTGAGCTGCCCGTCTTCGGTACGCACGTTGGCGCAGAACCAGCGCAAGAGAGGGACGGTGAGCAGGATGGTTGCCAACGTCACCGCGCCGCTCACGCCGGCATGGCGGACATTGTGCAGCCATCCCAGCAGGGCGAGCCCGATCAGGATGTACCAGATGTCGGCGGGCTCGCCCGCGAAGCGCAGGCGCCTTCCATCGGGCAGGGACACGTGCTCGCAGAGGAACCGGTAGAAGCCCGTGACGGTCCAGGGCGCCGGGATGATCAGGAGCTGGCCGATGACATATAGCAGCGCGCGCCCGAACAGGCCCCAGACCGGGAAGTCGGGGCGCAGCGGGCCGGTGGGTGAGACGTTCGGCAGGCGGCCTTCGGACTCCAGTGTCATGCTGCTCTCTCCCCCATTGTCCGCCGAGCTCGGCATCCCCCGAGCGCTCGAGGCGTTATCCACTCATGCCCTCGACCGTCATCCGCTCCTACCGTTACGACCGCCGGCGGCGGGCGCTCGACATCGTCTTCCAGTCACGCCGCCGCTACACCTATCTCGGCGTCCCGGAAGAGACCTACGATGCGATGAAAGCGGCGTTCTCGAAAGGTGAGTTCTTCAACCGCCACATTCGCGACCATTTCACCTTCGAGCGCAACGGCGTCGAGCCGCCGTCTGGCCTTTCCTGACGTTTGGTGTAGCCTTCCCGGCAAAACAAGTGCCTGGGAGGGCAAACGACCATGGACAACCGCAGGAAGAATCCGGCGAAGGTCGGACGGCGTCTTTTTCTCGGCGGCGCGGCTGCGGGCCTCGTCGCGGCGCCGGCCATCGTGTCGGCGCAGAACGACTGGCCCAACAAGCAGATCCGGATCGTCATTCCTTATCCGCCGGGCGGCCCCTCCGACGTCACGACCCGCATCGTGCTGGAGCGTGCCGGTGCACTGCTGGGACAGAGCATCCTGTTCGATAACAAGGCCGGGGCCAGCGGCGCGATCGGCGCCGAGCATGTCATCAAGAGCGCGCCGGCTGACGGCTACACCTTCCTGACGACGACCACGGCGATGGTCTGCATCACCGAGCACCTGCAGCCGCTACCTTACGATACCTCGAAGGACCTCGTGGCGGTGGCGCGCACCGCGACCTCATGGGTCGGCATGGGCATCAATCCGCAGCTACCGGCCAACAACCTCCAGGAGTTCATCGCCTACGCCAAGGCCAATCCGGGCAAGGTCAATTTCGGCTCGGCCGGCCTCGCCACCATCACCCAGCTCTACGGCGAGATATTCAACATCGAGGCCGGCGTGAAGATGGTCCATGTGCCCTATAAGGGCAGCGCGCCGGCAACCAACGACCTCCTCTCCGGCCAGATCCAGGTCCAGTTCGATCCGACCACGCTGCCGCACATCGCCGCCGGGCGGCTGAAGTGCTTCGCGGTGCTGGGCGAGAAGCGCTGGCCCGGCAAGCCCGACGTGCCGACCCTGAAGGAGCAGGGGCTGGGCAAGATCGGTGGCGATGCCTGGTACGGTATCCTGGCGGCCAGGGGCACGCCGCAGGCCGCCATCGACAGGATGTCCGCGGCGATCGGCGAGGCGGTGAAGGATCCCGGGCTCAACGAGAAACTGGTCGCCAGCGGCAACTATTCGAGTTTCCAGGATACGAAGACCTTTCAGGCGACGATCGAGCGCGAACGCGTGTCGTTCGGCGAGATCGTCAGGAAAGCGGATATCAAGGTCTGAGATCGGCGAATGGCGGTCTGTCGGGCATGCCCGCCGGCCCCTATATTGGGAGCGGTTGAGGAGGGCAGGTCATGACCAAGCCGGGTGCCAGACAGTACGACCGCAGCGCCGAGGACCTCGGCAACATCGTGGCGCTGGAGCATGTCAATCTCGGGATCGCCGACCAGGGGCTGGCGACGGTCTTCTACATGAGCGGGCTCGGCCTCACGCGCGATCCCTACATGATGACCAGCATCGACAATATGTGGGTCAATGTCGGACGCAGCCAGTTCCACCTGCCGACGATGGCGCGCGCCCAGCGCCTGCGCGGGCGGATCGGGCTCGTGATCCCCGACCGGGAGGCGCTGCTCCAGCGGCTCGACCGGGTGAAGGGCATGCTGGGTGATACGCGCTTTGCCTTCGTCGAGCACGACGACCATGTCGAGACGACCTGTCCCTGGGGCAACCGGATCCTGTGTCACGCCCCGTCGTCGCGCTTCGAGGGCATGGCGCTGGGCATGGCCTACGTCGAATTCGACGTGCCGCGCGGCGCGGCCGAGGGGATCGCCGGCTTCTATCGCGATGTCTTCGCGACCGGAGCGCGCGTCGAGGGAACCGCGGCGCATGTTTCCGTCGGGATCGGCCAGGAGCTGATCTTCCGCGAGAGCGATGCCGCCGCCGAGGCCTATGATGGGCATCACATCCAGGTCTATGTCGCGAACTTCTCCGGACCCTATCGTGGGCTGGTCGAGCGCGGCCTGCTGACCGAGGAGAGCAACCAGCACCAGTACCGTTTCCAGCACATCGCCGATCCGGCCACCGGCAAGGCGCTGTTCGAGATCGAGCACGAGGTGCGCAGCCTGCGTCATCCGATGCACGCGCGGCCCCTGGTCAACCGCAACCCGCTGCAGACCAATCGCGCCTACGTGCCCGGGCGCGACGGCTGGGTGCCAGACCTTACTGGCCCCGAGATGGACGATCCGCGCGTTGAGATGCGCCGCCAGCGCTTCGAGGAAGCGGCACGACGGGCGGCCGGCTGATGCTCGGGCTCACCCTGAAAATCCTGGGCTTCGGCCTGTTGGGCTTCATTCTGACGCCCATTGTCGTGGGGATCGTGGCGCTCGCGCTCGCGTACAGTCTGGACTCCCGTTGCGGCACGCCGGGCGATTCAGGGGGCTGCGAGATGGGCATCGCGTCGCTCGCCATCGCCTCGGCGCTGCCCGGTCTGGCGATCGGCGTCGGGTTTGCGCTCTACCTTCATTTCCGCCGGAAGCGCTTGCCGCCGCCCGCACCGCGCCCGTGACGACGCCGGACGCTTCGGCCTTCGACAAGCTCCGCGGCCGCATCCAGGCGTTGCGCGCCAAGACGATCGACAATGGCTGCACCGAGGGCGAGGCCCTGGCGGCGGCGGCCAAGGTCGCGGAGCTGCTCGACCGCTACGAGCTGTCGCTCACCGACATCGAGATTCGCGAGACGCAGTGCGAGGAGCGTGTCTTCGAGACCCGCCTGAAAAAGCGCATCCCGATCGACGAATGCATCGGCGCCATCGCGGCGCTCTGCGACTGCCGCGTCTGGCGCGAGAAGAACGCGGCTGGCGAGGCGCGCTACGTCTTCTTCGGCTTGCCGGCCGATGTCGAGGTGGCGCACTACCTGACCGAGCTGATCGACGGCGCGGTCCGGGCCGAACTCGGCCGCTACAAGGTCTCGGCCGAGTACAAGCGCTTCCGGCACCAGGACCGGCATCTCGCGAATGCGTCGTTCGCGCTGGGCATGTGTGCGTCCATCGCCGACCGGCTGGTGGCGATGAAGGCGGAGCGCGACGGCGTGATCCGGAGCAGCGGCCGCGGGCTGGTCGTGCTGAAGGCTGCCGTCGTCGATGCCGAGCTGGAGAAGCTCGGCCTGAAACTGCGCACTGTCGAGGCCGGGCCGGGGCGCATGATCTCGCCCGATGCCTACGATGCCGGCGGTGCGGCCGGAGAGTCGGTCGCGCTCAATCCCGGCATTCGCCGCCGGTAGCGCCGCCGTTCAGGCCGTCGCGGCAGTGCGGACCATGTCGGCGCACTTCTCGCCGATCATGATGGCAGGCGCATTGGTGTTGCCGGCCACGATGGACGGCATGATCGAGGCGTCGGCGACGCGCAGCCCCGCAAGGCCGTGCACCCGGAGCTGCGGGTCGACCACGGCATCGACCTCGCGGCCCATGCGGCAGGTCCCGACCGGATGGAGGTTCGAGACGCCGCGGGCGCGGATGTCGGCCTTGAGGTCGGCGTCGCTTGTGACGCCGGCGCCGGGCAGGATTTCTTCCACGATGAAGGGCTTCAGCGCGGGCTGGCTGGCGATCTCGCGGCAGATCCGCATGCCGTGCAGCAGGGCGTCGAAGTCCGCGGCGTTCTTCAGGAAGTTGAACCGGATCTCCGGCGCGGCGAGCGGATCGGCGGACTTCAGCCGCACCGTACCGCGGCCCGAGGGCGTCAGATGCACGGGGCTGAGGCCGAAGGCCGAGAAGGGTTGAGGCACGATGCCATTCTTGTTCCGGTCCTTGATCGCCCAGGCGAACATGTTGATCTGCAGGTCGGGCCGCTCCAGCCGCTTGTCGCTGCGCACGAGTGCCCCGACGAACAGGCCCATGCTGGCCAGCGGTCCGGTGCGGCCGAACGCATATTGCGCGGCGGCCATCAGCCGGCGCGGCAGGCTGAGCGTCAGGTCGTTCATCGTCACGGGCTGGCTGCAGCGATAGGCGATGTAGGTGTTGAAATGGTCGTGCAGGTGGCTGCCGACGCCCGGCATGTCGCGCACGACCTCGATGCCGTGCTGCTTCAGGTGATCGGCCGGACCGAGGCCCGAGAGCATCAGAAGCTGCGGCGACCCATAGACGCCGCCCGACACGATGACCTCTCGTTTCGCGCGGGCGCGGACGATCCCGTTGGGCGTGCGGTATTCGATGCCGGTGGCGCGGCCGTTCTCGATCAGCACCTTGGTCGCGTGGGCGAAGGTGGCGACGGTCAGGTTGCGCCTTCCCTTGGCCGCGCCGAGATAGGCGCGGGCGGAGGACCAGCGGCGCGCCCGGTTGATGGTGGTCTGGTAGAAGCCGACGCCGTCCTGTGTCGCGCCGTTGAAGTCCGGATTGGCGGGGATACCGGCCTGCACGGCGGCGTCGTGCATCGCCCGCGCCAGGGTCGGCTGCCAGCGGTGGTCCTGCACCTTGAGCGGACCGCCGGTACCGTGGAATTCGTCGGCACCGCGCTCCTGGTCCTCGGCGCGCTTGAAGTAGGGCAGGACGGATTGATAGTCCCAGCCCTCGCAGCCGCGCTGGCGCCATTCGTCGTAGTCGGCGGCATTGCCGCGCATGTAGACCATGCCGTTGATCGAGCTGGTGCCGCCCAGGACCTTGCCGCGCGGCTGATACATGACGCGGTTGTTCAGCTCTGACTCGGGTTCGCTGTCGAACATCCAGTTGACCTTCGGATTGTTGAAGGTCTTGTGATAGCCGAGCGGCACGTGGATCCAGGGATAGGTGTCGCGCGGGCCGGCCTCGAGCAGGAGAACCGAGAAGCGGCCTTCCTCGCTCAACCGTCCGGCAACGGCGCAGCCGGCCGAGCCCGCGCCGGTCACGATGAAATCGTAGGAAGCTTCGTCCTGCACGCCGTTTCCCCCGGTTGTTTTGCGGGAGCCTAGCGCGACCCTGTCAGCCGAGATAGGCCTTCACCAAGCGTTCGTCGGTGAGGAACGATTGCCATTCGCCCGGGCCGATCTCGTGGACGATGCTGCCGACCGACATGACGTAGGCGCGGTCGGTGATCTCCGAGGCGATGCCGACATTCTGCTCGATCAGCAGCAGGCCCATGCCGCGCTCCCGCAGCGCCTTGATGACCAGCAGGATGTCCTTCACGACCTTGGGCGCAAGGCCGGTCGAGGGCTCATCCATGATCAGCAGGTCGGGCTGCAGCAGCAGGGCGCGGGCGATCGCCACCATCTGCTGCTGGCCGCCGCTCAGCAGTTCCACAGGCGAGGCCATGCGCTCCTTCACCACGGGGAAGAGCGCCGTCACCTCGTCCCACGAGAAGCGCATGTGGGCACCGCGCGCCTTGCGGCCGACCGTTTCGGCCAGAATCAGGTTTTCGCGCACCGACAGCTCGCCGAACAGGCGGCGGTTTTCCAGCACCACGGCGAGTCCGTGCTGGGCCAGGTCATGCGCCGGCGTTGCGGTGATGTCGGCACCGTTCTTCACGATGCGACCGCCGCGGGCACGCAGCAGGCCGCAGACGGCGCGGACCAGGGTGGTCTTGCCCGCGCCGTTGGCGCCGACCAGGGCGACGGCCTCGCCGTCGCCGACCTTGAGCGAGACGTCGCGCAGGACGGTGAGGGCGCCGTAGCCGGCGGAGAGGGAGGTCACTTCCAGCACGGCTCAGACCCCGAGATAGACTTCGCGGACCCGCGGGTCGCGCTGGATGGCAGCCATGTCGCCGCTGGCGATGATCTCGCCGAAATAGAGCGTGTGCACGGTGGGGGCCACGGTCATCAGGCCCATGTCGTGCGACACCAGCAGGATGGTGATGCCTTCCTCGTTCAGCCGCACGATCCAGTCGCGCAGATCGTCGATCTCCTGGACGTTGAGACCGGACGAGGGCTCGTCGAGCAGCAGCAGGCGCGGCTCGCCGACGACGGCGCGGGCGATCTCGAGGATGCGGCGCTGGCCGGCGGTGAGGCTGGCCGCCGGCAGGTCGCGCAACGCCGTCAGGCTGAAGCGCTCGCAGGCGGCTTCCGCGCGTTCGCGGATCTCGCGCATCTGGCCGCGCGCGGCGGGCGTGCGCAGCAGGTCCTGCAGCATGCTGGTGCGCGTCAGCTTGGTGCAGCCGACCATGACGTTCTCCAGCACCGTCATCTGCTCGAAGACCTGCGGAGTCTGGAAGGTGCGTACGAGGCCCTGCAGGCCGCGCTGCTGGATCGTGTCGCGGCCCAGCACGGCGCCGCGATAGGTGATCGTGCCGGCCAGCGGGCGGATGTAGCCGGTCACGATGTTGAACAGCGTGGTCTTGCCCGAGCCGTTCGGCCCGATGAGACCGATGATGCCGCCCTCGGGCACGTCCAAGGTAACGGAACGCAGCACGGAGAGGCCGCCGAACGAATGACCGACCTCTTTCAGGGAGAGGAGAGGTTCAGCCATTGCTGTTGCCCCGCCTGGCGAGCCGGGTCCGCAGCCTGCCGAACGCGCCGACCAGCCCGTCCGGCATGAGGACGACGACGGCCACGAGCGCCAGGCCGAACAGGATCTGGTGGATGTCGCCCAGCTTGCTCAGCAGCTCGGGCAGGAAGGTGACGAACAGCGCCCCGACCACGATGCCGGGGATCGAGGTCGCGCCGCCGATCACCGGGATCAGCAGGAAGCTGATCGAGCGGTCGACGGTGAAGCTCTGCGTGCTGACGAAGGAGGCATGGTGGGCGAACAGGCTGCCGGCCAGGCTGCCGAACAGGGCACAGACGACGAACACCTTGGTGCGGAGCGTCTGGAGGTCGATCGAGAGGGCGGCGGCGGCAGTGCTGGAATCGCGCATGGACCGCAGCATCAGGCCCGTGCGGCTGTCGACCAGGTTGTGCGCCACCGCCATGCAGGCGAAGGCCACGATCCAGACGAAGAAGTAGTATCGGGAGGGCCGGTCGAGCAGGAAGCCGAACAGGTCGAGCTTGGGGATGCCGCCGATGCCCAGGGTACCGCCGGTCAGCCAGTCCCATTCGAAGAACAGCGCACTGGCGATGGCGCTGAGCGCCAGCGTGCCCAGCGCCAGGAAGTAGCCGGTGAGACGCAGGATGGGCCGGCCGATGACATAGGCCAGCGCCATGCTGATCGCCGCGCCGGCGATGAAGCCGACGATGCTGGGCAGACCCATCATCACCGTGCAGTAGGCGCTGGCATAGGCGCCGAGACCGTAGAAGGTCGCCTGCGCCAGGTTGACGATGCCGCAATGGCCCAGCAGCAGGCCGATGCCGAGGCCGGCCACCGTGTAGATGCCCGTGAACACCAGCAGGTCGGCCATGTAGCGCGGCACGACGAAGGGCAGGACGGCCCAGACGATCAGGCAGGGGACCAGCCAGAGGAGGGTGCGCGAATTCATGCGCTCAGCCTCCCCGCCGGCCGGCGCGGCCGAGGATGCCCTGCGGCATCAGGATCATGATGACGATGAGCACGGAGAAGGCGACGACGTCCTTGTAGCTCGACGAAATGCCGATGATCGCGAGGGACTCGACCAGACCCAGGGTGAGCCCGCCCACGGCGGCGCCCAGCGGGTTGGTGAGCCCGCCCAGCACGGCGGCGGCGAAGCCCTTGAGGGTGAGGTTGAGCCCAAGCTGGTAGTCGACGCCGATCAGCGGCGTCACCAGGATGCCGCCGAGCGCGCCCAGCAGGCCGCCCAGCACGAAGGTGAAGGTGCGCATGCGCGCGACGTTGATGCCGGTCGTGGCGGCGCCGTCCGCGTCGATCGAGGCCGCCATCATGGACAGGCCGATCGTGGTGCGGTGATAGAAGGCACGCAGCGCCAGCGTGGCGCCGATGCCGATGGCGATCAGCCACAGCGCATGGAACTGGATGACGGCATCCATCACGATCAGCACGCCCTCGCCGCCGAGCGGCGGCAGCAGGTGCCCGTCGCGGCCGACGAAATACAGGATGCTGGCCGAGAGGGAGAGGGCGAGGCCGATGGTCAGCAGCAGGAAGCTGTCCTCGCTCGCACTCTTCTTCGCCATGTAGCGCACGAAGGCGACCTCGATGAAGGCGCCGACCAGGGCGCCCGCGACAGCGCCGCCGGCGATGGCGGCGGCATAGGGCCAGCCCGCCTTGGTGAGCAGCAGCACGGTGGTCATGGCGCCGATGACGGCGAATTCGCCCTGCATGGCGTTGATCACGCGGCTGCCCTTGAAGATGGCGGACAGGCCCATGCCGACGAGCGCATAGACGATGCCGTTCGTCACGCCCGCGAAGAGCGCCTGAAGGACCAGGCTGAGTGTCATGAAGGAATGTTTCCGCGCGAAAGAAGGCGCGGCGCAGGCCCCGCGAGGAGACCTGCGCCGCCGATGAGCGCTACTGCGCGACGCGGAACGGCGTGCGCGTGTACTTGCCGCCGACCAGCTTCGAGAAGACGAAGCTCGAGATCGGAATGCCGGTCATGTCGTCGGCCGAAAAGTCGTAGTTGGCGAGGACGCCGGTGTAGGGGGCCTTCATCGCCTCGCAGAGCTTCTCGCCCGTGGCGTCGGCGCCGGCCTTGTTGAGCGCGGCGGCGATGATGTGGGCGGCATCCCAGGCCGCCGCCTCGTAGTTCTTCGGCGTCGAATTGTAGGTCTGCCTGTAGAGTTCGACGAACGCCTTCTGGTGTGGCAGCGGATCCTCGCCGACCACGAATTCGGGGATCACGATATTGTCGGCCGCCGGTCCCATCGCGTTGACATACTCGTAGGACGAGGAGCCGATGGCGGCGATCACTGGCTGCGCGATCTGGATCTGCTTGACGTTGCGGAACGGCGTGGCCGAGGTGGCGATGATGAACACCGCGTCGGGCTGCGCCGCCTTGACCTTGGCCGCCTGCGTCGTGGTGTCGGTGGCGCCGATCTCGAACTTCTCGACCGCGACCAGCTTCACGCCATACTTGTCGGCGAGCGGCTTCAACTCGGCCATGACGACGTTGCCGTAGCCGGCGTCATGCAGCACGCCGATCTTGGCCGCCTTGATGTTCTTGGCGTATTCGAGCAGGGCGGTGGCGTTGAGCCGCTGCGGCGGCAGCACGTGGGCCAGGCACTTGCGCTCGCGCTCGACCGCCGGGCCGATGCCGGTGAAGGCGATCTGCGGGATCTTGTTGGCGTGCGTCACGCCGCCGACCGCCACGGTGCTGGCCGTCAGCGACGGGCCGAGCAGCGCCTGGACCTTCTGGCCGAAGATCAGGTCATTGGCCTTGCTGAGCGCGGTGTCGGGGTTGGACGCGTCGTCCTCGACGATGATCTTGATCGGCCGACCCTTGATGCCGCCCTTGGCATTGATGTCCTTCTCCGCCAGCAGCAGGCCGTTGCGCTCCGGCACGCCGAGGCCGGCGCCGGCGCCGGTGGCGGAAACGATGGCGCCGATCTTGACCGGCTCGCCCGAGGTCTGCGCCTGGACGCCGAAGGCCGACAGGCCGACCAGCGCCGTCGCGCCGGCCAACTTTGCAATAAACGATGACACCGACATTTTTTTTCTTTCCTCCCACTCGTTGAACTTCATTATGGCCGTCGCTGCGACTCAGAGCAGCGGCGGCGGCCCTGTCACGCCGAGCTCATGTTGTCCGAACAATGCACCCTGGACGTCGGTCGAGAACATGACATGCGCATTGGCTGCGTGCGCATCGCGGAACAGGCGCTGCATCGGACCGCCGAGATAGAGCCCGCTCGATCCGGCGATGCCCATCAGGATGTCGACGGCTTCGAGACAGAGCCGGGCCGAAAAGAAAGCGTCGCGCCGGTAGCGCAGCTTGTCTTCGTGGGCGGCGTCGGCGCCCGTCCGCGCGACTGCCATCGCGTGCTCGCAGGCGCGGCGCATCATCGCTTCGGCCGTATCGATGCGCACGCTCGCCTCGGCGACCTTGATCTGCACGGGCTGGCTCGCGCCGAACGGTTGTCCTGTCGTCGTCGCGTTGCGCGTGCGTGCGGCGCCTACCACCGCCTCGTAGGCGCCTTGCGCGCAGCCCAGCATCACGCCCGATAGGACATAGGGGCCGAGCGCCAGCATGGGCAGGCGGAACAGGGGCGACGGGTTGACGACTGAACCGGCGTGCGGCTTGCCGTTCATCGTCCGGGCCGAGATCGTGCGCACGTCCGGCACGAAGAGGTTCCTGATCTCCACGTCCTTCGAGCCGGTGCCCGAGAGGCCGACCGCGTGCCAGGTGTCGATGATCTCGTACTGCGAGCGATGGACCAGGGCAAAGCGTTGGTCGACGGGCGGGCCGTCGTCGCGCTCGCGCAGCATGAAGCCCAGCATGTTCCAGTCGGAGTTGTCGACGCCGGAGGAGAGCGGCCAGCGTCCCGAGACCTCGTAGCCGCCCTCGACCTTGCGGCCGCGCCCGGCCGGGAAGATCAGCGAGGTGGCGATCAGCACGTCTGGCGAGCCGTTCCACAACTCGTCCTGCGCTTCAGGATGGAAGTAGCCCAGCATCCAGTGATGGCTGGCGAGGTTGCCGAGGTTCCAGGCGGTCGACGGGCAGACACGTGCGATCACCGCGCAGGTGTCCACCAGAATGCCGACATCGAGATCGGCGCCGCCGACCTGCGCCGGCTGGACCATGCGGAACAGGCCGGTGCGGTGCAGGTCGCGCTCGGTCTCGTCGGGCAGGCGTCGCAGCCTCTCGCAGGCCTCGGCGCGGGCACCGATCGCCGGCACGAGTGCACGCGCGCGGTCGAGCATCTCGGCGTAGGTGACGCCGGTGAACGAGGCCGGCGTGCTGGGCAACGTCGCCGACCGTGTCCAGTCGGCGGCCCGCTTGGTCCGCATATCGATTTTCCTCCCGGCGATTTGCCGCTTTTTCTTGGCGTGACGATGCTTGCGTCGCGCGATCAGGTCAAGTGACCTAATTTGTTGGTCGATTGACCACACGACGGCCGATCACGATACTTCGCGCCAACGGAACAGCTCTCGGGAGGAGCAGAGATGGCCATCAAGGTGCTGGAGATTCATCATCACGGCGTGCGCATCGACGCCGGCGACAAGACGATCGAGGACCTCAAGAACTTCTACACCGGCGTGCTCGGCCTGGAGCACGACGCGGGACGGCCGGAGATCCCGGGCATTCCCGGCATGTGGATCAACATCGGCGACGTCGGGCAGATCCACCTGATCGGCGGCGACTTGCCGTCGCGCTTCGCGCAGGGGCCGGGCAAGGATCCAACCTCGCCGCATGTCGCGCTGGCCGTCGAGAACATCGCCGAGACCAAGGCCGAGCTCGACCGGCTGGGCGCCGACTACTGGTCGCTGAAGGGCGCGACAGGCCCCGATGCCGAGCAGCTTTTCCTCAACGATCCGTGCGGCAACATGGTGGAACTCCACCAGTTCGACAAATGCCGCTGCCGCCTGAGGAGCCGCGTGAAGCCAGCCTAGCGATCATTGGAGCGCGCCACTCCAGTGGCGCTCATGTGTTGTTTGTCTACGAAGCTTGAGCGCCACTGGAGTGGCGCGCTCCATTGAGGCAGCTAACTCAAACAGGCGCGGCGAGGCCCGCGCAGACGAAGGGCACGATCTCGCGGATGGCGGCTTCCATGTCGGCGGGATCGCAGCGCCCGTGGGAGATCGCTTCGAGGCGGCCGGGCTGGAGCAGGGTCCAGACGTAGGCGCCCATCATGAAGTAGTAGCGCCAGTAGAGGGTCTTCGCCGGGATCTTGGGCAGGGCACGCCGGATGGCGTCGACATAGAGCGCATTGGTCTCGTCGTAGATGTCGGCGCGTACCATGCTGGCGGTGTCGTCGGGATCGGTGAACAGGCGCGCATGCATCTGCATCGAGGTCCGGCGTCCGCCGGCCCGCGGTTCGGCCATCAGCAGCGGACGGACCAGCGCATCGACCAGCACCTCGAGCGGGACGATGCCGCGCGGGTAGCGGGCCTGGGCTTCCAGCAGAAGCTGGCGCCGCCGCTCGGTGACCTCCCGGCCGTGCCGGGCCACCACGGCCTCGAAGATCGCGCGCTTGGACTCGAAATAATAATGGAGTTGCCCGACATTCACGCGCGCGCGGCTGGCGATGGCCCGGGTGGTCGCGCCGCCATAGCCGACCCGCCCGAACAGTTCCTCGGCGACGTCGAGGATGCGTTCGGTCAGGTTGGGACGGTTGGCCTTGCGGCGCCGCGGCGCGGCGGGCTTCGGCTTCTTCGCGATTGTCTTTCTCGCCACGACACACCCTGCTCGACATCGTCGGGCTTCTCATAAGGGCAAGCGGGATGGTTTTCCATCGCGGCTGCGGAGTCGTGTCGCCGCATGCTAGAAAGCGACCATGAAAACCAAGCTCCTCGGCCGTACCGGCATCCACGTCTCGCAACTCTGCTTTGGCACCATGTCGTTCGGCGGCGATGCCGACGAGGCCACGTCGGCTTCGATGTACAAGGCGGTGCGCGACGCCGGCATCAATTTCTTCGACACGGCCAACGAATACAACAAGGGCAGGTCCGAGGAGATCCTGGGCCGGCTGTCGAAGGATCACCGCGATGAGCTGGTGATCACCACCAAGTGCTTCAACAAGACGGGCCCCGACGTGAATGCGGGAGGCGCCAACCGGCGGCATGTCGTGCAGGCCGTCGAGGCGAGCCTGCGCCGCCTGCAGACCGACCGCATCGACGTCCTGTTCCTCCATCGCTTCGACCCGGTGACGCCGATCGACGAGATGATGCGCGGCCTCGAGGACCTCGTGCGCTCGGGCAAGGTGATCTATCCCGCGGTCAGCAACTGGTCGGCGTGGCAGACCCAGCGTGCGGTCGACATCCAGGAGCGCAACAACTGGGCGCGGCTGCAGGTCATCCAGCCCATGTACAATCTGGTGAAGCGCCAGGCCGAGGTCGAGCTGCTGCCGATGGCGGCGGCCAACGGCATCGGCGTCATTCCCTACAGCCCGGCGGCGGCCGGCCTCCTGTCGGGCAAGTATTTCGGCCAGGCCACGGGACGTCTGAAGACCAACAAGATGTACGAGGCGCGCTACGGCGAGGAATGGGCCTTCGAAACCGCCGAGAAGTATGTGGCGCTGTGCAGGCAGAAGGGCCTGCACCCCGTCAGTACCGCCATCGCGTGGGTGGGCGCCCATCCCGCGATCACCGCGCCCATCATCGGCGCGCGCAATCTCGACCAGCTCAAGGACTCGCTCGCCTCGGTAAAGGTCGACATGACGCCGGAGCTGCGCGCCGAGATCGCCGACCTCTCGCGCACGCCGCCGCCGGCCACCGACCGGCTGGAAGAGCAGAAGGTCGCGAAGGCCTGAGCCGGCTCACCCGGGTTCCGGTCGGTCGCAGACGTCGATCCATTCGGCGTTCACGAGGTCTGCCATGCGTTCGGGCGCGATGCGCACCGCCGAGTTGATCGAGCCGGCGGCGGGGACGACCTCGTCGAATGCTTTGAGCGAGACGTCGCAATAGACCGGGAGCGGCGTTGCGAGGCCGAAGGGACACACGCCGCCCACCGGATGGCCCGTGAGGGACACGACCTCGTCGGCGCCGAGCATGCGCGGCTTGCCGCCCAGGACGTCCTTGATCTTGCGATTGTTGAGGCGCGCATCGCCCGAAGCGACGATCAGCATCGTGCGATCCTTGATGCGCAGCGACAGCGTCTTGGCGATCTGCGCCGGCGCGACGCCATGGCCCTTGGCGGCCAATTCGACCGTCGCGGTGCTGCCGTCGAGCTCCACGATCTCGAGATCAGGCGCGTGCGCCGACAGAAACGCGCGGACCGCTTCGACGGTCATGCCGGCTGTGCCGTCCGGCTGGCGCGGATGCGGGCGCGCTGGGCTTCGAAACGCGCGGCCAGATCGGCTTCTTCGACATCTTCGAGCCGGCTCTGGATGACCCAGCCATGCCCGAAGGGATCGATGATCCGGACGGCCTTGTCTCCCCAGTAGGTTTCCTGAGGGCCCTGGTCCTTCGCCAGCGAGGTCGCACCGGCTGCCACCGCGCGTGCGAACACGGCGTCAACGTCGTCGACATAGACGATCAGGAATCCCGAGGAAGCGCCGGCCGACGTCGGCGACCGCGGCCAGTCGGGCCGGGGCGCTTCGCGCCAGCGCGGATTCTCTTTCGCCACATTCAGGCGAGCGCCCGCGAGTGAAAGCTCGGCGCCCAGCGCCTCCGGGCCGGCAGGTTCGCCATGGTTGTGAGAAAAGCTGCGCCGGATCTCCTCTGCGCCGATCACGTCGCGATAGAAGTCAGCCGCGGCGGCCACGTCCTGAACGATGAGGGTGATGCCGATCTGTCCGATCGACTGCTTGCCTTTGATGGCCATTGCAACATCCTTCGGGGGAAGAGGGACTAACGCCCGGGAATCTATCGGAGAGCCAGCTGGTACCGCCATGTGGGAATCGTATCGCATGGTGGGCGATGCGCCCGAATTTCCATGACAAATGCAGGGACGGCGGTACCGTCCGCCAACTCACCACGGGAGAAGCGCATGCCGACCATCGACGCCCAGGTTCACTGCTACGAGCGCAATCATCCGGGCCGACCGTGGACTGCAGTGCTGGCAGGGCCGCCCGAAGTCACCGCCGAGGACATGATCAAGGCGATGGACTCGGTCGGCGTCGACGGCGCGCTCCTGGTCTCGGTCTACACGATGTACCGCTGGGACGAGAGCTATGCCGTCGGCGTGCAGAAGGCGCATCCCGGCCGGTTTGGCGTCATCAAGCCGGTCAATGCCAACGATCCGAAGGTCGAGGGCACGATCGCCGACTGGGCGGCGATGGACGGCACGGTCGCCATCCGGATCATGTTCACGCCGGAGATCTCGACCGACGCGGCCGATCCCGGCATCAACCGCGTGCTCGCCGCCGCGGCCAGGCACGACCTGCCGGTAAACCTGATGGCGCGGGGCCGCCTGCCGCAGGTTTCGGAACTCGCCAAGCGCAACCCGAACACCACGTTGGTGATCGACCATCTCGGTCTCGAGCAGCCGATGGCGCCACCGGCGCCGAAGCAGCCTTGGCACGAGCTGCCGCTGCTGCTGGACCTGGCGAAGCACCCGAACGTCGTCGTGAAGATCACCGGCGCCTGCACGCTCAGCCACGAAAAGTTCCCCTTCAAGGACATCTGGGATCCGCTGGGCCGCATCTTCGACGCCTTCAGTCTGGACCGCTGCATGTGGGGCACCGACTGGACCCGCGCCGTGGCGCTGCTCACCTACAAGGAGGGTGTCGATGCCTTCCGCGTGACCGACCGCCTGTCCGACAGCGATCGCGAAATCCTGATGGGCGGCTCGCTGCAGAAGATCTACGGCTGGTCGCCGGCCAGGAAGTAGGAGGCATAAGGGGCTGGAAACAGCCTCCCCTTGGCGTTTAGGAAATAGGCTGGAAATTCTCCCTGGGCGTGCGGTATTTTTGCCACAACTCGGGGGAGAATTTCCATGTTCGAACTATACAAAAGGTTCGCATACGAGGCGCTTGTCTCAAGTAGAAGGTTTCTCGCGAGGCTTTGGCGTTCCCTCAGAAAGCCGACTGATCTGCCACAAAAAAAGCAGGGTCAGCGATTCGCGGAGCGGCGCAGCAGGCAGGATCTCAGTATCGCTGCATTGTTGATCAACTCTCAGATGCAGTTGAAAAGGATGGACGAGGCGCGCCGGGTCGAGCGAGTCTTTTCGATCGCGACCTTGGTCGTTGTATTTGTCGGGACGCTTCTTCCCACCTTTCTCGGATGGTGGGGCGTCCCCCCGACTGAGCCCTCCAATAACGTTGTAGTGACGGCGCCAGTTCTGGAAGAACTCGTACGGTCGATTCAAAGTCAGCAAGCCGAGTTCATGCGGATGTTGTTGCCATCAGCCGCAGTTATTCCAGGGGCGAGCGATGTCGTTAGGGTTTCTCCAGATATTGGCGCTTTTGCCTGGCTGGGCTGGGGGTGGTTGGTCGTCGCTTCGGGCTTCTTTCTTGCATGCCTGTACATCGTGGCGAGAGCGAGTTCGCCAGCTTTCCGATTGGCTGCCGTGGCAGTTGCCACAGCAACGACCTCGATGGTTGCCGTCCCGGCGGGCCTTAACCTGTTCAAAGGAGGAAGCCTGCTCAAGATTGAGCACGTCCATCTGGAAGTTCCAGAGTTTCGCCGTCGGCCGGTAGATCAGAATAAGGGCGGCAAATTCGAACCGAAGATCGAGGCAAAATCTCCTATCGAACTGTCGATTGAGATAAATGTAACGCAGGAAAAAGTGGAACTCGTTCATGCCGGGGCGAATTCCAAGGTCGAGTTCCACTGTGAACTGGATAATCGGGCACTTCAGGTCGGACCCTTCGTCTCCGGGGAGCCTGCCGAACTGGAAAAGACGAACGATACCCAGACAGTCGAGGACCTGGTCCGGAAAATCGGAGCAGTCAGAAAAGGCAAGGAAGTCATCGGCCTGGTCCTGATCGGATCCGCCGACAAGACCCCTCTCACGGCGAAAACCAGAGGCCTTTACGATTCCAACTTGGCACTTGCTCAACTCCGCGCGCAGGGCGTGGAAGCGCGCCTGAAAGCGGAGCTTGCCACGAACCCGAAGCATCCGGATCTCGCCGGCCTCTCGGCGATCATGACACTGAATGCCGGGCCAACGAATGTCAGTTCCGCCCTTGGCCTGGGAGACAAGCGCCTGTCGGGAGATCGTACTGTTCGTGTGTGTGTGATCGTGCAGACACCGACACCCGCAGCGCCGGCTGGAAAGTAGCCGATTGGCCCGTCAGTTCAGGTGAACGACGGCTGCCATTCACGTCAGGGAAGGGCCAGGTCGCCCTTGCCGAGCGGCCGCTGCATCAGGATCGAATCGACCCAGCGGCCGAACTTGAAGCCGACGGCGTCGAGCTTGCCGATCTGGCGGAACCCCTGGCTGCCGTGCAGGCCGACCGAACCGGCATTTGCGCTGTCGCCGATGACGGCCAGCATCTGTCGCCACGGACCGCTTTCGCAGCGCCTGATGAGAGTCGAGAGCAGCTCGCGGCCGATGCCGTTTCCCGCAAGCCCGTCGCGGACATAGACAGAGTCCTCGATCGTGTGCCGATAGGCCGGGCGCGGGCGGTAGAGCGAGGCATAGCTGTAGCCCACGATGCGCCCATCCATCTCGGCTACGAGGTAGGGCAGGCCGAGCTTCAGCACGGCGTCGCGGCGGCCGATCATCTCGGCGACGGTGGGTGCTTCCTCTTCGAAGCTCGCCAGCCCGTGCAGCACGTGGTGGGCGTAGATCTCCTGCACGAAGCGCATGTCGCCTTCGCGGGCGTCGCGAACATCGACGGCCGTCCTCATCATCGTTCCTCCCGATAGAACCTGCTCGCGCGACAGGCCGATGTCGGACAACAGCCGATCGTCCAGGTTGCGCAGTGCCTCGCGCTGGCGGATTCGCGAGCAAGGGGAGGCGCCGATATAGCGACCGATCTCCATGACGATGGCTCCCAACCCGTTGCGATGCGACATGGGCGCAATCTGCGAGCGCTGGAACCATAAGGGAAATCTCGTTATCTTATGAAAACCATAAGAGAAAATTTGGGATGCGCGGCCTCAATCTCGATCACGTCAACGCCTTCACCGAAGTCGTGCGGCTGGGATCCTTCTCGGCGGCGGCGTCCCACCTCAACCTGACCCAGCCGGCGATCAGTCAGCAGATCGGGCAGCTGGAGAAGCGGCTGGGCGTGCGCTTGCTGGAGCGGGTGGGGCGGCGGGCGACGCCGACGGCGGCCGGGAGCGAATTACTGGACCATGCCGCCCGGATCGACGCCGCCGTGGCGTCACTGCTCGAAGCGCTGGCACGCTTCGGGAGCGGCGAGGTCGGGCGGGTACGTCTCGGCACCGGCGCCACGGCGGCGATCTTCCGACTGCCGCCGCTTCTGCGCGCGCTGCGCCGGCGCCTGCCGGAGCTGGAGATCACCATCGCCACCGGCAACACGCCGGACATCGTGAAGGGCGTCCTGGACAATGCGCTAGACATCGGCCTGGTGACGCTGCCGGCGGGCGGCCGGGGCCTTGATGTGACGCCCTTGCTCGACGACGAGTTCGTGGCGGTGACTGCGCGCGATGGCGTGAAACTGCCGCGTCGGATCAGACCGGCGGTGATGGCGCGCCTGCCGGTGATCATGTTCGAGCCCGGCGGGCACACACGGCTGGTGGCCGATCAATGGTTCTTCCGGGGTGGTGTTGAGCTCAAGCCCAAGATGGCGCTGGGCAGCGTCGAGGCGATCAAGCGGCTGGTGGAGGCAGGGTTGGGCTGCGCCATCCTGCCGGCGGTCGCCGTGCGCGAGGCGGGCGACCGCACAAACCTAGTGGTGCGGCCGCTGTCACCGCGCCTCTACCGCAAGCTCGCGATCGTGATCCGCCGTGACAAGGTCCTGCACCTCGGCCTGCGCGAAACGATCCGCGCCTTGCGGGGGCTGGCTAAAGCGCCTTGAGCGCTTCCTGGACCTCGTCGACGTGTCCGGCGACCTTGACCTTGCGCCAGATCCTGCGCACCACGCCTTCGCTGTCGATCAGGAACGTGGCACGGTCGATGCCCATGTATTTGCGGCCGTAGAGGCTCTTCTCGATCCAGGTCCCATATTTCTCGCAGACCTTGCCATCCTCGTCCGACACGAGGGGGAAGTTGAGCTCATATTTGGCCTTGAACTTGTCGTGGCGGGCGACGCTGTCCTTGGAAACGCCGACCACCTGCGCCTTCAGCTTCTTGAAGGCCGCCGCCCCGTCGCGGAAGCCGCAGGCCTCCGTCGTGCAGCCAGGCGTGTCGTCCTTGGGGTAGAAGTACAGAACCACCGGCTTGCCGCGCAGATCCGACAGTTTGAGCTTGCCGCCGCCATCGGTGGCTGCGGTGAAATCCGGGGCCTTCTTGCCTTCGACGACGCTCATTTCCTGCTCCTCGGTTGCCAGCCGGCAGCCAGGGCCGGCGCCTCCACGATCCGTTCGTATATAGCACGCACGGTCTTCGATTCGGCTTCGATCCGCGTGCGCAGGTCGGCGAGATTGCTCGCCCCTTCAGTGGCGGCGATCAGGCGCTGCTGGCCTTCCGGTGCCCTGGCCTCGTCGAACGCGGCCTCGTCGCCATTCAGGGTGAGGCGCAGCAGGCTCTGGACGTCCGACAGCAGCGTCCGCGTGGCGCGTAGCCTGTCGGCATCCGCCTGGTCGATCAGCCCGGCCGTCGCCATGCGGCGCAGCATCTCCGCCGGATGCGGGTCGAGGATGTCGGGATGGGCGCAGGCGTGGCGGAGCGCGAGGTACTGCGCCACGAAGTCGATGTCGAACAGGCCGCCCGGCAGGTGCTTGAAATCCCAAGGGCTCTTGGGCGGCGCATGCTGGGCGATGCGGTCGCGCATATCGGCGACATCGCGGACCAGCGCCTCCGGGTCGCGGGTACGGCAAAGCGTGTCCCGCACGATGGCGATCAGGCGATCGACCAGGGCCGTCGGGCCGTGGATCACCCGCATGCGCGTCAGCGCCATGTGCTCCCACGTCCAGGACGACTGCGCATGATAGGTCTCGAACCCTTCCAGCGAGTTGGCGAGCGGACCCGAGCGACCGGACGGACGGAGCCGCATGTCGACCTCGTAGAGCGCGCCCTCGTTGGTGTGGGCGGTCAGCGCCGTCACCATCTTCTGGCTGAGGCGCGTGTAGTAGTGGATCGGCGACAGCGGCTTGGGGCCGTCCGACGCCTCCATGCCGGCCGGGATGTCGTAGACGAAGATCAGGTCGAGGTCCGAGGTTGCCGACATCTCACGGCTGCCCAGCTTGCCGAGACCCAGCACCGCCAGTCGTTGACCCTGGAAGCCGCCGTGTGTCTCGGCGAAGCGCCGTTCGACGCGATCGCACAAGGCGGAGATAGTGGCGGCGGCGATATCCGAATAGGCGAGGCCCGCCTCGGCCGGCGTCACGATGCGCTTGAGCTGCTGGACGCCCACCTGGAAGCGGCGGTCGTTGGCCCAGCGCCGCGCCAGGTCGAGGATGTCCTGCTCGTGGTCGACGCGGGCGAGCGTCGCGGAAAGGTCCGCCTTCATATCCTCGACCGGTGGAAGGGGACGATAGAAGTCGGGCGAAAGCACCGAGTCGAGCAGCAGAGTGCGGCGCGCGAGGTGGGCCGCGAGGCCCGGCGCGCTGCCCATGATCGTCGCCAGGAGCTCGAGCAGGGCGGGGTTGGCCTTGAACAGCGAGAAAAGCTGCACCCCGGCGGGCAGGTTGGCGAGGAACAGGTCGAAGTTCAGCAGCGCCTGGTCGGGCGCGGCCGTCCCGCCCAGCTCCTTCAGCAGGCCGGGCATCAGTTCGGTGAGCAGTTCGCGGGCGCGCGCCGTCGCCGTCGAACGGTAGCGGCCGTGGTGCCAGCGGCGAACGATGCCGGCGGCGGCCGAGGGATCGCGGAAACCGAGCGACTTCAGGGTCTCCAAGGTGCCCGGGTCGTCGTCGGTTCCCGTGAAGACCAGGTTGCCGCCGGGACCCGCAAGGCTCGGCGCCTCCTCGAAGAGGTTGGCATAGTGGCTTTCGACCAGGCGCAACGTCGCCAGCAGCGCCTCCTGGAACGCCATCGACGTGTCATAGCCCAGGAAGGTCGCGACGGCGGCGACGCCCGCTTCGTCGGCCGGTATCGAATGGGTCTGCCGGTCGTCGATCATCTGCAGGCGATGCTCGATGCGGCGCAGGAAGCCGTAGGCCTCGATGAGCTCGTCCGCCGCCTTGACCGTGATGTGGCCGGCGGCGGCGAGCGCCCGCAGGGTGGGGCAGGTCGCGCGCAGCCTGAGGGAGGGGTTGCGACCGCCGAAGATGAGCTGCTGGGTTTGGGCGAAGAATTCGATCTCGCGGATCCCGCCGCGGCCGAGCTTCACGTTGTGCCCCATGACTTTCACCGTGCCGCCGCCACGATGGGCATCGATCTGCCGCTTGATCGAATGGATGTCGTGGATGGCCGCGAAATCGAGATGCTTGCGCCAGATGTACGGCGTCATGTCGCCGAGGAAGGCCGCCCCCACGGCTTCATTGCCGGCCACGGGATGCGCCTTGATCATGGCGGCGCGTTCCCAGTTCTGGCCAACGCTCTCGTAGTAGAGTTCGGCCGCCTGCACCGACATGGCGAGCGGCGTCGAGCCGGGATCGGGCCGCAGCCGGAGGTCGGTGCGGAAGATGTAGCCGTCGGCCGATGTCTCCGACATGAGCTGCACCAGGAGTCGCGCGGCACGCACGAAGTGGCGCGACAATTGGTCGTTTCCAGTCACTGCGGGCGCATCGCGGTCGTAGAGCAGGATGAGGTCGATATCGCTCGAATAGTTGAGTTCGCCGGCGCCGAGCTTGCCCATGCCCAGCACGGTGAAGGCCGCCGCGTCGGGCTCTCCGCCGAGGGAGAGCTGACCGTCGCGCTCGAGCTGGAGGAGGACCGAATCGGTGAGCGCGCGCAGGCAGCCCGAGGCGAAGTCGCTGAGATGGCCCGTGATGCGTTCGAGCGGCCAGGTGCCCGCGATATCAGCGACGGCGACGGCGAGCGCCACGCGGCGCTTCAGGCGGCGGAGCCGGGAGGCAATGTCGGCCGGCGCGGCGCCGGTGGAGGCTTCGCGTCGCACGGCGGCGAGTTCGGCCAACAGGTCGGCCGCCGTGGCGTCCGGACCACGGCGCCATAGATCGGTCATAAAATCCGGGCTTTGTAGCGCGGTCTCCGTCAGGTAGGGGCTGTTGCCGAACAGGGCGTCGAGCAGCGCGATGGCCGCAGGATCGTCTGGCCGCGCGGCGCGCTCGTCCCAGCGTGTCCATGCCACGGCTTGCCGCTCCCGGTCGTGCGGATGAGGAAGGCGAGCAGTCGAAAGCCAAGACATTCAATGTGTCGACGGGTAAATTCTCATGCGAAGCGGAACGCTTGCCCAAGCGCACCGCCATCGTCAAGGAACGGAAGAGTCGAGTTTGGTCAAGCGGACCTGCCGGGTAATCCTACGCGTTTCGGTCGGTCTGGTGCTTGCCGCGACCGCGCTGGTGGTCGTTGCGGCGCTGCGGCTGATGGACGGTCCGATCGATCTCGACTTCTTGAAGCCGCGTATCGCCCGGCTGATCGACGCACCGGGCAATGACATCCATCCGGACTTCGACCGCATATCCTTCGAGTGGAGTGGCATAAGCCGGCCGATCAGGCTGGCGTTTACGGGCCTTCGATTCACGAACGGCCAGGGGCAGGTCATCGCCACCGCGCCCGAAGCGGCTCTGACGTTCGAACCTCGTTCGGTGGTCCAGGGCATGCTCCTGCCGACTTCGATCACGATCATACGCCCCGTCATCGAGGCCGACGTCGCCCGCGAGGGCGGAGCCTTCCAGAGAATATTCACGTCGCGGGAGGGCGGCGCGCAGGGAGAGGCGATATCGATCCTGGTCGATCAGCTGCTGGCGGAGCCCAACTACCAGTCACTGATCGGTCAGCTCGATTCCGTGCTGATCGAGCGGGCCGACGTCACCATCCGGGATCTGAAGACTGGGCTGAGCTGGAATGCACCGGATGCCAGCGCAAAGCTGCGGCGCGACACCGCCGGCGTGTCCATTACGGCCAACGCGCGATTCGCCGGCCACGGCGACCCCGTCGACCTCTCGCTGGCCGGTGTCTACACCCGCGACCGCAGCCGGATCTCGCTGGAGGCCAGGGTTTCGGGGTTCAAGCCCTGGATATTTGCCGATCTTTCTCCCGATCTCGCCATTCTGCGCGGTGTCGACCTTGCCCTGTCGGGACGCCTGCAGATCGAGGGGACCGGCACGGGTGAGGTCAAGACCGTGGTGGTCGACATCACCGGCGCCAATGGCAGCGTGACCCTGCCGGGCATCCTGCCGGTGGCGCACCGGGTGCGCTCGATGGACGCGCGGTTCAGCATCGACAATGTCGAGCACACGTCCCGGATCGAGCGCGTCGACTTCGATTTCGGCGCGGCCAGGGTGGTCGTCACCGGCGCCGGTCACCGCGTCTCCGATACGCGCCATTTCGCCGGTCGCGCCGAGATCCGTCGGATCCCGGCCGACAAGCTGGCGGACTATTGGCCCCTCGAGTTCGCGGAAGGCGGCCGCAGATGGGCAATTGCGAATGTGACCGCCGGAACCGTCGACGTTGCGGCCGAGTTCGCAGCGAGCGCGCCGGTCGACCGTATTGCGGACATCAAGGTGGACCGCATGGCAGCCTTTCTCGACTATGGCGGCCTGACCGTCCGGTACATGCCGCACATGCCCGAGATGCTGGATGTGTCCGGGAAGGCCCGCTACGAGAACGGAAGCCTGCACTTCGACATCGCGCGCGGCGGCGCGGTCAACCTCAAGGTGACCGACGGCACGATCGACCTGACGGGGCTCGACAAGCCGGCGCCGCAGATGGCGGCGATCCGCCTGCCGATCACCGGCTCGGCGCAGGATGTCATGCGATTCCTGGCGCGACCGCGGCTCGGCCTGCCCAAGGAGACGCTCTACGACTATCGCCGGCTGGGCGGCCAGGTGGCGGTCGACGTATCGCTGGGCTTCCCGCTGATCGATGCGCTGACCGTCGCCGAGATCGACGTCGCCGCCGACGCGCAGCTCACGGCCTTCTCGCTGAAGGACGTATTGGGAGACGTCGATCTTACCGAGGCGACGGCACGCGTGAAGTACGGCAGCTCCGAACTCAGCGTCGTGGGGCAGGGCAAACTCGACGGCAATGGCATTGACGTCACCTGGCGCGAGATGTTCGCGGCAAAGGCTCCGTTTCGCCGGCGCTACGATGTGAAGGGGACGGTGCCAGCGGGTCTCGTCGAGAAGGCCGGATTCCCCTCGATCGAACCCTATGTCGTCGGGCCCATCGGCACGACCCTGCACTATCAGGTAGCGACCAACGGGACCGGCGAGGTCGGCGGCCGGTTCGACATGAAGGCCGCGAAGCTGTCGGTGGTGCCGCTCGCCTGGAGCAAGGAGGCCGGCACGGACGCGCTCGCCACCATGACGTTGAAGCTCGCCGCCGGCGGAAAGATCACGACAGCGGACTTCGATGCCCGCGGCGGCGGTCTGCAGACCAAGGGCCAGGTGCGCTTCGGAACCGACGGCAGCGTGCAACAGATCAACGTGCCGCAGATCAAGCTCGGCCAGACCGACGTTGCCGTCGACTGGCGGCGGCATCCGGGCGGCGTCGACATTGCGGTCAAGGGACAGTCGCTGGAGCTGCAGCGCGTGCGCGACATGCTGCATGCCCGCAACGAGGTCGCGGCGCGCGAGCCGAAGGGTGCGGCCTCGGTCTCGCGCACCAGCACCAAGGCTCAAATTCAACTGCAGAACGTCGTCGTGAAGCGAGGGTCCCTGGGCTACCTCAACGGCCGCCTCGAACTCATTGGTGACCGGGTCGCCTCAGCCGACCTCACGATGGGCGGCGGCAAGGGCTCGACCTTTCGCGTGACGCCGGCCGCCCAGGGCCGCACGCTGTTCTTCTATGTCGCCGACTTCGGCCAGCTGCTCAGCGAAGCCGGCTGGATCGACGGGCTGGTCGGCGGCTACCTGCACATCGAAGGGAAGTTCAACGATACCTGGGCCGACCCGCCGCTCGAAGGCACGCTGAAGATGGGGCCCTTCCGGCTACAGCGCGTGACCGCGCGTCGCGACATCGGCACGCTGAATTCCGCAATTGATGGCTTGAACAGCGCCGGGAATGCGCTGCAGCAGTTCGACAGCCTGAGCGCCAACCTGGTCAAGACGGGAGATCTGATCCAGGTCCGTAACGGGCGGACGAGCGGCCAATCCATCGGGCTGACCACTCAGGGTGTCATCGACCTGGGCAACGATACGGCGCGGCTCAACGGCATCGTCGTGCCGGCCTTCGCGCTGAACAATATGCTGTCGAACGTACCGCTTCTCGGGCCGCTGCTGACCGGCGGCAAGGACGGCGGCATGTTCGCAGTCTCCTACCAGCTGCATGGTCCGTTCGACGACCTCAAGACCGACGTGAACATGATGTCGGCGATGGCGCCGGGTGCCCTACGCGATCTGTTCAGCCCGCCCGCCAGCACAGGCGGTGCCCCCGCCGCCCCGCCGCCAGCCGGATCGTCGGACGGGCAGCGCGCGCCCTGACCAAGGCTAGACGGCGCGCACCAGCACGTGGCGCTTGCGGCCCGCCGAGAGCTTCAGCGTTCCTTCCGAATCGAGATCGCCTTCGCCGACGACCACCGTGTCGCTGGCGATCGGCTTGTCGTTCAGGCGCCCGCCGCCGCCCTTGATCAGCTTGCGCGCCTCGTTCCGGCTGTCGGCGAGGCCGGCTTCGTGCATCAGTTCGAACGCCGCGATGCCGCTCTTGAGCTTGGCCAGTGGCAGTTCCACCGTGGGCAGCGTGTCGGCCTTGGTGCCTTCCTCGAAAGTGCGCCGGGCCGTCTCGGCCGCGCTCTCGGCGGCCTGCCTGCCGTGGGCGAGGGTGGTGACCTCCGTGGCCAGGATCTTCTTGGCTTCGTTGATCTCCTGGCCCTGCAGCGCCTCGAGGCGCGCCACCTCGGACAGCGGCAGGTCGGTGAAGAGTTTCAGGAAGCGGCCGACATCGTCGTCCTCGGTGTTGCGCCAGTACTGCCAGAACTCATACGGCGACAGGCGTTCCGGATTGAGCCAGACCGCGCCGGCGGCCGTCTTGCCCATCTTCGCGCCGGAGGCGGTTGCGAGCAGCGGAGAGGTCAGCGCGAAGAGTTCGGCGCCCTGCATGCGGCGGCCGAGATCGGCGCCCATGACGATGTTGCCCCACTGGTCCGAACCGCCCATCTGCACGATGCAGTCGTGACGCTTGTTCAGCTCCACGAAATCGTAGGATTGCAGGATCATGTAGTTGAATTCGAGGAACGACAGCGGCTGGTCACGCTCGAGGCGCAGCTTCACGGAGTCCATGGTGAGCATGCGGTTGACCGAGAAATGCCGGCCCACGTCGCGCAGCAGCGGGATGTAGAGGAGGCCATCGAGCCACTCGGCGTTGTTGGCCATCACCGCGTCAGTCGCGCCCTCGCCGAAAGTGAGGTAGTTGGCGAAGCTTCTCTTGATGCTCGCCATGTTGGCGTCGATCTGCGCCGTGGTGAGGAGCTGGCGCGTCTCGTCGCGGCCCGACGGATCGCCGACCTTGGTCGTGCCGCCGCCCATCAGCGCGATCGGCTTGTGGCCGCTCTTCTGCCACCAGCGCAGCAGCATGATCTGCAACAGGTGGCCGACATGCAGCGAATCGGCGGTACAGTCGAAGCCGATATAGGCGGTGCGGACGCCGGTCGACAGCAGCTCGTCGAGGCGGGCCGTATCGCTGCACTGATGCACCATGCCGCGCTCGTGCACGATGCGCATGAAATCCGACTTGAAACCCGACATCTTCCGCTCGGTCCGTTGCTTGGCTGATTGTCCCTGAAGGCGCCGGGGGTGTAACACATTCCCCCCATGGCTTCATCTTTCCTGCGGGCCCTCGGGCTGATGAGCGGCACCTCGGTCGACGGCGTCGACGTGGCGCTGATCGAGACCGACGGCGAGCGCGTGGCGGCGTTCGGGCCGACCCTGACCGTGCCCTATCCGGACGAGGCCCGTCGCATCATCCGTGCGGCGTTCGGCGCCACGGCGGAGACGGAGGCGACGCGAACGGCCGAACAGGTCGTCACCGAAATGCACGTGGCGGCCGTGCGGGCATGGGCCGGCAAGGCGGGTATCGCGCCCGACACGCTCGATCTCGTGGGCTTCCACGGCCAGACCATCACGCACCAGCCCGACCGTCACTTCACCTGGCAGATCGGCGACGGTGCCGCGCTCGCGCGGGCGCTGGGCGTGCGGGTCGTGAACGATCTGCGCACGGCCGACGTGGCGGCGGGCGGGCAGGGGGCGCCACTGGTCCCTGTCTATCACGCGGCGCTCGCGGCCGACCTGACGCGACCGCTCGCCGTCGTGAACATCGGCGGCGTCGGCAACGTCACCTGGATCGGCGCCGATGGGGCGCTGCTGGCCTTCGACACCGGCCCGGGCAACGGGCCGATCGACGACTGGTGCGCGCGCCGGGCCGGGCAACGCTACGACAAGGACGGCGCGCTGGCGGCGGCGGGCAAGGTCGATCGCGGAAGAGTGGAACGCTTCGCCGAGCATCGCTACTTCGCGAAGGTGCCGCCCAAGTCGCTCGACCGCGGCGACTTCAACGACGCCTGGGCGGAAGGCCTGAGCGTTGCCGACGGCGCGGCCACGCTGACGCGTGGCACCGCGCGGGCCATTGCGCTCGCGGCGAAGCATTTTCCGGCGCCGGTTTCGCAATGGGTGATCTGCGGCGGTGGTGCGCGCAATCCGACGCTGCTGCGTGCCATCGCCGAGGAGACGCGCGGCAAGGTGCTGACGGCGGAGGACCTGGGATGGGACGGCGATGCGCTGGAAGCGCAGGCCTTCGCCTTCCTGGCGGTGCGTTCCCTGCGCGGCTTGCCGCTGACGTTTCCCGGGACCACCGGCGCGCCGCGTCCGATGACGGGCGGCCGGCTCAGCCAACCTTGATCAAGAGGCCCTGATCAGGGCTCCTTGTTGCTCGTCGCGCGACCCGGCGGATTGAGCAGGCTCTTGGCGACGTACTTGTCGACATCGACCGCGAGCTTGTCGAGCGAGTCATGGAAGAAGTGGTTGGCGCCCTTGATGGTGCGCGACTCGACCGTGATGCCCTTCTGCAGCGACAGGCGCGCCACCAGCTTCTGGATATCGGCTTGCGGTACGACCTCGTCCTTTTCCGCGCCGACGATCAGGCCGGAAGACGGGCAGGGCGCGAGGAAGGCGAAGTCGTAGGAGTTGGCCGGCGGTGCCACTGACACGAAGCAGTCGATCTCGGGCCGGCGCATCAGAAGCTGCATGCCGATCCAGGCGCCAAACGAGTAGCCGGCGATCCAGCACGACTTGGCGTCGGCGTTCATGCCCTGCAGCCAGTCGAGCGCCGCGGCGGCATCGGAGAGTTCCCCCATGCCGTTGTCGAAACGTCCCTGGCTGCGACCGACGCCGCGCGTATTGAAGCGCAGCACGGAGAAGCCACGATTCACGAAGACATGGAACAGGGAGAAGACAACCTTGTGGTTCATCGTCCCGCCATACTGCGGGTGCGGATGCAGGATCAGCGCGATCGGCGCGCGTTCTTCCTTGCTCTGGTGGTAGCGCCCCTCGAGGCGGCCTTCGGGGCCGGTGAACATCACGTCAGGCATCGAGACTCCGGTTTTTCACCCTGATCGACCCTCCGGTCGTAACCGATTTGGCACTGGTACATGGGGATTCTCGATACTTGACCAACTCGCTGGGATTAATTAAATCCGAGCGACGCAGTTGGTTTTTCCCAGAACCCCTGTCTGGGGCGCTGGCATATCGTAGCAACGCCTTGGTTTACAAGAACTTTAGGCGTTTCCATAGGGAAGACCGGCCGATTCTGGCCGTGAGGAGGATGCTGTGAAGCTCAGCACCAAGGGACGTTACGCCGTCATGGCGATGGTTGATCTGGCCCGGCACGCGCAGGCGAAGCCGGTCAGCCTGTCGGATATCGCCACCCGTCAGGAAATCTCCCTGTCATATCTCGAGCAGCTTTTCGCCCGTTTGCGGCGCGCCGGTCTCGTCAAGAGCGTCCGCGGTCCCGGCGGCGGCTATCGCCTGGCGAGGGGCTCGGCGGACACGAGAGTGTCGGAAATCATCCTGGCGGTGGACGAGCCGATCAGCGCCACGCGCTGCACCGAGATGGGGGCGACCGGGTGCCGGGCGGATCGCAGCAAGTGCCTGACGCACGATCTGTGGGAAGAACTGGGCAACCAGATCCACCTGTTCCTGAGTTCGGTGACCCTGCTCGACGTGCTGGAGCGCAAGCTCGCGCCCCGGTTCATCGAGGCGCCGGCCGCGGCGAACACCGAATCCTCGATGGCCGCCGCCAGCTAGTCCGAAAAGTCCGATGTCCGCTCTCGCTTACCTGGACCATAACGCCACCAGCCCCCTGAGGCCGGCGGCGTTCGATGCCGTGGTCGAAGCGCTGCGGGCAGGCGGCAATCCCTCGTCGGTCCATGGCGCTGGCCGCAAGGCGCGGGCGATCGTCGACAAGGCGCGCCGAGAGGTGGCGTCCCTTGTGGGCGCCAGTATCACCGGGACGATTTTCACGTCCGGCGGCACCGAAGCCAACAACCTGGCCCTGGCGGGTGCCGGACGCCGGCGGGTGTTGGTGTCGGCGATCGAGCATGACAGCGTTCGCCGTGCCGTCCCGCAGGCGGAACTCCTTCGGGTCGACGGCGACGGCGTTCTCGACCTCGCGGCTCTGGAACGCGCGCTCGCGGCGTCGGCCGAGCCGGCGCTGGTGTCGGTGATGCTGGCCAATAACGAAACCGGCGTACTGCAGCCGATCGCCGAAGTTGTGCGCCTGGCGCGCGCGGCCGGCGCGCTGGTGCATTGCGATGCCGTCCAGGGAGTGGGGAAGGTGCCGGTCGACTTCCGGAGCCTCGGTGTCGACTATCTCAGCCTTTCCGCCCACAAGCTGGGCGGCCCGACGGGCGCCGGGGCGTTGATTGTGCGCAACGGCGCGCCGCTTCAGCCCGATCGTCGCGGCGGAGGGCAGGAATCCAATCGTCGTGCGGGCACCGAGAATGTGCCGGGCATTGCCGGCTTCGGCGCCGCTGCCGGTGAGGCCGCTACAGGTCTCGACGTGGCGGCACTCCGTGATCGGATCGAATTTTCCCTTGTCCAGATTGCGGCGAATGCCAAGGTTTACGGTGTAAAAGTGCCGAGAGTTGGCAATACGACCTGCATTTCCATGCCCGGCGTGCCGGCAGAAACTCAGGTGATGGCGCTCGATCTTGCCGGTGTCTGCATTAGTGCCGGTGCGGCCTGTTCCTCCGGAAAGGTCCAGCGGTCGCCGGTCCTCGAGGCGATGGGCGTTCCGGCAGCGGAAGCCGCCTGTGCGACCCGAATCAGCCTGGGTTGGAATACGCAGGCGGCCGACATCGAGCGCTTGATCGCCGCATGGCAGAGCCTATATATCCGAGTAAGTCAGTCGGATATTTCCCACACCGACTCCAGGGCCAGGGCAGCGTAGGAGTATCAAGGGGTTAGCATGACAGCCATTACCCAAATCCGGCGCAACGACCAGCCGATCTATCTCGACTATCAGGCGACGACGCCGATGGACCCGCGGGTCCTCGAAGCCATGATGCCTTACTTCACTCACAAGTTCGGCAATTCGGGCTCGCGCAGCCACGCCTATGGCTGGGAAGCGGAAGAGGGCACCGAGAAGGCGCGCGCCCAGGTCGCGAAGCTGATCGGTGCCGACGAGAAGGAAGTGATCTTCACTTCCGGCGCCACCGAATCGAACAACCTCGCCATCCGCGGCGTGGCCGAGTTCTACAAGGACCGGAAGAACCACATCATCACAACGGTGACCGAGCACAAATGCGTGCTCGACACCTGCCGCCACCTCGAGCAGCAGGGTTTCGAAGTCACCTATCTGCCGGTCCGCAAGGACGGCCTGCTCGATCTCGACGTGCTGCGCGCGGCGATCACCGACAAGACGGTGTTGGTCTCGGTCATGGCCGTGAACAACGAGATCGGCGTCATCCAGCCGCTGGCCGAAATCGGCAGGATCTGCCGCGAAAAGAAGGTCTTCTTCCACACCGACGCGGCCCAGGCTGCGGGCAAGATCCCGCTCGATGTCGAGGCACTGAACGTCGACCTGATGAGCATCTCAGGCCACAAGATCTACGGGCCCAAGGGCATCGGCGCGCTCTATGTCCGGCGCAAGCCGAGGGTGCGCCTGGTGCCGATGATCGTCGGCGGCGGCCAGGAGCGCGGCTTCCGCTCCGGGACCCTGCCGACGCCGCTCTGCGTCGGTCTGGGCGAGGCGGCCGAGATCTGCATGAAGGAGATGGACGCCGAGGCCAAGCGGCTGAAGAAGCTGCAGGAGCGCATGCTGAAGGGGTTGCAGGCGAAGCTCACGGATATCGTCGTCAATGGCGACCTCGAGCACCGTATCCCCGGCAACCTCAACATCAGCTTCGCGTATGTCGAAGGCGAGTCGCTGATGATGGGCATCAAGAACCTGGCGGTTTCGTCCGGTTCGGCCTGCACCTCGGCCTCGCTGGAGCCCAGTTACGTGCTGCGTGCTCTGGGCGTCGAGGAGGACATGGCGCACACCTCGCTGCGCATCGGTCTCGGCCGCTTCACGACGGAGCACGAGGTCGATACCGCCGTTGATGAGCTGGTGCGCCACGTCAACAAGCTGCGCGAGATGAGCCCGCTCTGGGAGATGGCCCAGGAAGGCATCGATATCAAATCCATCGAGTGGGCTGCCCACTAACCCTTCGGCTGCCGCTCGAGAATTGAGGAGAGTGTCATGGCTTACAGCGAAAAGCTGATCGATCACTACGAGAACCCGCGCAACATCGGATCGTTCGACAAGGCGGCCGAGGATGTCGGCACCGGCCTGGTGGGCGCGCCGGCCTGCGGCGACGTGATGAAGCTGCAGATCAAGGTCGGCGCCGACGGGCTGATCGAGGATGCCAAGTTCAAGACCTTCGGCTGTGGCTCGGCGATCGCCTCCAGCTCGCTCGTCACCGAGTGGGTGAAAGGCAAGACGATCGACGAGGCCGAGACGATCAAGAACACCGACATCGCCAAGCATCTGGCGCTTCCGCCGGTGAAGATCCACTGCTCGGTCCTCGCCGAGGACGCGATCAAGGCGGCGATTGCCGACTATCGCGCCAAGGCGACCAAGAAGGCCGACGCGGCCGAGTAGCCATTCCGGAGCACACGCGTATGACCACGACCACCGAGACCCCAAAGCCCGCCGCGGCTGCCCCGGCTGCGCCGCGGCCGCGCCGCCCCCGTCCGAAGCTCATGACGGTGACGCCGCTCGCGGCCGAGCGTGTGAAGGCGCTGATCGACGGTCGCGGCAAGCCGACGGCGGGCGTCCGGATCGGCGTGCGTACCAAAGGCTGCTCGGGCTTGAGCTATACGCTGGAGTTCGCCGACAAGCAGGAGCCGATGGACGAGGTCATCGAGGCCGAGGGCATCAAGCTGCTGGTCGATCCGAAGGCCTCGCTGTTCCTGATCGGCACCGAGATGGACTACGAGGAAGAGAAGCTGAAGGCGGGCTTCGTGTTCCGGAACCCGAACGAGAAGGGCCGCTGCGGCTGCGGCGAATCCTTCCACGTCTGAAGACCGGTCATGGATCATTTCGCGCGGCTGGGACTGCCGGCGGCGCTCGACCTCGACGCCGCGACGCTCGACCGGGCCTATTTCGCGCTCCAGCGTCAGTGGCATCCCGACCGGTTCGTCTCCAAGCCTCCCGCGGAGCGGGCACGTGCCTCAGGCGAGGCAGCGTCCGTCAATGAAGCGTATCGCACGCTGAAGGATCCACTGAGCCGCGCCTTCTACATGGCCGAGCGGGCCGGCGTGGAACTGCCGGGTGACGGCAAGACGATCGACGACCCGGACCTGCTGATGGAAGCCATGGAAGCGCGTGAGGCGCTGCAGGACGCCGGCACGCCGGAAGCGGTCGACAAGTTGGCTGCCGAAGCCCGGCAGGACGTCCAGAAGGCGCTGGCGGGCCTCGCCAGTTTGTTCTTGGCAAACGACAGGGCCGCCATCAGAAAGGCGCTCCTTCGCTTGCGCTATCTCGACAAATTCGCCGAAGAGGCGCGGGCACGACGCATGAATATCGAACGGTCGACTGCATGACCTTGCTGGAGATCCACGAACCGGGCGAAACGCCGCTGCCGCATGCCGGCGAGGGCTCGCTGGCGGTCGGCATCGATCTCGGCACGACCAACTCCGTGGTTGCCATAGCGCGCGACGGGACACCGGCGGCGTTGCACGACGAGACGGGCAGGGCGCTGGTGCCGTCTGTGGTGGCCTATCCCGAGGCGGGCGGCGTACTGGTGGGCGACGATGCGCGCGCCGTCATCGCCAGCGAGCCGCGCAACGTCGTGGCCTCGATCAAGCGCCTGATGGGACGAGGCGCCGCCGACCTTCATGCCGTGGCCGGCGTGCTGCCCTATGAGGTCGAGCCGGGCACCGGCGAGACCGACATGGTTAAGCTGCGCATTGGCGGCAGGGCGCGCTCGCCGGTCGAAATTTCCGCCGAGATCCTGAAGGCGCTTCGCGCCCGCGCCGAGGCGGCCCTGGAAAAGCCTGTCGAGCGCGCCGTCATCACCGTGCCGGCCTATTTCGACGATGCCGCGCGCACCGCGACCCGCGATGCCGCCCGCGTGGCCGGTCTGGAAGTGCTGCGGCTGGTCAACGAGCCGACGGCGGCCGCGCTGGCCTACGGCCTCGACAAGGGCTCCGAGGGCCTCTACGCGGTCTACGACCTGGGCGGCGGCACCTTCGACTTCTCGCTGCTGCGGCTCGAGAAGGGCGTGTTCCAGGTGCTGGCCACCGGCGGCGATACGGCGCTGGGAGGTGACGATTTCGATCGTGCTATTGCAGAGCGCATGCTGGGTGAGCGCACCCGCGATGGTCTCGCCGACGAGGTCGACGAAACGGCGGTGAAGGCCGCGCTGGCGCTGGCCCGCCACATGAAGGAACAGCTTTCCGACCGCGACCTGACCTCGGGCCGTCTCGAGATCGCCGGCGTCCCGTCCTTCCACACGCTGACGCGCGACGAGTTCGAGGCGATGGTCGGCGCCTACGTCGCGCGCACGCTCGACATCTCGCGCAACGTGCTGGCCGATGCCGGCATGAAGGCGACCGATATCGAGGGTGTGGTGCTGGTCGGCGGCTCGACGCGCGTGCCGCTGGTGCGCAAGAAGGTCGCTGAAATGATCGGCAAGCCGCCGCTCACCGACATCGATCCCGACGAGGTCGTGGCGCTGGGCGCCGCCCTGCAGGCCGAGGCCTTGACCGGCGGCGGCGACACGCTGCTGCTCGACGTGACCCCGCTGTCGCTCGGCCTGGAAACGATGGGCGGCATCGTCGAGAAGATCGTGCCGCGCAACACGCCGATCCCGGCGCAGCTCGCGCAGGATTTCACGACCTACCAGGACGGCCAGAGCGCCATGGCGATCCATGTCGTGCAGGGCGAACGCGAGATGGTCGCCGACTGCCGCAGCCTGGCCCGCTTCGAGCTTTCGGGCATTCCGCCGATGACGGCCGGTGCGGCCCGCATCCGCGTGAGCTTCGCGGTCGATGCCGACGGGCTGCTCACCGTTTCGGCGGAGGAGCGCACGACCGGCGTTGCCCAGCGCGTCGAGGTGAAGCCGTCCTATGGCCTCAGCCACGAGGACATGGCCGACATGCTCTACGACGGCATGGACAATGCCGAGGTCGACATGAACCTGCGCCTGCTGACCGAGGCGAGGGTCGAGGCCCGGCGTGGCATTCTGGCGCTGGAGGCAGCCCTCGCGAAGGATGGCAAACTGCTGTCGGAAGAGGAGCGCGCGGCGATCGACGAGGCGCGGGCGCGGCTGGAAACGGCGATGGAAGGCGAAAGCCGGGACGAGATCAATGCGGCGGCCGAGGCGCTCGAGGCGCTGTCCAAGCCCTTCGCGGAGCGGCGCATGGACCGCGGCATCCGGGAGGCGCTGTCGGGCATGTCCATGGGCGAGCTGGAAAACCGGGTCGGCGAGTAGGCGGAGCGAGAACGAGAGATGCCGAAGATGACGTTTGTCCTGCGGGACGGGACGCGCAAGGAAGTCGATGCACCGCTGGGTCTTTCGGTGCTCGAGATCGCGCACCGGAACCACGTCGACATCGAGGGCGCCTGCGAGGGCTCGCTCGCCTGTTCGACCTGCCATGTCGTGGTCGAGAGCGTCTGGTTCGAGAAGCTCGCGCCCGCCAGCGACGACGAGGAAGACATGCTCGACCTTGCGTTCGGTCTCACGCACACATCCCGCCTGGGCTGCCAGATTCGCATGACCGAGGCTCTCGACGGGCTGGTGGTCAAGCTGCCGGCGGCGACCCGCAACATGATGGTCGACAAGTAGGAGAGGCCGATGGCCCGCAAGCTGCGCTGGACCGATGTGCAGGACATCGCGATCGAGCTCGAGGAGCGCCATCCCGACGTCGACAACGTCAACCTGCGCTTCACCGACCTGCATCGCTGGGTGATGGAACTGCCTGATTTCGCGGACGATGCCGCGCGCTCGAACGAGAAGATCCTCGAGGCGATCCAGGCCGCCTGGATCGACGAGCGCGACTAGGTCGGCGCTTGCCAGGCGCCGCAATTTGGCCGGAAATATGGGCGACACACGATGATCCGGGAGGGGTCCCCATGATCGCGACGAGAGTGCGTCCTCTGCTGCTGCCGCTGGTGCTGGCAGCGGGACTGGGCGCTTGTGCGTCCAACGCCGTCCAGCCCGGAATCGTGAGTTCGACGGCGCCGGTCTATGGCGGACCGGCGGGCGCGGCTCCGCCGCCGGGCGCGCCGACGCAGGTCGCCTACGCCACGCCGGTCGGCGGTCCCGGTCGGGTGGTCTCTATCCGCGAGGTAGGGCTGGCCGGCAGCGGCGGTTCCGGCAGCGGCAACGGGGCCCTGATGGGCGGCATCATCGGCGGCGGTGTCGGCGCCACGATCGGCGCGATCACCAGCCAGACGGTGGGTGGCGGTCTCGTTGGCCTTCTGCTCGGCACCGTGGGCGGCGCGATTGCCGGCACCATCGCTGACGGACAACGCAGCGGCGGCCGCGGCATCGAGGTCACGGTGCAGCGGGACGATGGGCAGAGCATCACCGTGGCGCAGCGCGATGACGGGGACGTCCAGTTGGGCGACCGCGTACAGATCGTGCAGGATGGTCGCGGCGTTGCGCGGGTGGTGCGGGATACGTCGCGCAACCTGGATTGAATTCCTCACGTTTGTTTTGATTGAAGAGTGCGAAAGGTGTCCCTTCAGATGTTCGGCAATTGGCGCGTCGGTCTTCTCGTTCCAGCCGTGCTCGCAATGGGACTGAGCGCCTGCAACGGCAGCAGCGGTGCGGTACAGCCCGGCGTGGTCAACACCTCCTCGCAAGGCGCCAGTTACCGCGGCGAGCAGGGCCGGGTGGTCTCGATCCGCGAGGTGCAGGTGCGTGGAAGCCGCGGCTCGGGGATGAGCGACGGCACGCTGATCGGCGGCGGCCTGGGCGCGGTCGGCGGTGCCGTGGCCGGTGGCGCGATCACCAATTCCGCGGGCGGCGCCGTGGTCGGCGGCCTGCTCGGTGCCGTGGCGGGCGGCATTGCGGGCACAGCGATCGACCAGAACGCGCCCCGGCGCGGCATCGAAGTCACGGTCCAGCGGGACGACGGCCAGCGCGTGACGGTCGCCCAGCCCGACGACGGCGACATCCAGATGGGCGACCGTGTCGCCATCGTCTACGACCGCAACGGCGTGGCCAAGGTCGTCCGCGACAGCGGCTACCGTCGCGATTAGCCGCGGCTGGCGGGGGTGGGGGACGAGGCCTATATAGGCCCCGCCATGTCCCGCCCGTCCTCCCTCAATTCCCTCGGTATCGATAAGGCGCCCGCGGATACCCGCGTGGTGGTCGCCATGTCGGGCGGCGTGGATTCGTCGGTGACAGCAGCGCTCCTGAAGGAGCAGGGCTATGACGTGGTGGGCGTCACCCTGCAGCTCTATGACCACGGCGTCGCGGTGGGGAAGGCAGGCGCCTGCTGCGCCGGCCAGGACATCCAGGACGCGCGGCAGGTCGCTGAACGCCTGTCGATCCCGCACTACGTGCTCGACTATGAGAGCCGTTTCCGCGCCGAGGTGATGGACTCCTTCGCCGATGCCTATGCGCGCGGCGAGACGCCGGTGCCGTGCATCGCCTGCAATCGGACCGTCAAGTTCCGCGATCTGCTGAAGACGGCACGCGAGCTCGGTGCCGAGGCGCTGGCGACCGGCCACTACGTCCGCCGCGTGATGGGCGAGGCGGGGCCGGAGCTGCACCGCGGTGCCGACCCGGCGCGCGACCAGAGCTACTTCCTGTTCGGCACGACGCGCGAGCAACTCGATTTCCTGCGCTTCCCCCTGGGCGATCTTCCCAAGAGCGAGACGCGTGCACTGGCCGGTCGCTTCGACCTGGCGGTCGCGGACAAGCCCGACAGCCAGGACATCTGCTTCGTGCCCAATGGCAACTATGCATCGGTTGTCCAGAAGCTGCGGCCCGAGGCCGTCGAGCCGGGCGAGGTCGTCGACATGGCCGGCAACGTGGTCGGCCGCCACGAGGGCATCGTATGCTACACGGTCGGCCAGCGTCGCGGCCTGGCGCTGGGCGGGCGTGACGGAACCGATAATGATCCCCTCTATGTCGTGCGGCTGGAGCCCGCGACGCGCCGTGTGGTCGTGGGCCCTAGGTCGGCGCTCGGCCGGGACGAGATCACGCTGTATGACGTGAACTGGCTGGATGCTCCTCACGTGGGACATCTGCCGGTGCAGGTCCGCGTGCGCTCCAGCCAGTCCTTGCGTCCTGCGGAGATCGAGCTGACGGATGAGGGGGCCTTCGTGCGCTTCGCCGAGCCGGAAGTCGGCGTCTCGCCGGGACAGGCCTGCGTGGTCTACGATGCCGCGACAGGCAGTCGCGTGCTGGGCGGCGGTTTCATCCGGCGCCCGACATGATCCTGTAACCGCCGCGTCACCTGTTGCCCGGATAAGGCCGGGCATGACGAGCGAATTCACCCAGCGTCCCTTCTCGCGTCGCGATTCCCTCGCGGCACTCCTCCTGGCCTTTTCGGCGGCGGCGCCGTCCGCGGTGCGCGCGGACACCTATCCCGCCAAGCCGGTCAAGTTGATCATTCCCTATCCGCCGGGCGGCGGCACCGACATCACCGGGCGTGCGATGGCGGCGCGTCTGTCGGATGTGCTCGGCCAAACCGTGGTCATCGAGAACAAGCCCGGAGCCACCGGCATGATCGGTGCTGCCAGCGTCGCGAAGGCGCCGGCCGACGGCTATACGGTCCTGTTCGGCGCGGCGAGCGAGATGGCGATCAACGCCAGCCTGTTCAAGAACATGACCTACGACCCGCGCACCGACTTCGAGCCGGTGACCCTGGTGGCGACCTTCCCCCTGGTCTTCGTCGCTTCAGCGACCTCGACGCGATCGCTGCAAGAACTGATCGAAGCCGCGCGCGCCAAGCCCGACACGGTCAGCTATGGATCGATCGGCAGCGGTAGCCCGCAGCATCTCGCGGCCGAACTCCTGTCGAGCATGGCCAAGGCCAAATTCCTCCACATTCCCTACAAAGGCTCGGGCCCGCTGGTGCAGGATGCCGTGGGCGGTCACATCGACATGGCCGTGAGCAGCGTGCCGCCGGCGGTGCCGCTGGTTCGCTCGGGGAAGCTGCGCGCGCTGGCCGTGACCTCGACGGTCCGCTCTGAGGCGCTGCCCGACGTGCCGACGATGGCGGAACTGGGCTTTCCCGGCTACGAGTTCAACACTTGGGTCGGCGTCGCCGTGCCGAAGGGCACCCCGAAGGAGATCGTCGACAGGCTGCGGGTCGGCCTGGTCGGCGCGCTCGCCGCCGCCGAGGTCCAGAGCGCGCTGCGCGACCAGGGCGCGGTGCCGGTCGGTTCGACGGCGGAACAGTTCCGCCAGTTCGTGCTCGACGAGGTCGCAAAGAGCGACCGGATCGTTTCGCAGGCAGGCATTCAGCCGGAATGACGATTCCCCGGGGCCGGGCATGGTCTATCATGGTCTCATGAACGGTTCCCGGCGCCGCAGGGCGATCCTGATCGTGTGCGACGGCCTCGGCGCCGAATGGATCGGCGAGGCGCGTACGCCGACCCTGGCGCGGCTGGTCGCCGGCCATCGCCGCGCCGGCGACCATCGCGCGGTCTTCCCCTCGGTCACGCGCGTCTCGGCCGCCTCGATCGCGACCGGCTGCTTTCCCGGCCGTCACGGGCTCGAGGGCAACCAGATGGCGCTGGTCGAGGACGGCCGCATCACCGTGCACAATGTCGGCGCGCCGTCCTTCCGGCAGACGATGCGCCGCGTGACGGGGCGAACCCTGCGCGTTCCCACGATGGCGGAGCGGCTGGCGAAGTCGGGCGGCCAGATCGCCTATTCGAACGTCTCGCCCGGCGCGGCCTATTTCCTCGATCCCGATCATTTCGGCACGGTGCTGCATCGCGCGGGTTCGTTCGGCCCCGGCGGCACATCGCTCATCGGCGACGCCCATCTCGACGTGAGCCACGATCTCGACGGCGACATCGAGATGACCCGGCGCTTCTGCGAGGAGGTCGTGCCGTCGGTCGATTTCAGGCTGGCCATCCTCTGGCTGGCGAACCCCGATCTCACCCTGCACCACGACCCGCTGGGCTCGCCCGCGCATATCCACGCGCTGGAGGTCACCGACCGGCTGGTGGCGCAGGTCGTCGAGACCGTGGAGGCGTATGAGGACCGGTTCGACACATTGGTCGTGGTCGGGTCGGACCACGGCCATGAAACCATCGGCCGCTCCGTCCATATCGGCAACTGGTTGGCTGAAAACGGCCTGGAGGCCGAGCTGAAGGAAGGCCGCATCGGCGTCGCGTCGCAAGGCACCGCGGCGCTGATCTACGCCATGGGCGAGGCAAGGGCTGCTGTCGAATATCTGCTGCCGACAATGCTCACGGAGCCCTGGGCGGGGTCGATCCTGACGGGCGAGGCGCTGGCCGCGACCGGCCTGACCAGCGACGCGCTGGTGGCTGCCGTCGACACGGCACGTCACGACGAACGCAACGAACATGGTGTCCCCGGCACGCGTTGGCTGGTCGAGGACGGGGAGGGCACGCCGGAGATCGGCTGCGGTCACCATGGTGGCCTGGGGCCGCGCGAAACCCGGCCCTTCCTGACCTTCATCCATCCCGAGGTCGGCCAGGGAGAGGCCCGTCGCAAGACGAGCCTCGTCGATATCGCCCCCACCATCCTGGGCTTTCTGGGAGAGCCTGTGGACGACATGGACGGCGTGCCGCTGACGGGGTGAGCAGCGGCGCTGCATTTCTTGACAGAACGTCGCCCCGCCGCTTAATAGCGCCCACCCATGGCTGGGTAGCTCAGCTGGTTAGAGCACGGCACTCATAATGCCGGGGTCGGCGGTTCAAGTCCGCCCCCAGCTACCAATCCCCTCATCAACCGATTGAAAACATTACACAATCGGTTGGTGGGAGGGGAGGTCCCCGATCGGTGGGAACTTTTCAGCGTTTGACGCCAAGCATGCGCGTTGCGTGGCGGTTTCGCAGCCTTTGCGAAATGGCGAGTCGCACCCAAACTCCAGAGTTTCAAGTGTCGGCCAGAAGCCGGAAGCGTCGACCCTTCCTGCGTCCCTTCAGTTTGAAGTGATGTTCACCAGAGACGTACTCCCCAGCGGCAATCGCCGCGGCCACATCAGGGTGAGTCCTCAGGTAGAAGGCCTCGTCGAAACGCGCCCCCTTAGCCGGCAACCGTCGCTGAACGGTTTCCAGGAATTTCATTACTTTCTGAGCAACCGTGTCCCACTGGGATGGTGACAAATCAAAATCGTGGTCGGTGTCGACAAATCCTACGGTTACAGCTGGCGAAAGAGCGTAGTTTTCGGTGATCTCAATTGCTCCGTAAGTGTCCCGCGTCCCCTGGAAGATCAGCGTAGGGACCGTGATTTCGGCCAGGTGACTGAAGCGAATCGGCTCCAACACACTATTTGGATGTCGGAACGGGTAAGCAAAACAGATGACCGCTTTAACCGGCCGACGCATGGCAAACAGAGTCGCCACGCGACCGCCGGATGATCTCCCAATCAACACTTCCTGTCCTGCATCCTCATTCGCTGGAGCCATTTTCTCCAAGAGCGCCACTCGCTCCGATACATCGAGGCGCGAAGGCGATTCCTCGCTCCGAACTTTTATCTCCTCTCTGCCAATCCACTTGGAGAACACCGGCGCAAGCCGCCGCCGAGCGGCATCCTCGACAGCTGATCTTTTGAGAAATGAATCACCTGAAAGAAAATAGGCAGGACCAAACATCAAACGGACACTCCCCCTGAACTCATAGACTGGCGCGAACGACGGCGGCGTGAACCACCTTTGCCTTTGCCGGCACAGGAGTCTCAATATTGGAACCGCCATAGCGGTGGGAGCCACTTGCGGCAAAATCCTTGCGCCGCTATGCCCGGGCTCCCCGGTGGGAGCGGCCAGGTTCTTGATGTCCTCTTTTGCTACAAAGGCCGCCACCAACTACCAGTTCTGGCCCTGGTTCTGCGCCTCTGAGGTGCGGCCGGGGGCCTTTCATTTGCGCATCACCTGCGCCAATTTGTGACCATGGCCAACGGACACACCCAGCAGACTGACGTCATCATCATAGGGGCGGGGCCGGTCGGCCTTTTTGCCGTGTTCGAGTGCGGCATGGTCCGCCTCAACTGCCATGTCGTCGACGTGCTCGACGATGCCGGCGGTCAGTGCACGGCGCTGTATCCGGAGAAGCCGATCTACGACATTCCCGGCTTTCCCCGCATCGAGGCGGCCGAGCTGATCGTCCGGCTGAAGGCCCAGGCGGCGGCCTTCCGGCCGGTCTATCACCTGGGCGAGCAGGTCCAGGCGCTGGAGTCGCTGACCGGCGGCTTCTGGCGGCTGACGACGTCCAAGGGCTCCGTGTTGCAGGCCAAGGCGGTGATCATCGCCGCGGGCGTCGGAGCTTTCGGCCCCAATCGTCCGCCGCTGCCGGGCATCGAGGCTTACGAGGGCAGGAGCGTCTTCTACTACGTCACACAGCGCGAGACCTTCCGCGGCAAGCGGGTGGTGATCGCGGGCGGCGGCGACACGGCGGTCGACTGGGCGCTCTCGCTGGCGGACATCGCCGGCCGCGTCTCGGTGATCCACCGCCGCGACCGGTTCCGCGCAGCGCCCGACAGCGAGGCGCGACTGAAGGCGCTTGCGAAGGAGGGCAGGATCGACCTCGTCGTGCCGTACCAGCTCCATGGTCTGGAAGGCGATGACGGCCAGCTCACAGCGGTCACGGTCGCCACCCTCGAAGGGGCAACGAAGCGCATCGAAGCCGACGCGCTGCTGCCGTTCTTCGGCCTCTCGATGTCGCTGGGTCCGATCGCCGACTGGGGGCTGGCGCTCGAGCGCAACCAGATCGAGGTCGATCCCGCGACGGCCGCCACGAACAAGGCCGGCATCTTCGGCGTGGGCGACGTCGTCACCTATCCGGGCAAGCTGAAGCTGATCCTGACGGGCTTCGCGGAGGCGGCGATCGCCGCTCGCTCGGCCTATGCGCTGATCCATCCCGAGGCGCCGCTGCACTTCGAATATTCGACGACCTCGGGCGTGCCCGACGCCTGATTGGTCTGTCTTGGACGTAGTTTGCTCCGATGAAGAGCTCGGCTACCGCCGAGCCAGGACGCGGTTTGCGCCCGGAGAGAAGCTCATGCTGGACGAGGCGTATCGACTGGCCCACCTGCCGTTGATGGCGCCGGATCATCCCGACGTCATCCAGTCGCGAGCCGGTACGATCTATCGCAGCGGACGGCACGAGCGCATCTTCTCGCTCGTGCTGCCTGTGCCACCCGATGCGCTGGAGGAGTCCGCCGCGTATCAGGAATTGGAGCGCGAACTCAGGCACTTGCCCTTCGGGCACAAGATCGCCTGGGACCTTCTCGCGAAGCGCCGGGAGAGGCTCCATGCAACGATCTGCGGATCTCTCTCGAAGGATGTGCCGTATCGCGTTTCCGACGACGAGAGGGCGGCTCTCAGTGAGCTGGGCCGAATGCGCGTCGAGGTGCGGGGCCTGTTCTCCGGCAACATCAATGTCGGTCGCCTATACCTGCGCATCTATCCGGAGTGTCGGAACGGCATGAACCTGCTGCGCCGGATCCAGCGGACTCTCGGCAGGCCGGAAACGGACCTGTACCTCGTCGGCCTGTTCAACTTCGTGGATCACCTGGACCCTGTGGAAGCAGGGGCGCTGCGCGACCTTATCGAGCGGTGGTGGGACCGTCCCATCCTCACGCTCGACGTGGCCGCGCTCTGGCTCCTCGGCGCCACGGACGACCTCGTCCTGGACGCAGGGGTCGAGGACGTGATTTCGCTGGAATGAGCCGCTTTCAGGCCGCCGCGGAAAGCTTGCGCAGAGCGGCCAGGCGGCGGGCGTAGGGCGGATCGTTTTCCGGCACGAGGGCCGGCGGCACGATGCTTTCGGCGAAGTGGCAGGCCACGACCTGGCCCTCGACGCCGCTGCCATCCGGCAGCGGGCGCAACGCAGGCTCCTCCTGGCGGCAGCGGTCCTGGGCGTAGGCGCAGCGCGTGTGGAAGCGGCAGCCCTTGGGCGGGTTGAGCGGGCTCGGCACGTCGCCGGCCAGCCGGATGCGGGCGCGCTGGGCGGTGGGATCGGGCACCGGCACGGCGGACAGCAGCGCCTGCGTGTAGGGGTGCCGCGGCCTTGCGAACAGGCTGCGCTTGGGCGCCAGCTCGACGATCTTGCCGAGATACATGACGGCGACGCGGTCGGAGATGTGCCGTACCACGGCGAGGTCGTGGGCGATGAAGATGTAGGAGAGGCCGAACTTGCGCTTCAGGTCCTGCATCAGGTTGATAACCTGCGCCTGGATCGACACATCGAGCGCAGACACCGGCTCGTCGCAGACGATCAGCTTCGGTTGCGAGGCCAGCGCCCGGGCGATGCCGATGCGCTGGCGCTGGCCGCCGGAGAATTCGTGCGGATAGCGCAGCGCGTGCCAGGCGGAGAGTCCGACCTCGCCGAGCAGCTCGTCGATGCGCTTGCGCAGCGCCGCGCCCGACGCGAGGCCGTGCAGGCGCAGCGGCTCGGCCAGCGTCTCGCCCACGGTGAGACGCGGATTCAGTGACGCGTACGGATCCTGGAAGATGATCTGCATGTCGCGGCGCAGGTCGCGCAGCGCGCTGCGCGTGAGGCCGCGCACGTCGCGGCCGGCGAAGCGGATGGTGCCCTCGGTGGCCTCGATCAGGCGCAGTACGAGTCGGCCTGTCGTCGACTTGCCGCAGCCCGATTCACCCACCAGCGCCAGCGTCTCGCCCGGCGCCACGTCGAAGCTGAGGCCGTCGACCGCGCGTACGGTGCCGACCGCGCTCTGGAAGACGATGCCGCGCTTCACCGGGAAGTGCTTGGCGAGGCCGGTGACGGAGAGGAGGGGTTCGGTCGTCATTCGGCTGCCTCGGCGAGAACCAGGTCGAGCGGGGCCTTCCAGCAGGCGGCGCGATGGCCCGGCGCGATCTCGCGCAGGGCGGGCTGCTCGGCGCGGCATTTCCCGTCGGCGAGCGCGCAGCGCGGGCTGAAGCGGCAGCCGGGCGGCAGCGCGTAGGGGTTGGGCACCACGCCCTCGATGGCGGTCAGGCGCTCGTCGCCGTCGCTGCCCAGCCGCGGGATCGAGCCCAGGAGGCCGAGCGTATAGGGATGCTGCGGGTCGGCGAACAGCAGGCCGACCGGCGCTTCCTCGACGATGCGGCCGGCATACATGACGATCACGCGGTGCGCGAGTTCGGCCACCACGCCGAGATCGTGGGTGATCAGCATGATGGCGGCACCGGTGCGCTCACGCAGGTCGCGCAACAGGTCGAGGATCTGCGCCTGGATGGTGACGTCGAGCGCCGTGGTCGGCTCGTCAGCGATCAGCAGCTTCGGGTCGCAGGCGAGCGCCATGGCGATCATGACGCGTTGGCGCATGCCGCCAGAGAGCTGGTGCGGATATTCGTCGAGCCGGGTCTCGGGCGAGGGAATCTTCACCAGCTGCAGCATCTCGAGCGCGCGGGCGCGGGCGTCGGCAGCACTCAGCGAGCGGTGGAGCTGGACGGCCTCGATGATCTGATCGCCCACGGTCTGAACCGGGTTGAGGCTGGTCATCGGCTCCTGGAAGATCATCGCGATGTCGTCGCCACGGACGGCGCGCATGTCGCCTTCCGGCAGATCGAGGAGGTTGCGACCTTCCAATTTGATCTCGCCTGCCGTGATGCGGCCGGGCGGGTTGGGCACCAGCCGCATGATCGAGAGCGACGTCACCGACTTGCCGCAGCCGGATTCGCCCACGATGCCCAGCGTCTCGCCCGGTGCAAGCGAGAAGCTGATGCCGTCGACGGCCGGGAACGAGCTGCCGCCGGAGCGGAACTCCGTGCGCAGGCCTTTCACTTCGAGGAGGGGCGTCGTATCGCTCAAGCCGCGCGCCTCAAGTCACTGGCCGCGACTGCGGCAGGCGATCGCGCGTGCCGTAGACGGGAGGCGCGAGCTGGTCGGCGGTGCGGCCGGCCCAGTCGCGCTGGCTGACCGTTTCGAGCCGCTTGCGCTGGCCTTCGACGAGGCCGGCCGTGGCCGCCTCGACATCGACCGTCAGGACCTTGCCGTCCTTCACCACCTGGTTGCCGTCGACATAGACGTGACGGATGGCGCGGTCGCTCGCCGAGTAGATCAGGCTGCGCACCGGCTCGTGCGCCGGCTGCATGTAGGGATGGCTCATGTCGACCAGCGAGAAGTCGGCCTTGCAGCCCGGCGCCAGCCGCCCAAGGTCGGGCCGGCGCAGCATCTTCGCGCCGCCGATCGTGGCCGCCTCGAAGGCATGGCGCGTCGTGCCCATCTTGTAGTTCATGGTGAAGACGCGGGCGAGGTAACAGACCAGCCGGATCTCATCGAGCATGTTGTGCGGGAAGGTATCGGTGCCGATGCCGACCGTGATGCCCGCCTCCATGTAGCGGCCGATCGAATTCATCACCATGCCGCGCCGCGCGAACACGGTCGGGCAGTGTGCCACCGAGGCGCCGGAGTCGCGCAGCCGCTCGAAGTCGTTGGCGTGCGGGTAGTGGATCTGCGGATGGTCGTTGAGGAAGATGCCGTGGCCGATGATGAGGTCGGGGCCGAGCACGCCGATCGAGTCGAGCCATTCGATGGGCGTCTTGCCGTGGCGATGAACCATTTCGTGGAACTCGACGACGGCCTGGCAGGCGTGGGTCTGCATCGTCAGGCCGCGACGCCTGGCTTCCTGCAGGGCCTCCTTGAAGAAGCCTTCGCGGCAAGTATCAATCTGAGCTGGACCGACCATGCCGGAGAGACGGCCGCTCGGATGCTTTGCCGCTTCGTCGAGCGTCGCCATCGACGCTTCGAAAGCCTTCTCGCCGGCCTTCTCGTCCCAGGCATATTCGACCGTGTGGCCGTTCTTCGTGTACCAGACGCCCTGGCGCATCATCGGGCAGATGACGGCGCGGATGCCGGTCGAGGCCAGGTCGTCCGCCCAGCCGGGGCGTGCCATCGAAAGGTCGGTGATGGTCGTCACGCCGCTCTTCAGCAACTCCGAGACCGCGACCTTGGAGGAGGGACCGGCATCCTCGGGATTGAGGCCGAACACCGTCAGGTATTCGTAGAGCGAGCTCTGGCCGAGCTTGTCGCTGCCATACTCCTCGGTGAGGCCCTTGTTGGCGGGCTCGGAGAAGGGATGGCTGTGTACGTTGACGAGGCCGGGGATGGCCATCATCCCCTTCCCCTCGATGGTCGTATCGACCGGGCCCGTGTAGCCCGGTCCGACATGGGCGATCTCGTTGCCCTTGAACACGAGATCGGCATTTTCGAGGTAGACGTGCCGCCCTTCCGCCTCGTCCCACGCAACGACGTGGTCGAGGCCGGCGATCTTGGTCGTCTTCATAAGCGCTTCGCTCCGGTTGCTTGCTGACTGCTTGCTATTTGTAGGCGATGCCCAGGCCCTTGTAGAAGCCGCACCCGTAGTTGCCGTGCGCCTTGATGGGCTTCAGCTTGGAGCCGGCCACGACGAACAGCGGCTCGTGGAACAGCGGGATCCAGACGAAGGCATCGTGCACCTTCTGCTGCACCGCCTGGTAGGCGGCCGTGCGCGTCGCCTCGTCGGTTGCGGTCGAGCCCTTGTCGAGCAGCTCGTCCGTTTCCTTGTCCTTCCAGTTCATGCGGTTCGGGGTCGGCGCGTTGGTCGACCGGAAGTAGAGGTTCATCGCGTCGCCGGCGCTGACATAGGGGAAGCTCATGCCGAAGGCGTCGAACTCCTGCGTGGCGAGCTTGCCCCAGGCGACCGTCGCGTCGAACAGCTGGATCTGCAGGTCGATGCCGACCTTGCGCAGGTCGCCCTGCACGGCCTCGGCGATCTCCTTGAAGGCACCCGAGATGCCGTAGATCAGCGGCGCCAGCTTCTTGCCGTCCTTGTAGCGGAAGCCGTCCGGGCCCTTCTTCCAGCCGGCCTCGTCGAGCAGCTTCTCGGCTTCCTTGAGGTTCTCGCCATAGGCTGCCTTGTTGAGCTTGCCGTTGAAGTCGAGGACGTTGGGCATCAGCATCGTCGACGCCGGATCGGCGAAGCCGAAGGTCACGGCCTCGGTGATCGCCTTCTGGTCGACCGCGAGGTTCATCGCCTGGCGCACCCGCACGTCGTTGACCAGTTCCTTGTCGACCTTGAAGCCGATGAAGTAGGTCCAGAAGAAGTTCTCGGCCTTGGTCACCGACAGGTTCTTGTTGGCCTGCAGCTCCTTGATCGACCAGTAGGGCACGTACTGGCTGGCATCGGCCTGGCCGGCCTGCAGCGCGGTGACACGGGTATTCTCCTCAGGCACCACCTTCCAGATCACCTTGTCGACCTGCGCCTCGGTGTAGTCGTAGATCGGCGGGCCCCACTTGTAGCCCTTGTGCTTGGTCAGCACCGTCGAATCGCGCGGCGTCCAGCTCTCGAAGCAGTAGGGGCCGGTGCCGTCGAAGCCCTTCACGCCGAAATCGGCGCCGAGCTGCTTGGTCTGCTCGGTGTTCAGGATCGTGTGGAAGTACTGCGTCATCTGGTAGAGCAGCTCGGAGAACGGCTTCTTGAGCTTGTACTCCACCGTGACGTCGTCGGGCGCCGTGATCTTGTCGACGTCGCCCATGCGCCACTTCACGAGGCCCTTGGTCTCGGGATCGAGCCAGCGCTCGTAGGTGGCGACCACGTCCTTCGCCGTCATCTTCTTGCCGCTGCAGAAGGTGACATCGTCGCGCAGCTTGAACGTGTAGGTGAGGCCGTCGGGCGAGACCGTCCAGCTTTTGGCGAGGCCCGGCTTCAACGTCTTCATGTCGAAGTCGAGGTTCACCATCGTGTCACCCATCATGTAGATGACCTCGGCGCCCGAGCGGGCCGTCGACTTGTGGGGATCGTAGCGATCGGTGTCGATCTCGCGCACGATCGTCACGCTCTTCTGCGCCATCGCCGGCGCAGCGACGCCTGCCACGGCCACCGCGGCCAGCGCCGCCACTGTCAGTTTTCTCATGCCCACACCTCCTGTCGTATCAAGTTTATTGCCTCAACTTCGGATCGAGGGCGTCGCGCAGCGCGTCGCCCAGGACATTGAACGCGAGAACCACGAGGAAGATCGCCGCACAGGGCAGGGTCGAGACCTGGGGTGCGATCGACAGGAACTTACGGCCGTCGGCGGCCATGCTGCCCAGCTCCGCGGTGGGCGGCTGCGCACCGAGGCCCAGGAAGGAGAGCGCGGCACCCAGCAGGATCGCCTGCCCGAGCTGGAGCGTCATGTAGATCAGGATGGTCGGCCAGCAGTTGAGCGCGAGATAGCGCCAGATCAGCGCCCCGTCGCCGAGGCCCACCGCGCGGCCGGCCTCCATGTATTCCTGCTGCATGATCGATTGCGCGGCCCCGCGGGCGATGCGGGCGATCGACGGGACCGAGGCGATGCTGAGCGCAACGACCAGAGACAGAAGACCGGTGCCCATCACGGCCGCGATGGCGAGGCCGAACAGGATCGAGGGGAAGGAGAGCAGCACGTCGACCAGGCGCATCAGCGGCTGATCGAGGCGCCTGAAATAGGCGGCGCTCAAGCCGATCAGCGCACCGAGGCCGCCGCCGACCATCACGGCGACGATGCCGATTCCCAGGGTGGCGCGCAGGCCGAACAGGATGCGGCTGAGCATGTCGCGGCCCTGATTGTCGGCGCCCAGCAGGAAATCCGGGCAGCGCGCGCCGCCGATCGGGCAGAGGCGCATCCGCATGTTGGACGCGTAGGGATCGAACGGCGCGATCCAGGGCGCGAGCAGGGCGGCCCCGACAATCAAGATGAGGAAGAGGGCCGCGATCGCGGCGGGCGGGTCGCGCAGGATGCGACGCCAAACGGCATTCTTGCGGCGGATCGCGGCGATGGCGCGCTGGTCGGCCTGGCTTTGCAGGGGAAGGGCGGCGTCGGTCATCCGCGGGCGATCCGGGGATCGAGATAGGCGTAGAGCACGTCGACGCAGAGATTGATCGCCATGAAACCCACCGCAAGGATCAGGATCGCGCCCTGCGCCAGCGGGAAGTCGCTCGACGTGATCGCGCCCACCGCCATGCGGCCGACGCCCGGCCATGCAAACATGGTTTCAGTAACGATCGAGCCGCCCAGCAGGAAGCCGATCTGCAAGCCAACCAGCGTCACCACCGGGATCATGGCGTTGCGCAGCGCATGGCGGATGGTGACGCGCCAGTCCGAGGCGCCCTTGGCGCGCGCGGTGCGCACGTAATCGGCGCCCAGCGTCTCCAGCAGGGAGGTGCGCGTCATGCGCGCAACCGGACCGACGAAGACGGCACCCAGGGTTATGGATGGCAGGATGATGCTCATGAAGCCGTCGGCCGTCCAGATCGGACCGTTGCGCCCCTGGAAGGGAAGCAGGCCCGCCCCGCCGACATACTGGATCAGCAGCAGGCCCACCCAGAAGATCGGTACGGACACGCCCATGACCGAGAGCGCCATGATGGCACGGTCGATGGCCGTGCCGCGGCGGCGTGCCGCGAGCGTGCCCAGCGTGATGCCGAGCGGCACTGCCCAGACGAGGCAGGCCAGCATCAGTTCGACGGTCGGCCAGAGCGTGAGCGCGATCTCGTCGACGACGGCACGATTGGAGATCATCGAGCGGCCGAGGTCGAGCTGGAGGACGCGGCCGAGATAGCGCCCGAACTGGACCCAGAGCGGCTGGTTGAGGCCGAGATCGTTGCGGATCGCGTCGATCTCCGCCTTGGTCGCGGTCGGACCCGCGACGACGGTGGCCGGATCCGTGGGCACGACCTGCAACAGCAGAAAACCGATGAGCAGCACCCCCAACAGGACCGGAAGCGAAATCATCAATCGATGAGCAATATGCCGCGCCATTTACTTCGAAACCTGTTCCTCTTCGGGTAAGAACACTGGCCGACGCCGCGATGCTCGACAAGCGCACCGTGGGTGGCATGATCGCTGCAACGTCAGGACGGGGCATTGCAAGAACCGCGCCGAGGAGCGTCAACGATGTCATCAGGCAAGCTGAACGAGCAGGCGAAGGGCGTGTACATCATTGCCGCGACGCCCTTCACCGACGAGGGCGCCGTCGATCTCCAGAGCGTCGACACATTGACCGACTTTTATTTGGGCTGTGGCGTACATGGTTTCACCCTACTTGGAATGATGGGTGAGGCGCACAAGCTGACAGCCGACGAATCCATCTCCGTCGTCAATCGCGTAATCGGACGTGCGCAGGGCCGGCAGGTGATCGTGGGCGTGAGCCATGCCGGACTGGAGAACGTCCGCCGTCTCTCGCACGAGGCGATGATGGCCGGCGCCTCCGGCGTGATGGTCGCTCCGCCCTCAGGCCTCAAGGGCGACGAGGGCCTCTACAACTATTATGCGCAGGTCTTCCAGGCACTCGGTCCGGACATTCCGGTCGTCAATCAGGACTACCCGCAGACCACCGGCGTCTACCTGCCGGTCAGTGTGTTCGAGCGGCTGGTCGACGACTTCCCGCAACTCGTGATGCTGAAGCATGAGGACGCGCCGGGGCTCGCCAAGCTGACAAAGGTGCGCGAGGGCGAGAAGAAGCCGGGCCGCCGCCGCGTCTCGATCCTGGTCGGCAATGGCGGTCTTTATTATCCGCAGGAAATGCGCCGTGGGGCCGACGGCGCGATGACCGGTTTCGCCTGGCCCGAGATGCTGGTGCAGGTCTACGAGCTCTTCGCCAAGGGCAAGGCGGAAGAGGCAGAGGACCTGTTCGACATCTACCTTCCGCTGGTGCGCCACGAGGTGCAGCCGGCGATCGGCCTGGCGCTGCGCAAGGAAGTCCTGTTCCGTCGTGGCGCCATCAAGAGCCCCAAACAGCGCGCGCCCGGCTCCTCGCTGACGGCGGCGGACAAGAGCGAACTCGACGGGATGATTGCGCGCCTCGAGCGGCGTCTGGCGGCGACCGGCCGCCTCGCCAAGGCGGCGGAGTAGGAAGAATGGCTGAGTATGATTTGATCGTCCGTAACGCCAAGATCGTCACGGCCGAGCGGCAGACCGAGGGTGACATCGCCGTCAACGGCGGGCAGGTGGTCGAGATCGGCCCCGATCTCAAGGGACAGGGCACGCGCGAGATCGATGCCGGCGGCAAGTTCGTCCTGCCAGGCGGCGTCGACAGCCACTGTCACATCGAGCAGAAGTCGGGCATGGGCGTGATGTGCGCCGACGATTTCTATACGGGCACCGTCTCCGCCGCCTTCGGCGGCACGACCACCGTCATTCCCTTTGCCGCCCAGCATCGCGGCATGTCGCTGCGGCAGGTGGTGAACGACTATCACGAGGCGGCGACGCCGAAGGCGGTGATCGATTATGCCTTCCACCTGATCGTGACCGATCCGACGCCTCAGGCGCTGGGGCAGGAACTGCCGGCGCTGATCAAGGATGGCTACACCTCGTTCAAGATCTACATGACCTACGATGCGATGAAGGTCAGCGACTACCAGATCCTCGACATCCTGGCGGTGGCGCGGCGCGACGGCGCGCTGGTCATGGTGCATGCCGAGAACCACGACATGATCCAGTGGCTGGCGCATCACCTGGTCGACCAGGGCCATGGCGCGCCGAAGTTCCACGCCATCGCCCATGCCCGCATCGCCGAGGCCGAGGCGACCAACCGCGCGATCTCGCTGGCGCGGCTGGTCGATGCGCCGCTACTGCTGGTGCACATGTCGGAGATCGAGGCGATCGAGACGTTGCGCCAGGCGCAGAAGCGGGGCCTGAAGATCTTCGGCGAGACCTGCCCGCAGTATATCGCGCTGACCGCCGACGACATGGACAAGCCCGGCGTCGAGGGCGCCATGTGGTGCTGCAGCCCGCCGCCGCGCGATTCGGCGGCACAGGAAGCCGTCTGGGCGGCGCTGAAGGACGGCACGTTCCAGACCTTCTCGTCCGACCACGCGCCCTATCAGTTCAATGCCGGCGGCAAGATCCCCAAGGGCGACAAGACCACCTTCAAGGAAATGGCCAACGGGGTCCCGGGCCTCGAGATCCGGCTGCCGATGCTGTTCTCGGAAGGCGTCCAGAAGGGGCGCATCACCCTGCAGCAGTTCGTGGCGCTGACCTCGGCCAACCACGCCAAGCTCTACGGCCTCTATCCGAAGAAGGGCACCATCGCCGTGGGGTCGGATGCCGACTTCGCCATCTGGGATGCGGACAAGGACGTGACGGTCACCTGGAAGGACCTGCACGACAATGTCGGCTATACGCCCTACGAGGGCCGCCAACTCAAGGGCTGGCCGATCACCGTCGTGAGCCGGGGTCGCGTGGTCGTCGAGGACGGCAAGCTGAACGCCGAGCGCGGCTCGGGCCGGTTCCTGCCCTGCGCCTCGCCTGATTCGTCCAAGCCCATCGGCCAGTCCACGCCCGAGCTGCAGGCCATGTCACGCTTCGGGCTGAAGCCGCTGTTCTAGAGGAGTGAAGCACGTGTCCCGCCGTCTGAAAGTTTCTTCCGCCCAACTGGGTCCGATCCATCTCGCCGACAGCCGCGCGAGCGTGGTCAAGCGCATGATCGAGATGCTGAAGGAGGCCGACAGCCGCGGCTCCAAGTTCATCGTGTTTCCCGAACTCGCGCTGACGACCTTCTTCCCGCGCTACTGGATGGAGGATCCGAACGAGGTCGAGAAATACTTCGAGAGTCAGATGCCGAGCCCGGAGACGCTGCCGCTGTTCGAGCTGGCGCGCGAGAAGGGTATCGGCTTCTACCTGGGTTATGCCGAGCGGACCGAGGAAGAGGGATCGACCCATCACTTCAACACGTCGATCCTCGTGGGACCCGATGGAAGGCTGATTGGCAAGTACCGCAAGGTCCACCTGCCGGGCCATGACGAGCACCGGCCGACCGTGCCGTACCAGCATCTCGAAAAGAAGTATTTCGAGGTCGGCAATCTCGGCTTCAACGTCTGGAAGATGTTCAAGGACGAGGTGATCGTCGGCCAGTGCATCTGCAACGACCGCCGCTGGCCCGAGACGTTCCGCGTCATGGCGCTGAAGGGCGCCGAGATGGTGGTGCTGGGTTACAACACGCCGAGCGACAATGTCTATGCGCCGCACGAGCCGCCGTACCTGCGCGTGTTCCACCACATGCTCTCGCTGCAGGCAGCTGCCTACCAGAACGGCATCTGGGTCGTCGCCACGGCCAAGGCCGGCAAGGAAGATGGGTTCTGGCTGCATGGCGGCTCGGTGATCGTCGCGCCGACCGGCGAGATCGTCGCCAAGGGCACGACCGAGGACGACGAGGTCATCTCCTACGATTGCGACCTCGGCCTCGGCGAATACATCCGCAATACCACCTTCAACTTCGCCAAGCACCGCCGCCCGGAGCACTACAAGCTGATCAGCGAGCGCACCGGCGTTAAAGTCGAACCGTCGAACTGAGGATCGAAGAAATGCAATACGCTTCCAACGACCTGACGCCGCACGAGCGCTACAAGGTCCTGACGGCCTTCGTGCTGCCGCGGCCGATCGCCTGGGTGACGACGCTCGGGCCGACCGGTGTGGTCAATGCGGCGCCGTTCAGCTTCTTCAACGTCTTCGCTGAAGACCCGCCGCTCTGCATGTTCGCGATCAACAAGCGGCCGGACGGGCGTCTCAAGGACACCTGGACCAACATCGAGCGCACCGGCGAGTTCGTGGTCAATCTGACCGATGAGCCGCTGGCGCTCAAGATGCACGAATCGAGCGGCGACTTTCCGCCGAACGTCGGCGAACCCGACTATCTCGGCCTGAAGCTCGCGCCGTCGGTCGACATCAAGACGCCGCGCCTGGCCGATGCGCCGTGGGCGATGGAATGCAGGACCTGGCAGGTCATCAACGTGAAGGACGACCGCCAGCTCGTGATCGGCGAGGGGCTGCGCTTCCACATCCGCGACGAGCTGTGGGACGACAAGGCCAAGCGTGTCTACATGGACAAGTATCAGCCGGTCGGACGCATGTTCGCCGACCGCTATTGCCGCACCAACGACCGCATGGAGTTCCCGGCAGCGCCTGTCGTGAAGGCCGCGGCCGAATAGACGGTTAGGACCAGTTGAGCCGGCTGCGACCGATCGCCATCGAAACCGCGGCCTGGCTCGGCTCGACGACCGGCAGGCCGACATGGCGTTGCAGGCGGTCGCGGTAGCGCGCCATGCCGGCGCAGCCCATCACCAGCACGTCGGCGCCGTCCTCGTCGCGCAGCTCGGCGGCGACTTCGGCCATGCGGCTGAAGGTACGGGCCTCATCGGCGAGTTCGACGACGCCCAGGCCGATCGCGCGGTCGCCGGCCATGCGGTCGTTCAGCCCCATCTGGCCGACATAACGCAGGTGGCGCGGGATCGACTTGCGCAGGATCGAGATGACGCCGAAGCGCTGGCCGAGGGTGAGGGCGGTCAGGATGCCGCTCTCGGCGATGCCGAGCACCGGCTTGGTCGTGAGTTCGCGCGCGGCATGCAGGCCGGGGTCGGAGTAGCAGGCGATGACGAAGGCCGAGCAATCGTTGTCGCGCTGCTTCACCATGGCGCCGATCAGCGGAACGACCTGCTCGACATGGCCCTGGTTCTCGATGCCGGGCGGGCCGTCCTTCAAGGTGACGCATTCGATGGCCGGGCCGCCCTCGATGCGCAACGGCTCCATGGCGGCGTCGATGCCGCGGGTGACGGCCTCGGTAGAGTTGGGATTGATGACGAGGATGCGGTCGGACATAGCCGCAAGATGGCCTGTAAATTGCTATTCAACAATGCCTGATCTAACGTCGTGTCCTGGGGATTTCATGGGAAGGAAAGCGCTTTGATGATGCAACGCCGATTCGCTGCGATCGCGATCGCAGCTCTGATGTGTGCGAGCCCGGCATTCGCCCAGGACAAGAAGCCGCCGCTGCGCACGGGTGTCGACGGCACCTTCGCTCCGCATGCCATGCCGAAGCTCGGCGGCGGCGTCGAGGGCTTCCAGATCGACGTCTTTACCGAAGTGGCCAAGCGCATGAAGCGCGACATCACGATCGATGCCGTGAGCTTCTCGACCCTGATCCCGGGCATGCAGTCCGGCCGCTACGACTTCATCGCCGCGCCGACGACGGTGACCAAGGAGCGCGCCGAGAACATGCTGTTCACTGCGGGCTATCTGTGGACCGCCTTCCAGTTCGGCATCAAGAAGGGCAGTGCGCCGATCAAGAGCTGGGCCGACCTGAAGGGGAAGGTCGTGGCGACCAATAAGGGTACGCCGTACGAAACTCTCGCCAAGAAGATGGGCGAGGAGCACGGCTTCACCGTGCAGGTCTACGACACGCAGCCCGATGCCACGCAGGCCGTTCTCTCCGGCCGCGCCTACGCCACGCTCGGCGGCAACACGACGATCGTCTACGCCGCCTCGAAGAACCCGCAGTTCATCGCCGACCTCGAACTCGCCGAAACGCGCGCCCACTGGGCCGCACCCGTGCCGAAGGACAAGCCTGAGCTTCGCGCCGAGCTGCAGGATGCGCTCGACTGCATGAAGAAGGACGGCACGATGGCGAAGTTCTACGAGAAGTGGTTCAACAAGAAGCCGGCGGACGACGATCTCGCCGTGGTGGTGACGCCGGGCTACGGCGTGCCGGGCATGCCGGGCTACGACCCGACGCCGCACGAGCTGAAGTGCAACTGACGTTATCGTCGCCTCCCGTCGAGGCGACGGATTAGGCTCATGGTAACGAATCACATCGTCGATGCGCGCGCCATCCACAAGCATTTCGGCACCCTCCATGTCCTGAAGGGTGTCGATCTGAAGGTGGATGAGCGCGAGCTGGTATTCATCATCGGACCATCGGGCTCGGGCAAGTCGACGCTGCTGCGCTGCCTCAACCGGCTGGAGGAGCCATCCTCTGGCTCGATCGTGGTCGACGGCATCGACATGCTCGACGCGAAGACCGACATCAACCATGCCCGCCGTCGCATCGGCATGGTCTTCCAGTCGTTCAATCTCTATCCGCACATGACGGCGCTGGGGAACGTGACGCTGGCGCTGCGCAAGGTGGCCGGCAAGGGGCGAGCCGAAGCCGAGGCGCTCGGCCGGGCGGCGCTCGAACGCGTAGGTCTTGCCGAGCGTGCGGACCATACCCCGGGCCAGCTTTCCGGTGGCCAGCAGCAGAGGGTCGCCATCGCCCGTTCGATTGCGTTGGAGCCGCGCGTAATGCTGTTCGACGAGCCGACCAGCGCGCTCGATCCCGAACTGGTCGGTTCGGTGCTCGAGGTGATGCGCGGCCTGCGCGAAAGCGGCATGACCATGATCGTCGTCAGCCACGAGATGGGCTTCGCGCGCAATGCGGCCGACCGGGTCGTGTTCATGGATGACGGGCTGATCGTGGAACAGGGGCCGCCCGCGGCGATCTTCGAGAACCCGACCCAGGAACGCACGCGCGCCTTCATCGGCCAGATCCAGCGGCACTGAGGGCCGCACGGCAATGAGCGGCTGGGACAAGTTCGTCGAGACCTTCTTCAACGCGAAGGTCATGGTGAAGTACCTGCCGGACATCCTGTCCGGTGTGGTGGTGACCATCGAGCTCGCGCTGCTGATCGTCGTGACGGGCCTCGGGGCGGGGCTCGCGCTGGCCCTGCTGCGGAGCCTGGCGATCCGGCCGCTCAATTGGCTGATCGTCTTCACCGTCGACCTGTTCCGTTCCCTGCCGCCGCTGGTCATCATCGTCCTGATGTATTTCGGCCTGCCCTATGCAGGGCCGGCCCCGTCGGGATTCGTCTCGACCTGGCTGTCGCTCGCCTTCGTGCTGATGGCCTTTTCCGAGGAGATCTTCTGGGCGGGAATCACCTCGATCCCGAAGGGGCAGTGGGAGGCCGCGCGCTCGACCGGCCTGTCGTTCGGCCAGACGCTGTTCAACGTGGTACTTCCGCAGGCCTTCCGGCTCACCATCCCGCCGCTGACCAACCGCACCATCGCGATCACCAAGGGGACCGCGCTCGGCACCGTCGTGGCGGTGACCGAGATCCTCGGACAGGCGAGTTCGGCGATGTCCAACTCGTACAATCCCTCGCCGCTGATGATGGGCGCGGCGGCCTATGTCGTCCTGTTCCTCCCCGTGGTCGTTGCGGCGCGCTGGATCGAAACCAGGTTCGCGTGGAAGCGATGATCGAGGCCTTCTTCAACATCGAGATCATGAAGGCGGCCTGGCCCATCGTGCTGACGGGCCTCTGGAACACGATCCTGCTGTCGCTGATTGTGGTGCCGCTCGGCCTGCTGGGCGGCCTGATCCTGGCGCTGCTCGCCTCGATCAGGCATCCGCTGGTGCGCTGGCCGCTGATGGCCTGGGTCGACTTCTTCCGGGCCTTCCCGCCGCTGGTGCTGCTGGTCCTGCTGTTCGCGGGCCTGCCGTTCGCCGGCCTCGAACTGGGCGGCTTCGCCTGCGTGGCGATCGCCTTCTTCCTGAACACCGGCTCCTATTACGGTGAGATCTTCCGCGCCGGAATCGATTCCGTGCCGGCCGGGCAGGTCGAGGCGGCGCGTTCCACCGGTCTCACGCGGATGCAGGCCATGCGATACGTCGTACTGCCCCAGGCGGTGCGCAACGTGATGCCCGACCTGCTCTCCAACACGCTGGAAGTGGTCAAGCTCACGTCTCTGGGGTCGGTGGTCGCCGTGCCGGAGCTGCTTTACGAGGCGCGGCAGGCGCAGAGCATCACCTACAATCCGACGCCAATCGTGATGGCGGCGGTGATCTACTTCCTGCTGCTCTGGCCGGTCGTGCGACTGCTGAGTCGCCTCGAGAACCGCGCGCTGGCGGGGCGGCGCTAGGGCCGGGCCTCAGCGCTTCTGGACGCAGTCGCGGTAGGTCACGGTCTGGCCGGAGCCTTCCTCGACGAGGGCGGTGTCACCCTTGCTCGAGAAGACGAAGGTGCCACTCGAATCGGCATAGCGGATTCCAGACCCCGAAAGAGTCTGCGGCAGGCTGAACTTCCGTCCGTCGCTCAGCTGCACGACGACCCGGCCGCCGGGAATGGGCCGCCCGTCGGCTCCGACGCTCGATTTGCCGTCGTAAAAGTCCGCTACGATCGTCCTGTTCTGCTGACACTGGTAGCGGACCGTCGACATGGGGGCGTCGGGCGGCGGTGCTTTCAGCGGGGGGCCGTCATTGCAGGCGGCGACCGCCGGCATCAGGAGCAGGGCAGAGCCCCAAGCGAGAGGACGAGGCATCATCAAAACACCGGCCTGAAGGGAAGAGGAACTTTCCTCAACGCTGCCAAAAGCCGGACGTTTCGTCCCGCCGTCAATCCTTGGCGAGCGCCTCGATGAGGTCCAGCGTCTTCGTACGCAAGCTCTTGCTGCGAATCTTGTAATAGGCGCGGACAAGCTCGAGCGTCTCGCGCTTGGTGTTTAGATCGGCATCCGCCGGCCTCGCGTTCGCCTTGGGGCGGCCGGGTTTGCGCTTGGCGCCTGCGGCTGCGGCGTCCATGCCTTCGAAGAAGTGGGCCACCGGAACGTCGAGGACCTTGGCGAACTCGAACAGGCGGCTTGAGCTGACGCGGTTGAAACCGCGCTCGTACTTCTGGACCTGCTGAAAGGTGAGACCCACGGCCTTGCCGAGATCCGTCTGGCTCATGCCGAGGAGGGCGCGCCGCTGGCGCAGTCGGTTCCCGACATGCGTGTCTACTGGATGGGAAACAGCCACTCATTCCTCCGAAAACAAGACGTTGCTATCGCAGCCCGGCCTTACAGCCACCTTTCGATCCATATGCCATTGCACCAAAGAATGGCTGCGCGCCAGACGCGAAACTTCGCAGCACGGACGCGGAGGCGCGCAGCAGTTGCCGACCGGATGCAAGCTTCATAACCTCGCACTCAGGCGGCAAAGACCGCATTCCGGGAGGATTTCACGATGCTGACTCGTATTCGCACCGTTTTCACATGCCTGATTCTGCTGGTGTTTGCGCCGCCGGTCCTTGCCCAGGCCAACTGGCCGGACAGGCCGGTCAAGATCGTCGTTGGCTTCACGGCCGGGAGTTCGACCGACGTCACGGCGCGGATGTTCGCACAGAAATTCTCCGAGGCCTGGGGCCAGCCGGTGATCGTCGAGAACGTCGCCGGCAATTCGGGTGCGATCGGCGTCGACCGTGTCGCCAAGGCCGCGCCCGATGGATACACGCTGATGTGGTCGGGAAACGCCGCGATCACGATCCTGCCGTCGATGCAGGCCCTGCCGTTCGATCCACTGAAGGACCTCACGCCGATCTCGACCTCGCTGGTCATGCCGTCGCTATTCATGGTGAACAACGACCTGCCGGTGAAATCGATCCCCGAGCTGATCGGCTACGCCAAGGCCAATCCGGGCAAGCTGTCCTACGGCACGCCGGGTGTCGGCACGCCGCAGCACATCGCGGGCGAGCTGTTCTGCTTTCTGGCCGGCATCAGGATGGAACACATCCCGTACCGCGGCGCCAACATGGTTGACCTGATGAGTGGCGTCGTCCAGGTCGGCATCCAGAACGCCGGGGCGGCGATGCCACTGGTGCGCGATGGCCGCGTGCGCGGCATCGCCGTCACCTCGCTGAAGCGCACGCCGGGTGCGCCGGACCTGCCGACGCTCGCCGAGCAGGGCTTTCCGGGCTTCGAGGCGACCTCGTGGTTCGCGCTGCTGGGCCCGGCCGACCTGCCCAAGCCGATCGTGGACAAGGTGCGGGCGGAGTCGCTGAAGGTGCTGGCCGATCGCGAGATGAAGGAGAAATTCACCGCCATGGGCCTCGACCTCATGGGCAGTACGCCGGAAGAGACCCGGGCTGCCATCGCCGCGGATATTCCAAAATGGGCAAAGGTCATCAAGGACGCGAACATCAGAACGGGTCAGTAATCCCTCAACCTTCGCGCTTCGCCTTTTCGCGACGGGCCAGCTCGGCCTCGGACGTGTTCGGCAGCTCGAAGCTGCCGATCTCCACGGCGCCGGCACGCGAGTAGACGCCCATCGTCACCCCGGTCGTCGAGACCTTGCTCTCAACGAGTTTCAACGCGCCAGCCTGCGTGCCCTGGCCGAACAGCCGCTTGCCCGAGCCGAGGACGAGCGGGAAGGTGAGCAACCGGAACTCATCGACCAGATCGTGGCTCAGCAGGGTCTGAAGAAGTACGCTGCTGCCCTGCGTGAGAAGGATGGGGCCTTTGCCTTGTTTCAGCCTGGCGATCCTGGCGGCGACATCACCGTTCAAGGCGACGGAATTCTTCCAGGTAAGCGGCGTCGTCGAGGAGGTGGCGACGTATTTGGTCACCTCGTTGAAGGTCTTGCCGATGGGATCGTCCTCGCCGACGAAGGGCCAGTGTGCAGCGAAGATCTCGTAGGTCTTGCGGCCGAGCAGCAAGTCGAAGGGCTGGGTGAAACATTCGCTCATGAACTGGCCCATTGGCTCGTCCCAATAGGGTACGGTCCAGCCGCCATAGGTGAAGCCGCCCGAGGGATCTTCCGGTGGCCCGCCCGGTGCCTGCATCACGCCGTCGAGGCTCACGAAGGCTCCGGCAACGATCTTTCTCATGGCAGTACTCCGATGTGTCTGCCCCAAGGACGAGCGAGGGCCCTGTGGCCCGACATCGGTGTCGAAAATTCTCCGGACGACGTGAACCGATACGATATTTCGGCCTAGTACTCCTCGATCACCTGCCCGTTGGGATGGATCGTGACCTTCTTCGGCACGCCCTGTGGCCGGGTCGGCACGGCGTCGCGGCTAACTCTGGCGCGCCAGGATCCGTCGTTTTCCTGCTCGAGGCGCTGCACCTTGTAGCCCTGGTTCTCAAGCCGGTCGCGCTGCAGGGAATAGGTATTGGGCTGGGGCGCCGGCGGCGCCATGACGGGGGCGGGCGGGGCGACGGGAGGCGGTTGCAAGGCCCCAGGCGACATGGTGTCGGGCATGCGGCCGCCATTGCCGATCGATCCCGGCACGAGCTGGCCGAAGGCCGTGTCCGCCGCGGCGACCAGGGCCATCACGAAGACGAGGGTGAGCAGGGTGGGGCGCATGCGGTTTATATAGGGTGTCCGCCCCGGTCTTGCTAAGAGGGGGTAGGGGAATCGAATGAAAATCAAAGGCGCCGCGTCGCGTAAGTTGCTTTCCGATATCCTGGCCTCGGGCGCCCATGCCGCGCCTTTGCCCAAAGTCCTGGGCCCCATCAGCATCGTTTTCATGGGCATCGGTGCCATCATCGGCGCCGGCATTTTCGTCCTGACGGGCACGGCGGCCGCCCTGTACGCCGGCCCCGCCGTGGTCGTGTCCTTTGTATTGGCCGGCATCGCCTGTGCGTTCGTCGCGCTCTGCTACGCGGAGCTGGCGGCGCTGATGCCCGTTTCCGGCAGCACCTATATCTATACCTATGCAAGCCTGGGCCAGCTCGCGGCGTGGCTGGTCGGCTGGAACCTCATCCTTGAATATTCGATCGGTGCGGCCGCGGTGGCCGTCGGGTGGTCGGGCTACTTCAACGGCACGCTGGCGTCCCTCGGTCTTGCCATCCCACCCCGGCTGTCGACCTCGACCGGCCAGGCCGTCCAGCTCGCCGACGGTACGACGGCAACCGCGATCGCCAATTTGCCGGCCGCGGCGATCGTGGCGCTTCTGACGCTCCTGCTCGTGCGGGGAACGCGCGAGTCGGCGCAGCTCAACAATCTCATGGTGGCGCTCAAGCTGCTCGTCATCCTGGCGTTCATCGGCTTCGGGATCAGCCATGTCTCGGTCGCGAACTGGCAGCCGTTCGTGCCGCCGAACAGCGGCACTTTCGGGACCTTCGGCTGGAGCGGCGTCCTGCACGGCGCCTCGGTCGTGTTCTTCACCTATATCGGGTTCGATGCCGTCTCCAATTGCGCACCAGAAGCGAGGCGCCCGCAGCGCGACATGCCGATTGGCATTCTCGGGGCCCTCGTGCTCTCGACGATCCTTTATGTCCTGGTGGCGGGCGTGCTCGTCGGCGTCGTGCCGTACCCCGAGCTGAACGTGGCGGCTCCGGTCGGATTGGCGGTCGATCGCATGGGCATCGGCTGGTTAGCCGCGCTGATCCAGCTCGGTGCGATGATCGGGATCACGACAGCGATCCTAGTTCTGCTCTATGGACAGGGCCGCATCTTCGCAACCATGGCGCATGACGGCCTGATGCCGCCGCTGTTCAGCCGCATCCACCCGCGGCTGAAGACGCCCTGGATGAGTCAGATCCTGATCGGCGTGATCGTGGCCGCTATAGCCGCCGTGGCGCCGATCGAGACGCTGAGCGAGCTGGTCGGCGTCGGCACGCTGTTTTCCTTCCTGATGGTCTGCGCGTCGGTGGTTCGGCTTCGCCGTCTGGAGCCGCATGCCCCACGTCCGTTCCGGGTACCGGCCGTACCGCTGGTGCCGATGCTCGGCATCTTCTCCTGTCTTGGTCTGATGGTTGGGCTGGCGCCGGTAACCTGGGCGCGGCTCGTGCTCTGGATCGCGATCGGCCTGGTGATCTACTTCGCCTATGGCCGATCGCGCGCCGCCCGACACCGGATGGATGGCCCTCAAAGCAGGGCGTGACGCTTCCGCGTGAGCGGCACGACGACCACGCTGGCCCCGGGCCGGGCGATGGCCGCGGCAACGGCTGCGGTCACCTCCGCGCCGGTCTTGGCCAGCGTCGCCGGCGCGCCGTAACCCTTCGCCAGGGCTTCGAGATCGATGCCAGGCAGATCGAGGCCGGGCACGTTGGGCGTCTCCTCGAGTTCGGCGAAGGATTTCAGGATGGCATATTCGTGGTTCTGCAGGACGACGAAGACGACATGCGCCTTCTGCTGAACCGCCGTGTAGAGCGCCTGGATCGAATACTGGAAGGAGCCGTCGCCCATGAGGGCAATGACAGGGCGATGGCGGCCGCTACTACTGCGCTCGGCCAGTGCGAGACCGACGGCAGCCGGCATGTCCCAGCCGAGGCCGCCAGAGGCAAAGGTGTAGAAGGTATCGGGCTTGTCGATGCGGAACTGGTCCTGCATCTCGGCCACGACCGAGGGCGCTTCCTCCACGAGGACATAGTCGGCCGGACAGGCGTCGCGCACCGCCGCCATGATCGCATCGGCCGCCAGCGGCTGTGCGTCCATGTCGGGCTTCTTCGGCATGGCCCGCAGGGGCGCGGACACGGATGAGGTCCGCTTCTTCAGCATCGGCTGGATTGCCTCGAGGAAGAGTTTGGCATCGGATACCAGGCTGTCGCCGACCGGCGCCTTGGACGACATGTTCGGATCGTCGGTGACCTGCAGGAGCTGGGTGCCCTTCGGCACGTAGTCGCCGCCGACATAGGGATAATAGCGGAAGACCGGGGCACCGATCACGATCACCAGATCGTGGCCTTTGAATTTCTGCCCCAGCGGTCCGATCGCGGGCGGCAGCGCGCCGGCATGTTGGCGATGGGTTTCCGGGAAAGGGGTGCGCTCGGCAAACGGCGCGGTCCAGACCGGCACGCCGAGCGTTTCGGCAAATCGGATGCCGTCGTTCCAGGCCTGGCTGCGCGCCAGATCCGAGCCATAGACGATGACGGGCGACCTTGCGGCATTGATGCGCTCGGCGAATTCGGCGACGCGCGCCGGATCGGGGCCGACGCGCGTGGCGATCGTGCGGAAGACATCGATCTCCGGCATCGGCCTGTCCCAGTCGTCGAGCGGCAGGGAGAGGAATACCGGGCCGGCCGGCTGCTGCAGGGCCGTCGCATAGGCGCGCATGAACGCGGCGGGGATGTCCTCCGCCCGCGAGGGCTCATAGGACCACTTCACCCAGGGCCGCGGCAAAGTCACGGCGTCGATGTTGGTGAGGAGCGGCTCGAGCAGCAGCATCTCGCGCGTCTGCTGGCCGGCCGTGATGATCAGGGGAGTCTTGTTCTGGTAGGCGGTCACAATGCAGCCGAGCGCATTGCCCATGCCGGCGCCCGTATGGACATTCACGATGACCGGCTTGCGCAGGCCTTGCGCAATGCCGTCGGCGATTCCGACGACGCTCGCTTCCTGGAGCGCCTGCACGTAATCGAAATCCGTCGGGAAATTCTTGAGGAAAGTCTCTTCCGTCGAACCAGGATTGCCCACGATCGTCGTCAGGCCGAGCTTGCGGAGCAGGTCGAAAGTCACGTCCTTGACGGTGCGCATGCGGATGTTCCCTCGTCACATGAAGCGTGGACACCTGCATCCTAGTGGGCAGCCGGGCCCGCGCCACTGCGTAATCTTGCTGACGTGACGGAACCACGCATGCGAACGGAGCGCCCCACGAGGGTAGGACGCTCCGCCGTACCGCAGACGCGTAGGGTGTGGCTCCTACTGCTCGCGGATATTGCCTGCCGGGTCCAGCGTCACGGCGACTTCGACGTTGTTGCGCATGGCCTTGCCCGTCCAGTTGCCCGCGGTGTCGCGGGTCAGCGACTTGATGCCGTTATAGCCCTTGGCCTCGAGCTTCGACTTGGCTGCGGCTTCCGCCGCCGTCGCGTTCGGCGAAGTCGCGGGGAGATTGGTGTTCGGGTTGCTGGTCTGGCCCGGCATGGAATTCATGTCGCGGCCGGCCGGCGTGCTGGGCTGCATCGTCTGCGCGAAGGCGGCACCGCCGATGGTGGTCGCGGCGATCGCGGCGAGCGTAACGAGGGTCTTCTTCATGGTGTTCCTCCATTGTCGTTTCGAATGGCGTGGGCTGTGCTGGATCAACGCCGCTTGCTGGAAGGTGTTGCATCGAATCGCAGAAAGCGATTTTCCGGAAATGGTCCTGATTTCAGCGCGCTATCCGCGCACTCTTCCAGGCAGTAATGAGGTTGCTCGATGAGCGCCTTTGTCCTCAGCCACACCGGCCTGTTCGGCGCTGCCTTCCTTGCCGCCACGGTCTTTCCCTTCCAGTCCGAGCTGATTCTGGTGGGTTTGCTGGTGGCCGAACCGACGTACTGGCCGACGCTGCTGCTGGCGGCCAGCGTAGGCAATACGCTGGGCTCGGTGGTCAACTGGTTGCTGGGGCGATTGATAGAGCGCTTCCGCGACCGCCGCTGGTTCCCGGTGAAGCCGGGGGACTACGAGAGGGTCGAGCGCTGGTATACCCGTTGGGGCGTATGGTCTTTGCTGTTCGCCTGGCTGCCGTTCGGAGGGGACGCCCTCACCGTGGTGGCGGGTGCCATGCGTGCGCCGTTGCCGCTCTTCGTCGTGCTGGTCGCCATCGGCAAGACCGCGCGCTATGCCGTTCTGGTCGCGGCGACCTTGGGCTGGCTCGCCTAGCGACAGCTGCGTGGCACCCAAATTGCTTCCGCCGACAGTGCTCGACACGGACAGGAGGCATCATTGCAGTCATCATCGTTCCGCCGGCGCACAGGGTTGGCCGCGCTTGCGCTGACGCTGATTTCGGCCGTGCCGGCGCTGGCCCAGGACAAGGTCCGCTTCCAGACCGACTGGATCCCGTCGGGCGAGCACGCAATGTATTACGGTGCCTGGAGCAAGGGCATCTACGCCAAGCACGGCATCGACATTACCATCACGCGCGGCTACGGCTCCGGTGACACGGTCACCAAGGTGGCGTCTGGTGCGGCGGACTTCGGTGTTGCCGACATCGCGGCCGTCATGACCGCCAGGGCGCGCACCAACGTGCCAGTCAAGACCATCGCCGTGCTCTACAACGAATCGCCGCATTCGCTGTTCGTGCTGAAGAGTTCGGGCATCACCAACTTCAAGGGGCTTGAAGGCAAGAAGATCGGCATCACGCCGGGCAACAGTCACCGGTTCTATTTCCCGGAGGTCGCCAAGAAGGCGGGCACCGATCCCAACAAGCTGATCTGGACGAACATGGACGGGGCCGCGATGGCCGCGCAGCTCATCGCCAAGAACATCGACGCCGCGCCGTTCTATTCGATCCATTACTATTACATCAACAAGGCCGCGGTGAAGGCGGGCGAGGAGATCCTGCCCCTGCCGTTCGTCGAGGTCGGCTTCAAGATCTACGCCGCTTCGCTCATCACCACTGACAAGATGATCCAGGACAAGCCCGACCTGGTGAAACGCTTCCTGGCCGCCACCAAGGAGGCCTTCGAATGGGCCGCGGCCAATCCCGAGGAAGCCTGCAAGCTGCATGTCGCGCGCTTTCCCGAGGTCGAGCTGGACGACTGCATGGGCAGCGTGAAGGCCGTGATGAAGTTCGTCTTCAACGACCACAGCAAGGAATTCGGCTGGGGCAAGGAAAGCCCGGAGCGACTCAAATTCTCATGGGAGACGATCGCCACGGCGAACGAGCTGAAGCCCGAATTCGACTACAAGACCGCAATCGACACGAGCAAGGTCACCAGGTAGGCGCCCCGACGTGATCTCGCTCAACCGGGTCACACGCATCTTCAACAGCCGTGACGGCGATCAGGTCACGGCATTGCAGGACGTGTCGCTGGAGATCGGTCGCAACGAGTTCATCACCCTGGTGGGCCCGTCGGGCTGCGGCAAGTCCACGCTGTTGCGCATCGTTGCCGGACTGATCCTGCCCACCGCGGGACGAGCCTCGATCGGCGGAGAGGAGATCACCGAGCCGCGGGCGGAAACCGGCATCGTCTTCCAGGCACCGACCCTGCTCCCCTGGGCCAGCGTGCTGGACAACGTGCTGTTCCCGTTGCGCATGATGCATCGCATCGATTCGACCAGCACTGACAAGGCGATGGCGCTGCTCAAGCTGGTGGGCCTCAAGGGCTTCGAGGGCAAGTCGCCGCGCGAGCTGTCGGGCGGCATGCAGCAGCGGGTCGCGATCTGCCGGGCACTGGTGCACGATCCCGACATCCTGCTGATGGACGAGCCGTTCGGGGCGCTCGACGCACTGACACGCGAGGAGATGACCATGGAGCTCCTGCGCATCTGGAGCGAGCGGCCGAAGACCGTACTCTTCGTGACGCATTCGATCACGGAGGCCGTGGTGCTGGCCGATCGTGTGGTCGTGATGTCGCCGCGGCCCGGGAGGATCGCCGAGATCATCGATATCGGCCTGCCGCGCCCGCGCAGCTTTGAGACCGAGGCCTCGACGGAATTCCACGAGGCCAGCCAGCGCATCCGCCAACTCATCTTCGGAACACGTCATGTCGGTCCAGGCCGCGCCGCCGCTTGACGAGCGGCAGAAGCCGCCCCGCCGCAGGAAGAAGAGCGCCGCCCTCTACGAGGTGGTGGTTCCGATCTTCGCCACGATTGGATTGTTCGTGCTGTGGGAGGGCGCCTGCCGCCTCTTCAAGATCCCGGCCTATCTCGTGCCGTCGCCGGCCGATATCTGGAAGGACACGATGGCCATCGGTCCCACGGTTGCCGGCCATACGCTGGCGACCTTCAAGACCGTGATGCTGGGCTTCGTGGTCTCGATCCTGATCAGCCTGCCGCTGGCCGTGATCCTCACCGCATCTCCCGCGATCGCGGCGGCCGTCTATCCGTTCCTCGTCTGGACGCAGTCGATCCCCAAGGTGGCGCTCGCCCCGATCCTCGTGGTGCTGCTCGGGACCAACGAATTGCCGCGCATCGTCATCACCGTGCTGGTGGCGTTCTTCCCGCTGGTCATCTCGATCGCGACCGGGCTGCTTTCGGTGCCGCCGGAACTGATCGAACTCAGCCGCGCCTGCCGCGCCTCGAAGCTCAGCGAGTTGCTGCGGATCAGGCTGCCCTATGCGATTCCCTTCATCTTCGCGGGCCTCAAGGTGGCGATCTCGCTCGCCGTCGTCGGTGCGGTCGTCGCGGAATTCGTCAACGCTGATTCCGGGCTGGGCTTCCTGATCCAGACCTCTACGGCGTTCTTCAAGGTGCCCGTGGCATTCGGGGCGCTTATCATCCTGTCGGTGATGGGCGTCGTGCTGTTCCAGATCGTGGTCGTCGCCGAGCGGGTCTTCTTCCCGTGGTCGAGCAGCAATACGACGCCGGGTGCCTGACCGGCCGCGCAAGGGGAGAGTGGATATGGCGAAAGCGCCGAAAACGTCGATGACCGTCATCCGTGGCGGCCGGGTGGTCGACATCAAGGGCCATGCCGCGCCCAAGGCCGATATCCTGGTGAATGGCGACACGATCGCCGAGATCGGAACGAAGGTCTCGGCGCCGGAGTCGGCCATCGTGATCGACGCCAGAGGCAAGCTGCTGCATCCCGGCCTGATCAACGGCCACACGCATAGCCACGGCAATCTCGCGAAGGGCATGGTCGACCGGGTGACCCTGGAGCTGCTGCTGACGGCGGGTCCCTACATGAGCGGCGCCCGCACGCTTGAGGACAAGTACCTGTCGAGCCTGATCGGCGCGTGCGAAATGGTGATGAAGGGCTGCACCGCGGCCTACGATCTTGCGGCCGAGTTCCCCATGCCGACGGCGGAGGGGCTCGCCGCGATCGGACAGGCCTATGCCGATGTCGGCATGCGCGCGATGCTGGCGCCGATGGTGGCCGACACCAGCTTCTTCCAGGCCATTCCCGGCCTGATGGACCAGCTGCCGCCCTCGCTGCAGAAGGAGGTCGAGGCCTATCAATTCTCGCCCTACAAGGCGAGCGTGAAGCAGATGAAGAAGGCGCTGCACGGCTGGAAACTCGACCGGCAGGGTGTGCATCTGGCCGTAGCGCCGACCATCCCGCATCACTGCAGCCGGGAGTTCCTGCTGGCCTGCCTGAAGCTCGCAAAGGATTATGATACCGGCCTTCACACCCACGTCTCCGAGTCGAAAGTCCAGGTGATCGCGGGTTACAGGCTCTACGGCACGTCGCTCACCGCCTATATGGATTCGCTGGGCCTCGTCGGGCCGAAGTTCACCGTGGCGCACGGCGTCTGGCTCGATGGCGACGACATGAAGCTGCTGGGCGACAAGGGCGCCTCGGTCTCGCACAATCCCGGTTCGAATATGGTGCTGGGCAACGGCATTGCCGACATGCGCGGCATGCTGGATGCCAAGGTCAATGTCGGCATCGGCACTGACGGCGCGAGCTGTTCAGACAATCAGAACATGTACGAGAACATGCGATTGGCCTCGATGGTGTCGAAGGTGCAGGGGCCGGACAACCGCGAGTGGATCACGACCGAGGAAGTGTTGCACGCGGCTACGGCCGGCAGCGCACGGGCTCTGGGACTCGGCGACAAGATCGGCAAGCTGGAAGCCGGCTACAAGGCCGATATCGTGTTCCTGGACCTGGGCCACATCAACTGGATCCCGTTCAACGATCCGACGAACCAGATCGTACATACCGAAGACGGATCGGCCGTGCATTCGGTGATGGTCGCCGGCCGCATGATTCTCGAGGACCGCAAGCTGCTGAACGTCGACATGGCGCAGCTTGCACGTCTGGCCGAGAAGGCCCGGGAGCGGCTGGAGCGGGGCCGCAAGCCTGCCAAGGCGCTCTACGACAAGCTCGAGAAGGTGGTGAACACGTTCTGCCCAGGACTCGCTAAGCAGCCACTACACATCGACCGGTTCGGCGGCGGCCACCATCACGGCTACCATCCGCATCACCATTAGTAGCCCAGGCGCCAGCCCCTCTGCAGGTAGCCGTAGCGAACCAAGCGCACGGCTACGATTCCGTTCAGCGCAATGCCGCCGACGACGGTAATGAGCATGAGGAGCATGCCCTCCAGAGAGGCGCTGAACAGGTAGACGATGATGGTGAGACCGAAGATGACGCCGCCCGCAATGGCGATCATGGCGATCATGGCGACGAAGGCCAGGAAGTAAAGTCGCTTCGAAAGCACGAACAGCGGGCCGCTGAAAGCCGCCCAGGCATAGGACCACTGGTCGATGACCATGAAATCATCGGTCTCGGCCTTGTCGAAGCGATAGGTCGGAAACAGTGCTTCTACGATCACTGGAATTTCGGCGGCTTTTGGGGGGGCGGTGTTTGCAGTGCAACCTATCATGGCCGATGCAAATGGGCCAGTGGCCGCAAGCCCTAAGCGGCGGCAACGCCGATCAAGCTGTCGTGTAACCAGAACATGGCGACGTAGGCTACGGTCCCGAGCGCCACGACAAGCAGGTCGTTGATCGACCAGCCGGCAGGGGGAGCGCCGGTATCGCCCCTGCGCTTCAGGGCAATCCGATCGTAGATTGCCCAGGCAAGCAGACTGCCGAACAGCAACATCGAGCCCAGGTCGCCGTTCACCAGGAGATGGGAGAGCGCCCAGGCCTTCACGGCCACCAACATGGGATGTCGCAGCAGTGATTTGATCCGACTGGGCGGCGCATAGGTCGCCGTCAGGGCCACGAACGCAAACCACAGCAGAACCAGCGCGATCGGATGGAAAAGCGAGTAGGGCGGATGCCATACCACGACGTAGCCGGTGCTGCGATAACTGCCGAAGCCGATGAAGATCAGGATCAGCCCGGCGGCTGAAACCAGAGTGTAGATCCCCTTGTAGCCTCCTTCCCCCAGGCGACCGATGACCGCGGCCCGTGTTCCCCGCAGGGTTGTAAAGAAATGGGCGCCGAGGAAGAGGGCGAGCCCAAGGATCAAAAGCCACATGGGTTCAATATAGCACGCGCATCAATGCGCGGGAGGCGCAAATACCCCGTCCCCGTTTACGGAGTTCACAATGCCGCAAAGATCCTAGCGGGAGATCTGGGTAACGCTGCCGGACGTGTCCACCGACACCGCGACCTCGACATCGTTTTTGGTGGCGGTTGCCTCCCAGGAACCATCGTCCCTGCGCTTGAGGTTCTTGATGTTGGTGTAGCCACTCGCCTCGATCTGGGTCCGCGCCGATGTGGCGGTCTGGGGGGCACTTCCCGGCATTCCGGCCGGCGGGGCAGCCGGCGTCGTGGAGGTTCCGGTGGCCGGAGGCATCTGGGCGACCGCAGTCGACGCGACGACGAGCAGCGCCGCAGCAGTCGAAAGGATGGGTTTCATCGGGACACTCCTCCACTGAGACTGTCAGGATTTAATGCGGAAAGCCTCCAAGCGTTGCGTTCATTCGCCCCAATTCGTCTCGGCACGATCATCATTCGGCCCTACCTGCGAGCAACCGTCCGCTGAGCTGTCGCGTTCCATTTCCATGGTCGAAAGACCGTCGAAGGGGGTCCCGTGAAAATACTGCCCGTCTTAATTTCCTCGACGCTGATGTTGACGGTTCTTCCGGTTCTGGCTCAGCAGCTTGCGCTCGCGCCGGGCAGGTCCGACTGCGCCAGCCATGAGCCCGATCCAGTCGAGATCAGCTGGGATGCGCCCTGCCAGCAAGGCGACTGGCTGTTCGAGCCGGGTGTCGGTTGCCGCATGTGGGATTGGCACCCCGATACGCACGACAAAGTGACATGGAGCGGGGCGTGCCGAGCCTCCCTGAAGGACGGAGAGGGCGTGTCGCAGTGGACCGAGCACGGCCAGCCGATCGATCGCTTCGAGGGTACCTATCGCAACGGGCGTCGCGAGGGCGCCGGCCAATATTCCTGGAATGCGACCGATCGCTTCAAGGGTACCTACGCCAACGACCTGCCGAACGGCTTCGGTACGGTGACGCTGGCGGGCACAACATTGTCCGGCGAATGGCGCAATGGCTGCCTCAAGGTGGGCGACAAGGTGGTGGCGATCGGTGTTTCGCGGGCAAGCTGCGATCAGGAACCGGAATACACCGCAGAGACGGCGAACCTGCCGAACTAGGCGATGTTGAAGTAGTGCAGCGCCATGCCGATCAGGCCCGAGGCCACGATCGGATAGGCGGGATTGATCTTCGTCCGCCACAGCAGCAGGAAGACCACCAGCGCAATCACGCCGAAGAATATTTCGGTGATCGCACCGCGTCCCATGATGATCGCACCGGCCAGCACGAGCCCTACCGCGACCGAGCCGAGACCGCTTTGAATAGCCGGCCGCCAGCGCCACGTCGCGAGGTGGCTCCACAGGCGGCCGACGAAGAAAGTCAGCAGTCCGGTCGGCAGGAAGAAGGCGACAAGGGCCACCAGCGCGCCGGGTATGTGCCCCACGACGGCGCCGATCGACGCCACCATCATCATGTTCGGGCCGGGGGCGAGCTGGCCCAGGCTGTAGAAATGCAGCAGCTCGGGAAAGGTCAGCCAGTGATAGGTGTCGACCGTGAGTTCCTTCATTTCCGGGAAGGCGGCCATGCCACCACCCACGGTCAGGAGCGACAGGTAGGCGAAGACGCCGGCGAGGTCCCAGAGCTGCTTCACGGGACATCCTTGTCGCGGGGCCGGTGCCACCAGATGGCAATGATCCCGGCCACGATCAATGCATACGGCACCGGCACCTTGAAGAAGGCCACTGCAACGGCCGTGGCCGCCACGAACACGTAGTCGGCCGCGGTCTTCAGCGTCTTGGCCCCGAGCTGGACCAGGACGACGACGACGAGGCCCACGGCGCCGGCTGCAATCCCGTGCAGGAAGGCCTTCGACCACGGCCCGTCTCCGCCGGCGCCGTAGAGGAAGCCGGCGGCGATCATGAGGCTGGCGCCCGGGAGGCACATGCCCAAGGTGGCGACCAAGGCGCCCATGCCGCCTCTCAGGCGGTCGCCCACCAGGATCGACATGTTGGTCGCATTGAGCCCGGGCAGGGTCTGGCTGATCGAGAGCAGCTCGACGAAGCTCAGATCGTCGAGCCAGCGCTGGCGCACGACGAGGCCGGTTCGCAGATAGGCGACCACGCCGCCGCCGAGACTGGTCGCGCCCATGACGAGGAAGACCCAGAAGAGCTTTCCGAGCGACGGCGGCGCCGGCGGCGATGGGGCTTCTGCGACGCTCATTCGTGCGCTTGCGGCGGGTTGCCCTTCAGCCGGTACACGGCGCCGGTCTTGGTCGTGGTGAGGGCCAGCCAGTCTCCGGCGACCTGCTGCAGTTCCAGGAAGAAGCGCTCACAATGGTTCAGCGCCTTGTGCTTGATGTCGTCGGGGCCTGCGAAACGGAGCTGGAAGGCAAACTCGCCCACGAAGGAGTGGTGATCTCCACGCGCGCGCCACAGGCCGAGATTGGCCGTTGCCGCCGTGTGATGGCCGAAGTCGAGCAGGCAGATGTCCTGCAGCAGCTCCTCGACGATCGTCTGGTTGACCAGCGAGACGTCGTTGGGCCCGTCGCAGTTGACCGCCGCGAGGACCGGGAAGATCTGCGTCAGCTCGGGCAGGGACATGTTGCCCAGCGAGGACATCACGATCCGGGCCGCCTGGGGGGCCTGGCTAAGGCCAAACTCGACATTGTGCGACAGCAGGCGCCGGACGCCGCCGATCCGCTCCTTGAGAGGCATGACCTCCAGCTTGAACTTGATCTTGTACTTGCCGTCGATGTGCGGCCGCACGTCGAGGGCCTGGGCCTTCGCCATGTTGTCGCTGCGATACTTGAAGACGATCTCGGGATCCCCGATCGCGAAGCCGTCCTGATAGGCGATGCGGCGGCGGACGATGAAGTTGTTGTTGTAGAGGTGGTAGCCGCCGGTATCCAGGAACAGCACCTCGCGCACTTCGGGTCGCTGCTGGGATTTCGGCGTGTGCTGGTAGCCGACGCCGGTGGTGGCTGCGGCACGCTGGACGAGGGCCGCGAACTCCTTGAAGACGTGGGCGGAGGTGAAGCGGTCGGGCTTGAGGATCAGCTTGCATTGAAGATACTGGATTTCATCGCAGCGCCGCCCGTCGGCATAGAGGCTGTCCTGGCGCTCGGAAAGCCACTGCGCGATCTGCCCGTCGTCCTGATGTGAATGCATTGTCTCTCCCTGACGATACCGTAGCGCCGGTCTATCGAGCTGTCATCTGAGCCGACGCGGGCTGATCCACACGGCCATAGGTGTCGACCTTCCCGTCGGTGAAGCAGACGTAGTAGCGATCCGACATCGACCAGGGCGTTCGGCTCCAGAAGTCCTTGAGCACCGTGTAGTAGGCGCAATCCTTGCCCGGCGAATGGGCCGATCCCTCGGGCGGCCCCATGACCGCACGCACCTGCTCGCGATCCATCCCGGCCTGGAGGCGCTCGACATCGTCGCCGTGCACGCAGCCGGCCAGCAGCAGGGACGCCAGCAGACAGGGCAGATACTTCATGGCTTTCTCCTGTGATTAGTAGGGTTGGGCCTCGCCGCCAACAATTGTCGTGCAGCCACCTGACTGGCGCAATTCCGAACGATGCGGTACGTCCGCAGGATGCAGAATCACCCCAGATTTGTCGCGCCGGGCGTCCCGGCTTCGCTGAGCGGCGCCACTGCCGGCCTGGCCGAGACCCCCATTTCCGAAGTGGCGATGACCGTGTTCGGGGACCCCGACGTGGTGCCGCTGTGGTTCGGCGAGAGCGATCTCGTGACCCCGGATTTCGTGGGCGAAGCCGCGGCCAGGGGCCTGCAGGCGGGCGAGACGTTCTATACGTGGCAGCGTGGCATTCCCGAGCTGAGGAGTGCGCTGTCGGCCTATACCGAGCGACTGTATCGCATCAAGTGCCCGATCGAGCGCCTCACGGTGACGACCGGCGGCATGCAGGCGATCCTGCTGACCTGCCAGCTCCTGCTGGATCCGGGCGACAATATCGTGATCGTCTCGCCGATCTGGCCGAACATCACCTCGGCCACAAGGCTGGTAGGGGGTGTGCCCAAGTACGTGGCGCTCGACCGCACGCCGGGCGGCGGCTGGAAGCTCGACCTTCAGAAAATCTTCGATGCCGTCGACGAGCGCACCCGCGCGATCTTCGTCAACTCGCCGGGCAATCCCACGGGCTGGACGATGTCCTCCGAAGAGCAGGCAGCCCTGCTGGACTTCGCGCGCAAGCGCGGCGTCTGGATCATGGCCGACGAAGTTTACGCTCGCCTGATCTACACCAAGCGTCCCGACGGCCGGCAGGTGGCGCCGTCGTTCCTCGAACTGGCCGGCCCGGACGATCCGGTCATCGTCCTCAACAGCTTCTCCAAGCCGTGGGCCATGACCGGCTGGCGCCTGGGATGGCTCACCCATCCGGCGGCGCTGGGCGACCAGTTCGCCAAGCTGGTCCAGATCAACACGTCGGGCGTTCCCGCATTCCTGCAGAAGGGCGCGGTGGCCGCGCTGGAGCAGGGCGACGATTTCGTTCACGAGATGGTCGAGCGCTGCCGCTCGGGTGGCGAACTGGTGTTCCAGCGGCTCTCAGCCCTGCCGAAGGTGAAGATCGCGCGGCCGGATGCGGCCTTCTACGCCTTCTTCTCGGTCGACGGCGTCGACGACACGCTGGCCTTCTGCAAGACGATGGCGAAGCAGTACAAGGTGGGCTTGGCACCCGGCGAGGCGTTCGGTCCGGGCGGGCAGGGCAATGTGCGCCTGTGCTTCGCGTCGAGCGCGGAACGGCTCAGCAAGGGCCTCGATCGCATCGAAGCGGCGGTCAAGGCGTTGTGATGCCGGCATGCCCGAAGCACCCTCCATCGCGGTCCAGCACCTGCGCAAGGTGTATGGCGAGATCGTCGCCGTCGACGATCTGAGCTTCTCGGCGCCGCGCGGCGCCGTGCTGGGCCTGCTCGGCGGCAATGGTGCGGGCAAGACCACGACCATCGCCATGCTGCTCGGCCTCCTCGAGCCGACGGCCGGCAGCATCGAGATCCTGGGCGTCGACATGTTGCGGCGGCGCTACGCGGCGTTGCCGCGCATGAATTTCTCCTCACCCTATGTCGACCTGCCGCATCGGCTCACGGTGCGCCAGAATCTGCAGTTCTACGGGCGCCTCTACGGCGTGAGGGATTTGCGCCATCGCATCGAGGAGATCGCCGAGCACATGCAGGTCTCGGCGTTCCTCGATCGCCAGGCGGGCAAGCTGTCGGCCGGCCAGAAGACGCGCGTTGCCCTGGCCAAGGCGCTGATCAACCGCCCGGACGTGCTGTTGCTCGACGAGCCGACCGCCTCGCTCGACCCCGACACCGCCGACTGGGTGCGCGGCTATCTCGAGGCCTATCAGCGCGAAACCCACGCCACGATCCTGCTTGCCTCGCACAACATGGCCGAGGTCGAGCGGCTGTGCGACGACGTGATTTTGCTGCAGGCGGGCAAGGTGTTCGAGCGCGGCAGCCCACGCGAGCTGCTCGAGCGGTTCGGCCGCGAGGACATGGAGGAGGTGTTCCTCGACATGGCGCGCGGCCGGGGCCGCGGACTCGACACCCTGAAGCGGGAGGAGGGTGCGCCATGAGCGGCTCTGCCCAGCGCATCTATGCCCTCGTGCTGCGCCACATCTATCTCTGGCGCAGCTCGGTGATGCGCCTTGTCGATTCGATCTATTGGCCGGCCGTGCAGATGGTGATGTGGGGCTTCATGACCCAATACCTGCTGCCCCAGGCTTCGTTCGTGGCGCAGGCGGCCGGCGTGCTGCTGTCCGGATTGCTGCTGTGGGAGGTCGTGGTCCGCGGCAACCTCTCGCTGTCGATCGCCTTCCTGGAGGAGATCTGGTCGCGCAACCTCGGGCATCTCTTCGTCAGCCCGATCCGGTCCTGGGAGCTGGCGACGGGCATCATCATCGCGGCGCTGCTGCGCACGCTGCTCGGCATGATTCCGGTATCGCTGCTGGCCTGGGCGTTCTTCGGCTACTCGATCTACACGCTCGGCCTGCCGCTGCTTGCCTTCTTCGTGATCCTGCAGATGTTCTCCTGGTCGATCGGGCTCGCCATGTCGGGTCTCGTGATGCGGGTGGGGCAGAGTGCGGAGAGCTTCGCCTGGGCGGCCGTCTTCGTGCTGATGCCGGTGAGTGGCGTCTATTATCCCATCTCGGTATTGCCGCACTGGCTGCAGGTCATCGCCTGGGGATTGCCGCCAGCTTACATCTTCGAGGGCATGCGCTCCATCATGCTGGAGAAGACGGTCCATTGGGACATGCTGGGGCTCGCCTTCGGCCTGTCGGCCGTCTACCTGGTGATCGGCTTCCAGGTGTTCCAGTGGTTCTTCCGCTCCTCGCGCCGTGCCGGTTCACTCCTTGGCCAAGGTGAGTAGAATAGGGCTGTTTCCGGAGGTGAGTGATGTTCAAGCACGTGATGGTTCCCGCTCTTCTATCGCTCGCCGCCGCAGCGTGTTCGACCGTGGACAAGTTGGGCAGCGAGCCCATCAAGCCGCCCAAGCCGGTGCCGGCGTGGTCCAGCGTCTATACCGTTCCCTATGACTCGATGGTGGCCTGTCTCGCGGCCCCGGTCGCCAGCGGCTTCGTGGTGAACATCGAGCCGTCATCGGCGCCGGGGACGACGACGGTCCTGTACGTGCCGCAGAGCGCCCCGCAGGCGGAGTCGCGCTACGTCGTGAAGCGCGTGCCCGACGGTACGATCCAGGTCGACTGGATCCGCGTCGGCACGGTGGGCGGTCTCGACTGGCTCGACGTGCAGGCCCGCCAGCGCGCCAACCGCTGCGGCGGGATCGGCTGATCCTGCTACCGGGAGTTCAGCACCGCAGTACAGGCGGCCGGCAACTTCGGCCGGTAAGGCTTGGGCGGGGTGGTCGGCGGCACGATCGGTGCCTTGCGGAACCATGACTCGAGCGCCTCGCCGCACCCGTCGTCGTTTGCATAGTCAGCCTGGGGCTGGCACTGCGGATTGCCCGGCGGACAATAGAGGCGGACATGGAAGTGCGAGTCGTGCCCGTACCACGGCACCAGCTTGCGCAGCCAGGAGCGGTCGCCGCCGGTCGTCTGGCAGAGCCGCTGCTTGATCCACTTGTTCACGAACATGCGGTCGAGATTCGGCATCTGCGCGGCCGTTCTCAGCAGGAATACATGCTGCTCATTGAAGACCGAATCGTCGATCCCGCTGTCGTCGGCGAGTACCAGCGAGCGCAGGCGGGGATTTTCGCGGTCGGCGGGCGTGCGACGTGGCCCGGGCTGGCGCTCGAACCAGATGTCGGCGTCGAGCCCGACCTGGTGGCTGGCATGGCCCGACGGGGCGGGCCCGCCGCGCGGCTGGCCGATGTCGCCGATGTAGAGATGCGCCTGGCCGGCGGTCCGGATCTTCTCCGAAAGGGTCTTGATGAACTCGATGGTGACCGGCTGACCCCAGTAGCGGTTGCGGCTGACCCTGATGGCCTCGTAGCCCGGACCTTCCAGCGGCAGCGCCTGCGCGCCCTGCAGGCAACCGGCGGTGTAGAAACCGATCGACTGCGTCGGACCGGGCGCCGGCGTCATGACGGTGGCCCAGTCGTCGGCCCGGGCCCCGTGCGCCAGGAAAAGGAGAGCCGCGAGCAGCGGAACCGCGAAGCGCTTCATCTTGTTGGCACGATAGTCGCTCGTTAAGACTTTGCCCATGGCCGACTACGAGTTCCTCAAGATCGACCGGCAGGGCGCCGTTACCTCACTCACGCTGAGCAGGCCGCAGCGGCGCAACGCGCTGACGCACCGCATGATGCTCGAACTGGAGGACGCCTTCGTCGGCATCGCCAACGATGCGGCCTGCCGCGTGCTGGTCCTTCGCGGAGCGGGCGGGCACTTCTGCGCCGGCGGCGATCTCGATACGATGGCCGACCTGCCGCCCGTGCCGCCGGGTGGCACGGATCCGCTGCTTCCGACCTATCGCCAGTTCGGCAACGCGCTGCTTGCCCTGGAGGCCCTGCCGCAGGCCACGATCGCGGTGGTCGAGGGTTCGGCCGTCGGCGCGGGCTTCGGCATGGCCTGCTGCTCGGACGTCGTGATCCTGCGTGACGACGCCCGTTTCGGCATCCCCGAGCCCCGGGTGGGCTTTATCCCGTCGCAAATCCTCCCGTTCCTGGTTCGGCGGCTCGGCGAAGGTCCGGTCCGCGATCTCGCCGTGACGGGACGCGTGATCGATGCGGCCGAGGCGTATCGGCTGGGCCTCGGACGCCACCTCTGCGCAACGGGCGCCGACGTCGATGCGACGCTTGAGAGTCTGCTCGATGACATTCTGAAGATGGAGCCCAAGGCGCTGGCCGTGGCGAAGCGTCTGGTGCTCTCCTGTGCGGGCAAGGATGATCTCACGGTGCTCGACGAGGCGGCGGCAAGCCTGGCCGGTCTGCTGCGACAGCCGGAGGCGGCCGAGGGCATCAGGCATTTCATGGCGAAGACCGCGCCGTCGTGGGCCAGGAGGTAGACATGCGGAACTATCGGCACATCGAAGTGAGACCGATCGCCGGCGCGCTGGGCGCGGAGATCCATGGCGTCGACATGGCGCAGGATCTCGATACCGAGGTCGTTGCGGAGATGCGCCAGGCCTTCCTCGACCACCTCGTGATCTTCCTGCGCGACCAGTCGGTGACGCCACACCAGCAACTCGCCTTCGCGCGCAAGTTCGGCGAGCCGGTCGAGTACCCGCAGCTCAAGGGGCTGCCGGAGTCCCCGATGATCACCCCGGTGGTGAAACTCGAGCACGAGCGCAACAATTTCGGCGGTATCTGGCATTCCGACACGACGTATCTGCCGGTTCCGCCGATGGGCAGCATGCTGCTGGCGCGCGAGGTGCCGCCGTTCGGCGGCGACACGATGTTCGCCAATCAGTACCTGGCCTACGAGGCGCTGTCGGACGGGCTCAAGGCGACGCTCGACGGGCTGGTCGGAGTCAGCTCCTCGGCCAAGGCCGATGTCACCAAGACCCGTGAGGACCGCATGAAGGCGGCAGGCGAGGAGCTCAAGGTGATGACGGCGGAGCATCCGATCGTGCGGACGCACCCGGAGACCGGCCGCAAGGCGCTCTACACGTCCGATGCCCATACCGCCCAGATAAAGGGCTGGACCGAGAAGGAGAGCCTGCCGCTACTGCGCTTCCTGTGGGAACACCAGACGCGGCCCGAGTTCACCTGCCGCTTCCGCTGGGAATCGGGCTCGCTCGCCTTCTGGGACAATCGCTGCGCCATGCACAATCCGATCAACGACTATCACGGCCACCGGCGCGTCATGCACCGGATTACGCTGGCCGGCGACACGCCACGATAAGGGGGGCTGGGAATGTCCGGAGCGGGCGGTTTGCTGGCGGTCCTGATCCTGGTTGCAGCCAACGGGTTCTTCGTGGCTGCCGAATTCTCGCTGGTGGCCGTGCGCCGCAGCCGGGTCATCGAACTGGCCGCCTCGGGCCGGATGAATGCCCAGGCGTTGATACGCGCGCTCGATCATCTCGATTCCAACCTCGCCGCCACGCAGCTCGGCATCACCATCTCGTCGCTGGCGCTGGGCTGGATCGGCGAGCCGGCGATCGGTCATTTGATCGAGAAGCCGCTGGCCGAGATCTGGGGCACGACGGCCGGAGTCAGTGCCTACGCCATCGCAGTCGGCATCTCCTTCGTCCTGATCACCGCCTTGCACATCGTGCTGGGGGAGCTTGCGCCCAAGAGCCTCGCGCTTCAGCGCAGCGAGAGCACGGCCCTGTGGGTCGTGCGGCCGCTAAGCCTGTTCCGCTGGCTGCTCAGCCCGGCGATTCTGGTGCTGAACGGCATGGGCAACCTCGTGCTGAGACTGTTCGGCCTGCGGCCCGGAACGGGCGAGGAATCCCTGCATTCGCCCGGCGAGCTGAAGCTGCTGGTCGAGGCCAGCCAGGATGCCGGGCTCCTGCAGGATGCGCAGGAAGAAGTCGTGGTGCGCGCGCTCGACATCGGCAACCGCCGCATCGGCGAGATCATGACCCCGCGCACGGAACTCGACTGGATCGACGTCACCGACGATCGCGACGAGATCGTGCGCTGGGTTCTCGAAAGCCCGTATGAGCAGATGCCGGTCGGGCACGGCAGCATCGACAACCTGCTGGGCGTGGTCGCCAAGACGGACCTGCTGAACCAGGTGCTGCGCGGCGGTCCGCTCGATCCTGGCGCGGTGGTGGCGACGCCCCTTATGGTCCACGAGGCCATGCCGATCTTCAAGGTACTGGAGCAGTTCAAGAAGGCGCCGGTGCGGCTCGCCGTCGTGGTCGACGAGTATGGCGGCATCGAAGGCATCGTTACGCAAACCGACCTGCTCGAGGCGCTGGCCGGCGACCTGCCGGAAGCGCCGGGCGAGCATCCCGATGTGGTCGAGCGTGAGGACGGCTCGCTCCTGATCGACGGGATGGCGCCCGTCCATGCGACACTGGACCGGCTGCAGGTCAACAAGCTGCCGGTCAGTACCAGGTTCCACACGATCGCGGGCTTTGCGCTTGCTCAACTCGGCCATCTGCCGGTGGCCGGCGAGCAATTCACCTACGAGGACTGGACCTTCGAGATCGTCGACATGGATGGACGGCGCATCGACAAGCTTCTGGCCCGGCGGATGCCGACGTTCGAGGCCTGACCGTCAGCGCGCCGCCGGCGTCATCGTGATCGTGCCGACGGCGCTGCGCGCTGTCTCGGCGCGGGTGCCGCCGATGTTGATGTAGACGAGCTTCTGCCAGGGTTCGACGAAGTTGCGAGCCCAGGGCGAGAGCATGTTGCCCGATTGGCCGAGCGGCGTCGCGAAGCGGCTGTTCTCGAGATCGCTGAAATCATAGATGCCACGATAGCCGGCGCCGTGCGCGGCATCGAACGGCCGGTTGCCTCTGAAGGAGGGGGAGGCGCGGTTCAGCGTCTGGTTGCCTCCGTCCGCCGGGTAGCGCACCGACGCGATGTTGCGCAGCAGCGGCACGCCGTCGAACAGGGGGTGACGATGGACCGCGAAGTGTTCCCGCCCCCACTGCCACTTGGTCATGTCGGTGCCCTGGCGGCGCGAAATCCAGTCGAGCGCCCGGTCCAGCGCCAGCGCGATCGCGTCCTCGCACGATTCGGCCGGCTTTGTGCCGCCGTCGTCGCACCAGCCCGGCTTGTCGCGCAGGACACGGATCATCAGGGGCACGTTGGGCACGGCAATCGAATTGAAGAGGTCCTCGCCCAGCTCGTCGGCGAGCAGGCCGCGCTGCAACTCGGCGATCCAGGCATTGTAGATCAGCGGCTCGGGCCGGCTCGCCAGCATGAACATGTTCCAGCGGCTCAGGAGCTCACGCGCCTGGGCGGCGCGGGCGTTGCGCGGTGCGCCCTTCAACAGGTAGGGCAGCATCTCGGCGGCGTCGAGCGTGAGATTGTCGGCCTGCATGACGATCATGCCGTAGACCGGATGGCGCTCGACCTCGCCCAGGAGCTGGGCGGCGCGTCGCTGGCGATAGGGTTCCGCCCAGTCCTTGCTGATGAAGTGGCGATAGTCGTCGGGCACCAGGCGGCCGTTGGCGTTGACGATCACGCCGCCGACCGGATTGTAGACGCGCGGCAGCTCGTCGAACGGCACGAAGCCCGCCCAGTCGTACTCGGAAGTCCAGCCCGGCACCGGCATCGAGCCGTCGCCCTTGCGCCGGATCGGCACGCGCGCCGGAGAGATCAGGCCGATGTTTCCCGACGTGTCGGCATAGACCATGTTCTGCATCGGCGAGACGATGCGGCGCGTGGCTGACAGGAATTCGTCCCAGTTCTGCGCCGAGCCGACGCGGGCGAAGCCTTCGGCCGAGGTGTCGGCGCCGTCCAGCGCGGTCGCCTGCAGCGCCAGCACATGTCCCTGGGGCGTGAGGTTTTCGCCGTGGCGGACGAAGTCGTCGATCACCGGCCCGTGCCGCGTCTCGCGCACGCGCATCGTGATCGGATCGCCCCAGGCGACCTTGATGGTCTCTTCTCGCACCGCGAAGGGGCGGGCGCCGTCGGGCGTGATGTAGCGGTTGGGATCGGTCGGATCGACCCTTTCGACGAAGATGTCCTGGCTGTCGAGGTTGGTGGTCGTAAAGCCCCAGCCGATGATGCCGTTGTGGCCCAGCACCACGGCAGGCGAACCGGGCGAGGTGGCGCCGCGTATGTCGAAGCCCGGACCGATCAGGCGGGCAAGGTACCAGACGCCCGGGAAGGAGAAGCCGAGATGCGGGTCGTTGGCGAGCAGAGGCCGTCCCGAGACGGTGTGCGCGCCCGAGAGCACCCACTCGTTGGAGGCTTCCCGCTTGCGCGTCACCTCGTTGTCGGTGCCGTGGAAAATCCGGTCGAGATCGATGTCCTTCACGGCGGCGAGAACCATCGACAGGGTCGAGTCCTTGCTGTCGCCGGACGGTTCGATCAGGAACTTCACCCCGTCCTCGCCGATCTTCTGCGACAGGCGCAGGCGCAGCAGCTCGGCGCGCCAGTTGCCGTCGAGGCCGAACGCCATGAGCTTGGCCCACACAAGCGAATCAGCCGGCCGCCACGGCTCGGGCCGATAGCGGCCGGCGGACAGGAGCTTGATCAGCGTGAGTTCAAGTCCGAATTGCTGATCATCGTCCGACAGCCATGCATTGACGCCGGCCGCGTAGGCGTCGAGGCGCGCTCGCATGGCGGGCGAAAGGGCGTTCACGCTCTCCGACGCGCGTCGATAGACGCCCAGACCGCGCATGGTCCGGTCGCTGTCGACGAGGCCGTTGCCGACCAGGGCGGGCGGCACGAGTTCCGCCAGGCGTCCCTGGCCGATGCGGCGCATCAGCTCCATCTGCCAGAAGCGATCCTGGGCGTGGACGTAGCCCAGGGCGAAGGAGGCATCGTCGATCGAGCCCGCGATGATGTGCGGGACCGCATTCTTGTCTCGCAGGATTTCGACCGGAGCCTTCAGGCCGACCACGTCCATCGTGCCGCTGTAACTCGGCAGCGCGCCGCGTACGTGGAAATAGGTACCGGCGAGGAAAACCGCGAGCGCCAGCGCCGTGCCGACCAGGAACTTTCCGAGGAAGGCGGCGACGCGGACCAACAACCTCACCGGGTCAACCGCCCAGATAGGAGAGGATCGTGTCGCGGTCGCCGTCGAGGTCGGGCGCGGCAGGGCGTGTCGTCGGATCGGGGAAGGCCGACATCTTGAGCGGGTTGCCCGCCAGCTTCAGCATACCGCCGCTGCCGTCCGGCACGTCGACCAGCATGTTGCGCGCGGCGACCTGCGGATGGGCGATGGCCTGAGCGATGTTATTGATCGGGCCGCAGGGCACGCCGCCCTTGGACACGACGGCGATCCAGTGGTCGGTCGTGTTGGTCTTCAGGACGGACTCGATCTCGTCCTTCAGCTTCTTCTGGCTCTTCTGGCGCAGCGCATTCGACTTGTAGGCAGGATCGGTCGCCATGTCGGGGCGGCCGAGCGCTTCGCACATCTTGATGAACAGGCTGTCGTTGCCCGCAGCGATGATCATCGAGCCGTCGGCCGTGGCGAAGGCCTCGAAGGGCGTGATGGTCGGATGGCGCGCGCCGAGCGGACCGGGGATTTCCTTCTCGACCGTGTAGCGCATGATCGCGTTCTCGAGCAGCGCGAGCTGGCAGTCGAACATCGCGATGTCGACCTTGGTCGATTCACCGGTCTTGAGGCGGTGCACCAGCGCGGCGTTCACGGCGACGGCGGTGTAGAGGCCCGCGCCGATGTCGCCGATCGACATCCCGACCCTGCTCGGCGGCTGGCCCTCGTTGCCGGTGATGCTCATGATGCCGCCCTGGCCCTGCATGACCATGTCGTAGGCGGGGTCCTTCGAGTTCGGGCCGGTGTGCCCGAAGCCCGAGGCCGAGGCGTAGATCAGCTGGGGATACCTGGCGTGCAGCGTCTCCCAGCCGTAGCCCAGCTTCTCCATCGTGCCGGGGCGGAAGTTCTCGACCACCACATCGGCCTTCTCGAGGAGCTTCTCGAAGATCTTGCGGTGCTCCTCGTTCTTGAGGTCGAGTGCGATGCTCTCCTTGCCGCGGTTCACCGAGGCAAAATAGGTCGACTTGCCGTTCACGAAGGGCCCGTAGGCGCGGGCGTCGTCGCCGCTCTTCGGCGGCTCGACCTTGATCACCCGTGCGCCCATTTCGGCCATCAGAAGGGTGCAGTAGGGGCCCGCCAGGATGCGGGAGAGGTCGACGACGAGAATGCCCGACAGCGGGCCCTTTGTATTCTGGGTCATGTCGGGTTCTTAGCCAGTGGATCGCCGTGAATCCAGCCACACATTGGCCGCTGCCGCCGAGATGACGATGAGACCGCCGAACAAGGTGAGATCGTCCGGCTTTTCGCCATCGAACAGCCACACCCAGATCGGCCCCAGCACCAGCTCGAGCAGGCCGAGCAACGAGGCCTGGGCGGCCGGAATGCGCTTCAGGCTCGCCATGTAGAGCAGCAGGCCGACTGCGAGCTGTCCCGGGCTCAGGGCGAACAGCCATGGAAGCTGCGACCAAGTGACGTTCTCGGGATGCGCAAAGGGCAAGGCCACGAGGCCGGAAATGACGCCGGCGAGCCAGATCGAGGGCGTCATGCCGATGTCACGGCGGTGGCGGACCACCACGTAGTTACCGCTCATGCACAGCACCACGATGAAGGCGACGGCCATGCCCGCCAGGGCGCCGGGCTGCAGCGATCCGGCGACACTGATCGCCAGACCGACGACCGCCGCCGCCATGGCTAGGATGGTGTGACCATGCAGGGGCTCGCGCAGGAACAGGCGGGCGGCGATCGCCGTGATGAACGGCGTCGCGCCGAACATGATCAGCACGTTGGCGACCGGCGCGAGACCCAGTGCCAGGATGAAGCTCACGAAACTTCCGGCGAGCAGAACGGCGCTGAGCAGCAGGGCGGGACCGCCGTTGCGCACGTCGATCAGGACTTGCCGTCGCTGCCAGATCAGCAGCGGCAGCATCGTCGCGACCAGAAGGGCCGAACGCCAGAAGGACACATCCCATGCGGGAAGTTCGATCCGCCGAACGATGACGCCCGCCGTGCTGAAGGTGATCGCAGCGGCGACGGCGAACAGCACCCCGAGCAGCGGGGAACTTGGCGGGGTGACGGACGTTTTCATCACAACGAAAGCGTGAATACGGATCGACCGTGCCCCCGTCCATCGATTCCCTCGATCTGCCGCCGTTCAAGCCGCGCTTTCCGTGGTGGGGGCCAGACCTGCAGACCATAGCCGTCCTGCTGACGGGGCGTGCGTCGGATCTCGCGCCACATACCAGCGAGCGGATGGCCTTTCCCATGGCCGACCGGACCGGTGATATCCTCCTCGGCATGCTCGATAAACCGGCTGAACCTGCCGAACACCGGCCTCTCGTTCTCCTGGTCCACGGGCTGACGGGGAGCGAAGAAAGCCCCTACATGCTGAACGCCGCACGACATCTACTCGACAACGGCTACTGCGTGTTGCGCCTGAACATGCGAGGGTCCGGTCCCTCGCGCCCCTACTGCCGGGAGCACTATCACCTCGGACGCACCGCCGATTTCCGCCGCGTGCTCGCGCAACTGCCGGAGGATCTCACCGCAAACGGCGTGGTCGCCGTCGGCTATTCGCTGGGCGGGGCGATGCTGCTGAAGTATCTGGGCGAGGAGGGATCGTTCTCGCCCCTGTTGGGAGCCGCCACGATCTGCGCCCCGATCGACCTGATCCGGACCTGCAAACACATGTCGCGGGCGCGCAACTGGCTCTATCAGGCCTACTTGCTGAACGACATGAAGGCCGAAGCGCTGGCGCCGGGGGCGCTGACGTCGCCGGAGGAGCGGGAGATCATCAGGGCGGCGCGGAGCGTCAGGGAATACGACGACCGGTTCATCTCCCCGCGCTACGGCTTCCGCGGCGCCGAGGATTACTACGAACTTTGCTCGCCGCTCGCCTTCATGCCCGAGATCCGCGTGCCGACGATGGTCATCGCCTCGTGCGACGATCCCTGGATTCCCGTCGAGTACTATCGGGAGTTCAACTGGGCCGACAATCCGTCTCTCGTGCCCCTGATGCCGCCGGCGGGCGGGCATATCGGCTTCCATGCCCATGACAGCACGCGGCCCTGGTGCGATCTCGCGGTGGAGAAATTCATCGACCGGCTTGCTACCATCGAGGCGTGAAGCTCGATCTCCCGCTGTTCCGTCCGCGCTTTCCCTGGTGGGGCGCCGATCTCCAGACCGTCGCCAACTTCGTAAGGCCGCTCCCGAAAGACCTGGCGCCCCACACGTCGGAGCGGCTGATCGTCGATCTGGGAGACGGAACGGGGGATCGTCTGGCCTGTACCCTCGACCGGCCGTCGGTGCCCGCGAAGGGGAAGCCTCTCACGATCCTCGTTCACGGGCTGACCGGCTCGCAGGAGAGTTCCTACATCCTTAGCCTGGCGCGTTGCCTGCTGGACGCCGGAGAACGCGTCCTGCGGGTGAACCTCCGGGGCGCCGGGCCGTCGCGCGCGACTTGCGGCGGGCAGTACTATGCCGGCCGGAGCCAGGATCTGCGCGCCCTGCTGGCGAACCTCCCCGCCGATCTGAAAGCCGACGGCGTGCGCATCGTCGGGTATTCGCTGGGAGCCGCGACACTGCTCAAATATCTGGGTGAGGAGGGAGAGGCGGCTTCTCTCCTGGCCGCGGCAGCGATCTGTGCGCCCATCGACCTGTCCGCGACCTGTCGTCGGATGCTGGAACGGCGTAATTTCATCTATCACCGCCATCTGCTCGGGATGATGAAGATTGAGGCCACCGCAACAGGCGCGCAGCTTCAGGAAAGCGAGAGGGCCGCGATCCTTGGGTCCCGCACTATCTGGGAATACGACGAGGTGTTCATCGCGCCCCGTCACGGCTTCGCCGGCGCGGAAGACTATTACGAGCGCTGCAAGCCGGTTCGCTTCATGGCCGGCATCCGGGTGCCGACCCTGGTGCTGGCCGCTCTGGACGATCCCTGGATCCCGGGCGCGCTCTACAGCAGCTACCAGTGGACGGGCAACAAGGCGCTGATGCCGCTGCTGCCACTGCACGGCGGCCATGTCGGGTTCCACGGCTCGGGAAGCCTGATTCCCTGGTGCGACCAGGCCGTTGCGAAATTCTTCGAGGTGACTTCCGCATGAACAGGAAAGAGGGCGGACTGGATGCCTTGAACTTCTTCCTGGCCGACGTGCGCGACGGGCTGGGCCCCTATCTCGCCATCTACCTCCTGACGGTCCAGAAATGGGACGCGGCCAGCATCGGCCTCGTCATGTCGATCGGCGGCATCGCGGCGATCCTGGCCCAGACGCCGGCGGGCAATTTCATCGACGTGACCCGCTACAAGCGCGCCGCCTTGATCGTTGCGGCGATCGTCGTAACGGCTTGTTGCCTCGTCCTGCCGATTGCGCCGGGCTTCGTGTCCGTCGCGGTCGCCCAGTCGCTGGCCGGCGTCGCGAGTTCGATCTTCGCGCCGGCCATCGCCGCGATCACACTGGGGATCATGGGTCCCAAGGCGTTCACCCGGCGCACCGGCCGCAACGAGGCGTTCAACCACGCGGGCAACGCGGTCGCCGCCGTGCTGGCCGGAGCGGGTGCCTACGTCATGGGGCCGATCGCAGTCTTCTATCTGATGGCCGGCATGGCCATCGCCAGCATCGCCGCGACCCTTGCCGTGCCGGCCAGGTCCATTGATCATGATGTGGCCCGCGGTCTGGATGACGGCAGCCACCACGGCCACGCCAGGCCTGCGGGTCTACGGGTCCTGCTGGAGAACCGGCCGCTGCTGACCTTCGCAGGCTGTGTGGTGCTGTTCCACTTTGCCAACGCGGCGATGCTGCCGCTCGTCGGGCAGAAGCTCGCCCTGGCCAACGAGGGGCTGGGGACGACCCTCATGGCCGCCTGCGTCGTCATCGCCCAGCTGGTGATGATACCCGCCGCGCTGATCGTCGGCGCCAAGGCCGACGACTGGGGGCGCAAGCCGCTGTTCCTCGCCGGCTTCGTGATCCTCGCGGTGCGCGGCGCGCTCTACCCGCTGTCCGACGATCCCTACTGGCTGGTCGGCGTTCAGGCGCTGGACGGTGTGGGCGCCGGCATTTTTGGTGCGCTTTTCCCGGTGGTCGTCGCCGACCTGACGCGGGGGACCGGCCGCTTCAACGTCAGCCAGGGCGCCATCGCAACCGCGCTGGGGATCGGGGCCGCGCTCAGTGCGACCTTTGCGGGTCTGATCGTCGTGAAGGCCGGGTACTCGGCGGCGTTCCTCGCCCTGGCCGGGATCGCCGGCATCGGGCTGCTGATCTATGCCGCCTTCATGCCCGAGAGCAAGCCTCATTCAGGCCACGATGCGGCGCTGATCATCGGGCAGGCGAGACCATCGTGAGGAAATGCGGAGATGGGTGAGGTGGAGCCGATGGCGATGATCGTGGGCGTGGCCTGCTCGCTGGTCGCACTTGTCCTGGCATGGCGCGCCTATCGCGGCGCGGCGGAAGAGCAGGAACGGCGCAAGCGGGAACGCGAGGAGCGCGACCGCCGCTAGACGAGTTGCCGCGGCTCGGCGGGAGGGCCGTCGCGCAGCAGCGCCGGCAGGAGCGTGCCGAGTTCGAGCGGCTCGAAGCGCTCGGACGAAGAGGCGACTTCGGAGGCGGTCCACCAGCGATGGCCGAGAGTCCAGCTCCGTTCCTTCTCGTCAAGGCCCGACGTGTCGATCTCGGTTCGGTCGGTGCGGGCCAGGAAGAAGCGCTCCCTGTGCAGCACGTCCTTGCCGCGCCAGCTCATGACTCGCTCGCGCGACCAGACCCAGCGCGGCGTGCCGATGACCGGCAGCCTGGTTTCCTCGCCGGCCTCGCGTACCGCGGCCTGGACATAGTCCTCGCCCGGATCGACCATGCCGCCGATCATCACCCAGAATGGATCGAAGAACGGCTTGGCCGGATCGAACACCTGCGGATCGTGGACATTGAAGAGAAAAAGGCGGTCCTGCGGATCGAGCAGGATCAGCCGGGCCGACGGACGCTCAATCATCTGGAGTTGAGCAGTCGCGCCGCGTCAACCGCGCCGTAGGTCAGGATGCCGTCGCAGCCGGCGCGCTTGAACCCGGTCAGCGTCTCGATCAGCACCTTGTTCCAGTCGAGCCAGCCGCGATCGGCCGCGCCCTTCAGCATCGCGTACTCGCCGCTCACCTGGTAGGCGTAGGTCGGCACGCCGAACGTATCCTTCACGCGACGCACGATATCGAGATAGGGAAGGCCGGGCTTCACCATCACCATGTCGGCGCCTTCCTCGATGTCGAAGCCAACCTCGCGCAGCGCCTCGTCGGAATTGGCGTAGTCCATCTGGTAGGTCTTCTTGTCGCCCTTCAGGGCGCCGGAGCTGCCGATGGCGTCGCGGAACGGATTGTAGAAGGCCGAGGCGTACTTGGCGGCGTAGGACATGATCTGCTCGTGCTGGAATCCCCTGGCGTCGAGAGCGGCACGGATGGCGCCGATACGGCCGTCCATCATGTCCGAGGGCGCCTGGATGTCGGCGCCGGCCTCGGTCTGCACGATCGCCTGCTTGACCAGCGCCTCGACCGATTCGTCGTTCAGGATGCGACCGTCGCGCACGATGCCGTCATGCCCGTCGCTGTTGAACGGGTCGAGGGCCACGTCGCAGACGATGCCGATGTCCGGAACCGCCTTCTTCACCGCCGTGATGGCGCGGCAGACGAGATTGCCCGGATTGTAGGCCTCGCGCGCGTCGGGCGTCTTGGCCTTGGGATCGGTCTCGGGAAAGATCGCGATGGCGGGAATGCCGAGGTCGCGCGCTTCCTTGGCCGCCTCTGCGAACAGGTCGATCGAAAGACGGTCGACGCCCGGCATGGAGGCGACCGGCGTGCGGGCGTTCTGGCCCTCCTGCACGAAGACCGGCCAGATCAGGTCATCGACCGAAAGCTTGTTCTCGGCGACGAGACGGCGGGACCATTCCTCGCCGCGATTGCGGCGCAGGCGGGTCGTGGGATAACGGCCGAGGGTCGTGAAACGGGCGGACATGAATGGCCTTATCGCCCGAACAGGCGGGGGGCCGCAATGCGGCTCCTTTTCCTGCAGAATGCCGGCCCCAGAGTTGATACGGTCCCATTGATGGATTTCACGCTTTCAGAAGACCAGCAGGCCTTTCGCGATACGGCACGGCAGTTCGCGACCGACCGCATGCTGCCTCAGGCCGCGCGCTGGGACGCCGAGAAGATCTTTCCGGAGGAGGTGCTGCGCGAGGCGGCGGCCCTCGGCTTCGGCGGCATCTACGTGCGCGACGATGTCGGCGGCAGCGGCCTCAGCCGCTTCGACGCGGCGCTCATCATGGAGGAGCTGGCGGCGGCCTGCCCGAGCACGGCGGCCTACGTCTCCATTCACAATATGGCCGCCTGGATGATCGACGCTTTCGGCGATGACGACCAGCGCCGGCGCTTCCTGCCGAAGCTCTGCTCGATGGAGCATTTCGCGAGCTACTGCCTCACCGAACCCGGGGCCGGCTCCGACGCGGCGGCATTGGCGACGCGTGCCGAGCTCCAGGGCGATCACTACGTGCTGAACGGCAGCAAGGCCTTCATTTCGGGCGGCGGCCGCAGCGACATCTATGTCGTGATGCTGCGCACCGGCGGGCCGGGCGCCAGCGGCATTTCGACCCTGGTGGTCGAGGCGGGGACACCGGGCCTCTCGTTCGGAAAGCAGGAGAACAAGCTTGGCTGGAACAGCCAGCCGACGGCCTCGGTGATCTTCGAGAATTGCCGGGTGCCGGTGGCCAACCGGCTCGGGCCGGAAGGGCACGGCTTCAAGATCGCGATGATGGGGCTCGACGGCGGCCGCATCAACATCGGCGCCTGCTCGCTGGGCGGCGCGCGCGCCTGCCTGGAGACGGCGTCGCGCTACGTCGTGGAGCGGAAGCAGTTCGGCAAGCTCCTGGCCGACTTCCAGGCGACGCAGTTCAAGCTTGCCGACATGGCGACCGAGCTCGACGCAGCGCGGTTGCTGATCTGGCGCGCGGCCTCGCTGCTCGATGCAAAGTCGCCGGAAGCGACGCAGGCCGCCGCCATGGGCAAGCGCTTCGCGACCGACACGGGATTCCGTGTGGTCAACGAGGCGCTGCAATTGCATGGCGGATACGGCTACTTGAAGGATTTCCCGCTGGAGCGCTATCTCCGCGACCTCCGCGTGCACCAGATCCTCGAAGGCACCAACGAGATCATGCGCGTGATCATTTCCCGCCGCTTGTTGATGAGTTGAAAGTATGTCCGAAGCTGAAATCCTGTTCGACGTGAAGGACGGTCTGGGCGTCATGACGCTCAACCGCCCGAAGGTCCTCAACTCGCTGTCGCACGGCATCATCCTCGAGATGGAGCGCGTGATGCCTGAGTGGGAGAAGGATCCTTCCATCAAGGCGGTGGTCCTGCGCGGCGCCGGCGACCGGGCGTTCTCCGCCGGGGGTGACGTGGCCGGCCTCTATCGCGAGATGCGGGACAATCCGTCGGGCACCCTGCGGCGCGACTTCTTCCGCGACGAGTACATCGTCAACCGTCGTATCTACCGCTTCGCCAAGCCTTGGATCTCGCTGATCGACGGCATCAACATGGGCGGTGGCGTCGGCCTGTCGGCCCACGGTTCGCACTCGGTGGTGACGGAGAAGTATCTCTTCGCCATGCCGGAGACGACCATCGGTCTCTTCCCCGATGTCGGCGGCGGCTATTTCCTGACACGCCTGCCGGGCGCGCTGGGCACCTTCCTCGCGCTCACCAGCTACCGTCTCAAGGCGGCAGATGCAGTCTGGGCGGGCATTGCCAACGCCTTCGTGCCAAGCGCGAAGATCGACGACCTGCAGGCGGCGCTCGGCGAGGCCGACCTCTCCGGTCCGCGCGCCAACGAGAAGGTCGATGCCGTCATCGCCCGCTTCCAGGCGGACGCCGGTGACCAGACGTTGCCGGCCCTGATGCCGGAGATCGACCGTTGCTTTTCGGCCGAGACGCTGCCGGAAATCGTGGCGAAGCTGAAGAAGTCGAACAGCGAGTTCGCCCAGAAGCAGCTCGCCGCCCTCATGAAGCTCTCACCGCTTTCGATGGCGATCACCCTGGAACAGCTGAAGCGCTGCGCCAACCGGTCGTTCGAGGACACGATGACGATCGAGTATCGCATGTCGCAGCGCTGCATGCAGAAGGGTCATGATTTCTTCGAGGGCGTGCGTGCCCTGCTGATCGACAAGGACCAGAAGCCGCAATGGAATCCGCCGACCATCGACGGCGTGACCGCGGCGATGGTCGAGGAGCATTTCAGGCCGGTGTCGAACGACCTGTTCTTCGACTGAGGCGGCAGCAAACCAAACGGAGGAAGCCATGGCGAAAATCGCCTTCATCGGTCTCGGCAACATGGGCGGTCCGATGGCCGCCAATCTCGCGAAGGCGCAGCATCACGTGGTGGCCTTCGACCTGTCGGATGCCGCCGTGAAGACGGCGGTCGAGAAGGGGGCGCACAAGGCTTCCTCCGCCGCCGAGGCGGTGAAGGGCGCGGAGATCGTCGTCACCATGCTGCCGGCCGGCAAGCATGTGCGCGAGGTCTACGAGAAGGACGTGCTGCCGAACGTCGCAAAGGGCACGCTCCTGATCGACTGTTCCACCATCGACGTGGAGAGCGCCCGCCATGTTGCGGTGCTGGCCGAGAAGGCGGGCCTCGACATGGTCGACGCGCCGGTCTCGGGCGGCGTCGGCGGGGCCACCGCGGGCACGCTCACCTTCATGGTGGGCGGCAGCGAGGCGTCGTTCGCCAAGGCCAGGCCCATCCTGGAGAAGATGGGCAAGAACATCGTTCTGGCCGGTGCGAGCGGCGGCGGACAGGCGGCCAAGATCTGCAACAACATGATCCTGGGCATCTCGATGATCGCGGTCAGCGAGGCCTTTATGCTGGCCAAGCGGCTGGGCCTCGATGCGCAGAAGCTGTTCGACGTGGCCTCGACAGCATCGGGCCAGTGCTGGTCGCTCACCAACTACTGCCCCGTGCCGGGCCCGGTGCCGGCCTCACCGGCCAACCGCGACTACCAGCCGGGCTTCACGGCCGCGATGATGCTGAAGGACCTGATGCTGGCCCAGCAGGCGGCCAGTGCGGCCGGCGCCAGCACGCCGCTCGGCGCCGAAGCCGCCCAGCTCTTCAGCCTGTTCGTGAACTCCGGCAACGGCGCCAAGGATTTCTCCGGCATCATCAAGATGCTGGACGGCAAGTGAGGCCCGCATGATCACGCTCTACGACCTGGCGTTCGAGGACGATCGGCGTCCCAGCCCGTTCTGCTGGCGGACCAAATTCTCGCTGGCGCACAAGGGACTCGACTTTGCCAGCGTGCCGATGGGCTTCACGGAGAAGGAGAAGATCGCCTTCGCCGATTCCAAGACCGTGCCGGTGATCAAGGACGGTGAGAAGCCGGTCAAGGACAGCTGGGCCATCGCCGTCTATCTGGACGATATGTATCCCGAGAAGCTGCTGCTGAAGAGCGAGATGGGCCGCTCCTACGCGCGCTTCATCAACGGCTGGACGGACACGGTGGTCAATGCCGGGGTTTTCCCGCTGATCGTCGGCGACCTCTATGATCGCGTGCGGGCAGAGGACAAGCCCTATTTCGCCGAGTCGCGCGGGAAGCGGCTGGGCACGACGGATTTCTCCTCGTTCCAGATGAAGGCGCGCGAAAAAGGGCTGGCGGCCTTCCGCGCCGCGCTCGAGCCGGCGCGCCGGGCGCTGCGCGAGCAGAAATTCCTGTCGGGCGCCGAGGCGGCGTATCCGGACTACATCCTTGCCGGCACCTTCATGTGGCCACGCACGGTCAGCCCGCTCGAGCTGCTGGAGAAGGACGATCCGGTCCATGCGTGGCGTGAGCGCATGCTCGACCTGTTTGACGGGATGGCCCGCAAGGCCAAGGCGGCCTAGGCATGACGGAGAAGCCATTCGACCCGGCCGAGCATCGCTTCGGACCGGCCCACTGGTTCGAGGATCTCGAGGTCGGCCAGAAGTTCTACATCAACTCGCGCACCCAGACCGAAGCGCTGTTCTCCGCCTTCCAGCTCGCCAGCGGCGACAATCATCCAATCCACTACGATCGCGAGTACTGCAAGGCCCTGGGGCACAGGGATATGCTGGCCCATGGACTGCAGGTCGCGATCCAGGGCGCGGCCGGCGGCGGCATCTTCCCGCATTTCGTGGGCGAATCGCTGGTCGGATTCCTCGAACAGTCTTCGCGGTTCCTGAAGCCGGTCTATGTCGGCGACACGCTCTATCCGATGCTGCAGGTGACCGAGCTGAAGCCTGGACGCACGACCGGGGTCGCCGTGCTGAAGCTCACGATCCACAACCAGAAGGGTGAACTGGTGTGCGATGGCGAGCACAAGTATCTTGTGAAGAAGCGGCCGCAACAGAGACGGCAGGAGGAGAGAGTATGATCGGCGTCATCGCGAAACTGACCATCAAGCCCGGTACCAACGGCGACTTCGAGGCGACCATGAAGGCGCTTCAGGCCAAGGTCCATGCCGACGAGCCGGGCAACAAGCTCTATGCGCTGCACAAGACGGCCGACGTTAACGTCTATGTCATGCTGGAGCGCTACGAGGACCAGGCGGCGCTGGAGGCCCATCGGGCCGCGCCGCACTTCAAGGAACTCGGCCGCAAGCTCGGCGACTATCTCGCCGGCCGTCCCGACGTCCAGGTGATGGAAGAAGTCTGAACGACTCGAGGATGAGTGAGCGCATGGAGGGCTTCTTCCGCCGCCACACCAAGCCCGGTACGGCTCCCGGCACGCTGACCGGGCGCGCGCCGGTTCCGGACGAAGCGCTCGATTTCACCCTGGTCGAATACACACAGGAGGAAGTCGAAGTCCTGCATGAGGTGGAAGTGGACCAGTGCCGCTTCCATCTCGGCACGCCCGGTCATACCTGGATCGATGTGAGCGGCCGCCCGAGCTCCGAGATGCTGCGCAATCTCGGCATGGCGTTCAACCTGCATCCGCTGGCGCTCGAGGACGTGTTCCACTCCAACCAGCGCAGCAAGCTCGATCTCTACGAGGGCCAGGGCTTCCTCGTCCTGAACGACCCGGCTTATGAAGACTGCGTCCTGAAGGGTCAGCAGGTCAGCATCTTCTTCGGCGACAACTACGTCATCTCCTTCCACGACCTGAAGGCCGACATCTTCAAGCCGGTGCGCGACCGTCTGCAGACCGCGGGCTCTCGGCTGCGCATGTTCGGCATCGACTATCTCGTCTATGCGCTCATCGATCTCGTGGTCGACCGCAAGTTCCCGCTGATCGAGGCCCTGTCGACCCATCTCGAGGAGCTGGAGGAGGAGGCGCTCGACCACCCGACCAAGGACACGCTGGCGCATATCCATCAGGCCCGGCGGGCGCTCGTCGCCTTCCATCGGATCCAGTGGGCCGAGCGCGAGACGGTGCTGGCGGTGATGCGGCCGGACGTGCCCTTCATCATGCCGGAGACCCGCACCTATTTGCGCGACTGCTTCGACCATGCGGTCGCCGTGCTCGACCTGGTCGAGAGCTACCGCGAAATGGCCAACGGCCTGATGGAAGTCTATCTCATGGACTCGTCCAACCGGATGTCCGAGGTGATGAAGACCATGGCGGTGATCACTGTGTTCTTCATGCCGCTGAGTTTCCTCGCGGGCATCTACGGCATGAACTTCGACCGCGACAGCGGCAACATGCCCGAGCTGGGTTGGAAGCACGGCTATGATTTCTTCTGGGTGATGGTCGTCGTCATCGTGACCTCCATCTTCCTGTGGCTGAAGCGCAAGCGCTGGATCTGAGGGAGCCGTGACCTACAGGATTTACGGCTCCGAACTGTCGCCCTATTCGGTGAAGGTGCGGTCCTTCTTCCGCTACAAGAACCTGGATCACGAGTGGATCCCGAGGTCGCCGGCGGTTCAGTCGGAGTTCCAGAAGTACGCCAAGCTGCCGCTCGTGCCGCTGGTCGTGACGCCGGAGGGCGAGGGCATCCAGGATTCGACTCCAATCCTCGAACGCTTCGAGGCGTCCCATCCCGAACCGTCCGTAACGCCCGCGGATCCCGTGCTGGCCTTCCTCTCCGCGCTTCTCGAAGAGTATGGCGACGAGTGGGGCAACAAGTGGATGTTCCACTATCGTTGGCGCTACCAGCCCGACGTCTGGTCCACGGCCGAGCGCATCGCGCAGCAGATGATGGGCGCGCAGGGAACGCTTGCCGTGGCGCAGGCCCGCGCGGCCGTGGCCGAGCGCATGATGGGCCGGCTGGGATTCGTCGGCTCCAACGACAAGACGGAGCCGCTGATCGAGGCCTCGTTCGCCAGGGCGCTGGCCCTGATCGAGGCACACCTCGCGTCGCGGCCTTACCTGCTGGGCGGGCGGCCCGCGATGGCCGATTTCGGCCTGTGGGCGCAGCTCTATGAAGCGGCGACCGATCCCACGCCGGGCGCGATCATGCGGGCTTCGGCGCCGAACGTGATGGCCTGGATCCAGCGCATGCTCTTGCCGCGGCTCGAAGGCAATTTCGAAACACTGGCGGGGCTCGCGCCGACGCTGATGCCGCTTCTGCGCGAGGAGGTCGGCGCGCTGTTCCTGCCCTGGTCGGCGGCCAACGCGGCCGCGATCGCACACGGCGACAAGAGCTTCACCCTGAGCCTCGGCGGCGCGGCGTGGACGCAGGAGCCGCAGAAGTATCACGCGCGGTCCCTGGCCGAGATCCGGCGCAAATATGAGGTGGCTAAGCAGGCGGCCGGCCTCGAACAGCTGCTGGCCGAGAGTGGCTGCCTGAAGGTTCTGGTGGGTTAGCCGGCGACGCCCGCCGATATCAGGCCGCCGGCCTGTCGGGATCTCGAGCGCTCGACGAACCCGGCCAGCCTGCCCTGCAAATATGAGGTTGTGCGCGACGTTGGCCGCTCATTAGGATGCGTGCGGCAGCAGGCGGGGCAGAGTTGCGTACAGGCACCGGAAATGGCGAGCATGTCGGCGTTCACGAGCTGGTAAAGCGCTACGGCGATGTCGCCGCCGTGGACGGGGTGACGTTCGGTGTCCGCACCGGAGAATTCCTTGCCCTGCTGGGACCGTCCGGCTCGGGCAAGACGACGGTCCTGATGAATATCGCGGGCTTCGACTTTCCCGACTTCGGCCGCATCGAGATCGGCGGGCAGGACGTGACCTGGACGCCGTCCCACAAGCGCAACCTCGGGATGGTGTTCCAGCGCTACACCCTGTTTCCGCACATGACCGTACTCGACAACATCGCGTTTCCGCTCCGCATGCGGAAGATCGGCCGGGCCGAGCGCGAGGAACGGGCGCGCGTGGCGCTCCGGACGGTGCGCCTCGAAGGCTACGGTGAGCGCAAGCCTGCGCAGTTGTCGGGCGGCCAGCAGCAGCGCGTCGCGATGGCGAGGGCCGTCGTGTACAATCCCGAAGTGCTGCTGATGGACGAACCGCTCTCCGCGCTCGACAAGAATCTGCGGGAGGAAATGCAGATCGAGATCAAGCATCTGCAGCGCGAGCTGGGCGTGACGGTGATCTTCGTCACGCACGACCAGACCGAGGCCCTCACCATGGCAGACCGCATCGCCGTGCTCGATCTCGGCAAGCTGCAGCAGCTCGACACGCCCAAGGCACTCTACGAGCAGCCCACCTCCGCCTTCGTCGCAGGATTCATCGGCGAGACCAATTTCTGGCCGGCCGTCGCTTCGGGCGACGCCGTGGCCGGAAGCGAGCTCGGCGTCACCCTCGAGGGAGGGGAGCGCGCCACCGTCACGGCCGCAGACGCCATTCGGGGCGGGCAGAAGGTCAAGGTGGCGATCCGCCCCGAGAATATCCGTCTGAGTAAGGACGGTGCCGGTGTGCAGGCCTCGGTCGAAGAGGCCATCTATGCCGGCAGCATCACGACGCTTCTGCTGCGTAGCAAGGGGCCGACGCTGCGCGTCCGGGTCGGCCCCGACGGTGCGCTCGGCGAGCCGGCGCCGGGCACGCCCTTCACCTTGGGCTGGCAGACGCGACACGCCCGCGCATACGCCGCATGAAGGCCCGGCCGTCCCGTTTCATGCTGGGGGGCCGGACCTACAGTCCTGCGGCGAGCCTGTTGCTCGCGACGCCGTTCCTGCTGGTCCTCATGCTCGCGTTCCTGCTGCCGCTGGGCATGCTTCTGCGCGAGAGCCTGTTCGTGCCGTCCTTCACGGTCGAGCACTATCGCCGGGTGTTCGACGAGCCGGTCTATCTCCGGGTGATGTACCGCACGATACGGATATCGGCGCTGGTGACATTGATCAGCCTGCTGCTGGGATATCCCCTGGCGGCCATGATGGCGCGCACGCGCGGGCTGATGCTCAACCTGCTGCTGGTCGCCGTCCTGCTGCCGCTTTGGACGTCGGTGCTGGTGCGCACCTATGCCTGGCTCGTGCTGCTGCAGCGCAACGGCGTGGTCAACGACCTGCTGACCGGCCTGGGCATCGTGGACGCGCCCATGCAGCTCCTGCGCACCGAGGGGGCCGTCGTGCTGGCGATGAGCCATGTGCTTCTGCCGTTCGTGGTGCTGCCGCTCTATGCCACCCTGCGCGCCATACCGGACGACTATGCGCGTGCCGCCAGGATGCTGGGCGCCAACGGCTTCGCCGTGTTCCGCCACGTCACCCTGCCGCTGTCGATGCCCGGCATCACGTCCGGGTGCGTGATGGTGTTCCTGCTGGCGCTGGGCTTCTTCGTCACGCCCGCGCTGATCGGCGGGCCGCAGCAGATGATGCTGGCCACGCTCGTCCAGCAGCAGGTCACGGAACTGCTCAACTGGCCCTTCGCCGGCGCCATCATCGGTGTTCTCCTGCTCGCCGTGCTCGGCCTGATGATCGTCTTCCATCGCGTCATCCGGCTGGACCGGTTCGTGGGGCAGGCATGAGGAGGCGGTCGGAACTGACGGCGGGACGGCTGGCGGCAAACGCCTTCGCCTACGGTGTGGCCATCTTCCTGCTTGTGCCGACGGCGCTGATCGTACCGATGTCGTTCGGCCCCGATCGCTATCTCAAGTTCCCACCCTCGGGCTTCACGCTCGAATGGTACTCGGCCTATTTCTCGGACCGGGACTGGCTGGACGCCACCTTCTTCAGCCTGCGCATCGCGGTGCTGACATCGATCGTCGCAACCGTCGTCGGCGCGCTCGTCTCGCTGGCCCTGGTGCGCGGCCGGCTTCCCGGCAAGCCTGTGTTCGAGCTGCTGGTGGTGGGGCCGGTGATCGTGCCCAACATAGCGATCGCCATCGCCACCTACCTGGTGTTCGACGGGCTGAAACTCACCGGTACGACGCTTGGCTTCGTTGCCGCCCATACCGCGCTCGCGATGCCGTTCGTCGTGTTCACGATCCTGGCGTCGCTGCATCGCTACGACGCCGATCTCGAACGCGCGGCGCTGTCGTGCGGCGCCAGCCCGCTGCAGGCCTTCACCTGGGTCACGCTGCCCCAGATACTGCCCGGCATCGTCTCGGCAGCGCTCTTCGCCTTCATCATCTCGTTCGACGAGCCGGTGATCTCGTTCTTCATTTCCGACCTCGATCATCGCTCGCTGCCGCGCAAGATGTTCGAGGACATCGACTACAATGTTTCGCCGACCCTGGCCGCCGTTGCCACGGTCCTGACCGGGCTTACCGTACTGGCGCTGGTCGCCGGTCATTTCGCCGGCCGCGGCCGGCAGGCCTCGCCTGGCGCGCGCAGGCCGACTTCCGGGAATTGAACAGGAGAGCAGCATGAAATTGACACGCCGCACGATCCTCGGGGCTACCGCGTCCTTTCCCTTCATCTCGACGGCACGGGCCGCCGGCGGCGAGGTGATCATCGCCACCACCGGCGGCCTGATGACGAACAGCCTGCAGGCCCACTTCTACAAGCGCTTCGAAGCCCAGACAGGCATCAAGGTTCGCGCCATCGCCATCGAGCTTCCCGACCAGTGGGCGCGCGCGATCGCAGGGGCGCGCAGCGGCAACGTGCCGTTCGACGTGGTGACCGCCACGCCGCCCGACCTGATCCAGCATGCGAACCTCCTGCAGCCGCTCGACTGCGCCGCAATGCCCGGCATCGTTGCCAATGCGCTGCCCGGCAGCTGCATGCCGAGCGGAATCATCCGGACGGTGGGCGGCATGGCGCTGACCTGGAGCAAGAAGGCCTTCCCGGCGGGCGGGCCGCAATCCTGGGCCGATTTCTTCGACGTGGCCAAGTTTCCCGGTCCGCGCTCGCTGCCCGACACCGGGGACCGCGACTGGTGGGTGCCGCTGGCCGCCCTGATGGCCGACGGCGTGCCGCGCGACAAGCTGTTCCCGATGGACGTGGACCGAGCCTACCGCAAGCTCGACACGATCAAGAAGGACGTCGCGGCCTGGTGGAAGAGCGGTGACAATTCCATGCAGATCCTGCGCGGCGGCGACGCCGTCATGAGCATGCTCTATTCAAGCCGTGCCGTCCCGCTCGCCAAGAGCGGCGAGTTCGATTTCACCTGGAACGGCGCCATCCGCGACACCGGCAACTGGGCGGTGCTGAAGGGCGGACCGAATACGGCGAACGCCATCAAGTTCCTCGATTTCTTCGTACAGGACCCGTCGGAACACCTGCCGTTCAGCAACGAGGTGAGCTTCGACTCGAACAACAAGGAAGCGGCCGCCAAGGTGCCGGCCGAGGAGCGGCGCTTCCGGCCCAGTTATCCCGCGAACTACGACAAGCTGGTCATCGCCGACTATGCGTGGATCGCCGCCGATCGCGCCAAGCTGCGCGAGCGTTGGATCAGCTGGCTCACCAAGTAGGTCGCCCGTGCTCGTCACCTATCCCGAGGCCGCGCACTGGCCGATCGATCCCGACCGGCTCGACCTGGTGGAGGAATTCCGGCGGCAACCGCGCGGACCGCATGGCGATGAGCTCCAGAAGCTGCTGCATCGCCTGCGCTGGGCGGGCGATCCCGACCAGCCCGGCCGTTATGTGCTGATCGTCACGCAGCCGGGCAAGGAATGGATGCTCGGGCGCCTCCCGCGCCAGCGGGGCAGGCCAATCGAGCTCATGCGCAATCACGTCTTCACCTCCATCGCCGAGGCGGAATGGGAGGTCTTCAAGTTGCGCTGGGAGGCCATCACTGGCCGGACCCTGCCGCCGCACCTGAGTGAAAAACTGGCATGACCGATACGACCTCCGTTCTTGGATATGCGTGGCCGATGGTGGTCTCGCCCGGCGAAGAAGTAGCGTTCCATCTCTCCAGCCCCTCCGTATCGAAGGCCGATGCCGCCCTGGTGCGCGTGCGCTGCGGCGATCCGGATCCTGCGGGCCCCGGAATCCGGGTTCACGAGATGGACGCACCGTTCGAGCGCACCGTGCCTCTCGTCCACCAGGTCATCCGGCCGGGCTCGTGCGCTATCGTCGCCGACGGGCCTGCGCTCACATCCTTCCAGTCGTTCACCGTCGGCGCCTTCCTGTGGCCGACGATGCCCGGAGACCGCGCGCAGACGATACTGTCGCGCTGGAGGGCGGATACGCAGGAGGGCTGGCGACTCGGCCTCGACGCCGAGGGCCACCTGGAGTTCGTCGTGGCGGCCGGTGGCCGGACGTGGCGGACTGCGACCAGCGCGGCACTGTTGTCGCGCGAGTGGGTGCTGGCGGGGGCGCGCTGGGATGCCGACGCCGGCCGCCTTGCGGTGATGGTCCGCAGCGCCGACGCGCAGGCCGGCCGGGACCGTTCAGAGAGCGTCGAGGCGGACGGGCCGACGGGTCTGGAATGGCCTGCCGCCGTGCCCCTGGTGATCGCGGCCCACGCCAGCGATGGCGGCGGCGATCTGTTCGACGGCTTCTACGACGGCAAGATTGACCGGCCTCGGCTCCATGCCAGCGTGCAGCCGATCGACGGGCTGCACCGGCTTTGCGAAAGCGTGACCTTTCCGATGGCCGACGCACGACTGGTCGCTGCGTGGGATTTCTCGCGAGAGATGGCCAGCGAGAGGGTCATCGACCTTTCGGCCCATCACCTCCACGGCAGGCTGCGTCAGATGCCGACGCGGGGCATGACCGGAGCCAACTGGGACGGTAGCACGGACCGCTGGACCGATTGCCCCGAACAGTATGGCGCCATCCATTTCCACAGCGACGACATGGCCGACGCGGAGTGGGAGCCCACTGTGCGCTTCACCGTCCCGCAGGAGTGGCGCAGCGGTTTCTATGCGCTGCGGCTGCGTACAGACGGGGGTGACGAGCCAGTCGAGAGTTTCGTCGCGTTCTTCGTGCGCGCCGAACTGGGCAAGCCTCGTTCGAATCTCGCCTTCGTGGCCAGCACCGGCACCTTTCTCGCCTATGCCAACAGCGCGCTGCGGCTCGACCAGGTCCATGCCGAGGCGATGCTGGAGGGTGTGCTGACGCTGTCGCGGGACGATGTCTACATCCAGGAACATCGCGAGGTCGGCCTCTCGACCTACGATACGCATGCCGACGGCAGCGGCTGGAGCATCAGCAGCGCGCGACGACCCATTCTCAACATGCGGCCGCGCGGCAACGTGTTCAACTACGGCAACGACACGCACTTCATCGACTGGCTCGAGGAGATGGGGCAGGACTACGACGTCATCACGGACGACGACATCCATCGCCACGGTGTCCAGGTATTGGCGCCGTACACCTGCGTCGTCACGGGGTCGCACCCGGAATATATCAGCCGCGAGGTCTGGGACGCCTTCGACGCCTACCAGCGCAGCGGTGGGCGTCACATGTATCTCGGCGGCAACGGCTTCTACTGGCGCATCGCCTATCATCCGACGGTGCCGCACACGATCGAGATGCGCCGCGGCATGACCGGGCTGCGCACCTGGGAAGGAGAGGCGGGCGAGACCGCGCTGGCCTTCACCGGCGAGCCGTCCTCGACCTGGCGCAGCAACGGGCGTCCGCCGCAGCGATTGGTCGGTGTCGGTTTCGATGGTCAGGTCTTCACCCATTCCTCGCCCTACCGCTGGCTCGATGGCGCGAAGGATCCCTCACTGTCGTGGCTGACCAAAGGGATCGATCTTGCCACGCCGCTGGGCGATTTCGGCCTGCGCGGCAACGGCGCCGCCGGAGTCGAGATCGATCGCGTCGACTTCTCGCTGGGGTCACCCCCCGGCACCGTATGGCTCGCGACGGCGGACCGTCTCGGCTATGGCGGTACCCCCGCACCGGAGGAGATCCGCACGCTTCATCGCGGCGTGATGGGTGACCAGAATGCGCAGGTTCGGGCCGATCTGGTCTATTTCCCGACGGCCAATGGCGGCGCGGTCTTCTCGACCGGGTCGATCGCCTGGGTCTGTGCCCTGTCTCACGCGGGCTACAGGAACAATGTGAGCCAGCTCACCGCAAACGTCCTGAAGCGGTTCCTCGACCCGACCCCGCTGTGACCTGGGCGGCCTCGCACGAGGTCGAGGTTAGAACAGGCTTGTCGCCACGAGCGTCAGGCCGGACAGCATGAGCAACGCCAGCAGTACCCGGCGGAACTGGGTGTCGTTGATGCGGCTGTAGAGAGCCAGGCCGATGCGCGCACCGATCAGCGTCGTCGGTATGGTGATGGCCGCCCAGATCAGGAACGTCCGGTCGAGGAAGCCCGCGATGCCGGCCGAGATGAGGGCCAGGAACAGCACGCTCATGTTGAAGGGTTGATTGACGCCGCGCTGCTCGTCCTTGCCGAAGCCGCGCAGCTGCGCCCAGATCGCCGGCGCTGGGCCGCTGAGGCTCGCCATGCCGCCCAGCACGCCTCCGATCAGGCCCACCGCGGCGTCGGCCGGACGACCGCCGCCCGTGACGATCGGCGGGCGGCGCACGATGGCCATCCAGGCGCTGTAGACGACCAGGAGGAGACCGACACCAGCCTTGAGGGGCCGCGGTTCCAGATGATTGAGCAGGAGCGTGCCCAGCGGCACGCCGACGATGCCGGCTGACAGCATCGGCCACAGGCGCGACCAACGCACGCCGCTCCAGATTCGGGGCAGGGACTGGATGTGGCCGGCGACGCCGCACAGGGCGGTGAGGGGGGCGGCCGTGAGCGGCGACATGGCCTGCAGCCAGAAGCCCAGCGCCACCAGCGCGTAGCCGGTGCCGCTCAATCCGTTGACGAAGCCAGCCGCCAGCGCCCCGGCGACGACGATCGCGATGTCGCCGGGGGGTGGCAGCGGCACGCCGATCAGGCTCCCGAGCTGAACGCCTGGATGCCGGTCATCGCACGTCCGAGGATCAGCGCATGGACGTCATGCGTGCCCTCGTAGGTGTTCACCGCCTCGAGGTTCATCGCGTGACGGATCACATGATACTCGTCCGAGACGCCGTTGCCGCCGTGCATGTCGCGGGCAACGCGGGCGATGTCGAGCGCCTTGCCGCAGTTGTTGCGCTTGATCAGCGAGATCATCTCGGGCTGGGCATGGCCCTTGTCCTTGAGGCGGCCGACCCGCACGCAGGCCTGGAGGCCCAGCGCAATCTCAGTCTGCATATCGGCGAGCTTCTTCTGGATGAGCTGGTTGGCGGCGAGAGGCCGGCCGAACTGCTTGCGCTCCATCGTATAGTTGCGCGCCTGCTTCCAGCAGAACTCCGCCGCACCCATGGCGCCCCAGGCGATGCCATAGCGGGCATTGTTGAGGCAGCCGAACGGGCCGCCGAGGCCGGCGACGTTGGGCATCAGGTTCTCGACCGGTACGAACACCTCGTCGAGCATGATTGCGCCCGTTACTGAGGCGCGCAGGCTGAACTTGCCCTCGATCTTCGGCGTCTCGATGCCCTTCCAGCCGCGCTCCAGGATGAAGCCGCGGATCGCGCCGCCGTCGAGCTTGGCCCAGATCACCAGCACGTCGGCGATCGGCGAATTGGTGATCCACATCTTGGAACCGGAGAGGCTGAAGCCGCCCGGCACGGTCGTGGCGCGGGTCTTCATGCTGCCGGGATCCGAGCCGTGGTCGGGCTCGGTGAGGCCGAAGCAGCCGACCCACTCGCCGGTCGCGAGCTTGGGCAGGTACTTCATGCGCTGCTCTTCGCTGCCGTAGGCGTAGATCGGATGCATGACCAGCGACGACTGGACGCTCATGGCCGAGCGGTAACCGGAGTCGACGCGCTCGACTTCACGGGCGACCAGGCCGTAGCTCGTGTAGTTGGCGCCGGCGCAGCCGTACTTCTCGGGGATGGTCGAGCCCAGCAGGCCGAGCGCGCCGAACTCGTTCATGATCTCGCGGTCGAACTTCTCGTGCCGGTTGGCCATCAGGACGCGCGACATCAGCTTGTCCTGGCAATAATCGCGCGCGACGTCGCGGATGGCGATCTCGTCCTCGGTCAGCTGGTCGTCGAGGAAGAACGGGTCTTCCCAGTCGAAGGGCCTGGCGTCGGCGCTGATGCCCTTGGCGGCGCTCTTGAGGGGGGTGGCGGCGTTGGCCATGTCTGCTCCTGGCTATTTCGCCCGCGTCTTATCAGGCAGGGCGGGCGACGCCAACGCCCTAAAGGGCCGTGCCCACGATGGTCTTGCCCGTCAGGGCTCGGAAAATCTCGAGGTTCAGCTTGCCAAAGGCCTCGGAGGCCCGCAGTTCCACGGTGCGAGGGCGCGGCAGGTCGATGCGGAAGTCCGCCGCGATGCGGCCCGGGCGGGCCGACATGACGATCACGCGATCGGAGAGGAAGACCGCCTCCGGGATGGAATGCGTCACGAACAGGACCGTCTTGCGGGCCTCGCGGGCGAGGTCCTTCTCGCCCCAGATCCGCAGCAGTTCGAGCGCCATGTCGTCCCGCGTCATGGCGTCGAGCGCGCCGAACGGCTCGTCCATCAGCAGGAGGGGCGGGTCGAGCAGCAGGGCGCGGCAGAGCGCGGCGCGCTGCTGCATGCCGCCGGACAGTTCGCGCGGAAGTTTGGCGCCGAAGCCGCCGAGGCCGGCCATGTCGAGGAGCTGCTCGGCGCGCGGCCGCAGTTTGCCAGGATCTTTGCCGGCCAGTTCGGCCGGCAGCAGCACGTTCTCCAGGATCGAGCGCCACTTCAGCAGGATCGGTGCCTGGAACACCATGCCGATATCCGGGATCGGCTGGGTCACCGTGCGGCCGGCGACCGTGATGGTGCCGGTCGTGGCCGGACGCAGCCCGGCCACGATGCGCAGCAGGGTCGACTTCCCGCAGCCGCTCGGTCCCACCAGCGAGACGAACTCGCCGGCGCCGATGGACGCGGAAATACCGGCGAGCGCCTCGACCGGGCCGCTCGCCGCCTGATACGTCATGCCGACCCGGTCGAGGTCGATCAGTCCCTTTGTCACGCGACGCGACTGCCCGGATCAGTTCGGCATCGCGACCTTGGTGAAGAACTCGGTCGAGTAGACGTCCTTGCACTCGACCTTCTTCGGCAGGCCCATGTAGGTGTTCACCAGATCGACCGAGTCGCACATCTTCTTCTCGTCGATCCAGCCGATGCCGTTCTTGGCGTAGCGGTCGGTCTTCATCAGGCCGAGGCCGATCATCATGTTGGGCGTCATCACCTCGACGTCGACCTCGGGCACGCGCTTCTTCAGGATTTCCATGGCGGCCTTCGGGTCGGCCATGACGTCGCGCCAGCCCATGTAGGAGGCTTCGAGGAAGTCCTTCAGGGCTTTGGGCCTGTCCTTCATCGTCTTGGCGCTGGCGATGATCGACATGGAGTACATGTCGAAGCCGAAATCGGCCCACGGCATCATGACGACATTGCCCTTGCCGGCGGCCTTCTCGTAGAGCGGCAGGCCGGTGCTGTAGTCGCCGACGCCGTCGACGCGCTTCTCGGCCACGGCGGCGATCTTGGCGGCGGGCTCGATGTTCACCCAGGAGACCTTGGCCGGGTCGATGCCGTTCACCTTGGCGAAGGCGGGGAACATCTGGCGCTGCGAATCGCCCGGAGGGGCCGCGAGGGTCTTGCCTTCCAGGTCCTTGGGCTTGGCGAGCGGCTTCTCCTTGAGGCTGAAGATGTTGAGCGGCGTCTTGTCGAACACCATGCCGACCGTCTTCACCGTCGTGCCACGGCCGACCGAGGCGATGACGACGGCGGCGTCGGCGAGTCCGGCATCGGCGCGGCCGGTGTCGACCTTGGCGATCGAGTCGCCCGATCCCTTGGAGTTCTCCAGGGTCACGTCGAGGCCCTTGGCCTTGTAATAGCCCTTGTCGAGGGCCACCCAGTAGGCGGCGTGGTCGCCGACCGCGAACCAGTTGAGTGCGAAAGTGAACTTCTCCTGCGCCGAGGCGGCGCCGGACGTGGCCAGCAACGCGGCCAGCGCAAGCGACAGTGTGCGAGTCATGACGGTCTCCCTTTATCCCTTCCCCGATCTCAGTCGACGCCCTCGGCCCAGGGGGCCCAGAGGTGCGCCAGCAATACGACAGCGCCGTAGAGCACGAGGCCCACGACGGAAATCCAGACCAGGGCTGCGAACGCCACGGAGGTGTTCATGCTGCTCTGGGTGGTGACGATGACGTAGCCCAGGCCGCGCTGGGAGGCGACGAACTCGCCGACGATCGCACCCACCACCGCGGCGGTCGCCGTGATCTTCAGCGCGCTCAGGATATAGGGGAGCGCATTGGGGATGCGGATCTTGACGAAGATCTTCCATTTCGGCGCGTTGAAGACGCGCCCGAGGTCGAGCATGTCGGGCTCGACCTGGGACAGGCCGACGGCTGTGTTGATGACCACCGGGAAGAAGCCGATCAGCGCGCCCATCAGCATGTTGGGGAAGATGCCGTAGCCCATCCAGATCAGGAACAGCGGTGCGATCGCCACCTTGGGCAATGTATTCACGAACACCAGGAACGGCACGAGGGCGTTGGCGAGGATGGGCGACCAGGCGATGGCGACACCCAGCGCCACGCCGACCACAGCGGCCATCAGGAACGCGCCGATGATCTCCAGCGTCGTGGTCCAGAGATGACCGGCCCAGGCGGTGTCGCCGTGCCATAGCGCGTTCCAGACCGACAGCGGGGCGGGTAGGAGATACTCGCGGATGTTGCCGAAGGTGACGGCGGCCTGCCAACTGGCGAGCAGGAAAGCGAAGAGGGCGAGAGTCGGCCAGTAACGGTTGGCCAAGGTGCCGAATTTCGTCATGCGCTTGCAGCGATGAAACTGTTCATCGCTTTCGTCCCGCTGATATCATGTGCCCCCATGCGATGAGACTGGCGAACGCGCATTTGCCCGTCAAGGCGAGGTTCGTCCGTGAAGCTATCACTCTGCAACGAGGTCATCCGCGAGCTTCCCTTCGAGCGCCAATGCGCTCTGGCGGCGGCGCTCGGCTACAAGGGCCTCGAAGTCGCGCCCTTTACCTTGGGAGACGATGCATGGCGCATGCCAGCCTCGCGGCGCGCCGAGGTCCGCCGGGCCTGCAGCGAAGCGGGCATCGAGGTGAGTGGTCTCCATTGGCTGCTGGCCGCGCCTGCCAGCCTCTCGATCGCCACCGACGATCGGACGGTATGGCAGCGCAGTGTCGACGTGATGCTGTCATCGATCGAACTTTGCGCCGAACTGGGCGGCACCTATCTGGTCCATGGTTCGCCCGGTCAGAGGCGCGTCGCACAGCCGGACGATGCCAAGCGGGTCGAGGAAGCCTGGGCGACCGCTGCGGTCTCCGCGGAGAAGGCGGGCGTGGTCTATTGTCTGGAGCCGCTCGCCCGACCGGATTGCAACTTCGTCAACACGCTCGGCGAGGCCGAAGTCGTCGTGCGGCGGATCGGCAGTCCGGCCTTCCGGCTGATGGTCGACACGCTGGCGTCCAGCCTGGAAGAGAAGGAGCCGGTTGCCGACGCCATCCGCCGCTGGATGCCGACGGGGCTGATGGCGCATGTTCAGTTCAACGATCGCAACAAGCGTGGGCCGGGCGAGGGAGCGGACAAGTTCGCGCCCGTGGTCGAGGCGCTGCGCGACACGGGTTATGATGGCTGGGTCGCCATGGAACCCTTTATCTACGAGCCCGACGGTCCGACCTGCGCGGCGCGCATGATCGGCTACGTCCAAGGTCTGCTGGAGCAAACCGTATGAAAGTGAAGGTTGAGGCGGTCGACCGCTTCGAGCGCGACCACCGCCTGCGCCTGCCGTTCCGCTTCGGCGTCATCACCGTGACGCAGGGCATCCAGGCGATCATCCGCGTGCGCATCGCACTCGAGGACGGCCGCAGGAGCGAGGGCGTCGCCGCCGAGGCGCTCGGCGCCAAATGGTTCGAGAAGAGCCCGGATTTCTCCGACGCGCAGAATCTCGACCAGCTTCGGCAGGCGCTGCAACTCGCCATCGACCACTACACCGCGCGCGGCTTCGACACGCCGTTCGGTCTCTATGCCGGCAGCTATCGCCAGCAGATCGCAGGCGGCGCCGAACTCGGCCTCAATCCGCTGGTTGCCTCGTACGGGCCGGCGCTGCTCGACCGCGCGATCATCGACGCGGTGGGCAAGGCGACGGGACAATCCTTCGCGCAGATGATCGCCGCCAATGTGCCGGGCATCGCGGCGACAGATCTGACGCCCGACATCGAGGCAGGACATCTCGCGGGCTTCCTGGCGGCCTTGAAGCCGCGCCCGTCGATCGATCTTCGCCATACGGTGGGTCTGGTCGATCCGCTGACGACCGCGGAACGGCCAGCCTCGGAGCGCGTGAACGACGGGCTGCCGGAAACGCTCGAAGAGGTCGTCTCGTATTATCGCGGCCGCTACTACAAGCTGAAGGTGGGCGGCGACATCAAGGCCGACCTCGACCGGCTGACGCGCATCGCCTCGGTGCTGGATGCCGGCGCCGGCGACTACAAGGTCACGTTCGACGGCAACGAGCAGTATGACGATGTCGACGGCATCGTCGAACTCTGGCGCAAGGTCGAGGAGACGCCGGCCCTTGCCAAGATGGTCGAGGCGACACTGTTCATCGAGCAGCCGATCAAGCGGCAGGCGGCGCTCAGCCGGCCGGTGACGGCGCTGGCGAAGTATCGCCCCGTCATCATCGACGAGTCAGACGGCGAGCTGTCGACCTTCCCCGAAGCGCTGAAGCTCGGCTATGCCGGCGTTTCGAGCAAGAATTGCAAGGGCTTCTACAAATCGATCCTGAATGCCGCCCGCGTCGCGAAGCTCGGCCCGGGATACTTCATGTCGGCCGAGGATCTCACCACGCAGCCCGGCGTCAGCGTCCAGCAGGACCTGGCCCTGGTCTCGCTGCTGGGCCTCACCCATGTCGAGCGCAATGCCCACCACTTCATCGATGGCATGTCGTCGGCTTCGGATGCCGAGCAGAACGCTTTCGTGGCGGCACATCCCGATCTCTACGACCGGCAGCCGGGCAAGCCGGCACGTCTGAAGGTGCGTGACGGAGCGCTGGCATTGGGCTCGCTGAGCTGCGCGGGTTTTGCGGTCGGCGTCGATCTCGATTTTGCGGTGCTCAGGTCGATGCCCGCCGCACCGCGCGAACGCCTGGTCCCGGCCCATCCTGGAGGCAAGAAATGAGTGCCAACCTGCCGGCCCGCTTCGAGAGCGTCGAAGCCGTCGAGGACTTCATGACCGCCCCGTCCGCCGAGCTCGTGGCCGACCTCGCGGCGACGCCGGGCGATATCCTGGTGCTGGGCGTCGGCGGCAAGATGGGGCCGACCTTGGCGCGCATGGCCAAGCGCGCGGCGCCGATCAAGCGCGTGATGGGCGTGGCGCGTTTCAGCGAGCCTGGTGTGAAGGAAGCGCTGGAGAAGTCCGGCGTGGAGCCGATCTCGGCCGACCTGCTGGATCGCTCGGCGCTGGAGAAGCTGCCGAAGGCCGCCAACGTCGTGTTCATGGCGGGGCGCAAGTTCGGCGCGACGGGCGACGTGCCGCTCACCTGGGCGATGAACGTGCAGGTTCCGGCGATGGTCGCCGAAGTCTTCAAGGAGTCGCGTATCGTCGCCTTCTCGACGGGATGCGTCTATCCGTTCGTGCCGGTCGACAGCGGCGGTGCCACGGAAGACGTCCCGCCGGTGCCGCCCTCAGGCGACTATGCGAACTCCTGCGTCGGGCGTGAGCGCATGTTCGAGTATTTCTCGGCGCGTCACGGCACGCCCGGCCGGCTGTTCCGACTCAATTACGCGATCGACATGCGCTACGGCGTCTTGCACGACGTCGGACGCAAGGTGAGGGACGGCGAGCCGATCGACCTGTCGATGGGCCATGTCAACGTGATCTGGCAGGGCGATGCCAACTCGGTCGCGTTGCGCTGCCTGGCGCGCGCGACGACGCCCACGACGCCGATCAACGTCACGGGGCTGGAGACCATCGAGATCCGCAAACTGGCCGCGGAATTCGGCAAGCTGCTGGGCAGGACGCCGACGCTCACCGGCAAGGAAGCGCCGACCGGCTGGCTGAACAATGCGAGCCGCATGGAGAAGGAATTCGGACCGCCCAGCGTGCCGCTCTCGAAGATGATCGAATGGACGACCGATTGGCTCGAGCGCGACATGGAGACCCTGAACAAGCCCACGCACTACGAGGTACGCGATGGCAAGTACTGATTTGCCGGACGTCCGGCCGATCGATCCCGAGCAGTGCGACGAGGTATGGCCGCTGTCGATCGAGGCGGGCTGGAACCAGAATGTCGCCGACTGGCGGTTCATGCTGGGCGCCGGACGCGGCTTCGGCTGCACGGCGCCCGACGGGACGTGGCAGGCGAGTTCCCTGATCCTGCCGCTCGGCCAGAAACTCGCCTGGATCAGCATGGTGCTGGTGACGAAGGAGCGCCGTCGGGGCGGTGTCGGGACCGGCCTGCTGAAGCGTTGCATCGATGAGGTGCGAGCCGCCGATGCGGTTGCGGGCCTCGACGCGACGGAGCAGGGGCGGCCGATCTATCTGCCGCTGGGCTTTCGTGACCTCTACCCGATCGCACGCTGGCATTTCGACGGTCTGAAGAGCGAAGCGGTGGCGCCGCCGGCCGGCGTCACGGTCCGGCCGATCACCCCGGCCGACCTGCCGCGGCTCGCCGTCTACGACCGGCCGCTGACCGGCATGGAGCGTCCGTCGATCCTGATGCATCTGGCCTTGCGTCAGCCGGGCCGGGCCTGGCTGGCCGAAGACATGGGCGACAAGATCGTGGGCTTCGTGCTGGGCCGCGAAGGCCGCACGGCGACGTCGCTCGGGCCCGTGGTCGCGGATCGCGAGCCCATCGCCCTGTCGCTGATCTCGCGCGCGGCGGCTGCCGCTCCAGGGCCGTTCATCATCGACGTGCCGGAGGCGCACCAGGCCGTCCGCGCCTGGCTCCAGGAGCAGGGCGCGACCTCGCCGCGCGGCTACATGCGGATGACCCTGGGCACCGCGAAGGGACTGGACGATCCCTCGCATGTCTTCGCCCTTGCGGGTCCTGAATTGGGATAGGATGCAGATATGAGCACCGACAAGGCCCTTCACTGGCGCGATCTTCCGGCGCCGGTCCTGTCCCTGCTGCGGCAGGGCACCGTCATCCCCGCGCATCCGCTGGCGCTCGATACCGACCGCAAATTCGACAGGCAGTCGCAGCGAGCCTTGAGCCGCTACTACCTGGATGCCGGTTCGGGCGGGCTGGCGGTGGGTGTGCATTCGACGCAGTTCGCCATCCGCGAAGTCGGGCTCTATCGCCCGGTCCTCGAACTCGCCATCGAGACGGCGCGCGACTGGACCGACCGGCCCCTGGTCATGATTGCCGGCGCCGTCGGCAGGACGGCGCAGGCGGTCGAGGAAGCGCGCACGGCACGGTCGCTCGGCTATCACGCGGTGCTGCTGTCGCTGGCGGCGCTGAAGGGGGCCAGCGAGGACGAGCTGATCGAGCATTGCACGGCGGTCGCGAAGGAGATGCCGCTGATCGGCTTCTACCTGCAGACGGCCGTGGGCGGCATCAAGCTGTCGCGTGAATTCTGGATGCGCTTCGCGGCAATCGACAACGTCGTGGCGATCAAGGTGGCGCCGTTCAACCGCTACCGGACGCTCGACGTCTGCTTCGGCATTGCGGCCGCCCACGCCGAGGATCGCATCACGCTCTACACCGGCAACGACGATCACATCGTGGCCGATCTCGTCACGCCGATGGTCGTGCGCACCGGCAATCGTGAGGTCACCTTGCGTTTCCAGGGCGGGCTGCTGGGTCACTGGAGTGTCTGGACGCGCGGCGCGGTGAAGATGCTGGAGCGGCTGAAGCTCTCGGTCTCGAACGGCTTGATCCCGCCCGAAGTGCTGGCGCTCGATTCCTTCGTGACGGACTGCAACAGCGTCGTGTTCGACGTCGACCACGATTTCGCGGGCTGCATTCCGGGCTGCCACGAGATCCTGCGGCGGCAGGGACTTCTGAAGTCGATCGAATGCCTCGATCCTCACGAAAAACTCAGCCCCGGCCAGAGCGAGGGGATCGACCGGCTCTATGCGACCTATCCCGAGCTGCATGACGACGCCTTCGTGGCGGTGAACCTCGTGCGTTGGCGGAACTGAACCCTTGGAAGACCTGTTCACTTCCCATGACGCACTGGCCGTTGCGGAGCTGGTCCGCAGCCGGCAGGTCGGCGCGCGGGAACTGCTCGACGCCACCGTGACGCGGCTGCGCGAGGCCAACGGCCATCTGAAGGCCATCACGGATTTCTACGACGGCGACCTGCTCGAACGGTCGGCCGCGGCGGCCGGTGAGGGGCCGTTCCACGGCATTCCCTTCGTCGTGAAGCAGCTCATGGCCGACTGTGCCGGCACGCCGACCACGGTCGGTTCGCGCTTCTTCTCCAAGGAGCCGGTGGCGGTGAACGACAGCGCGGCGGTCACGCGTTTGCGCCGCGCCGGCCTGGTGATCGTCGGCCGCAGCAACACCAGCGAGTTCGGCCTGGCGCCGACGACCGAGCCTGCCTTCGGCGAGGCGACGGTCAATCCATGGCGTGCCGACCTGTCGCCGGGCGGTTCTTCCGGTGGCTCGGCGGCGGTGGTGGCGGCGCGGCTGCTGCCAATGGCGCATGCGACCGATGGCGGCGGCTCCATCCGCATTCCGGCCTCCCTGTGCGGGCTGTTCGGCCTGAAGCCCTCACGCGGCCGCATCAGCCTGGCGCCGATCGGAGAGACCCTCGCCGGGGCGGGCGCCCAACTCGGCGTCTCGATCTCGGTGCGCGACAGCGCGGCGCTGCTCGATGCGCTGGCGGGCGGCGAACCCGGAGATCCCTATCGCGCGCCCGAGGCCGAGGGATCGTTCCTCGACGCGACCAGGCGAACCCCGGGCAAGCTCCGCGTCGCGTTCCTCCGCAAGCCCGTCGGCTGGGAGTCGATGGACCCGGCGCTGGTCGCGGCCGTCGAGCGTACGGCGAGGCGGCTGGAAGCGCTTGGTCATCACGTCGAGGAGGCGACGCCGGATTATGATCCCGTGGCGACCGGCATGGCCTTCGGCACGGTGATGTGCGCCAACACCTTCACCAACATCCAGGTCCGCGCCAACGGCCGCATACCCGGGCCCGGCGACCTGGAACCGGTGACGCGGCTCTACGCGGAGCAGGGCGGCAAGGTGAGCGCCCATGACTATATCCGCGCCGTCCAGACCTTCCATCGCACGGGACGCCAGCTCGGCGCCTTCTTCGAGAAGTTCGACATTCTCCTCTCGCCGACCATCGCGCGCCCGTCGCTGCCGCTGGGCGCTGTGCGCATGGATGGCAGCCTTGAGCAGTACGAGGAGGGGCTCGCGCCGATGGTGGCCTTCACCTCCGTCTGCAATGCCGCCGGCGTGCCGGCCATGTCGGTGCCGCTGGAATGGACGGACGACGGTCTGCCCATCGGCATGCACTTCGTCGCCCGCTACGGCGCCGAGGCCACGCTGTTGTCACTGGCTGCGCAGCTCGAACAGGCGCATCCGTGGCGCGATCGGCGGCCTCCCGGAGTGAAGTGACGTGACGGGCAATTTCTGGCGCATGGCGGTCGCGGGCTTCGTCGCCGGCGCGCTCAGCGTGCTGGTATTCCACCAATGGGGGTTCTACGCCGCCGCTGAATTCGGCTTCGGACGTCCCAATCTCTACAGCATGCGGCCGGTCCCGCCGTGGGGCGTTCCGGCCATCGTCTCGCTGGCGTTCTGGGGTGGTCTTTGGGGCGTCCTGGGCGCCCTCGTGGTCGCGCGCCTACCCGGCCTGCTGAACGGGGCCCTGGGCTGGATCCTCTTCGCGATCACGCTGGTCCTGGCCGTGAATTGGTTCGTCGTCCTGCCGATCAAGGGCGCGCCGGTGGGCGGCGGCTGGCGCCTGCCGGGCGTGGTCGTGGTGCCCATCGTCTACGCACTCTGGGGCTTCGGCATGTGGCTGTTCTACGGTCTCGTGCGCAGGCTGCTGAGGTAGCGGGGGGCGTGACCCGCGTCAGAGCCTCCGCAACACCATCTGCGAGCCGCCGCCCCAGATCGGGAGATAGGCCATCTTGTAGCCGGCGCCGCCGGTGACGATCGGATGGATCGCTTCGGGCGACGAAGCGACGTCACCGCCCTTGTCGAACAGGTATTGCTGGACCCGCCCGATGTCCCAGCCCTCATGTCGCGCGATCTTCTCGGCGAGTTCGAGCGGCAGAAGAAGCACCTGCTCGCCGCGCCCGCCCTTGCGGCTCTGGCCCGACATCACGATCTCGGCGCGCATGCCGGCGACGACCGGGTCGAGGATCGCCTCGGGGGTGGCGCCTTCGCCGTCGCCGGGCAGCACCTCGGCCGTACCCGAAATGCCCATCACCGTGAGGGCGCTTTCGTCTTTCGCAAGCCCGTGGCGCTCGGTGAAGGAGGGGAAGGGACCTTCGTTCCTCTCGGCGAAGCACAGCGTGAACTTGGCCGGCTGGCCCATGGTCGCCATGTCCCCCGTGTCCGAGCGCGCACCGCCGATGTTGCGCAGGCAGAGCTGCAGGGCGCGGCCGATGCAGGCATTGGCGCGGCTGCCGGGACCGATGGCGTTGGTCAGCGCGTTGACGCCGAGCCGCTGCACGATCGGGCCATGGAGGCAAAGCGCGACGGCGGCGCTGCCGGTGGTTGTGGCGATGCCGAGGAGATTGAAGTCCGGCTCGAGCGTGGCCGTGGCCGCCGCGAGCACGACCGGCAGTTCGGCCGGGACGCAGCCTGCGATCACGCATTGATAGGCGATGCTCTCGGGGCTGATGTCGCCGAACATCGGCGGCATCATGCCTTGCGACTCCGAACGGCCGCCGATGCCGGCGACCATCTCTTCCAGGCGCCGCCGGGTCGGCGGCACCAGGGGGAGGCCATCCGAGAGTTCGGCCTCCGTCAGGATCTGCTGTGCGCGCTCCCAGGTCGCCTGCTCGTCGACGACCGGCCAGCCGCACCACTCGTTCATCGGGCGATGCGCGTGCAGGCGACGGTGGTGCCGCCGAACGACGGGATGAAGGCCGAATGCTTGCCCGGACCGCCCGCCACGGTGATGTGGATGTCGCCCGGATCTCGGCCGATCGTCAGCCAGTCACCGTCGGGCTTGTGGCCGGTGCTCTCGTAGGTGTCGAGGTTCTCGCGGGAGATGCGCGACAGGTGGATCCGCGAACGCTTCCAGAGTTCCTCCCGGATGCTCTCGATCGTGAAGCCATCACGCTTCAGGGTCGCCGCATGCTCGGGGCCGATGATGAGGAACATCGGCCCCTTGCCGTACACGGTGTTGGCGCCCGGATTGGACATGCCGCCGGCAAAGGTGGTGAGCAGTCCGTCGCCCGTGGTCGAACCGTGGTCGTTGAGATTGTGCGGGCCTTCGCCCGACATCACCGTCACGACCGAATCCGTGGGCGCGAAGCCGCGCTGCACGTGATAGGGCGTCCAGGGGTTCTCTTCCTCGTTCTCGCCGAAGCAGAAGGTGAACTTGGCGGGATTGCCCTGGGTCGAACGGTCCATCTCGCCGGGCTTGGCGCCGGCCACGTTCAGCAGCATCAGGCCGAGCGCGCGGCCGATCGTGGCATTGGCCTGGCGGCCCTGGCCGAAGCAGTTGGTGCCGCAGTTGATGTTGAGCTCGTGGCGGATCGGGCCGCTCACCATGACCATCGGGGCGCAGGAGTGCGTGGTCGCAAGCGTGCCGTGCAGATTGTAGTCCGGGTCGAGCACGCCGCGCAGCGCGGCGGTCACGACCGGGAAATACTCCGGCTTGCAGCCCGCCATCACGGCATTGGCGGCGAGCGCCTGCAGCGTCGGGACGATCTGGCGCGGCGGCACCGGCGGATAGGGCCGGTTGTCGCCGCGCACCGTCTCGACGAACTTCGCCACCTTGGCCTCGCTGGGCACGAACAGCGGCATGCCGTCGCTCCAGCCCTGTTCGTTGGCGTACTCGTTGAAGGCCTCGACATCCATGTCGCCGATGTCGATCACTTCCTGTTCGGCGATGTCCTTCATTTCGTCGTCGCCTCGGTCAGTCCCTTGGTCGCTGCTTCGATGCGTTCCCGCAGTTCTTCGGCATTGAGGCCGCCGACGGGATGCTTGACCACGATCAGGCGCGGTTCGACCTTGCGGGCCTTCGCCTGGGCGAGGACCAGCGGTTTGAAAGTCTCAGTGGCGATCACGTAGGCGGTGATGCCGAGCTTCTCGAGTTCGAGGCTGTCGTGGAAACTCCACGATGAACAGCTTCCTCAATCTCCTAAGGCGAGGAGTGCCGCCTTGTAGTTCTTGGCGACCTTCTCGATCAGTTCCTTCGGCGCCGGCTGGCTGGCACTGTTCTTGGCGTGGAAGTGGATGTTGTCCACCGGACGGTGCGCGCCCAGCATGGCGCGGACGCCTTCCAGCAACTCACGGGCGTTCGGCTTGGAATTGGAGATCAGCGCAATAGCGTCAGTCGCCCAGTTGACGGGCTGCAAAGTCACCTTGGCTGGGCCGGCGGCGGCCATTCCGAAGCTTGGATTGAAGATACGCATGTTCGTTTTCCTCCACGCTACTTTTTCAACGCCGCGACGACCGACTTGGCGGCGCGTTGGCCGTCCGCGATGGCGTTGGCGAGATATTCCTTCGAACCGGACCTGACGTCGCCGGCGGCGAACACCAGCGGCTGGCCCGTCTGGCCCGCTTCGTCGACAACGATATGCCCCGTGGCGTCACGTGCAAGCGAATCCGGCAGGAATTCCGCAGCGGGAGACCGGCCCTCGTAAACGAACACCGCATTGGTCGGAATTCGGTTTCGCTGGCCGTTATTCTCGATCGTGACGGCCTCCAGCCCGTTGCTGCCTTCGAGACCGACGATGCGGCCCGGCAGGGCCGTGACGCCTTCGGGGACGGGGTCGCTCGGAGTGCCGAGCATGGTGATGTCGCCCGCGATGCCAACGAGGACGGCGGCCTCGTAGGGCGCCCAGCCGGTGGCGCCGGCGATGATCACGGGCTGGCCGGCATAGAGCGGCCCGTCGCAGTTCGCGCAGTGGGACAGGCCACGCCCTTCATATTCTTCCTCGCCGGGAAGGCCGAGCTTGCCCTTGTTCATGCCGGTGGCCACGACAAGGGATCGCGCCGTATGGCGCTCGCCCTCGGCGGTCTCGATCTCGAAGGGTCCATTGCCGGAAATCGCCGTGACTTCGCCGAAGCCGATCTCGACGCCGGCGACGACGGCATCGTCGGTGAGGCGCGCGGCCATCGTGGTGCCGTCGAAGATCTCTTCGAAATCGTGCAACTGGCCCAGGTTGATGATTTCGCCGCCGGGCGCGAGCTTGTCGAGGCAGAGCGCCTTCAGGCCCGCGCGGGCGGCTTCGGTGGCGGCGGTGAGGCCGGCCGGGCCTGCGCCGATGACGATCACGTCGTAGGAAGGAGTGTCCATGGCCGTCTTTAATCGGCACTTGTACCGAGGAGTGCAAGGGACAATTCGGGGACCGCGCGGGGCTGACCGAGCCTGTGCATCCCCTGCGCCCGATTGTGGTCCGCGATTTGCAGGCCGCCCATCTTGAGCTTGCCAGTCCCCAAGAAAGCATCTTAGGTCGCGAAGGCAGGGAGACAGAAACAAGGCATGGCGTATTTCACGCAACAGCTGATCAACGCAATCACGCTGGGCGCCATCTACGGGCTGATCGCCATCGGGTACACGATGGTCTACGGGATCATCGGCATGATCAACTTCGCGCATGGCGAAGTGTTCATGATCGGCGCCTTCATCTCGCTGATCGGCTTCATCATCTGCGGCAGCCTCGGCATCAGCTCCGCGCCCATCGCCATCGTCCTGGTGCTGCTGCTGGCCATGTGCTTCTCGGCCGTCTACGGCTGGGCGATCGAACGAACGGCCTATCGACCATTAAGAGGCTCGTTCCGGCTGGCCCCGCTGATCTCCGCCATCGGCGTGTCGATCGCCCTCCAGAACTACGTGCAGCTGGCCCAGGGGGCGCGGCCCAAACCCGGCGGGCAGGTCGTCTCGGGCGGATTCAATCTCTTCAGCGCCGACGGCTTCGACGTCCGCGTCACCTGGCTTCAGATCATCATCGTGCTGGTGACGGTCGTACTGATGGCGGGATTCACCTGGGTGATCGCGAAAACCTCGCTGGGACGCCAGCAGCGCGCCTGCGAACAGGACATGAAGATGGCGGCGTTGCTGGGCGTCAATGTCGACCGCACCATATCGCTCACCTTCGTGCTGGGGGCGGCGCTCGCGGCCGTCGCCGGCATGCTGTTCCTGATGTACTATGGCGTCATCGACTTCTTCATCGGCTTCCTGGCCGGCATCAAGGCCTTCACCGCGGCGGTGCTGGGCGGCATCGGCTCGCTGCCGGGCGCCATGTTGGGCGGGCTGCTGATCGGATTGATCGAGGTCTTCTGGGCCGGCTACTTCTCGAGCGAGTACAAGGACGTCGCGGCTTTCGCGATCCTCGTCCTAGTTCTGATCTTCCGGCCGAGCGGACTGCTCGGCAAACCGGAGATCGAGAAGGTCTGACGGATGGGCCCGCGTCTCGCTCTCATGTTGAAGGATGCGGGCCTCACCGCCTTCGTCGCGGCCGCGCTGGGCATCTTCATCGTCGGCTTCCGCACCGTCGACCTGGGCGGCGGGAAGGGCCTGGGCTTCGACTATCACCTCGTCGATCTCGCGGTGGCCGTGGTCGTCATCTTCATCGGCCGGCTCGGCCTCTCGATGGCGGCCAACGGCCTGCGCTGGCCCGCCATCGTGCTGGGCGTCGCGATGATCGTGGCCGGAGCCTCGCCCATGAAGCTGCCGTCCGGCTTCCTGCACTGGTTTGTGGCGCTGGGCGGCGTGCTGCTGGTGATCCGCGCGATCTGGCCGTGGGCCAACGATGCCATCGGCGCGGTGTCGCGGACGCCGTCGGGTGTTGCTCTGGGCAAGGCCGGATCCAAGTGGTTCGGCTGGCTGTTGCTGGCGGCGGCGGTCCTGATGCCGTTCTCGCCGTTCGCCGACCAGAAGACGATGGATCTCGGCGTGCTGATCCTGACCTACGTGATGCTGGGCTGGGGGCTCAACATCGTGGTCGGCCTCGCAGGCCTGCTCGACCTGGGCTACGTCGCCTTCTACGCGGTCGGCGCCTATGCCTATGCGCTGCTCAGTACGCAGTACGGGCTGGGCTTCTGGACGGTGCTGCCGCTCGCCGGAATGATGGCGGCATTGTTCGGCATCATGCTGGGTTTCCCGGTGCTGCGTCTGCGCGGCGACTATCTCGCCATCGTGACTCTGGGCTTCGGCGAGATCATCCGCCTCGTGCTGCTCAACTGGTTCGACCTGACCAACGGGCCGGCCGGCATCGGCTCGATCCCCGGGCCGACCCTGTTCGGCGCCGTGTTCGCCGAGACGCCGCCGCCCGGCAAGCAGACAGTCTCGGAGATGCTGGGGATCGCCTTCAACGGCAATCACCGGCTGATCTTCCTGTACTACATCATCCTCGGCCTGGCGCTGATCACCAACCTCTTCACGCAGCGCATGCGGCGCCTGCCGGTGGGCCGCGCCTGGGAGGCGCTGCGCGAGGACGAGACGGCCTGCCAGGCACTCGGCATCAATCCGACCAACACCAAGCTCACGGCCTTCGCCATCGGCGCCATGTTCGCGGGCTTTGCCGGCTCGTTCTTTGCCGCCAAGCAACGCTTCATCAGCCCCGAGAGCTTCGTGTTCATAGAGTCGGCGATCATCCTGGCCATCGTCGTGCTGGGCGGCATGGGCAGCCAGATCGGCGTGGTGCTGGCGGCGGTTCTGCTGATCGGCCTGCCCGAATGGTTCCGCGACCTCGGTAACTACCGCATGCTGGCCTTCGGCCTCGCCATGGTGCTGATCATGGTGTTCAAGCCACGCGGCCTCGTCTCCCATCGCGAGCCGTCCATCAGGTTGCATCCCGCCGGATCGGGGGGCGGCGGATGACGGCACCCCAAGTCACAGAGCCACTTATCGAGGTCGAGCACCTCACCATGCGCTTCGGCGGGCTGGTCGCGATCGACGACGTGTCGTTCACCGCCCGGTCGCATTCGATCACCGCCGTCATCGGCCCCAACGGCGCCGGCAAGACGACGGTCTTCAACTGCATCACCGGCTTCTACAAGCCGACGATCGGCCGGCTGACCCTGCGCGGCGCCGGCGGGGAATTCCTGCTCGAGCGGATGCGCGGCCACGAGATCGGCCAGAAGGCGAGGGTGGCGCGCACCTTCCAGAACATCCGCCTGTTTCCCGGCATGACGGTGCTCGAGAACCTGATGGTGGCGCAGCACAACAAGCTGATGCGCGCCTCGGGCTGGAGTCTGCTCGGTCTCCTCGGCGCCGCGAGCTTCCAGCGTGCCGAGGCGGCCGCAGTCGAACTGGCGCGGCTCTGGCTGGAGCGTATCGGCCTGGTGGCTGATGCCGACCGGCCGGCCGGCGAGCTGCCCTATGGAGCCCAGCGGCGCCTCGAGATCGCCCGGGCCATGTGTACCGAGCCGGTGTTGCTGTGTCTCGACGAGCCGGCGGCCGGTCTCAACCCGCGCGAATCGGCGGAACTCAACCAGCTGCTGGTGTCGATCCGCGATCGCGACGGGATCGGCGTGCTGCTGATCGAGCACGACATGAGCGTCGTGATGAACATTTCCGACCATATCGTCGTGCTCGACTATGGCCGCAAGATCGCAGAGGGGGATCCGCTGGCGGTGCGCAGTGACCCGGCGGTGATCCGCGCCTATCTCGGCACCGACGAGGAGGCGATCGATGGCTGAGCCCTCGATCCTCTCGGTGAGGGGTGTCGAAACCTTCTATGGCGCCATCCAGGCCCTGCACGGGGTCGATCTCGAGGTGGCGAAGGGCGAGATCGTGACGCTGATCGGCGCCAACGGGGCGGGCAAGTCGACGCTGCTGATGACGATCTGCGGCAATCCCCGTGCGCGCAGCGGCAAGATCCTGCTCGACGGCGAGGACATCACGGCGCTGCCGACCTTCCAGATCGTGCGGCGCGGCGTGGCGCAGGTGCCGGAGGGGCGGCGCATCTTCGCGCGCATGAGTGTTTACGAGAACCTGCAGATGGGCGCGATCCTCGCCGATCCGGCGAACTTCAACTCCGATATCGACCGCGTATTCGCGATGTTCCCACGGCTGGCCGAGCGGCGCGACCAGCGTGGCGGCACCCTGTCGGGCGGCGAACAGCAGATGCTGGCGATCGGCCGCGCCCTGATGAGCCGGCCGCGCATCCTCCTGCTCGACGAGCCGTCGCTGGGCCTCGCACCGCTGATCGTGCGCCAGATCTTCGACTCGATCGGCCGCATCGCGCGGGAGGAGGGGGTCACGATCTTCCTGGTCGAGCAGAACGCCTTTCACGCGCTGCGCCTGGCGGACCGCGGCTACGTTCTGGCCAACGGACGGGTGCGCCTCAGTGGCAGTGGCAAGGAGTTGCTGGCCAATCAAGAGGTCCGCGCCGCCTACCTGGAAGGGGGGCACGCATGAGCCCGCTGGACACCTTCATGTTCGACTGGTTCGGCGACACCCTGTTCAACGTGGTGCTGTTCAACCTCATCCTGATCGGGCCGGCCTCGTTCGCCGCCGGGCACGCCGTGGCGCTCACCTGGCGACCCTGGCCGCAGATCGTGTTCTACACGGCGCTCCTGTCGGCGACCCTGCGCTTCCTCGACTACGCGCTGGCCAATGGGGAACTGTGGTCGCTGGCGGGCTTTGCACTGGGCTGGGCCGTGCAATTGGCGATCGCGGCCTTTGCCTACAGGCTCACCCGGGCGCGCCAGATGGTGCGCCAGTATCCCTGGCTTTACCGGCGCAAAGGCTTGCTGGGCTGGGACGAGCGGCCCTAATGTAAGTTCATGCTCCGCACGCGCGGAGGAGGCTCAACGACAAGGGAGACCCGGATGAAGAAGATGTACGGCGCGCTGGCCGTCGCAGCCGTCGCCTTGATGGCGACGCCCGCGTTCGCCCAGATCAAGATCGGCTCGGCCGGCCCGATGACCGGCGCGAATGCGGCGTTCGGCGAGCAGTTGAAGCGCGGCGCCGAGATGGCGGTCGCGGACATCAATGCCGCAGGCGGCGTCAACGGCCAGAAACTCGAACTGGTGATCGGCGACGACGCCTGCGACCCGAAGCAGGCGACCGCGGTCGCCAACAAGATGGTCTCGGACAAGGTCGTGTTCGTGGCCGGGCATTTCTGCTCGGGCTCGTCGATCCCCGCCTCGGACATCTACAAGGAAGGCAAGATCCTGCAGATCACGCCGGCCTCGACCAACCCGAAGCTGACGGATGACGCCGCTTCCAAGGGCAACACCACGGTGTTCCGCACCTGCGGCCGTGACGACGTGCAGGGCACGACTGTCGGCAACTACATCCTGAAGAACCACAAGACCGCCAAGGTCGCGATCCTCCACGACAAGTCGCCCTACGGCAAAGGCGTGGCCGACGAGACCAAGAAGGCGCTGAACAAGGGCGGCCTGCGCGAGACCATGTACGAGGCCTACAACGACACCGACAAGGACTTCGCTGCGCTGATCAACAAGATGAAGCAGGCGAAGATCGATATCATCGTGCTGGGCGGCTACCACACCGCGGGCGCGCTGATCATCAAGCAGGCGCGTGAGCAGGGCCTGGCGGCGGCGATGATGGGCTTCGACGCGCTGGAGACCGCCGAGTTCGCCCAGCTGGGCGGTGCGGCGACCAACGGCGTGATGATGTCGTTCCCGCCGAAGGCCGAGGACGATCCCAAGAATGCCGCCCTCGTGAAGAAGTTCCGCGACGCCAAGTACAATCCGGAGGGCTACACGCTGTTCAGCTACGCTGCCGTGAAGGCCTGGGCCGATGCCGCCAACAAGGCGAAATCGACCGAGGCGGCCAAGGTCGCCGCGGCGCTGCGCTCGGGCAAGTTCGACTCGGCCGTCGGCGTGCTCGAATTCGACGCCAAGGGCGACATCAAGGACGCCGTCTACGACATCTACGTCTGGAAGGACGGCAAGTCGTCGCCAATGAAGAAGTAGGGCAGACAAGCTCTGCGATGGAGAGGCCCGGCATCAGCCGGGCCTTTTCTTTTTCGGCGCCTGACCAACCCTCGGCGCAAGCCGACGTACGTCGCTCGGCGTTCGCCGGTAGACTTCGGCAAACACTGTGTTGAAGCGGCGCAGGCTCGTGAAGCCGGCGCGTGCCGCAATCTCCAGCATCGGCAGCCGGGTCTGATCGAGCAGGCGCTTGGCCCGCTGGACCCGCAGCGTCCGCGCGACCTGCAGCGGACTGGCGCCGAGGTGGCGCTGGAACAGCCGGTCGAGGTGACGTGAGCCGATGCCGAGCCGTTCGGCAAGATCGTCGACGCTCGCCTGGTCGAGCGCGCCGTCGTGGATCAGCCGCAGGGCGCGCTGCACAGTCGTGCGTGAGCCCAGCCACGCCGGCGAGAAGGGGGCCGCCTCGGGACGACAGCGCAGGCACGGGCGGAAGCCGGCAACCTCGGCTGCGGCGGCCGTCGCATAGAACTGGACGTTCTTGCCCTGGGCGGGCCGCACCGGACAGACCGGTCGACAGTAGATGCGGGTGGTGCGTACGCCGGAGAAGAAGCGGCCGTCATAGCGACGGTCGCGACCGATGCGGGCGCGTTCGCAGACCTCGGGGTCGAGCATGACGATGGAGTCCGATTCCGGCGAGTCGACTTTCACCACACATGTTACTTCGCGCGGCATGACGATCAACGTTCTCGACAATCCGGTATGGCACGCTCTTGTGGGGCGGCATCGACATCACGCGATCGGCCGTGGAGCCGCCCGTCACTATCCGCGCGATATCGCGCCGTTCTCCGCGATCCTTGAGCCGACCGATCAGGCCTATGTCGACCTTGCCGCCGATCTTCCCGCCGGCACCGAGGCGCGCCTGTTCCGTCCGATGGAGGAGCCGCTTCCGGGCGGCTGGGACGACCTCGGTCGCTTCCCCATGCTGCAGATGGTGGCGACACGAACTCCGGAGGGAGACGACGACGCGGTTTCGACACTCTCGTCCGCCGACGCCGGGGCAATGCTCGATCTCGTGGCGCTCGCCCAGCCCGGTCCGTTTAGCCGCCGGACGCCGTTGCTGGGTCGCCATCTCGGCGTCTGGAAGGGCCATCGCCTCGTAGGCATGGCGGGCGAGCGGCTGCGCGTGCCGGGCCATGTCGAGTTGAGCGCAATCTGCGTGCACCCGGAGGCGCGGGGGCTGGGACACGCTGCCAGGCTCGTGCGTCGGCTGATGCGGCTGGCCTTCGAGAACGATGAAGTGCCATTCCTGCACGTTCGGCCCGACAACAAGCTGGCGATCGACCTCTATCGCCACCTGGGTTTCGAAGTCCGGCGCGAACTCATGGTCCTGTGGCGCCGGCCGGGATGATCGACGCGGCCGACCGCCACGGCGCGCGGGTGGTCTGGACCGCTTTCGTCGTGGCCGTATTCGGCTGGGGCGTGGGCTTCTACGGGCCTGCCGTCTATTTGCCGGTGCTGCATCGGACGCATGGCTGGTCGCTCTCGATCCTCTCTGCGGCGATCACGGCGCATTACCTCGTGAGCGCCGCCCTGATCATCGTCTTACCCGATGCGTACCGGCGGTTTGGTGTGGCGCGCGTCACGCTGGGCGGCGCACTGTTTGGCGCCGCAGGTGCGATTGCGTGGGCGAGTGCGCAGCAGACATGGCAACTCGTGCCCGCTCTGTTGCTGAGCGGCGCGGGATGGGCCGCAATGAGCGGGGCGGCCCTCAACGCGATGGTGTCGCCTTGGTTCGAGCGTGATCGGCCCAAGGCCCTCAGCATGGCGTTCAATGGCGCGAGCGTCGGCGGCATCGTGTTGGTGCCGCTCTGGACGGCTCTGGCAGGCAGCTTCGGCCTGGTGACGGCAGCCGTCCTCATGAGCGTCATCATGGTTGCGATCGTCTGCCCGCTGGCATACCGCACCCTGCGGCGTCAGCCCGCAGCCGCAGTGCCGAAAACGCAGCCGCAGCCGCGTGTTGCCCTTCTGCGGCAGCCGCGTTTCCTGACGATCTCACTGGCGTTTGCTCTCGGCCTGTTCGCACAGATCGGGCTCTTCGCGCATTTGATCGCGAGGCTCGAACCTGTGTTCGGGCCAGGCCTGGCGGCAGGGGCGATCAGTCTGATCACGGTTTGCGCCGTCGTGGGACGCACCTTGCTGGGGAAGTTCCTGGGCGAACATGATCGCAGGCTCGCCGCAGCGGCCAGCCTGCTGATGCAGACTGTGGGCACGCTGTTGCTGGCTCTGGGGGAGGGCAGTGTCCTGGTGACGGCGGGCTGCATCCTGTTCGGCCTGGGAGTCGGTAACCTGGTGTCGCTGCCGCCGCTGATCGCCCAGCGCGAATTCCGGCTAGTCGATGTCGGGACCGTGGTCGCTCTTGTGACGGCAATCAATCAGGCGGTCTTTGCCTTCGCACCGGCTATACTCGGTGTCTTGCGCGATTCGACGGGCAGTTATCTTGTGTCATTCCTGGCGGCGGCGGCCATCCAGGCCCTCGCGGCGGCGATCGTCGTCCTGGGCCGAAGATTTTCCTGAGCCATTTCAGTGTCTTGTGGGTCACCCTCCACGATTTTGCGGAACGGTGACATTGCGGCCCCGGATATGGTATCGGGGGGCTCAATAGCTAGAGGGGGTCGATCGTCGATATGCCGGGGGGCGCCATCGCGGTCGCGTCGGATCATGCCGGCTTCGACCTTAAGGAGATTCTGAAGCGCGACCTGCAGGAGGCGGGTCACGAGGTGCTGGATCTTGGCACGAATTCGACCGCTTCCGTCGACTATCCCGACTTCGGGAAGGCCATGGGCGAGGCCATCGCCTCCGGCCGGGCCGACCGCGGCGTCCTCGTCTGCGGCAGCGGGATCGGCATCTCCATCGCGGCCAACCGCAATCCCAGAGTACGCGCAGTGCTCGCGCACGATGTGACCTCGGCGCGGCTCTCGCGCGAGCACAACGATGCCAATGTCATTGCCTTCGGCCAGCGCCTGACCGGTATCGAGGTCGCGCGCGAGGCCCTGAAGGTCTTCCTGGCGACCAGGTTCGAAGGCGGCCGCCACACCGGCCGCGTCGACAAGCTTTCGAAGGGTTGAGTGTCATGAGCCAAGCCGCTGCCAAGATGAGCGATCAGCCGTTGTCGATGTTCACCAGGGGGGTCGCCGAGGCCGACCCGGCGATCGATGCCGTCCTCAAGGGCGAGTTGCATCGCCAGCAGGAGCAGATCGAGCTGATCGCCTCCGAGAATATCGTCTCGCGGGCCGTGCTCGAGGCCGCGGGCTCGGTCCTGACCAACAAGTATGCCGAGGGCTATCCGCGCCGCCGCTACTACGGCGGCTGCGAGGAGGTCGACAAGGCCGAGGATCTGGCGATCGAGCGCGCCAGGAAGCTGTTCAATTGCAGCTTCGCCAACGTGCAGCCGCACTCGGGCGCGCAGGCCAACCAGGCCGTGTTCATGGCGCTGCTGCAGCCGGGCGACACGTTCCTCGGCATGTCGCTGTCCGAAGGCGGCCATCTCACGCACGGCTCGCCGGCCAACCAGTCGGGCAAGTGGTTCAAGGTCCTGTCCTACGGCGTGAAGCCCGACACCCACCTGATCGACTATGAGCAGATGGAAGAGATCGCGCGCCGCGACAAGCCGAAGCTGATCATCGCCGGCGCCTCGGCCTATTCGCGCCACATCGACTGGGCGCGCTTCCGGAAGGTGGCCGACGAGATCGGCGCCTACTTCATGGTCGACATGGCGCACTATGCCGGCCTGGTCGCCGCCGGCGTCTATCCGAGCCCGCTGCCGCACGCCCATGTCGTGACGACGACGACGCACAAGACTTTGCGCGGGCCGCGCGGCGGCATGATCCTGTCGAACGACGCCGAGCTCGGGAAGAAGATCAACTCGGCGGTATTCCCCGGCCTGCAGGGCGGCCCGCTGATGCACATCATCGCCGCCAAGGCGGTGGCGTTCGGCGAGGCGCTGAAGCCCGACTTCAAGGTCTATGCGCAGCAGGTCGTCGACAACGCGCGTGCCCTTGCCGCGACCCTGACCGAGCGCGGCCTGAAGATCGTCTCCGGCGGTACCGACAGCCACGTCATGCTGGTAGACCTGCGCCCGAAGAAGGCCACCGGCGTGTCGGCCGAGAAGGTGCTCGACCGCGCCGGCATCACGACGAACAAGAACAGCATCCCGGGCGATCCGGAGAAGTACACGGTGACGTCGGGCGTGCGGCTCGGCTCGCCGGCGGGAACCTCGCGTGGCTTCGGCGTCGCGGAGTTCCAGCAGATCGGTCATCTGATTGCCGACGTGCTCGACGGCATCGCCAAGAACGGTCCGGACGGCGACGCCCAGGTCGAGGCCCAGGTTCGCGCCAAGGTCCATGCCCTCTGTGCGCGCTTCCCGATCTACCGTGACTGACAAGGCGCAAAGCCGGAACGAACAGGGGAACTAGATGCGCTGCCCATTCTGCGGTCACGAGGACACCCAAGTTAAGGACTCGCGACCGACCGACGACAATTCGGCGATCCGCCGGCGGCGCTACTGCCCGTCCTGCGGCTCGCGCTTCACGACCTTCGAGCGCGTGCAGCTGCGCGAACTGACGGTGGTGAAGAAGAACGGGCAGCGCGTGCAATTCGATCGCGACAAGCTGGCGCGTTCCATACAGGTCGCCTGCCGCAAGCGGCCGGTCGATCCGGAGCGCACGGAGCGCGTGGTGAACGGCATCGTGCGCCGTCTCGAAAGCTCGGGCGAGAGCGAGATTCCCTCGACGCAGATCGGCGAACTGGTGATGGACGCGCTACGCGCGCTCGATCCGGTGGCCTATGTGCGGTTCGCCTCGGTCTATCGTAACTTCCGCGAGGCCCGGGACTTCGAGGAGTTCATCTCCGACCTCGCCGATACCGCCCACTTCAAGGACTGACGCCGATGATGCGCGCGGCGCTCGCGCTGGCGCGGAGGTCACTCGGCAGCACCTGGCCCAATCCCGCCGTCGGCTGCGTGATCGTGCGCGACGGTCGCGTGATCGCCCGCGGGCGGACGCGGGATGGCGGCCGGCCGCACGCCGAGGCCGATGCAATCGCCGAGGCCGCGAAAGCCGGCCTGTCGCTGAAGGGCGCCACGGTCTACGTCACCCTGGAACCCTGCGCGCATCACGGCCGCACGCCGCCCTGCGCGGACGCGCTGGTGACGGCCGGCGTTGCGCGCGTCGTGTCCGCCCTCGAGGACCCGGATCCGCGCGTGAAGGGGCAGGGGCACGCGCGCTTGAAGGCGGCTGGCATCGCCGTGGACGTGGGCGAGGGCGCCGACGAGGCGGCCGCGATCAACGCCGGCTTCCTGCTGCGGGTCCGTGAAGGCCGTCCGCTGTTCCATCTCAAGATCGCGGGCTCGCTCGACGGACGCATCGCGACCGCGTCCGGCGAGAGCAAGTGGATCACCGGCGAGGGCGCACGACGCGATGGCCATCGCCTGCGGGCCATCCATGATGCGATCCTTGTCGGGGCGGCGACCGCCGCGGCTGACGACCCCGAACTCACCTGCCGGCTTCCGGGGCTCGCCGCGCGCTCGCCGGTCCGCATCGTACTCGATTCGCAGGCACGCCTGTCGCCCGCGTCAAAGCTTGCGACGTCGGCAAACCTGACGCCGGTCTGGCTCGCGTGCACGAGGTCGGCGCCTGCGGCCCGTCGAGACGCGCTGGCCAGACTTGGTGTAAAGATCGTCGAGGTTGACGGCGGCGACGACGGTCGCATCGATGTCGCGGCGGCGGCGCGGACGCTCGGCTCGCGCGGACTGACACGGGTGCTCGTGGAAGGCGGCGGCCAGGTCGCCGCTTCTTTCCTCAAGACGGGGCTTGTCGACGGGATCTCGAGCTACCGGGCCGGGCTGATCCTGGGGGCGGACGGCCGCTCTGCGGTTGGGGGTCTGGATTTTGCACGGCTCGGTTCCGCGCCCCGGTTCAGGCTGGTTTCGGCGCGGCAACTGCAAGGCGACACGCTGGAAACCTGGCGCCGGGAGGACTAAGTAGCGGCCATGTTCACAGGCATCGTGACCGACATCGGCGAGATCGTCTCGGTCGACCCCGGCGGCAAGGAAGGCGACCGCCGTTTCGTGATCGCCACGAAGCACGACATGGCGCCGATCGCCATCGGTGCTTCGATCGCCTGCTCGGGTTGCTGCCTGACGGTGATCGAGAAGGCGGCCGACCGGTTCGCCGTCGAGGTCTCGGCCGAGAGCCTCGCCAAGACGCACCTGGGTGACTGGACGGTCGGCCGCCGGCTCAACCTCGAATTGTCGCTGAAGCTCGGCGACGAGCTGGGTGGACATCTCGTCTACGGCCACGTCGACGGTGTGGGCAGGATTGCTGCCATGACCCCGGAGGGCGGCAGCGTGCGCTTCGTGTTCGAGGCGCCTCCGGAACTGGCGCGCTTCGTTGCGGCCAAGGGCTCGATCGCGATCGACGGCATCTCGCTCACCGTCAATGAAGTGGAGGGCAATCGCTTCGGCGTGAACGTGATTTCACACACGCAGGCGGTCACCACGCTGGGACAGGCCCGGGTCGGCCAGAGGGTCAACCTTGAGGTGGATATGCTCGCGCGTTACGTTGCGCGACTGTTGGAGCATCAGAAAACATGAGTGCGCTCGAAAAGGACGCCTGGCGGATCACCTTCAGCGAGGTGAAGGCCGCCGCCGAGGACATCATCGAGGAGGCCCGCAAGGGCCGGATGTTCATCCTCGTCGACGACGAGGACCGCGAGAACGAGGGCGACCTGGTGATCCCGGCCCAATGGGCGACGGCCGAAGCGATCAACTTCATGGCCCGGCATGCGCGCGGCCTGATCTGCCTCGCGCTGACGCGCGAACGCGTGGAGCAGCTCGGCCTGCCGTTGATGTCCCAGAACAACCGCACCCGACACTCGACCGCGTTCACCGTCTCGATCGAAGCCCGCGAGGGCGTGACGACCGGAATTTCCGCCGCCGACCGTGCGCGCACGGTATCGGTGGCGATCGATCCCTCGTGCGGCCCGCAGGACATCGTGACTCCCGGCCATGTCTTCCCGCTGGTCGCCCGCGACGGCGGTACGCTGGAGCGCACCGGCCACACCGAGGCTGCTGTCGATATCGCCCGTCTGGCCGGTCTCAATCCGGCGGGCGTGATCTGCGAGATCATGAACGACGACGGCACGATGGCCCGTCGCAACGACCTCATCACCTTCGCGCAGCGCCATGCGCTGAAGATTGGTACCATCGCCGACCTGATCGCCTATCGCCGCCGCTACGACTCGATCGTGAAGCGCATCAGCGAGACCTCGCTGGACAGCACCTGGGGCGGTGACTTCCGCTGCGTCGTCTACGTCAACAAGGTGACGATGGCGCAGCATGTCGCCCTGGTGAAGGGTGATCCTGCGGCCGGCGGGCCCGTCATGGTGCGCATGCATGCCGTCAACCTCTTCACCGACACGCTGGGCCAGCGCAGCGGCGGTCGCGGCGGAGAGATCGAGGCTTCGATGCGCGAGATTGCCCAGGAGGGCCGCGGCGTCATCGTGCTCATCCGGGAGCCGCTCACCGTCGTACTCGCCGAGCAGCGCCGCCGCGCCGGCGAGCCGATCGAGCCGTCGGGCCAGGAGCTGCGTGACTACGGGGTCGGCGCCCAGATCCTGATCGATCTCGGCGTGAAGGAAATGGTGCTGCTCAGCAATTCCCAGAAGAGCGTCGTCGCCCTCGAGGGCTTCGGGCTGAAGATCGTCGCCCAGAAGCCGGTCCCCGGCCGCGCAAAGGTCTGAACATGTCGACACGGACGGAAAACCCGACGGCCCGGCCGGCGGTCGATGGGGTCAAGGGCGCGCGCATTCTGATCGTCGAATCGCGCTACTACGCCGACGTCGCCGATGCGCTGATCCAGGGCGCCGAGCGGGAGATTGCGAAGAACGGCGCGAAGTCCGACCGCATCGTCGTGCCGGGCGCCTTCGAGATTCCGGGCGCGATCGCGATGGCGGCCAACAAGAAGGGCAAGCGCTACGACGGCTATGTCGCTCTGGGCTGCGTCATCCGCGGCGAGACGACCCACTACGACTATGTCTGCGGCGAGAGCGCGCGCGGATTGATGGATCTCGCGGTCCAGAAGAAGCTGGCCATCGGCTATGGCATCGTCACCGTTGAGAACATCGAGCAGGCGCGGGTGCGCGCCTTCACCGATCGCGGCGACAAGGGCGGCGACGCCGCCCATGCCTGCCTCGCGATGGTGGCACTCGGCCGTCGCTGGAAGAAATCGTGAGCGACGCCAAGCCGGCCGGCCCCAGCCGTCGCCAGGCCGCGCGGCTGGCGGCGGTGCAGGCGCTCTACCAGTGGCAGGAGGGGCAGGATGCCCCCGCCGAGATCATCGAGCAGTTCCTCAAGGTGCGGACCGGCGAGACGGGTGAGGGCGGCATGCGCCGCGATGCCGACCGTCCGCTGTTCAAGGACGTGGTGGAGGGCACCACGACCAACCGGGACGCGCTCGAGGGGATCGTGACGGCGTCGCTGGCGCAGGACTGGACCTGGGCGAGGGTCGACCGCCTGGTGCGCGCCATCCTGCTGGCCGGCGCCTATGAACTCGTGCACCGGGGAGACGTGCCGATGCGGGTCGTGATCAACGAGTATGTCGAGATCGCGCATGCCTTCTACGACAAGGGCGAGCCGAGCTTCATCAACTCCGTCCTCGACCGCGTGGCACGTCAGGCGCGGCCGGCCGACCGGAAGTAGGCCGCCATGGCCCGGCGCGGGCGGATCGGCGAGTTTGAACTGATCGCCCGCTATTTCGCGCCGCTCGCCCGGGCCTTCGAGGGCGCCGGCAATCTCCAGAGCGACAACGCCTTTCTCGCTGCCGACCCGCGCCACGACCTCGTCGTCAAGACGGACACGGTCGTGGCGGGCGTCCATTTCCTGGCCGATGAGTCGCCTCAGCGGGTTGCGGCCAAGGCCCTGCGCGTCTGCCTGTCCGATCTGGCGGCCGGCGGCGCGACGCCGTTCGTCTACCAGCTCTCCCTCGCATTGCCGGAGCATTGGACCGAGACCTGGCTCGCGGGCTTCGCGAGAGGCCTTGCCGCCGACCAGCGGCGCTACGGCATCCTCCTGTGCGGCGGCGACACGGTGGTGACGCCGGGGCCGCTCACCGTCACGATCACCGCCTTCGGCCGCGTCGCGCGCGGCAAGGGTATCGGTCGCGGTGGCGCAACGGCCGGCGACGACCTCTGGGTGAGCGGAACCGTCGGCGACGGCGCCCTCGGCCTGCTGACGGCGCAAGGCCGATTGCCGGACCTGACGACCCGGCAACGCGGCTTTCTCGAGGATCGCTATCGCCTGCCGCAGCCGCGCACCGCGCTCGGCCACCGACTGGTGGGCATCGCGACGGCGACGGCCGATGTCTCCGACGGGCTGCTGGCCGATGCCGGCCACATCGCCGACGCCTCTCGCCTCGCCGTGACCATCGAGCGCGATGACGTGCCCTTGTCGGCTGGGGGGCGTGCGGCTGTGAAGGCCGATCCCCGCTTGTGGGCGAATGTCCTGGGGGGCGGCGACGACTACGAGCTGGTCGTGGCGGTCCCGTCCCGCAAGCGGTCGGCGCTGTTGGCCGCCGCCAGCGCCGCCGGTATCGCAGTCACGCGCATCGGCAGCTTTGCCCGCGGCAGCGGCGTCACCGTTACGGTGGCCGGCCGGGCCGTCGCGGCCCCGCGCAAGGGCTACGTTCACTTCTAGTGAATCACAGCTCCTCATAGCTGCACTGCGTGGCGCGCCATGGCGCGGGCAGGGGGCGCCACTAGAGTGCCCGCCCAATGGACGGATCTTCGAAGGTGCAGGAAACGCCGGCGGCCTCCGACGCGCGCATACCGCGCCGGTCGATGCGAAACATCGCCTTGCTTGCGATGTGCCAGGCGCTGACGCAGAGCAGCAACACGCTGATGTTCGCCTCATCGGCGCTGGCGGTTCTAACCATCGTCTCGCCGGACATGCGCATGTGGGCCAACCTGCCGGTCACCATGCAGCATCTCGGCGTGATGCTGTCGGTGTTCCCGGCCTCGCTGCTGATGATGCGGCGCGGCCGAAAGTTCGGTTTCCGCAGCGGCTCGGTAATGGGGATGATCGGCTCGTCGCTGGCCGCCATCGGGCTGGGCCTCGGCAGTTTCCCGGTGATGTGCCTCGGCGGCCTGTGCCTGGGCTACGGCATCGCCAACATGCAGCTCTATCGCTTCGCGGCCGTCGAGTTGGCCCCGGCGCCTTATCGCGCCCAGGCGATCTCCTATGTCACGGCGGGCGGTGTGCTGGCGGGCATCCTCGGCCCGACCCTGGCCCGTTTCACGCCCGATCTCTGGCAGCCGCTTTTCCAGGCGAGCTTCTGCGCCGTTATCGTCATCCACATCCTCGTCTTCATCGTGCTGGGCTTCATCGAATTCCCGCAGGTCCGGGTCGAGGACACATCCGGGCCGCAGCGGCCGCTCTCCCAGATCGTTACCCAGCCTGCCTACATGGTCGCCTGTGCCGGTGCGATGATCGCCTTCGGCGTGATGTCCTTCGTGATGGCGGCCTCGCCGCTGGCCATCGTGCAATGCGGTCTCAAGGCGACCGAGGCCCCGGTGACGATCTTCGTGCACGTCATGGGCATGTTCATTCCGTCGTTCTTCACCGGCCACCTGATCGCGCGTTTCGGCGTCTTCAACATCATGATCGCGGGCATCGTGCTGCTGGTGGCAGGGGTGGTCGTGGCGCTGATGGGCGTCACCGAGTGGCACTTCCGCGGCGCCCTCAGCCTGAACGGCGTGGGCTGGAACTTCCTGTTCGTCGGCGCGACGACGCTCCTCACCACGACCTACCGGCCGGCGGAGCGGGGCAAGGCGCAGGCGTTCAACGACTTCATGGTGTTCGGCGTCACCACCGTGGCCAGCCTGATGGCCAGCGTCGTGCTGGAACTGAAGGGCTGGGCAGCCCTCAACTACGTGGCGCTCGCCCTGGTGCTGGTCGCCCTGCTGGTCATCGGCATGTTCCGGTTGCGGAATCCGTCACGCGCCTGACGCCAAGCCCTTGAGGTGACGGGCTTTTCCTCCTCTTCGGTTGCGCGTGCACGGCCCATCTGTCATTTTTCCGCCCACCTCGCGCCCGGGGGGAGTTCACATACTTCAGGCCGCGATGTGCGTAAAAGAGACGACAAAACAATAGGTTAGGGAAACATGTCCACGGTTCTTTGGGGCGTCATCGGCTGCGGCTTGATCGCCGTGCTGTATGGCGTCGTTACCGCATCACGGGTCATGGCGGCCGACGCAGGCACGCCGCGCATGCAGGAAATCGCGCAAGCCATCCAGGAGGGAGCGGCCGCATATCTGCGCCGCCAATACACCACGATCGGCATCGTGGGCATCGTCGTCCTCGTCGTTCTCGCCCTTCTGCTCGGCAAGTTCGCCGCCATCGGCTTCCTGATCGGCGCGATCCTGTCGGGCGTGACGGGCTTCATCGGCATGAACGTGTCGGTCCGTGCCAACGTGCGCACCGCCGTGGCGGCCCAGAAGAGCCTGGCCTCGGGCCTCGACCTTGCCTTCAAGGCCGGCGCCGTGACCGGCATGCTGGTGGCAGGCCTCGCCCTGATCGGCGTCGGCGGTTACTACGCGGTCCTGCTGAACATGGGCATCCCCGGTGGCAGTCGCGACATGATCGACGCGCTGGTCTCGCTGGGCTTCGGCGCCTCTCTGATCTCGATCTTCGCCCGACTGGGCGGCGGCATCTTCACCAAGGGTGCGGATGTCGGCGGCGACATGGTCGGCAAGGTCGAAGCGGGTATCCCGGAGGATGACCCCCGCAACCCGGCCACCATCGCCGACAACGTGGGCGACAATGTCGGCGACTGCGCCGGCATGGCCGCCGACCTGTTCGAGACCTACGCGGTGACGACCGTCGCCACGATGGTCCTGGCCTCGATCTTCTTCGCGGCCGATCCGGTCCTCGTGGGCAAGCTGATGGCCTATCCGCTGGTCATCGGCGGCGCCTGCATCATCACCTCGATCATCGGCACCTACTTCGTCCGCCTCGGCTCCGACGGCAACATCATGTGGGCGATGTACAAGGGCGTGATCGCGGCCGCCGTGCTGTCGATCCCGGCCATCTACGTCGCCACCGACCGCCTGGTCGGCATGAGCACGGTCCTGACGGTGGGCGATCGCTCGTTCACCGGCATGTCGCTGTTCTGGTGCTCGCTGGTCGGTCTGGCCATCACCGGCCTGATCGTCTGGGTCACCGAGTACTACACGGGCACCGAGTACCGTCCGGTCAAGGCCGTGGCGCAGGCCTCGGTTACCGGCCACGGCACCAACGTCATCGCGGGCCTCGCGATGTCGATGGAAGCCACGGCCGGCCCGGCGCTGCTGATCTGCGCCGGCATCGTGATCTGCTACATTCTGGCAGGCCTGTTCGGCATCGCCATCGCTACGACCGCCATGTTGGCGCTCGCGGGCATGATCGTTGCCCTCGACGCCTACGGCCCGGTCACCGACAATGCCGGCGGCATCGCCGAAATGGCCGGCCTGCCGAAGGAAGTGCGCAAGAACACCGACGCGCTCGACGCGGTCGGCAACACCACCAAGGCCGTCACCAAGGGCTATGCAATCGCGTCGGCCGGCCTCGGCGCGCTGGTGCTGTTCGCCGCCTACACGTCGGACCTCGACTACTTCATCGCTGCCGGCAAGCTGGGCGTTAAGGCGGTCGATTTCTCGCTCAAGAACCCGTACGTCGTGGTCGGCCTGCTGGTCGGTGGCCTGCTGCCGTACTTGTTCGGCGGCATGTCGATGCTGGCCGTCGGCCGCGCCGCGCAGTCGGTGGTCGAGGAAGTCCGCCGGCAGTTCAAGGAGAAGCCCGGCATCATGGCAGGCACGGATCGGCCGGACTATGGCCGCGCCGTGGACATGCTCACCAAGGCAGCGATCAAGGAGATGATGATCCCGTCGCTGCTGCCGGTGCTGTCGCCAATCGTGCTGTTCTTCGTGATCGCGGCCATCGCCAATCGTTCGGACGCCTTCGCGGCGGTCGGCGCCATGCTGCTCGGCGTGATCGTAACCGGCATCTTCGTCGCCATCTCGATGACGGCGGGCGGCGGTGCCTGGGACAACGCCAAGAAGTACATCGAGGAAGGCCATTTCGGCGGCAAGGGATCCGAGGCCCACAAGGCGGCGGTGACCGGCGACACCGTCGGCGACCCGTACAAGGATACGGCCGGCCCGGCCGTCAACCCGATGATCAAGATCACGAACATCGTGGCCTTGTTGCTCCTCGCCGTCCTGGCGCACTGAGCGCAGGGGGAACACCTGCTACGGAAAAGCCCCGGCCGAAAGGCCGGGGCTTTTTCTTTGAGGCTCGGGCCGGGCGCTGGGCCGGCCGGTGCCGCAGCCTTAGATTCCGCCGCCGCTGGTCGGGGCGCCGGGGTTGCCGCCGCTCTGCTTCGGGCCGGTGAAGCGGCCGACATTGCCCAGCACCTGCTCAAGGATCGTGAGTTCCTTGCCCGAGGTCGGCGTGATGCGCTGGACCATCTGGATGTCCTGCGCGTCCTTGAGGTCGTAGTTCTTGATGGCTTCGATGCGGCCCGATTCGTTGAACGTGACCTGGATCACCTTCTGGGAACTGATCTTGGGCTTGGTGTAGGCCCAGTATTCCTGGGTCTCGCTGATGTAGTACCAGATGTTTGGATTGAAGGTCGCCACGGCCGAGGGCGATCCGATCAGGCGGACCACGTCCTCGCGGCTCTGGGCGCCGACTTCGAGCTTTTCGACCGAGCCCGGCGTCGCCGCGAAGCCACGCAGGTCGACGGTATTCTCGCAGCCGCCCAGCGCAAGGGCAGTGAGGGCGAGGGCGAGCGGGGCGGTGCGACGCATGGACTGCTTCTTGGCTTTGCGGGAAGAGGGACCGCAAGATGTCGCGATGGAGGGGCCGGGTCAACCGGTTGTCCCGCGACCAGTTGGGGAGGGAGTCGTTCGTGTTCCGCCGCCGCAAGCCAGAGGATGAATTCGCAGCCGCCGTCTACAAGCGCGTGGGCGAGCAGGCGCGCGAATCGGCGTTGTTCGAGGCCTGCGGCATTCCCGACACGCTCGATGGCCGTTTCGATTCGCTGGCGCTCCATGCTGCCCTGATGATCGACCGGCTGCGCCGTGAGCCGGATGGCGAGGCGCTGGCGCAGGCCTTTTTCGACGCCATGTTCAAGCACCTCGACCTCACCCTGCGCGAGATCGGCATCCAGGACCTGGGCGTCGGCCGGCGAATCAAGATCATGGCGGAGGGGCTCCATGGGCGGGCGCTGGCCTATCGCGAGGCGCTGAACGGCGGGCCGACACCGCTCGCCGAGGTCTTGCGCCGCAATGCCTATGGCGGTAGGTCGCCCGAGGATTCCGAAGTCGTCGCCCGGCTCGAGGCCTATGTGCGAGACTATGTGCGAGGACTTGACGCAACGGCGCGCAACGACCTGATAAAGTGAATAAAGAAAATGTCGCAAGGTACAGAAAAGACTACCAAATCAGAGATCGAAAGAATGGTCGATCTCGACAAGCTCGGAAATGGCGGCACGGCGCTCGAGATTTCCTCGACGGAAGGCGAGCGGGCGGCGCTGGCGAAACGCTTCGGTTTCCTCGGCCTGCCGGCTTTTTCGGCGCGGGTCACGGTCGACCGGCGGCCGGGCGGGCAGGTGGTGGTCGAGGGCCGTCTCAGGGGGCGAATCGTCCAAGCCTGCATCCTGAGCCTCGACCCCGTGACCCAGGAGCTGGACGACGCCTTCCGGCTGGTCTTCGCCGAGAATGTCACCGAGGATCGCGACCCCGAAAGCGGCGAAGCGCTGCTGAATTCACAGGGCGACGCTCCCGAGCCCCTGACGGGGAATATGCTCGATGTCGGTGAAATCGTCGCCGAGCAACTCTCCCTGACAGCCGATCCCTATCCCAGGCGGCCTGGACTCAAGCTGGAAGACGTGCTGCCCAAGCCGAAGGGCGGCGCCCGCCGTTCGGCGCCCGAACAGCGCCGGCATCCTTTCGCCGGCCTCGCGGCGCTGAAGGACAAGCCCCGCCGTGGCCGGTAAATTGTTGCGGCGGCAAGACGTTTTGGCTAGAGAAGGCCGCCCGCCGCGCCTATAGAGCGCGGCTGCAGCTTTTTTGGGGGCATGTCCTGCTTGAATGAGCGGGTGTCGCCCTCGTCGTGGAGATCGTCATGGCAGTTCCCAAGAAAAAGGTTTCGAAGTCCCGCCGCAACATGCGTCGCTCGCATCACGCGCTGCCGACCATGGCATTCACCGAATGCAAGAACTGTGGCGAACTGAAGCGCCCGCACATGGTTTGCTCGCATTGCGGCTACTACCGCGAGGACATGCCCGTCCTGGCCGACGCTGCGTCGGCCGAGAAGTAGTCCGAAGCACGCCGCCGGCAATGCGCTGGCATTCGACAGGCGGAGCGTGACGGTGGGTGCGAACAAGATCGTCCTCGCACTCGACGGCATGGGGGGCGACCATGCGCCCGATGTCGTGGTGAACGGCGCCGATATCGCCCGCGAGCGCTATCCCGGCACGTCGTTCCTGTTGTTCGGCGACGAGGCGCGCCTGAAGGCGCTTGTCGACAGGCGCAAAGGGCTCGCGCAGGTGCTCGAGATCGTGCCGTCGGAAGATGCGGTGCTGGCCGAGGACAAGCCGTCCTTCGCGCTGCGCCGACGTCGCAAGTCGAGCATGTGGATGGCCGTCGAGGCGGCGGCGCAGGGACGCGCCGACACGGTGGTGTCGGCAGGCAATACCGGCGCTCTGCTCGCCATTTCGATGTTCGCGATGCGCATGCTCGAAGGTGCGGAGCGGCCTGCGCTGGCCTCGTTCATGCCGACGTCGCGGGGCGAGACGGTGATGCTGGATCTCGGCGCCAACCTTGAATGCGATGCCGAGAACCTCGCGCAGTTCGCGGTGATGGGCAGCGTGTTCGCCCAGGCGCTGCTCGGCCTCGACGCCCCGAAAGTCGGCCTGCTCAACGTCGGGTCGGAGGAACTCAAGGGGCACGAGGAGTTGCGGCAGGCGGCGGCGTGGCTGCGCCGCGACGGCTCGCCGGTCAATTTCCACGGCTTCGTCGAAGGCAACGACATCGGTGCCGGCGTGACGGACGTCGTGGTCACCGACGGCTTCACCGGCAATGTCGCACTGAAGGCGATCGAGGGCACCGCCAAGCTCACCTTCCAGTTCGTGGGCGATGCTTTCCGGACATCGACTTTCGCCAAGATCGGCTACCTGTTTGCAGCCGGTGCCTGGCGAAAACTGCGCAAGAGGGTCGATCCGCGCCGCTACAACGGCGGCGTGTTCCTCGGCCTCGACGGGGTTTGTGTGAAGAGCCACGGCGGCACGGACGCGCTGGGCTTTGCCTACGCCATTGGCGTGGCGGTCGACCTGGTCCGCTACGAATACAAGAGCAAGCTGGTCGAGGGGCTGGCACGGCTGCACGAGATCACCTCGGCGGCTGAGACGCCGGCCGCATCGCTGCAGGCCACCGGAGGAACTGCGTGATTCGTTCTGTCGTCCAGGGTTGTGGTTCGTATCTACCCGAGCGCGTGGTCACCAACGAAGAACTCTCGAAGACCATGGACACCACTGACGAGTGGATCCGCCAGCGTACCGGCATCTGTCAGCGCCACATCGCTGCCGAAGGCGAGTTCACGTCCCACCTCGCCATCAAGGCCTCGCAGCGCGCACTCGACCATGCGGGGCTCAAGGCGTCCGACCTCGACCTGATCGTTCTGGCGACGGCGACGCCCGATCAGACGTTTCCCGCCACCGCGACGCGGGTGCAGGCCGCCCTTGGCATGACCAAGGGCGCGGCCTTCGACGTCCAGGCGGTGTGCGCGGGCTTCGTCTACGGCGTCTCGGTCGCAGACAGTCTCATCAAGACCGGCCTCGCCTCGAACGCCCTGGTGATCGGTGCGGAGACCTTCTCGCGCATCCTCGACTGGGACGACCGCGGCACCTGCGTGCTGTTCGGCGACGGCGCCGGCGCAATCGTGCTCCGGGGCGAGCAGGGTGCCGGCACCCCGGCCGACCGCGGCATCCTGGCCAATGCGCTGCACTCCGACGGCCGCCACCACGACATCCTCTATGTCGACGGCGGACCATCCTCGACCCGGACCACCGGCTTCCTCCGCATGGAAGGCAAGGAGGTCTTCAAGCATGCGGTGGTCAACATGGCTGCCGTCGTGGGCGAGGTGCTCGAGAAGGCCGGGCTCGAGCCCAAGGACATCGACTGGCTGGTCCCGCATCAGGCCAACAAGCGCATCATCGACGGCACGGGCCGCAAGCTCGGACTGCCGCCCGAACGCGTCGTCATAACCGTCGACAAGCATGCCAACACGTCCGCCGCGTCGATCCCGCTGGCGCTCGACGTCGCGGTCAAGGATGGCCGCATCAAGAAGGGCGATCTGCTGCTGCTCGAGGGGATCGGCGGCGGCCTGTCCTGGGGTGCAAGCCTCGTTCGCTGGTGATGCGAGAATTATAGCCAACGGAACGTGAACAGGCGGCGATTCAAGTCCTGCCGCTATCCCACTGATATTGACCGCTTTCCCACCTTAGAGTAAGGATTAACTGGGGGAAGAAGAGGTACCGGAGTGGACGGCCGGACTATTACGCGTGCCGATCTGAGCGAGTCAGTGTTCCAGGAAGTGGGACTGTCTCGTAACGAATCCAGCGATCTCGTGGAGACCATTCTCTCCGAGGTGGTGGAAGCATTGGCGCGCGGCGAATCGGTGAAGATCTCCTCGTTCGGGAGTTTCACGGTTCGCGACAAGGGGCAGCGTGTCGGCCGCAACCCGAAAACCGGGCAGGAAGTTCCCATCCTGCCGCGGCGGGTCCTCGTCTTTCGAGCGTCGAATGTCCTGAAATCACTGATCAACGGGGCGCCCGGCGAGAACAAGGGGTAGTTGGGAACACGAGGGGATCAGAGATGGCCGTTTCGGTTCAGACCGTCGAAAGACGGGTCGAGAAGTCGGCGCAGGCGTTCCGTACGATCAGCGAGGTCGCGACCGAGCTGGACGTACCGCAGCACGTGCTGCGGTTCTGGGAAAGCAAGTTCACCCAGGTTCGTCCGCTGAAGCGGGGCGGCGGCCGACGCTACTACCGGCCCGAAGACATCGACCTCCTGCGCCGCATCCGCACGCTCCTCTACGAAGACGGCTACACCATCAAAGGCGTCCAGCGCCTCCTGAAGGAGGGCCGCGGCCGCCTGCCGGCGCAGCGGCTCGACCTTGCAGCCGAGAGTGCGCTGGAGAGCCTGCGCATCGTCTCGGCCCGTGCCGAGGCCATGGCGGGCGGGGCCCGCCAGCCGCTGCCGCGCACCGGCCCGCAGCCCTCGACCACGACGCCGCGCGCGGCCGTCCTCGACCTCCACAAGCGCCGTGAGATCGAGTCCGTGCTGGAAGACCTCGAGCAGGCGCTGACGCAGCTCCGCAGCACGCTGAAGACGCAAAACTAGGCCTTCAGGCTTGGAGCATCGCCGGGGGGCGACGCTCTAGAGTCCTTCCGACTCACTTCGAACCATTCACCTCATCCTGAGGAGCCGCGCGAAGCGCGGCGTCTCGAAGGATGGGCAGCAGGCAAGGTGCTCGTTCCCACCCTTCGAGACGCTCACTGCGTTCGCTCCTCAGGGTGAGGTCGATGTTTGAACGGTCGACTGATTCAATCCCGCCCGGAAGGACTCTACGGCTTGCAGGTTCTGCGTCCAAAGGCCACCAGATCGGGTGGCCTTTGTAAGAAAGTGTATCAAGTATCTGATTTTATTTGGTTTTTAGCCGGGTAGGCGTATCGTGCCCGGTGAGGGGCCTTTAGCGGTATCGTCAAAGGGGGACGTGACCGTGCTTGTTAATCGCGATTTCGCGCGCCATCACGCGCGCTCGTTTGACTTAACTTCATTTAATGACAACGGGTTGGAAGTCGATCTTCCTACTTTACATGAACTTCTTTACCTGCGGCGCGGGTTGACCCAGCCGGGGGGTAAGCTGCCTCTGTTCGATCTTGACGGTCAGGATGTCGATCCTGTCATCGTCAAGAAATGCTTGAAGGCAGGCTGGGCACAGCCCTGGTTCAAGAATCCGCTGAAGCCGGACTGGCTCGTCTGCAAGCTCACGGAGCTGGGGCGGCAGGTCGCGTCCGCGCCGTAACGAGCCACGTCACGACGGCGGCTGCCGCCAGCAGCCCGCCTGCCAGGAGGAAAGCCGCGCCGGGGACGCTGTCGATCGTCCACGCGAAGAGGACGGCGAACAGGCCGGGCGCGATCAGGCCGGCAATGCTGCGCGACGCCGAGGTGGCGCCCTGGAGCTGGCCCTGTTCGGAGCCGCTGACCCTGCGGGTCATCATCTCCTGCAAGGCCGGACCGGCGATGCCCCAGAACGCCATCACCGGCACGCCGGCCCAGAACCAGGGACCGGTGCTGGCCAGCCCGTAGATCGACATGCCGGCCGCGCCGGCCAGCAAGCCGGCAACCACGGCCCGCCGCGCCCCGAGGCGGCTCACGATCGGACCGATCATCAATCCCTGCACGACGGCGGTGCAGACGCCCACGAAGGCGAGGGTGAGCCCGACCGTCGCCTTGCCCCAGCCGTAGCGATGGCCGGCATAGAGCACGAATACGGCGGGCAGGACCTGGTGGGCGAAGTTGCCCAGGAAGTCGACGGCGGCGAGGCCCAGCAACTGGCGGTGCGAGGCCAGGAGCTTCAACGAGCCGATCGGATTGGCGCGTCTCCAGGAAAAGGCCATGCGCTTTTCCGGCGGCAGCGATTCGGGCAGGACGAACCAGCCGAACGCCGCGTTGGCGAGACAGGCGGCAGCCGATACCCAGAACGGCAGGCGCGGATCGACGCTGCCCAGCAGGCCGCCGATGGCCGGACCGACCACGAAGCCCAGCCCGAAGGCCATGCCAACCAGGCCGAACGCCCTGGCCCTTTCCTGCGGCTTCGTGACGTCGGCGATGTAGGCGAAGGAGGTGCCGATGGTCGCCGAGGTGATACCCGAGACGACGCGGCCGACCAGCAGCAGCAGGAGCGAGGGCGCCAGCGCCATGAAGATGTAGTCGAGGCCGAGGCCCAGGCACGAGATCAGGATGACCGGACGGCGACCGTAGCGGTCCGAGAGCGCGCCCAACAGCGGCGAGCAGAGGAACTGCATCAGCGCCCAGACCGTCGCGAACACGCCGAACATCTCGGCCGCGCCGGCCGTGTCGCCATCCATGAAGCCCAGCACGATCGTCGGCAGCACCGGGATCATGACCCCGAGCGCCAGCACATCGAGCGCCACCGTGCAGAAGATGAAGGCGAGCGCGCGCCGAGTGTTCATGACGATGCTTGGCAGGGGAGGTAAATGGTCGGGGCGACAGGATTTGAACCTGCGACCCCCAGTCCCCTAGTGTTGTCTTCCCCAGTCTGAAAACACAAGTCGAGCCCGAAATCATCGACTGGAACAACGGCATCGGCAGTCCGCGCCATCGTCGGCTGGATACTGGCGAGGTCCTGCAGGGCCGGCTCTCCGTCAGCGACACCGGCTGGACCTACGACGGCGGGGACGGCTTCAGCGTGATATGCGTCACCCCTGACGGCGACTGGTACATCGACAGCCGTACCCGCAACTGCGGCTCGCCGAACGATAGCAAGCATCGCTGCTGGGTCCGTCACGGCACGGAGGGCGGCACGCTCCGCGTCGATAAGAATGGCCTGACCTGCAGTGCTGACGCCGGCTCGCTCCAGTGCGGCGACTTTCACGGCTTCCTGCACAACGGCGAACTCTACAGCTGCTGAACCTGCGCTCCGGCGCACACGAAGTCTGGGTCTGGATTCGTCCGGAGCCGACATCGCTGTCTTAGCGTTTCCTCCCTCGACTTGCGCCCGCTGGCCTCACGGCTGGCGGACGCTCTTAAATGTGTCAGGGAGACGGCCCTGGAGTTTCTGGGCTAGTCGCCGGCCCATTAAACTGACCCGCAAAACTCCGATGAATGTCACCAACCATTTTGTCGATTTCCAGAAGCTTAGGAATGACCTCCTCGCCCGGAAACGGTGAGTATTGCTTCGCGCCAGTTAAAGGTCTCGACGTAGGAAACCTTGCCCCCACACCACCCTCAAGAGGAAGGAGATACTTCAACGGATCTTCCCCACGCGGAAGCCGAATCCTCTCGCCATGTGCGAGGAACACCCAGTCTGTTCCGTCTGAAAGGACAGAAACTTTCAGCCGCTTTTCTGTCGGGTTCTCTTTTTGGTGCAGATCGGAAATCTGGGCCGCAAAATCAAAGCGGTGCCACGCCGTCAAGTAGGTAGGGATGACCAGTCGATGTTTGTCTGCCACATCGAGATCATGCAGTCCGCGAAGAAGCTTGTTGCCTCCGGTGTAGGGCTTAAGGTCGCTGATGGCTCTTACGACATCGGCACCCAATCGATTAAAGTCCTTCACGAGCTTCATCTTAAGCTTGTCTTCGTTATCCGCAAATGGAAAGTACAGGTTGCTCGGGCTCTTTCCTTTTATGCGAGCCACGTCGCAAATCATCAGATCAAGAGAGCTGCGAAGGTTGTGGACGACATCACCGATAATGAGGGGCACAGCGGCCGGACCTGGTGGCGAAAAAATCACCTCCCAAATTATGTCTGGCCCATCGGATCCAACCTCATTTGCTGTGACTTGTACCTGTCGCGAATATCTCTCCAGCAAATCTACTAAAGCGTCAAAATGGACGGATGCACGGTGATGTTTTAAGTGCGCGCCAATCAAAGGTGGAAATAGGCCATCGGTATGGATTGGAAGATTGTAGGGCAAGTAAGAGAGCAGGAATGCATCTGCGCTCCGACAACTGGCTACATGCTTTGATAGCCTTGATAATTCCAAGAATTCGGCGGACAGATCCGCCACACCTTTTGTGTCTGTAACGAAACGACGATTTACGCCATCTTTCCCGAGCAGCCCAAAGTACACTGTGTCACCGATGAGAAAGTGACGATGCTGCTTGTCTAAAGGGATGGCGTCGGCAAACTCGGCATGGCCCCGGCGAATAACTTCTTCATTGGATTCGTCAGTCATGGCCAGCGCTCCCCGTAACCATAGCTTGAGTACGCAAGCCCTGGTGGTTGACTTGAGTGAATGGCAAAACTGGCCCGTAATAGAGCTGCGTCTTCGCAAGTGGAACTTTGGCAGACTGCAGTCAAGCGCGCTAAAAAGCCGTGGGTTGCCGCTTGTTTACAAAGTAAGCACCGCCAGGTGACCCCGGTGCGGGGCTTTTTTCATTGTCGAGCGGGCTTGGCAAGAGACCGTCCGTCAGCTACCTGCGATCAATGCACAAAGTACCTACACCACCAACCTGGAAAGCATCGACGCCCCGTCCGACCTATCGTCCGTTGGAGAAGAGTAATGGTCGAGGCGATGTCATCGACCAGCATCAGGGCCGAGGCCGCAGCGGTCTCGGCGCCGGATTTGGCAAGCCAGACGGCACTGGACCCGCGTAAGGTCATAGAGCGCAAAACCTAGCGGCCGGCCAGCCGTTGGTCCGCCCATGGCACCTCCCAAACCGCCCCTCGGCCTGGCCCGCAAGCTGCGCGACGACGTCTACGCACGGCGATCACGACCCTCGACGCGGCGCTGGCGTTGGCGTTGGCGTTGGCGTTGGTCATCTAAAAGGGCTGGATGACGGGCGAGGGGAGACTCCGGTCCATTCGGTCTGCCTGACCGACGAAGGCCGCCCGCTGGCCCGATGAAGGATCGGCCGTCGCCTGTCGCGATCCCGCACCGGGTCTCGACCGAGCATCACACGCGCTGCCCGATCTGCGGCCACCTGGTCGACGAGTTCGACCATGAGGAAGTGCTGGCGCATCTCGATCCGGAGCACGAGGCGCTGGTCAGGCAGTAGGCCACATGGAGCCGTCCGGCTAGGATCGTCCCATGTGCAACCTTTACGAATGCGATGACCCCCGACGTCATGCAGTCGCTGAAGGATCACTTCAACCTGGTCGGCTCGGCCTATCTCGACGTGCTGCGCGGCCGCAACGGGCCGCAGAGAGTCCATCCGAACTACGAGGCCCCCGTGATCCGGTAGCTGGCGACACCGGCCGGCGTCGTTCGTGACATCGTGACGATGCGCAGGGGGGGGGGCCGACGCCGCCCTTCTACAAGATCAAGGCCAACGTCAGAACGTCCGCAACACGTCGAGCGGCTATTGGAAGCCTAACCTGAAGGCCGGGCAGCGCTGCCTTGCGCCGGCGACGGTCTTCAGCGAGCCCGACCGCAACACCAGCAAGCCGGTGGTCTTCCGCTGGTTCGCCCGCCCGTGACGCGAGCTGTTCTACTTCGCCGGCATCTGGCGCGAGTGGGGGCAACCTGGGGACGAAGAGGGCGCCGAACGTCGGCAAGCACCTGCTGTTTTTCTTCCTGACGACCGAGCCGAACGGCGTCGTGGAGCCGCTACACGATAAGGCGATGCCGGTGCTGATCCGCGCCCGGTAAGAGACCGAGCAGTGGTTCGAGGCGCCGCCCGAGGAAGCCCTGCAGCTGCAGGAGCCGGCGCCGGGCGACGCGATCGTGCTGCTGCCGGAGGAGACGAAGGGGCCCCAGTCTAGAGTGCGCTTAATGTCTTGTGGGAATCCAAGGGGATTCCGACCGAACGAGAAAGTGATTGAAACGCGAGCTGGAATGGTGGCTCGCGTCGATGCCCGTATTGATTCGATGCCGCACCTGACAGTGGACAAACTCAAGGCCCATCTGAGGCGCATCGAAGCCAGGACAATCGACGCACTCTGGAGAGCCATCGGCGATATCTGCGCACTCCACCCGCAACAGGAGTGCTGGAACTACCTCAAAGAGGCAGGCCATGTGTCCGACAAAACGAAACGCCCGATGCTCTAAGCCGCACCTTCTGCCGCACCTATACTCCGTCTTGCTTATTTTTT
>NZ_SCUT01000026.1 GCF_004297265.1 Reyranella sp.
GCGGACAGGGCGGGATTCGAACCCGCGGTGGCTGTTACACCACGCACGCTTTCCAAGCGTGTGCCTTAAACCGCTCGGCCACCTGTCCGGGAAGCGCGGTCGGCCGCTCTTATAGCGCGGTGGATGGTTTGGGCAACGTCCTTCCCCACCGCCGCCCGCTTGGCTAGGGTCGGGGCGGTACCTGACCGGCGCTTGGGGGAGTAATGGTCGTGTTTCGGGCCCTGGGCTGGCTGTTTCTGGCCCTCGCTGTCGCAGTGATCGTGCATGACCTGCTGACCTGGTGGTCGCAGGGCAGCTATCCCTTCTCGACCCTGGGCAGCCTGTGGGCGCATCTCGACCCGGCGTCGCTCGGCAATACGCAGACATCGGCGCGTCGCCACCTGTCGGGCATCCTGTGGACCTGGATGATGCGGCCGCTGCTCACCGTGCCGGCGGTGCCGGCCTTCCTGGTGTTGGGCCTCGTCCTGGTCTGGATCGGCCGACGGGACACCGGCCGCGGGGAGCCCGGTTTCCTGATGGGCTCGCGCCCGCGCCGGCGGCGCGGCGGGCTTTCCTAGGGCTAGTATCAATTGCTTCCCCATTCAAATGGGGAAGTGCCCCGTCATACGGAGCGATGGGGTCATGGGCTCAGCGCAGCTCAGCCCGTTGAGCGACAGGACATTGCCTGCAATGTCCGAGAGCGCCGAAGGACGAACGGTCGCCTCATGACCCCTCCGACGCCGTAAGACGGCGCCACCTCCCCATCTGAATGGGGAGGAAGATGACTCCGCTCAGCGGCTGTCCATCTTGAGGGCGGCGATGAAGGCGGACTGCGGGATCTCCACGTCGCCGACCTGCCGCATGCGCTTCTTGCCCTTCTTCTGCTTCTCCAGGAGCTTCTTCTTGCGGCTGATGTCGCCGCCGTAGCACTTGGCCAGCACGTCCTTGCGCATGGCGCTGATCGTCTCGCGGGCGATCACGCGGCCGCCGATGGCTGCCTGGATGGCGATCTTGAAGAGCTGGCGGGGGATCAGGTCCTTCAGCCGCTCGCACAGCGCCCGGCCGCGCTGCTCGGCCTGGTTCTTGTGGACGATGATCGACAGCGCATCGACCGGTTCGCCGTTCACCAGGATGGTGAGCTTCACCAGCTCGCCTTCCTCGTAGCCCACCATCTCGTAGTCGAAGCTGGCATAGCCGCGCGTCACCGACTTCAGCCGGTCGTAGAAGTCGAACACCACCTCGTTCAGCGGCAGGCGGTAGACCGCCATGGCGCGCGAGCCGGCATAGGTGAGCTCGACCTGCTGGCCGCGCCGCTCCTGGCAGAGCGTCAGGACCGAGCCCAGATGCTCGTCGGGAGTCATGATCGTGGCCTTGATCCACGGCTCCTGCATGCTCTCGATGTTGGACGGGTCGGGATAGTCGGCCGGATTGTGCAGCTCGATCTCGGTGCCGTCGGACATGCGGATCTTGTAGACGACGGACGGCGCGGTCGTGACGAGGTCGAGGTTGAACTCGCGCTCCAGCCGCTCCTGCACGATCTCGAGATGCAGGAGGCCGAGGAAGCCGCAGCGGAAGCCGAAGCCCAGCGCCGCACTCGATTCCGGCTCGAAGTGGAACGACGAGTCGTTGAGGCGCAGCTTCGACAGCGATTCGCGCAAGGTCTCGAACTCGGCGGCGTCGGCCGGGAACAGGCCGCAGAAAACCACCGGGACGCTGGGCTTGAAGCCGGCCAGCATCTCGGGCGCGGGCTTGCGGTCGTCGGTGATCGTGTCGCCGACCTTGCAGTCGGCGATGGTCTTGATGCCGGCGATGATGAAGCCGATCTCGCCCGGGCCGAGTTCGGCCACGTCGGTTGCCTTGGGCGAGAAGACGCCGACCTTGTCGAGGTCGTAGGCCGCCGCGGCCGCCATCATGCGGATGCGCATGCCGCGCCTCAGCACGCCGTCCTTGACGCGCACCAGGGTGACGACGCCGAGATACGGGTCGTACCAGCTGTCGACCAGCAGCGCCTTCAGCGGCGCATTGCGGTCGCCGGTCGGCGCCGGCAGGCGCTTGACCATCGCCTCCAGCAGGTCGTCGATGCCGAGGCCGGTCTTGGCCGAGACCTTCACCGCCTCCGACGTGTCGATGCCGATCACGTCCTCGATCTCGGTGCAGACGCGCTCGGGGTCGGCCGACGGCAGGTCGATCTTGTTCAGGACCGGGATGATCTCGTGGTTCGAATCGATCGCGTGATAGGCGTTGGCCAGGGTCTGCGCCTCGACGCCCTGGCTGGCGTCGACCACCAGCAGCGAGCCTTCGCAGGCCGCCAGCGACCGGCTGACCTCGTAGGCGAAGTCGACATGGCCGGGCGTGTCCATCAGGTTCAGCACGTAGGTCTTGCCGTCCTGCGCCGGATAGTTGAGGCGCACGGTCTGTGCCTTGATGGTGATGCCGCGCTCGCGCTCGATGTCCATCGAATCGAGCATCTGGTCCTGGAACTCGCGTTCGGTCACGGCGCCGCAGCGCAGCAGCAGCCGGTCGGCCAGCGTGCTCTTGCCGTGGTCGATATGGGCGATGATCGAGAAGTTACGGATCAACGACAGGTCGGTCATTTCTGCTGACGCCTACGCTTGTTCGAGAAAGACACCCTTGTCCTATCCACGCAGCACGGCACCCGTCGCCTTGGCGACAGCCGCCACGATCTTGCCGGACACCGCCTCGATCTCCGCATCGGTCAAGGTACGCTCGACCGGTTGCAGGGTGACGGCGATGGCCAGCGACTTCTTGCCCTCCGGCACGCCCTTGCCGGCATAGAGGTCGAACACGCGGGCGGCCGTGATCATCACCTTGTCGGCGTTGCGCGCGGCGCGCACCAGTTTTTCCGCCTCGACCTCAGCATCGACCAGGAAGGCGAAGTCGCGCTCCAGCGGCTGGAACGGCGACAGGACGAGCTTCGGCCGCGCCTTGGTGGCCTTCGCCTTGGGCAGCGGCGGCGCATCGAGGAACACCTCGAAGGCGGCCACAGGTCCCTTGAGGTCGGCGGCCGTGACGATCTCGGGATGCAACTCGCCGAAATAGGCCATCACGCGATCGCCGAGCTTGAGCGCGCCCGAGCGGCCGGGATGATACCAGTTCGGCGCGCCCGGCTGCGCAGACAGCGTGTCCGGCGCGCCGATGGCGCCGAGCACCGCCAGCGCATCGGCCTTGGCGTCGAAGGCATCGACGGTGCGAGCGGGGCCCGCCCAGTTGCGCGGCACCGCCATGTGGTGGCGGATGCCGGCGGCCACGGTGCGCTGGCCCTGGGGCGTCGCGTCCTTGTACTGCGGGCCGACCTCGAAAAGCGCCGGATCGGACAGGCCGCGCGCCTCGTTGCGCGAGGCCGCGTCGATCAGGTTGGGCAGGATCGAGGGCCGCATCGTGTCGAGCGTCGCGTCGATCGAGTTGAGCAGCCGCACGTCCGCACCGCCGCCGCCGAAACGCTCGGCCTTCTTCAGCGGCAGGAAGGACCAGGTCACGGCCTCGTTCATGCCGCGCGCGGCGAGCGCCCGGCGGGCCTGCGGCGTGCGTCGCTGCAGGGCGTCGCGCGCCGGCTTCGAGGTCGCCGACAGGCTGGGCAGCGAGGTCGTCGGGATGTTGTCGAAGCCGAAGACGCGGGTCACTTCCTCCACGAGGTCCGCTTCGCCCACGATGTCCGGGCGCCAGGACGGCACGGCGGCGGTCCATGGGCCGCTGCCGCTCACCTCGAACCCGAGTTTCCTCAGGATGGAGGCCGTATCGGTGCCGGGTACGTCGATGCCGGTCAGCGTCTTCACGCGATCGCTGCGCAGGTCGTAGCTGCGCTGCCACTTCGGCATGACGCCGCTCGACACCAGCTCGCTGCACTCGCCGCCGCACAGGTCGAGGATCAGCCGGGTCGCGACCTCGGCCCCCCACCAGCACGATTCCGGATCGATGCCGCGCTCGTTGCGGTAGCGCGCGTCGGACAGGATGCCGAGCTTGCGGCCCGAGGCGGCGATGCCGATGGGCTGGAAGTAGGCGGCCTCGAGGAACACCTCGGTGGTGTCCTCCTGAACGCCGGTATCCTCGCCGCCCATGATGCCGCCGATGCCGTGCACGCCCTTCGAATCGGCGATCACCGACACGGCGGGATCGAGCGTGTAGGTCTTGCCGTCGAGCGCCAGGATCTGCTCGCCCTCGCGCGCCTGGCGCATGACGAGGTCACCGGAGAGCTTGGCGGCATCGAACACGTGCAGCGGCCGGTCGAGGTCGAAGGTCACGAGGTTGGTGATGTCGACCAGGGCCGAGATCGGGCGCAGGCCGATCGCCTTCAGCCGGCGCTGCAGCCAGTCGGGCGAGGGGCCGTTCTTTACGCCGCGGAAGTGGCGGCCAACCACGATGGGGCAGGGGCTGTCGGGCGCGGGCGTGTAGTCGTGCGTCCACTTGATCGGGCTCGCGTACGTGCCCTTGATCGCATCGGCCTTCACTGGCTTCAGCGTGCCGAGGCCGGCCGCGGCGAGGTCGCGCGCGATGCCGTGCACGCCCAGGCAATCGCCGCGATTGGGCGTCACCTTGATCTCGATCACCGCGTCGTCGAGGCCGAGCGCCTCGGCCGCCGACTGGCCGGTCACGGTCTCGGCCGGCAGGTCGATGATGCCGCTATGGTCGTCGCCGAGCTGCAGCTCGCGCGAGGAGCAGAGCATGCCGTTGCTCTCCTCGCCGCGGATCTTGCTGGCCTTCAGCGTGATGCCGGTGCCGGGGATGTAGCTGCCGGTCGGCGCGAAGATGCCCTTCATGCCGGTGCGCGCGTTGGGCGCGCCGCACACGACCTGGAGGATGCCGGCGCCGGTATCGACCTTGCACACCCTCAGCCGGTCGGCATTGGGATGCTGCACCGCCTCGACCACGTAGCCGACGACGAAGCCCTTCAGGGTCTCGGCCGGATTCGTTATGCCCTCGACCTCGAGGCCGAGCATGGTGAGCGTGTCGCGCACCTGCACGAGCGTCGCGTCGGTGTCGAGATGCTCCTTGAGCCAGGACAGGGTGAACTTCATTTCACGGCCTCCAGAGCCGAGAAGCCGTAGTGGCGCAGCCAGCGCAGGTCGGCGTCGAAGAAGGCGCGCAGGTCGGGAATGCCGTATTTCAGCATGGCGATGCGATCGATGCCCATGCCGAAGGCGAAACCCTGATAGACGGCGGGATCGAGGCCGCAATTGGCGATCACGTTGGGATGGACCATGCCCGAGCCCAGGATCTCCAGCCACGAATCGCCGGCGCCGATCCGGAGTTCGCCGTCCTTCCACGAGCAGCCGATATCGACCTCGGCCGACGGTTCGGTGAAGGGGAAGTAGGAGGGCCGGAAGCGCAGCGGCAGGTCGTCGACCTCGAAGAAGGCGCGGCAGAAATCGACCAGGCAGCCCTTGAGATGGCCCATGTGCGTCGTGCGGTCGATCACCAGGCCTTCGACCTGGTGGAACATCGGCGTGTGCGTGGCGTCGCTGTCGATGCGGAAGGTGCGGCCCGGCACGATGATGCGCAGCGAGCCGCCGTCGGCCAGGCGCTTCTGCACGTCCTTGTTCAGCATGGTGCGCGCCTGCACCGGCGAGGTGTGGGTGCGCAGCACCATCGGGGTGCCGTCGGCGCGCGGCGGCAGGTAGAACGTGTCCTGCATCTGGCGCGCCGGATGGTCGGGCGGAATGTTGAGGGCGGTGAAGTTGTGCCAGTCGTCCTCGATGTCGGGACCGTCGGCCCAGGTGAAGCCCATCTCGCCGAAGATCGCGCCGATCTCGTCCATCACCTGGCCGATCGGATGCAGCGTGCCCTGTCCTTCGGGCCGCACCGGCAGGGTGACGTCGATCTTCTCGGCCGCGAGCCGGGCTTCGAGCGCCGAGGCGCTGAGCGAGCCCTTGCGGGCCTCGAGCGCCGCTTCGATCTCGCCCTTGAGCTGGTTCACCCGCGCGCCGAATTCCTTGCGCTGCTCGGGCGCGAGCCCGCCCAGCGTCTTCATCAGGCCGGTGACGCTACCCTTCTTGCCGAGCACCGCCACGCGGGCGGCTTCCAGCGCGCCGAGATCGGCGGCGGCCTGCACGGCGTCGAGCGCCTCGCTGCGAATCGTCGAAAGATCGTCCATCTTTCCCACTTTCGAAACCGAACACGAAAAAAGGGAGCCTGTGGTCCAGGCTCCCTCTTTGCGATCTCTGCCAGCCGCGCGTGACGCGCAGAAGACGTTACTTGAGGGCGGACCTACTTGAGAGCCGCTTGTGCCTGATCGACCAAAGCCTTGAACGCAGCCGGCTCACGCGACGCGAGATCGGCCATGACCTTGCGGTCCATCTCGATCCCGGCCTTGATGATGCCGTTCATGAACTGCGAGTAGGTCATGCCATGCTCGCGGGTCGCAGCGTTGATGCGCTGGATCCAGAGGCCGCGGAACGCGCGCTTCTTGTTGCGGCGATCGCGATAGGCGTACTGAAGGCCCTTCTCGACCTTCTCGATGCCGACGCGGAATGCCGCCTTGGCGCGGCCGCGATAGCCCTTGGCGAGCTTCAGGACCTTCTTGTGACGAGCGTGTGCAGCCACGCCCCGCTTGACGCGTGCCATGGTCTACCTCTCGTACGGGAAGAAGTTGCGCGTGAGGATGCGGGTATCCGGCTCGGACACGATGGCCATGCCGGTCGCCTGACGGAGGAAGCGGTTGCCCCGCTTGCTCATGCCGTGGCGCTTGCCCACGACCCCATGCTTCGCTTTGCCGGACGCCGTGAAGCGAAAACGCTTCTTGGCCGCGCTCTTGGTCTTCATCTTGGGCATTTTTGTTCCTTTTCAAAGGGTTAGCGCTTGCGCGCCGGTCCCGACCCCCTGTGTAATCAGACGGCCGGAAGGTCCTTACGAAGCAGCCGAGGCAATGCCCTTATTGGCCAAGCCACCCGAAGGAACGCGGCTTATACAGAGGCGGCCCGATACGTGCAAGCACGCCGGGACCGGGCCAAATGGCCTTCAGACGGGGTTTTTTGCATGAAACTGGCAGGCAAGGTGGCTTTGGTGACGGGCGCACAGCAGGGCATCGGGGCCGCGATCGCGCGGGCGCTGGCGGGCGAGGGGGCCGACGTGGCCGTGAGCTGGCTCGACGACCGGCCCGGCGCCGAGGCGGTGGCGGGCGACATCGCCCGGGCTGGCCGCCGGGCCCATCTGTTGAAAACCGACGTCTCGAAGGTCGCCGAGATCGAGGCGATGGTCGCCGAGACGGTGAAGGTCCTGGGCGCCCCCGACATCCTGGTGAACAATGCCGGCGTCTATCCGCGGGTGCCCCTGCTCGAGATGCAGGAGACCGACTGGGATTATCTGATGGACATCAACCTGAAGGCCGGCTGCTTCGCCGCCATCGCCGTCGCGAAGGCGCTGATCGCTTCGGGCAAGAAGGGCGGCTCGATCATCAATCTCTCCTCGCAGTCGGTGCGCGGCGCCGTGCGCGGTGTCCATTACAGCGCCAGCAAGGGCGGCGTGGTCTCGATGACGCGCGCGATGGCCCTCGAGCTGGCGCCCCACGGCATCCGCGTCAACGCAATTGCGCCGGGCACCACCGACACCGCCCAGCCGCGCTACGGCAACACCGATGCCGAGCTGATCGAGATGGCCCGCGCCAACATCCCGCTGGGCGGCAAGCTGCTCACGCCCGAACAGATCGCCCGCACCGCGGTCTTCCTTGCGTCGGACGATTCGGACGCCACGACGGGGCAGGTCCTGCACGTCAACGGCGGATCGTACATGCCGTAGCATCGCGGTCCATTCAGCTCGCAAGAAGCAATCGCCATGACCAGGGTCACCCCCACGCTCGTTACATTCCGGATTGTCATCAATCAGCCGGTCCCCGGAGTGGCCTACAGCCTTCAAGCGAAGGACGGCCAGCCACTCGATCCGAAGTCGTCGCGGAAGGGCGAACCCCTTTCTTTTAGTTTTCCCGTTGGCGTTGCTCCCGGCCCGAAGTTCTCCGGTGATCAGGTTCGTCGTGAGGGGCCAGAGCGGCGGTTCGTCTATGTTCGCATTGGCCAGTTGGCGGGCGACGCGTCGTCACCTTGGTCGCGTCGCATGAAGATTGATATCCATGACGTGGGCGACGCCCTGCTCGCTCTGGCGACTGAAGGGGAAGGTGGGATCGAGATTGCAGTGAATGGGACCGCGGATGATGGTTCGCCCGCCTGCGCCACCGTTCAGTCGACTCGAACGGTCAAGCCCGCCCGTCAGTAGCTCACGGGCCTTGCGGCCCTTCCGCCGCAACCTTCGTTGTCTTCAATGATTATCTCCAGAGAGGTTGTCCGGGAGATGCGCATGAAGCTGACACTGTGGCGCTGCGTCGCCTTTATTGCCGCCATGGCCCTTTCGATCCAAGCACAGGCACAGGCCAATCCGCCCGCGCAGGCGAGCGCGCCTTCAGCAACTGCTGCTCCATCGCTCTCGATGAACTGTCATCTTCTCTATCGTGGCGTACCGATGAAGGAGGCCACCACCTATCAGGTCATCGGCGCCGAACTCTACGGGATCAGCGGCCCGATCAGGACGAAGCTCTCGCAGGCCGGCACCCCTGTCTCCCTTGGCATGTCGAAGGAAGCCGACGGCACCAGCACGGAGTCCTTCGCCTCCCATACGGTCAATGGCACGACCCTCGAGCGTACCGTCTTCTGGAAGAAGGTCAGCGCCGCCATGAAGCCCGCCTTCAAGGAAACCTATGATTTCAAAGCAAAGACGGTGGTGAGTTCCACCGACAAGTCGGATTTCTGTCACGCGAACGGGAAGTAAAGCGGGCACCGGCCGGAATCCTTGGGCGGGCAGGCAGAGGCGCCGGCCTGCCGCTAGCAGGGCGGCTGCTTCTTTCCCGTTTCGATGAAGGCTGAGAAGCAGGGGCCGAACTTGCGGGCGAAGGTGGAATCGGCGGCGTTGTGACCCTTGAAACCGTCGGGCGCGTCGATGATGTCGGCATCGACGCCGGTCCGGGCGAAGATCGACCGCGCGTCGTCCATGCGGCCGCCGACATCGTAGGCATCGTCGGCGAAGTTCACCATGACCAGGCGGGGCCCGCGCTTGATGCCTTCGAGCATGTGCTGCCACTCCGAGCGCGCGCGTGTCTGGTCGCGCATCTTCTCTACCGTCCCGTGATGAGCGGCGGCGATCGAGATCACGCCGTCGGCCGCCGCGCCGCGCTGCAGCGCCGCCAGGGAGACCCAGGCGCCCGCCGACTGGCCGGCGAGGATGACGCGCCGGTACCCCATCGCCCGGGCCTTGGTGACGGCGTCTGCCAGGGACGTGGCGTCGCTCGCCCAGTCGGCGATCCACTCGCGATCGAAGCGGTAGAGGTCGTAGCCCCGGCGCGTGAACTGGCCGACCCAGGGCTGCGGGGCGCTCTCGGTCGAGTTCCGGCCGGCCATGTAGCCGTGGCTCCAGACGAGCAGCCCGGTCGCGAGCTGCGGTCCGCGCATCGACCAATAGGGCTGTGGGCGCAGCCGCCCGATATCGACCGCCCCCACGGAACGGGCCGGCACCAGCTCGCGCCAGTCGTGTCCGGTCACCGTGTAGTTGTTGACGATATGGAGCTTGCACTCCTGTTTGGTGCGCTCCTGACAGCGCTTCAGGGCCGACGTTATGGCGTGCGCCGGGTCGGCGCCGCTGGAGCCGGCCCACCAGCTCGCCCGCCCGTCGGGCGACACGACGAAGGCGCGGTGCGGTCCGAAATTCTGGAACTCGGAGAGGGATCGGGCCGCCTCGCTGTTCGGTGTCTGTGCCGGCGTCTGCGCCTGGGCGACCCCGGCCGCTCCGAACGCGACCGCAACGATGAAGGTCCTGAAGCGTTGGATCACGGGCGAAGGCTAGCATTCTCCGCCCCGACCTCCCTAGGAATCCCGGCATGATCAAGACTGCAGCCTTCGTTCTCCTGGCGCTCCTGGCGGCGGTGCCGGCGCAGGCCCAGCTGCAGGCGCCGCCCGTCTCCAGCCTCCGGGTGGACCCCTCGGCCCCGCCCGCAAATGCGCAGGCCGCGGCAACGCCGCTGACGGCGTTGTCGAGTTCCGAGAAGGTCCGGGAAAATCCCGGTGTGCAGTACCTGCTCATGAAGACGGTGGTCGCGAAATCGATCGGGGTTCAGAAAACGCGGGCCCTGCCCGTCGAGGCGGGCGGCTACAATCTCCTGAAGTATTGCTGGACGCCGGCCAACGTGCTGGGCGACTGGGGCGAAAGCTCCGGTCCCACGGGCGAAATGGTCGTGCGGGCCCTCGAATCCCTTTCGTGGTCGCGCGATCTCGCTCGGGCGGGCTATCCCGAAGGGCCGGTCGCGGAGGCAATCGGCCGATACGAGGCCACGCTGGTGGCCGCCAACTTCGCCGAGGCCGCCCGCGCCCGCGCCTTCGAGGGCCTGCGGGCCGAACTCCAAGGGCTGCAGATGCGGACGCCGGGCACCTCGGAGATCGTGGCGCGCGAGCGCTGCAACTGGCAGCCGTCATCGTTCGGATTGAACGTCGCGACGGCGCCGCCAGGCGGCCGCGCCCGCTTCATTCCCTACGTGTTGCACCAATTCTGCCTCGCGCAGCAGATCGACCCCGGCGACGGGGTGCGCTGCGACTACTGGCAGTCGGCAAAGGGCGACGGGCCGATGTCGTTCGCCGGCGAGACCGTCTACAGCGTGAGCTGGCCGGACGACCCTGTCGCGACCACGGGGCGCTTCAACCCCGACGAGCAGCGTACCGCCGGAACGGTGACGCTGCGGCAGCGGCCCCCGAAGAAGTAGGGGCCGCGCGGCTCGGCGCCGTTACTTCGGCGCCAGCACCATGATCATCTGCCGGCCTTCCATGCGCGGCATCGACTCGATCTTGGTGTGCTCGTCCATCTCACCGCGGACGCGGTTCAACACTTCCATGCCGAGGTTGGCGTGCACCATCTCGCGGCCGCGGAAGCGCAGGGTGACCTTCACCTTGTCGCCTTCCTCGATGAACCGCTTCATGGCGCGCATCTTCACTTCGTAGTCGTGTTCATCGATGTTCGGGCGCATCTTGATCTCTTTGACCTCGATGACCTTCTGGTGCTTGCGCGCCTCGTGGGCCTTCTTCTGGGCCTCGTACTTGTACTTGCCGTAGTCGGAGATCTTGGCGACCGGCGGTACGGCATTGGGCGAAATCTCGATCAGGTCGAGGTTTGCCTCTTCGGCCATCTCGATGGCCTCGCGGGTGCTCACGACGCCGACCATGTCGCCGTTCTCGTCGATCAGTCGGACTTGCGCCGCGCGGATCTCGTTGTTGACGCGCGGACCCTCGCGGGTGGGCGCAGTCTGTTGGGCAGGTCTTGCTATGTCTTTCTCCTGTGCTGAAGCCCCGGTTGCGGGGCGGGTATGGGGCCCGGACCGCCCTAGAAGGGCGGCCGGGCCTCCTCTGAAAGTTTAGTGACGGCGGCCCCGAGTTCAAGGACCTCCTGCTTTTCCGAGCCCAGGCGGCGGACCGCCACCGTACGGGCTTCCATGTCGCGCCGGCCGACCGCGAGGATCAGGGGCACATGGGCCAGCGAATGCTCGCGGACCTTGTAGTTGATCTTCTCGTTGCGCAGGTCGGTGTCGACCCGCATGCCGGCGGCGCGCAGGGCGGCCGCGACCTCCCCGGCATAGCCATCGGCGTCGTTCACGACCGTGACCACAACCGCTTGCGTCGGCGCCAGCCAGAGCGGGAACCGGCCGGCATAGTTCTCGATCAGGATTCCGATGATCCGTTCGAAGCTGCCGAAGATGGCGCGGTGCAGCATGACGGGCCGCTTTCGCGATCCGTCCTCGGCCACGTAGCTCGCGTCCAGGCGCTCGGGGAGCACGAAATCGACCTGCAAGGTGCCGCACTGCCAGTCGCGGCCGATCGCGTCGCGCAGCACGAACTCCAGCTTGGGCCCGTAGAACGCGCCTTCGCCGGGGTTCAGGATGAGGTCGAGCCCGGCCGCCTTGGACGCCGCCTTGAGTGCCCCCTCGGCCTGGTCCCACACCGCGTCCGTGCCGGCGCGGACCGGCGGACGATCCGAGAACTTCACGAAATAATCCGGGAAGCCCAGGTCCCTGTAGATCGAGCCCAGCAGCTCGCAGAAGCGGATCGTCTCGCTCTCGATCTGCTCCTCGCTGCAGAAGATGTGGGCATCGTCCTGCGTGAAGTTGCGCACGCGCATGATGCCGTGCAGCGCGCCCGACGGCTCGAAGCGATGGCACGAGCCAAACTCGGCCATGCGCAGCGGCAGCTCGCGGTAGCTGCGAAGGCCTTGGTTGAAGATCTGCACGTGGCAGGGGCAGTTCATCGGCTTCAGCGCGAAGATGCGCTTGTCGTCGTCGGCGATGAACTCGCGCAGGCCTTCCTCGTTCTCGCTGAGATACATGTTCTCGCGGAACTTCTCCCAGTGGCCCGACGCCTCCCACAGCTTGCGATCGACCAGCTGCGGCGTCTTCACTTCCTGGTAACCGGCGGCGTCGAGCTTGCGCCGGAGGTAGCTCTCCAGCGTGCGCCAGAACGTCCAGCCCTTGGGGTGCCAGAACACCATGCCCGCGGCTTCTTCCTGCTGGTGGAAGAGGCCCATCTCGCGGCCGAGGCGGCGATGATCGCGCTTCTCGGCCTCTTCGATGCGGTGCAGGTAGGCCTTCAGGTCCTTGTCCGAGAAGAAGACCGTGCCGTAGACGCGCTGGAGCTGGGCGTTGTTCTTGTCGCCGCGCCAATAGGCGCCCGACACCTTCGTGAGCTTGAACGCCTTGCCGAGCTTGCCCGTCGAGGGCAGGTGCGGCCCCAGGCACATGTCGAGCCAGTCGCCCTGCTTGTAGACCGAGATCTCCTCGTCCTTCGGCAGCTCGTCGGCCCATTCGGCTTTGAACTTCTCCCCGTGCCGGACGAAGTAGTCCTTGATCTGCGCGCGATCCCACACCGAGCGCTCGATCGGCAGGTCGCGGTCGACGATCTCGCCCATGCGCTGCTCGATCTTCGCGAAGTCGTCGGGCGAGAAGGGCTGGTCGCGCACGAAATCGTAGTAGAAGCCGTCCTCCGTCGAGGGGCCGAACGTGATCTGCGTGCCGGGATAGAGTTCCTGCACCGCCTGCGCCAGCACATGCGCCGCGTCGTGGCGCAGCAGCTCGAGCGCATCGGGGTCGCGCGACGTCACGATGCCGATCTTGGCGTCGCGATCGACCACGTGGGCGAGGTCGACCATCTTGCCGTCGACGCGCAGCGCGAGAGCGGCCTTGGCGAGCCCAGGACCGATCGAGGCGGCGATCTCGGCGCCGCTGACCGGTTTGTCGAAGGACCGGACCGAACCGTCCGGCAAAGAAATATTGATCATTCTGTTCACCAGCTAACGAAATTCCGAACGAAGCTCATCCGCCGACACGAACGGTCGGACGACAGCAGGCCGGGAAGCCGCACGAGTGCGAGCCCGGCCGAATCAAGTTCGGACGGTGGTGATAACGGCAGGAGCGGTGAAAAACCGGCGTTCCATGTGCCCGGAGATAGTTGCCGGGCAACGCTGAGTCAAGGTCAGCGGTCTGTCAGGCGGTGGTAGAGGGCCAGCAGCTGCTGGTTGGACTGCGCCAGGCTGTAGGTGCCGCGCACATGCTCCTGCGCCGTGCGCGCGAGTTCCGCCCGCCGTTCGATCGAAAGCGACAGGGCGGCCTGCAAGGCTTCGGCCAGCGCCGCCGGATCGCCCGCGGGAGCCAGCCAGCCGGTGACGCCGTCGGGCCGGATCGTCTCGGCGGCCCCGCCGCCATCCTCGGCGACGACCGGCCGTCCCATCGCCTGCGCCTCGACCAGGGCCCGGCTGAAGCCCTGGCGCGCACCGCCGGTCGACACCACGACGTCGGCCAGCATGTAGGCCGCCGGCATGTCGTCGACATAGGGGCCGATCTGCACGCGGCCGTTGAGCTCAGCCGCCTCGATGGCGCGCTCGAGCTCCTTCTCGAACGGCGTCGCCGCACCGGTCGAGCCGAGCAGCAGGCAGAACACGTCGTCGCGGCCCAGCCGCTTGATCGCCTCGACCAGGATCTTCTGTCCGTTGTCCTCGCCGAAGCGGCCGGGACAGAGGACGAGATGGCTGCCGTCGGGCACGCGCAGCTCGCCCGCGAGTCGGATCACCCGGTCGGCGCGCACGAGCGCAGGATCGAAACGGTCGAAGTTGATGCCGGGAGTGATTGTTTCCAGCCGGTCCTGCAGCGCCGGGAAGCGCTCCAGCGCATCGCGCGCGACATGCTGCGAGACGGCGATCACCGCATCGGCGCGCGATTGGCGCGCCTCGACGAAACGGCCCGCGAGATCGGAGGCGAGGAACGGCCGGTGCAGGGTCGCGATCCACTTGATGCCGAGACGGCGGGCGAGGGCGCGGGCCACCCAGCCGGTGGCGGGCGAACGCGCCTGGATGACGTCGACCCTGGCGTCGCGCAGGCTGGACGCGAGCTTGCCGGGCAGGGTCAACCGCCCCCACACCGGATGAGACAGAGCCGGAATTTCGATGTGGCTGGCACGCAGTCGCAGCAGGTCGGGCACCATGCTGCCGCCGGGCGACGCCACGATCGCCGAGCCGCCGGCCGCGATCACGGCTTGCGCGGCTTCCAGCGTGGCGCGGGCCAGGCCGCCGCCGGCCAGGGTCGGAACGATCTGAAGCAGGGTGGGCGCGGACACGGGCTTGGCTTTTGGCTACATCAAAGGGAGGCAGCAGGTAACACGGGAGGCGCAACGTGGGTAGGGTCGAGCGGCTGCAGCGGGACGACGGCAACACCATCGCTTATGCAACGACGCAAGCGGCGAAAGAGGGGGGACTCACGCCGACGGTCGTCTTCCTCGGCGGCTTTCGTTCCGACATGACCGGGACCAAGGCCGTGGCGCTCGAAGCCTGGGCCCGGAAGACCGGCCGTGCCTTCCTACGTTTCGATTATTTCGGTCACGGCCAGTCGTCGGGCCGCTTCGAGGACGGCACCATCGGCCGCTGGCTGGACGATTCGCTCGCCGCCATCGACCGCTTGACCAAGGGCAAGCTCGTCCTCGTCGGGTCGAGCATGGGCGGATGGCTGTCATTGCTGGCAGCGCGCGCGCGCCCTGAACGGCTGGCCGGCCTCGTGCTGATCGCCGCCGCCCCCGACTTCACCGAGCGCATGCTGCTGAACGGCCTCTCGCCCGAGGATCGCGCGACGCTGGAGCGCGAGGGCAGGCTCGAACGTCCCTCGCAGTATTCGCCGGAGCCCTCGGTCTTCACCTGGAAGCTGATCGAGGAGGGCCGCAATCATCTCCTGCTCGACAAGCCGCTCGTGCTGCCCTGTCCGGTGCGGCTGCTGCACGGCCAGAGCGATCCCGACGTGCCGTGGGAGTATTCGCTGCAGATCGCCAAGCATCTCGACGCGCCGGAAGTCGTCACCACCTTCATCAAGGGCGGCGACCACCGCCTCAGCACGCCATCCGATATCGCGCGCCTCATCGCGACGGTCGAGGAGCTGGTGAGCTAAAGAAATCCCGTCGTCTCGACCGTAGCGCCGAAGGCGCGGAGCGGAGAGACCTTCGCTCCACGATTTGCCGGCTTTTGGTGGAGAGAAGGCCTCTCCACTTCGCCTCGCTACGCTCGCCTCCGGTCGAGGCGACGGGCTCCTAACCTTCCGTAGCCAGAATCGCAGCGAGTCCTTCACGGTAAGACGGATAGCGCAGCACGACGCCGAGCTCGCGCTTGAGCTTGTCGTTCCTGACGCGGCGGCTCTCCGCATAGAAGGAGCGCGCCATCGCCGACATGGTGGGTGCGGCTTCGTCCCAGGGAATGGCCGGCGGGACCGGGCGTCCCAGCAGCTCGCAGGCATAGGCGATGACGTCGGCGTTCGGCGCCGGCAGGTCGTCGGCCACGTTCCAGATCTCGACGCGCCCGTCCTCGCGAGTCATGGCCTTCAAGGCGCTGGCGGCGAGATCCTCGACATGGATGCGCGAGAAGACCTGGCCCGGCTTGACGATGCGCTGCGCTGTTCCCGCCCGTACGCGGTCGAGCGTGCTGCGTCCCGAACCGTAGATGCCGGGAAGCCGCAGGATGTGCAGCGACGCCTTCGTCTCCGACGCGAGGTCGCGCCAGGCCTGTTCGGCGGCGAGGCGCTGCTGGCTGCGCGGCTGCGTCGGCAGAGCCGGTTTCGTCTCGTCGACCCAGCCGCCATCGTGACTGCCATAGACGCCCGTGGTGGAGAGATAGCCCAGCCATCGCGCCCGGCCGAGCAGCGCGCGGCAGGAGCGCAGCGCCGGATCACCGGACTCACCCGGCGCGATCGTGCAGATGACGTGCGTCGTGTCGCCGAATGCTTCGGTGGAGAGCGCGGTCGAGCCATCGAACCTGTGAGCCTCGATGCCGGCTTCGCGCAGCCTGCCTGCTTTCTCTTCGCCGGTGCACGTGCCGGCCACCGCCCAACCCTGCGCCCTCGCAAGCTTGGCGATTTCAAGGCCGCTGAAGCCCAGGCCGAAGATGAAAAGTCGTCTTGTCATCTTGTCAGGAACGCCTCGGCGCGGTTCTTTTCAACCATGTTGTTTCATCGCAAGACGCTGTGGCTGCTGCTCGGCCTCCTCGCCGCGTCGCCGTCGCTCGCGCAGCCCATTCCCGTAGTTCCCGCTCCCGTCACGTCGCTTCCCGGGCCGCCGGCGCTGGAAACACGTCCGGATCACGTCCGCCGCTATACCGAGTGCATGCAGCTCGCGCGGATGGAGCCGCTGAAGGCCCTGCCGGCGGCCGAGAAGTGGATCGTCGAAGGCGGCGGCATGGGCGCCCGTCACTGCGTCGCCGTGGCCATGTTCCAGTCGGGCAAGCATGCGCAGGCCGCGGCACAATTCGAGGCCATCGCCCGCGACATGGGACAGGACCGGCCGGGCCTGCGCGCCGAACTCTATGCCCAGGCCGGACAGGCCTGGATGGAGGCCGGCGCCGCCGACAAGGCCGCCGCGGCGCAGACCCGTGCCCTCGAACTCAAGACCGACGATCCCGACCTCTGGATCGATCGCGGCCTGTCCTACGCCGCGATGCAGTCGTGGCCGCGCGCCATCTCCGACTTCGACCGGGCCATCCGCCTTCGGCAGGACGATATCGACGCGCTGGTGCTGCGCGCCGCGGCCTGGCGCAATGCCCGCGATCCCGGCCGTGCCCTGGTCGACGTGAATCGTGCCTTGTCGATCGCGCCGGACCATTCCGAGGCGCTGCTCGAGCGCGGCTTCATCAATCTCGCCCGCGGGTCGCGTGACGCCGCCAACGCCGACTTCAATCGCGTGCTGAAGCTGGTCCCGCCGGGCTCGCCGGCGGCCCGCCGCGCCGAGGCGGGGCTGGCCGGTGGGGCGCCGACGGCTCCTGCGCCGACGCCGGCGCCGGCCGGGAAGCGATAGCCTCGCGAGAGGCGCTCGGGTAAAATGCCTGCAAATGAATAAAGCCCTCTCCTCCATCGCCTTCGTCGGTGCGCTGGCCCTCGCCGCGCCGGCTTTCGCCCAGCCGGCCGCCGCGCCGCAGGCGCCATCCTCCTTCTATCCGGCGCCGCCGCCGGACCGGGCGCCGGTCATCGAAAAGGGCGCATCGACGTCGAACCTGTCGTCGCCCCTGCCGACCGCACCGCACGCGGTCGAACGCACCATCATCGATTCCGACGCCGAGGCGCAGCTCTTTGCCGAAGCCCGCAGGATCAGCTGGGGCCGCTATGCCAAGATCAAGGGCGCCAAGCCCGGCGAGCTGATGGTGACCAAGCAGGGCAATGTCTGGGTGGTGAAGGGTCGCATCGACAGCGTCGCGCCCGGCACCGAGGGCGACTGGGCCTTCATCGACGGCGTGGTCGAGCGCATCGGTGCGAACGTCGTGCAGATCCGCGGCGAGGTGGGATTCCGCGTCGCCAAGGTCGAGAAGGGCGTGCCCTGCAAGGTCGCGGGCCTGCTCAACTTCCGCCGCTCCGGCAAGTCGCAGGTGTGGCGCCTGGCCGAGGGCGACAATCCCTGCGACGGCACGCGCGAGGGCTTCGACCTCGTGATGGAAAAGCCGGTCGAGAAGAAGCCCGTTCCGACGCAGCCGAAGCGAAGCTGATCGGCCTTAAGGGTATTCCGGTCGAGAAAGAATCACCCGTGTGAAAAACCACCTCACCCTGAGGAGCGGTCCGCCGGAACGCGTCTCGAAGGATGAGGTGGTGCGGGTGAACCTGAAGCAGAAATCTCTTAGCGCGACGCCCTGATCGTCGTGATGGCCGCACGGGCCAGCGCGTCGGCGCGTTCGTTCTCGGGATGGCCGCTATGGCCCTTCACCCAATGCCATTCGACGTGATGGACGGCACGGGCGGCGTCGAGGCGCTGCCATAGCTCGACGTTCTTGACGGGCTTCTTGTCGGACGTCTTCCAGCCGTTCTTCTTCCAGCCGTGGATCCACTTGGTGACGCCGTCCTTCACGTAAGAGCTGTCGGTGAAGAGGCGGACGTGGCAGGGCCGCTTCAACGCCTCGAGGCCCTGGATCGCCGCCATCAGCTCCATGCGGTTGTTGGTTGTCGCGCGGTCGCCGCCGGACAGTTCGCGTTCCTTGTCGCCCATGCGCAGGATCGTTCCCCAGCCGCCCGGGCCGGGGTTTCCGCTGCAGGCGCCGTCAGTGAAGATCTCGACTTTCGGCGCTTCGCTCACAGGCCCTCTCTTACAATCCATAATCCGACAGGGAGGTGACGCCGCGGTGAAAGCGCAGCTTGGCGAGATATTCCTGTGGGTCCTTGCGCTTCACCAACGCGTTGGGCGGCGTGTGCACCCAGTCGTAGAGCCGCGTCAGCAGGAAGCGCAGCGCCGCGCCGCGGGCCAGCAGGGGCAGCGCCTGCTTCTCGTCGTCGCCCAGCTTGCGCACGCGCTCATAGCCCTGCAGCAGGGCGCGCGCCTTGGTGGCGTTGAAGGAATTGTCGATCTCGAAGCACCAGGCGTTGAGGCAGATCGCGACGTCGTAGGCCAGCAGGTCGTTGCAGGCGAAGTAGAAGTCGATCAGGCCCGAGAGCCTGTCCTGAAGGAAGAAGACATTGTCGTTGAACAGGTCGGCGTGGATCACGCCGGCCGGCAGGTCGCGCGGCCAGTTGGCTTCGAAGAACGCGATCTCGGCGCCCAGCTCGCGGTCGAGCGGCGCATCGATCTCGCGGCGCGAGCCTTCCCAGAGCGGGCGCCAGCCGGCGACCGACAGGGCGTTGGGCCGCCTGAGCGCAAAATCCTGGCCGGCGAGGTGCATGGCGGCCAGCGCCTCGCCGACGGGTGCGCAATGCGCGACCGTCGTGCGGCGCGGCCACATGCCGTGCAGGAAGCTGGTGATCGCCGCCGGCTTCCCGGCCAGGGTGCGCAGCGCATTGCCGTCGCGGCCGTGGATCGGCTGCGGGCAGGTGATGCCTCGCGCGGCGAGATGGTCCATCAGGCCGAGGAAGAACGGCAGGTCGCGGGGATCGACGCGCTTCTCGTAGAGCGTGACGATGAACTGGCCCGTCGTCGTGGTGAGGAGAAAGTTCGTGTTTTCGACGCCCTCGGCGATCCCCTTGAAGGAATCGGCCTGGCCGATGTCGTATTCGGCCAGAAACGCTTCGAGTTCGGTGTCGCCGACTTCCGTGTAGACCGCCACGTCAGGCCACCAGCGCGCGCGGCAGTTTGAACACGACGTTTTCCTCGGTCGTGCGCACTTCCTCGACGGTGACGTCGTAGCGGGTGCGGCAGGCCTCGATCAGCTCGTCGACCAGCAGCTCGGGTGCCGAGGCGCCGGCCGTGATGCCGAGGCGATGTGCGTCGCCCAGCCAGTCCCAGTCCATATCGGCGGCGCGCTGCACCAGGCGCGACTTGGCGCAGCCGTAGTTGGCGGCGACCTCGACCAGCCGCATCGAGTTCGACGAGTTGGGCGCGCCGATCACCACCATCGCATCGCAGCGCTGGGCGATCGCCTTGACCGCGGCCTGGCGGTTGGTCGTGGCGTAGCAGATGTCTTCCAGCTTCGGCCCCTGGATCGACGGGAACCGGCGGCGCAGCGCGGAAACGATGCCGGTCGTGTCGTCGACCGACAGGGTGGTCTGGGTGGCGTAGGCGAGATTATCCGGATCGGCGACGGTGAGCGTTTCCGCCTGGGTCACGTCCTCGACCAGCACCACCTTGCCGGGCGGCAACTGGCCCATCGTGCCGATCACCTCGGGATGGCCGGCATGTCCGATCAGCACGACGGTTCGGCCGGACTGGGCGTGACGCTCGGCCTCGCGATGGACCTTGGAGACCAGCGGACACGTCGCGTCGACATAGAGAAGGTCGCGGCGGACGGCCTCGGCCGGAACGGATTTCGGCACGCCATGCGCGGAAAAGACAACGGGCCGGTCGTCGGGAACCTCGTCGAGTTCGTCGACGAAGATCGCGCCCTTGGCCTCCAGGTTTTCGACCACGAAGCGATTGTGGACGATCTCGTGCCGGACATAGACCGGCCGGCCGTAACGCTCCAGCGCACGCTCGACGATCTGGATGGCACGGTCGACGCCGGCGCAGAAGCCGCGCGGGCTGGCGAGCAGGATCGTGAGCGGCTTCTTCGGGGCAATCATGAAATTCGTTCGACGCGATGCCGACCCGTTCGCTTGCGGGCCTGCGGACCATTGCCTAGAGTCCGTGCAGTACGGATTTGGCGCGGCACCGTAACAAAGCCGCCGCAACGGGGAAAGCAACATGACCGAACCGGTTGTCGCGGCCAGGGCGCCATCGAAGGTGGCTCTCGAGGCGGGCAAGGACTACTGGTGGTGCGCCTGCGGCCTGAGCAAGTCCCAGCCCTTCTGCGACGGCAGCCACAAGGGCACCGGCCTCGCCCCGATGAAGTACTCGGTCGAGAAGGCCGGCGATTACTGGCTCTGCGACTGCAAGCACTCCTCCAAGAAACCGCTTTGCGACGGCACACACAAGACCCTGGCATGACCCTCAATATGTATCTCCGCGCCGCGCCTGTTGCGCTGGCGCTCGTTCTCTCCGCCTGCGGCGGCGGGTCCGACGACTCCGCGACCGCCTACTGCCCGGCGCCCTTCACGGTCCAGGATGCGGGCCGGCTGACCCATTTCAAGGCGGGGCCGGGCCGCGATCCGCGCGATGTCGAGTATGAGGCGGCCCTGGCCGGCGTCGGCGCGACCTGCACATTGCGTCGCAATCGGATGGACGTGAACCTGATCATGCGCGTCGCCGTCAGTGCCGGGCCCTCGGTCGCCGCCGGTCAGACCCGGGTGCCGTATTTCGTGCGCGTTCTCGGCAGCTCGGGCCAGGTCGTCCAGGGCCAGGATTTCACCGCCGATTTCAAGCTGTCGAGCGCCAACCCGCGCGGCCAGTCGCAGGAGGAGCTGACGCTCACCCTGCCGTTCAACAAGATTGCCGAGCTCAACGGCTACCGCATCGCCGTCGGCCTCAAGCCGTCGATGGAAGAGCTCGACTACAATCGGCGGGCGAGCCAGCGCTGATGAGCGCCTATGCCGACAGGCTGGAAGCGTTGGCCGCCGCGGCGGCCGATCGTTGCACGTCCTGCGGCAAGTGTTTCGAGGCCTGCCCGACGGCCCGCGAAAGCGGGCTCGATGCCGGCGAGGCCGTGCAGCGGGTCGGCGAACTCGTCTCCCTGACGCGCGACGGCGGCGTCGCGGCGCCGCTGCTCGACAAGTGGCTGGGCGCCTGCGACGGCAGCGCCCAGTGCAGCGCCGCCTGTCCGGAGGACATCAACGTCCGCCAGTGGGTGACCATCGCCAAGATGAAGTCGCTGCAGGCGGTGCGGCCGGTGCAGGAAGGCGCGGCCAATGCGGCCGGCCGCTTCCGCCACATGGCGCAGGCGGTGCGGCTGCTGGCCAGCATGCAGCTTCCGTCCGAGACGCTGAAGAAGATCCTGGCGCCGGCCGAGCGGCGCACCGCCGACGTGCTGTTCTACACGGGCTGCAACGTGCTGCGCACGCCGCACATCGTGCTGAACGTCATGGACATCCTCGACGCGCTGGAGCTCGACTTCGACGTGGTCGGCGGCACCGCACATTGCTGCGGCGTCTATCAGTTCCAGGAAGCCGACCTTCCCACCTACGAGCGGATGGGTCATCGCACCTTCCAGCGCTTCGGCCAGTCGGGCGCCTCGAAGGTTCTCACCTGGTGCCCGACCTGCACCAAGAATTTCGACGAGCTGGAGAAGGACGTCGAGGAGCCGTCGTTCGACCTCGGCCATGTCAGTGAGTTCCTCGCCGCCAACCTCGATTCGCTGAAGGCGCGCTTCGTGGCGGAGCAGCCGAGGCGCCGCGTCGTGATCCACGAGCATCAGGGCATCGGCGCCACGGTCGAGAGCATCCGCACCCTGCTGCGCGCCGTGCCCAACCTCGAACTGGTCGAGTTGCCGCAGGACTCCGGCTTCTCCTATGCCTGCGGCGGCCAGGCCGCGAAGTTCAAGGCGCGCGAGCAGGCGATTCATCGCGACCTGGTCATGGGTGCCGTCGATGCCGGCGCCGACACGATTGTCACCATGTACCATTCCTGCCATCGCGCGCTGTCCGGCGCCGAGGCGATCTATCCCTCGCTCCGGGTCGTGAACTTCACCGACGTGCTGGCCGAGGCGCTGGGCCGCGGCGGGCATCCCGACTACTACCAGCTCTACAGGCGCGGCGGCGCGATGGACGAGGCCGTGACGGCCGCGCGCGGCTTCCTCGAGAACAACGGCGTGCGCATCGACGAGAACGCCGTGAAGTCGCTGACCGCCGACATCTTCAACGAAACCGGCGTCGGCGGCCCGCGCGAGGCCTTCGTCGAAGCCTTTACCGCGCTCGCCCGCGAGGGCTGACAGGGTCTGTCGTCCTGAGCGCAGCGAAGGACCTGGCGGAATGACCAAAGCACTGCGTAGCTGACGCGAGATCCTTCGCTGCGCTCAGGATGACAAGGATTGAGTGAGGAACCGCAGTGACCGACGTCTGGCTCTTCTCCTACGGCACCTTGCAGCAGGAAGAGGTGCAGCTCGCGACCTTCGGGCGGCGGCTCGAAGGTCGTGTCGATGCGCTCCCGGGTTACTCGACCTCGCTGCTCGCGATCAGGGATGCCGAGGTCGTGAAGACCAGTGGCAAGACGCACCATCTGATCGCGCAGCCGTCGGGCCGTGCAAGCGATGAAGTGCCGGGCGTCGTGTTGAAGATCACGGCGGCCGAGCTTGCGGCCGCCGACACCTACGAGGTCTCGGACTACAAGCGCGTCGCGGTGCGCCTGAAGTCCGGCCTCGAAGCCTTCGTCTACGTCGCGGCCTGATCCGCAGCCTCAGCCGAACGATCCCGCGACCTGACGGGTCGCGGCGTTCAGCCGGTTCCACACGTTGATGCTGGCGATGGCGAGCAGCAGGCCGGAGATCGCCGTCTCGTCATAGTGCTTGCGGGCTTCTTCCCAGATGGGATCGGGGATGGCGTCTTCCTTGTCGGCGAGGCGCGTCGTGGCTTCGGTGAGGGCAAGCGCCGCACGCTCGGCGTCGGTGAACCACGGCGCTTCGCGCCAGGCGGCGATGGCGTAGATCCGGTCGTCGCTTTCGCCCGCCTTCTTCAGTTCGCGCGCGTGCATGGCGACGCAGAGGCTGCAGCCGTTGATCTGGCTCGCCCGCAGATGGACCATGTACAGCGTGGTCTGCGGTACGCCCGCCTTGTGGGCGATCGCTCCCAGCGCCAGCAGGGACTTCATCGCCTCGGGCAGGACCAGGGCGGGATTCTTCATTCGGGGTTGCACGATTTCTTCTCCTGGATGTCATACCGGCCTTCAGCGGGCCGTCATTGCGTTGACGGACGGCGATGGGAGAATGTGACGATGGACGAGCAGAAATTTCTGGCCGAGCGCTTCGAGGCCAATCGGCCCCATCTGCGGCGCGTCGCCTACCGCATGCTGGGTTCAGCCGCGGAGGCCGAGGATGCGGTGCAGGAGGCGTGGCTGCGGTTCAGCCGCAGCGACACCGGCGGTGTCGACAATCTGGGCGGCTGGCTGACCACGGTCACGGCACGCATCTGCCTCGATATGTTGCGCTCCCGGAAATCGCGCCGTGAGGAGGCGCTCGACGACCGGGCGCCGGCCGGCGAGGTGCCCGGCGGCTTCGAGCCCGAGCAGGAGGCGCTGCTGGCGGACTCGGTCGGCCTCGCGATGCTCGTGGTGCTGCAGGCGCTGACGCCGGCCGAGAGGGTGGCCTTCGTGCTGCACGACATGTTCGACATCTCCTTCGACGAGATCGCCTCGGTCGTCGGCCGCACGCCGGAGGCGACCCGGCAACTCGCGAGCCGCGCCCGGCGGCGCGTCCAGGGCGCGCCCGCGGTGCCCGAGGCTGAACTCGCCCGCCAGCGCGTCGTCGTCGATGCCTTTCTGACAGCCTCGCGCGACGGCGATTTCGAAGGTCTTCTCGCCCTGCTCGATCCCGAGGTCGTGGTTCGCGCCGATGCGACGGCGGTCCGGCTCGGCAATTCGTCCGAGGTGCGCGGTGCGACGGCGGTTGCAACCTTCTTCAAGGGCAAGGCCGTGCTCGCACGGGCCGCGCTGGTCGATGGCGCCGCCGGCATCGTGGTCGCGCCCAAGGGGCGGCTGCTGCTCGTTCTGTTGCCGAGGGTCGTGGACGGAAGGATCGTCGCGATCGACGTGGTGGCCGATCCGGATCGTCTCGGCGCCCTCGACCTGGGCACCGGCCCGGGCTGACTACTCAGCCGTTGCGGAAGGCGTCGATCACGAGCCCGCGCAGCCATCGGTTGGCGGCGTCGCCGTCGGCCGAGGCGTGCCAGTAGAGGTAAAGGTCCAGGGTCGGCATCCGGAAGGGAAAGGCCACGGTCTCGGTCCGGAGGCCGGCCGACAGGATCGGGGCGTAGCGCTCGGCCATGGTGAGCACCAGATCGCTGGCCGCGACGGCGCGCAGCGCGGCGAGATAGTTGCGGCAGCGCAGGCGGATGCGGCGGCTGAGGCCGCGCTTGGAAAGTTCGACGTCTTCCAGGCCCGGCCCCTGCCGGCGCGAGGTCACCATGACGTGGTCCTGCTCGAGATAGCGGTCGAGCGTCAGGCGGCCTTTGCGCAGCGCCGGATGACCGCGCCGCATCACCACCACAGCCCGGTCGGCACTGATCTTCAGGCGGCGGACGCTGTCGGTCAGCGGCAGGGCGATGTCGATGGCGAGGCTCACGGTGCCGGTGCCGAGCGCACTCTCGACGTTGCGGCGGCGCACCTGCACGGTGCGCAGGTCGATGCCCCGTCCGGCGCGGGCGATGCGGCCCATGATGGCGGGCAGCATCAGCGTCTCGGTGGGATCGCGCAGGCTGATAGTGAACTGCGCTTCCGACATCGCGGGATCGAAGCGGCCGGCGCCGGCGACCAGCCGGTCCAGCGTCTCCAGGCCCTGGCGCAGCGGCGTGACCAGCTCGCGGGCGAGCGGTGTCGGCACCAGCTTGCGGCCCTCGCGGGTGAGGAGCGGATCGCCGAACATCAGGCGCAGGCGCGCCAGCGAGTGGCTGATCGCCGACTGGCTGAGGTTCATCCGCTCCGCGGCGCGCGTGACGCCGCCCTCGCCGAGGATCGCATCGAGCACGCGCAGGAGTTCGAGATCGGCGCGCCGTTCATGAACCATGTGAATGGATACCCATGACAAACCACCATTTCTCTCATTGTCGGGGTGCGCCTAGCTTGCGGTCAACCCAACCGCAGGAGACCCGTCATGGAGTTCGTTCATTCCGACAAGGTGAAGGCGCTTCAGGAAAAGGTCGGCGCCTTCATGGACGCCCACATCTATCCCAACGAGGACCGCTACGAGCGCGAAGTGGCGGACGGCGACAGGTGGCAGCCCAGCCGGATCATGGAGGATCTGAAGGCCAAGGCGCGCGCGGCCGGCCTGTGGAACCTGTTCCTGCCAGGCGACCATGGCGCGGGGCTGACCAACCTCGAATACGCGCCGCTGTGCGAGATCATGGGCCGTTCCAAGATCGCGCCGGAAGCCTTCAACTGTTCCGCTCCGGACACCGGCAACATGGAGACGATCGCCCACTACGGTACCGAGGCGCAGAAGAAGCAGTGGCTGGAGCCGCTGCTCGACGGCACCATCCGTTCGGCCTTCGCCATGACCGAGCCCGCGGTCGCCTCGTCCGACGCGACCAATATCGAAAGCTCGATCGTGCGCGACGGCGACGAGTATGTCCTGAACGGACGCAAGTGGTGGACGACGGGTGCCACGAGCCCGCTTTGCAAGATTCTGATCTTCATGGGCAAGACGGATGCGCGCAGCCCCGACCGCTACCGCCAGCAATCGATGATCCTCGTGCCGCGCGATGCGCCGGGCGTCACGGTGCTGCGCAGCCTGCCGATGTTCGGCTACGACGACGCCCCGCACGGCCACGGCGAGGTGCTGTTCGAGAATGTCCGCGTGCCGGTCGAGAACATCCTGCTGGGCGAGGGCCGCGGCTTCGAGATCGCCCAGGGCAGGCTGGGGCCGGGCCGCATCCATCACTGCATGCGCGCCATCGGCGCCGCCGAGCGCACGCTCGAGAAGATGTGCAAGCGCGTGAAGTCGCGCGTGGCCTTCGGCCGGCCGCTCGCCGAGCAGACGGTGACGCTGGAGCGCATTGCGGAGGCGCGCATCATGATCGAACAGGCGCGGCTCCTGGTGCTCAAGGCCGCCTGGATGATGGACACGGTCGGCAACAAGGTCGCCCGCGCGGAGATCGCGATGATCAAGGTGGCGGTGCCCACCATGCTGACCCGGGTCGCCGACATGGCGATCCAGGCCTTCGGCGGCGCCGGCGTCTCCGACGATTTCGGCCTCGCCTACACCTACGCCACGGCCCGCTCGATGCGCATCTTCGACGGCCCCGACGAGGTGCACCGCAACCAGATCGGCAAGCTGGAGCTTAGCCGATACAACTGACGGCAGCTGATCCTATAGCGATTGCCGAATTTCCTCGATCACGACTTTCCACGTCTCGATCGTCGCCGTCGATGGAAGCTCCCAAATATCTTCCGCTGGATATCTGTAGGCCACGCCATACGGGGTAAGTTTGGCGAGGTCGGCAAGCTTGGTCTTCAAAGGATGGCTCGCTGGTAACAGCCCAATCAGCGCGCCGATATCGTGAGTTTTCGGGAAGGCTATTCGGGTTTCGACAAGGACTGCCTTGACTAATTTCTCGGCAGCCTGTTGGCAGTGGTAGGCCGCGCCCGCCAAGGATGGCAGCGGCCCATGGAGGTTGTTGACGACCTGGCGCAGATCGTCATCAACCACAGCTAACCACGCGGTGGCCGGCTCACTGGCCATATACGAGGTGCCCCTCGTGTGTCGCGAGATAGCTCAGAGTCCCAATGTCGTTGCGCCGCCGTTCGAACACGCTGCGTCGGCAGGGGACAATGTCGAGGGAGATGCCCGGATCGCGAGGAATGTCGGCGGTAACGGACAGGGATCTCAATTCCGGAGGCGCATTATCTGAAACGATGACCAACAGATCGTAGTCACTGTCGGCGTTCGCATCACCACGAGCGCGGCTGCCGAAGAGATAGATGGCTTCAGGCGCCATCGCGCTCACGACGCGGGCGACCATTCGATCAAGGACATCAGACTGTCTGACGCTCATGTTGATCATTATACACCATGGGCAATCGGTCCCTATTGCGACTTCACCGCCAGAACCGCCCAGGCGGCAGCGGCGAAGAATGCCGTGTGGGCGCTGAGCGGCCCTTCGAAGCGGCCGTAGACCTTGTAGGTCGCGGGCTGCATCACGGTGCCGATGGCCGACGCGGCGGCGAGGTCGGGATCGCGCGCCGGGATCTCGCCCGCGACCATCGCTTCGGCGACGACCCCGCGTACGACATCGACCGGGTTGGGCGTGCCGTCGGGGACCATCGCCAGGAAGAGATGCTGGGTGAGCAGGTGGTAGGCGAACAGGGACCAGTCCCTGTCCGCCCATTCGCAGTAGCAGCGGACGATGGCGTCGATTTTTCCGCGCAGGTCCGTGACCGACTGATGCGCCTCGGTCAGCGCCTCGGCCAGCGCGCGGTGATGGCCGAGGAAGATGTCGAGCGCGAGCCGCTCCTTGCTGGGGAAGTAGCGGTAGATCGTGCCCTCGGCGATCGACGCCGCCATGGCGATTTCCCGGGTCGTGGTCTCGGCGACGCCGCGCGCCACGAACAGGGTGAGGGCCGCGCGCTCTACGCGGGCTTTTGTCTCTTCGGCTTTGCCCATGCCGCGCAGTCTATGAGGGAGCGCTCACTCGGAAAAGCGGGAGCATCGTCTTCGGTGTCGCACAGCCAGCGCCAATCGATGACCCAGTCCCGGGTCGCTCCCGATGCCGGATGAGCGTCGCTCTGGAGCTTGAGAAATTCGTCGAAAGACCGGCGGATGAACATGCCAACCTCCTTAAGTGAGTAAGCGCTCATAAATTAAGTGAGCGATCACTCAATTTCAAGGGCCAATCTGCTTTTCCCCGTGATTCGGGCTGCCGGGTCGGCTTTGTGCGTGGACGCCGAAGAGGGCCCTGCCTATGGTCGGGCCACCCAGACGATCCCTGTGGGAGAGACCATCCGCGAGGATGGCGCCGAAGGAGCAACCGGCCCCGGAAACTCTCAGGCCAACGGACCGCAGGAGGATGGGTCTCTGGAAAGCGGCGGGCGCCCCATTCGGCGCACGCCCACCGACGAAGTAAGCCGGCTCTTTTCCGGCGAATCTTTCAGGTCTCCGGACAGAGGGGGTCGCGAGCGGCGCAGTCCTTGCGTCGCCAAGGCGCGACTCCGGTCGCGTTCAACGCGACTTCGACGGAGACTTTTTTGACCGAAGCACCTGCCGGCCCCCTGAAGCGCACGCCGCTTTATGACCTTCACCGCGAGCTGGGCGCGCGCCTGGTGCCGTTCGCCGGCTACGAGATGCCGGTCCAGTACCCGACCGGCATCCTGGTCGAGCACAATCACACCCGCACCGCCTGCGGCCTGTTCGACGTCTCGCACATGGGCCAGGTGCGGCTCACCGCGAAGCCCGGCCAGAACGCGGCCAAGGCGATGGAGACCCTGGTCCCTGGCGACATTGCCGGCCTGCAGCCGGGCCAGCAGCGCTACACCCAGTTCACCAACGATGCCGGCGGCATCCTCGACGACCTGATGGTGACCAGCACGGGCGATCACCTGCTGGTGGTCATCAATGCCGCCTGCAAGGACGCCGACCTCGCGCATATGCAGAAGCATCTCTCGGCGACCTGCGAGGTCGAGCCGATGTTTTCGCGCGGGCTTCTCGCGCTGCAGGGGCCGCAGGCGTCCGCGGTCCTGTCGCGGCTGGTGCCGCAGGTCGCCACCATGAAGTTCATGACCGGCGCCTATGTCGTGATCGACGGTGCGCGCTGCTACGTCACGCGCTCGGGCTATACCGGCGGCGACGGCTACGAGATCTCGACGCCGGCCGACCAGACCGATGCGATCGCCCGCAAGCTGCTCAGCCATCCCGAGGTGAAGCCGATCGGACTGGGCGCCCGCGATTCGCTCAGGCTCGAGGCCGGGCTCTGCCTCTACGGCCACGACATCGACACGACCACCACGCCGGTCGAGGCGGTGCTGCTGTGGAGCGTCGGCAAGGAGCGGCGCGTGCAGGGCGGGTTCCCCGGCGCCGCGACCATCCAGAAGCAGATCGCCGAGGGCTCGGCGCGCAAGCGGGTCGGCCTGCTGCCCGAGGGCAAGGCGATCGCGCGCGAGGGCGCGGAGATCGTCATCGCCGGCAAGCCCGTCGGCACCGTCACCTCGGGCGGCTTCTCGCCCACCCTGGGGCGCGCCATCGCCATGGGCTACGTCGAGCGCAGCCAGTCAGCCAACGGAACCAAGGTCGATCTCATGGTGCGCGGCAAGCCCGTGCCGGCCGAGATCGTGCCGATGCCTTTCGTCAAACACGCCTACTACCGCGGATAGGAGATCAAGATGGCCGAGACCAAGTACACCGAAGAGCATGAGTGGATCCGCGTCGAGGGCGATGTCGGCACGATCGGCATCACGCAATATGCGCAGGAGCAGCTGGGCGACGTCGTGTTCGTCGACGTGCCCGCCGCCGGCCGCACGGTCGCCAAGGGTGAGGCCTGCGCCGTCGTCGAATCGGTGAAGGCGGCTTCCGACATCTACGCGCCGGTCGGCGGCGAGGTCGTCGAGAGCAACGCGGCGCTGGCCGACTCGCCGGGCGACGTGAATGCCGAGCCGACGGGCAAGGGCTGGTTCTTCAAGCTGAAGCTCGCCGACAAGGGCGAACTCGCCGGCCTGATGGACGAAGCCGCCTACGAGGCCTTCGTGAAGAGCCTCGGCTAGCCAACCAGACCTCATCCTGAGGAGTGCCCGCAGGGCAAGTCTCGAAGGATGGGCAAGGGACAAGGTGCTCGTTCCCATCCTTCGAGACGCATCGCTGCGCGATGCTCCTCAGGATGAGGGCATTACTCAAGGAGCAAGAGCCTGATGCGTTATCTCCCCCTCACCGATGCCGATCGCCGCGAGATGCTGAGCGTGATCGGCGCCAAGTCGGTCGACGAGCTGTTCCGCGACGTGCCGGCCTCGGCGCGGCTGGCGGCCAAGGTCGGCGGCCTGCCCGATCACCAGGGCGAGCTCGAGGTCGAGCGCGCGTTCCAGGGCTTTGCGGCGAAGAACCTGTCGCCGGCCGCGGCGCCGTTCTTCATCGGCGCCGGCGCCTACCGGCATCACGTGCCGGCGACCGTCGACTACATGATCCAGCGCGGCGAGTTCCTGACCTCCTACACGCCGTACCAGCCCGAGATCACGCAGGGCACGCTGCAGTACCTCTTCGAGTTCCAGACCCAGGTGACCCTGCTCACCGGCATGGAAGTCGCCAACGCCTCGATGTACGACGGCTCGACCGGCACGACCGAGGCGGTGCTGATGGCCAACCGCGTCACGCGCCGCCACAAGGCACTGATCTCGGGCGGGCTGCACCCGCAGTATCGCAGCATCATCGAGACCACGGCCAAGTGGGAAGGCTTCACGGCGAATTTCGCGAAGACCGACGCAGAAGGCCTCGAAGACCTGATCGCCTCGGTCGATCGCGACACGTCCTGCGTGGTCGTGCAGAATCCGAGCTTCTTCGGTCATGTCCGCGACTTCACGAAGCTCGCGCAAGCCTGCCACGCCGCCGGCGCGCTGCTGATCGTCGTGGTGACGGAGGTCGTCTCGCTGGGGCTGCTGATGCCGCCGGGCGAGATGGGCGCCGACATCGTGGTCTGCGAGGGCCAGTCGATCGGCAACGGGCTGGGCTTCGGCGGTCCCTATGTCGGCCTGTTCGCGACCCGCGACAAGTACATGCGCCAGATGCCGGGCCGCCTCGTCGGCGAGACCGTCGATGCCGACGGCCAGCGCGGCTTCGTGCTCACCCTCTCGACGCGCGAGCAGCATATCCGCCGCGAGAAGGCGACCTCCAACATCTGCACCAACGCCGGCCTCTGCGCGCTGGCCTTCACGGTGCATCTCACCCTGCTGGGCGAGGCGGGTTTCGCCCGGCTGGCCGAGCTCAATCATGCCAAGGCCTCACAGCTCGCCGACAAGCTCGCTGCCGTGCCCGGCGTCACGGTGCTGAACGACAGCTTCTTCAACGAGTTCACCGTGAAGCTGCCGAAGCCCGCGGCCGAGGTCGTCGAGGCGCTGGCGGCCAAGCGCATCCTGGGCGGCCTGCCGGTGTCGCGCCTGATCCCCAACGATCCCTCGGTCGCGAACCTGCTGCTCCTGGCGGCGACCGAAACGGCGACCGAGGCGGGCATGGACCCGCTTGTCGCCGCGCTGAAGGAGGTGCTGTGATGGTACAGTCGCTCGACCGTAGCCAGGGCCGCGCCGGGAGCATCAGCTCCGGCTCGGCCAACACGCATGGCACCTTCACCGGCAACCGTGCGCTCCAGATCGAGGAGCCGCTGATCTTCGAGATGGGCCAGGCCGGACGCTGCGGCGTCGACCTGCCCGAGCCGCCCCCAAAGTCCTCTGGGGTGAAGGACCGTCTGAACGGCCTGCGCCGCAAGGGTGCGATCGGCCTGCCCGGCCTGTCGGAACCGCAGGTGGTGCAGCACTACACGCGTCTCAGCCAGAAGAACTACGCCATCGACATGGGCGTCTACCCGCTGGGCTCGTGCACGATGAAGCACAATCCCCGCATCAACGAGAAGGTCGCGCGCCTGCCCGGCATCGGCGATCTCCATCCGCTGCAGCCGGTCTCGACCGTGCAGGGCGCGCTGGAGCTGATCGACAGCCTGGCGCACTGGCTCAAGACCCTGACCGGCATGCCGGCCGTGGCGATGTCGCCGGCCGCCGGCGCGCATGGCGAGATGTGCGGCATGATGGCGATCGCCGCGGCCCTCGAGGCCAAGGGCGAGCGCGCCCAGCGCCGGACCGTGCTGGCGCCCGAATCGGCGCATGGCACCAATCCCGCGACCGCGGCGGCGCTAGGCTTCGTCGTGAAGCCGATCCCGGCCAACGACCGCGGCCGCGTCGACCTCGCCGCGCTCAAGGCGGCGCTGGGACCCGACGTGGCGGCGATCATGCTGACCAATCCCAACACCTGCGGCCTGTTCGAGAGCGAGATCGTCGAGATCTCCAAGGCCGTGCACGAGGCCGGCGCCTACTTCTACTGCGACGGCGCCAACTTCAACGCCATCGTCGGCCGGGTGCGGCCGGGCGATCTCGGCGTCGACTGCATGCACATCAACCTGCACAAGACCTTCTCGACGCCGCACGGCGGCGGTGGGCCGGGTGCCGGTCCTGTGGTGCTGTCGGCGGCGCTGGCGCCCTATGCGCCCTATCCGTGGATCGTGAAGAACGGCGACAAGTGGCAGATCGCCGAGGACGGCGCGAAGGTGGACGGCATGCCGCTCGGCCGCCTGAAGGCCTTCCATGGCCAGATGGGCATGTTCACGCGCGCGCTGGCCTACATCATGAGCCACGGCGCCGACGGGCTGAGGCAGGTCGCCGAGGACGCGGTGCTCAACGCCAACTACGTGATGGCCGCGCTCAAGGACGTGATGAGCCCGGCCTTCGAGGGGCCGTGCATGCACGAGGCGCTGTTCGACGACAGCTTCCTCAAGGACACGGGCGTCAGCACGCTCGACTTCGCCAAGGCGATGATCGACGAGGGCTATCACCCGATGACCATGTACTTCCCGCTGGTGGTGCATGGCGCGATGCTGATCGAGCCGACCGAGAGCGTGGCCAAGGAGGATCTCGACCAGTTCATCGGCGCCCTGCGCTCGCTCACGGCGAAAGCCAGGACCGGCACCGCCGCCGACGACTTCAAGGCGGCTCCGCTCTACGCGCCGCGCCGCCGCCTCGACGAGACGCTGGCGGCCCGCAAGCCGGTCCTGCGCTGGAAGCCGTCGAACAATCCGCCGGGCACCGACCCGCTGAAGCAGGCGGCGGAATAGCAGGTTCGAACCCTTCCCCTTTGCGGGCTCTGCAAAGGGGAAGTGCCCTCGTCTTACGAGGGCGATGGGGTCATGGGCGCCTCAAGACCATTGACCCCTCCGTCGGCGTAAGACGCCGCCACCTCCCCATCTGAATGAATGGGGAGGTCTTCCGATACATCGGCGCAAAGAAAAAGCCCCCGCCTTGCGGCGGGGGCACCAGGTTGCCCGCTCTTGTTTTTTGCGGGCGATCCCAAATTTTCTGAAGGTCAGTGCAGACGGCGCGGCAGTTCGGCGATGGCGTCGTCGATCATCGCCTGCGTGCGGCCGGCGCCGACCTGCTCCTTGAGCAGGGTGCGCGTGGCGGCGAGCGCCACGTCGACGGCCATGTTGCGCACGTCCCGCGAGGCCTGGGCCTCCGCCTGGGCGATGCGGTCCTTGGCCTGCTGCTCGCGGCGGGCGATCAGCGCCTCGCGCTCCTCGGCGGCATGCTGCGTGAGGCGCACGGCCTCCTGCTTGGCCTGGGCCACGATCTCCTGGGCGAGCCTGGCGGAGTCGGCGAGGCTCTTCTGGGCATCGTCACGCGCCTTCTGCGCCTCGTTGCGGAGCTTCTCGGCTTCGCCGAGCGTGCGCGCGATGAGCGCGGTGCGGTCGTCGAGGAGCTTGGTCAGCCCCTTGACGATCTGCTTGCCGGCGATCGCCAGGAAGAGGAAGAAGGCGACCGCCACCCAGAACGTCGGATCGGAGAACAAGCCTCCGCCGCCGCCGTGTGCATCGGCTGCCCATGCGGTACCGATCATGGCTTGCCTGCCTTTGCTGCCTCGTCGACGGCGCGGGCGACCTGCGCGGGATCGGCAGATCCCACCAGCTTGCCCAGCACGGCCGTGGCGATTTCCGTCGACATGGTGCCGAGGCCCGCGAGGGTCTGCGTGCGCTGCTCGCCAATCCGCTTTTCGGCGGCGGCGATCTCGGCACCCAACCGGTCGCTGACTTCGTGCAGCTTGGCCGAGGTTTGGGCCGCGGCGGCCTCCGAGGCCTCGCGGATCAGGCCGGAGGCCTGGCCGCGCGCTTCGGCGAGCGCCTTGTCCTGCTCGACACCCGCGGCACGGGCCGCATCGTTGGCCTTCTGGGCCGCGTCGAGGTCCGCCTGGATCTTGTGCTCGCGGCTTTCGATCGTCTTGCCGATCTTCGGCAGGACGGCCTTGGCCATGAGGAAGTACAGAACGGCAAAGCACACCACCAGCCAGAAGATCTGGGTGGGGAACCTCGTGAGGTCGAACTGCGGCATGCCGGCCGCCTGCGCGGCAAACGGCAGCCCGATCAGGGCTGCCGCGGCGACCGAAGTCCGGAGTGCCTGAACGGGCACGATCGAACTCAGGCGAAGAGGGCGATCAGCGCGACGATCAGCGCGAACAGCGCGATGGCCTCGGTGACGGCGAAGCCGATCCAGATGTTGGCGCCGATTTCGGCCTTCGAGGCCGGGTTGCGCGACAGGGCCGTGATGTAGCTCGCCCAGACGTTGCCCACGCCGATGCCGGCGCCGATCATGCCGATGGCGGCGAGGCCTGCACCGATGAACTTGGCGGCTGAAGCGTCCATTTCTATCTCCTGTTTTCTCTTGGCTTTGACGTGATGGATTGATGAGTACGGGCGCCGCGATCAGTGCAGGTGCAGCGCGTCGTTCAGGTAGATGCAGCAGAGGATCGTGAAGATGTAGGCCTGCAGCAGCGCGACCAGCAGCTCGAGCGCGGTAATGGCCACCAGCACCACGAGGGGGATGACGCCGAAGAAGCCGAGCGCGATGACGAAGCCGGCCAGGACCTTCAGCAGCACGTGGCCGACCGTCATGTTGGCGAACAGTCGAACCGACAGGCTGATCGGGCGGCTGAGATAGGACACCAGCTCGATCGGGATCAGGATCGGCGCGGTGAACAGCGGCGCGCCGTGCGGGAAGAACAGGGAGAAGAAGTGCAGGCCGTGCTTGAACAGGCCGATCAGCGTCACGCCGAGGAACACCACCATCGCCATGAAGAAGGTGACGGCGATCTGGGACGTGAAGGTGTAGCCGTAGGGGAGCATCCCGAGGATGTTGCCGAACAGCGTGAAGATGAAGAGCGAGAAGATGAACGGGAAGAATTTCTTGCCGGCGCTGCCGACATTGTCCCGGATCATGTTGGCGATGAACTCGTAGAAGAGTTCGGCCATCGCCTGGATGCGGCCGGGGATCATCGCTCCCTTGCCAGCCCCCGCGAGCAGCAGGCCCGAGGAGAGGACCACCGCGCCCATCATGAAGACGGCGGAGTTGGTGACGGCGATATGGTGGCCACCGATGCTGAACAGCGGGGCGGTCAGGTCCTGGATAGCAAACTGCTCGAGCGGGCTGGCCACGTTACTCTATCCCCAAATCAGCTCTTCTTTTCATCCTGGGCTGCCTTGCTGCGCCGCTCTTCAGCCTGCGCAACCCGGTAGACGTTCAAGAACGCCGCACAGCACCCCAGTACGAACCCCACGATCAGCAGCCAGGGCTTCGTACCCAACCACTGATCAGCCATCAGGCCGAGAAAGGCCCCCGCAACGACGCCCGCCACCAGTTCGACTGCGATCCGCATGCCGACACCGAGCTTTTCGCCACCGGCGCCGCCTGTTGCGGGTCTCGACGACCGTCCCGTTCCCGCCTGGTAGGCCTGCCGGACGCCTTTGAGGCGCCGATCCAGCTCGTCAGGCGTCGATTTCCGATCGTCCTCAGCCATAACCGGATGCTCCGCTCCGGGCTTTCCACCGCCACCCCACCAACACGATGCGGTCACAATGAAAAACGCGCCGGAACCTATGGGCAGGCCCGCGGGGTGTCAAGCGTACGCGACGATGTGACAAGGCTCTGAAATGCAAGCCGTTCCGCGTTCTACCGCTTCAGGACGGAGAACCGGGCGTCGCCGTCGCGCTGGACCTGCGGGACCAGGTCGACCTCCCAGTCCAGGTACTGCCGCATGGCCGCCTCGACATCCTCCTTGAAGTCGTAGGGCCGGTACCAGACGTCGGTCGGCGGGTCCGCCATCCGGACGTGGCCGGTCTCCAGCGATAGTCCGGCCTCCCGCCACGCCTTCATGCCGCCTGCCAAGACGGAAACCGGCAGGGCACCGGCCAGATCGGCGACCTCGGCCGCTGCCAGGGCACCGATCTCGGCATCCGGCGCTGAGATGACGATCCGGATGACGCCGGCCTGCTTGGCCAGCATTTCCGGCAGCGTGCGTGCGAGATTTGCGCGCACCGCGAACCAAGCGCCCGGCACATGGCCATCGCGATATTTCAGGCTGGTGTCGAGATCGACGACCAGGGTGGTCGCCAGCGACTTGTGCAGGTCAGCGGCGGCCACGGTCGGGACCTTCGGCACGGTGAAGCCCGCCGGGTAGCGCGGCTCGGCTTCTGTCGTGAGTTCGGCGGCAGCGGGCTTATGGTCGAGCACATAGGTCTCGTTCCAGCCCATCTGCAGCAGCCAATGCGCCGTCATGGTGGCGCGCACGCCGTCATTGTCGTGCAGGACGATCGTGGCATTGCGGGCGCCGACATATTGATCGGTCGCCTGCACCAGCTGGCCGCCCGCGGCATGGCGGAAGCCCTTGAGATGGCCCTGCGCATATTCGGCGGGGTCGCGCACGTCGAGGCGATAGAGCGGGCCGCCCTTCTTCTCCAGCGCGGCAAGGCCGGCCTTGTCGATTTTCCGGATTCCCATCTTGCCGGCGATGTTCGCGGCGGCGGCCTTCGCGAACTTCGCGGCCTCCGGTCCCTGCGGGCCAAAGCTCTTGGTCTCGCCGCGCGCCACCTTGAGACCGGCCAGATGCCAGCCCATCGTGCCGTTCTTCAGCGCCATCACCTTGTTGGGCAGGCCGGCGTTGATCAGCGACTGCGCGCCGATGATCGAGCGAGTGCGGCCGGCGCAGTTGACGACGACCAGCGTCTCGGGCCGCGTCACGAAGTCCTTCACGCGATAGACCAGCTCGGCGCCGGGGCAGTCGATGCCGCCGGGAATCGACATGTTGGTGAATTCCGGCAGCGGCCGCGAATCCAGGATCACCATGTCGGCCTTGGCGTCGATCAGCTTCTGGACGTCCGCGGCATCGATGCGCGGCGTGTCGTTGCCGTGCTCCACCACCTCGCCGAACGCCTTGCTGGGCACGTTGACGCCGGTGAACACCTCATAACCCGCGTCGCGCCACGCTTTCAGGCCGCCCGCCATGACCGCGAGGTTGGTGTAGCCCAGCCCAGACAGCTTCGCGGCGGCCCGGTTGGCGCGGCCGGTCTGGCCCTCTTCGCCCTCGTCCATCAGCACGATGCGCGTGTGCGGATCGGGCAGCAGGGCGAGCGCCCGCGGCTCCAGACGGGAGAGCGGGAGCGGCGTGGCAAAGAGGGGATGGCCCTGGGTCGAGAATTCGCCTTCCTCGCGCACGTCGAAGAAGGCGAAGACCTCGCCGGACTTCAGCATTTCCTTCACCTGCTGAACCGTGAGCAGCGGCGTCAGGATCTTTGCCCTGGCCATGAAGCGCCTGGCCGTGCCGGTGGCCATGTCGACCGTCACGCGGTCGGGCAGATGCTCGAGGCTGAGGCCATAGAAATGAAGGTGCAGCGCATTGCCCGAGTCGACCGGCGTCTCGATGTGGTGGAAGTCGTCGGGCAGGAAAGCGATCACGTCGCCGCGCTTCAGCGTCTTCTCCTTCGAGGGCGCCTCGCGCAGCCGCACGACGCCTTCCTGCGCCCCGTTGTCGAGCCGCTCGTAGACCACGTTGCGCTCGGCGCCGTGGACGCCCGCGATGATGGCCCAGGTCGTGTGATTGTGCGGCGGCACCTTCTTGCCGGGGCCTCCGGCCGAGGCATAGAGCGCGAAGCGATGGTCGGGATCCTCGCTCAGGCGATAGATCCCGCCGTCGGCGCCCAGAGGGAATTCCTCCTGCGGAAAGAGCTCGGTGCGGCGGGCCAGCGACGAGAGAAGCCCGCCGATCCTGTCGAGATTGGCGTAGTTGACGCCCTGCTTCTCGATGGCGCGGGCCTCGTCGATCAGACGCCGCACGGCCGCGGCACGCTCTTGATGCAGGTTCATTCCGGTCCTCCGTTCCCTGCAGTATAGCCGCACCGGGTCTTGTCGCCCCAGCCAGAGTCAAACTACGGTGCGCCATGCGAACAACCCTTCCCGCCGTCCTGATCGGAGCAGCCGCCCTGATGGCGGTCTCGGGCCCGGCCCCGGCGCAGACCGCCAAGAAGCCAGTCCAGACCCAGGCGACCAAGCCTGCGACGACCAAGGCCGCCGTGACGCGGCCCGCCGCCCGGCCGGCCGCACGACCCGTCGCGCGCGCTCCGGTCTACGTGCCGCCGCCGCCCGTCGTCGAACTCGACGAGCGCGCGGTCGTGGCCGACCTGCCGACCGTTCTGGATAATGAGACGCGCGACCGCTATCGCCGCATCTTCCAGGCGCAGCAGTCGGGTGCCTGGGCACAGGCCGACGACGAGATCCGGCAGCTCTCGGACAAGACCCTCATGGGGTATGTCGGCGCCCAGCGCCTGCTCAGCCCGAACTATCCCGCGCGTTACGAGCAACTTGCCGCCTGGCTGCAGGACTACAACGACAATCCCGACGCGCCCGCGATCTACCGGCTGGCGCTGGCGCGCCGTCCGGCGGGCGGCACGGAACTGACGCCCGCCACCTTCGTCGGTTTCACGCAGGGCTCGCCCAACTTCGCGGCCGCCCGCACCGTGAACGGCGCCGATGGCGGCCGCGCGGCCGAGCTGCGCTCGCGACTGCAGAGCATGGCCGATGATGGCGGCTTCAACGCCGCGTTCGTCCTGCTCGACCGCAAGTCGTCGACCGAGATCCTGGGGCCCCAGGAAGTCGAGCTGTGGCGCGGCCGCCTGCGCACCCGCCAGCTCGAAGCCGATCCGCAGCGCAGCGTGCAGGTTCCGGTCGAGGCCAGCATGCCGCCCGACGCCAACTGGACTGCCGCCATGACGGCCTTCACCCGGGGCGACATGGCGGAAGCGGCCCGCCGCTTCGAATTGGTGGCCGATGCCTCGCCGGACCGGGCGTCGTCCTGGACCCTGGCCGCCGGCTCGTTCTGGGCCGCCCGCGCCAACCTGCTGGCCGGCAATCCGCAGAAGTACGCGCCCTACCTGAAGCGGGCCGCGCTGCACGGCAGCACCTTCTACGGGCTCGTCGCCCAGAAGGCGCTGGGCATGCAGATCCAGCCCGACTTCGAGGTGCCGCCGCTCGACCGGCGCCGCGCCGACCTGTTGCGCAACGACCGTGCGGCACGCCGGGCGCTGGCGCTGCTGCAGCTCGGTGCCACGACGGCCGCGGAGCGCGAGCTGTTCGCCGCGTCGATCGACAACGATCCCCGCTACGTCGAGGCGGTGATGGCGCTGGCGTTGAAGGCGCAGTTGCCCGCGCTCGCGGTGCGCGTCGGCAACGCCAACTGGGACCAGCGCCACAACATCAAGGGCTATGACGGCGGCATGTATCCGATTCCGCCGTGGCAGCCGTCCAGCGGCGCGGTCGTCGACCGCGCGCTGGTCTATGCCTTCATGCGCCAGGAGTCGGCCTTCAATCCCAAGGCGCGCTCCGTGGTCGGCGCCATGGGCCTGATGCAGCTCATGCCGGCGACGGCCCGCGCCGTTTCGGCGCGCTATGCGCCGGAGACGGCGGGCGCCAATCCGTGGGATCCGTCGGTCAACATGTCGCTGGGCGAGGCCTATATCTCGATGCTGCTGAACGAGACCGACGGCAATCTCGTCCGCACGACTGCCGGCTACAATGGCGGGCCGGGCAACGTCATGCGCTGGGACAATTCGCTGAATGCCTCGCAGGATCCGCTTCTCTACATCCAGCTGATCCCGCTCCACGAGACGCGCGACTTCGTGCAGCGCGTGCTGACAAATTACTGGATCTATCAGGTTCGCCTGGGACAGCCGACACCGTCGCTCGACCAGATCGCCTCGCACGACTGGCCCCGTTACACCCCACAGGATGGAACCCGCTGAGTATGTTGCCGCTTTCAGGTGTACGCGTCGTCGAGTTCTGCCAGGTCCTGGCCGGTCCCTATTGTGGAATGCTGCTGGCCGATCTAGGCGCCGAGGTGATCAAGGTCGAACCGCCGGAAGGCGACATGATGCGGCAGTGGCCGCCGATCACAGAAGGCTCCGAGGGGGGCTACAGCGAAAACTTCGCGTCGATCAACCGCAACAAGCGTTCGGTCGTGCTCGATCTCAAGGATCCGGCCCAGAAGCAGGCGGCGCGCCAGCTCATCCTGTCGGCCGACGTCGTGCTGGAGAACAACCGGCCGGGCGTGATGGATCGTCTCGGCCTCGGCTACGAATCCTTCCGCGCCGAGAAGCCCGGTCTCGTCTACTGCTCGATCTCCGCCTTCGGCCAGAGCGGTCCGCGCTCGGGCGAGGGCGGCTTCGACGTCACGGTGCAGGCGATGAGCGGCATCATGAGCGTGACGGGCGAGCCCGACGGCGCACCGGTGAAATGCGGCGTGCCGGTCTCCGACACCGGGACCGGCCTCTATGCCGCGCTCACCGTGGTGTCGGTCCTGCGCCGCGTCGCGGGCGGCGGGCCGGGCGCGCACATCGACGCCTCGATGCTGGGCTGCAGCCTCGGCATGGCAGCACTTCAGACCAGCGAGTTCTTCGGCACCGGGCGCGACCCGAAGAAGCTGGGTTCGGCCCATCCACGCAACGCGCCCTACCAGGCCTTCAAGGCGGCCGACGGGCATTTCGTCATCGCTGCCGGCAACAACAAGCTGTGGGAGGCCGTCACCAAGGTCGTCGGTCGCCCCGACCTGCTGGCCGATGAGCGATTTGCCACGACCCAGTCGCGCGCCGCCAACCAGGGGGCGCTCAAGGACCTGCTGGAAGTCGAGTTCGCGAAGAACGGCGTCGACCATTGGTTGGGCGCATTCGAGGCCGCGGGCGTCCCGCAGGGCCGCATCAACACCTACAGCCAGATCCTCGCCGACCCGCAGGTTGCACACATGGGCTGGGTCGAGGAGATGGAGCTTCCCTCCGGCGTGAAGACCAAGACCTTCGGCAGCCCGGTTCGGATCTCCGCCACCGACATCTCCAAGCGACGCGATCCGCCGGCGCTCGGCGCCGACACCGAGGACGTCTTCGGAACCACCTTCCAGCAAAAGGCCGCGAAATGAGTATCGATCGCCTGCGTCGCTTCATCGGCGACATGACGTCTCTTACGGGCGGTGCCTGGCAGGACAAGGACGAGAACGCCATCGTCGAGGTGGGCGCCAAGCTCCTGGGCGAGCTGGTGAAGCACGACGACTGGCTGCCCGAACAGGCTGCCAAGGTGCCGGCGCACGGTTATGCGCAGAACCTCCTGTGGTGCGATCCGTTCGAGCGCTTCTGCGTCGTGAGCTTCGTCTGGGCGCCCAGGGCCAACACGCCGGTGCACGACCACGAGATGTGGGGCCTGGTCGGCATGCTGCGCGGCTCCGAGACCTCGCTTGCCTTCACGCGCGATCCCGAGACCGGCGTGCTGGTGCCGGGCGAGCTCGCCAAGCTCGAACCGGGCGACGTCGAGGTGCTGGTGCCGGCGCCGCGCAACCCCAAGGGCGACATCCATCAGGTCACCAACGCGCTCGACGATCGCGGCTCGATCAGCATTCACGTGTATGGCGGCAACATCGGCGCGGTGCGTCGTCACACCTTCGACGTGAAGACGGGCCAGCCCAACCTCTTCGTGTCGGGCTACACCAACCGCGAGCAGCCCAACATCTGGGATCGCTCGGCCGAGGTCCGCGCCGCTTCCTGAGGGTTCGCGTACCGGCACGGCTCCCTTGACCTGAAGCGGACCCGGCAAGCACTGTCGCCCTCCATGAAAAAGGAGGAAAACAGGATGCTTCGTCGAGCCGTATTGAAGGGCGGCACCGCCCTGACCGCTGCTTCGCTCGCCACGCCGGCCATCGCCCAGTCAGCCAAGTGGCCGGCGCGCGAGATCTCGCTGATCAATCCCAACGCCCCGGGCGCCTCGACCGACCTGACCGCGCGCATCATCGCGCAGGCGCTCGAGAAGCGGCTGAACGCGACCGTCATCGTGAAGAACGTGGTCGGCGGTGCGGGCGCGCTGGGACCGACGACGCTCGCCCAGTCGACGCCCGACGGCCATACGATCGGCCTGGTGGCGATCTCGAGCCACGTTGCCGTGCCGAACATGATGAACGTGCCCTACGATCCGTGGAAGGCGTTCGACATCATCGGCCAGGTCGCCGCACTTCGGTACGGCATCGGCGCGCGCGCCGACGGCCCGATCAAGTCGATCGAGGACCTCGTCACCCAGGGCAAGCAGAAGCAGCTGACCTACAGCTCCAACAACGTCACCAACGTTGTGGCGATGTTCCAGCTGGCCAAGCTGAGCGGCGCCAAGTTCCGCTGGGTCGTGTTTCCGGGTGGCGTCGAATCGGTGACGGCGGCGATCGGCGGCCATGTCGACGCGGTCATCCAGACGGTCGCCGAGATGCGGCCGCAGATCGAGGCCGGCAAGCTGCGCTTCCTCGCCTCGGCGGCCGAGGCGCGCTGGCCCGACTATCCCGACGTCAAGACGCTGCGCGAACTGGGTTACGATGCGGTGAGCAACGGGCCGTTCGGCTATGCCTTCCCGACCGGTGTCGATCCGGCCATCAAGGAGCGCATGGACAAGGCGCTGGCCGACGTCATGAAGGACGAGTCCGTGACCAGCCAGATCGCCAAGCTCGGCATCCAGCCGATCTATCGCGACGGCAAGGAGTACGGCGCGCTCCTGAAGAAGATCGAGACGGAACTCGTCCCGATCCTCAAGGAAACCGGCATGGCCAAGAAGCCGGCGTGATGCAGCTGAGCGGCACGCGGATCGCCGCGCTCGGCCTGCTGGCCGCGGCGCTGGTCGGGCTCTGGAAGGCGCTGGAGCTGGACAGCTGGGGCTTCGACGGTCCCGGCCCCGGCTTCTTCCCGCAACTCATGGCCGGCATCTGCGTGGCGCTCGCCCTCGCCGTCCTGTTCTTCCCGGGACAGGCCGGCGAGACCGAGGGCGGCGACACCGACGACGTCGAGGCGACGAGGGAATCGAACCGCACCTTCGCGATCTATATCGCCACCTTCGCGGTGTTTGCGCTGGGCGCGATGTATGCCGGCTTCGTCGTCACGACAGTGGCGGTGACCGTCGTCATCATGCGCTTCGCCGAACGCCGCTCGTGGTTCTCCGCGATCGGCTACGGCATCGCCTGCGCCGCCGTGGGCCTCGTCTGCTTCGGCTGGCTGCTGCGCGTCGACCTGCCGGAAGGGCCGATCGAGCGCACCTTCTACACCTACGTTCGCTGAGGCCCGGAGCATGGAAGCGCTGCTGGGTGGCTTCGCCACCACGCTGACCCTCGACAACCTGTTCTACTGCTTCGTCGGCGCCTTCCTGGGCACCGTCGTGGGCATCCTGCCGGGACTGGGGCCGCTCACCACCATCGCGATCCTGCTGCCGATCACGTTCAAGATGGACGTGACCTCGGCCATCATCATGCTGTCGGGCATCTATTACGGCGTGGCCTATGGCGGCACCGTGACCTCGGTGCTGATGCGCATCCCGGGCGAGGCCTCCTCGGTCGTGACCTGCCTCGACGGCTACGAGATGGCGCGCAAGGGCCGCGCCGGCGCCGCCCTCGGCATCGCCGGACTGGGCTCGTTCTTCGCGGGCACAGTGGGCGTCATCGGCATCTCCTTCCTGTCGCCGCCGCTCGCCGAGCTGGTCATCAAGTTCGGACCCGCCGAGTACGCCATGCTGATGCTCGCGGGCCTCACCATGGTCACCTACATGTCGAGCGGCTCGCTGCCGCGCGCGCTGCTGATGGCGGCCTTCGGCCTGCTGCTCGGCACGATCGGCAGCGACCCGCTCAACATGACGCCGCGCCTCACCTTCGGCATCCTGGCGCTGGGCGATGGCGTGAACCTCGTGCCGCTGGCGATCGGCCTGTTCGGCCTCTCCGAAGTGCTGTTCATGGCGCGCCAGAAGCCCGACGACATGAAGGTCCTGCCGCCGCCCTCGCACCTGCTGGGTTTCATGCCCTCGCGCGAGGAGGCGCGTCGGTCGGTCGGTCCCGTCGTGCGCGGCACCTTCATGGGCTTCCTGGTCGGCCTGCTGCCCGGCGGCGGCGCGGTGCTGGCCTCGTTCCTGTCCTACGGCATGGAGCGCAAGCTCTCGAAGAACCCTGAGGAATTCGGCAAGGGCGCCGTCGAGGGACTGGCCGGGCCGGAATCGGCCAACAATGCCGGCACCGCCGGGGCCTTCGTGCCGCTGCTCTGCATGGGCATCCCCGCCAATGCCGTTACGGCGCTGCTGCTCGGCGCCTTCATCATCCACGGCGTCACGCCCGGCCCCACGATCCTGGAGCGTCAGCCCGAGATCTTCTGGGGCGTCGTGGCCAGCATGTATATCGGCAACGTGATGCTGCTGATCCTGAACCTGCCGCTGATCGGCCTGTTCGTGCGCATCCTTGACATCCCGCGCGCCTATCTCACGCCCATGATCCTCGCGGTCTGCCTGATCGGCGTCTATTCGTCGAACGGCAACCCCGCCGACGTGGTGATCGCCGTGATCTTCGGCTTCGTGGGTTACGGCCTGCGCCGCCACGGCTTCGACCTCGGCATCGTCATCCTGGCCTATGTGCTGGGGCCCATCTTCGAGCGCTCGGTGCGCCAGTCCCTGGCCATCTCCGACGGCGATCCGATGATCTTCCTGCACAGCTATCTGTCGACAGGCTTCGCGATCGTCGCGGTCGGGCTTCTGATCGCGGGGCTGTGGCCGAAACGGAAGAAGGCGGCCGGTTAGGGCCGCCTTCGGGAAGAGTTCTTATCCATTCTGCGCGGAGCGGGCTCTCGCGCTTGATGACAAGCGCTGCCGCCCGCCCATCCTCACAAGCTAATGCTTGTGCGGATGAGGATGCGTCGGGTCGACCCAGTACACTTCCTCGACCTTCTCGGCCGGGGTGATGTCGATGTTGATCGCGACCGCCTCGTTATCGGAGCGCACGAGCACGCATTCCAGGGGCTCGGTGTCCGAGGCGTTGATCTCCTGGTGCGGCACGTAGGGCGGCACGTAGATGAAGTCGCCGGGACCGGCTTCGGCCACGAACTGGAGCTGGTCGCCCCAGCGCATGCGGGCGCGGCCTTTCACGACGTAGATCACGCTCTCCAGGTGCCCGTGATGGTGGGCGCCGGTCTTGGCGTGGGCGTGGATGGTCACCGTGCCGGCCCACAGCTTCTGGGCGCCGACGCGGGCGAAATTGATCGCCGCGGCGCGGTTCATGCCCGGGGTCTGGGCGGTGTTGGTGTCGAGCGATCCGGCGGGGATGACCCGCACGCCGTCGTGCTTCCAGTCGGTGGGGCCGGTCATGATGTCTCCGAGCTTTGAATGTCAGCTTCCGTGGTCGATGTTCGGAAGCAATGAGGGGATTCTGCGGCTGATTTCCAGCGGGCAATCACTAAATCTCCATCTTGGAGAGTCAATGGAAAGTCCTGATGCCTTTCCGGCGGTAAGAGGAAAAATCCTTTGGCGGCATTTGTGATTCCGGACCTCGTCGTCATCTGCTGGCTGCTCTATTCACGGAGCCAGGAACGCGCGCCTCGCCGGTTCGACTGGAAGGGCGTATTGGCCGTCTGCATGGGTTTCTGGTCTGTGCTCGTCGTCCTGAACGTCTCTGCGCCACTGGTCGTGACGCTGGGACTCATTCTGGTCCTCGCTCCCTTCGCCGCTCTCTTCCGCGTCGGCGCGGTGGATTCCTTCTTGCCATCGCCCGCAAGTGTCGTCGGAATCGCAGCCGTTCTCATCGTGGCGATCGGGGTGTTCCTCTGGCGCGCACCGGCGAGGATGCGTCTTGCTGTCGTCGGCCTCGCGATCTGTGGCGCCTTCGTCTTTGCCCTGCGGGGCCTCGCCAACGGCATTGAAAGACATATCGATTTTCTCGGTCCGCCTCTTCTTGGCGCGGTGGGTGTTGCCGTGATCTGTGCCGGCTTGGTCGGGGTGATCGCCCGGCGCGCGCCGCTCGTGGTCCATCTGGCGGTGTTCCTTTCCATATTCGGCGGTGTGTTCCTCGTCTGGGCGGAATCGCGGCGCAGCCATCTCATGCAGGCGGCGATCTCTAAGATTGCCCCGGACTGCTCGCGCCAGAGTTCGTTCCTGGACTCGATGGGGGCTGCAGGCGCCTGGCCCCAATTCTTCGTCCACGCCATCCTAAGGAAGGGCAGTTCGATTCAGATCTGGAGCTATAGCGAGATGAAATTCGTCGAGCTTGCCGATCGTGCCCGGGCAAACATCGCAGGCTGCTGATTCCGGAGGTATAGTGAGCCCATGAACCGCATCGACGAAACCAAGCCATTCAAGCCGGTGAACATCGCCGTTCTCACGGTTTCCGACACGCGCACGCTCGAGACCGACAAGTCGGGCGACACGCTGGTCGAGCGCATCGCGCGCGACGGCCATGTCCTGGCCGACCGCGCCATCGTCACCGACGACATCGCGCTGATCCGCGCGCAGGTGAAGAAGTGGATCGACGATCCAAGCATCGAGGTCGTGATCTCCACCGGCGGCACGGGCGTGACCGGCCGCGACGTGACGCCCGAGGCGCTCGAAGCCCTGTTCGAGAAGAAGATCGAGGGGTTCGGCGAGACCTTCCGCTGGATCAGCTTCCAGAAGATCGGCACCTCGACCATGCAGAGCCGGGCCACAGCGGGCGTCGCCAACGCGACCTACATCTTCGCATTGCCCGGTTCGACCGGCGCCTGCAAGGACGGCTGGGACGACATCCTGCGCCAGCAGCTCGACATCCGCTTCCGCCCCTGCAACTTCGCCGAGCTGATGCCGCGCCTCAACGAAGGCAAGATGCCACGCAGTGGCTGACCTCCTCGCAGCCTTGCGCGAGGGCGAGGCGCTGCCGGCGACCGGCACGGCGCATGGACATGTGCGGTTGAAGGACGGACGGCTCGCGCGCATCGCCTATGCCTATGAAGACGATCCGACGGCTGCCGCGCGATTGCACCTGCAGGCCGAAGCGTTTCGTCATCTCGCGCCGGCCGGGCGCACGCCAAGGCTTCATGAGGTGATCGAGCCACGGCTCGGATTGCCCGGCGGGGCCTTGATCGTCGATTTCATCGAGGGCCGGGCGCCGCGCCTGCCGGACGAACTCGACGCCATGGCCGAGACGCTGGCGCGCCTGCATTTTCTGCCGTTGCCGGTGGCGGGCTCGCCGATCCCGCGCCAGGACAATCCGTTCCGTGCGACGCTGGATGTCGTCGAGCAGGGGACCCAGCGCTTTCTCGACAAGGCCGTTGCCGACCCTGGCGCCCGTTCCGAGATCGTCGAAGAACTCGAACTCATGCGGGGCATGGCCGCGACGGTGGCGCGTCGCCCGCAACCGCTGTCGATCGCGCTGGCCGACACGCATCCCGGCAACTTCATCGTCGATGGCGACGGCCTCGCCTGGTTCGTCGATCTGGAAAAGGTTCATGTCGGCTCGCCGGCGATCGACCTCGCGCACGCGACGCTACCGACGTCGACCGTCTGGCATCCCGATGTCGGCAAGATTCTCGCGCGAGCCGAGGTCGAAGGCTTCTACGAGTCCTATCTCGCGAAGATCGGTGAGATACGCGCCGCCGAGCTGCTGCCCTGGCTGCAGCCGATGCGACGGCTCACCTGGCTGCGGACGATCATGTTCATGGCGCGCTGGAAAGTTCAGACGGAAGCGCCGCGCGATCCGTCCGATCCCTCGCAATGGAGCGACGCCGGTCTCGAGCCTGCCATGAAGGTCCATCTGCAGGCCCGGATCGACCAGTGCTTCGACCGCGGCTCCATCCGCGCCCTTCGCGCCGAGTGGCTATGACGGCCTCGGAGGGTTGATGGTTTCCGCCTTGAACGCGGCGCTACTTTCGTCCTCGGAGTGTACCAGGACCTGAACCGGCGAACCGCGGCGCTTTTTCAGCCAGGCCTTGGCCTCGGCGAGGAGGCCTCTCACGACGTCGTACTCCGGGTTATATATCGAGGCGACTCGCATGACATAGCGGCGAGGCTCTTCTTCTGAGTCGTCTCTCTCCGGGAATAAATGGATGTAGCCCCGGCGCCGTCCATCGCCGCCCACGGCGATGAAGATCGCCGAATTATCGGCCGTCGAGGCCCCTTCCACGGTGAGACGGGCTTGCGAGGTGAGCTCCTCATCCTCCGGCGGCGCGAGCCTGGCGATGAAATCGATGTCATCGTGACTCGCAGTCCTGACCTCAATATCTGCCATCTGCTGTCTCCCAAAAAGATAGGCGTCAGCACTCACATTAGATTGTATCATCCAATATGGGTACAACCCATGGTATAAATGTGCCGAGTGGCTAGAGCGGCTTCACCATGCGCAGCGTCTCGGTCTGGAAGCCGCGGCGCTCGTAGAACTCCACGGCGTGGCGATTGTCGGCGAACACGTCGAGGCAGAGGAAGCGGTAGCCCCGCGCGCGGGCCCAGGTCTCGGCTTCCTGCATCATCAGGTGCGCGATGCCCCGGCCCTCGGCCTCCTCGGCCAACGCCAGCAGGGAAACGTAGCCGCAGGGCTCGTCCGTCACCCCGTCCTTGAACGGCCGCATGTGGATGTAGCCCAGGCGCTTGCCTTCGGCCGACCAGGCGACAAGCGTCTGCGCGGCCGGATCGACGGTGGCGAAGGTCGCTTCCATGTAGCGGTCCTGGAAGCCCTCCATGGCGGCCAGGTCGTGCCAGGCGGGGCCGGGGACGCCGGCCAGGCGCGGCGACAGGCTCAACAGGAAGTCGCGGTCTTCGGGGCGGGCGGTGCGTAACTCGATGGCTTGCATGGCTTCTCTCTAGGGATGGTCATAGCGGGAAACAATGAACCCCTAGGGACAGTGGCTTGACTCGTTCCCTTTTTGTTCTAAGACTCGGCACATGAAAGAGCCCGCCCCGCCGCTCTATCCGGACGACCAGATCGCCGAGCCGCAGCACAACGGGCGGGGCGCGCTCAGCAATGCGTCGAGCCGCTACGACGACGAGAAGCGCGTCCGCACCAACGACGGCTGGGACATCGAGGACGAGCTGCCGCCGCTGCGGACGACGCTGACGAAGGATGCCACCCGCACCATCATCGCGCGCAACAGCTCGCCGGACATTCCGTTCGACCGCTCGATCAATCCCTATCGCGGCTGCGAGCATGGCTGCATCTACTGCTTCGCGCGGCCGACCCATGCCTATCTCGGCCTGTCGCCCGGCCTCGATTTCGAGACGAAGATCCTGTTCAAGCCGGATGCGGCGGCGCTGCTGACGGCCGAACTCGCCTCGCCGAAATATCGCTGCGACGTGGTGGCGATGGGCACCAACACCGATCCCTACCAGCCGGTCGAGCGCGACCTCAAGATCACGCGCCAGATCCTGCGCGTGCTCAGCGACTTCAACAATCCGGTGGGCATCGTCACCAAGAACCACCTGATCACGCGCGACATCGACATCCTGGCCGACATGGCCAAACGCAACCTGGCCGAGGTGTTCCTGTCGGTGACCACGCTCGACCGCGACCTTGCCCGCACGATGGAGCCGCGCGCCTCGGCGCCGCATCGCAGGCTCGACGCAATCCGCGAACTGGCCGCGGCCGGCATTCCGGTGGGCGTGATGACGGCGCCGATGATTCCCGGGCTCAACGATCACGAGATGGAAGCGATCCTCGACGCGGCGGCGGCGGCCGGCGCCACGCGCGCGGGCTACACGGCGCTGCGCCTGCCGCTCGAGATCAAGGACCTGTTCGAGGAATGGCTGCGCGCCAATCGGCCCGACCGCGCCGAGCGCGTGCTGTCGCTGGTGCGCCAGATGCGCGGCGGCGCGCTCTACAAGGCCGAGTTCGGTACGCGCATGAAGGGCGAGGGGCCCATCGCGCAATTGCTGAGCCAGCGCTTCGCGGCCTCGGTGAAGCGCCTCGACCTCAACCGGGTGCGCTATCGCCTCGACACGATGCGCTTCGCCGTCCCCGCCGCCGCGCGCACGGCCCTGGTCGATGCCCGGCGCGACGCAAGGCAGATGAGATTGTTTTAGAGGAGAGAAATCATGGCCGACGAACTGATCCTGTTTACCCATCCGCAGTCGCGTGGCGCGATGATCCACTGGATGCTGGAGGAGATCGGCTGTCCCTACCGGCTCGAAGTGAAGCAATTCGGGCCCGACATGAAGTCGCCCGGCTATCTCGCCATCAATCCGATGGGCAAGGTGCCGGCGCTGCGCCACGGCAACACGGTCGTCACGGAGAGTGGCGCCATCCTCTGCTACCTCGCCGACCTGTTTCCCGAAGCGAAGCTCGCGCCGCCGCCCGGCGAGCGCGGCGCCTATTATCGCTGGCTGTTCTTCACCGCCGGCTGCTGCGAGCCGGCCCTTGCCGACAAGGCCGCCGGCTGGAGTCCCGATACGCCCAAGCTGCAGGTGATGTTCGGCTACGGCTCCTATGACCGCACCCTGGAGACGGTGGCCCAGGCGGTTGCGGAGCGCCCGACCATCGCCGCCGACCATTTCACCGCGGCCGATCTCTACATGGCGTCTTTCCTGCACTGGGGCATGATGTTCGGCGGCGTCGAGAAGCGGCCGGTGTTCGAAGCCTATGTCGCACGCCATATCGCACGTCCGGCGTCCGTGCGGGCGCAGGAACAGGGGGCGAAGATCATGGCCTCCCTGGCTCCGTCGAGCTGAAGGGGCGGCGCGACGCACGGCATATGAAGCTTTTCCAGGCGAGAAGCGTTCAGGCCGAGTTAGCAAGTGGCCTCAATGGAGCGCGCCACTCCAGTGGCGCTCATGCTTTCCGAGCGCCACTGGAGTGGCGCGCTCCAATGATTCAGGTCGTCACGACAGCAGCAGCGTGCGCACCAGCGGCAGGGTCACGAACGCCAGCACCGTGTCGACCATGATGACGAAGGCCAGCGTCTCCTCGTCGAGCTTGAACTTGCCGGCGATGATGAAGGACAGGAGCTGGCTCGGCATCGCCGCCTCGAGGATGGCTGCGTTGGCGTAGACGCCCGAGAGGCCGAGCGGCGTGACGGCTGCGAAGACGACCAGCGGTGCGAAGGCGAGTTTGATGGCGGAGACCGGGATGGCCAGCGCCATCAGCTTCGTGGCCGAGAAGCGCAGCGCCATGCCGAGCGACAGCATCATGATGCCGCTGACAGCCACGGCGAGGATCGACGCCGCATCCATGACCATCGTCGGGCAGGGAACGCCCGAGACCTTCCACAGGATGGCGACGACCAGCGCCCAGATCGGCGGCAGCTTCAGCGCCTCCAGCGCGGTCCGCCGGAAGGTGATCGGCTCCTGGCTGCCATAGGCGATGGCGATCATGGCGCCGATCGTCAGGTTGAGCGACGACTTGGTGACCTCGAACAGGACCGAGACCTCGGAAACCTGGTCGGCCTGGCCGGGGAAGACGCCCAGCAGCACCGGCAGGCCGAGATAGGTGACGTTGCCGAACGCCGCGCCCAGCATCATCGCGCCCTTGGTCGGGCCGGGGATCGGCAGGAAGTGAAAGACCAGGAAGCCCACGGCGAGGCAGGACAGCGTGCCGATCGCCGCGAGCGCGGGGATCTCGAGGAACAGGCGGCTGATCGTGCCGTCCATGACCGTGCGGAACACCAGCGCCGGCAGGAAAACATAGAGGACCAGTCTGTTCATCGACTGGCGGGTCTGCTCCATGCCGGGAATGAAGTGGCGGAGCAGGGCGCCCAGCAGGGCGATGGCGGCCAGAGGCAGGAACGCAGCGATCATCTCGCCCGGAGTCTAGTCGAGGAACTCCACCCCGGGGCCATAGCTCGCGCCAGCGCTTGGCCTCTACCCGGGCATCGTATTCATGGCGCCGGGTGCGGCCGAACGGGGTCGGGCGGCAGCGCAGGTTCAGGAGATCGTCGGTGCCGAGCGGCGCGATGACGGTGAGCGTGTCGTCGGCCTCGAGGCGCACGCCGACCCCCGTCACCGTCTCCAGCCAGTAGACCATCGAGTCCGCGGTGTCGCGATGCGGCGGCAGGTCCTTCCAGACATGCATGCGCGCCTGGTTGCGCACCTGCCAGGGCAGGCCGGGCAAGAGCGCGTCGAGCCGTCGCTCGAAGGCCGCCTCGCTTTCCTTTGAAACGTCGTCCGCGTCGAAATAGATGACATCTATATCCACAGGCAGTCGCGCCGGCACGATGCCGTGCAGATGGTCCCAGACGCGATTGCGTACGAATCCCGCGGCAATACACCAGTCCGGCAGATCGAGTTTGCGCACAGCACGAAGCTGTTCCATCGCGATGGCGTCTTCTGCGATGATGCGGGCGATGAGGGACATGGCCCAGTCTAGCCGGCCTCGATGGGGATAGTGCCAAGCTTTCGATTCGAACTGCGTTGTGAAGGACGTGTTGCCGGCGTCGACGAAGCCGGGCGCGGCCCGCTGGCCGGACCGGTCTATGCGGCGGCGGCCGTGATCGATCGTGCGCGGGCGGCGCGCAAGCTGCTGCGCATGATCGACGATTCCAAGAAGCTGACGCTGGAGCAGCGCGAGGAGGCCTACGAGGCCATGATCGCCTCGGGCGTCGTGCAGTTCGCCGTCGCCGAGGCGAGCGTCGAGGAGATCGACAGGGTCAACATCCTGCAGGCGACCTATCTGGCGATGCGACGCGCCGTGCAGGCGCTCACCGAGCAGCCGGAAGTCGTGCTGATCGACGGCAACCGCGCGCCGCCGCAACTGGGCTGCCGCGCCGAGACCATCGTCGGCGGCGACGCGCATTCCTACTCGATCGCCGCCGCCTCGATCTTCGCCAAGGTGACGCGCGACCGCTACATGCATGCGCTCGCGCGGACCTATCCCGGCTATGGCTGGGAGACCAATCGCGGCTATGGCAGCCAGGAGCATCTCGAGGCGCTGTCGCTGCTGGGACCCACGCCGCATCACCGCCGCAGCTTCGCGCCGGTCACGCGTCTGGTGTGAGGCATGGGCCTCGGCTCGATCCGCAACCTCGACTACGTGGTCCTGCTTTGCGACGACCTGGTTCGCGCGCGGCAATTCTATCTCGACGTGATGAAGTTCCGCGTCGAGCGCGAGACGCCGCGCTGGGTGAGCTTCCATGTCGGGTCCGGTCTGCTCTGCCTGCGGCCGCGCAGCCTCGACGGCGTCTTCCAGGACGGGCCGGGCGCGCCTGCGGGCTCGGCCTCGGTGCAACTCGCCTTCAGGGTCGCACCGCCCGAGATCGACGAGATCCAGGCCGAGTTGGCGGCCGCCGGCGTCACTCTGATGGGCCCGCCGCGCGACATCCCGGCCTGGGGCCATCGCGCGCTTTTCTTCCGCGACCCCGACGGCAACGTCATCGAAATCTACGCCGAAGTCTGACGGCAGGAGATCCAACGTGCTCAAGCTCTACTACACCGCCAGTACCTGCTCGCTCGCCACGCACATCGTGCTGGAGGAGGTCGGCGCCGACTATTCGACGGTGCGCATCGACTTTGCCACGGAGCAGCAGAAGTCGGCCGAGTACCTGAAGATCAATCCCAAGGCGCGCGTGCCGGCGCTGGTGACCGACGAGGGCATCCTCACCGAGACACCGGCGATGCTGGTCTATGTCGCGCAGCGCTTCCCGCAGGCGCGGCTCGCGCCGATGGAGGACCCGTTCTTCTTCGCGCAGATCCAGTCGTTCAATTCCTATCTCTGCTCGCACGTCCACGTGGCGCATGCCCATCGCATGCGCGGCCATCGCTGGGTCGATGCCGACGATGCGCATTCGATCGCCGCCATGCAGCGCAAGGTGCCGGAATCGGTCGGCGCCGGCTTCGAGATGATCGAGCGCGAGATGCTGAAGGGCCCCTGGGTGATGGGCGACCAGTACACGATCTGCGATCCCTATCTCTTCACGCTTGCCCAGTGGCTGGAGAAGGACGGTGTCGACCCCGCGCGCATTCCCCGCGTGATCGATCATCGCCGCCGCATGTCGGAGCGGCCAGGCGTGAAGAAGGCGATCGCCGAGGAAACCGCCTGACCGGCGCGGCCCGGTGCTGACTTTCATAAGGGCCGCGCACACGATCGTCTGGCTGTTCTTCGTGGCGTGCATCGCGGCGATCTGGGTCTTCGCCGCGCGCGGCGACTATCTCGGTGCGGCGGTGTCGATCGGTCTCGTCTTCGTCGAGTGCGTGGTGCTGGCCGTCAATGGCTGGAAGTGTCCGCTCACCGCCGTTGCCGCGCGCCACACGGACGATCGTCGCGACAACTTCGACATCTATCTTCCGCAATGGCTGGCCCGGCACAACAAGTCCGTCTTCGGCACACTGTATCTGGCCGGTATCGCCTTCACCCTCGCTCGCTGGACTCGTCTGCTGCCGTAGGACCGTCGTCTCTGGCCTGGCCTTGCGGGATGCCTCCCGGCCTGCGTTGATGCCGGGATCAACTCGATGAGGCCGCGCATGTCCAGACTTCTCGCTTCCCTGATCCTCGTTCTCGGCCTCATGGCGGCGGGGACCGCGCCGGTCGGCGCTCAGCAGACGCCGCCGACGGCACGAGAGACGATCGAGAAGAGCAAGGAGTCCGCGGCGGAGCGGGCCCGCGCGATGGGGCCGGAGCTGAAGGCGCTGCGCGACGAGATGACGGCGCAGGTCGGTGAGCTGCGGACGATGGTCGACCGGAAGGTCGATGAAGCCGGCCGCAAGGCGATGACCGTTGCGATCTGGGGCGCCGTGGGCTTCTTCGCGCTGATGGTGCTGGCCTCCGTATTGGGCGGGGTGATCGTGGCGCTGCTGTTCCGGCGCAACCGCGCGTAGGGTCTTTCCGACATGGATCGGGCTGCAGGGATCAATTGCTCCCCATTCAAATGGGGAAGTGCCCCGTCATACGGGGCGATGGGGTCATGGATATCGCAAAGGCCATGACCCCTCCGTCGCGCTAAGAGCGCGCCACCTCCCCATTTTGAATGGGGAGGAAAGTGATCCTTGTTCGCCCGGAAGAACCTAACCCGCCAGCACCAGGTCGCTGGCCTTCTCGGCGACCGCCGTCACGGCGGCATTGCACATCGAAGCGGGCAGGCCCGGCAGGACCGAGGCGTCGATCACGCGCAATCCCGCGATCCCCTTCACGCGCAGGGCCTCGTCGACGACGGCGCCGATGCGGCAGGTGCCGACGGGATGGTGGAAGGAATCCGTCGCCCGGCGGATGAAGTCGGTGCGGCCGGCTTCCGTCGTCCAGGCCGGTCCGGGATAGATCTCCTTCGCCCGCCAGTCGTCGAACGCCTTGGCCGCGCCGATCTCGCGCGCGATCTCGACGCCCTTCGCCAGCACCGCGAGATCGTCGGGCTCGCCCAGGTAGTTCGGATCGATGATCGCCGCGACCCGCGGATCGCTGGAGCCGAGCCTGACACTGCCGCGGCTGCGCGGCTGCAGGTGGCAGGGCACCAGGACATAGGCCGGCGCGGAAAGAGGTCCGACGGTCGGCCGCACGAACGGCACCGACAGGCACATGACGAGAATGTCGGGACTCTGGCCGGCGGTCGCGTGCGGTACATAGAGGAGCGAATCGCAGTGATTGTAGTGCGACGCCGGGACCGGGCGGCGCGCCTGATAGGCTACGCCGGCCAGCAGCGGGTGGTCCTCCAGATGGCGGCCGACATCGGGCAGGTTGGCTGCGCTCTCGATCCCCAGTGCGCGCAGCTCGTCGGCCGGGCCGATGCCCGACAGCATCAGCAGGCGCGGCGAATCGATTGCCCCCGCGCACAGCAGGACTTCCTTCTCGGGCCGGATGATCCCTCCGGCCAGGCGAACGCCGAGACACCGGCCGCGCTCGATCTCGAGGCCGAGCACCTCGGTACCAGTGAGCAGATCGACCCGTGTCTCGCCGTCGATGCTCTCCAGACTGTCGAGATAGGCGGTCGCGGCATCGTCGCGGCGGTGACCCTTGATGCTGAGCTGGTTCCAACCGACGCCGGTCGTGACTTCGCCGCCGAGGTCGGGCGTCACCGGGAAGCCGGCTTGCTGCGCGGCCGCCATGAAGGCTTCGGCGACCGGCGTGCGATCGGTGACGTCGGCGAGCGACAGGACATGCAGCGGGCCGTCGCCGCCCCGCCAGGCATTGGCGCCGCTCGAGAAGGTCTCGGCGCGCCTGAAGTAGGGCAGCAGGTCGGCATGACGCCAACCCGCAGGCCAGCGATCGTAGGCCGCCGCATGGCCGCGCTGGTAGGCCAGCGCATTGATGATGCTCGATCCGCCCACCGCCTTGCCGCGCGGACAGGTGATCGCGCGGCCGCCCAGCCCGGGCTGCGGCGTGGTCATGTACCGCCAGTCCAGCGCGCTCTCCTGGAGGGTCGGCCAGGCCGGCGGTGTCGTGACGGAAGGAAGATCGGCCCGCCCGCCCGCTTCGATCAGCAGGATGCGCCGTCCGGCCTGCCCAAGCCGATGCGCCAGCACGCAGCCCGCAGATCCCGCGCCAACGATGACGTGGTCATAGGTTGTGCGAAGCTGCGCGGGCGATGTCAGAGTGCGAATGCCGCTGGCCGCCTTCGCGGGAGAGGAAAGACCGGAGAGCGCGATCCCGCCCGCCATGGCGGCGCCCAGCGCCTCGCGGCGCTTCAGCCCGCCTCTGCCGTCATTGTCGGCGAACGATGGTGTCCCGCTCATGCTGGTGGCGCGATCAGCGCGATCTTCGGAAAGTAGGTGCGATAGCGGGCGGCGTCACGCGTGAGCAGCGGCAAACTTTCCACGGCTGCGTGAGCCCCGATGAAGAAGTCTGGCAGAACGCCGGTTCGTGTGCCCCCGGCCGCGCGATATCGCTGAAAGGCCTTCCCGGCGAGGAACAGGGCGGATCGCGGCGTCGGCGCGATCTCGATCATCGCCTGGGCGAGCATCGCATCGAGATCTTCGATCCGGGCGTAGCGGATCGACGTCTCGGCATAGACGATATCGTTGATGAGGATCGGGCCCGCCAAGGCGGCCTCTTCGAGACGCGCCAGGGACCACTCCGACCAATCGGGATCGTCGGTCACGAGATCGAGCAGGACGTTGGTGTCGACCAGCGTCACGTCAGCGTTCACCGCGCGTCATCGCCATGATCTCGGCCGTGCTCAGGCCCTTGCCGGCATGGCCGCGCAGACGCGCGAAGCGGTTGGGAGAGGCCTTCTTCTCGATCTTGACCAGAACGATACGGCCGTCCTGCGCACGTTCGAAATCGATCACGCTTCCGGGGCGGATTCCCAGCAGATCGCGAACCCGCTTCGGGATGGTGACCTGGCCTTTGCTGGTAACGGTCGTGCCCATGTAAACCCTCGGGTAAGGAGACGTTCTCGGTTGGTATTACCTAGCATGTGTCCCGCCGGTTTTCGAGGGTCGCCTCGACCTCAGGTCCTGATGAAATCGACGAAGGCGCGCAGCGGTGCGGGCAGATGGCGGCGGCCGGGATAGTAGAGGAAGGGGCCGGGGAAGCTCTGCCACCAGGGCACCAGCACCGGCTCCAGGGCGCCGCTGTCGAGATGGGGGCGCAGCCATTCCTCGAAGATGTGGACGATGCCGAGGCCGGCGACGGCGGCACTGACCGCAAGGTCGGCCGCCGAGGCGAGCCGCACCACCAGCGGGCCGGTGGGATCGACCCGCACGACTTCGCCGTCGCGCTCGAATTCCCAGGGTGGCATGGCGCCGCTGGCGAACTGTCCGCGCAGGCAGGCGTGTTCGAGCAGATCGCGGGGGTGCATCGGCCGGCCGCGCGCCTGCAGATACTCGGGGGAAGCGGCAGTGGCGAACCGCTGGACGCGCGGACCGATCGGGACCGCGATCATGTCTTGCTCCAGGCGTTCATCGTAGCGGATCCCGGCGTCGCAGCCCGCGGCCAGGATATCGACGAAGCTGTCCTCGACGACGACCTCCAGCCGGATGTCCGGATAGGCCTTCAGAAAGGGCGCCACGATCGAGGGCAGCACCAGATGCGCCGCCACGCCCGGCACGTTGAGGCGCAGCGTCCCGACCGGCCGGTCGCGAAAACTGTTCACGACGTCGAGGGCCGCCTCGACTTCGCCCAGGGCCGGCGTCAGCCTCTCGAGGAGTCGGGCGCCCGCTTCGGTCGGGGCGACGCTGCGCGTCGTCCGATTGAGGAGGCGCACGCCGAGTCTGGCCTCCAGCCGCCGCACCGCCTCGCTCAGGCTGGACGCCGACACGCGGCCCAGCCGCGCCGCCTCCCGGAATCCGCCGGCCTGGGCGACGGAAGCGAAGGCAGCGAGATCGTTCAGGTCGTCCATCACCATTGTGCGTAATTTCGCACAGCCCGTTGCGATTGGGCAGGATTATCGCGCAGGGCAGCAGGGGCCATATCTCGACGGTCCCACAGGAGATTTCCCATGACTCAAGCCACCGCCGGCACCTTCCGCCTCGGCAGTCGATCCGTAAACCGCCTAGGATATGGGGCGATGCAGCTCGCCGGGCCAGGAGTCTTCGGTCCGCCGCGGGATCGCGACGCCGCGCTCGCCGTGCTGCGCGAGGCGGTGGCGAGCGGCGTCGATCACATCGACACCAGCGACTTCTACGGTCCCCACATCACCAACCAGCTCATCCGCGAGGCGCTGCATCCCTATCCGGACGGCCTGGTGATCGTGACCAAGGTCGGCGCCGTGCGCGGCGACGACGCCTCGTGGAACCCGGCCTTCACCGCGGCCGATCTCACGCGCGCGGTCCACGACAATCTGCGCAATCTCGGCGTTCCGGTGCTCGACGTCGTCAATTTCCGCGTGATCATGGGCAGCGAACACGGGCCGGCCGAAGGGTCGATCGAGGCGCCCTTCACCGCGCTGGCGGAGCTTCAGCGGCAGGGGCTGATCCGCCATCTCGGCGTCAGCAACGCCACCCCCGCGCAGGTCGCCGAGGCGCGCGGCATCGCCGAGATCGTCTGCGTGCAGAATCAGTACAACATCGCCCATCGTGCCGACGATGCCCTGATCGACGAGCTCGCGAGGCTGGGCATCGCCTACGTGCCCTTCTTCCCGCTGGGCGGCTTCACGCCGCTGCAGTCTTCGATCCTGTCGGAGGTGGCGGGGGAGCTGGCGGCCACGCCGATGCAGGTTGCGCTCGCCTGGCTGCTGCGTCGCACACCCAACATTCTCCTGATCCCCGGCACCTCTTCCGTCGCGCATCTGCACGAGAATCTGCGGGCCGCGACGCTCGAGCTTCCGGACGAAACGGTCCGGCGGCTGGACGCAATCGGCGGGACGGCCACGGGATGAGGGGCGGGGGCATGGGATCGCCCCCAGTTATGGTGGGTCGGTATCGATATTGCGACTCGATATTGTGCCTAAGCGATTGATTCAATTGACTTCTTGACCGCGAATCGCTGTGGACTCATCTTCCACCGATGCCTGTGGATAAACTTGATCGCGTGCTCGTCGGCGATTGCATCGACCTGATGCTGAGCCTCCCCGAAGCGTCCGTCGACATGATCTTCGCCGACCCGCCCTACAATCTCCAGCTGGGCGGCGATCTGCTGCGGCCCGACAACAGCAAGGTCGATGCGGTCGACGACGACTGGGACAAGTTCGGAGGGGCCTCCGATTCCGCCGGGACGAGCTTCGCGCTCTACGACCAGTTCACCAACGCCTGGCTGAAGGCGGCGCGGCGGGCGCTGAAGCCCGGCGGCACGCTGTGGGTGATCGGCAGCTACCACAACATCTTCCGCATCGGCACGGCTCTGCAGGACCAGGGCTTCTGGCTGCTGAACGACATCGTGTGGCGCAAGTCGAACCCGATGCCGAACTTCCGCGGCAAGCGCTTCACCAACGCCCACGAGACGCTGATCTGGGCGGCGCGCGACCGCGCCAACAAGAAGTACACCTTCAACTACGATTCGATGAAGGAGCTGAACGAGGGCACCCAGATGCGCTCCGACTGGCTGCTGCCGCTCTGCACCGGCGGCGAGCGGCTGAAGGGCGAGGACGGCAAGAAGGCCCATCCGACGCAGAAGCCGGAGGCGCTGCTGTTCCGCTGCATCATGGCGGCGTCCAATCCGGGCGACGTCATCCTCGATCCGTTCTTCGGCACCGGCACGACCGGCGCGGTCGCGCGCCGCCTCGGCCGGCGCTTCATCGGTCTCGAGCGTGATCCCGACTATGCCGCCATCGCCCGCAAGCGCATCGCCGAGATCGAGCCGCTGGCGCGCGAGGACGTGACGCCCAAGCCCAGCAAGCGGGCCGAGCCGCGCATTCCGTTCGGCGTCCTGATCGAGGCGGGGCTGCTGCAACCCGGCGCCCTGCTGAGCGATCCCAGCGGCCGCCTGCACGCCCGCGTGCGCGCCGACGGTTCGCTGTCGGCCGCCAACGCGCTGGGCGAGCATCGCGGCTCGATCCACAAGGTGGGGGCGGCGGTGCAGGGCGCGCCGGCCTGCAACGGCTGGACCTTTTGGCACATCGACGTCGCCGGTGCCCGCCGCCCGATCGACCATCTCCGCCAGCAGGTGAGGGCGGGGCTTTAGCAGGCTGTCGAAAAGCCGGATTGCCGGCGATCAAACGAAACAAGTGAAATAAACGAAACGAACGAATCGGAAAAAGGCGATTCCCGTGTTGCGGTAGTCCGGTACCGCATCAAGGTTGGTCGCCGGGACCCCTCGGAAGCCTGGTTCAGCAGCCTGTCAGGCCTTCACGGCGTGCTCGATGACCTTGCGCATGACCGTCGGCAGGGCGCGTTCGTCCAGTTTGTCGAGCGCCGACCAGCTCGTGCCGGGGGCCAGCGCGGCGAGCCGGCCGGTCGTGGCGATGGCGCGCGCGACGGTGAGTTCCAGGTGGAAGTGCGTGAAGGTGTGACGCACCAGACCGTTCATCACCGTCCAGCGCGCCGGGACCGGCGCTTCGGTGAGCGCGCTGGCCTCGACGAACGGGCCTTCCCGCCAGGCACTTGAAGGCACCTCGTCCATCCCGCCCAGCAGGCCCTTGGCCGGCCGTTTGCGCAGCAGGACGGCCCCGTCCTTGCGCAGCAGCACGAAGGCGAGGCCGCGGCGGGTCGGCTTCCCGGCCTTCGGCGCGCGGCGCGGCAGTTCCTCGGCGATGCCCTGCTTGCGGCCCTTGCAGCCCTGCATCAGCGGGCAGATGACGCAGCGCGGGTTGCGCGGGCTGCAGATGGTGGCGCCGAGATCCATCATCGCCTGGGCATAGTCGCCGGCGCGCTGCTGCGGCACCAGCCGCGCGGCGCGGACCTGGATGTCGGGCTTGGCGTCGGGTAGCGGAGTCTCGATGGCGTAGAGGCGGACGATCACCCGCTCGACATTGCCGTCGACCGCCGAAGCCGGTTGGTCGAAGGCGATGGCCTGGATGGCCGCCGCTGTGTAGCGGCCGATGCCGGGCAGCGCGAGGAGGCCCGCCTCGTCCTCGGGGAACCGCCCGCCATGGTCGTTGGCGACGGCCTGGGCGCAGGCATGCAGGTTGCGGGCCCGGGCGTAGTAGCCGAGGCCCGCCCACGCCGAGAGCACCTCGTCGAGCGGCGCTTCGGCCAGCGCCTCGACGGTGGGCCAGCGTTCGACGAAGCGGCGGAAATATTCGCCCACCGTGGCGACGGTGGTCTGCTGCAGCATGATCTCGGACAGCCAGACACGGTAAGGCGGCGTGCGCTCTCCCGGGGCTGCGCGCCAGGGGAGGGTGCGACGATGTCGATCATACCAGGCGAGCAGTCGGTCGGCGTGAGTCATGGTCACTCGAAGGGGCGTGGCCTACCATACGGGGCGGAGTTTGAAAGGGTCCATGCGCGAAAACGGCTTCCGTGCGATCGGCGGTCTGGCCCAGAAGCTCACGTCCGGCATGGCGAAAGGCCGCGGCGCTTCCCTCGTGCGACTGAAGGCCGACTGGCCGGCGGTCGTCGGGCCGGAGCTGGCGCGCACCACGCGGCCCGACGCGCTGCTGGCCGGGCGCGGCGCGCGCGCCGGCAAGGCCTTGCGGCTGAAGGTTGCCGGCGCCGCTGCCCTCGAGGTCCAGCACAGGAGTGGCCAGATCGTGGAACGGGTGAATGCCTATTTCGGGCACAAGGTGATCGACGACGTGCGGATCGTGCAGGGCGTCATCCCGGCGCCGCGACCGGCACCCCGGGTCCAGCGCCGGGATCCCGCGGTCGAGCAGGCGGTGGCCAGCCGCACGGCGGCGGTCGAGGATCCAGGCCTGCGCGCGGCGCTGACGCGGCTGGGCGCCCGCATCACCGCCGGGCGCCGTGGTTTCCTGCTGGGTGGCCTGGGAGCGCTGTGCGTCGCGGACGACCTGCGGGCACAGTCTTCGGCGGCAAAGTTCCTCGATCCGCAGCCCGGCGATCACGTTCTGGGCCGTCCCGACGCCCCCAACGTGCTGATCGACTATGCCTCCTTCACCTGTCCGCACTGCGCCACCTTCAACAATGCGGTCATGCCGGCCCTGAAGCGCGACTGGATCGATACCGGCAAGCTGAAGCTGGTGCACCGCCACTTCCCGTCGGACGCGCTCGCCACGCGCGCCAGCCTGCTGGCGGAATGCGCCGGGCCGGAGGGGTTCTTCGCCGCCGTCGACACGCTGTTCCGGACGCAGGTCCAGTGGATGACCGCCGCCGATCCGGCGGCGGAACTGATGACCGTGCTGGTGGGGCAGGGGGTGAGCGAGGCCGAGGCGCAGGCCTGCGTCGCGAACGACCGGCTTTTGGACAAAGTCATCGCCGACGTGCAGTCCGGGCAGGCGCTGGGCGTGAATTCCACCCCGACCGTGTTCATCAACGAGCAGGGATACGGCAATCCGGGCGGGATCGACGCCATCGCGGCGATTTTACGTCAGGTGGGCCGTTAACGTTTGACTCCCCACAGGCGGAATTCCCAAGATGTAGTGGAGAGGGCAGATTAAAATGCGGAATATCTTGATCGTCGCCGGCGGAGCCGTGGCGGTGGCAGCGATTGCGGCCGGCGTCTACTTCGGCGCCCGCGCGCCCTCGTCCCCGCCGCCGGTGGCGGCCGTTTCGGCGCCCAACAAGGCCGCCCTCGAGAGTGTGCAGGCGGGCGATCACGTGCTGGGCGATCCGAAGGCGCCGATCACGGTCATCGAGTACGCCTCCCTTACCTGCTCGCACTGTGCGCATTTCCACACGCAGATCCTGCCCGAGATCAAGAAGAAGTGGATCGATACCGGCAAGGTGAAGCTGGTCTATCGCGACTTCCCGCTCGACCAGGTCGCGGCCAAGGCCGCGCAGATCGCCGAATGCGCCGGCAACGACAAGTATTTCGGCGTGATCGACATCATCTTCCGCGGCCAGCCGCAGTGGGCCACGGCGACCGATCCGCTGGCCGAACTCGCCAAGCCGCTGCGCATCGCCGGCATGGGCGAGAACGAGATCAAGGCATGCCTCGCCAACGACGCGATGAGCAATGCGGTGATCAAGGACTACCAGGGTGGCGAGGCGATGGGCGTCAACTCCACGCCGACCCTGTTCATCAATGGCCAGCTCTATCGCGGGTCCCGCTCGGTCGACGAACTCGACGGCGTGTTCTCCAAGCTCGCCAAGTAGGCAAACCGGCAAGAACCCAGACAGGCGTGGTGTAATGGTCCAGTTCGACAAGCTCCGGCTCTCCGGCTTCAAGTCCTTCGTCGACCCGACCGAGCTCGTGATCGAGCCCGGCATGACCGGGATCGTGGGGCCGAACGGCTGCGGCAAGTCGAACCTGGTCGAGGCGCTGAAGTGGGTGATGGGCGAGACCTCCGCCAAGCAGATGCGCGGCTCGGAGATGGAGGACGTCATCTTCGCGGGCTCAGGCCAGCGGCCGGCGCGCAACATCGCCGAGGTGATGCTGTCGCTGGACAACAAGACCCGCACCGCGCCGGCCATGGTGAACGACACCGACCAGCTCGACGTCGTGCGCCGCATCGAGCGCGGCCACGGCTCGGCCTATTCGGTGAACGGCAAGGAAATCCGCGCCCGCGACGTGCAGACGCTGTTCGCCGACGCCGCGACCGGTTCGCGTTCCACGGCGCTGGTCAGCCAGGGCCGCATCGGCACGCTCATCAACGCCAAGCCGGCCGATCGCCGCTCGGTCATCGACGAGGCAGCCGGCATCACCGGTCTCTATTCCCGCCGTCACGAGGCCGAGCTGCGGTTGCGCGCCGCCGAGCAGAACCTCGCCCGCGTGCAGGACGTGCTCGTCGCGCTGGAAGAGCAGCACAAGGGGCTGAAGCGCCAGGCCCGCCAGGCCAGCCGCTATCGCAACCTGTCCGACCATATCCGCCGCGCCGAAGCTGCCGTGCTGGCGCTGAAGCTCGCCAATGCCGAGCGCGATCTGGCCGAGTCGGCCGAGCGCCTGAAGGAAGCCGAGGCCCAGGTCGCCGACCTGACGCGCCTGGTCGGCCTCGCCACCACCGCGCAGGCTGAAGCCGCGACGGCGCTGCCGCCGTTGCGCAATGACGAAGCCGCCGCCGCCGCGGGCCTGCAGCGCCTGCGCGTGGCCCACGATGCGCTGACCGCGGAGGCCGAGCGCGTCGCCGCCGCGCAGTTCGAGGCCGAGAGGCGGCTGCAGCAGACCGAGCAGGATCTGGCGCGCGAGCAGGGCCGCAAGAACGACGCCGAGGCCGCCATCTCCGACCTCGCCGGCCAGCGCGAGCGTCTGGAAGAGGAGCGTTTCGGCGAAGAGGATCGTGCCGCCGCGGCCGAGGAAGCGCGCGACACGGCGCGCAGCGAGACCAGCGTGGCCGAGATCGAGCTCGATCGCCTGACCCGCCAGATCGCCGACGACGAGGCGTTGCGCCAGAGCGTCTCGCGCGAGATCGCGGAGTTGCAGGACCGCCTGCGCCGCCTGTCGTCGCGTCGCGATGAGGTCACGGCGCAACAGCAACAGCTCGAGGCCGAACTGTCCAACCTGCCGGCGTTGCCGGAAGTCGAGGCAGAACTCGAAGCCGCCCGCGCCGCGCTGGAAGAAGCGCGTTTCAGCGGCCAGGAGGCGATCGAAGCCGCACGCGAGGCCGAGCGCTATGAATCGGACGCCGCGCGTCAGGCGGTCGCCAGGGCCGAGGCGGAGCGCCTCGACATGGAAAAGGCCCGTGCGGCGGAGCGCCAGGCGGCGGAAGCAAGCCACGCCACCGCCGTCGAGGCGCTGCAGAAGACCAATGCGCGGCTGACCAAGCTGCGCGCCGAGGAAGCGGGCGTCGCCGCCGCGCTGAAGTCGGCGGCCGATTCATTGTGGCCGCCACTGCTCGACGCGCTCACCGTCGAGCCGGGCTTCGAAAAGGCGTTGGGCGCCGCCTTCGGCGACGAGCTCGAGGCTTCTTCGGATCGCGGCGCGCCGGTTCACTGGTTGCCGCTCGAGACGCTGACCGAGACGCCGGCCCTGCCCGAGGGAGCGACACCGCTGGGCGCGCATGTCGGCGCCCTGCCGGAACTGGCCCGGCGCCTCGCCTTCATCGGCATCGTGGCCAACGACGAGACCGGTGCGGCCCTGCAGGCTGCTCTCAAGCCCGGCCAGCAGCTGGTCACCCGCGAGGGCGCCGTCTGGCGCTGGGACGGCTACACGATGCGGGCCGGTGCGCCGTCGACCGCTGCGGTGCGGCTGAGCCAGCGCAACCGCCTGGCCGAGATCCGCCATCAGATCGACGGTATCGTCGCCGAGCAGGCGATCGAGCAGGCCCGCGTCGATGCCGAGAAGACCTGGCTCGCCGCGGCCCGTGATGCCGAGAAGACCTGCGTCGACCAGGCCCGCGCCCATGAGCGCAGCGTGGCCGACGCCGCGCGCCGCAAGACGCAGGAAGCCGGCGAAGCGACCCGGGCCGCCGAGCGCGCCGCCCAGTCGGCCATCGGCACCGCCGAGCGCCTGGCCACGCAGGCCCGCGACCGTCACGTCGAGATTGCCCGTCGCACCGACCAGCTGCGCACCCGCCTTGCCGGTATCGAGACGGTGGTGGCCGAAGTGCTGGGCGACATCGCCGAGGTCGAGATGCGCCGCACCTTCCGCGAGGCGCGCCTGTCGTCGATCTCCGACACGCAGGCCGACCGCGCCGAGGCCGGCGCGCTGCGCGTGCGCATCGCCGAGCTGCGGGCGGCGCTGGTCGAGGCCGAGGGCCAGTGCGACCGTCTCGCCCGCGAATCGAAGATGCGGGTCGAGCGTCTGGCGCAGATCGCACAGGACCATGAAGGCTGGAGCAAGCGGCTGCGCGAGGCGGACGGTCAGATCGTCGAACTCGACGCACGGCGCGAGCAGACCGCGGCCGCGATCGCCGAACTCGCCGCCAAACCGGCCGAGATCGAAGAGAAGCGCATGGTGCTCGGCGAGGAGATCGAGAAGGCCGAGTTCAGCCGCCAGGAAGCCGCCGACCGTTTGGCGATCGGCGAGACGCGTCTGTCCGAGGCCGACAAGGCGCTGCGCCAGGCCGAGACCGAGATGGGCAATGCGCGCGAGATGCGCGTCCGCCGCGAAGGCCAGGTCGAACAGGCCACGAAGGATCGCGAGGCGGTGGTCGAGCGCATCGTCGAGCGCCTGCGCTGCGAGCCCGACGGCGTGATGGCGCTGGCCGAGGTCCAGTCGCTGGAAGAGCTGCCGGAACTCGACAAGGCCGAGCACAAGCTCGAGCGCCTGGTGCACGAGCGCGAGACGATGGGTGCGGTCAACCTGCGGGCCGAGGAAGAGGCCAACGAACTCGAGCAGCAGATCACCGGCATGACGACCGAGCGCGACGACCTGATCGCCGCCATCGGCCGCCTGCGTCAGGGCATCCAGAGCCTCAATCGCGAGGGCCGCGAGCGCTTCCTCGCCGCCTTCGAGCAGGTGAGCGGCCACTTCCAGCAGCTCTTCACCAAGCTGTTCGGCGGCGGCAAGGCCGAGCTGCGGCTCACCGAGTCGGAGGATCCACTCGAGGCAGGCCTCGAGATCCATGCCAGCCCGCCGGGCAAGAAGCTGCAGGTCATGTCGCTGCTGTCGGGTGGCGAGCAGGCGCTAACGGCGCTGTCGCTGCTGTTCGCGGTGTTCATGACGAACCCGGCGCCGATCTGTGTGCTGGACGAGGTGGACGCACCGCTGGACGACCTCAACGTGGAGCGTTTCTGCGGCCTGGTGAACGACATTGCCGGCCGCACCGATACGCGCTTCCTGATCATCACCCACCATCGCGTCACGATGGCGCGCATGGACCGCCTCTACGGCGTGACCATGGCCGAGCGGGGCGTTTCCCAGCTCGTCTCGGTCAACCTGCAGGAGGCCGATCGCATGGTGGCCTAGGGCCGCCCAACAAGGTTCAGCCTAAACAAGCAAGACTATCTTCCTCTCAAAAAAAACTGGGCGCCGGCTGGCCTGACGGCGCCCTTTTCTTTGCCCTGCTTTCCGAGGCCGCCCTTCTCAGGGCAGGAGCGGGCCTGTAGTGTCCGGCCCATGCCCGATACGCTCAGCTCCACCATCACGGATGTCATCGAACTGACGCGCACGCTCGTCCGCTGCGAGAGCGTGACACCGCGCGAAGCCGGTGCCCTGCAACTGCTGGAACAGACGCTGTCGCCGCTCGGCTTCAAATGCGAGCGCATGGATTTCACCGAGGCCGGGACCGACGACGTCGCCAACCTCTATGCCCGCATCGGCACCAGGGGTAAGCATTTCTGCTTCGCCGGCCATTCCGACGTGGTGCCGGTGGGCGATCTCTCCTCCTGGACGATCGGGCCTTTCGCGGCCGAACTGTCCGGCGGCTATCTGTTCGGCCGTGGCGCGGCCGACATGAAGGGCGCCATCGCCGCCTTCACCGACGCTGCGGCCCGCTTCCTCAGCAAGCGCGGCCGGGACTTCGGCGGCTCGATCAGCCTGCTGATCACCGGCGACGAGGAAGGCCCTGCGGTCAACGGCACCGTGAAGATGCTGCAACGGCTGGCCGAGCGTGGCGAGACGATCGACGCCTGTGTCGTCGGCGAGCCCACCAGTTCGAAGCGCTTCGGCGACATGATGAAGATCGGCCGGCGTGGCAGCATGAACGTCGACCTGGTCGTGCGCGGCGTGCAGGGCCATGTGGCGTACCCCGAGCGGCTCGACAATGCCGTTCATCGCCTCTCGGCGATCATCGAGGCACTGGTGCGCGAGCCGATCGACAAGGGCAGCACGCATTTCCAGCCGACCTCGCTGCAGTTCACCACCGTCGATGTCGGGAATGCGGCGACCAACATCGCGCCGGGCGTTGCCAGGGCACGCTTCAACACCCGGTTCAACGACCTCTGGACCTCGAAGACGCTGCTCGCTCACCTGAAGGAGCGCATCGAGCGCGCCAACGAGGCACTGGGCGGCAACGGCACCGTCGAATACAGCGTCCAGGTCTCGGGCGAATCCTTCTACACGCCGCCGGGACCGCTCAGCGACCTCGTCGCCGGCGCCATCCGAGACATCGCCGGCGTGGAAGTCGAGCTCTCGACCACCGGCGGCACGTCGGATGCGCGGTTCATCCGCAGCTACTGCCCGGTGCTCGAATTCGGGCTGGTCGGCGAGAGCATGCACAAGGTCGACGAGAAGAGCGCCGTTGCCGATCTCAAGACGCTGGCCCGCGTCTACGAAACGGTGCTCGACCGTTACTTCGCGGCCTGAGGACGTGCTCGGTACTGGCGAAATCGCCCGGGGAATGCAGGGCGCGCTCGGGCTCCTGAAGCGCGATCCGGCCGCGCCGTCCTACTTTGACAATACGCGGGAAGCCTGCGTGCGGTCGTTCCAGGTGATGATCCTGGTCGCACCGCTGCACGCGGCCCTGATGCTGCTGCGGTATGCGGGCGTGACGTCGACGGCCGACGACCTCGAGATCGTACTGGTCGAAGTGCTGCGCTATGTCGTCGAATGGACCCTGTTTCCTGTCCTGTTCTACGAGATCGCGCGGCGGCGGAACTGGCTCGACCGGTTTCCGCGCTACATATCGGCACTGAACTGGGTCAACCTGCCGGCGATGATCGTGGCGGTGATCGGCGTGGTGCTGGCCTCGCTGCTGCCGCCGTTGCCTGGCGAGCTGATACGCATCGGGTTGCAGGCGCTCTTCTTCTACTGGTTCCTGGTGACGACGAGGATGGTGCTTGGCGCCACCTGGCCGATCGCGGGGCTCCTGCTGATCGTCAACTGGGTGCCGTCGCTGTTCCTCTCACTGATCGTCGATCGCTTCCTCGGCGTCGCCGCCGCGGTCGGCGCCTAGTTCGTAACGCACTTCCATCAGGCACAGCCCGTGCGGCGGCGCCGTCGGACCGGCCCGCGCACGATCGCGGGCGGCGAGCGCCGCTTCGACATCGCTGCGGGTCCACTGGCCGCGTCCGACGAGATGCAGCGTGCCGACCATGATGCGCACCTGGTTGTGCAGGAAGGAGCGCGAGCCGACATCGACGTGGATCTCCTCGCCGTGGCGCGTGACCTCGAGCAGGTCGAGTGTCTTCAGGGCCGAGGGCGACTGGCAGGAGGTCGAGCGGAAGCTGTTGAAGTCGTGCCGGCCGACCAGCGCGGTCGCCGCATCCGCCATCAGGTCGACGTCGAGCGAGCCCGGCACGTGCCAGAGCTGGCCACGATCGAGCGCGGGCGGCGCGCGCCGGTTGATGATCCGGTAGCGGTAGCGCCGCCATGTCGCGGAAAAGCGCGCATGGAAACCCGGCGGTGCGAGCTCCGCGACGAGCACCGACACCGGCTGCGGCTTCAGGTGGAAGTTGATCGCCGAGCGGATGGTCTCGACCGGCCGCTCGCGCGACAGGTCGAGATGCACGACCTGGCCGCGCGCATGCACGCCGGTATCGGTGCGGCCGGCGGCCTGCACGGGCGGGCGCTCCCCGGTGAAGGCGAACACCGCCTCTTCGAGCGCAGCCTGGACGGACGGCCCGTTCGGCTGGCGCTGCCAGCCGACGAACGGCTCGCCGTCATATTCGATGGTGAGCTTGTAGCGCGGCACGATGTCAGGTCGGCAGGGACGCCGCGGCGGGGGGCGCCAGCACCGTGCCCGCCTCCAGGGCGAAGCCGCGCAGAAAGGCGTCGGCCGCCTGGGCCGACTTGCCGGGCCGCTGCAGCCTGAGCAGCTTCAGGCCACCGACGCCGCAGGTCACGACCGGAAACCCGTCGCGCGCGATGGTCACGCTGCCCGGTGCGCCGCCCGCCAAAGTGAGCGCCGCGGCCAGCACCTTGATGCGCTCGACGGCGCCGTCCCTGGGCGCCTCGAAGGAGGTGCCGGGCCAGGGATGGAAAGCACGCACCTTGCGCTCCAGCTCGGCGGCCGGCCGGCGCCAGTCGAGCACGCCTTCTTCCTTGCCGAGCTTGTGGGCATAGGTGACGCCCTCCGCGGGCTGGGCGACCGGCTCGATGCTCTGCCGCAGCAGCCCGTCGAGGGTCGACACGATCAGCCGCGCGCCAAGATCGGCGAGCCGGTCATGGACGCTCTCGGCGGTGTCGGCGGCGGAGATCGGCGTGCTCTCGGCCAGCAGCATCGGGCCGGTGTCGAGGCCTTCGTCCATGCGCATGGTGGTGACGCCCGTCTCGGCGTCGCCGGCCAGGATGGCGCGAGGGATCGGCGCGGCGCCGCGCCAGCGCGGCAGCAGCGAGCCGTGGATGTTGATGCAGCCCAGCACCGGCGCATCGAGGAAGCTCTTGGGCAGGATATGCCCGTAGGAGACGACCACGGCGGCATCGAGGTCCAGCGCCTTGAAGGCCTGGGCCTCCTCGTCACTTTTCAGGGTACGCGGCGTGCGGACCGGCAGGCCCAGCTCGTCGGCCAGTTGATGCACCGGCGTCTTGCGCTCCTGCTGGCCGCGGCCGGCGGGCTTGGGCGCCCGTGTGTAGACGAAAGCCACATCATGCCCGGCCTCGACCAGCGCGCGGAGGGCCGGTACGGCGAAGGCGGAAGTGCCGAGGAACGCAATCTTCATCGCCGCACCTTATAGGCAGCCGCGCGGTGGTGAGCTAGGTATGCCGCCGCAATGGAGTCCAGTCCCCCCTCGACCGGCAAGGGTCCGCTCGCCAACCTCACCGCGCGCCGCGCCGCGGGCGAGATCCACGCCGATCCCGTGCAGGAAAAAGTCGTTCTGCGATTGCAGGCGATCCATGACCAGCTCGCGGCGATGGCGGTGCAGCAGCCCGCGAAGCCCAGCTTCCTGGCCCGTCTCGGTCTTGGTCACGCGCCCAAGCCGCCGGAAGGGCCGCACGGCCTCTACATCTGGGGCTCGGTCGGTCGGGGCAAGTCCATGCTGATGGACCTGTTCTTCGCCGACGCGCCGGTGGCGAAGAAGCGCCGCGTGCACTTCCACGAATTCATGCTCGAAGTGCAGGCCCGGCTGCATCGTCGCCGCGAGGAACTCGCGGCCAAAGGCGCGCCGCCGGAATCCGACACGATCGTGCCGATCGCCCGGGAGATCGCAGCCGAGACGCGGCTGCTCTGCTTCGACGAGTTCCAGGTCACCAACATCGCCGATGCGATGATCCTCGGCCGCCTGTTCGAGACGCTGTTCGAGGAGGGGATCACGGTGATCGCCACCTCCAACCGCGCGCCCGACGATCTCTACAAGAACGGCCTGCAGCGCGACCGCTTCCTGCCGTTCATCGAGCTGGTGAAGCAGCGGCTCGAGGTGCTGGAACTGGGCGGCGCGCAGGATTACCGGATGGGCCGGCTGCGCGAACTCGACCTCTACCTGACGCCGCTCGGCGCCTGGGCGACCAAGAAACTCGACGAGGCGTTCCGCGCCTTGAGCAACGGCTCCGACGGCGAGCCGCGCGTGTTGCGCACGCAGGGCCGCGACGTCGATGTGCCGCGCGCGGCGCCCGGTGTCGCCATGGCGCATTTCCTCGACTGGTGCGCCAAGCCGATGGGGGCGGCCGACTTCCTCTGCATTGCCGACAATTTCCACACCGTCATTGTGGCCGAGATTCCCAGGATGGGGCCGGACAGCAAGGACAAGGCGGTACGCTTCGTGACGATGATCGACACTTTCTACGAGAAGAAGGTGAAGTTCATCTGTTCCGCGGCCGCAAATCCGGGCGGTCTCTATCCCGAAGGCGACGGCTCCTTCGAGTTCCAGCGCACGGTCTCGCGGCTCATGGAAATGCAGAGCCCCGAGTATCTGACCCTGGAGCATATCGCCTAATTGTGATTGTTGGCCTCTCCGCCTGCAGCATAGGCTCTGCACCGTTTTTCAGAAGTCATTCGGGAGGCAGGACATGGACGGCGATCGCATGATTTCCCTGAACGAGCAGGGACTGTCGCGGCGCAATGCGTTGAAGGCGACGGCGACCGGCGCGGCGCTCGGCACCACCTTCGCCTTGTCGGTGCAGCCCATCCAGGCGCAGACGATGATCACCACGCCGGCGGACGGGCTCACGGCCGGCGTCGTCAAGGTGAAGACCCGGGACGGCAAGGAGATGGACGCCTATCGCGCCATGCCGGCGACCGGCCAGGGCTTCGGCACGATCCTCGTCGTGCAGGAGATCTTCGGCGTGCACGCGCACATCGCCGATCTATGCCGCCGCTTCGCCAAGGCCGGTTACTATGCCATCGCGCCGGAACTCTACTTCCGCCAGGGCGATGCCAAGGCCGTCAGCGACATGCAGGCGCTGCTGCGCGAGATCGTCTCGAAAGTGCCGGACGAACAGGTCTTGGGCGACCTCGACGCGACCGCCGATTTCGCCAAGGGCGAAGGCAAGGCCGACATGGCGAAGCTCGGCATCACCGGCTTCTGTTGGGGCGGCCGCATCGTCTGGCTCTATGCCGCCCACAGTTCCGCCCTCAAGGCGGGTGTCGCCTGGTACGGGCGTGTCGTTGGCGATGCGACGCCGCTCACACCGAAGCATCCGATCGACATCGCCAAGGACCTCAAGGCGCCGGTGCTCGGCCTCTATGGCGGCGCCGACACCGGCATCCCGAACGACAGCGTCGACAGGATGCGCGCGGCGTTGAAGGCCGGCAGCCCAGCCGCGCAGAAGTCGCAGATCGACACCTATCCGGACACGCCGCACGGCTTCAACGCCGACTACCGCCCGTCCTTCCGCAAGGAGCAGGCGGAAGATGCGTGGAAGAAGGCGCTTGCCTGGTTCAAAGCCAACGGTGTCTGATCGGCTCATGGCCGAAACGATAGAACTCAAGACCCGGTCGGGCCTCGCCTTCACTACGGATGTCGATGGCCCGGTCGGCGGGCCACTGGTGCTGATGCTGCACGGGTTTCCCGAATCGCGGCATAGCTGGCGGGCGGCCCTGCCGGTGCTGGCGGCGCACGGTTATCGCGCCGTCGCCCCCGACCAGCGCGGCTATTCGCCGGGTGCGCGGCCCGATCCGGCCGATCTCTCGAACTACGCCTTCGAGAAGCTGATCGCCGACGCGATCGAGATCGCCGCGACGGCCGGTTACGACGGCAAGCGCTTCCATCTCGTCGGTCACGATTGGGGCGGTCAGGTTTCATGGGGCGTCGCCGGCGCCCATCCCGAACGCCTCGCCTCGCTCACGATCCTGTCGCGTCCGCATCCGCAATCGTTCCGGCAGGCGCTGCTCAGGGAAGACGGCGACCAGAAGCATCGCTCGCGCCACCATCGCGCCTTCCTCGAACCCGAAACTGGCAAGCTTCTGCTGGCCGACAACGCCAAGCGCCTGCGCGACGGCCTGTTCGGCCAAGGCGTGCCGTCCGAAGCGCTGGAAGAACATCTTTCCGTGCTGGGCAATCCCGAGGCCCTCGAGGCGGCGCTCGCCTGGTATCGCTCGAACAAGGGGCTGGCGGCCGATATCGGGATCATCACGGTGCCGACGCTCTACATCTGGGGCGACGCCGATGCGACGGTGGGGCCGGACGCGGCTTATGGCACGGCGCAGTTTGTGCGCTCCTTCGCGATGGAAGTGCTGCCGGGCGTCGGCCATTTCGTGATGGACCAGGCGCCGGCCAGGACGACCGATCTCCTGCTGGCGCACCTGGCGAAACATCCCGTCTGAACCCGCCTGTCTTGCTGCCCCGGGCGAATCGCGCTACCACGCGGCGCCTTTAAGAACGGGAGTTTTTCGCATGGCTCGCAAGAAGATCGCGCTGATCGGCGCCGGACAGATTGGCGGCACGCTCGCGCTGCTCGCCGGCCAGAAGGAACTGGGCGACGTCGTCCTGTTCGACATTCCCGCAGCCGAGGGCACTGCCAAGGGCAAGGCGCTCGACATCGCGCAGCTCAGCCCGGTCGAGGGCTTCGACACCAAGTACAGCGGCTCCTCGGACTACAAGGACATCGAGGGCGCGGACGTCGTGATCGTCACCGCCGGCGTGCCGCGCAAGCCCGGCATGACCCGTGACGACCTGGTCGGCATCAACGCCAAGGTGATCGACTCGGTCGGCAAGGGCATCAAGCAGCACGCCCCGAACGCCTTCGTCATCGTCATCACCAACCCGCTCGACGCCATGGTCGGCCTGATGCAGGAAGTCACCGGCTTCGCGCCCGAGAAGGTCGTCGGCATGGCCGGCGTGCTCGACAGCGCCCGCTTCCGCCTGTTCCTGGCAGAGGAGTTCAACGTCTCGGTCGAGGACGTCACGGCCTTCGTGCTGGGCGGCCACGGCGACACGATGGTGCCGCTGCTGCGCTACTCGACGGTCGGCGGCATTTCGCTGCACGATCTGGTCGACATGGGCTGGACCACCAAAGAGCGGCTCGAGCAGATCGTTCAGCGCACCCGCGACGGCGGTGCCGAGATCGTGGCCCACCTCAAGACCGGTTCGGCCTTCTACGCCCCGGCCGCTTCGGCCATCGCCATGGCCGAGTCCTATCTCAAGGACAAGAAGCGCATGATCCCCTGCGCGGCGAAGCTGAACGGCGAGTACGGCGTGAAGGGCCTCTACATCGGCGTGCCTGTCGTGATCGGCGCCAAGGGTGTCGAGCGCATCGTCGAGGTCGAATTCAACGCCGAGGAAAAGGCGATGTTCGACAAGTCGGTCGCCGCCGTGCAGTCGCTGATCGACGCCACCAACAAGATCGTTGGCCGTTAGGAAAGTAGGGTCTTTCGACTTTAGTCGAGCGACCCCAAACGTTCATCAGTCCATCGTTGCCAAGGGGCTGCGGCGCTCATAAAGTGCCGCATCCCTTGGTCAGTTGCGTTTGAAAACTGAGGGGCCGCGTTTCTCGCACGCCGTCCCGAACGATAGGACCCCATGAATATCCACGAGTATCAGGCCAAGGCCCTCCTGGCCAAATTCGCCATCCCGATCCTGAAGGGCGGCGTCGCCTACACCAAAGACGAGGCGATGGATGTCGCCCGCAAGCTGGGTGGCCCCGTCACGGTGGTGAAGGCACAGATCCATGCCGGCGGACGCGGCAAGGGCCACTTCAAGAGCGATCCGGGTGGCAAGGGCGGCGTCCGCATCGCCAAGTCGGTCGACGATGTCGGCGCGCAGGCGGCCGCGATGCTGGGCCAGGATCTCGTGACGAAGCAGACCGGCCCGGCCGGCCGCACCGTGCAGCGCCTCTACATCGAGGACGGCTGCGACATCAAACGCGAGCTTTACCTCTCGATGCTGGTGGACCGTGCCGTCGGCCGCATCGCCGTCGTCGCCTCGACCGAGGGCGGCATGGACATCGAGACCGTGGCGCACGAGACGCCTGAAAAGATCGTCACGCAGGCGATCGACCCGGCCGCCGGCTACCAGGCCTATCAGGGGCGCAAGATCGCGTTCGCGCTCGGCCTGTCGGGCAAGCAGGTCGGTGCCTTCACGACGCTGCTCGGCAACCTCTACCGCGCCTATGTCGATCTCGACGCCTCGCTGATCGAAATCAATCCGCTGGTCGTGACCGGTGCGGGCGACATCGTGGCCCTCGATGCCAAGATGAACTTCGACGACAACGCGCTCTACCGGCACAAGGACATCGAAGAACTGCGCGACGTCGACGAGGAGGACCCGGCCGAGACCGAGGCCGCCAAGTACGCGTTGAACTACGTGAAGCTCGACGGCCAGATCGGCTGCATGGTGAACGGCGCGGGCCTAGCGATGGCCACCATGGACATCATCAAGCTCTACGGATCGGAGCCCGCCAACTTCCTCGACGTCGGCGGCGGCGCCACCAAGGAACGGGTGACGGCGGCGTTCAAGATCATCCTCAAGGATCCCAACGTCGAAGGCATCCTGGTCAACATCTTCGGCGGCATCATGCGCTGCGACGTGATCGCCGAGGGCGTCGTGGCTGCGGCGCGCGAGGTCAACCTGCACGTGCCGCTGGTCGTCCGGCTGGAAGGCACCAACGTCGAACTCGGCAAGAAGATCCTCAAGGAATCGGGCCTCAAGATCACCTCGGCGGAGAACCTCGCGGACGCCGCCGAGAAGATCGTCAAGGCCGTCAAGGAGAACAACTGATGGCCGTCCTGGTCGACAAGAACACCAAGGTCATCTGCCAGGGCATCACCGGCTCGCAGGGCACCTTCCATTCCGAGCAGGCGATTGCCTACGGCACCAAGATGGTGGGCGGCGTGACGCCCGGCAAAGGCGGCACCAAGCATCTCGACCTGCCGGTGTTCGATACCGTCGCGGAGGCGGTCGAGAAGACCGGCTGCAACGCGTCCGTGATCTACGTGCCGCCGCCCTTCGCGGCCGACTCGATCCTGGAGGCGATCGACGCGGAGATTCCGCTGATCGTCTGCATCACCGAAGGCATCCCGGTGGTCGACATGGTCAAGGTGAAGCGTGCGCTCACCGCCTCCAAGTCGCGCCTGATCGGCCCGAACTGCCCCGGCGTCATCACGCCGGGCGAGTGCAAGATCGGCATCATGCCGGGCCACATCCACAAGCGCGGCAAGATCGGCATCGTCTCCCGCTCGGGCACTCTGACCTACGAGGCGGTGGCGCAGACCACCGCCGCCGGCCTCGGCCAGACGACCTGCATCGGCATCGGCGGCGACCCGGTGAACGGCACGAACTTCATCGAGTGCCTCGATATGTTCATCCGCGATCCCGAGACCGAGGGCATCGTGATGATCGGCGAGATCGGCGGCGACGCCGAGGTTAAGGGCGCGGAATTCCTCAAGGCGTCCGGAACGAAGAAGCCGGTCGTCGGTTTCATCGCCGGCCGCACGGCGCCTCCGGGCCGCCGCATGGGCCATGCCGGCGCGGTGATCTCGGGCGGCAACGACACCGCGGAGTTCAAGGTCGAGGCCATGCGCAAGGCCGGCATCAGGGTTGCGGAGTCTCCCGCGGCTTTGGGCGAGGAAATGCTTAAGGCCATGAAGGGCTGACAAGCGGTATTGCCGCCCGGCCCCTGCCGGGCGGCCAGCAGAGACAGGCCAGGGAGTATCGGGCCATGAGAGCAGAACAGACGTCGTTCCTGTTCGGCGCAAACGCGCCATTCATCGAGGAACTCTACGCACGTTTCCTCGCCGACCCCAATTCGGTCGACGCGGAATGGCAGACCTTCTTCGGCGCCCTGGCCGAGCAGAAGGGCGACGTGCTGGCCGAGGTGCGCGGCGCCTCCTGGGCGCCCAACGGCGCCCGGGTGATCGGCGCCGTCGATCCCGATGCCGTCCCGGCCGCGGCCAACCGCAACGTCAAGGTCGGCAAGGCCGCCGCCGAGGCGGCGCCCGCCGCTCCCGCGATCGCCGGCAAGACCCAGGAAGAGATCCGCGCCGCCGCCCAGGACACGGCGCGGGCGCTGATGATGATCCGCGCCTACCGCATCCGCGGCCATCTCGAAGCCGATCTCGATCCGCTCGGCCTTGTGCGCCAGGCGCCGCATCGCGAGCTCGATCCCGCGACCTACGGCTTCACCGACGCCGACTGGGACCGTCCGATCCTGATCTTCGGCTCACTGGCGCTGGGCGAGTCCGCGACGCTGCGCCAGATCATGGAGCGCCTGCGCAAGACCTATTGCGGCAAGATCGGCGTCGAGTTCATGCACATCTCCGATCCCGACCAGAAGGCGTGGATCCAGGAGCGCATCGAGCACATCGAGAACCAGACCGAATTCACGGTCACCGGTCGCAAGATGATCCTCGAGCGTGTCGGCGAGGCCGAGGGTCTCGAGCGCTACCTGCACGTGAAGTTCGTCGGCACCAAGCGCTTCGGTCTCGACGGCGGCGAATCGCTGATCCCCGGCATCGAGCAGATCCTGAAGCGCGGCGGCCAGCTCGGCGTGAAGGAAGTGATGCTCGGCATGCCGCATCGCGGCCGCCTCAACACGCTCGTGCACGTCATGCACAAGAGCTACACGGCGCTGTTCTCCGAGTTCCAGGGCCGCTCCTCGCAACCCGAGGAGATGCGCGGCTCGGGCGACGTGAAGTACCATCTCGGCGCCTCGGCCGATCGCGAGTTCGACGGCAACGTGATCCACCTCTCGCTGTCGCCCAACCCGTCGCATCTCGAGGCGGTGAACCCGGTCATCCTGGGCAAGGCGCGCGCCAAGGAAGACCAGCGCGGCGATACCGACCGCAGCCAGGTCATGTGCATCCTGATGCACGGCGACGCGGCCTTCGCGGGCCAGGGCCTGGTGGCAGAGAGCCTCGACCTCTCCGATCTCGCGGGCTACCGCATCGGCGGCACCATCCATTTCGTCGTGAACAACCAGATCGGCTTCACGACCTTGCCGACCGAATCGCGCTCCGGTCCCTATTGCACGGAAGTCGCGAAGATCGTGCAGGCGCCGATCCTGCACGTGAACGGCGACGACCCGGAAGCGGTGGTCCATGTCTCGCGCATCGCGACCGAGTTCCGCCAGCACTTCAAGCGCGACATCGTCATCGACATGTTCTGCTACCGCCGGCACGGTCACAACGAGGGTGACGAGCCGATGTTCACCCAGCCGCTGATGTACAAGGAGATCGGCGCGCATCGTTCGGTGAAGGAGATCTACGCGGCGAAGCTCGAGGCCGAGGGCGTGGTGACGGCCGACGAAGTCGCCGCCATGGACAATGCGCTGCGCGAGAGGCTCGACAAGGGGCTCGAGGCGGCGAGCAATTACAAGCCGAACAAGGCCGACTGGCTGGAAGGCAAGTGGGCGGGCATCACGGTCGCGCCGGGCGAGGAGGATCGCAAGGGCGTCACCGCCGTCGAACTGGACAAGCTTCGGGCCGTCGGCCGGGCCATCTCCGAGCCGCCGAAGAACTTCGAGCTGAACCGCAAGATCGTGCGACAGCTCCAGGAGAAGCGGAAGACGATCGACACGGGCGAGAACATCGACTGGGCGACCGGCGAGGCGCTGGCCTTCGGCACGCTCCTGTCGGAAGGCACGCCGGTGCGTCTCAGCGGCCAGGATTCCGGCCGCGGCACCTTCTCGCAACGCCATTCGGTGCTGGTCGACCAATTGACCGAAGCCAAGTACGTGCCGCTCAATCACGTGGCGGACGGCCAGGCCCGCTACGAAGTGATCGACAGCCCGCTGAATGAGGCGGGCGTCCTGGGCTTCGAGTACGGCTATTCGCTGGCCGAGCCGAATGCGCTGGTCCTGTGGGAGGCGCAGTTCGGCGATTTCGCCAACGGCGCGCAGGTCATCATCGACCAGTTCATCTGCTCGGGCGAGAGCAAGTGGTTGCGCATGTCGGGCCTCGTGATGCTGTTGCCGCACGGCTACGAGGGCCAGGGACCGGAGCACAGTTCCGCGCGCCTCGAGCGTTACCTGCAGCTCTCCGCCGAGGACAACTGGCAGGTCATCAACCCGACCACGCCAGCCAACTACTTCCATGCGCTGCGCCGGCAGATGCGCCGCACCTTCCGCAAGCCGCTGGTGGTGATGACGCCGAAGTCGCTGCTGCGTCACAAGGATTGCGTCTCGACCCTGGCCGATTTCGGACCGGGCAGCTCGTTCCGACGCATCCTCGCCGAGACCGACCAGCTCGTCGACGGCGCCAAGGTGCGCCGCGTCGTGCTGTGCTCGGGCAAGGTCTACTTCGACCTCGTCGCCGAGCGCCGCAAGCGCAAGATCGACGACATCGCCATCCTGCGCATCGAGCAGCTCTACCCGTTCCCGTTCACGCGGCTCGGGGTGCGGCTCGCGCAGTATCCCAATGCCGAGGTCGTGTGGTGCCAGGAGGAGCCCGAGAACATGGGCGCCTGGCATTTCGTCGATCGCCGCATCGAACGCGCGCTGACGACCATCGAGGGCAAGGCCAAGCGGCCGCTCTATGTCGGTCGCGCCGAAGCCGCGTCGCCCGCCACCGGGTCGGCACGCAACCATCTCAAGGAACAGGCCGATCTGGTCGACCGCGCTCTCACTGTCGGTTGAGCGCGGGTAGAGAAGAGGAAGTGTAGTCATGGCCGTCGAGATCAAGGTTCCGGCTCTGGGTGAATCGGTCACCGAGGCGACCGTCGCCAAGTGGCTGGTGAAGGCGGGCGACACGGTCGCCGTCGACCAGCCCCTGTGCGAGCTCGAAACGGACAAGGTCACCGTCGAGGTGAATGCCAGTGTCGCAGGCACCATCGCCGGCCTCGCCGTGGAGGAGGGCGCGTCCGTCCAGGTTGGCGGCGTGCTCTGCCACATCGAGGCGGGCGGCGCCGCTGCGGCCGCGCCGAAGGCTGCCGCTCCGGCCGCTCCGGCCGCACCGAAGCCGGCTCCCGCACCTGCAGCCGCTCCGGCACCGGCCGCTGCTGCGGCCCCCGCGGGCGCCAATCTCGCCGCCTCGGGTCCCGCGACGCGCAAGCTCGCCGAGGAGAAGGGCGTGCCCGCCACCGCCATACAGCCGACCGGCAAGGACGGCCGGGCCACCAAGGAAGACGTGCTGGCCGCGATCTCGTCGATCTCCGCTGCCCCGGCGCCCGCCGCAAAGCCCGCCGTGCCGGCTGGCCCGCGCGCGAAGGCCGACCGCGAGGAGCGGGTGAAGATGACGCGGCTGCGGCGCACCATCGCCAACCGCCTCAAGGAGGCGCAGAACACCGCCGCCATGCTCACCACCTTCAACGAGGTGGACATGACCGCGGTCATGGCGCTGCGGGAGCGGCTGAAGGACGATTTCGAGAAGAAGCACGGCGCGCGGCTGGGCTTCATGTCGTTCTTCGTGAAGGCCTGTATCGCGGGGCTCAAGGAGCTGCCGGCGGTCAATGCCGAGATCGAGGGCGAGGAGATCGTCTACAAGAACTACTACGACATCGGTGTCGCCGTCGGCTCGCCGCAGGGTCTGGTCGTGCCGGTGCTGCGCGATGCCGATGCGTTGGACTTCGCGGGCATCGAAAAGGGCATCGGCGATCTCGGCCGCAAGGCGCGCGACGGCAAGCTGTCGATCGCCGACCTGACGGGCGGCACCTTCACGATCTCGAACGGCGGCGTCTACGGCTCGCTGATGTCGACGCCGATCCTGAACCCGCCGCAGTCGGGCATCCTCGGCATGCACAAGATCCAGCAGCGGCCCATGGTGGTCGGCGGCGAGATCAAGGCGCGGCCGATGATGTACCTCGCCCTGTCCTACGATCATCGCATCATCGACGGCCGCGAGGCCGTGCTGTTCCTGGTCAAGGTCAAGGAATGCATCGAGGATCCCGAGCGCCTGCTGCTCGGCGTCTGATTGGTAGGGTATTGCCGGGGGCGCGCGACTCCCGTCGCGCGTCATGAACGCGCCCCCGGCCATGAGGGTTGATGACATGGCAAATGAATCCTTCGATCTGGTCGTGATCGGCGCCGGCCCGGGCGGCTACGTCGCCGCGATCCGCGCGTCACAGCTCGGGCTCAAGGTCGCCGTCGTCGAGAAGCGCGCGACGCTCGGCGGCACCTGCCTCAACGTCGGCTGCATTCCCTCGAAGGCGCTGCTGCAGTCCTCGCACCTGTTCGAGGAGGCGGGCCACGATCTCGGCGTGCATGGCATCGTCGTGGCGGCCCCGAAGCTCGACTTCGCCCAACTCATGAAGCGCAAGGGCGAGGTCATCGAGGCCACCACCAAGGGCGTCGCCTTCCTGTTCAAGAAGAACAAGATCGCCTCGTACACCGGCGCGGGCCGCATCGAGGCCCCCGGCTCCGTCGCGGTGCTGGGCGACGACGGCGCGGTCAGGGAAACGCTCGCCGCAAAGAACATCCTGATCGCCACCGGCTCGGAAGTGACGCCGCTGCCCGGCGTGACGATCGACGAGAAGAGGATCGTCTCCTCGACCGGCGCCCTGGAACTCACGGAAGTGCCGAAGCGTCTGGTCGTGGTCGGCGCCGGCATCATCGGTCTCGAACTGGGCTCGGTGTGGCGCCGCCTCGGCGCCGAGGTGACGGTGGTCGAATTCCTCGACCGGATCACGCCGGGCGTCGACGACGAGGTCACCAAGTTCCTCCAGCGCACGCTCGCCAAGCAGGGGCTGAAATTCAAGCTCGGTGCAAAGGTCACCAAGGCCGAGACGACCGATTCGGGCGTCACGCTGACGGTGGAACCCGCCAAGGGAGGCGCGGCCGAGACGCTCGAGGCCGACGTCGTGCTGGTCTCGATCGGCCGCCGGCCGTTCGTGCAGGGGCTGGGCCTCGACAAGGTCGGCGTGAAGATGACGGAGCGCGGCCGCATCGCCGTCGACGGTCATTTCCAGACCTCGGTGCCCGGCATCTATGCCATCGGCGACGTGATCGACGGACCGATGCTCGCCCACAAGGCGAGTGAGGACGGCATCGCCTGTGTCGAGACTCTCGCGGGCCAGAAGGGCCATGTGAACTGGGATCTCGTGCCCTCGATCATCTACACCCAGCCCGAGGTGGCCTGGGTCGGCAAGACCGAGGAACAACTCAAGGCGGCCGGCGTTGCCTACAAGGTCGGCAAGTATCCGTTCACCGCCGACCCGCGCAGCCGCGCGAACGGCGCCACGGAGGGTTTCGTGAAGGTTCTGGCCGACAAGGCGAGCGACAAGGTGCTGGGCGTCCACATCTTCGGCGCCGAGGCCGGGACGATGATCGCGGAAGCCGCGATGGCGATGGAGTTCTCTGCTTCGGCCGAGGATATCGGCCGCGTCTGCCACGCCCATCCCACGGTCAACGAGGCGCTCAAGGAAGCCGCGCTCGCCGCTTGGGACAAGCCGATCCATCTGTAGCCTCTCCATGCGCCAGACCCTGATGGCGCTTGCGATCGCCGCCTGCCTCGTGATGTCGGTGGTGGGCGGGTTCATTCCGATCCTGCAGGGCTGGATCTTCTTCGTGCTGGCCCTCTACCTGCTGGCCACCGAGTTCGAGACCGGCCGCAGGTGGGTGACAGCGGCGCGCCGCCGCTGGCCCAAGCTCGACGAATGGATCGTGAAGGCGCGCGACCACAAATGGGCGCCGCGCCACCTCAAGAAATTCGAAGATCACACCGATCCGTCGAAGTGATCCCGTCCTTGATTGCTTGCCCATTCAAATGGGGAAGTGCCCCGTCATACGGGGCGATGGGGTCATGGGCGTTTTGGGCTATGACCCCTCCGACGGCGTAAGACGCCGCCACCTCCCCATTTGAATGGGGAGGAATGCGAACCTCCAAGGCTAACTCTTCCCTTCAAACCCGCGATAGACCGCCTCGGCGATCGGCAGCAGTTCCTCGCGGCTGGCCGTTGCGGTCACCGCGAAGCCGAAGCCCTGGTCGATCCAGGCGAAGGTCGACGCCTCGCCCTCCTTCTGGAAGCGGAACGCCGTCTCCGTGCCGTCGGCGGCACGCACATAGATGGTGAGGCGCCTGCCGCTGGCATCGTCGTACATGAGCTGGGCCGCGGCGCCGTTGCCGCCGGGCAGCAGGCGACCGCCCATCAGCCTGTAGCCGAAGCCCGAAAGATCGGGTGCGGCGAGTTTGCGCCCGAGCCGCTTGGAGAGCCACTGCAGCAGGTGCGCTTCCTGCTGGACGCCGACCTCGACCGGATGGGCGACCTCGACCACGAACGTGCGGTAGGCGGCGTGCGCACCCTGCGCCACGCTGGCGGTCGGTGCGACCGGCAGCGGCGCGGGCGCGATCTCGTTGGCGAACCAGCCGGCCGTCGCGCCGGCCACGAAGATGATCACGCTCGCGGCAGCGGCGGTCCAGCTGCGCACCCAGGAGGTGCGTTGCACCGCGCGCAGGTTGGCGATCCGGAGACGACCAGGGATCGGCTCGGCGAACTTGGCGTCGAGGCGGCCGCGCAATATGGCGCGCTGGCGGCGCTCCAGCGCGATGCGCTCGGCAACGTCCGGACGGGCGGCAAGATGGGCTTCGACGGCAGCGCGGCGTTCGCCATCCAGCCGCTCGTCGATGAACGCCTGCAGCTCGTCCTCGCCGATGGGATACTCGCTCATTGGCGTATTCGGGCCCGTCATTTCACTCTCCGCAGGAGCGTTGCGCGCCCCGTCTCCAGCAGCGCGCGCAGCCGCTGGCGGCCGCGCGACAGCCGCGACATCACCGTGCCCGCCGGCACGCCCATGATCTTCGCCGCTTCGTCGTATGAAAAATCCTCGACGCCGACCAGCAGCAGCAGCGACTTCTGCTCCTCCGGCAACTGGTCGAGCGCCGCCAGGATGTCCTGCGCTTCGATACCGCTTTCCTGCAGGGCGCTGGTCGAGGGCGTCGTCGATTCGTCGAGCTCGACATGCGGTCCGCGCCGCCGGTCCTGCCGCAGCGACGAGATGTAGACATTGCGCTGGATGGTGAAGAGCCAGGCCCTGAGATCGCCGTCGCGCCGGCGCAAGGTCCAGCGCGACAGCGCGCGCTCCAGCGTGTCCTGCACCAGGTCGTCGGCCGCATCGTGGTCGCGCACCAGCGCGTAGGCATAGCGGCGCAACGCAGGGATCAGCGGTTCGAGCAGGGCTTCCGCGTCGGCCATGGGATCACTCTACCGGAAGGGTGGCGCCGGCCGAACCGGGACCGGCGCCATTCCCAGTCGTCTCTACTTGGCGATGTGCCAGGCGCCGTTCAGGAAGCCGTCGCCCGTCGTGTCTCCGGCCTTGGTGTCCTTGGCGAAGGCGTAGACCGGCTTGCCCTTGTAGGCCCACTGCTTCAGCCCGTCGTCGCGGGTGATGATCGTCCAGTCACCCGAGGCCTTGGCGCCGTCGGCGACAAGGGCCGGCGGCCAGTTGGTGGCGCACGGGCCGTTGCACACCGACTTGCCCGGCGTCGCGTCCTTGTCGAACGTGTAGAGCGTCATGCCGCTCGCGGTGACGAACATGCCGTTCTTCATCGTGGGCGGGGTCGCGGAGGCGGGCTCGGCGGCGAAGGCGCTGCCGGCGGCGAGAAGCGCCAGGGCGGCGGCGGTGGCGAGGATCGACTTCAGCATTCTCTTTCTCCCATGCAGCTGTTGGTCTGCAGGAAGAGAGACGCCGGGCTGCCGGAAATATTCCACACGGGTCCGGATATTTCTCACGACGTCGCACGCGACCTGCAGATGCGACGAGGGCCTGTGGTTCACAAGAAGTGCAAATCCTGTCGCGTCCCTTTAGAATCGGAGCTCCTCCTCAACGACCGACGGGCTTTGCGCGTGCATCACGAAGCGGCACTGATCTCCACCATCGCCGTCGGCTTCGTGCTCGCGTTCGGTTTCGGCTACGTCGCCGACCGGCTGCGCCTCCCGCCGCTGGTCGGCTATCTCGTGGCGGGCATCCTGATTGGCCCCTATACGCCGGGCTTCGTGGCCGATGCCGGGCTCTCGGCCCAGCTGGCCGAAGTGGGCGTGATCCTGCTGATGTTCGGCGTCGGCCTGCATTTCTCCGCGTCCGATCTTCTGGCCGTCAAAGGCATCGCCATTCCGGGCGCCATCGGGCAGATCGTGCTGGCGACGCTGCTGGGCATCGGCATGTGTTCGCTCTGGGGCTGGAGCTTCGGCACCGGCCTCGTGGTCGGCCTCAGCCTGTCCGTTGCCAGCACGGTCGTGCTGCTGAAAGCCTTGGAGGAGCGCAACCTGATCGACAGTGCCAACGGCCGGGTCGCCGTGGGCTGGCTGATCGTCGAGGATCTCGCGATGGTGCTGGCGCTGGTGCTGCTGCCGGCCTTCGCCGAGGTGCTGGGCGGCAAGCCGCTCCAGGGCCACGAGCCGTCGGGCATGCCGATCGCGCTGGAGCTCGCCGTCACCCTGTCCAAGGTGGCGGCCTTCGCCGTCATCGCCATCCTGATCGGGCCCAAGGTGGTGCCCTGGATGCTGGCGCGCGTCGCCCGCACCGGCTCGCGCGAACTGTTCACGCTCTCCGTCCTCGCGGTGGCACTCGGCATCGCCTACGGTTCGGCGCACATATTCGGCGTCTCCTTCGCGCTCGGCGCCTTCTTCGCGGGCGTTGTACTGAGCGAATCCTCGTTCAGCCACAAGGCGGCGGCCGATTCCCTGCCGCTGCAGGATGCCTTCTCGGTGCTGTTCTTCGTCTCGGTCGGCATGCTGTTCGATCCGACCATCCTCTACCGCTCGCCTGGCGCGGTCCTGTCGGTGCTGGCGCTGATCATCTTCGGCAAGTCGCTGATCGCCTTCGCCATCATCATGCTGCTGCGCTACCCGGTCGGCACCGGCCTCATGGTGTCGGCCAGCCTGGCACAGATCGGCGAATTCTCCTTCATCCTGATCGCGCTGGGCATCTCGGCCGGGCTTGTGCCGAACGAAGGCCGGGATCTGGTCGTCGGAGGCGCGCTCTTCTCGATCATGCTGAACCCGCTGGTCTTCCATGCCGTCGGGCTGTTGCAGAAACGCGTCGCCCGGCCGGCCGGCGCTTCCTTCTACGGCCAGCGTCACTACGAGGCGCTGGGCCGTCAGCTCGCCGTCATCAAGGCCCGCCAGGAAGAGCGGTCGAAGGCCCAGGATCTCAAGCTGAACAGCCTGCTCGAGCTGTTTCCGATGCTGCAGCTCGTCGAGCGGCAGGACCAGGAATCGCTCCTCCTGATGTTCCGTCCGAAATCGGCCTCGCCGGGCGACCGCGTCATCCGTCGCGGCGACCGGGCCGACGGAATGTACTTCATCTCGTCGGGCGCCGTCGAAGTCCATGTCGCCGACCGGGTCATCCGCCTCGAGCCCGGCGCCTATTTCGGCGAGATGGCGCTGCTGACCGGCGAGCGGCGCACTGCCGACGTGATCGCCGTCGACTTCTGCCAGTTCCTCGTGCTCGACCGGCGCGACTTCAACCAGTTCATGGCGCGCCACCCCGGCGTCCGCGCCGCCGTCGCCAGCATTGCCGAGGAGCGGCAGGCGATGAACCTCGCGCCGCCGCGGACGGACGCGAAGGAGCCGCCCGTCCTGCAGGAAGACGTTCGAACCTGAGCCGTCAGCCGTTGCCGGTCAGGCGGATGACGAGGTTCACCAGCCAGTCGACCGGCTGACCCAGGACCCAGCCCAGGACGTTCAGGTCCATGCCGACCTGCCGGCCGATCAGGGGCAGGATGAAGATCAGGCCGAGCAGGATCGGCATGCCATAGGGCTCGAGCCGCGCGAACGGCCGCGCCAGGCTGTCGGGCAGCAGGCCGACGGCGACCCTCCCGCCGTCCAGCGGCGGCAGCGGGATCATGTTGAAGACCGCGAGCACGACGTTGATGAGGATCGCGTTCTCGATGTTGAGGATCGCCCATTTCGCGGCAGGCAGCGGCAGGAGGAAGGCAAGATGCGCCAGCAGGCCCGCCGCCAGGGCCATGAGAATGTTCGTGGCGGGCCCGGCCGCGGCGACCCACACCATGTCGCGCTTGGGATTGTTCAGCGCCCGGAAGTTCACCGGCACCGGCTTGGCATAGCCGAACAGGAAGGGCGCGCGCAGGAAGATCAGCAGGCCCGGCAGGAGGATCGTGCCGACCGGATCGATGTGCTTGAAGGGGTTGAGGGTCACACGGCCCTGCTGCCACGCCGTCCTGTCCCCGAAACGCAGGGCGACGAAGCCGTGCGCCGCTTCATGCAGCGTGATGGCGAGGATGGCCGGGATCACCCAGGTGGAGATCGTGTAGAGCGTGTCGTTCACGGGGAAGCCACCTGTTGTCTCCCTCATCGCATCGGTTACGGTCCTGCGATGATGGCATGGTTGATCGCTCTGCTTGCTCTGCTCTGCGCAATGCCCGCATCGGCCCAGCAGAATGTCCGCGTTCCCGTAGAGCAGGGCGGGCGCACGGTCCAGCTTTCCGCACAGCTGTTTCGTCCGGCTAAGGCCACGGCGGCGGTTCCGGCGGTCGCGCTGTTCCATGGCTGCGGCGGGCCGGGACAGAACACGGCGCGCATGGCGGGGCTGCTCGCCTCCTGGGGCTATACGGCGCTGGTGGTCGACAGTTTCTCGGCGCGTGGCCTCAAGGATGTCTGCGGACGTAACTGGCCGACACAGGCCGCCGCCGAGGCGCGGGCCGGCGACATCGATGCGACGCTCGCCTGGCTTGCGAAGCAGCCGGGCATCGATCCGCGGCGGCTGGCCTACATGGGTTATTCCTACGGCGGCGGCGTGGCGATGCTGCGGGCCCTGTCGGGCAAGCCCGAGGATCGGGCGCCGGCCGCGGCACGCGCCGTCGTGCTGGTCTATCCAGACTGTGCACTGGCCGACGCGCTGGGGCCGCGCCTCGCGGTGCCGCAGCCGACCTTCTTCGCGATGGGCGCGCTCGACGACTGGACGCCGGTCTCGCAGTGCCGTGCCGTACTGGAGAGGATCGTGCGCGGCCGCGAGCTGGTTGAAACGAAAGTTTATGAAAACGCTCATCACAGCTTCGATGCGCTCGGGCTGCCGGTGCGCTATCTCGAAGGGGTAGGCAACCGCAGCAAGCCCGGCGGTTGCTGTGGTGCGCATTACGGTGCCCACGAACCGGCCTGGAAGCAGTTCGTGGTCGACGTGAAGGCGTTCCTGGACAAGGCACTGAAGCCATAGACCCGGGCCGGCTGGAGCGGCATGCGTTCGACGGTATGGGTTGGCGGACTGGCGGCGCTGTTCCTGCCGTTTGCCGCAGTCGAAGCCCAGGAGACGAGCGGCAGCGACGGGGTGCGCCATGTCGGCAAGATCCACAACAGATTGCGCGCGGCCGAGGCGCGCCAGGAATACTTCCTGGACGCGGAATTCGACGATGCCTCGCGGCGCTATGCGCTGGCAAAGAAGGAGATCCAGAAGTCGACCGGCATCTTCTATTCGATGACATCGTCGGTCCTCAGCCAGTGGGGCGCGCCGGGGAGCGACTATGGGGCCGTGCAGGCCCAGTTCTCGCCGTCGGTGAACTGGAAGGCGTACAACGATCCCGAGTTCGGCGCCGGCTCCTTCCAGTTCGCCTACCTTGCGACCCAGTACTGGTCGGGGCAGACCGGCGCCAGCCTGCAGAACCGGCTCAACCTCAACAGCCCGGTGAACGACTATCCGGTCAACCAGCTCACCTTCGCGCAGGTGAGCTACACCCACGACTTTCCGGGCCATTTCGTGTCGGTGACCCTGGGACAGTTCCCCTTCTCGAATTTCGACGGCAACGCCTATGCCAACAACGAGCAGGTCAACTTCATCGGCTATTCGCTGGCGCAGAACGGCAGCCAAAACTATTCGCAAGGCAGTCTCGGCGCCTATATCCAGGTCAATCCGACCCGGGAGATCACCCTCGCCGCGGGCTTCCAGGACGCCAACAACGTCCTGGCCTCAAACTACATCCAGTTGAACAGCGCGGCGCAGGGCCAGTATTCCTGGTTCGTCTACGGCGCCTGGTCGCCCCTTTCGGGAATGCTCCGCAACGGCAGCTATTCGCTGTTCTACTACAACCTGCCGAGCGTCGAGATGCAGCCGCAGGCGAGCGCGGGCCTCTCGTTCAACGCCTCGCAGCCGATCGGCAAGCACTGGGGGCTGTTCGTCCGCGCCAACACCGCCTGGAATTCCAGCCAGTACATCCAGTCGTCGATCGCCGGCGGTGCGGTCTACAACAACCCGCTCGGTCGCGCGCCGCTCGATCAGATCGGCCTGGGCTTCGCGTGGAACAGGGTCAATCAGGCGCTCTACGGCGACACCTATGTGAATCCCAGCGAGGGGATGTTCGAACTCTACTGGTCCTGGTCGGTCAGGCACCTCTTGATCACGCCCGACGTGCAGCTCTATCTACAGCCCGCCCTGACGCCGACCCAATCCATGGCGGCGGTCTTCTCGCTGCGCGTGACGGTCTTGTTCTAGCTTCGGTGTGAGGCAGATGGGAAATACGATCTGGCAATGTCATATCGCGATGTCGCTCGACGGCCGGATCGCGCGTGCCGACGGCTCTTTCGACTGGCTGGAAAGCTACCCGCCGCGGGAATTCGGGTTCGACGCGCTGATGGCGAGTATCGATGCCATCCTGATGGGACGCGACACCTATGAGGTCATGCGCGGCTTCGGTGAATGGCCGTACGGCGAAAAGCCGACGATCGTCATGACCCATCGTCCGCTGGTCGATGCGCCAAGCGCCGTCGAGACGCGTTCGGGCGATCTCGCGGTCGTGGCGGCCGAGCTTGAGGCGCGCGGTTATGCACGGGTCTGGGTCGAAGGTGGCGCACAGGTGATCCGTGGCATGATCGCGGCCGGCAAGCTGGACGTGCTGGAGATGGCGATCGTGCCGATCGTGCTGGGAGACGGCATTCCGCTCATCGCGCCGGGCACGCCGGAACTGAAGCTCGCCTTGAAGTCCTGCGAGCCGCGCAGCGGCGGCGCGCTGCACGTGATCTACGAAGCAGTCAGGTAGAACCATCTCGTGACTGCGGGGACGGAGTGAACGCCGGCGATTGTGCCGGTGGCGTTCATGTGTTCAAATTCTTTCAAGAGTTCGCCGCTTCCACTGTGTAGCGAAGGGGACGGACCGCCATTCGATCGACGATTGCTGATGCTTTTTCCTGATACCAGGCGAAGGAGCGGCCGTGACGATACCGAATGTTCTCATGATCTTTCCGCGCTTCAATCCGAACTCGTTCTGGAGTCTGCAGGCGGCTTGCGACCTCCACGGGGTGCGGTGTCCGGCGCCACCACTCGGCCTCATCACCCTGGCGGCGTTGCTGCCGCCGGACTGGAACATCAAGCTGGTGAACCGCAATGCCGAGTCGCTCGACCCGGCCGATCTCGCCTGGGCCGACATGGTCATGACCGGCGGGATGCTGCCGCAGCGCGTCGATTCGCTCGAGGTCATCCGGATGGCGCAGGCGCAGGGCAAGCCGGTGGTCGTCGGCGGGCCGGACGCCATGTCAAGTCCCGAACTCTTCGAGCATGCCGACTTCCTGGTCATCGGCGAGGCGGAGGGCATCATCGACCGGTTCGTCGAGGCGTGGGAGTCCGGTGAAAGGAAAGGGCGCTTCGAGGGCGAAAAATTCAAGGCCGACATCACGAAGAGCCCGATCCCGCGCTTCGACCTGCTCAACTTCGATCATTACCTCTTCGTGGGCGTGCAGTTCTCGCGCGGCTGTCCCTTCAATTGCGAGTTCTGCGACATCATCGAGCTGTTCGGCCGCGTGCCTCGCTCGAAGACAGTGCCGCAGATGCTGGCCGAGCTGCAGGCGCTACACGACGCCGGCTATCGCGGTCATGTCGATTTCGTCGACGACAATCTGATCGGCAACAAGAAGGCGCTGAAGCAGTTCCTTCCCGCGCTCGAGGCCTGGCAGAAGAGCACCGGCTATCCCTTCATGTTCTCGACCGAGGCGTCCATCAACCTGGCGGACGACGCCGAGTTGCTCGACATGATGCGCCGCGCGAACTTCTTCACGATCTTCGTCGGCATCGAGAGCCCAGACACCGCGACACTTGTCTCGACGCGCAAGAAGCAGAACACGCGCCGCAGCCTGGCCGAGAGCGTCCACAGGATCCATGCGGCGGGGATTATGGTGATCGCCGGCTTCATCGTCGGCTTCGACACCGAGGAGCTTCGCGTGGCGGAGACGATGATCGAGTGCATTGAGGCCACCTGCATCCCGGTCTGCATGGTCGGTCTGTTGACCGCCCTGCCGACCACGCAGCTGACCCGGCGTCTCGAGAAGGAGGGCCGCCTGCTGCCCTTTGCCGATCAAGGTCTCGGTGATCAATGCACCGCGGGGCTCAATTTCGTGACCCGCCGACCGCGCATAGATATCCTGCGCGACTACAAGGCGATTCTCGAAGCCGTCTATCGGCCGGCCGCCTACTTCGAACGCGTCCGCCGATCGGGGCTCAACCTGCGACGGCCCAGCCATCCGGTGACGGCCAGACCGGTCGTCTCGCCGCGCGACCGCAATACGCTCCTGCGCCTGATGTGGCGCATGACGATCACCCGGCCCCTGCTCGCCCGGCACTTCTGGCGGACCTTCGTCGACATCGCCCGGCACAATCCCGCCGCCCTGGAGGTGGTGGTGATCCAGCTCATGCTCTACCTGCACCTCGGCCCGTTCTCGAAGACGGTCGTTGCGGAGATCGATCGGCAGATCTCCGGGCTCGAGCGCGAATTGCCATCTCTACCGCAGGAGCGCGACGCTAGAGTTCTGCAACGGGCCGTGTAAGGTCGCGCGTTTCCGCGACCTACGGGGCCTCGATGATTCGTAAAGCGACGAGTACCGACCGACCCCGTATTTCGGAAGTGCGTCTCGCCGTCCGCGAGAACCAGCTCAGCGCGGCCTCGGTGAGCAAGGTCGAGACGACCGCCGACTGGATCTTCGAGAACGCGACCTTCTGGGTCTGGGAAGAGGCGGGTGCAGTGCAGGGCTTCTCGGTCGCCGATCCGCGCGACGGCACGATCTTCGGCCTCTTCATCCATCCCGATTACGAGGGCCGCGGCCTTGGCCGCGCCCTGCTGCCGCTGGCCTGCGAGGATCTGCGCGCCGCGGGGTTCGCCGAGGCGATATTGACGACCGGCGCCGGCACGCGGGCCGAGCGCTTCTACCGACTCAATGGCTGGGAAGAGACGGGCCGCCAGGAAGACGGACAGATCATCTTCCGGAAGCCCCTGTAACGGCGCGCCGCAGCGCCGCGCGTGCGAGCAGCCGCGTCGAGTCCAGGGTCGGCAGGGGCGAGTTGCCGTCGTTCATGATCAGCGGGATCTCGGTGCAGCCCAGCACGACCGCGTCGCATCCCGCATCCCTCATGCGCGCCATCACGCGCTGATAGACGGCGACGGCCTCCGGCCGGAACACGCCCTGCACCAGCTCGTCCATGATGATGCGATCGGTCTCGTCGCGCTCGGCGTCGGTCGGGCGCAGCCAGGCGAGTCCCTGGGCCTCGATCTTCTCCGGATACACCTCGCTGTCGATCAGCCAGCGCGTGCCGGTGATGCCGAGCTTCCGGTAGCCGCGCGTCTTCGCTTCGGCAGCGACGACTTCGGCAATGTGCAGCCAGGGCAATGGCGAGTGCGGCAGTACGAATGATATCGCCTGATGGATGGTATTGTCGGGGCAAATCAGGAAATCGGCCCCGGCGCGCGCGAGCTTGTGCGCCGACGACAGCATCAGCTCGGCGACGCCCGCGCGGTCGCCGCGATCGAGCCGTTCGACATAGTCGGCCAGAGAATGGGTGTGCAGGGAGACTTCGGGATGGGCGTGCGGACCCAGGAGGCCTGCGCCCTCGACGCAGATTGTCTTGTAGCAGAGCGCCGCGCCCTCGGCGGAGCAGGCGACGATGCCGATATGCTGGGTCATGGTCATCCCTTGGCGCGCGGATGGGCGGCGCGATAGACCGCCGCGAGACGGGCGGCATCGACGTCGGTGTAGCGCTGGGTGGTCGACAGCGAAGCGTGCCCCAGCAGCTCCTGGATCGTGCGCAGGTCGCCGCCGGCCCCCAGCAGGTGGGTGGCGAAGGAGTGGCGCAACGCGTGCGGGGTCACGCTTTCGGCGAGGCCGAGGTCGCGCCGGATCTCGCGCACCCGTTTCTGCACGATGGCAGGATCGAGCGCGCCGCCACGCGCGCCCATGAAGACGCGGTCCGAAGGCTTCGCCGCCGCGAGCCACGGGCACGCGTCGCGGTATTTCCGGAGCGCCTCCAGCGCCTGTGGCAGCAAGGGCACCCGTCGCGTCTTGTTGCCCTTGCCGGTCACGGCGAGCGTGTCGCGGCCGCTCTTCAGCAGGTCGTCGAGCTCGGCCTTGGTGAGCGAAAGCGCCTCGCCGATGCGCAGGCCGGCGCCGTAGAGCAGGATCAGCACGGCGGCATCGCGCAGGTCGATCCACGGCGCGCGCTCCTGGTCGGGCTCGGCCGCGAGCACGTCCTCCATATCGCGCTCGCTCAGCGCCTTCGGCACGGAGCGCGGCAGCTTGGGCGTCCGGATGGTGGCGATGCTCGCATTGTGGGCGAGACTGTTCTTGTCGAGGAAGCGGAAGAAGGAGCGCACCGAGGAGAAGGCGCGGGCCGTCGAGGCGCGCGCCAGTCCCTGGTTTGAGCGGTCGGCCAGCCAGGCGCGGAACTCGGCGGGCTTCAGGCGGGTGAGGGCGTCGAGAGTCGGCGTCTCGCCGAGATAGGTCGCCATGAAACCGAGGAAGGTCGCGACGTCGTGCTCGTAGGCGATGAGCGTGTGGACGGCGAGCCGGCGCTCGCTCTTCAGCCAGTCGCGCCACGCCGCCAGTGCGTCTGCGACACTCACGGCGGTGCTACTCGGGCAGGTCGAGCCAGGCGCGAATCGTGTTCTCCAGCACCTTCGACAGGAAGAACAGCAGCTCGGTCGCCATCTCCGGACCGAAGGCCTCGGGATCGCGGGCACCGAAACACATGACGCCGTCGGGCGAACCCGAGGAGACCTGCAGGCGCATCAGCACGTCGGACTTCACGAAGCGCGCCACGTCGCCGAAGAACGCCTCCTCGCCAACGATGTTGGAGCGCAGGCGGGCATGCTTGTCCGGGCCGATGGCCGCGTCGATGGCGCCGGGCGCCAGTACGTAGACGCCGCGCACCGGCACGCGCTTGGGGGCGTCGGCGTTGGCCTCGATCGCGAGCGTGATGAAGTCGACGTCGAGCAGCTCGGGCAGCTCGTGCGTCACGACGTGGATCATCTTCTCGAACGTCGTCGCCTGGATGATGCTGATGACCGCTGCCTGGATGCGGTTCTGGACGATCTGGTTCTGCTTCGAGTTGGCGATGATCTCGGTGCGCTCGACCTTGAGCTTCTCGATCTCGCCGCGCAGGCGCTTCAGGATCGCCTGCTGCATGTCGATGACGCCTGGACCCTGCACGCGCGGCGTGATGCCCATCTCGGCCGCCAGTTCGCCGTGCTTGTCGAAGAAGTCGGGATGGGCCCTGAGATAGGCGACGACGTCGTCGGCGGTGATCAGCTTCACCTGCCGGCCCGAGCCGTCGGGCGCCGGAATCGTCCCGTCATTGGCCATGCGCCCGTCTCCGGGTCAGAGGATCGACTGGCCGGTCTTGGCCCAGTCGTCGAGGAAGGCCTTGAGGCCGTTGTCCGTCAGAGTGTGCTTGAAGAGCTGGCGCAGCACGTTGGGCGGCAGGGTGCCGACATGGGCGCCGAGCTTGGCCGCGGCGATCACGTGCTGGGTGTGCCGGATCGAGGCCACGAGGACCTCGGTCTTGAAGTGCGGATACTGGCGGTAGATCGTCATGATCTCGCCGATCAGGTGCATGCCGTCCTGGCCGATATCGTCGAGACGACCGACGAAGGGCGAGACGAAGGTGGCGCCGGCCTTGGCGGCAAGCAGCGCCTGCGCCGCCGAGAAGCACAGGGTGACGTTCACCATCGTGCCCTCGGAGGTCAGCGCCTTGCAGGTCTTGAGACCGTCCGGTGTCAGCGGCACCTTCACGGTGACGTTCTTTGCCAGCTTGGCGAGCTTGCGGCCTTCCTCGAGCATCGTCTTGTGGTCGGTCGCGACGGTTTCGGCGCTGACCGGACCCGGGACGATGGCGCAGATCTCCTTGATCACGTCGAGCATCTGGCGGCCGGACTTGGCGATCAGCGAGGGATTCGTCGTTACCCCGTCGAGAAGCCCTGAGGCCGCGAGATCCTTGATATCGGCGACATCGGCGGTATCGACGAAGAACTTCATATAAAATACCCCAATGGCCAGTGGTTCGGACTCGCCTGTTGCCACAATTTCTAGCGATTCCCCTTCGGAGCCACAAGCCAAGGGGAGCGCGTCGTCGCGTCTCGAACCGGTGGAAAACACGATCAAGGTCCTGCTGCCGCTGCCGCTCGGCGATGCCTACGACTATCGTGTTCCGGAAGGCATGACGGTCATGCCGGGGCATTTCGTCGTCGTGCCACTGGGCAAGCGCGAAACCATTGGCGTCGTCTGGGGCACAGGCACGGGCGATGTCGCGCCGGAAAAGCTGCGTGACGTGATCGCGGTCCTTCCGGCATTGCCCATGGCCGATACGATGCGCCGCTTCGTCGACTGGGTGTCGGCCTACACGCTGATGCCTGCAGGGGCCGTGCTGCGCATGGCGATGAGCGTGCCCTCGGCGCTCGAGGCGCCCAAGACCGAACTGGTCTATCGCCCGGCCGCGCCGACCGGGGACACAGCCCTCAAGCTCACCGCCGCCCGCCGACGCGTGCTGGAGCAGTTGAAGGATGGGCCGGCGATGGCCGCCGCTGAACTGGCGCACCTCGCGGGCGTCGGCACGTCAGTCGTGAAGAGCATGGCCTCGCTCGGATTGCTGGAAACTGCGGAGCGCATCGTCCGCCGGTCTTTTCCGAGGCCGGACGGGCTGCACGAGGGGCCGACCTTGTCGCCCGCGCAGAAAATCGCCGCCGACGGGCTCGTCGCGAAAGTGAAGGCGCACGCCTTCTCCGCGACCCTGCTGGATGGCGTTCCGGGTGCCGGAAAGACCGAGGTCTATTTCGAGGCGATCGCGGCCTGCCTCGCCGCCGGCCGGCAAGTGGTGGTGCTGCTGCCCGAGATCGCCCTGACGGCGCAGTGGCTGAAGCGCTTCGAGGATCGCTTCGGCGCGCTGCCCTCGCCCTGGCACTCCGGCCTCACCAGCCTGGAACGCCGCGAAACCTGGCGCGCCATCGCCGAGGGAAGGGTGGGCGTCGTGGTCGGGGCACGCTCCGCGCTGTTCCTGCCCTTCGCCAATCTCGGCCTCATCGTCGTCGACGAAGAACACGACAGTTCCTTCAAGCAGGACGAGGGCGTCGTCTACAACGCGCGCGACATGGCGGTGGTGCGCGCCCGACTCGCTTCCGCCCCTATCGTGCTGGCATCGGCGACACCATCGCTCGAAAGCGTCGTCAACGTGAAGAGTGGGCGCTACAGCGAGGTCCACCTGCCGGGTCGTCACGGCGGCGCGCAGCTTGCGACCCTGTCGGCAATCGATCTGCGGCGCACGCCGCCACCGCGCGGGCGCTGGCTGTCGCCACCGGTCGTCGAGGCCATGAAGGAGACGCTGGCGGCCGGCGAGCAGACGCTGCTGTTCCTCAATCGCCGCGGCTATGCGCCGATCACGCTGTGCCGGGCCTGCGGCTCGGGACTCGAATGTCCGCAATGCTCGGCCTGGCTGGTCGAGCACCGGTTTCGCCGCACCCTGGTCTGCCATCACTGCGGTTACTCGGAGCCGCCGGCCCACACCTGCCGGCACTGCGGCGCGGTCGATCAGTTCGTCGCCTGTGGTCCCGGCGTCGAGCGGCTGGCCGAGGAAGCGCTGGAGCTTTTTCCCGAGGCGCGACTGGAACTCTTCACCTCGGACAGCCTGATGAACCGCGACGAGGCGTCGGCCGCCGTCGACCGCATGGAGAAGGGCGAGATCGACATCCTGATCGGCACGCAGATGGCGGCGAAGGGCCATCATTTCCCGAACCTGACCCTGGTGGCCGTGATCGATGCGGATCTCGGGCTGAACGGCGGGGATCTGCGCGCGGCCGAACGGACCTTCCAGCTCCTCTACCAGGTCGCAGGCCGCGCCGGCCGCGACGGGCGCCCCGGCCGGGCGCTGATCCAGACGCACAATCCCGAGCATCCGGTGATGCAGGCGCTGGTTTCCGGGGATCGCGACCGTTTCGTCGAGGTCGAACTTCACGATCGGGCGGCCGCGGGCATGCCGCCCTACGGACGGCTGGCCTCGCTGATCATTTCCGGGCCGGACCCGGCGGCGGTCGACAATGTCTGCGCTGCCCTGGCCCGCCGTGCGCCGCAGCAGGAGGGTATCACGGTCCTGGGGCCGTCGGTCGCACCGATGGCCCTGCTGCGCGGACGGCACCGGCGGCGTTTCCTGCTCAAGGCCGGCCGCGACACGGCCGTGCAGCCTCTGCTGCACGCCTGGCTCGAACGAATTGGCCTTCCGGGATCAGTTCGCCTGCAGGTCGATGTCGACCCTTATTCCTTCCTCTGAGACCCCCGCGCCGAAAAACCGCTGTAGAACAGTGCTTTGCCGACGTTGCGCCGGGAAATGCAGCATGGTAGCAACGCGCGCTTTTCCGGGGTGGGGCGGCAAGCGACGCGGGGCGTTCTGCTGGTGAAAAGCGAGTAAATTCAATGGCTTGCCGGCCGCGTTCCGCGGCAGGGGAGAGGCTCTCGACGTGACCACCGCAACCACCGGCGTTGCCGGACGCTACGCCAGCGCCCTTTTTGAACTCGCGGACGGCTCCAAGTCCCTCGATCAGGTCGCGCAGGACCTCGCCACCTTCCGCAAGATGGTCGCCGAGAGCACGGACCTCGCCCGGCTCATCGCCAGCCCGGTCATTCCGCGCGCCCTGCAGGGCAAGGCGCTGCTGGCCGTGCTCGATGCCGCCGGTATTTCGGGTTTGACCCGCAATTTCGTCGGTACTGTGGCTGCCAATGGCCGCGCCCGCGACCTGCCGGCCATGGCCTCGGCGTTCCTGGCCGAACTCGCCGCGCGCCGCGGCGAGACCACCGCGGAGGTCACCTCGGCCGTTCCGCTTTCGCCCGCCCAGCTGCAGCAGCTCAGCGATGCGCTGCGCTCGGTGCTGGGCAGTAACAAGGTTTCCATCGACGCGCGCGTCGAACCCGACATTCTCGGCGGTCTCGTCGTGAAGGTCGGTTCGCGCCTGTTCGATTCATCCGTCCGAAGCAAGCTGCAGCGCTTGCAGCTTGCCATGAAGGGAGTTGCCTAATGGATATCCGTGCCGCCGAAATCTCGGCCATTCTGAAGCAGCAGATCGCCAACTTCGGCACCGAGGCCGAAGTGGCCGAGGTCGGCCAGGTCCTCTCCGTCGGTGACGGCATCGCGCGCGTCTATGGTCTCGACAGCGTCCGGGCCGGCGAGATGGTCGAGTTCCCCGGCGGCATCAAGGGCATGGCGCTGAACCTCGAGAGCGACAATGTCGGCGTCGTCATCTTCGGCGAAGACCGCACGATCCGCGAAGGCGACACGGTCAAGCGCACCGGCTCCATCGTCGACGTTCCGGTCGGCAAGGGCCTGCTCGGCCGCGTGGTCGACGGTCTCGGCAATCCGATCGACGGCAAGGGGCCGATCCAGTCGACCGAGCGCCGCCTCGTCGAGGTGAAGGCTCCGGGCATCATTCCGCGCAAGTCGGTGAACGAGCCGATGCAGACCGGCCTCAAGGCGATCGACTCGCTGGTGCCGGTCGGCCGCGGCCAGCGCGAGCTGATCATCGGCGACCGCCAGACCGGCAAGACCGCCGTCGCCATCGACACCTTCCTGAACCAGAAGGGCATCAACAAGGGTACCGACGAGAGCCGCAAGCTCTACTGCGTCTACGTCGCCGTCGGCCAGAAGCGCTCGACCGTCGCCCAGATCGTGAAGACGCTCGAGGACAACGGCGCGCTGGAATACTCCATCGTCGTCGCGGCGACCGCGTCCGATCCGGCCCCGATGCAGTTCCTGGCGCCCTACACCGGCTGCGCCATGGGCGAGTACTTCCGCGACAACGGCATGCATGCCGTGATCGTGTATGACGACCTTTCCAAGCAGGCCGTCGCCTACC
>NZ_SCUT01000027.1 GCF_004297265.1 Reyranella sp.
GCAGTTCATCTGCGGCAAGGAAGCGAGCCAGGACGAGTTCTTCTTCACGTTCAACTCGCTGGTCGAGCAGAACAAGCAGATCATCCTGTCCTCGGAGAAGCCGCCGAGCGAGCTGCAGGACATCGAGGAGCGCATGCGCTCGCGGCTGGGCAGCGGCCTCGTGGCCGACATCCACTCGTCGACCTACGAGCTGCGCCTGTCGATCCTGCAGACCAAGGCCGAGAACGCCCGGGTCCCGGTACCGGCCAACGTGCTCGAGTTCCTCGCGCACAAGATCAGCACCAACATCCGAGAGCTCGAGGGCGCCCTGAACCGCGTCGTCGCGCACGGCCAGCTGATCGGCCGCGAGATCACCGTCGAGATGGCGCAGGACGTGCTGCACGACCTGCTGCGCCAGGCCGACCGCAAGGTCACGGTCGACGAGATCCAGCAGCGGGTCGCCGCCCACTACAACATCAAGCTCGCCGAGATGAGCTCGCCGCGGCGCGCCCGCTCGGTCGCCCGGCCGCGCCAGGTAGCGATGTACCTCGCCAAGCAGCTTACGACCCTCAGCCTGCCGCAGATCGGCAAGCGCTTCGGCAACCGCGACCATACGACGGTCATGCATGCCGTGCGCAAGATCGAGGAACTCAAGGTTTCCGATCTGTCGATCGCCGAAGACGTCGAACTGCTCAAGCGCCAGCTACAGGGCTAGAAAATCACAATTTATGACTGTGAAACAGGCCGCTCAGGGCCTGTTTTGCATTGCGCCAAAGCCCCTAAATGCCTCTAGAAACAGCGAAATTGCTTCCCGCGGACAGTCGGCGTGATATACTTTTCAACCGTTCCTCCGGCGCCCTTCGCAGCCTTGGGAACGGGCCATGAACCAGACCCAATCCGGCCCTGACTACGGCGACCAAAACATGAAATTGACGATCGAACGGGCGGCCCTCCTGAAGGCCCTGGCCCATGTCCAGAGTGTCGTCGAGCGTCGGAATACCATCCCGATCCTGTCCAACGTGCTGATCACCGCCCAGAAGGGCCGGCTGAGCCTTGCCGCGACCGACATGGACCTCGCCATCACCGAATCGGTGGAGGCCAGCGCCTCCAAGACCGGATCGACCACGGCGCCGGCCCACACGCTGTACGAAATCGTCCGCAAGCTGCCCGACGGCGCCCAGGTCGAGCTGGAAGCCGCCTCCGACAACAGCAGCCTGGTGATCCGGGCCGGCCGCTCGCGCTTCACCCTGCAGTGCCTGCCGCCGGCCGATTTCCCGGCCATGACCGAAGGCGACCTGCCGCATCGCTTCCAGCTCCCGGCGACCGACCTCAAGGGCATCATCGACCGTACCCGCTTCGCGATCTCCAACGAGGAGACCCGCTACTACCTGAACGGCATCTATTTCCATGCCGCGACCGCGGCCGGCACCCAGGTGCTGCGCGGCGTGGCGACCGACGGTCATCGCCTGGCTCGGGTCGAGGTGCCGCTGCCCAAGGGCGCCGGCGAGATTCCAGGCGTGATCGTGCCGCGCAAGACCGTGGGCGAGGTCCGCAAGCTGCTCGACGAGGGCGACGGTTCGGTCGACGTCGAGCTCAGCGACACCCGCATTCGTTTCTCCAGCGGCAACGTCACGCTGGTCAGCAAGCTGATCGACGGCACCTTCCCGGACTACGAGCGGGTCATCCCGACCGGCAACGACAAGGTCCTGAACGTGCCGTGCAAGGAATTCGCGCACGCCGTCGATCGCGTCTCGACGATTTCCACCGAGAAGTCGCGCGCCATCAAGCTGGCGGTCGGCAAGGGCATCGTCACGCTCTCGGCGACCAGCCCCGACGCGGGCAGCGCCAGCGAGGAGATCGAGGTCGAGTACAAGGATACGGCGCTCGAGATCGGCTTCAACTCGCGCTACCTGCTGGACATCACCGAGCAGATTGCGGGCAGCGAGGCGCGCTTCCTGATGGCCGATGCCGGTTCGCCCACCCTGGTGCGTGACGGTGCCGACGAGAGCGCGCTCTACGTGCTCATGCCGATGCGGGTATGAACGCACAGGCCATTAGCAACCTCGCCTACTCTTCCGACGCCGTATCGGGCGCTGCGCCGGCACTCCTCGCCGTGCGCCAGCTTCGCCTGACCGACTTCCGCAACTACCGCCAGCTCCGCCTCGAGTGCGGCCACGAGCCGGTCGTCCTGGTCGGCGCCAACGGCGCGGGCAAGACCAACCTTCTGGAAGCCCTTTCCTTCCTGGCGCCCGGCCGCGGCCTGCGGCGGGCCAAGCTCGACGATGTCTGCCGCCGCTCCCGCGGCGACGAGCCTTCGGCCGCCGGCTGGGCGGTCGCCGCGACGCTCGACACGCCCGAAGGCCGGCTGGCCATCGGTACCGGCCTCGAAGCCGGGCGCGGCGAGAGCGGCCTGCCGCGCCGCGCCGTGCGCATCGACGGCCGGCCGATGCAGAGCCAGACCGCGCTCGGTCGGCATGTCGCGGCGGTATGGCTGACGCCGCAGCTCGACCGGCTGTTCCTCGACGGCGCGAGCGAGCGCCGGCGTTTCCTCGACCGGCTGGTGACGGCGCTGCATCCCGAACACGCCGGCGACGTCGCGGCCTACGAGAACGCTCAGCGCCAGCGCAGCCGCCTTCTGGGCGAAGGGAACCGCGACCCGCACTGGTTCGCGGCGCTGGAAGACACGATGGCCCGCCACGGCGTTGCGCTGGCTTCGGCGCGCGCCGACACGGTGCAGCGCCTCGATGCCGCCGCACGGCTGGGCGTCGGACCTTTCCCCCGTGCCTCGCTCGCCATGGCGGGCGAAGTCGACGGTTGGGTGGCCACCATGCCTGCGATCGACGTCGAGGACCGGCTGCGTGGCGAATGGGCGGCCAGCCGCTTGCGCGACGCCGAAGCCGGCACCACTTCCTGCGGACCGCACCGCAGCGATCTCGCGGTGCGCCACCTCGATCTCGACCTGCCGGCGGCCGAGGGGTCGACCGGCCAGCAGAAGGCGGTCCTCGTCTCGATCGCGCTGGCGCATGCAAGGCTGGTGGCGCTGTCGCGCGGCCGGCCGCCGCTGCTGCTGCTCGACGAAATCGCGGCCCACCTCGACGAGGAGCGCCGGCGGGCGCTGTTCGACGAGGTGGTGGCGCTGGGCGTCCAGAGCTGGATGACCGGCACCGATGCCGAACTCTTTGCGCCGCTCCGCGGCCGCGCGCAAATCCTGCGTGTCGCCGACGGGTCGATCGCGGCGATCTGAACCCTTTTCGAAAGCCAGGACCATGAGCGACAATGACATGACGCCGGGCGCCGAGGACTACGGCGCCGATTCCATCAAAGTGCTGCGCGGCCTCGAAGCGGTCCGCAAGCGCCCGGGCATGTATATCGGCGACACCGACGACGGCACCGGCCTGCATCACATGGTCTACGAGATCGTCGACAACGCGATCGATGAGGCACTGGCGGGCTATTGCGACCAGGTCAACGTTGTCCTGCACGGCGACGGCTCGGCCACCGTCCGCGACAACGGCCGCGGCGTGCCGACCGACATCCACCGGGAAGAGGGCATCTCGGCCGCCAACGTGATCTTCACGCAGCTCCATGCCGGCGGGAAGTTCGACCAGAATTCCTACAAGGTTTCGGGCGGCCTGCACGGCGTCGGCGCCGCGGTGGTCAACGCGCTGTCGGAGCATCTCGACCTGCGCATCTGGCGCAACGGCAAGGAACACTACATGCGCTTCCGGCATGGCGAGCCGGAAGGCGACCTCCAGGTCGTGGGGGATGCCCCGGAGGGCAAGCACGGCACCGAAGTGACCTTCCTGCCCTCGACCGGGACATTCACCAAGACCGAGTTCGACTTCGCCACGCTCGAGCACCGGCTGCGCGAACTGGCCTTCCTGAACTCCGGCGTGCGGGTCGTGCTGACCGACGAGCGCGGCGCCGAGCGGAAGGTTTCCGAGCTGTACTACGAGGGCGGCGTCGAGGCCTTCGCCAAGTATCTCGACCGCAACAAGTCGGTACTGCACGATCCGCCAGTGTCGATCCGGGGCGAGAAGGAAGGCATCGCCGTCGAAGTCGCGATGCAGTGGAACGACAGCTATCACGAGACGATGCTGTGCTTCACGAACAACATCCCGCAGCGGGACGGCGGCACCCATCTCGCGGGGTTCCGCGGCGCGCTGACCCGCACGTTGAACAAGTACGCCGACGAGAGCGGCATCTCCAAGAAGGAGAAGGTGGGCCTCACCGGCGACGACATGCGCGAGGGCCTGACCTGCGTGCTTTCGGTCAAGGTGCCCGACCCGAAGTTCTCCTCGCAGACCAAGGACAAGCTGGTCTCGTCGGAAGTGCGTCCGGTCGTCGAATCGGTGGTCAGCGACAAGCTCGGCCAGTGGTTCGAGGAACATCCCGCCGAGACCAGGAAGATCCTGACCAAGGTGGTCGAGGCGGCCGCCGCGCGCGAAGCCGCACGCAAGGCCCGCGAGCTCACTCGCCGCAAGGGCGCGCTCGACGTCTCGTCGTTGCCCGGCAAGCTCGCCGACTGTCAGGAACGCGATCCGGCGCTCTCCGAACTCTTCATCGTCGAGGGCGATTCGGCCGGCGGCTCGGCCAAGCAGGGCCGCAACCGCGCCAACCAGGCGATCCTGCCGTTGCGTGGAAAAATCCTGAACGTCGAACGCGCGCGCTTCGACAAGATGCTGGGCTCGGCGGAAATCGGCACGCTGATCACGGCGCTGGGCACCGGCATCGGCCATGACGACTTCAACCTCGACAAGCTGCGCTATCACAAGATCATCATCATGACGGACGCCGATGTCGACGGCTCGCACATCCGCACGCTTCTGATGACGTTCTTCTATCGCCAGATGCGCGACCTGATCGAGCGTGGTTACCTCTACATCGCCCAGCCGCCGCTGTTCAAAGCGGCGAAGGGCAAGTCGGCGATCTACCTCAAGGACGAGCGCGCACTCGACGATCATCTCATCCAGACCGGCCTCGAGGGCGCCACCTTGCAGCTCGGCAGCGGCAGCGTGCTCGCCAAGGAAGATCTGCGGAACACGGTGGATATCGCCCGCTCGGTGACCAACCTCGTGAAGCCGCTGGCCCTGTCGCGCCGCGTCACCAACCAGGCGGTGATCGAGCAGGCGGCGATCGCGGGCGCCCTCAAACCCGACGTGCTGGCCGATCCGGAGCTGGCCAAGCAGACGGCCGACTACATCGCCAAGCGTCTCGACGTCGTCAGTCCGCTGCTGGAGAAGGGCTGGACCGGCGAGCCGATCGCCGACGGCGGTCTCGCCTTCACGCGTCGCCTGCGCGGCGTTACCGAGCGGCACGTGATCGACGGACCGCTGACCCGCAGCGCCGAGGCGCGCAAGCTCGATGCCCTGGCCGACGAGCTGCAGGCCGTCTACCAGAAGCCCGGCATCTTCGCGGTGAAGGACAAGGAGACCCGGATCTCCTCGCCGACCGAGCTGTTCGCCGCCGTTCTCGAGGCCGGCCGCAAGGGCGTCACGATCCAGCGCTACAAGGGCCTGGGCGAGATGAATCCCGACCAGCTCTGGGAGACCACCCTCGATCCGGAGGCGCGCACCTTGCTGCAGGTCAGGATCAACCATGCCGACGAGGCCGACGAGATTTTCTCGACCCTGATGGGCGACGTGGTCGAGCCGCGCCGCGACTTCATCCAGGAAAATGCACTGAAGGTGGCGAACCTCGATGTCTAGGGTCGGAAAGGCTCTGGTCGCCGCTGTGCTTCTGGCCAGCGCAGGCCCGGCATCGGCGCAGACCCAGTCGACGACGCCGACGACCAACACCGGCACCAGGCTCAGCTTTCCATCGAGCCTGGGCGGCGCCACGTTCGAGCGCTCGATCAACTATGCTGCGCCCCCGGCCAACAATCCCGGCCAGGGGATGGCTTATTACTACTCGACGCCGAGGCGGCTGACGATCAGCGTGCAGGTTTACGATCTCGGCCGCCGGGTGCCGCCCGGCAGTGATAATCCGACGGTGATCAGCCAGTTCAACGTCGAGGTCGCCTCGGCCGAGCAGCAGTTCAAGCACGCCGGCTACACGAGCTTCCAAAAGCCGTCGGTGCCTTCGAGCTGCGCCTATGGGGCGGTGACCTTCCGCTGCCTCACTTACAGCGGCCTCACCCAGGCGAACTCGCGGGTCTACAGCAAGCTGCTGCTGACCGGCTTTCGCGACCACTTCGTCAAGATCCGCGTCGACTGGATGCAGTCGCACCAGCAGACTGCGGCCGACGCCGATGCCGCGCTGCAGGCCTTCGTGCCCGCCCTGATGCGCTGAGCGCCAGCGACCCGGGTTACCGTAGGCCGAGCCGCCGGAACAATCCCACCGTCGTCATCAGGCCCAGGGTGACCAGACTGAGCCCACCGATCTGCAACACGCCGGGAAATTCACCGACGATCGGGATGCCAACCAGCACCGACAGGGCCGGAACGATGGCCGGGAACAGCACGGCTCGGCTGACGCCGAGGAAGATCACTGCCTGGCTGTAGGCCACCATGGTGACGGCGCCCTGCAAGCCGCCCTGCACCAGCCCCTGGAAGGCCAGCATGCCGAGCGGCAATGCTTGCAGGTGGGCGACACCCATCACCGCCAGATAGACTGGTGTGGTCAGCAGAAAGGACAGCACGGCCACGACCGCCGTCGCCGGCAGCGCCGGCAAGCGCCAGTGTCGCAGCAGCAAAGTGAAGCCGGCCCAAAGCACGCTCGACGCGAAGAACAGAAGATCGCCCAGCCAGGCCTGTTCGCCCGATGGCTGGGTGAGTCCGTCCCAGCCGATCAGGAAGATGCCTGTCAGCACGATCGCGGCGCCGACCAGATGGGTGCGACTGAGGCGCTCGCGCAGGAACAGGGCGGCGCCGATCGTGCTGACGATGGTGACGGTCGAGGGCGCGATGACGGCGCCGTGCGCCAGCGGCGCGAAACCGTAGCCGCCGGTCTGCAGCAAGGCGAAAGGTGCGCCGCCCAGCAGGGTGAGGATCAGCGATCGCCGTAAGCCGATGCCGGCGAAGTCGCGCACGCCGTAGCGCAGCAGCAGCGGAAACATGATCGCGCCGGCCACGATATAGCGGGCGAAGATCATGTCGACGGCACCGAGACCATCCAGGATGCCGGCGCGCGCTGAGGCAAACGACAGCGACGCCCCGAGGGCCATGATGGAGCCGCACAGGAAGCCCCAGTGGTCGCGCGTGATCCGCACGGGTGTCCCTTCGGCCATGCCCTTCGCTAGCACGGAGCGGGCCAGCCGCACATGAATTTTGGTGCAATCGCTCCAGAATTACGCTCTTATTCCCTCAATGGCTCGCCTGAGGGAATTCGACGAGGACCGCGCGCTCGATGCCGCTGTCGACTGTTTCTGGAGTCGCGGCTACGAGGCCACGTCGGTGCGCGACCTCGCGCGCGAGATGGGGATCGGCGGCGCCAGCCTCTACAATGCCTTCGGCGGCAAGCGCGCGCTGTTCGTGCGTGTCCTCGAACGCTACGCGAATCGCTCGACCCGCGAGCGCATCGCGCGACTCGAGGCCGGTCATCGTCCCAGCGAGGCGATCCGCGCGTTCCTGGCCGAGGTGATCGACCGTTCGCTGAAGGATCGCGACTGCAAGGGCTGCCTGCTGGTGAATTCCGCGCTCGACGTCGCGCCGCACGACGCAGGACTGGGCCGCGCGGTCACGGCCTATCTCGAGGAGATCCGCGCGTTCTTCCGCCGCAACGTCGAGGCGGCGATCGAGGCCGGCGAGACGCCACGCGGCACCGACGCCGAGGCCCTGTCGATCCACCTGCTGGGCGTGCTGATGGGCATGCGCGTCCTGGCGCGCACCGGCGCCCGCCGGCACACGCTCGAAGCGGTCGTCCGGCCGGCGCTCGACCTTCTGGGGAGTCCGCAATGATCGATCATCTGAACCATGCCGCCCTGAGCGCGCTGCCGGACGACGTCCCGGTGGTCATGCTGAACCTGATGCGCTTCCGCGAGCGCTCGCTCGACGGCAACGGCAGCGGCTGGGACGCCTACCTCCGTTACAGCGCGCTCACCATAAAGCTGATCAAGGCGCGGGGCGGCACGATCATCTGGACGGGCGATGCCGAAGCGGTGGCGCTGGGTGAACCCGAACGGCATCGCTGGGATTACGCGGCGCTGGTCAGCTATCCCTCGCGCGCCGCATTCCTCGCCATGATGACGTCGCCCGAATACGCGGAGGCCAATGTCGAGCGCGAGAACGGCTGCCTCGACCACGCCATCATCGCCACGCGCGAGACCTATCGGAAATTCACATGAGGAGCACGTCGCCATGGTGAAACGTCTGAGCGAGATGCCCGAGGTCGAGGCCCACCACCTCCGCCGCATCGAATGTCCGACCCTCGACGACACGCCGGCGCTGCCGGGCAAGCCGCTCGCCCAGCGCCGCGTCGCGCTGATCTCGACTGCTGGCCTGCATCGGCGCGGCGACCGGCCGTTCCGCCCCGGCGACGGCAGCTATCGCGTCATTCCGGCCGAGACTCCGGCGCGCGACCTGGTCATGAGTCACATCTCGGTGAACTTCGACCGCACGGGCTTCCAGCAGGACCACAACGTCGCCTTCCCGATCGACCGGCTGCGCGAGCTGGTCGAAGAGGGTGTCATCGGCTCGATGGCCTCAATGCACTATTCGTTCATGGGCGCGTTTCCGCCGGATGCGGCCGAACCGCATGCCCAGCATCTCGCCGGCCTGCTGAAACAGGATGCCGTCGATGCGGCCCTGCTCGTTCCCGTTTGACCCGCCTGCACGCGCGCCGTGGGCGCGCTGGGCCACTTCCTCGAGCGTCAGGGCATTCCGACCGCCAGCATCAGCCTGGTGCGTGAACACACCGAAACCATCCGTCCGCCGCGGGCGCTCTGGGTCACGTTCGAGCTCGGCCGGCCGCTCGGCATTCCAGACGATCCCGATTTCCAGCGCCGCGTGCTGCGCGCAACGGCGGAGCTGCTGGAGCGCACCGACGGGCCGTTGATCGCCGACTATCCGGAAGAGATTGCCGAAGAGGCCGACTTCACCGGCTGGGCCTGCCCGATCAACCTGGCGCCCCAAGCCACCGACACGCTGGCGGCCGAGATCGACCGTCTGGCGACCTGGCACGATCAGAGCGTCGCCAGAACCGGCCGCACCACCATAGGCGTTTCCGGTCTCGACATGCCGGCGGCCGGCGCCCTTCTGTCCACCGCCCTGACCGGGAACCTGCCGCCGGCCCAGGCGCTCAAGGAGGCGATCGACGACCTGCGGGCCTACTACTTGGAGGCGGCCTCGGCCTTTCCCGATCCCGGCACGGCGAAGAAGCGCAAGGCGTGGCTGTGGGACGAGACGCTGTTCGGCAAGGCGCTGCTCGACCTGCAGCCCCGGCTGGCCGCGAGTGCCGACCCGCAGCACAGGATCCTGGGAAACCTGACCCTGATCCCGGCAACCGAGCGTCACCGGCTGGCGAAGAGCTAAAGTACCATCTGCGTCTGCGTCACCACGGCCACGAGCTTGCCCTCGGCAGTGGTGATGCGGGTGGTCCAGACCATGGTGCGGCGGCCGCGATGGATCGGCGTGGTCTCGCCGATCACCGTGCTGCCGACCGGCGCCGGCCCCACGAAGTTGGTCTTGCTCTCGATCGTCGTCGTGCCCTTACCCTCGGGCAGGTTGAGCACGGTGGCGGCGGCGCCCAGCGTGTCGGCAAACGCCATGACGGCGCCGCCGTGCAGGATCGCGGGCCGCGTGCAGAGTTCGGGGCGCACAACCATCTCGGCCTTCACCCCGGTCTCGCTCGCTTCCGTGAACCTGAGCCCCAGCACCTCGGCGAAGGGCAGCTTGATGGCGTTCAGGTGCTGGAGCTTGTCCATGGTCGTTTCCTCCTAAGCAGCGGTATGGAGCCGGCGCAGGCCGAGATACTCCAGGATCACGAAGTCGGCCACGATCAGCGCGACCACGACGATGCCCACGACGCCGGCCGTGGTCCACGAGGCCGGCAGCGCCAGCACCAGCGCGCTGGCCGCCACCCACGCGATGTCAGCGGCGAAGATGAAGCGGGCGAGACCGCGCGGCAGTTCGGCTCGCGAGGCGACCCAGGCACAAAGGCCGCCGAAGGCCACGACGCCCACGCCCAGAAGCTCGAACAGGATGGCGAGATCGAGGCCGGCGACAGATACCGGGCCATGCGCGGCGAACCGGGCAAACGGCTCGGCGAAGGCCACCAGCATCGCGCCGGAGAGCACGGAGAAGGCGGCGTTGCCCCACAGGGTGCGGCGGAGCAGGCGGTCTGATGAAGTGGTCATGTCGTCCTCCTTTGGTTGCGGACGATCTGGAAATCGCATCGGCCCACCGCTTCCTCAATTACGCAGCAGGTAATCGGCGGACCCGAGGGCCGGTGCTAGGTTTCGCTCCATCATGAGCACCCATCCCGCTTCCGCACCCACGGCTCCGGTCGACACGTTCGGTCCCATGCTGCGCGCCTGGCGCCGCCGTCGCGGCGCCAGCCAGCTCTCCCTGGCGCTGCAGTCCGGCGTCTCGCAGCGCCATGTCAGCTTCCTCGAATCGGGCCGCGCCCGCCCCAGCCGCGAGATGGTGGTCCAGCTCTCGACCGCGCTCGATGTGCCCCTGCGCCAGCGCAACGAGATGCTGCTGGCGGCCGGATTCGCGCCGGCCTATCGCGAGAGCAACCTCGCCGCGCCAGAACTCGCCCCGGTGCGCCAGGCCATCGATTTCATGCTGAAGCAGCAGGAGCCCTACCCCGCCGTCGTGATCGACCGGCTGTGGAACCTGCTGCAGGCCAACGAGGCGGCCAACGCCTTCACCATGTTCCTGTTCGAGGGCATGCCGCCGCCACCACCCGCCGGCAAGGCGCCGAACCTGTTGCGCTGGATTCTCGACCCGAAGGCGCTGCGCTCGAAGATCTCTAACTGGGAGGAGGTGGCGCGTTATCTCGTGTCGACGACCTATGCCGAGATCCTGGCAGCCGGCGGCGAGCCCAGGGCGCTCGCCTTCATCGAGGAGATCATGGCCTATCCCGACGTGCCCGCCTCGTTCCGCAAGCTTCGCTTCGAGGAGCGGCCAGGGCCGGTGCTGACGGTCGACTATCTGGTGGGCGGCAAGGCGCTCTCGGTGTTCACCACCATCGCCACTTTAGGCACCCCGCAGGACATCACCCTGCAGGAAGTCCGCGTCGAGAGCTTCTTCCCCGCCGACGACCGCAGCGACGCGCTGTTCAGGAGCCTCGCCGCCCGGCGCTGAAGGGCCGGCCTGCCGGCAGCGTGTTGCGGGTGGCGTGATCTCTGCAAAATGCTAATCACGGCGCCGACATGGGCGGCCCCGACATCCTCGTCACCCTCGACATCGCCCTGCGCGGCGCGGGCATCGCTCTGCTCCTGACCGTCGCGGCCGCGACGCTGCGCCAGGCCCAGGGCCGGCCCGCCGCCTGGCTCGGCGCTCTCCTGGCCGGGGGCGCCGCGGCCTACGCCGTCTGCTCCTCGCCCGGCCCCCATGATCCGCCCCTCTGGTTCGCCCCCGTCCTGATGCTCTGCACCGGCAATGCCGCCGTCTTCTGGCTGTTCGCCCAGGCGATGTTCGACGATTCGTTCCGGCTGAAGCCCTGGCATGCGCTCGTCTGGCTGGGCCTTGTCATCTGGCCGCTGGTCCATCTGCTGGGGGCGGGCTTCACGTCGCACTGGCTGCTGGGCGTTCTCGTGCGCGGCGCGGTGATCGTGCTGGCGTTGCTGGCGCTGGTGCAGACTGTTCGGGGCTGGAGCAGCGATCTGGTGGAAGGGAGGCGGCGCCTGCGCCTGTTCATCCTGATCGCCGTCGCCCTCCATATCGCCGTGACCGTCACGGCCGAACTCGTCATCGGCCCCGACAAGGTCCCGATGAGCCTGCACCTGCTCAACTCGGGCGCGTTGGTCGCGATCGCAGCCATCGTCGCCCTGCTACTGCTGTCGGCGGACCTCGATTCCGTCCTCGGCACGGTGACTGTCGAGCCGGCCGTCGGCGCCCCCTCGTCCGCCAGCCCGCCCCCTCATCCGCCCACGACGGCGGCGGCGCCGGAGGACGAGCCCGCCGACCCGGCACTGCTCGCCACGCTCGAGCGGCTGATGTCGGTCGACAGGGTTTATCGTCAGGAGGGACTGACCATCGGCGTCCTGGCCAGCCGACTCGGGCTGCCCGAATACCGGCTGAGGCGCGCCATCAACCGCGGGCTGGGATACCGGAACTTCAACGAGTACCTGAACCGTCACCGCCTGGCCGATGCCAAGCAGGCCCTTGCCGATCCCGGACAGGCCACGGTCCCGGTCCTAACCATCGCCCTCGATTCGGGCTTCCAGTCGCTCGGTCCCTTCAACCGGGCGTTCAAGGCCGATACCGGCATGACTCCGACCGAGTACAGAAAAGCCGCCGAAGGCCGCAACGGCTCCTGATTTCCTGCCGATTCCGGAATCGGCGAGCCGATTTCCGGAGCAAATCGTCGGCTTTCACCTTCGGCGCGATCCGTCCGCCCCCTCCTCCTAGGCCTTGGACACGCCCGATGGAGGGGCGATCGATGAACGAACTCTGGCACGTCTATCTGTCTGCCTGGCCCACGGTCTGGGTCATGGACACCGCCCGCTACCTCGTAGCCGCCACGCTGATGGCCACGATCCTCGCCTTGTTCTGGCGTGCCGGGCTGGCCCGCCGCAGGCTGCAGACCCGCGATCCCGCCCGGGGCCAGCGGCGGCGCGAATTGCTGGCGTCCTTGCGCACGGCCTTCATCTTCTCATTGCTGGGCGCCGTCGTGGCAGTGGGCGACCATCAGGGCTGGATCACGATCTACAAGGACTTCCGGCAGGCCGGACCGCTCTACCTCGTCCTGTCGCTCGCGCTTATGCTGGTAGTCCACGACGCCTATTTCTACTGGGCGCACCGCGCGATGCACCACAGGCGGCTGTTCGGGCTGTTCCATCGCACCCATCATCTGTCGCGGACGCCGACGCCGTGGGCCGCCTATTCATTCGCCGTCCCCGAGGCCGTCGTGCATGGCGCCTTCGTCCCGCTCTTCCTGCTCGCCGTGCCAATGCACGGAATCGCCCTGCTGGCCTTCGGCATCGTGCAGATCCTCCGCAACGTCATGGGGCATGCCGGCGCCGAGGTTCATCCCGCCGCCTTCGGCCCCGGCCGCTGGCTGGGCTGGAACAACACCACGACCCATCACGACCTGCATCACGAAGCCGGACGCTACAATTACGGCCTCTACTTCCGCTGGTGGGACAAACTGATGGGCACCGAGCATCCCGACTACCGGCGGAAGTTCGAGGCGATCGTCTCGCCGGCTGCGGGAAGCACAGCGCGGGGCAGAGCGGCGCGCATGCTCGCGCGGGCGCTTGCCTGTATCCTGGCCGGAGGATTTGCCTTGGGTGCCGACCCAGTCCGCGCCGACGACGGCCCGGTGGGGCGTTGGGTGACACCCGGCGCGGCGGCCATCGTCGAGATCGTCCCCTGCAGCGACGCACCGGGCCTGTGCGGCACCGTCCGCTGGCTGTGGGACAGCCTGGACGACAAGGGCCGGCCGCGCCTCGATACCCAGAATGGTGACGCTTCCCTGCGCACGCGGCCCGTCGTCGGTCTGTCGATCCTGTCCGGGCTCGCCCGCACCCCTGGCGGCGTCTGGGAGGGGCGCATCTACAATCCCGAGGACGGCCAGACCTATCGTGCGACGCTGCGTCGGCCGACCGTCGACACGCTGACGATCGAAGGCTGCGTTCTGTTCATCTGCCAGAAGCAGGTATGGCGCAGCGCGGCGGCGCTGGCCGCCGTGCTGAAGTGACGCCGGGTCAGCGCTCGACGCTGATCGACATCGCGAAGCTCTCGGTGGCGCCCGGCGTGATGGCAATCACGCCGGGCTTGTCGGCCAGCTCGCCGTCGAAGCCTTCGGGACTGGCATGGCCCTGCCACGGTTCGATGCAGACATAGCCGGCACCCGGTTTGGTCCAGATGCCGAGATGCGGCATGCGCGGGAAGTCGACGCGGACCGCTTCGCCATAGAGGACGCTGCGGCTCGCCAGCGTATCGAAGACCAGCGCGCCCTCTTCGAACAGGTCGTCGTGCAGCAGGAGGTGACGGGCGCGCACCGGTGTCGCGAACTGTGCGGCGCTCAGCAGGCCGTCGATCGGCCGGCGGATCGGCGCCGGCTCGTCCCGCTCGAAGACGATCTCGTGGGCCGCACGCGGCTTGCCGTAGGGCAGCGGCCAGCGCAGCGCCGGGTGGAAGCCGAACGAGACCGGCATGACCACGGCATTGATGTTCGTGACCTCGGCTTCCATGTGCAGCGTGGCGTCTTCGATCCTGTAGGTGACGTCCAGCCTGAATTCGAAGGGATAGTGGCGCCGCGTCGCCTCGCTCGACTCCAGGCGCCAGGTACAGGACGCGGCGTCGGACCTGATCAGGGCGAAGGTCGAGGTCCGGGCGAAGCCGTGACGGCCGATTTCGTAGGCTTTCCCGGCGACCTTGAGCCGGTTGCCCTTCACCTCGCCAACGATGGGAAACAGGAGTGGCGAGCGACCGTTCCAGACCGCGGGATCGCCGTCCCAGAGGAGATCGGCACCCGCGCGATCCTGCAGACGCACAAGTTCGGCGCCGATGGCGGAAATCTCAGCGCTGAGCGCGGTGGTGGAGATCGAGACGGTGGGAAAAGCCATGCCCCATCCTACAGGAGATGGGCCTCGCGCACGGCATGGTCGATGGAGGGCAGGTAGCGCACCTGGGGCCGGCCGGCACCCGCCCGCAGCAGCAGGTGGCGCACCGACGGCGCGGCGCCGGTGACATAGACGCGCACGCCGTGACGCAGCGCCTTGCGGCCGATGCCGGCGATGACGTTGGCCGCCGTCGAATCGATGAAAGGCACGGCGCTGAAGTCGATGATGAAGGCCTTGTGCTGGTCGGCGATGCGGTCGAGCACGGCGCCCACGGTCGAGGCTGTGCCGAAGAAGAAGGCGCCGGACAGCCGGTAGACGATCACCTGCGGGTCGGTCACGAGATCGGCGGCGAAGGGCGCACGTACCGGCTGCGCCACGATGCCCGCCGTGGCGGTGATGCGCTGGATGAGCAGCATGACGCCCAGGACCGTACCGACCACGATGCCTTCCGTCAGGTCGCGGAACACGGTGAGGAGGAAGGTCGAGAGCAGCACGACCGCATCGCCGCGCGAGGAGCGCAGCAGGGTCGCGAACTCATGCTTTTCGGCCATGTTCCAGGCGACCACCGCCAGCACGCCCGCGAGTGCCGCAAGCGGAATATAGGCAGCGAGCGGCGCGGCCAGCAGCATGAACCCCAGCAGGAAAGTCGAATGGAGCATGCCGGCAACCGGCCCATGCGCACCGGCGCGCACGTTGGTGGCGGTGCGGGCGATCGTGCCGGTGGCGCAGATGCCGCCGAACAGCGCCGACGCGATGTTGGCCACACCCTGGGCGACCAGCTCGCAGTTCGAGCGGTGGCGGCGGCCCGTCATACCGTCGGCCACCACCGCGGACAGCAGCGACTCGATGGCGCCCAGCAGCGCGAAGGAGAGCGCATCCGGCAGCACGGCAAGCATCTTCTCCACCGACATGTCGGGCAGGCTGGGTGCGGGCAGCATGGACGGGATGCCGCCGAAACGGCTGCCGATCGTCTCGACGGGCAGTCCGAGCGCAAAGGTCGCGACCGAAGTCACCACCACGGCGACCAGCATGCCCGGCCAGTGCGGCCGCAGCTTGCGGAGGCCGAGGATGAGGCCGACGGTCACGACGGCCAGCGCGACGGCCGCCGCGTTCACGGTGCCGGCCGCGCCGGCGAGCACTTCGAGCTTGGCGGCGAACTCGCCCGGCTCCTTGCCCTGCAGGGTTAGGCCGAACAGGTCCTTGATCTGGCTGGCGAAGATGATGACGGCGATGCCGGTCGTGAAGCCGACCGTCACCGGATAGGGGATGAACTTGACGAAGGTGCCGAGCCGGAGCGCCCCGGCCGCCACCAGGAAGACGCCGGCGATCAGGGTGGCGAGCAGCATGCCTTCGATCCCGTGGCGCGCGACCGTCGCGGCGACCAGCACGATGAAGGCACCGGCGGGGCCGCCGACCTGGTACCGGCTGCCGCCCAGCGCCGAGATCAGGAAGCCGCCGACGATCGCCGTGTACAGGCCGCGCTCCGGCGTCGTGCCCGAGGCGATGGCGATGGCCATCGAGAGTGGCAGCGCCACGATCGCCACCGTGAGTCCTGCGATGGCATCGGCCCGCAGCCAGGCCAAGCCGTAGCCCTCGCGCAACACCGACACGAGCTTGGGGACGAAGGGGCCGTCGAATCTCGCCAGGAAGGTCGAGGAAGGGGTACTGAGTGACATAATACAATAATTTTATGTGTTATCATGATATCGAATAACGCCGGTCAGCACAACCCGACGCAAGGTCCGGACCAGGGTTTCCGGAAAGACGGCATGTTGTCTGACAACCCGGTCGCACCCGGCCCGAAACCCATGCATAGTCCGCGCACGGTCCCGGTCGCAGAACCAAAACAGGGCCTTTGGAGGAAACGACATGAAGCGCAGACTGCTGATGGGCGGTATCGCCGCCTCGACTCTCGCCGCACCGTTCATTGCCAACGCACAGGCGCCGCTGACGCTGAACGGCGCCGTGCAGTTCAACGACGACCACGCCTTCAACAAGACTCTCCTCAAGTTCGAGGAGCTGGTGAAGAAGTATTACGGCAAGCCGATCAACTTCGTGCTCCACCGCAATTCGTCGCTGGGCCTCGAGAAGCAGTATTTCGAGTACATGGCGCAGGGCAAGGCGGTGGACTATGCGGTCGTCTCGCCGGCCCACATGTCGACCTTCTCGAAGGCTGCGCCGTTCATCGATGCGCCGTTCCTGTTCCGGGACCTCGCGCAATGGAACAAGGTGCTCGACCTCGATCTCCTGAAACCTGTGGCCGACGAGGTCGCCCAAAGGGCCCAGGTCATGCTGATCGGCTATGCCGGGGGCGGCGTGCGCAACATCTTCGTCAACAAGCCGGTGAGCAACCTGGCCGAGATCAAGGGCCTCAAGGTCCGCGTCCAGGGTGCGCCGATCTGGTCCAAGACCTTCGCCGCCGCCGGCATGTCGCCGACCGTCATCGCCTACAACGAGGTCTACAACGCCATCCAGAACAACGTCATCTCGGCCGGCGAGAACGAAGCGGCCGGCGTCGAATCGATGAAGTTCTACGAAGTGGCGCCCAATCTCGCGATGACCGAGCACGCCATCACCATCCGTCCCGTCTGCTTCTCGTCGAAGACCTTCAACGCCCTTCCCAAGGACCTGCAGGACGCCGTCGTCAAGGCCGGCAAGGAGGCCGGCGCCTACGGTCGCCAGGTCGAGAGCAGCGAGGACGAGCAGAAGCTCGTCGCGCTGGAGAAAGCCGGCAAGCTGAAGCGCATCCCGTTCAAGGACCGCGCCGAGATGAAGAAGCTTGTCGACCCGGTGATGGCCGCCTACGCCAAGGAGATCGGCGCCGATGGCATCTTCACGCAGATCGTCGCCACCAACTGAGTTGCGCGCGCAGCGGGGCACGTCGCTCCGCTGCGCGTTTTCCCGGTTCCGCCGGCGCCCTCCCTGAACGGATTCCCGATGCCCTCCTCTGTCTCTGCGCCGCCCGGCCTGTGGCGCCGGTTCACGGCCGCCTATGCCAAATTCCTGACCGGCCTCCTCGCTTTCTCCGTCGCCGTCATCATCATCCCCGTCACCCTGCAGATGATCTCGCGCTACACCGCGCTGATCCCGGCCTATATCTGGACCGAGGAGATGGCGCGCTTCCTGTTCATCTGGATGATCATGATCGGCGCCATGATCGGCGTGCGCGAAGCCTCGCACTTCGAAGTCGATGTGTGGCCGACCCTGCCGCGCCGCGGCGAGGCCGCCGTGCGCATCGTCGCTCGCCTGGGCATCCTGGCCTTCGCCATGGTGTTCCTGATCGGCGGCATCGAGTTCACGCGCTTCGCCTGGTATCGCACCTCCGAGCTGGCCGACCTGCCGCTCTGGATGATCCACATCGCCTGGCCAGCGGCCGCCGTGACCTGGATCGTTTTCCTGGGCGAGCAATTCTACGACGAGACGCGCATCCTGTTCGGCGGGAGCGCGACATGACGGGGGCGCTCTTCTCCGCCGGCGAGGCGGCCTCGATCCTGTTCGGCTGTTTCTTCGTCCTGCTGATTCTGCGCGTGCCGGTGGCCTTTGCGCTCGGCCTTGCCTGCCTGCCGCTCTTCTATCTCGAGCCACGCCTCGGGACGATGATGCTCGCGCAGGAAACCTTCAACGCCTACAACTCCTTCATCCTGCTGGCCGTGCCATTCTTCCTGCTGACGGCGAACCTGATGAGCGTCGGCGGCATCACCGACCGGCTGGTAGCGCTGTCGCGCGCCATCGTCGGCAGCTTCCCCGGCTCGCTGGCCCAGATCAACGTCGTGCTCTCGGTCTTCTTCGCCGGCATCTCCGGTTCTTCGACCGCCGATGCCGCCAGCCAGAGCAAGATCTTCATCGATGCCCAGACGCGCGAGGGCTACGACCTCTCCTTCTCGGTCGCCATCACCGCGGTCTCCGCCGTGCTGGCGGTGGTCATTCCGCCCTCGATCCTCATGATCGTGTGGGGCGGCCTGATCTCGACCTCGATCGGCGCGCTCTATCTCGCGGGCGTCGTGCCCGGCCTGCTGATCGCCGGCGCCCAGATGGCCACGGTGCACGTCTATGCCGTGAAGCGCGGCTATCCGACCTATCCGCGCGGGACCTTCCGCCAGCTCCTACGCTCGATCTGGGTCTCGATCCCGGCCCTGATGACACCGGTCATCATCGTCGGCGGCATCCTGGCGGGCTGGTTCACGGCGACCGAGTCGGCCTGCGTGGCCGTGCTCTACTCGGCCGTGCTGTCGATCGTGGTCTATCGCGAGATGGGGCCGAAGGAGCTCTACAAGGCGCTGGTCGATACGGGCAAGCTCGCCTCCGTGGCGCTGTTCTGCATCGGCACCGCCTCGGCCTTCGGCTGGCTGCTGGCCTATTACAGGATCCCACAGGAACTGCTGGCCAACGTCACGACCTGGGGCATGGGCCCGATCGGCGTCGGCTTCTTCATCGCCCTCGTGTTCCTGGTGGTGGGCTGCTTCCTCGACGCCATTCCCGCGATCATCATCGTCGGCACGGTGCTCGAGCCGCTCGCCAGGTCGGTCTCGATGGATCCGGTGCACTTCGCCATCGTCTCGATCGTGGCCCTGGCCTTCGGGCTGGTGACACCGCCCTACGGACTCTGCCTCATGATCTCCTGCGCCGTCGCGGGCGTTCCCTTGCGCTTCGCGCTGAAGGACACGCTGATCATGCTGGTGCCGATGATCGTGGTGCTGGCGGCGATGATCGTGTGGCCCGACATTGCCCTCTTCCTGCCCCGGCTGATCGCGCCGGATCTGCTGAAGTAGCCGGGCGCCCTCACGGCATGTTGCGCACGCGGTCCCAGACGGCGGTAAAGTTCGGTGCCTTGTCGGGACGGCAGGGCAGCGCGCGCTTGGGGTTCGGATCCTCGATGAAGACGTCGCGCAGACGAGCGGCGCAGGCGTCCTGCACGACGACGCCGTGGCCCTGCGCCCGGAAGACGACGTTGCGCGAGGCGGACAAGGTCTTCGCGGCCTCGCGCGCCCAGGCGGGTGGCGTCAGCCAGTCGTAGCCGCCGCTCAGCAGCAGGGTCGGCACGTCGGACTTCACCGGTTGCCGCTCCGTGGCCGGCGCCGGCGTGACCCGCCAGACCGGACAGAAGGTCGGCGACTTGCTCGACTTGGCGTTCAGCCCGTAGACCCCGTTGTTTTCGATCGCCTTGCGCCGGGCCGTCCGGTCGACCATCGGCCATGTCTCGCGGCATTCGACGCTGTTGTAGAGACCGTCGAACTGCTGGGCGTTCTGTTCGAGCAGCCCGCCGTCGTTGGTCTCGAGATCCTCGGCGTAGAGCTTGAGCAGCCGCAAGTCACCGCGCTGCACCGCCGCCACCGTCTCGGGAATTGCGGCGACCTCGCCCTCGCGCATCATATTCAGCAGCACCATCATCACCTGGGTGCCATCGAGCTGCACCGGATGCGGACCGTCCTCCAGGGTGAGCGCGAGTTCGATCGGCGTGCGCTCCGCCGCCTCGATCAGGCCCTCGAGGGTCGCACGCAGCGCCGGATGGCGTTCGCGGCACACGGCATCGGCGGCGCAGTCGGCATAGAGCTGCTCGAAGGCGCGGCGGACGATGGCCGGCTCGTTCTGCTCGCCGTTGACCTGCGGCGGATAGACTCCGTCGAGAACCGCCGCGCGCACGAGGTCTGGATGCCGGCGCATCACCTCGAGCGCCCACCGGGTGCCGTAGGAGACGCCGTAGATATTGATCTTGCTCTGGCCCAGCGCCGCCGCGAGATCGGCCACGTCGTCGGCCAGCGCCGGCGTCGTGTACATGCCGAGATCGATCTTGCGGCGTTCCAGCCCGGCCCGGCACCGCGACAGGATCTCCCGCTCCTGCTGCTCGGTGACGGCGCGGCGGCGCGCCTTTCCCGGGTCCGAGCTGCGCGTGTCGAAGCAGTCGAGGTTGGGGTTCGATCCGCCGGCGCCGCGCTGGCTCAGGATGACGACGTCGCGTCGCCGGCGGATGGCGGCCGTCTCGTTCCACCAGTCGCCTTCGCTCAGCGCATCCGCCCCCGGCGTCGAGGCCACCAGCGGCGAATCGCCGGGCCCACCCGAGAGGTAGATCATCGGCTCGACACCGGCGGTGCGCTTGGCCTTGAGGATCGCCACCTTCAGCTTGATCTCGCGGCCCTGCGGCTGCTCGCGGTTCTCCAGCACCGTCAGGACGTAGCATTCGACCCGGTCGCCGCGTGGCGGCTTGAAGCTGCAGCGCTCGCGGTCCAGTCGCGGCGTCGCCCCGGCGCTTCCTGCCAAAACCGTCAGGAATGCTGCCAAGCCGCACAGGAACCCCAGTCGCACCATGGACATCTTCTGCCACATCGAAGCTTGTGACGGCATGAAGTAATTCTATGGAAACCATAAGGCAGGACATCTTGCCAGTTCGGGCATGCCGCCTCAGGTTGCGGCCATGACCCAACGCTCCTATTGGACCGCCGTCTGGTGCGGCTTCCTCGTCCTCACCATCGGCCTCGGCGTCCGCCAGAGCTTCGGCATCTTCCTGAAGCCGATCTCCGCCGAGCTCCATGTCGGCCGTGAGCTGTTCTCCTTCGGCACCGCGCTCTCGATGCTGCTGATGGGCGCCATCGCGCCCTTCTCGGGCCGGCTCGCCGACCGCTTCGGCTCCGCGCCGACCATCGCCGGCGGCGGCGCGATCTACGTCCTAGGCATGATCGTCACCGCCACCATGCACGACGGCTTCATGCTGATCGTGGGCAACGTACTGGTCGGCGTCGGCCTGTCGGCGGCGACCTTCGGCCCCGTCCTGGGCGTCATCCTGCGCGTGGCCCCGCCCGCCAAGCAGGCGCTGGCGGTGGGGATCTGTTCGGCGGGCGGTTCGTTCGGCCAGTTCTTCATCGTGCCGCTGGCCGCCGTACTGCAGAACTATTTCGGCGACTGGCGCCCGACCATGTGGGCGCTGACCCTCCTCGCGCTGATCATGATCGTGCTGCCGCTCGGCCTCAACGACCGCAAGGAGATCGCGGCCTCCAAGCGCGGCAGCGGCGGCAACCAGAGCACCGGCGAGGCGCTCTCCGAGGCCTTCGCGCAGCGCAGCTACGTGCTGCTGGTGGTCGGCTATTTCGTCTGCGGCTTCCACGTCGCCTTCGTCGGCGGACACCTGCCGGCCTACATCTCCGACAAGGGGATCGGCCTGTCGCTGTTCGGGATCGAGCTGTCGCCGGCCGAACTCGGCGGCTGGGCGATCGGCATGGTCGGCCTGTTCAACATCGCGGGCGCCATCCTGTGGAGCTCGATGGGCAACCGGTTCAAGCGCAAGAACCTGCTGTCGACGCTCTACCTGCTGCGCTCGCTGGTCTTCCTGGGCTTCGTCCTGGCCCCGCTCTCGGCCGCCTCGGTGCTGATCTTCGCTGGCGCGCTGGGCTTCCTGTGGCTGGGCACGGTGCCGCTCACCACCTCGCTGGTCGGCTACATTTTCGGCCCGGTGCACGTCACCATGCTGAACGGCATCGTCTTCTTCGGCCACCAGGTCGGCAGCTTCTTCGGCGGCTGGGGCGGCGGGCGGCTGTTCGACCTGCAGGGCAACTACGACATGATGTGGTGGATCTCGATCGCGCTCGGCCTCGTCTCGGCGGCGCTGCACTACCCGATCGTCGAGGAGCGGCTGGTCCGGTCGACCTCGATCCCGCAGCCGGCATGACCCCCGGCACGACCCCCAGCATGACCATCGGCTGGCGTCCCGTGCTGCTGTGGGGACTGGCCAGCCTGGTCGTGGCTGCGACGATCGTGTCGTTCATCCTGTGGGGCCTGAACGGCCCCGCCTACCTCGTCGACCTGATCGCGGCCTATTGCCTGTAGTCTTCAAGCACGATGCGCGCAAAACACCCCGGGCGCGGCCGGGAAGTTTTTTTCGTTTCGTTCGTTTCGTTTACGGCCGTTTTGCGCAGGGCGAACCGGATCATCAAGCACGCATCATGCGCAATTCCGGCAGCCACGGCCCCGGGGGTCGCTGCCCGCGGGAGGCTTTTTCCTTTCGATTGTTTCGTATATTTCGTTTGTTTCGTTTCCGCCGCCTGGTCGTGCCCGCGACGATCGTCTCGTCGCGGCTTGTAGCCTGCAGCATTTGCCGCTCCCTCGGATGGGGAGGGATTCTCAGAGAACGAACTTCGACAGATCCGCGTTCTTCGCCAGCTCGCTCACGTGGGCGCGGACGTAGGCCGCGTCGATTTCCATCTTCGTGTTCGGCTTGTCGGAGGCGGTGAAGCTGATCTCCTCCAGCAGCTTCTCCATCACCGTGTGCAGCCGGCGCGCGCCGATGTTCTCGACCGTCTCGTTGATGTCGGCCGACAGGCGCGCCAGCTCGTCGATCGCATCGGACGTGAAGTCGAGCTCGACCTTCTCCGTCGCCATCAGCGCCTTGTACTGCTTGACCAGACTGGCCTCGGGCTCGGTCAGGATGCGGCGGAAATCCTCCTGGCTGAGCGAGGCCAGGCTGACGCGGATCGGCAGGCGGCCCTGCAACTCCGGCAGCATGTCCGAAGGCTTGGCGAGGTGGAAGGCGCCGGAGCAGATGAACAGCACGTGGTCGGTCTTCACCGGCCCGTGCTTGGTGTTCACCGTCGTGCCCTCGATCAGCGGCAGCAGGTCGCGCTGCACGCCCTCGCGGCTCACGTCGCCGCCGCCGCGGAATTCGCTGCGCGCGGTGATCTTGTCGATCTCGTCGATGAAGACGATCCCGTTCTGCTCGACCATGTCGCGCGCTTCGCGCACGACCCTCTCCTGGTCGAGGAGCTTGTCGCTCTCCTCGCGCAGCAGCGTCTGGTGGCTCTCGGCCACGGTCATCTTGCGCTTCCTGGTGCGTCCGCCGAACGCCTTGCCCAGCATGTCGCCGATGTTGATCATGCCGACCGAGGCGCCGGGCTGGCCCGGGACCTCGAACTGCATCGGTCCGCCCGAATCGGCGACCTCGATCTCGATCTCGCGATCGTCGAGTTCGCCGGCGCGCAGCTTGTGGCGGAAGCGCAGCTTCGTCTCCTCGCTGGCATTGGCGCCGCACAGCGCCTCGATGACGCGGTCCTCGGCCGCCAGTTCGGCCTTGGCCTTCACGTCCTTGCGCAGGCTCTCGCGCGCCATCTCGATGGCGGCTTCCATCAGGTCGCGCGCGATCTGCTCGACGTCGCGGCCGACATAGCCAACCTCGGTGAACTTGGTCGCCTCGACCTTGAGGAACGGCGCATTGGTGAGCCTGGCCAGGCGGCGCGCGATCTCGGTCTTGCCGACGCCGGTCGGGCCGATCATCAGGATGTTCTTGGGCAGCACCTCGTCGCGCAGCGAATCGGAAAGCTGCAGGCGGCGCCAGCGGTTGCGCAGCGCAATGGCGACGGCGCGCTTGGCCTCCTGCTGGCCGACGATGTGCTTGTCGAGCTCGGAGACGATCTCGCGCGGGGAAAAGTCGTTACTCATGGGAAATGTCAGAGCTTCTCGATGACGATGTTGTGGTTGGTGTAGACGCAGATGTCGGCGGCGATCTTCATCGACTTGCGGGCGATCGCCTCGGCGTCGAGCCCGTCCACGTCGATCAGCGCCCGCGCGGCGGAGAGCGCGTAGTTGCCGCCCGAGCCGATGGCGATGATGCCGCCCTCCGGCTCGAGCACGTCGCCCGTGCCCGACAACAGCAGCGACACGTCCTTGTCGGCCACCGCCATCAGCGCCTCGAGCTTGCGCAGGTAGCGGTCGGTGCGCCAGTCCTTGGCGAGCTCGATCGCGGCGCGCAGGAGTTGCCCCGGATGGCGCTCCAGCTTCGCCTCGAGCCGTTCGAACAGCGTGAAGGCGTCGGCCGTGGCGCCGGCGAAGCCCGCGATGATCTGGCCGTTGCCGATGCGGCGGACCTTCTTGGCGTTGCCCTTGACGATGGTCTGGCCCATCGAGACCTGGCCGTCGCCGGCCATGACGACCTGGCCGTCCTTGCGGACCGAGAGGATGGTCGTGGCATGCCAGCCGGGACCGGAGGAACTGTCTGATTGTGCGGAAGACATGCGCCCTAAATAGGGATTCACAGCAACAAATCAATCGCCGCCTCGGGCTCGCGCAGGTGTCGTGCTAACGTCGGCGCCATGAGCGAACAGTTGAACGACTCCGTCGCGAGCGACCCGATCATCATCATTGGCGCCGGCATCGTGGGCGCCGCCACCGCCCGCTCCCTGCAGCGCGCCGGCCACAAGGTCACCCTGCTCGACAGCGCCGAGCCCGGCAACGCGACCTCGTTCGGCAATGCCGGCTTCCTGTCGGTCGACAGCCTGATCCCGCTGGCGCGACCGGCCACCCTGAAGAAGGTGCCGCAGATGCTGATGGACCGGGACGGGCCGCTCACGGTGCATCCGCCCAGCCTGCCCTGGCTGCTGCCCTGGATGGCGCGCTTCGCGCTGGCCTCCCTGAGCCCGGCCGAGGTCCAGAAGGGCAAGGAGATGTTCAGGCCGCTGATGCTGGAGGCCGACATCGCCTGGAAGGCCGAGATCCAGGCCTCGGGCCTCGGCGAGCTGTTCCGCACGCGCGGCGCGCTCTACGTCTACGAGAGCGAGGCGTCGTTCCAGGGCACCGACGAGATGCGCGGCCTGCAGTCGGGCAAGGGCACGGAGTTCGAGATCGTCGACGGCAACCGCGCGCGCGAGCTGGCGCCCGGCCTCAGCCGCACCATCGTGCGCGGCATCCACTATCCCAACGGCACCCACACGATCGATCCGCACAAGGTCGTCGCGACACTGGTCGAACGCTTCACCGCCGAGGGCGGCACCGTGACGCGCGGCCGCGTGCGCGGCTTCCGGCGCGACGGCAACCGCGTGACGGCGGTGCAGCTCACCGACTCCGAACTGCCGGCCAGCGCCGTGATGATCGCGGCCGGCCGCGCCTCGGGCGAGCTGACGCGGCTGCTGGGCTTCAACGCGCCGCTGGTCGCGGAGCGCGGCTATCATGTGATGATGGCGTCGGACAATGTGCAGTTCGACCTGCCGGTCAGTCCGCCCGATCGCGGCCTGTTCTTCACGCCGATGGCCGAGGGGTTGCGCATTGCCGGCACGGTCGAGCTGGCGGCGCCCCACCAGCCGCCCTCCTGGCATCGTGCCGATCTCCTGAAAAAGCATCTCAAGGACATCTTCCCCGATGTCGGCGGCGTCGAGCAGAGCCGCTGGATCGGCGAGCGTCCCACTCTGCCCGACTATCGCCCCGCCATCGGCCGCGCGCCGCGCCTCGCCAACGTCTATTGCGGCTACGGCCATCAGCATCTCGGCCTGACGCTGGCCACCGCGACGGGTCGCCTGATCGCGCGCCTGATGGAAGGCGAACAGCTGCCCAGTGCCCTTCAGGCCTGCGATCCCGGCCGCTTCGGATGACCGCGCCGGCGACGCTGCGCGGAAAATGCCTCTGCGGCACGGTGCAGTATGAGGTGATGGATGCCTTCGCCTATGCGCTGAACTGCCATTGCTCGAATTGCCGGCGTGCGACCGGCGCGGCGTTCAAACCGTTCGCCGGCATCAAGCGCTCGGCGCTGACGGTGACGCACGGCCGTGACCGGTTGCTGATCCATGGCTCCGAGACCAATCACGACGCGCACTGCGCCCGCTGCGGTTCGATGCTCTATTCGCTGGTGCGCGATGCCGCCTGGGTGCACGTCACGCTGGGCACCCTGGTCGACCCGCCGTCGATCCGGCCGGGCGCCCATATCTTCGTCGGCTCGAAGGCACCGTGGTTCGCCATCACCGACGACCTGCCGCAATACGAAGGGCACGTGACGTCCTGATCATTGGGCCGATCCGAAAATGGTCTCATCCCGATGGGTCGCTAGTGGTCGCTCCTCGCCATGAGGACTGAGGCCACGGCGAGAAAGTCTCCGTCGGTGAACAGGAAATCCGTGTAGGTGGCGACGAATCTGAACCCAAAGGGCGCGACGAATTCCGAGATGGCGTTCAGCGACCCTCCGACTGTTCCAGGCTTTTCCTTGAAGTCGTTGAACTCCGCAAAAATGAAGTCGATGCGTTTTTGAGACAGCATGCGCGTCGCGCCCTTGAGCACGAAATAGTCGTAGCCTTCCGTATCGATCTTCAGAAGGTTGATCGCATCGATTCCCCTTGCCTCGCAAAACTCGTCGAGGGTGGTGGCGCGGACCTGAATTTCTCGCGGTTCGATGTTGATCGCCGTGGCGTACCTCGCCCGCGAAGTGAGGCTGTTGATCTTGGAATGAGACTCTTCGCCATCGTATTCGTAAAAGGAAACATTTCCTGCCGTATCGCTGAGCGCCAGCTGATGCACGGTCACTCGACTGGGCCATGGCTGTCGAGCCAGGTTTGCGTATGTTGCGGGATGCGGCTCGAAGGCGTGAATGGTTGCGTCCGGAAACTCTTTGACGAACTCGGTGGTCATCTGGCCAGTGTTGGCGCCAACGTCGAAAACGCAATGGATCGGCCGCTTCAGTCGCACGCTCAACCGGCTAACGTCGGTCCAGGGGGCGTATCCAAAGGGGGCGTTCTTGCGTCGAATGAGCTCGAGCCCTGCCATCGCAAGTCCGGCACGCACCAACTTCACTATAGGCCGCAGCATTTTCCGGTTCCCATTTTCCATTGTCTCTTCCCCCCACGGGCGGCCTCTCTTCCGCGAGATTTGCGGAATGGCTTCGGCCTCAGCGCGAACGTAGCCTTGAAATCGTGCGTACTGCCGCTTGCCGAAGGGCAACTGCGCTCCGCCGCACTGGCCAACCAAGGCGATACGCCGCCTCCGGGAACCGCCGCGACCGCCGGATATCATCGATCGACACGTGCACGAGCGCGCCCATGCCGCTGGGACTGAACCAGCGCTCCCATTGCTGCTGGGCTTGATGCGCCATGCTTTCCCAACGCGGGAGCGCTTCGAGGCAAATCTCCGGCAGGGAAGCAACGTGTCGCTCAGGCACACGAAGAGAGCAGCTCTTCCAGTCGAACCAGGGCGGCGGCACCCAGTGATCCGACAGAATTACCGGCACGCGCCCGCTCTGCATGACTTCGAACAACCGATAGGATGATACACCCACGCCACGCGGACAGAGAACGAACCGGCTTTGCCTGACATTCAATGCATATTGCTGCTTGAAGCCGATTTGCTGCTCGGCGCCGGTGTTCTCCCAAAAGGGTTCCGTCCGCTCAATGAGCACGTCGTCACGACCATAATTCGCAGCAAAGAGTCGGCCTCGGACGGCAGATGTCAGATTTCCCTGGAAACTGAAGAGCCAGCGAATACTGGTCTTGGACTCGCCGTCTGCGCGGACAAACTCGTTGAACGACTGCATGTAGCAGCCGGTACGATGGCGGCGCGCGCTGAAGAGGTATTGCCTCAAGGAAGCATAGAGGCCCGGGTAAAGTCCAATCGGAGAATCCTGAGTATCGAATACGAAGCACTTTTCCGGATACTCCGCATAGGCTCCGGTACGGGCGATGTTCTCAATGATCTCGAGATAGCTCGACCGACAATCAGCCAACGTGATCAACACTGCATCGGCCTCACGGGCCCCGCCAACCAGCTCAAAATGGCCTGCGTTCTGCCAGTTACCGGTAATGTCCAGCCATCGTGCGCGAGCCCAGTCCGATTCATGCGTCGTATCAACGAAAAGCTTCATCATTATCCGGACCTTCATATCGACACGCAGGCGCCAAACGATTAGACATCCCGGGAATGTAAATAGAAGCGCGCTTCTAGACAAACCTATGAACCCATGGGACGCTTCAAGACAACAAACAACCATTTCATTTGTGATAAGCGAACCGGGATGGCCAGGTCGCACTTGACGTCGCTGCCCATTTTCCCGATCGCCATGGTTGCAGCAGCGATTATCTCGCTCAATGTCTTCGCCATCGGCGTCCGTCTTCTATTGCCTTATCCCATCAACCCTTGGGAGGCGGGCATAGTCGTCGAAGCCTGGCGCATAGGTCTGGGCCAGGATCCCTACGCAATCGGCGCCGAACATTCGACTCATATGTACGGACCCCTGACGACCTATTTCCTGGCTGAAATATTGGATTACCTCGGCCCCGGACTGGTCGCAGGCCGCCTCGTCAACACAGTCTCCGCGACCATCGTCGTCGCTCTCCTCGCTTCAATATATGGGCGCAGGAATTTCCTCGTATTCATGGTGGCGATGGCGTTGCTTCTGGCTGCCAACAGTCGCACGCAGTATTTTACCGAGACCCGGCCCGACATGACCGCCTGTCTGTTCGGATTGTTGTTCTTGATCTTCTTCTACCGCGCCAATGAATCTTCCAAAGGATTTGCGAGTGTCGCCTTTGCTTTGGTCGGCTCCCTCTCACTGATCGTGGGAGTGTTGTTCAAGCAGACTGCGGTGGCCTTTGTTTTCGTGCCGCTCCTGATGGCGCTTTCAAACCGAAAGTATTGGCCGCGCATTCCCCTGTCGATCGTGCCGATTCTCGCTACCGCCCTCCTTTCGGCCGCGGTATTTTATTACAAGCCGGGACTTTGGCATTTCATGGTGGAAGTTCCCGCGCAATACGGCGTCCCCCTTCGCAGAGCCGCAAGTATCGGCTGGGCCTTGTTTCTTGGCGTGCCCATTTTCTTGCTGGCCCTGATGTATTGGCTTCTCGTCGACAGGCAGGGAAGCGACGATCCCAGCATCCGCTGGTTAATGGCATCGATGTTTTTTGCCATCCCAAGCGGCATCACTGCCATGGCAAAAGATGGAGGGTCCGCGAATTCGCTGATTCCCGCGTTTCTATGCATCGGAGCCTTCTGTGCTTCGCAGGCAGCCCCCGCATTGGCCATTCTGCAGGATGACGATCGTCGACTTTCCTTTCGAGTTGGCGCCGGACTCTTGCTCGCTGCCCTTTTATTTGGGCACGCCTATCCAGTGTTAGCGACTCTTGCCCCCTCCGCGCTCTATGCCGGGCATGGGACATCGGAACGCTCTCTGATCGTCGCCGAAGCGCGCGACCTTCGAGGCAAAGTCGTGTCTCCCGACGATCCGACGATCGCGTTGATGGCGAAAGGTTACGCTGGAAGGACCTCTGTCCTGGAGTTTGACGCCGTCAAGTGGGACGCCAAACGCCTCCAGCCCTTGCTTCGGGAAATCGAGGCTGCCGACTATGTAATCATGATGCACCATGCGCAGGGAGCGGATGGGAAGACATTGGTATCGGAAGCAACGTCCGGGAATATGGAATGGTGGCAAAAAGAGGAACTCCTGAGGGAGATGGGATTCGCCAGAATCGACTTCAAATCCACTTCGACACCGGTTTACTCACTATGGCGTCGACCCAATCAGCCCTAGGGATCTTCGTGCCCTCAGACCGTTGAACTTCCCCACGCTTTGAGCGTGCGCGTACAGCCCCGCGAACATCGCCCGCCCGTCAGGTCCCGTACTCCAGCAATGTCTCGGGCCCGCGCAGACTGCGCAAGAACCAGAACGATCGGTCGCCTCGCACGCTCCACTCAGCTGTGCAGGGGGCCGCCCGTTCCCAAGCCCACGCGTTGCGCTTCGGTGTCGTAGATGGTCGTCACCCCGATATTTGCGAGGTTAACGTCGGGACCGAACTCGGTGAAGAGGATCTTCTTCATCTCTTCGATGTCGCAGCTTTTGACGCCGGAGATCCACGGCCCCGGCAGCTCGATCATGATACGGTCCTGAGGCAGGCCGCGCTTGAGGACTTCGAGACTGTCGCGGCGCACGCGGCCATTTTCGACCAGCTCGGCGGCTTCCACGAGCACGAGCTCGGCACCGGCGCTCAGGCAGACTTCTGCCTGCTCCACCAGCAGCGCCGGATTGCTGAGCGTCTCCTTCGAGCCGACCTCGCCGAATACCGAGAGGCCACTCGCGACCGCGGCCGAGATCTGGCCGCGGCGTTGCTCGGGCGTCAGCGGCACGGTGTTGTCGGAGATCTCGATGGTCCGGATTCCAAGCGCCCTTGCTTCGGCATAGAACCTCGGCAGCGCCGCCTCACCCAGCATCGCGAAGACATACTCGTGGAACTGCCCACCGAGAAAGGGCCGTATCTGGAACTCCTCGCACATGGCGAGTTTGCGCATGAGCTGGTCGCGTGGATAGAGCCGCGCCGTGCCGGTCTTGATCTTGATCAGGTCAATGTAGGGAGCGGCCAGCTCGAACACCCCGCGCAGGTAGGCGAGGGGCAGGCCGTCGTCGATCACCATGGAGAGCCCGGTTCGACGGGGCTTTGTACTGCGTCGTGCATCGACGGGCACGAAGTCGAAGGGAGGATCATCCAGCATGGTTCACCGTTTCAGTGTAAGCAGGGCGAGTGGACTGAGGACGATCGCTCATTCGGGTGTAAGTCCGGAGAACTTGTACATCTGGGCGAAAAGCGAGCGCTCGGCGGCAAGATAGTCGCGGAATGCGGCCGTGGAATCTCCAACGGGATCGACCCCCAGCGCCGCCAGACGGTCGCGCACGTCGGGCAGCTTGAGCACGGCGGCGAAGTCCGCTTGCAGGCGCTGCACAATGTCGGCCGGCGTGCGCCCCGGCACCATGATGCCCATCCAATGCGACGCCGCGAAGTCCTTCATGCCGGGCGATTCGGCCACCGCGGGGACCTCCTTTGCCCAGGAGACGCGCTCCGGCGAGGTGACGGCGATCGCCACGAGCTTGCCGTCACGGATGAAGGGAAGCACGGGCGCCATGCCGACAATGGCCAGCGGGATGTGGCCTGCCACGACGTCGTTGGTAGCCGGGCCGGCACCCTTGTAGGGGACGTGCAGCAATTTGATGCCCGCCAGATGCGCCAGCCAGGCGCCGGCCAGGTGCTGCGAGCTGCCTTCGCCCGGTGTGCCGTAGGCCAGCCCTTCCGGCTTGCGCTTGGCCAGCGCAATCACGTCGGCCAGCGTGCGTACACCGAGCGAGGGGTTCGCCACGATGACGACCGGCGTCGTGGCGGCCAGTGTCACCGGCGCAAGATCCTTCATGGGATCATAGTTCATCTTCTTGTAGACGCTCGGCGCGATCACGATCTCGGCGGGCGAGGCGAGCAGGATCGTCCTGCCGTCGGGTTTGGCGCGGGCTACGTAGTCGGCGCCGACCATTCCGTTAGCGCCGGGCCGGTTCTCCACGATGACGGAGTGCCCGAGACGCTCGGCCAGGCGCGGGGCGAGGATCCGGGCTGTGCTGTCATGCCCGCCGCCCGGAGCAAAAGGCACCACCAGTGCCGTGACTTGCGAAGAGGTGGACTGTGCCGCAGCACCCTGCCCCATAAGCAAGGCGGCCGCCGACAGCAGGATGGGGAGCAACCGTGTCCAGCGCATGCGCATCTCCATATCGTTGCCCCTTTGCGTTTTTTGCCAGTCAGGCCGCAACGGCCCGCAATTCAGCTGCCAGCGAGACGTCGCCTTTGGTCGTGAAGGTGAATTCGTAGGACGACGGATCGACCGTGAAGCGATTGTGTTCGCGCGCCTGGCCTTGGGCGTCGAAGCGCGTACGCGTCAGCACCAGGACGGCGCTCCTGGCGCCCACGCCCAGGCAGCGCGCGACGGTGGCTCCCGCAAGCTCTGCGCCGATGGCGCTGGTGGAGGATGCGATCGGATGGCGCAGCAAGACGCTGTGGACGGCGGCGGTGGACATCGACTCTATGTCGGCGGGCACCAGCGATGCCGCGTCAGGGGTGAGCCAGTTGGCGGCAAGCACGATCGGACGACCAGCGGACAAGTAGAGCCGATCGAGCTTCACGGCGTGCGTGCCCGGTGCCAGCCTGAAAAGATTCGCCACCTTTGGCGGCGGCACAGCGGATTCGAAGGCGATCAACCGTACTTCCGGCCTGGGCGCCTTCGTCAGCAGAATGTCGAAGAAGCCCTGCTCCGAAAGAATGTCGTGCCGCACCACGGCCGGTGACACGAAGCTTCCTTTTCCATGGGCGCGCGAGACGAGACCGCGCGACACGAGTTCGTCCATCGCCAGTCGTACGGTTACACGACTTACGCCGAGGCGCTCGACGAGCGTGACTTCGGCGGGCAATCGATCGCCTGCGCGGAGGCTGCCCGACACGATGAGATGCTCGAGCCAACGCGCGATCTGCGTCTGCAGCGGCACGGGGCTGTTCCGCTCGGGCTTGATCCACGAAAATGGTCGGGTCGGCTGGGGGCGCATGGAACCTCTTCAGATTAACTATAAGACGACTTAATACGTCTTGTCATCCATGAACTCGAGATTGTAGTTTCCCGCGACAACCGGCTGGGCGGCTGCCCGGTCCATCATTGCCGAGGATCAACATGCCGCACTCAACCTATCAGCCCGAGCGCATGGGCTCGGCCATCCTTTCGCCCACCGACGCGGTCGAGGCCGGCAGCTTCCAGTCGTTCACGCTGGTCTATACGGCGGGATACTTCGGCATCGACGACACCGGTTCGATCAAGATCGTCCAGCGCTTCGCGGGCGACATAGGCAAGCCGCAGTGGAGCGATCCGACGGCAGCGAACTACACCACCGTGGAAGCATCGAACGGCGCGGTGCTCGACGTGCGCTACGACCCCAAAATGAACATCCGGCCGTGGGACAAGACCCTCTTCATTCGGGTGATTCGCGGCTTCCTGAACGAAGGCGACACCATCACTGTCCGCTTCGGCGACCGCCGACAGGGTTCGCCGGGCATGCGCATGCAGACCTTCGTCGAATCGACATTCGAATTCCGCGTCCTGGTCGATGCCTTCGCGACCTATAACTACGTCGAGCTGCCGATCCAGCCGACCTTCCCCGTCGTGGCCGGGCCCGCGGTGACATGGAAGGCCCTGCTGCCGACCTTGCGCAGGAGCGGCGAGACCTTCCGGCTGGGCTTCAAGGGCGAGGACAAATGGGGCAATCCCAGCGACCAGGTCGAGGGCACCTTCTCGCTGCGCGCCAATCTCCCGGTCCGCGGCCTGCCGGAGCGCTTCTCGATGAGCCGCGGCGAGGCGGCAAAGTCGATCGATGGTCTGTCGATGGAAAAGCCGGGCGACCTGCTGATCGACGTGCTCGACTCGGCCGGCCGCGTGCTTTGCCGGAGCAACCCGCTGCGCATCGCGGCCGACGCGCCGCTCCGATCGTACTGGTGCGACCTGCATGGCCAGTCCGAGGAGACCATCGGCACGAATTCGGCCCGCGAGCTGATCGAATTTGCGCGCGACCGGGCATTCCTCGACGGCATGAGCCATCAGGGCAACGACTTCCAGATCACCACGCCGTTCTGGAATGAGCTCAACAAGCTGACGCGCGAATACAACGAAGACGGCCGCTTCATCATCTTCCCGGGCTACGAATGGTCGGGCAACACTGGCCTGGGCGGCGACCGCAACGTCATGTTCATGCACGAGGGCCGGCAGATCCATCGCTCGTCGCACGCGCTGGTGGACGACACCTCTGACCTGAAGAGCGATTCCAACAGCGCCGAGCAGCTCTTCCAGGCGCTCAAGGACGAGGATTGCGTCGTCTTCGCCCACATCGGCGGCCGCTACGCCGACATCAAGATGGCCCATGATGCGCGGATAGAACGCTCCGTCGAGGTCCACTCGGACTGGGGCACTTTCGAATGGCTCGTCCAGGACGCGCTGGAGCAGGGCTACCGCATCGGCATTCTCGCCAATTCCGACGGCCACAAGGGGCGCCAAGGCGCAAGCCACCCCGGTGCCTCGCTGTTCGGCGCCTATGGTGGCCTGTCGTGCCTGCTCGCCACCGACCTGACGCGTGCCGGCCTGTTCGACGCGCTGCGCCGGCGTCATCACTACGCCACCACCGGCTGCCGCATGGTGCTGGACGTCCGCGCCGCATTCGACTCCGAGGCGATGCTCTACACTGACGATCCGAATCTCGGCGCAGCGCAGCACACGCGCGGCCGAGAGGCGATGATGGGCGACATCGTGCAATCGACCGACGCGGCCGTCGAATTCACCATCGAGGCCCACGCGTCGGCCCCGATCGAGCGGCTGGAAATCCGCAACGGACTCGAGGTCCTGGAGACATGGCGGCCCTACGAGGCTACGGCCCTCGGCCGGCGCATCCGGGTGATCTGGGAAGGCTCGGAGTATCGCGGACGCGGGCGCCAGACCATCTGGGACGGCGGCTGCACGCTCGAAGGCAACAGCTTCGAGCGTTTCGTGCCGATCAACATGTGGAATCTCGACCGGAAGATCGAACAGACGGCCCCCGGTGCCCTGTCATGGACGGCGCTGACGACCGGCGGGTTCGGCGGCTTCGATGCCTGGCTGACGGACCCGCGTGCCGGCACGTTGCGCATCGAAACGCCGCTGGTGAAGTGCGAGATCTCCGTCGCCGACATCGGCCACGAGGACATGGTGTTCGATGCCGGCGGCATCCGGCGGCGCATCCGCATTTTCCGACTGCCCGATGAGAACCCATATCGCGAGGTCAAGCTGTCCCGTCGCATCGCCCTCAAGCCTACCGGTGACAATGCCCTCTACGCGTGCCTGACGCAGGAGGACGGCCATCTGATCTGGTCGAGCCCGATCTATGTCTTTCGCGACCGGTCGCCCGCCTGACGCCTGAAGCGCGCCGGGCTCTGCGGGGGGGGGGGGCTCAGCCGCCGTACTGCAGCAATGTCTCGCCGTTCTTCCGGAGCCAGGCCTGCGGCGCCTCGATCGGCCCGTCGGACAGGGCCCGCGCCAGCGCCCAGAAGCGAGGACTGTGGTTGAGGTGGACCAGGTGCGCCGTCTCGTGGGCGGCCAGATAGTCGAGCACGTCGGGCGGCGCGAACACCAGCCGCCAGGAGAAGGAGAGCGAGGCATCGGGCCCGCAGCTTCCCCAGCGCGAACGCGTGTCGCGCACCGAGATGCGCTTCACCGGCCGCCCGGCCCGCGCGGCCTTGGCATGGACCCGCGGCACCAGCTCCTTCTTCAGCTCGCCGACCAGCCAGTCCTTCACCCGGCGCGACAGGTGTTCGGGCCGGCCCGCGACATGGATCTCGCCGCCGTCGCGCCAGACCGTGCCGCGGAGGTCGGGCCGGTGGCGCAGAAGGTGTGGCACGCCGAACAGCGGGATTTCCGCACCGTCGACGAAGGGCCGCCGGGCCGGCAGTCGGTCGAGACGCGCGGCGATCCAGCCGGCCTGCGTCTCGGCGAATCCCACGGCGGTGCCCCGCGCCATGCGCAGCGGCGCCGTGAGCACGATGCGCCGGTTGGCCGGATCGACCCGCAGCGAGGCGCGACGCGCACGCGCGTTGCGCACGAAGGTGACGGAAAGCATCTCGCCATCATGAGCAATGGTCAGTTGCTCGGGCTCCGGCGTCGCTTTAGGCAGGAAACGGCTGAACCAGGAGGATGACGGCATGACCGAACAGCAGGCTCACAAGACGCTCAGCGATACAGGACGAAAGGTCCTGTCCGAGGTTCTGGGCGAATCCTATCTCGCCAGGCGCGATGCGACCAACAACGATTTCTGGGGGCCGGTCCGCGCTTTCTCCGAGGAGTTCGCCTATGCCTCGCTGTGGACCCGCGACGGGCTCGACCGCAAGCAGCGCAGCATGATCACCGTGGCCATGCTCTGCGCGCTGAATCGCCCGCACGAGCTCAAGATCCACCTGGTGGGTGCGCTGAACAATGGCTGCTCCAAGACCGAGTTGCGCGAGATCTTCACCCACGCCATCGCCTATTGCGGCTTTCCGGCCGCCATCGACGCGCTGCGCGTCGCCGAAGAAGTCCTGAAGGAACAGGGAAAGTTCTGACATGGGCCCCGACACCCCCAGGCTCGACGTCGCCCCTCTTGACGTCCAGCGCATCCGCGCCGAGACGCCGGGCTGCGCCCACGTCCTCCACCTCAACGCCGCGGGCTCCTCGCTGCCCAGCCGCCGCACCCTGGACGCCACCCTCGACCATCTGCGGCTCGAGGCCGAGATCGGCGGCTACGAGGCGGCCGACCGGGCGCGCCCCGTGCTCGACGGCTTCTATCCGTCGATCGCCACGCTGATCGGCGCCGAGCCCGGGGAGATCGCCTATGTCGAGAACGCCACGCGGGCCTGGGACCTCGCCTTCTACTCGCTCGACTTCAAGCCGGGCGACCGCATCCTGACCTGCGTCAGCGAATATTCGTCGAACTACATCTCCTACCTGCAGGTGGCGAAGAAGACCGGCGCCGAGATCGTGGTCGTGCCCGACGACAGGCATGGCCAGATCGACCTCGCCGCGCTCGAACGTGCCATCGACAAGCGCACGAAGCTGGTCTCGATCTCGCACATCCCGACCCAGGGCGGGCTGGTGCAGCCGGCCGAAGCGGTCGGCAAGATCGTGAACGATGCCGGCATCCTCTACCTGCTCGACGCCTGCCAGTCGGTCGGGATGATGCCGATCGACGTGAAGAAGATCGGCTGCGACTTCCTCTCGGCCACGGGACGCAAGTACATGCGCGGCCCGCGCGGCACGGGCTTCCTCTACGCCCGCACACGCAGCACCTCCCACATCGAGCCGATCTTCCTCGACAATCACGCGGCGCGCTGGACCGGCGACAACGACTACACGGTGATGGGCGACGCCAAGCGGTTCGAGAACTGGGAGCGCTATTTCGCCGGCGTCATCGGCCTCAAGGTCGCCGCCGACCAGGCCAACGAACTCGGCATGCCTTCCATCTGGGCGCGCCTGCGCCACCTGGCCGATGGCTTGCGCGAGCGGCTGAAGTCGGTGCCGGGCGTGACCCTGGCCGATCTCGGCGTCACCAAGGGCGCCATCGTCACCTTCGCCGTCGCCGGCAAGGAGCATGTCGCGCTGAAGCAGCTGCTGCGGGACCAGGGCATCAACGTCTCGGTCTCGACGCAGTTCTCGTCCCGCCTCGACCTCAAGGGACGCGGCCTCAAGGACGTGATGCGCGCCTCGGTGCACATCTACAACACCGACGAGGAACTCGACCGCTTCGTCGCGGCGTTGCGACCGCTCGCGGCCGGATAGGCGGCGCCGTGCCGATCATCGCGCCGGCGGCATCGTGGCTGCTCGTTGTCGCGGAGACCGGTTCGATCCGGCGCGCGGCGACGCGGCTCAATCTTTCGCCCTCGGCGGTGAACCGGCAGATCCTGAACCTCGAGGCCGAGTACGGCGCGGCCCTGTTCGAGCGCCTGCCGCGCGGCATGCGGCTGACGCCCGCCGGCCAGATGGTGGCGGCGGAGATCCAGCGCTGGCAGCACGACCATGCCCAGCTGGTGCAGCATATCGGCCAGCTGCGCAGCATGGTGCGCGGCCATGCCTCGCTCGGCCTCATGGAAAGCTTCTCGCGCACCGTCGTGTCGCGCCTGATGAGCCATATGCGCGAACGCCAGTCCCTGGTCTCGCTCGACGTGCTGATGGGCGGCACGGCCGAGATCGTCGACCGGCTGGTCGCGGGAAAGCTCGACCTCGCCATCTGCTACGCCGTGCCGAAGCTGCCGGAGATCCGCGTGCTGGCCTCCATTCCGCCGAGCTCCGGAATCGTCGTGGCGCGGGATCATCCGCTGGCGGGCCGCAAGTCGATCCGGCTCGCCGAGTGCGCCAACTACAGCTTCGTCTTTCCCGATTCCTCGCTCACCTCGCGCCGCATCCTCGAAACCGCGCTGGAGCGCGCCAAGGTCCATTTCGCCGGCGTCGTGACGACGAACTCGGTAGAGGTGATGAAAATGCTGGTACGCGAGCACCGCCAGATCGCGCTGCTCAGCCTGCCCGACATCGGCGCGGACCTGGCCGACCGCGACCTCGTGCACATCCCGCTGACGGACCGCCACGTCCGCGGCTCGCACCTCTCTTTGATCGCGCCGCGCCATGCCAAGCCGTCTCCGGTCGCAATCATGCTGGCGGAATTCCTGCGCGAAGAACTGCAGGGCCTGCCAGTACGCCGCGCCTGGACCGGCAGCCTGCGGGAAGTCGGCGCCACAAGGACGGGACGCGGCCGCGGCTGATGCCGGCGGCGTCCGACCGTACGAAAAAACCGCACACTCCGTCCCGAATCTAATGCTTTTCAGCACCGCGGCCTGGCCTTCATGCTGACGGGCCGAACGGGACCACCGGCGTGGCATGACGCGTGCACCGCCGGCGTCCGAATCGAGGAACCTCTGCATGACCCATTTTCGCTCCTGGTCGCTGGCGGCACTTGCCGCCTCCACCTTTCTGGCCGCCCTTCCCACGCAGGCGCAGACACAAGCCAAGACTCTCAAGGTGGCGCCAGAGACGCTGAGCCGCGTCCTCGACCCGCATTTCACCACGTCCTTCACGACGCGCGACCTGGGCTACCTGATCTACGACACGCTGTTTGCGGTCGACGACAAATTCGAGCCGAAGCCGCAGATGGTCGAGCGCTACACGATCAGCGCCGACAAGCTCACCTACACCTTCGTGCTGCGGCCCGGCCTGAAATGGCATGACGGCCAGCCGGTCACCGCGGCGGACTGCGTCGCCTCGATCCAGCGGTGGGGCTCGCGCGACAGCATGGGCCAGACCCTGGCGAAGTTCACCGCCTCGCTGGAGGCGACCGACGCCAATACGATCAAGCTGGTGCTGAAGGAGCCCTACGGGCTGGTGCTGGACAGCCTGGCCAAGATCGGCGCGCCCGTGCCCTTCATGATGCCGGAGCGCATCGCCAGGACCCCCGGCAGTGAGCAGGTGAAGGAGATCGTGGGCTCCGGTCCCTACAAGTTCCGCGCCGACCTGCACGAGCCCGGGGTCAAGATCGTCCTCGACAAGTTCGCCGACTACAAGCCGCGCAGCGAGCCGCCCAACTGGGCCTCGGGCGGCAAGATCGCGAAGATGGACAGGGTCGAGATGCTGGGCATGCCCGACGCCCAGACGCAGGTGAGCGCCCTCATTCGCGGCGAGGTCGACTACCTCGAACGCGTGCCCGCCGACCTGCTGCCGCTGTTCGACGCGAAATCCGGGGCGAAGGCGGAGGTCGTGAGCAAGTACGGCTTCCAGGCCATCATGCGCATGAACCACCTGCAGCCGCCGTTCGACAATCTCAAGGTGCGCCAGGCGATCGCCCGCGCCGTCGACCGTTCGATGTACGCCGCCGTCGTCGCGGGCGATCCGAAGTTCGCCACCGACTGCGCCGCCGTGTTCGGCTGCGACATGCCCTACGAGAGCAAGGCCGGCATCCCCTCCTTCGATATGGCCGCCGCGAAGGCGATGCTGAAGGAAGCCAATGTCGACTTCTCGAAGCCGCTGGTGATGCTGCATGTCGCCAACGCGCCGGGCATCGCGGCGCTGGGCAACGTCACGCGCCAGGTGCTGGTCGATCTCGGCTTCAAGGTCGACATGGTGTCGATGGATTTCCAGACCTTCGCGACGCGCCGGCTCAACACCGGACCGGTCGACAAGGGCGGCTGGAATCTCGCCCACACGACGAACTCTGTGCCTGACCAGGGCAATCCGCTCAGCAACCCGTTCCTTGTCGCCTCGGGCCCGCCGGCTTCCGCCTGGGGCTGGCCGAAGGACGAGAAGACCGAGGAGCTGCGGTTGCGCTTCGCCACCGCGCCGGGCGAGGCGACGCGAAAGACCATCGCCAACGAGATCCAGGCCCGCGCCTACGAACAGGTCCTCTACCTGCCGCTGGCGCAGTTCACGACTCCGTCGGCCTGGCGCAACAACCTCGAAGGCGTCCTGAAGTCGCCGGTCATGCTGCTCTACAACATCGAGAAGAAGTGAGGATCGCCCCCATGGCGAAAGCGGTTGCCGACGATTACCTGCGGCGCATTCCCAAGGCCGAGCTGCATTGCCATCTCGCCGGCACCCTGCGTGCCACGACCGTGGCCGAGCTCGCGAAGAAATACGGCCTGCCGCTGCCGCGCCCGGCCGAGCAGCTCTACCAGTGGCCCAATTTCGACGGGTTCCTCGAAATCCTGCGCCTCACCGCCTCGGTGCTGCGCACGCCGGAGGATTTCAGCCGCGCCATCTACGAATACTGCGAGGACGCCAGCCGCGACGGCAACCTCCGGCACGTCGAGTTCTTCTTCAATCCCGACTACTTCTATCCCAACGGCATCGACTATCCGTCGATGGTGGCTGGCATGGCCGACGGCGTCGAGCGGGTCGGCCGCTCCTTCGGCATCTCCGCCCGGCTGATCTGCTGCATCGACCGCTCGATCAACTCGCCCGCCCAGGCCGTCGAGATCGTGGAGACGGCGCTGGCGCACCGCCACGAGCTGGTGATCGGCATCGGGCTGGACGGCAACGAAAGCGTCGGCCCGCCCGCGACGTTCGCCGAGGCCTATGCGCTGGCGCGCAAGGCCGGGCTGCGCTGCACGGCTCATTGCTGCGAGGATTATCTCACGCCGCTCGAAGCGCCGCCGACCAACTACCTGATCTGCCGCGACGTTCTGCGCTGCGACCGCATCGACCATGGCTACAACATGCTGGCTTCGGACTATGTGATGAACGAGGCGCGCAAGGACGGGCTCTACTTCACGCCCTGCGCCTGGACCAGCCTGCTGCACAACCGCCCCCACCGGCCGCAGCGCATCCGCCGCATGGTCGAGGCCGGATTGAACGTCACGATCAACACCGACGATCCGGCGATGTTCGGCACCAATCTCGGCCACGGCTTCACGACCCTGTTCGGCACGATCGGCTGGGGCCCCGACAAGGCCCGTCTGTTCAGCCTGAATTCGCTCGAAGGCTCGTGGCTCGACGAAAGCGACAAGGCGAGGATGCGCATCGACTTCCGCCGCCAGATCGCCGCCCTGGACAAGGAGTTCGGTTACGAGAACAAGGCGATGCCGGTGTAGCCGTCCGTGTTGAAGCGCCCTCTCCGCGCGCGTCAGCGTGGGGAGAGGGAGGGGACCCGCGCGAAGCGTGGGGAGGGAGAGGTGTCCCCTCAATCGCTTCGCCGAGTCCGTATCGCGCACCACCTCACCTTCCCATTGCTGCGCAATGGGCCCCTTCCTCTCCCCCACTTCGTGGCGGAGAGGAGTGATGAGGTCACTTCCCTACTCCGCTGCGACGCCCAGACCGATGGGACAGGACACGCCGGTGCCGCCCAAGCCGCAATAGCCGCCGGGGTTCTTGGCGAGATACTGCTGGTGGTAGTCCTCGGCGTAGAAGAACACCGGGGCATCGACGATCTCGGTCGTGATCGTGCCGTAGCCCTTGCGGGCGAGTTCCTTCTGGAAGACCGCGCGCGACGCCTGGGCCTGAATCTTCTGTGCGTCCGAAAAGGTGTAGATGCCCGAACGATACTGGGTGCCGACATCGTTGCCCTGGCGCATGCCCTGGGTCGGGTCGTGGCTCTCCCAGAAGAGACGTAGCAGCGCCTCGTAGGAGGTCTTCTGCGGATCGAACCACACCATCACCACCTCGTTGTGGCCGGTATATCCCGAGCAGACTTCCTCGTAGGTCGGGTTGGGCGTGAGGCCCGCGGCATAGCCGACGGCGGTCGCGTAGACGCCCGGCGCCTCCCAGCACGCGCGCTCGGCGCCCCAGAAGCAGCCCAGTCCGAACATCGCCTGCTCGAGGCCGCCGGGAAACGGCGCCTGGATGCGATTGCCGTTGACGTAATGCATGACGGGAATCTCGAAGTCCGGCAACGGACGGCCCGGCAGGGCCCGGTCGGCCGTCGGCATCCCGGTCTTCCGGCGCAGAATTCGCCACATGGTCCGGCTCCTCTTGCTTTCGCCCGCTGGTCTCCGCCCAATATGGCCATAGAATGCCGACAGATCGAGGGGAGGCCGCCCGTGCCCGTGTTTTTCGTCTGCGCCGGCCTGCTGGGCCTGCTGGCGGCTGCGCTGACGGTGCATGTCGGCCTGATGCGCGGCCGCAAGGGGATCAACCTGGGCGACGGCGATGACGCCGAGATGCAGGCGGCGGTGCGGGCGCACGGCAACCTGATGGAGTTCGCGCCGATCACCCTGCTGATGATCTACATGGCCAGCGACTTCTACGGCTTCCGCACCGTGGCGGCGCTTTCGGTGCTGCTGCTGGCCGCGCGCGTCCTGCATGCCGGCGGCATGCTGGGCCTGATTCCGAAGGGTCGCCTGGTGGGGACAGTCGCCTCCTGTATCATCCTGGGCGTCGCATCGATCCTGCTCGCGATCGCCGGCGTCGGCCTCAAGCAGTACTGACGGGGGTCCGCGGGAAGACGGAAATGGGCGAACCCGTCACCCTCCCGCTCTGGCTGTTCGTCGCCATCGCAGCCTTCGCGCTGTGGTCGCTGCTCGACCGGCTGCTGATTCCGAGCGGCCGCTGGTTCCTGCGGCGCCGGCTCAACCGGCTGATCGACCGGGTCAACCGCCGCCTCGCCGTCGAGATCAAGCCGTTCCAGCTCACCAAGCGGCAGGTCCTGATCGACCGCCTGATCTACGATCCGCAGGTCGTGGCCGCCGCCAACGAGCATGCGCGCACCCACGACGTGCCGCGCGAGGTCGCGATGACGGAAGTCCATCGCTACGCGCGCGAGATCGTGCCGACCTTCAACGCCTACATCTATTTCCGGGTCGGCTATTCGATCGCCCGCGCCGTCGCGCGGTTTCTCTATCGCGTGCGCCTGGGCTACGCCGACGAACGCACCCTTGCCGGCGTGTCGCCCGACACGACCGTGGTGTTCGTGATGAACCATCGCAGCAACATGGACTACGTGCTGGTGGCCTTCCTCGCGGCCGAGCGCACGGCCCTGTCCTACGCGGTGGGCGAATGGGCGCGGATCTGGCCGCTGCAGCAGCTCATCCGGTCGATGGGCGCCTATTTCGTGCGCCGCAATTCCGACAGCCCGATCTACCGGCGCGTGCTCGAACGCTACGTCCACATGGCGACAGAAGCTGGCGTCGCGCAGGCGATGTATCCCGAAGGCGGCCTGTCGCGCGATGGCCGTCTGCGGGAACCCAAGCTCGGCCTGTTCGACTACATGCTGAAATCGTTCGATCCCAAGGGCACGCACGACATCGTCTTCGTGCCGGTGGCGCTGAACTACGACCGCGTGCTGGAGGATCGGACGCTGCTGCGCTCGCTCGACCGCGAGGCGGGCCGGCGCAGCGCGTGGTTCGCCGTGCGCACGGCGCTGATCTTCTGGGCCAGCCAGCTCGGGCTGATGCTGCGTGGGCAATGGCACCGCTTCGGCTATGCCTGCGTGAATTTCGGCGGCCCCATCTCGGCACGCGGCTGGCTGGCCGCCCATGGCGGGCCGAACGGCGGCGACCTCCGCACGCTCGACAAGGAGCGGCGCTTCGAGGTGATCGGCCGGTTGGCGAGCGACGTGATGGGAGAGATCGCCCGTCTCGTTCCCGTTCTGCCGGTGTCGCTGATGGCGACGATCCTGCTCGAAGCCGAGGGGCCGCTCGACGAACTAGAACTCAAGGTCCGGGCGTCGGACCTGATCGTGCATTTCGAGACGCGCGGCGCAAAACTCTACCTGCCGCGCGGCGACCGCGACTATGCCTTCCATGTCGGCCTGCGCATGCTGTCGCTGCGCCATCTGGTAGAAGAGAGCGGCGCGGGGCTCTTCTCGGTCGTGGCAACCGAACGGCCGGTCCTCGCGTATTATGCCAACGCCATCGCCCATTTGCGCTGACCCATGATCCAAATGCTCTGGCGTATCGCCTACGAGGCCGGCTACGGCTACTTCGCGAACCGGCTTTCGACCTCGGCCGCGGCGATGGCGTTCTATACGATGTTCGCGCTGGGCCCGATCATGATCTTCACGATCGCCATCGCCGAGCCGTTCGTCGGCAGGTTCATGGCGCAGGAGGCGATCTTCGACGCGCTCGGTACCGTCGTGGCGCAGGACCAGTTGCGCACCATCCGCCGCTTCGCCTCGGAGGACCTGTTCCGCGGCGGCGGCATCGCCGCCCTCGCCGGTGCCGCCGTGCTGCTCTACACCGGCACCCGCGTCTTCGTGGAACTGGACGACGGCATCGACGCGATCTGGCGGGACGGCAAAAACCCGACGGTGCATCCGGTCCTGGCCGGCCTGAAGTCGCGGCTGCTCGCCGTGCTGCTGATGATCGTGCTGGGCGTCCTGCTGATCGCCGTGATCCTGGCGAGCGTGCTGATCTCGGCCTATGCCGGCGTGCTGGAAAGGTTTCCCATCCTGGGCGTCTGGATCGGCCCGGCGATCTCGACCTCGGTGCACTACGGCCTGCTCTCGGGCTTCTTCACGCTGATCTACAAATGGCTGCCGACGGGCCATGTGCCCTGGCGGTACGCGCTGGTCGGCGGCCTGGTGAACGCCCTGCTCTTCGCGGCCGGCAACCGCGCGCTGGTCTTCTACTTCGAGGTGACCCAGCTCACCTCGGCGTTCGGCGCCACGGCGGGCTTCGCCGCCATCATGGTCTGGATGTACTGGACCTCGCTCACCATCCTGATCGGCGCCCAGGTCGGCCGCGCGACGCGCGACGTCCTGATCGACAACCGCGCGAGAGAGATGGTCGAGGGGGATTTATGATCTGGAACAAAAAATTCCGTCGTCTCGACCGGAGCGCGTAGCGCGGAGTGGAGAGACCTTCTTTCAGCTATTTGCTGGCTTTTGGTGGAGAGAAGGTCTCTCCACTCCGCACCTTCGGTGCTCCGGTCGAGACGACGGAGCTTCTTTTAGAACATCGTAGCCAGCACCCTGTCCGGCGGCTTGTGGCCGTCGGCGAAGGTCTTGATGTTGATCAGGACCTTCTCGCCCATCTCGATGCGGCCCTCGAGCGTGGCCGAGCCCATGTGCGGCAGCAGCACCACGCGATCCATTTCGAGCAGCCTCGGATTCACCTGCGGCTCGTTCTCGTAGACGTCGAGGCCGGCGCCGGCCATTTCGCCGGCCTTCAGCATGCGCACCATCGCGTTCTCGTCGATCACCTCGCCGCGCGCGGTGTTCACGAGGATCGATGTCGGCTTCATCAGCTTGAGGCGACGAGCCGAGAGAAGGTGGAACGTCGCGGGCGTGTGCGGGCAGTTCACGGACACGATGTCCATGCGCGCCAGCATCTGGTCGAGGCTCTCCCAGTAGGTCGCCTCGAGTTCGCGCTCGATCTCGCCGTGGACGCGCTTGCGGTTGTGATAGTGGATGGCGAGGCCGAAGCCGCGCGCGCGACGTGCCAGCGCCTGGCCGATGCGGCCCATGCCGACGATGCCCATGCGCTTGCCCTGCAGACGGGCGCCCAGCATCGAGGTCGGGCTCCAGCCGGACCACTTGCCGCTGCGCACCAGCCGCTCGCCTTCGCCCACGCGACGCGCCGTGGCCAGCACCAGCGCCATCGCCATGTCGGCCGTGTCTTCGGTCAGCACGCCCGGCGTGTTGGTGACGGTGATGCCCCGCTGGCGGGCGGTGTCGAGATCGATATGGTCGACGCCGGTCCCGAACGAGGCGATCAGCTTCAGTTTCGGCCCCGCCTGCGACAGCACGCGGGCGTCGATCCGGTCGGTCACCGTCGGCACCAGCACGTCGGCGGCCTTCACGGCCTCGACCAGCTGGGCGCCGGTCAGCGGCTTGTCATCAGCATTCAGGCGCGTGTCGAAAAGCTCCATCAGACGCGTCTCGATGGCGTCGGGAAGCTTTCGGGTGACGATCACCAGCGGCTTAGTCTTGGGAGTGGACGGCATGTGATATTGGGACCGGCGCTGGCTCGAGACAGGGACTAAGCCCGATTACCAAGTCCGCGCGCATTTTGTCCAGCAAACCGCCCCGTCTGCTCACATGTCGGAAAGTCGCGCCTTTTCAGCTGCTTGTCGCTCGATATGAAGATTTCAGGTATATAGGCGGCGATGGGAATTCGATCGTCCGTCCTGCTTTGCGGCTTCTCTGTTGCTCTGGCGGCATTTTCCCTGCCTCCGGCCGGCGGCGGCGCAGCCCTCGCCGCCCCGGACAAGCCGACCTCCACCCAGCGCAAGGGCTCCGGCCTGCCGATCCCGCGTTTCGCATCCCTGCGGTCGGACGAGGTCAATGTCCGCACCGGGCCGGGCGCGCGCTATCCCGTCGACTGGATGTTCAAACGCAAGGCCATGCCGGTCGAGATCGTCGCCGAGTACGAGAACTGGCGCAAAATCCGCGACTGGCAGGGAGCCAGTGGCTGGGTCCACCAGAGCCTGCTCAGCGGCAAGCGCAGCTTCATCATCTCGGCAAAAACCGCCAGCCTCCACAAGACGCCGGCTGCGTCGGCCGAGGTCGTTGCGAAGCTCGAGCCGGAGGTCATGGGCGAGATCCGCTCCTGTGCCGGCGACTGGTGCCGGGTCAGGGTTTCCGGCGTCAGCGGCTGGATCGAACGGAGCGGCATGTGGGGCGTCTACAAATCCGAACCGATCAACTAGCGGCCCGCCCGGCCGCCCCGTAGAACGGGGTCACCGTGACCCACGACGTCAGTCTCACCTACTCCCGCTTCGAGCACATGCCGCCGTCAGCCTTGGCGCTGGCGGCCTTGCTGCATGTCGGGGCGGCGCTGGCGTTGTTCTGGATCTCGCCGCTGCGACCGGTCGATCGCTTCGAGGACGCCATCGAGGTCACGATGGATGCACCCGAGGTTGCGCCCGCGGTCGCCGAGGAGAAGACCGCGCCGACGCCGGAGCCCGCCGCGACACCCGCTCCACCGCCGCCTGCGCCCGCGCCCGTGGCCAGCGCGCCGACGCCCACGCCGCGGCCTTCGGCGCCGCCGACGCGTCTCGGCCTACCGCCGCCTCCCGCCGAGCCGAGCACGAACCCGCGCGACGTCGCCGGCGTCGAGAAGCCTGAGCCGAAAGCGCCGGACATGCCCACCCCCGACAAGGTGCAGGAGGCGGGCCCGAAGGAGGAGCCCAAGCCCGAGGAGCCGAAGCCCGAGCAGGACAAGCCGCAGGAGGCCAAGGAGGAGCCGAAGGAGCCGCCGCCGCAGCAGCAGGCGCTCGCCCAGCCGGATCCTCCTCCACCGCCCCAGCAACAGGCGCTGGCCAAACCCGAGCCGCCGCCCCCGCCTCCGCCGTCGCTGGAGCAGGCCCTGCCGCCGCTCGACGCGCCACCACCCCCCGTGACGGAGCGGGACATACCGAAGCCTCTGCCGGTTCCCCGCCCGGCACCGCCGCAACAACAGGCTGCGCGGCCGGCGCCGCCCCCACCAGCGCCCGCCCCAGCCCATCGGCCGCCACAACCCGCGCCGCCCCAGCAGCAGCAGCAGCTTCGGCCTTCCCCGCTCGCGGCTCAGCCGCAGAAGCCGGCGCCGCGGGGCTCGGATTCGCAGGCGGCCGCTCAGCCCGCGCCCGTCTTCCGCAATCCCGCCGACAGCTACGGGCAGAGGCGGGCGCAGGAGCAGTATCTCTGGCAGGTGATGCGCCGGATCGCGCAGTTCCCCTATGTCCCGAAGAACACCAACACGATCCGCGAGGAAGGCACTGTGCTGACGCGCGTGACGATCTCGCGCCAGGGACAGCTGCTCAACGTGGTCCTGGAGAAATCGAGCGGCCTTGCCTCGCTCGATGCCGGCGTAGTGGAAACGATCCGGCGTGCCAGCCCCTATCCGCCGTTGCCCGCCGACATCCCGGGCGACCAGCACACGTTCCAGCTTCCCGTCAGCTTCCGCTACAACGAGCAACGCTGAGGGCGCCGGCTCCACCGCCGATCCGGCTGGCCGAGGGTGCCGGCCGGACGTAGAACTTGCGGTGCCGTGATTCACGACAGCTTCCTCCGGTCGCAGTCCGGGCGGATGTCGCCGGCGGCGCTTGCCCTGGCGATCGGCCTGCATGTGCTCGTCGCCGCAGCCCTGTGGTGGGCCGCGCCGTCGCGCCGTCTCGACCATGCGGAAACGCCGATCATGGTCTCGATCGAATCGCAGCCCCTGTCGGCCGGCAGCGCGGCGGCGCCCGCGCCTCCCGCGGCCGAGACCGTACCGCCGGAGCCCGTGCAAGCCGAAACGAGGCTCGTCGAACCGGCTCCGGCCGAAACCGAAACGGCGCCCGAGCCCTCGCAGCAGGCTACCGTCGCGCCCGCCGAACCCTCGCCGCCTCTCGAACCAGCACCGGTTCCGCCGCCGCCCCGCAGCGCCGAGCCGGCCCCGGCGCCCGTTCCCGCGCCCGCGCCTCGCCGCGAGGAGGTCGCGGAGCCAGCGCCGGCACCAGAGCCCGCACCAGCCCCGGCCGAAACAGCGGACGCCCCGGAGCCACCCTCCGAAGCGGAGGCCGAGGCCGCCTGGCAGACCGATGCCTCTTCGTGGAAACCGCAGGTGACCGTGGAGCGTTCACTGGCGACGCCGCCGCCTCGTACGGTCCGCCCGGCCCCCCGCCCGTCGACCACGCCGCGCACGGCCCAGGCGCCGGGCGCGCGGCTACAGGACTATCCGCCGCAGACCTCGAGCCTCGGTGGACCCTCGACCAGTTCCTTCGACCAGGCGATGGGCGATGGCGGCGCCCGCAACGACTATCTGTCGCGCGTCTACCGCCACATCGATCCCCATCGCAACTATCCCGCTGCCGCCCGCGCCGCCCGGCAGCATGGTCGTGTCGTCACGCGCGTCACGATCAACCGGGCCGGCGAACTGCTCGACATCAGGCTCGATCGTTCGAGCGGCTGGCCGCTGATCGACAATGCCGAGATGGCGGCGATCCGGCGCGCCATGCCGCTGCCGCCGGTGCCGGACGGCATGCGCGGCGATCCGGTCGTGCTGGTCCTGCCGATGAATTACTGACGAAGGCCGCAAGAGCTCAATCGCCGGGGCTCAGGCAAAATCCGCCGAAAGCGCCTGGCGCACGGGAGCGGGCATCACGGCCATGTGGCCGTAGTTGGCGTGATCGAAGCCGACGACGACATCGCCGGTGCCACTCCTGAACGCCTCGACCTGCGCCGGCGTGAAGGGAAAGCGGATGAACTGCACGGACGAAGCCTTGCCGTCCTCGCGCGAGCGTTCCTGGTCGTCTTCCGGCACGCCGCGGATCGTCTCGCCGCCCACCCGGATGAAGGCCTTGTTCTCGACGCCGCCCAGCATGCCGAGCACGCGCGCGCGCCGCAGCGAATCGTCGATCTCGAACATCACCGTGGCGACCAGCTCGCTGCCGGTGGGGATCAGCGGATTGTAGGCCGCGAGTTCGTCGGGGAGCTGCTCGGCGCCGCCTTTCTCGATGAAGAGCATCTCGTGCACCTGGTGAAGCATCGTATCGAAGGACTCGAAGTAGAACGTCGCGAACGGCCCGACCTCGAGCCGGCGGTTCTTCTTGATCTCCGAGATCTGCCGGCGCCGCTCGGCGCGCAGCTTGGCGTACTCGCCGATCGGGATGATGTCGGAGGCGTCGATCTTGCGCGGCATCACTTGTCCGTCCCGGCAAGCCCGTAGGCCTGCGCCAGAAGTTCGATGGGATGACTGGCCCGCGAGGGCTTCGGCGCCGTGTCGCCCGCCGTCATCTCCATCACCTGCATCAGGTGATCGGCCGCCAGCGGGCATTCCGAGGCGACGAAGCTGGTGTCGTTCTTGAGTACGGCCTGTGCGGCGGGCTTGCCGACCTTCACCGCCGTCTCGAAATTCTCGGTCCGGGCGCCCCAGATGCCGCCGTGGCCGCTGCAGCGCTCGATCACGGCGACACGCGTCTTCGGCACCAGGCGCAGCATCTCGGCAGCCTTGGCGCCCATGTTCTGCGCCCGCGCATGGCAGGCGAGATGGACGCTGACGCCGCCCTCCAGCGGCTCCAGGCCCGGCGCCAGGCCATGCTTCTTGGCAATGTCGACGACATATTCGGAAAGGTCGAACGTGGCGTTGGACAGGCGCTCGATCGCCGGATCCTTCGGGCAGATCAGCTTCCATTCGAACTTGAGCATCAGCGCACAGGAGGGCGTAAGCGCGATGATGTCGTAGCCCTTGTCTACCCACGGCAGCAGGGCGGCCGAAACCTCCCTGGCCGCGTTGGCGACCGATTCGATGTCGCCCAGTTCGAGCTTGGGCATGCCGCAGCAGGCCGGGTGCACGACCTCGGTCTCGACGCCGTTCTTGGCCAGCACGGCGCGCGCGGCGGCGCCGATGTCGGTGTTGTTGAAGTTCACGAAGCAGGTCGCATAGAGGACGGCCTTGCGCTTGCCGAAGGCGGGCGCCGCCTCGTTCAGCTCCACACCTTCGCGGCGGGCGCGGATCTCGAAGGTCTCGCCGGCATAGCGGGGCAGGCGGGCGCCGTGATGGATGCCGGTCCAGCGCTCCATGCTGTGGCGCGTCACCGTATTGTGCTCATCGCTCGCCCAGTTGACCGCCGAGGCCAGGAAGGTGCCGAGGCGACCGCTGCGATCGGTGTCGGCGAGCTGCTTGTCGACGAAGTTGACGCCCTTCTTTCGCGCCTGCACCGCGCGGTGGCGCAGCATCAGGTGCGGGAAATCCAGCGCCCATTCGTGCGGCGGCACGTAGGGGCACTTGGTCATGAAGCACATGTCGCAGAGCGTGCAGGCTTCCTCGACCTGGGCATAGTCTTCCTTCTTCACGCCGTCGAGTTCGCCGGTCGGACCGTTGTCGATCAGGTCGAACAGGCGCGGGAAGGAATCGCAGAGATTGAAGCAGCGGCGACAGCCGTGACAGATGTCGAAGACGCGCTCCATCTCCTTCTCGAGGGCCTTTTCGTCCCAGAACCAGGGATTCTGCCAGTCGAGGTCGTGGCGGATCGGTGCTTCGAGGCTGCCTTCGCGCATGGTCGTTCGCTTTGTGAAGAGGAGCGGAAGAAAAAGGGGACCCGCGCGGGGTCCCCTTCAAACGAGCCTGTCGGGCTCAGCCCATCGTGTCGAGGGCCTTCTGGAAGCGGCCGGCGTGGCTCTTCTCGGCCTTCGCCAGCGTCTCGAACCAGTCGGCGATCTCGGCGAAGCCTTCCTCGCGCGCGGTGCGCGCCATGCCCGGGTACATGTCGGTGTACTCGTGCGTCTCGCCGGCGATCGCGGCCTTGAGGTTGCTGCCCGTCGGGCCGATCGGCAGGCCGGTGGCAGGGTCGCCACTCACCTCGAGGAATTCGAGATGGCCGTGCGCGTGGCCGGTCTCGCCCTCGGCGGTCGAACGGAAGACGACGGCGACGTCGTTGTAGCCTTCGACGTCGGCCTTCTGGGCGAAATACAGATAGCGGCGATTGGCCTGGCTTTCGCCGGCGAAAGCGGCCTTGAGGTTGTCTTCGGTCTTGGATCCCTTGAGGTTCGCCATGGTTCTTACTCCCTTTGCGATCGGCCCATCCGCCAATCTCACGGGGGGGATTTAGGAGGCCGCGCGCGGCGGCGTCAAGAACCTTAGAAACGTTCTAAGTTATTGCAAACGCGTCGCAATCGCCACTAACGGCGGACGCGGACGATGACGTCGACCCGCGAGAGTTTCGTGCCTTCGGGGGGAGCCGGAAGGCCGGCAACGGTCACCTCATCGGACGGAAAATCATGCAATTCGCCGTCGGTCTCGACGAAGAAGTGATGATGGTGGCCGGTATTGGTGTCGAAATAGGATCGGCCGGGTGCAACGACGACCTCGCGCAACAGCCCGGCATCGCGGAATTGGTTCAACGTATTGTAGACCGTTGCCAGCGAGACCGGCATGCGGGTCGCCTTCACTTCGGCATGCAGGCTCTCTGCAGTGACGTGACGGTGACCGCCCTCGAACAGCACGCGCGCCAGCGCCACGCGCTGCCGCGTCGGCCGCAGGCCTGCTGCGCGGAGGCTGACGGTAAAATCGGGGCTATTGCCTGACATGGTGACAATCTTATGTAAGCAGGAGAAGAAGACAAGGAAAGGGCTTCTCCGGCTCGATTCGCCGGTTTGCGCCGGGCGTCCGGCATCCTTATTCTGGCCCCGAAGCCCCTTCGGGGCGGCCTGTGGGACGGTGAATGTGAGCGAGCACGAGCAGAAGCATAGTTATACCTTCGAAGACCTGATCGAATGCGCCAAGGGCAACCTTTTCGGCCCCGGGAACGCCCAGCTGCCGCTGCCGCCCATGCTGATGTTCGACCGTATCGTCAAGATCGACGCCGCCGGCGGCAAGTACGGCAAGGGAGAGATCGTGGCCGAACTGGACGTGAAGCCGGACCTCTGGTTCTTCGCCTGCCACTTCAAGGGCGACCCGGTGATGCCGGGCTGCCTGGGCCTCGATGCGCTCTGGCAGATGCTGGGATTCTTCCTGGGATGGATGAAGGCCCCCGGCCGCGGCCGGGCCATCGGCGTGGGTGAGGTCAAGCTGACCGGCATGATCGTGCCGACCGTGAAGAAGCTGACCTATCACGTGCATCCCAAGCGCCTGATCCTGCGCCGCCTGGTCATGGGCGTCGGCGACGGGTTCGTGACGGCCGACGGACAGCCGGTCTACGAGGCGACCGACATGAAGGTCGGCCTGGTCAAGGACGGCCCGATGCCGGCCGGAGCGGCGGTCTGATGAAGCGCGTCGTCGTCACGGGCCTGGGCATCGTCTCGCCGATCGGCAACAACGCCGCCGAGGTCACGCAGTCGCTGAAGGAAGGCAAGTCCGGCATCGAGTTCATGCCGCAATACAAGGAGCTCGGCTTCCGCAGCCAGGTCGCCGGCACGCTCAAGCTCAATGTCGAGGAACTGGTAGACCGCCGCCTCATGCGCTTCATGGGCAACGGCGCAGCCTATGCCTGGCTCGCGATGAAGGAAGCGATCGCCGACGCCGGTCTCGGCGAAGCCGAGATCTCCAACGAGCGCACCGGCCTGATCGCGGGCTCGGGCGGACCGACGACCGGCGCGATCGTGCAGGCGGCGATCACCACCAGGGAGAAGGGCCCCAAGAGAGTCGGTCCCTTCCAGGTGCCGCGCGCCATGTCGAGCACCGTCTCGGCCAACCTCGCCACGGCCTACAAGATCAAGGGCCCGAGCTATTCGATCAGCTCGGCCTGCTCGACCTCGGCGCACTGCATCGGCAATGCCGTGGAGACGATCCAGCTCGGCAAGGCCGACCGCATGTTCGCGGGCGGCGGCGAGGAGCTGGAATGGACCCTGTCGGTCCTGTTCGACGCCATGGGCGCCATGTCGTCGAAATTCAACGACACGCCGCAGCGGGCGAGCCGTGCCTATGACAGGGACCGCGACGGTTTCGTCATCGCCGGCGGCGGCGGCATCGTGGTGCTGGAGGAGCTGGAGACGGCCAAGGCGCGTGGTGCGAAGATCTATGCCGAGGTGATCGGCTACGGCGCCACATCCGACGGTGCGGACATGGTGGCGCCCTCCGGCGAAGGCGCCTTGCGCTGCATGAGGCTCGCGCTTGCAGGCTTCCCCGGCTCGCCCCGGCGCAACATGCCGGTCGACTACATCAACACGCACGGCACCGCGACGCCGGTCGGCGACATCACCGAACTCGACGCCATCCGTTCCGTGTTCGGCGACAAGTTGCCCACGGTCAGCTCGACCAAGTCGCTGACCGGCCACAGCCAGGGTGCGACCGGCGCGCACGAGGCGATCTATTCGCTGCTGATGATGAAGCACGACTTCATCGCCGCGTCGGCCAACATCGAGAATCTCGACCCCGGTGCGGAAGGCTATCCCATCGCCCGCCAGCGTATCGACAAGGCCGGTCTTCAGACCGTCATGTCGAACAGCTTCGGCTTCGGCGGGACCAACGCCTGCCTCCTGTTCTCCCGCTACGATCACTGAGGCGGATACATGCCCAACGATCCCGTCGCCAGGTCGCTGCCTGACGTCCCCAAACTCATGGCCGGCAAGCGTGGCCTGATCATGGGCGTGGCCAACAGTCATTCGATCGCCTGGGGCATCACCCAGGCACTGCACGCCGCGGGCGCTGAGATGGCTTTCACCTATCAGGGTGCGGCCTTCGGCAAGCGGGTGCTGCCGATGGTCCAGAAGCTCGGGGCCAAGGTGATCGTCGAGGCCGATGTCGAAGACGAGGCGAGCCTCGACCGGCTGTTCGAGACGCTGAAGAAGGAATGGGGCCGCCTCGATTTCGTGGTCCATGCCATCGCCTTCTCCGACAAGGAGGAGCTGAAAGGCCGCTATGTCGACACGAGCAAGGCCAACTTCCAGCGCAGCCTCACCATCTCCTGCTACTCCTTCACCGAGATCGCGCGCCGCGCGCTGCCGCTGATGACCGAGGGCGGCAGCATGATCACGCTGACCTACGAAGGCTCGACGCGCGTGATGCCGTCGTACAACGTGATGGGCGTGGCCAAGGCCGCGCTCGAGGCCAGCGTGCGCTACCTAGCGGCCGATCTCGGCCCGCAGGGCGTGCGCGTGAACGCGATCTCGCCCGGTCCGATGCGCACCCTGGCCGGCGCGGTGATCGGCGGCGCGCGCTACGTCTATCGCGTGTCGCGCGACGCGGCGCCGCTCCGCCGCAACGTCGAGCTGAGCGATGTCGGCGGCGCCGCGCTCTACTACCTGTCGGACCTCAGCGCCGGCGTCACCGGCACCGTCCACTTCGTCGATTCCGGCTACCACGCGATCGGCCTGCCGCACGACGGCAGCGCCGCACCGAGCGCCACCGGCGAGTCGTAAGCCGCCGTCAGAAGTCCGCCGTCAGCGACAGGCGGAACGAACGCGGGGCGCCGAGGTTGAGGAGGGTGTTCGTGCCGCCGGCCCAGTAGCTGCGATCGAGCACGTTCTCGACGTTGAGCCGGGCCACCAGGAGCTTCCCGGCGGCGCCCGGATTATCGAAGGCATAGCGCACACCGAGATCGAAGCGCGTCCACTCGGGAAGCTGGCGCCGGGGCGACAGCGTGTCGAAATACTGGGTGCCGGTGTAGACGAAGCGACTGTTCAGGGTCAGACCGCGCACGAATGGCAGGTCCCATTCGGCACCCAGATTGAACTGCGCGCCGGGTGAGAAGGGTGCGATCCAGCCGTCGGTCAGTCCCCCTTGGGTTTTGGTGAGGACGGCATTGAGAAGCATGAATCCGCCGAGCACGCGGAAGCCTTCCGTCACTTCACCGAAAAAATTGAACTCGAAGCCCTGGTTCACCTGTTCACCGCCCAGGTACTGCGTGTTGGTCGCCAGGTTGGTGAGAATGCTGGGCTGCGAAATCTGGAAAATGCTCGCGGTCGTCGTGAGCTTGCCCCAGTCCACCTTCACGCCGGCCTCGAACTGCGTCGACTTGAAGGGCGGGAAGATGGTGCCGGCATTGGTGAAGCCCGGACCGACGATGGATCCCTGCTGCAGGCCCTGGATGAAGTTGCCGTAGAGCGACACCTTCTCCCAGGGTTTGAACACCAGCGCCACCGACGGGCTGATGGCGCTCTGGTCGTAGCTCGATGTCGCCGCACCGCTGACGGCATTGAAATTGGTCGCCTGGACCTGTTGCAGGCGCGCGCCAGCCGTCAACTGCACGCGCCCGTCCGCGGCCGAAAGCGTGTCGGCGATTCCGATGCTCGTGAGTCCCTGCGACGACGTCTTGTTCGAGGCCGGCGTTGGAATGTTCGGCTGTGCGATGATGGTCGGGTTGTAGATGCTGGTCGCAAATGTCCCGCCCGGGGCCTGGACGGAGCCGTTTCCGAGGGTCGACCAGAAGCCCGTGGCGGTGAGCGCCAGTTCGTGGCCGACTGGCCCCGTCTGGGCCAGGGCGCGCACGCCGACCTCGCCCGTGAGATTGATCTGGTAAAAACTGTCGCTCTGGGGAGCAAACGACGACGAGGCGCCGTTGAAGTTGTTGATGATCGTGACGAGGGAATAGTTGCCCATGTTGCGGTAATCGTGAGCGCCGAACGCGGCATAGGCCGTGACATTCTCCGCCAGGTCGACCTCTCCCCTGACCACGCCGAAGAGATCCTTGCGATAGGAGTTGCTCCAGGGTTGCGCCGTCGGGTTGTTGCGGGCAGGCGGCGCCCAGGGAAGATTCGCGCCCGCGGCCAAGGCCAGGAAGGGGGTGACGCCGACGCGATACTGATCCTGGTAACCCAGGTCGGCGGACAAGCGCACACGCTCACCGCGATAATCCAGCCCGAGCACAGTCATGAATCTTTGATCTGAATTGTACTGCAGGTCCGTCTGGCCGGCGCGGAAGACGGTGTTCAAGCGGATGCCGAACTGCTTTTCTTCACCGAAGCGGCGGGCGACATCGACGTGGCCACCGAACTGTCCGGCCGACAGATAATTCGCGGTGGCCTGGCTCAGCGGCTCGTCGGGCGCGCGTTTGGCGACGACGTTGACCGTTCCACCGATGAAGCCGCCCGGCGCCATGCCGTTCAGCATCGCACTCGGCCCCTTGAGCACTTCGACACGCTCCGCAAGCTCGGCATTGGGCGAAGAAAGCGGCAGCATGCCGTAGAGACCGCCATAGGCGGCGCTCGCGATATCGACGTTGAAGCCGCGGATCTTCAGCAGATCGCTGCCGGTGGTGTTCTCTGATCGACCGGTCCTCACCGACGGATCGTCGATCAAGGCGTCCTGGATGGTCTTCGCCTGCTGATCCTGCACCTTCTTCGCGGTGTAACTCGTCTGGTTGAACGGGGTGTCCATTACACCGCGATTGCCCAGCAATCCAAGCTGGCTGCCGGTGGCGACCTGGCCACCGGCATAAGGCGGCGGGATGTTGTCGATCATCGCTTGCAACGGCACCGGAAATCCCTGCACCTGCACAGGGTCGAGTTGCACAACGTTCTGGCCGCCTATCTGGGCAACGCGCTGGAGCGTAATCGTGCCGCCATCGATGCCGCTGTAGGTAAGGCCCGTGCCGGCCAACAGTCGCCGCAACGCCTCCTCTACCGACATCGTACCTTGTACGCCCGACGTCGAGACGCCACGCAGCATCGTTCCGTCAGCCGCTATTTGTCGACCGGACTGCTGGCCGAACAGGATCAGCGCGCGCTCGAGCGATTGAGCGGGAATGTTGAAGGCGCGCTGCGGAGCAGCCTGACCGAGTTGAAGGACGTCGCTCTGCGCAATCACGGCCGGAGCGCCGGAGATTGCGAAGGCGGCGACAGGCCCTAGAAGAGCCCGACGAAGTACCGAACCACCAGAGACAGAGACCACGCCGAAACTCCAATCGAAATCAGAGCAATCGGCCGGCCGGCAGCTTCAGTTGCTGCAATCGCCTCTCAATCGCTCTCTCCCGCAGGAGCGACGACGACCTCGGGGATTTTTCTAGAAATTGTTCGGCGGCGGATCATAGGCGCGAGACGATAAGCAGCCACGGCGTGACGCGTCGCACCGTGGCGCCGTGCGCTTGCGCCATGCCGCGCAGTGCTTCCTCGGGATCGCCAAGGTTGAAGACGCCGGTGGTCGGCCTGCCGGCGAGTCCGAGATCGGCGATGACGATCGATCCGGGGAAGTAGCGGCGCAGGTCGTCGACCGCCTCGCCGAGTGCGCGGTTCTGGAGATAGAGCTGGCCGTGGCGCCAGGCCGATACCATTTCAGGCGGCTCGCTGCCGCGTGTGCCGAGGCCTGCTCGATCCACCCTGACCGTCTGGCCGGCTCCGAGCAGTTCGGGCGTCGCCGCGCCGGTGACGCGCACTTTGCCCTCCGCGACGGCGACCGTGACGGCGCCCTCGTCGAGACGCACGTCGAAGCTCGTGCCGAGCACCGACGCCTCGACAGCGCGTGCCTCGACCCGGAACGGACGCAGAGGGTCGGGCTTCACGGCGAAGAAAGCCTCACCCTCCAGCAGCTTCACGCGACGCTCTGCCGCCTGGTAGGCGACCGCGATGGCGCTGGCCGGTCCAAGGGTAACCTCGCTGCCATCCTCGAGCGGAATGGTGCGAACCTCGGCCGTGTCGGCAATATGATCAGCCTGCAGGCGCAGGAGCACGACCGGCGCCGCTACGAAAGCCGCTGCCGCAGCGAGCGCGAACGATACCGCAGGAACGAACCAGGCCGGCCGTCGCGCGGAGCGCTTGGCCGGCAAGGTATCGGGCAAGCGCTCAGCCTGCGCCGGCCATTCGTGGGCGAAGGCCGGTAACGCCTCGGCGGCAAGGCCCGAGGCACGCTCGGTCGCGCTCCAGGCCTCGGCATGGAGCGGATTCGCCGCGCGCCACGTATCGAAGCGACGGCGCAGGTCGGCGTTGTCGGAATCGTCATGCAGCAGGATCGACCATTCCGTCGCTTCCCGGCTTGCACGCTTCCTCGCCGAAATCGGCTCGCCTTCCATCCCTCTCCTCGCAGTACCGCCGGCCTGTGGCGACACGTGCCCTGTGAATGACGCTTTCGCGTTCTGATTTTCTAGAAATTTTCGGCTGCTTCGCTCAAGCCAAGCCCAACCGCTCCTTACAGTGCTCCAGGCCTTCGGCCACCAGGGTCTGGGCAAGCGGCAGGGATATGCCGAGATGGGCGGCGATCTCGCGCAGCTTGTAGCCACCAATACGGTGCATGCCGAAGGCGATGCGCGTGCGTTCGGGTAGCTCCTCCAGCGCGGCAGCGAGCAGCCGCAGCTCGTCCCGGTGCAGTGCCTCGGCCTCGGGCGTCGCCGGCTCGCGCTGGGCCAGCACCGATGCGACGCTGGCCCCGCCATCGGCATGCCATTGCTTCTCGCGCGACGCCGCGCGCTTGCGGTCGAGCGCGAGGTTGCGGACGATCCGGTAGAGATAGTTGAGCGGCTCGCGGACGCTGTGCTGCTCCACCGCCCGCTCGAGCCTCAGCCAAGCCTCCTGCACGAGATCCTCGGCATGGGCCCGCGAGCCCACGAGGCTGGTGGCATAATTCACCAGCGAGCCGCGATGCTCGACGAAGAGCGCTGTCGTGTCCGACGCCACGGGCCTGTCCGGAACTCCCACCTGCCCGGCGGTGGTGCACGGGCGGTGGCACGCTATTCCAGCTGCGAACCGTTCGCAATCACAAAGCCTGGCGTCAGGCGATCACGATATCCATCGCAGCAGCCAGCGCGCCGGGCTCCAGGCCCGATGCCGGCTCCAGCTTCATCTCGATCCGCTCGCGCTGGCCGGGTGTGCCGATCGCACGCCTGAACACGCCGTCGCGCTCGTTCTGGGGATCGCCCGCGAGGTAGAACTGGCTGGTCAGCGTCCGGCCGTCGCCGGTCGCCACCTTGAGATGGATGTGCGGCGTGCGGCCGGGATAGGCGACCGGCTTCAGGGTGCGGAAGCTGTAGCGGCCCCCGGCATCGACCAGCATGCGGCCATAGCCCTGGAACGCCGCATCGCGCCGGTCGCGGCCGGGCTGGCGCGGATGATCGTAGAGGCCCTGCGCATCGCACTGCCAGATCTCGATCATCGCACCGTTGCGCGCGCCGCCGCTCAGGTCGATCACCCTCCCCTGCAGGTGCAGCACCTGGCCCATCGCCTGCGCCGCCTGTCCGCGCACCTGCACGAGGTCGTTGTCGATGTCGGCCGGAATGCCCGCCGGATAGAACGGCCCCTCGGTCTGCGCCGGCGTCGGCACGAGGCCGGCGGCAAAGGACGGCAGGGCTGGCGCCAGCGCGAGGCCGGCGCCGACCAGCATGGTGCGGCGGGAAAGATTCGGAAGCTTCGTCATGCGAGGAAATACGCAAACAAAAACGGCGGCCCGAAGGCCGCCGCCACGTCGTTCCGCCTTTCGTCGAACCACACTCCCTCACCCTGAGGAGCGCTCCGCCGGAGCGCGTCCCGAAGGGTGGGAACGAGCACTGCGTCTGTTGCCCATCCTTCGAGACGGCGCTTCGCGCCTCCTCAGGATGAGGTAGTTGTTGTGAAGCACGGCATCATTGATCGAGCTGGAGATTGTTCTCCTTGATGAGCTGGGCCCAGCGTGCGGTCTCCTCGGCGATGCGCGCCTGGAACTGCGCCGTCGTGTTGGGCAGGTAGATGAGGCCCTGGTCCGACAGAAGCTTCTGCACGGCGGGCGTCTGCGCCGCCGCGGTATATTCCTTGTAGAGCCGGTCGACGATCGGCTGCGGCGTCCCGGCCGGCGCGATCAGCGCGTACCACGAAACCACCTCGGAATCGGCCAGCGACAGTTCCTTGAGCGACGGCACGTCGGGCAGCTGCGGCACGCGTTGCAGCGTCGTCACCGCCAGCGCCCGCAACTTTCCCGCCTGGATGTGCGGCAGCAGGCTCGGCAGCGTGTCGAAGGTCGTCTGGATGTCGCCCGCGAACAGGGCCGGCAGCGATTCGTTGGTGCCCTTGAACGGCACATGCACGACGTCGATGCCGGTGCGCTTCTTCAGCAGCTCGAAGGTGAGATGGGCCGGGCTGCCCGGACCGACCGACGCGAAGTTCATCACGCCGGGCCTGGCCTTGGCGGCGTCGATCAGCTCCTGCGCCGTCTTGATGGCTGAGTTGCCCGCGACCACCAACACCAGCGGCGAGGCGGCGAACATGGTGATCGGGATCAGGTCGTCCTTCACGCTGTAGGGCATCTGCTTGTACAGCGACGGGAAGATGGTGAGCGGGCCGAGGTTGCCCATGCCGATCGTGTAGCCGTCGGGCTTCGCCTTGGCGATCTCGGTCACGCCGATGCGGCCGGCGGCGCCGGCCTTGAAATCGGTGATCACGGTCTGGCCGAGCGCCGCCGAGACCTTGTCGTTGAACGCCCGCGCGATCACGTCGTTCAGCCCGCCGGCCGGCCAGGGCACGAGGAAGCGCACCGGCCGCGTCGGCCAGTCATTCTGGGACTGGGTCGGAGACTGGGCCTGGGCCTGGACCGCAGCCGCGAGAGGGGCCGCGCCCAGGAGGTTCGTCAGGAAACGCCGCGTGATCTTCATGCTTCACCCCAAGCAATAGTCGGACCGCATGCTAGCAGAACAGGATCCCCACCGGCTTTGCGCAGCGAGGCGAAGTGGAGAGACGACGAACTTCGATTTTGGCCTTGCTCCAATATCAACAAAAACGGCGGCCCGTGGGCCGCCGTTTCCGTTACCGATCGGTGGAAGTCCTACTCGCCGCCGGCGGGAGAGGCTTCAACCTGCTTGTTCGAGATGTCCTCGCCGGTCTCCTGGTCGACCACCTTCATGGAGAGGCGGACCTTTCCGCGGTCGTCGACGCCCAGGACCTTGACCTTGACCTGATCGCCTTCCTTGATGACGTCCGTCACCTTGGCGACGCGGCGCGGCGCCAGCTCCGAGATGTGCACGAGGCCGTCGCGCGCACCGAGGAAGTTCACGAAGGCGCCGAACTCGACGGTCTTCACGACCTTGCCGGTGTAGATCACGCCGACTTCCGGCTCGGCCACGATGCCCTTGATCCAGTCGATGGCGCGCTGGCCGGCCTTGGCATCCACCGCCGCGACCTTGATCGTGCCGTCGTCCTCGATGTCGATCTTGGTGCCGGTCTGCTCGGTGATCTCGCGGATCACCTTGCCGCCCGTGCCGATCACTTCGCGGATCTTGTCCTTGGGGATCGTGAACTGCGTGATGCGCGGCGCGGTCGATGCAACGCCCTCACGCGCGCCGCCCAGACCCTTGGCCATCTCGCCCAGGATGTGGATGCGGCCGTCCTTCGCCTGGCCTAGAGCGACCTTCATGATCTCCTCGGTGATCGAAGTGATCTTGATGTCCATCTGCAGCGAGGTGATGCCGCGCTCCGTGCCGGCCACCTTGAAGTCCATGTCGCCGAGATGATCCTCGTCGCCCAGGATGTCCGACAGGACGGCGTAGCGGTCGCCTTCCTTGATCAGGCCCATGGCGATGCCCGCCACCGGACGCTCCATCGGCACGCCGGCGTCCATCAGCGCCAGCGAACCGCCGCAGACCGAGGCCATCGAGGAGGAGCCGTTCGACTCGGTGATCTCCGACACGATCCGGATCGTGTACGGGAACTTGTCCTTCGACGGCAGCATCGGGCGCAGCGCGCGCCAGGCGAGCTTGCCGTGGCCGATCTCGCGGCGGCCGGGCGAGCCCATGCGGCGCACTTCACCCACCGAGTAGGGAGGGAAGTTGTAGTGCAGCATGAAGTGCTCGCGGTATTCACCCTCGAGCGCATCGATGATCTGCTCGTCCTGGCCGGTGCCCAGCGTGGTCACGACCAGCGCCTGGGTCTCGCCGCGGGTGAACAGCGAGGAGCCGTGGGCGCGCGGCAGGATGCCGACTTCGGCCACGATCGGACGGACGGTCTTGGTGTCGCGGCCATCGATGCGCTTGCCGGTGTCGAGGATGGCGTTGCGCACGACGTCGGCCTCGAGGTTGCCGAACTGCTCGCCGAACGCGGCCAGGGCGGCCTCGTCGCCTTCGAACAGCTTCTTCGCCTCGGACTTCACCTCGCCGATCTTGGCCTGGCGGGCCTGCTTCTGGGTCTCGGCGAACGCCTCGACCAGCTTGCCGCGCATGTCGGCCTTGAGCTTGTCCGCCACGGTCTTCGACGCTTCCGACGGATCGGTGAGCGGCAGCGGCTCCTTGGCGCAGTGCTCGGCGAGCTGGATGATCGCGTCGATCACCGGCTGGAACGAGCGATGGGCCTCCATGACGGCGCCCAGCATGACGTCCTCGGAAAGCTCCTTGGCTTCCGATTCGACCATCAGCACGCCTTCCTTGGTGCCGGCGACGACGAGATCGAGCACGCTGGTCTCCATCTGCGCCCGGGTCGGGTTCACGATGTAGTTGCCGTCGGCATAGCCGACGCGCGCCGCGCCGATCGGGCCCATGAAGGGCACCCCCGAGATCGTGAGTGCCGCCGACGTGGCGACCATCGCCAGGATGTCGGGATCGTTCTCGAGATCGTGGGCCAGCGTCGTGACGACGACCAGCGTCTCGTTGCGATAGCTCTCATGGAACAGCGGGCGGATCGGGCGATCGATCAGGCGCGAGGTCAGGATCTCCTTCTCGCTCGGACGGCCCTCACGCTTGAAGAAGCCGCCGGGGATCTTGCCCGCGGCAAAGGCCTTCTCCTGGTAGTTCACGGTCAGCGGGAAGAAGTCGAGGCCGGGCTTCGGCTTCTTCTCGAACACGACGGCGGCGAGCACGGTGGTGCCGCCGTAGGTCGCCATTACGGCGCCGTCGGCCTGGCGCGCGATCTTGCCGGTCTCGAGCACGAGCTTGCGCCCGGCCCACTCGACTTCCTTGCGAAAGACTTCAAACATCTCATTCATCCTTTCCGTCACGGTCGCCTGCCCCCGTTTGGCTGCGACCGCCCATCGGCGCCCTTGCGCCGACAGGACCGGGCCAGGCGTTTGCTCTCGCCCCTGCCTTCCCGGTTACTGCGATGTCGCGTCAGACGGCCGAACTCACGGGGACCGACGACGCGACGCGAAAAGGCCCCGTCCCTCACTTTTTTTGATGAGGGGACGGGGCCGTTGGATCAGCGACGCAGACCCAGACGCTCGATCAAGGTCTCGTAACGCTTGCTGTCACGCGACTTGAGGTAGTCGAGCAGCCGGCGGCGCTGGCCGACGAGCTTCAGCAGACCACGGCGCGAATGATGGTCCTTCGCGTGGCCCTTGAAGTGCTCGGTGAGGTTGGAAATACGCTCGCTGAGGATCGCGACCTGGACTTCCGGCGAACCCGTGTCGCCTTCGGCCTGGGCATACGACTTGATCAGCTCCGCCTTACGGTCGGCTGTAATCGACATCGGTCATCTCCTGAAAACTAAAGGTTGAACACGCGCACCGGCTGGAGAGCGGCGCCGTCCGAACGGACCAGCGCCACGAGCCTGCTGCCGACTTCGGCGCGAACAAGAGCGCCGGACGGCGGTGCGTCCCGGGTCAAGAGCACCGGCTGGCCATGGCGCAACCGGTCCGCTTGGGCTTCCGTCAGGGCCAGCGCCGGGATGTCGTCCAGCGCGGTCGCAACGGGAGCCAGGGCCCCGAAGAGCGCGGGAATATGCCCGAGGGCCTCCAGTTTGGGAAGCGAAATGGACCCTTCTTCGCGGAAGGGTCCCACAACCGTCCGGCGCAATGCCGACAGGTGTCCGACGGTCCCGAGCGCCAGCGCCAGATCGCGCCCGAGGGACCGGATATAGGTGCCTTTGCCGCACTGGACCACGAAATCCGCGTGGTCCACATCCGGTCGACCGACCATCTCCAGCCGCTCGATCAGGACCCGGCGCGACTTCAGTTCGACTGATTCCCCGGCTCGGGCGAGATCATAGGCCCGCTGGCCGTCGATTTTCAGCGCCGAGAAGGCCGGCGGCCGCTGCTCGATCTCACCCAGGAACGCCGGGAGCGCGGTCTGGATGGCGACATCCGTCGGCCGGACGTCGCTGGTCGCCGTCACGTCGCCCTCGGCATCCTCGGTCGAGCGGGCTTCGCCGAACCGCAGGGTGAACCGGTACTCCTTCCGGGCATCCATGATGAAGGGCACGGTCTTGGTCGCCTCGCCGAGCGCGATCGGCAGGATTCCGCTGGCCAGCGGATCGAGCGTGCCGCCGTGCCCCGCCTTCTGCGCACCGAACAGCCGGCGCACGCGGCTCACGGCCGGCGTCGAGCCCAGCCCGACCGGCTTGTCGAGCACGATCCACCCGTCGACCTTCTCGCCTTTCTTCCGACGGCTCATTGGAGCGCGCCACTCCAGTGGCGCTTCTTCGACGGCCCCTCCGAGCGCCACTGGAGTGGCGCGCTCCTCTGATTCTTGAATTCCATCGCGCCCGTTTAAGCCGACAAGACGTTGCGCGCCAGCCGTCGCTTCAGGCAGGCTGCAAACATGACACTTGGGCTGCAGTCGGATCGGATCCGGCAGACGATACTTTTCGGACTGTTCTTCCTCTCGGGAGCCGCCGCCCTCATCTACCAGACCGCCTGGCACCGGCTCCTCGGCTTGTTTGCCGGCGCCGATACGATCGCGGCCGCGCTGGTCGTCGGGGCTTTCCTGCTGGGTCTCGGCATCGGCAGCCTCGCCGCCGGCTTCTATGCCGACCGCCTGTCGCGCCGGGCCGCCCTGATCGCCTTTGCGATCTGTGAAGTCGGCATCGCGGTCTTCGCCGTGCTCAGCCCGTGGCTCTACTACGACGTGATCTATCGCGAGTTGCTGCCGCTCGCGGAATCGCGTGGCGTGATCTTCGCCATCGTCTTCGCGGGGTTGCTGTGGCCGACCTTCCTGATGGGCTGCTCGCTGCCGTTCCTCTCCAAGGCGATCGTCAGCCAGATCTCGGGCTCGGCGCAGCTCATCGGCTGGCTCTACGGTCTCAACACGCTGGGCGCGGGCGTCGGCGCCTTCTTCGGCGGCTGGTACCTGATCGGAACGGTGGGCTTCGACAAGGCGGTCTACCTCGGCGCCCTGATCAATCTCGTCGTGGCGGGGGGCGGCCTCCTGCTGGCGCGCGGCCTCGACCTGGAAGCTCCAGGACCGACGAAGAAGACGGCGACGCCCGAGACGGCGGACGGAATCGTGTGGCGCTGGTCGGTGCTGGTCTTCATCAGCGGCTTCCTGATCGTCGCGCTGCAGATCGTCTGGTACCGGCTGATCGGCGTGCTGCTGCAATCCAACGGTTACAGCTTCCCGCTGGTGCTGACGGTGTTCCTGCTGGGCGATGCGGCGGGGTTGATGGTCGGCGCGCGCGTCATCGACCGCATCGCCGACCCAAGGCGCTTCTTCTTCCTGATGCAGGGCATCGCGACGGCGCTGGCGCTGGCCGGCGCCTGGTTCGTCTATCTCGGCATCGGCGCGGGACTCCTGCCCGCCACCTTCGTCGACCGCGACATCATGGGGCCGAACACGGCCGACCCGGCGTTGATCGTGCTGCTGCTCGCCATCGTCGTGCTGCCGGCCTCGTTCATCATGGGTTTCTCGTTCCCGGTGGTGCAGAAAGCCGTGCAGCGCGACCTCGACCGGCTGGGCAGCCGGGTGGGCCTGGTGCAGCTCGCCAACATCGTCGGCAACAGCATGGGCAGCCTGGTGGCCGGCCTGCTGCTGCTCGACCTCGCGGGCACGGCCGGCACGCTGAAGCTGCTGGTCGCCATCGGCCTCGCCTTCGCGGTGCTGCAGTTCGCGGGACCCCGCGCCACACGCTGGGCCTGGCTGCCGGCCGGAGTGCTGGTGGCGGGGTTGCTGTTCTTTCCGGGGGGCGAGGCCTTCTGGCGTCGCCTGCACGGGCTGACCACCGAGAAGGCGATCGTGGCCGAGGACAAGACCGGCCTCAGCCTGCTCAAGATGTCGGGCAACGATGACGGCCGCCTGTACATCCAGGGCCATTCGCAGAGCCGCCTGCCCTTCGACACCGTCCATGCCTATCTCGGCGCCATCGGCCCGCTGACCCACGAGGCACCCCGGCGCGTGCTGGTGATCGGCTCCGGCACCGGCGGCACGCCCTATGCCGCGGGACTCAATCCCGCGACCGACAAGGTGAAGGTGATCGAGATCGTGGCGCCGGTGATCGAGACGCTGAAGACCTACACCGCTGCCGGCGGCAAGTCGGGTGTCGTCGAGCTCTTGTCGAGCAAGCGCTTCGACGTGACGGTGGCCGACGGCCGCCATTCGCTGGCGCTCGACCCGGTGCGCTACGACGTGATCGAGGCCGATGCGATCTTGCCCAAGACCGCGCTGTCGGGCCTGCTGAACAGCCGCGAGTTCTTCGAGCAGGTGCGGGCAAAGCTGGCGCCCGGTGGCATCTACGTGCAATGGGCGCCGACCGAGCGCTCGGTGGCGACCTTCCGCTCGGTCTTTCCCTACGTCACCATGGTTCATCCGGCGATGCTGGGCAGCGACCGGCCGATTCCCTACAGCCGCGAGAAGATCGCCGCCCTGCTGGCGCAGCCCGACGTGGCCACGCATCTCACGGCGGCGCGGATCGACAAGGCCGAGCTAGCGAAGTGGTTCGAGGACAAGACGATCGAGGTGCTGAACGACGGCAAGACGGTGCCGACGGACTCGCCCAACACCGATTTCTTTCCGCGCGACGAGTATTACCTCAATCGTCGTCCTTGATGTCGCGCGCGACGTCGGGCCGGCGCAGCAACGCGCCGATCTTGTCGGCCTCGTCGAAGGTGCGATCGATGTCGAAGCGGATTTCGGGCGCGCTGCGCAGGCCCGCCTTCTCGCTGACCCGGCCACGGAACCACGGCGCCGCCCGGCGCAGCGCGGCCAGCAGCCGTTCCTTGTCCGCGCCGCCCAGCGGCATGACGTAGGCCGTGGCGTTGCGCAGATCGGGGCTGATGTCGACCGACGTCACGGTGATCGAGGCGTCGCGCAGGTCCGGATCGCGCATGTTGCCGCGCTCCAGCAGCTCGGCCAGCAGATGGCGAATCTCCTCGCCGACCCGGAGCTGACGCTGGCCGGGGGCGCGATGTTCTTTGTCGGACGAGCGACGCCGCGACATGGCGTTACCTCTTTAACTACTCCTCCCCATTCAAATGGGGAGGTGTCGGCGTCTGCGCCGACGGAGGGGTCAAATGCGACGGCGGGACCAAGATCCCTCCGTCGCCTCAGCGGCTTGGTTACAAGCCGCGAGACGGCGCCCCCCCCCCGGCGGCGGGGGAGGGAACTCCATTACAACGTCGGCTGGACCTGCTCGACGTCGAAGCATTCGACGATGTCGCCGACCTTCATGTCTTCGTAGTTCTCGAAGGCCATGCCGCATTCGAAGCCATGCTGCACCTCCTTCACCTCGTCCTTGAAGCGGCGCAGGCTCTTCAGTGTGCCCTCGTGGATCACGATATTGTCGCGCAGCAGGCGAACCTTGTTGCCTCGCGTGACCTTGCCATCGGTGACCATGCAGCCCGCGACGTTGCCGGCCTTGGTGACCTTGAAAACTTCGCGGATCTGCGCGTTGCCGACCAGCGTCTCCTTGTAGGTCGGGTCGAGGAGGCCGACCATCAGGGCCTGCATGTCCTCGGTCACCTTGTAGATGATCGAGTAGTAGCGGATGTCGACCTTGTCGCGCTTGGCGATCTCGCGCGCCTGCGGGTTCGCACGCACGTTGAAGCCGATGATCAGCGCACCCGACGCCTTGGCCAGCGTCATGTCGGCTTCGCTGATGCCGCCGACGCCGCTGTAGACGACACGGGTGATGACCTTCTCCGTGCCGAGGCGCCCCAGCGCACCGGCCAGCGCTTCCGCCGAGCCCTGCACGTCCGCCTTGATCAGCACCGGCAGTTCCTTGGCCGTGCCTTCGCGGATGCCCTTGATCATCTCCTCGAGGGTGCCGCGGCCGCCCGCGGCACGCGCCAGCTCGAGCTGCCGATCGCGACGGGCGCGGAAGTCGGAGATCTCGCGCGCACGGGCTTCGCTCTCGACGACGTGGAATTCGTCGCCCGCCTGCGGCGTGCCGGCAAGACCCAGGACCTCGACCGGGAAGGCCGGACCCGCATGCTCCACGGCCTGGCCGTGATCGTCGACGAGACGGCGCACGCGGCCCCAGACGGAGCCAGCCACCAGGATGTCGCCGACCTTCAGAGTGCCGCGCTGCACCAGCACCGTGGCAACCGAGCCACGGCCCGGATCAAGCTTGGCTTCGATCACGACGCCATCGGCGGCGCGCTCCGGATTGGCCTTGAGTTCGAGAACCTCGGCCTGCAGCAGGATGGCTTCCTCGAGCTTGTCGAGGTTCATCCGCTTGGTCGCCGAGACCTCGATCGACTGGATGTCGCCACCCAGCGCCTCGACCTGGATCTCCTCGCGCAGCAGCTCGTTGTGCACGCGGCTCGCGTCGGCGCCCGGCTTGTCCATCTTGTTGACGGCCACGATGATCGGCACGCCCGCCGCCTTGGCGTGGGCGATCGCTTCCTTGGTCTGCGGCATGACGCCGTCGTCGCCGGCCACCACCAGCACGACGATGTCCGTCACCTTGGCGCCGCGGGCGCGCATGGCAGTGAACGCCTCGTGGCCCGGCGTGTCGAGGAAGGTGATCTTCTGCCCCGAGGGCAACGTCACCTGATAGGCGCCGATATGCTGGGTGATGCCGCCGGCCTCGTGCGCCGCCACGTCGGTGGCGCGCAGCGCGTCGAGCAGCGAGGTCTTGCCGTGATCGACATGGCCCATGATCGTGACCACCGGCGGACGCGGAACCAGCGTCTCGTCGGCATCGGGAACATCGGCAAGTCCGGTCTCGACGTCGCCTTCGGTGACGCGCTTGGAGCGGTGGCCCATCTCCGTCACGACCAGCTCGGCCGTATCGGCATCGATCGCCTGGTTGATGGTGGCCATCACACCCATGCGCATCAGCGTCTTGATGACGTCCGCGCCGCGCTCGGACATGCGCGCCGCGAGATCCTGGACGGTGATCGTCTCGGGAATCGTGACTTCGCGATAGACCTTCTGCTGTGGCTCGCTTCCGAATTGCTGGCGACGCTCGCGCTCCAGGCGGCGGCGCTGCTGCGCCACCGACCGGCTGCGGAAATCGTTCTCGCCGGCGACCGCGCGGCCGACGTCGACCTTGTCGTTGCGGCGCTTCGGCGCCTCGCGACGAGCACCCGTCGGCTGTGCGGGACGCTTGATGACCACGGGCATCCGCGGCGGCGGCCGGTTTGCGGGGGGCGGGGCCGGACGGCGAATCGGCGCGGCCGGGGCCGCCGGGGCGGGAGCCGCGGGCGGCGGTGCCGGGCGGGCGCCGATTTCCTGCGTCTGACGGGCGATCGGCGTTTCCGGCGCAGCCGTCGAGGCCTGGTCGAGGCGCTTCTGGACGAGCGCGTCGGCCTTGCGCTTGGCCTCTTCCTCGGCCTTCTTGCGCGCTTCTTCCTCGGCCAGGCGCTTGCGGTGCTCTTCGTCGGCCTTGGCGCGAGCCTCTTCCTCGATGGCGCGACGGCTCGCTTCCTCAGCGGCGCGCTTGCGCGCGATCTCCGCGTCGCGGTTGGCGTCGACCAAGGCCCGGGCGCGCGCTTCCTTCTCTTCCTCGGTCAGGGTGCGCAGCACGATGCCGCGACCGCCGGAGGTGCCGGGGCGAACAGGCCCCGAGGAACGGCCGGGAGCCGGTCCCGAACTCCGGCTGGGAGCCGAAGCGGGCGCGCCGCTTCCGCCGCTTCGCAGGTTCAGGGTGCGGCCGGCAGGTGCCGACGGAGCGGCAGCAGGCTTCGGCGGCTCGGGAGCCGGCGTGGGCGCCACGGGGGCAGGCGTCGCCGCTGCCGCGGGAGCCGTCCCGGCGCGCTTCACCGGCTTCTTGACCTCGACCGTTACCGCGCGCGTACGCCCGTGCGAAAACTTCTGGCGCACCTGCGTCGCGTCTGCCTTCGACGCCGCGCCCGTGCGCGTGGTCGAGAGGGTCAGCGGCTTGGTCGTCTTGTTCTGTTCGTTCTGTTCCGTCATGTCGGCTGTTGTCCTTGGTCCGCCCCGGCCCGTCAACCGGCGCCGTTCAGCCGGAAGCTGCGCCAGCGCGCCGCTCCGACAGAAATTCGTTCAATGAAGGCCCCGCCCGCATCATCGCGCGCGATCGCCACGTAGACTGCCTGTTCGCGGCCGAAGATTCCGCCCAGCGCGGCCGCATCGCCCAGCCGCTCGAGCGGCAGGCCGGTCGCCCGCAGCTTCTGCAGCCCATCGCCTTCGGCCTCGTCTGCAACGACGAGAAGCCCTGCCTGTCCGCGGCCGATCATCTGCTCGACCTTCACGAAGCCCGCAACCGCACGCCCCGCGCGGCGCGCCCGGCCGAGATCGGCCAGGGCTCTTTCCAGCAGCAGCCGCTCGACCCGGTCCACGAGTTCCGCCGACGCCTTCACCGGCCCACGCGCAGCCCTGGAGAACAGCTTCTTCTCGACCGCCCGTTCGAGCGCCGCGCGCTCGGCTCGCACCCACATGCCGCGCCCCGGCAGCTGCCGCGCCAGATCGGGCACGACCTCACCCTCCGGACCGACGACGAACCGGATCATCTTCTCCGGCGCACCCGCCTCGCCCGTCGCGATGCAGGTGCGCACCGGGCCGGGAAGGGGAGCCGTGAGATGGGGTTCCGTCATGTCGAAGGCAAGAGCGGAGGATGCGATCAAGGGGGCGGTTCTCCCGTCAGGACTTCGCCGCTTCGTCGGCCGGAGCGGCCTCGTCGGCGAACCAGTGCTCGCGCGCCTTCATGATGATGGCGTTGGCGGCGTCGTTATCGATGGTGCTCTCGCCCACGATCTCGCGCAGCTCGTCGGACGCCAGGTCGGCCAGGTCGTCGAGCGTCTTCACGCCCGCCTCGCCCAGCGCCACCACCATCGGCAGGGTCAGGCCCTCGGCATTGACCACGTCCTCGGCGACGCCCAGCGACGCCAGACGCTCGGCCAGCTCGGCGTCGCGCTTCTCGAGATATTCGCGGCCGCGGCGCTGCAGCTCGGTGGCGATCTCCTCGTCGAAACCCTCGACGCCGGCCAGGTCCTCGACCGCGGCCTCGGAAACGTCCTCGACCGTGGCGTAGCCCTCGGCGACCAGCAGGTGTGCGATCACGTCGTCGACATCGAGCGTGGCCTTGAAGAGCTCGGTGCGCTCGCGCGTGTCCTTCTGGCGGCGCTCGCTCTCCTCGGTCTCGGTCATGATGTCGATTTCCCAGCCGGTGAGCTGGGAGGCGAGCTTGACGTTCTGGCCGCGGCGGCCGATCGCCAGGCTCAGCTGGTCGTCGGGAACGACGACCTCGGTCTTGTTCTTCTCCTCGTCCATCAGCACCTTGCTGACCTCGGCGGGCGCCAGCGCGTTGACGATGAAGTTGGCCGTGTCGCTCGACCACGGGATGATGTCGACCTTCTCGCCCTGCAGCTCCTGCACGACGGCCTGGACTCGGCTGCCGCGCATGCCGACGCAGGCGCCGATCGGGTCGATCGAGCTGTCGTGGCTCAGCACCGCGATCTTGGCGCGGCTGCCGGGATCGCGGGCGACCGCCTTGATTTCGATGATGTTGTCGTAGATCTCGGGCACTTCCTGCGTGAACAGCTTGGCCATGAACTGCGGATGGCTGCGCGACAGGAAGATCTGCGGGCCGCGCGGCTCCTCGCGCACGTCGAAGATGTAGGCGCGCACCCGGTCGTTCACGCGCAGGGATTCGCGCGGGATCGTCTCGTCGCGGCGGATCACGCCCTCGGCGCGCTGCAGGTCGACGGTGATGTTGCCGTAGTCGACGCGCTTGACGACGCCCGACACGATCTCGCCGACGCGATCCTTGAATTCCTCGTACTGGCGCTTGCGCTCGCTCTCACGCATGCGCTGCGTGATCACCTGCTTGGCGGTCTGGGCGGCGACGCGGCCGAAGTCGATCGGCGGCAGCTCGTCGGTCAGGAAGTCCCCGACCTGGGCCTCGGGATTGCGGCGCTGGGCGTCGGCCACCGACACCTGCGTGTTCTCGTTCTCGATCACGTCCGAGACCTGCATGTAGCGCAGCAGCTTGATCTCGCCGGTCTTGCGATCGATCTCGGCGCGGATGTCGTGCTCCAGCCCGTACTTGGCGCGGCCGGACTTCTGGATGGCCTGCTCCATCGCCTCGAGCACTTCCTCGCGCTCGATGCCCTTTTCGCGGGCGACCATGTCGGCCACCTGCAGCATTTCGAGGCGCGGGATATCGGCTGTCGTCGCCATGTCTCTTCCCTCTTCCTTAAGCTTTAGCCAGTCCGTTCAGTGGGTCTGCCCGGCCGCCCCCTCGGCGGTCAGGCGGTGTTCTTCGATCAGGCGGTCGGTCAGTTCGAGCTTGGCGCGCGTCACCGCCTCGAGCGGCACCGCTGCTTCCTTGCCGTCGTCGAGGCGCAGCCGCACCAGCCCGTCCTCCAGGCCGAGCAGCGTTCCCTTGAAACGCCGCCGTCCCTCGACCGGAAGCGCGGTCTCGAGGCGGGCGATGTGACCCGCCCAGCGGGCATAATCCTTGGGCCGGGTGAGCGGACGGTCGATGCCGGGCGAGCTCACTTCCAGCGTGTAGGCCTCGGGGATCGGATCCTCGACATCCAGCACGGCCGACACCGCGCGCGACACGGTCGCGCAATCCTCGACGTCCAGCGGCCTTCCGTCGGCGGGCTCGATCATGAGCTGCAGGGTCCCGCCCTTGCTCATGGCGACGCGAACCAACTCGAAGCCCATGCCGACAATCGTCGGGGCAACGATGTCTTCGATTCGACGCAGCAGATCGGTCACGCGGTTGGCACTTCTCGGCAGTTTGGGCGAATTGGAATGGGGCCAAATGAAAAGAGCGGGTTTGCGGCCCACTCTTTTTCTTTGGTTCATCCCGTGAACCCGATGAGGATGCCGCGCATATAGGCTCCTCCCTGCCAACTGGCAAGGGATTCCAGCACCCTCTATGGGGGGACCTGAGCTGCACTCTATATATGGTGGAGATACTCTTAAGCCTCCCCATTCAAATGGGGAGGTGCCCCGAAGGGGCGGAGGGGTCAGGCTTCCTATTCAGTGCTGCATGGATCGTGTCGAGCACCTCTTCGGTGCGGCCCATCACCTCGTTGTTCCAGAAACGCAGCACCCGAAAGCCCGCCGATCTCAGGAACCGGTCCCGGCGCAGGTCGTAATCCAGGTTCTCCGCGTGCTGACTGCCGTCGAGTTCGACGACGACCAGCGCCTCCACACAGGCGAAATCGCAAATATAGAGTCCCACCTGATGCTGCCGCCGGAACTTGAAGCCGGCGAGCTGGCGCCGGCGCAGCCGGCTCCAGAGCAGGCGTTCGGCATCAGTCTGGCTTTTCCGCAGGCTTCTGGCGTATCGGCGCATCCGGGTAATCAGGCGGCCATTTTGGGAGAAAGTATGGCTGGCTACGCTACCCAAAGTGGCAACCCCTCTCTGACCCCTCCGCCCCTCCGGGGCACCTCCCCATTTGAATGGGGAGGAAGGCTTTGGCGACTCTCGTATTCCTCCCCCATTCCGATGGGGACGTGGCGGCGTCATACGCCGACGGAGGGGTCAGCGACGCTGCAGCCGCAGGAAGACCGGCTCGTGGCCGGCGAGCATCTTCTGTTCGTAGCGCGTGCCGGGCCAGTCGGCGGGGCGGGTGCGCCAGTCGGCGGGGCTTTCGGCCAGCCATTCGAAGTCGGCATGGCGGCAGGCATGTTCGACCATCCAGGGCAGGTAGCTCGGATCGTCGGTGGCCAGACGCAGTTCGGCGCCGGGTTTCATCAGCCGCGCCAGCACGTCGAGGTTGGCGCGCTGCACGAAGCGGCGCTTGTGATGGCGCGTCTTGGGCCAGGGGTCGGGGAACAGCACGAAGGCGCGCGACAGCGACCGCGGCGGCAGGGCCTGCATCACGAAGCGGGCGTCGTCGGTGAACAGGCGAATGTTCGACACGCCGGTCCGCTCGATATGCGCCAGGCACTTGGCGACGCCGTTGATGTAGGGCTCGCAGCCGATCAGCCCGACCTTCGGGTGCTGCTCGGCCTGCCAGACGAGATGCTCGCCGGCGCCAAAGCCGACCTCCAGCCAGACGCCGTCCGGCGGCAACGTGCCGCCGAAAAGGCGCGCGAGGTCGATCTTCGCGGCGCTCTCGGCAACCTCGTTGTCGGGCGTGACGATGGGTTCGGCCGGCAGGGCGACTTCGAGGCGAGGCAGCAGCGTGTCGAGCAGCGACTGCTGCCCGGCCCGCAGTTTCTTGCCCCGTCGACGGCCATGCAGCGTGCGTCGGCGGGCTTCTTCCATGATGCTTCCGGGGAGATCCCTACATGATCACGTCGATGAGGTACGGGCCCTTGTGCGCCATGGCGTAGGTGAGCTGCTTGGTGAGCTCATCCAGGTTCGTCGCCTTGCCGCTCGCCACGCCCATGCCCTTCGCCAGGTCGGTGAACTGCAGGGTCGGCCGGTCCAGGGTCAGCATGTCGATGGCGCGCGGGCCGGGGTTGGCGGCGCCGACATCGGCGAGCTGGCTGTAGAGGATGTTGTAGGAGCGGTTCGAGAAGATCATCACGCAGACGTCGAGATTCTCGCGCGCCATCGTCCACAGCGACTGGATCGTGTACATCGCCGAGCCGTCGCCGATCATGCAGATGACCTTGCGGTCGGGGCACGCCACGGCCGCACCGACGGCGACGGGACCGCCGAAGCCGATCGAGCCGCCCATGTTGTTCAGCCAGTCGTGCGGCGGGGCGCCGGCGCTGAACGGGAAGAAACCGCGGCCCGTGGTGACCGACTCGTCGACCACGATGGCGCCTTCCGGCATCGTCGCGCCCAGCGCCTGGCCAAGCCCGTCGAGCGTGAACTTGCCTGTCGGACGTTCCGGCCGGCTCGGCTGCGCGACGCCTTCGGGCTTCACGTTCATCGCGTCGAGTTCCATCGCCAGCGCCTCGAGCGAGCCGATCGGATCGCCTTCGACCGGGCAGAGCGTCGAGATCTCGCAATCGTCCGGCGACAGGACCGACGGCTTGCCGGGATAGGCGAAGAAGGCGAAGGGCGCCTTGGCGCCGCACAGCACCATCTGCTTGGTGCCCTTGAGCTGGGCCAGCGCGTTCTCGACCACGAAGTGCAGGCGCAGTACCGGGATGCGGCCGGCGCCGCGCTCGATGCGCGCCGTGCCGCCGGCTCCCTGCACCTTGCAGCCCGTCTTGGCGGCGATCTTGCCGGCCAGCTCGAGGCCGCGGGCGCGCAGCGCCCGGCCGCCGATGAACAGCATGGCGCCCGGCATCTTGAGCGCCTTGGCGGCGGCCACCACCGTCTCGTTGGAGGGCCTGGCCGGCGCCGGCGCGGCCGGAGTCTCGGCCGGGCCATCGGCTTCGCCCCAGGCGGTGTCGGCCGGCAAAATCAGGGTCGCGATCTGCCCGGGCGCCACGTTGGCGGCCTGGATGGCCAGCGCGCCGTCGCCCGCCACCGTCTTGGACGTCGGCGAGGTCTTCACCCAATGGGAGAACGGACGGGCGATGCCCTCGATGTCGGCGGTGAGCGGCGTGTCGTACTTGATGTGATAGAGCGCGTGCTCGCCCACGATGTTGACGACACCGGAGCCTGCCTTCTTGGCGTTGTGCAGGTTGGCCGCCGCGTTGGCGAGGCCGGGGCCGAGGTGCAGCAGGGTCGAGGCCGGCTTGTCGGTCATGCGGTAATAGCCGTCGGCCGCGCCGCTGCAGACGCCTTCGAACAGGCCGAGCACACAGCGCATGCCCTCGACCCGGTCGAGCGCGCCCACGAAATGCATTTCCGAGGTGCCGGGGTTGGCAAAACAGACCTCGACGCCGCCCTTGACCAAGGTGCGGACCAGACTTTCAGCTCCGTTCATCGACTTCCCCAAACGCGAATGATTCAGAATCGGCGGCACCCTAGGCCACTCGCGCCGTTAACCCAAGGCTCCGGAATGCCCGAATAATTCCGCGGAATGAACGTTCTCTCTTCATTCTCAACGGCTTATTTGCTATATGTGAACCATTATTTGAATTCTTTAGTACGAAAGACTTTTCCATGAGCCATTCGGATCCTTCCGACAGCTCGGCCGACCCGCTTTTCCTCGTCGGCGCCGACCTCGTCGAATTCGACCGCCGCGACCTGCCGATCTATGCCACCCCTGCTTCGCACTGGGCCGAAGCCGGCGTCGATGCCGTTTCCTATGGCGCACCGCTCGACCGCCTGTACGGCGAACCTGGCCAAGTATTCGTCGACGGTGTCGCGGGTGCTGCTGCCGACGTCCTGCCTTCGGTCGGCGAAGATGCCCTGGTCGCCCTCAGCAATCTGTCCGACGGCTTGATGCTGCCTGCGAGCGAAGAGCCCTTCGCAATGCACGAGAGTGCCGCCGTCTATGATTTCGGCGCCGATGCCCACGTCGTCATGCACGTTCAGGACGGCATCACCTGGGACCAGGCGGATGCCGGGTGGTCGTTCGACCACGCCGGCTGATACAGGCTACGCCGCGTCGCCCAGCTCGAGCTGGACGAGGTTCATCCAGTAGGCCGCGCCGGTCGTCAGGATCTGGTCGTTGAAGTCGTAGAGCGGCGAATGCACGTTCTGGCAGCCGCCCTCGCCGGCGCCGCCGTTGCCGATCATGATGTAGGCGCCCGGCTTCTTCTCCAGCATGAAGGCGAAATCCTCGGCGCCGGCGAGCGGTGAGGTGTTCGCCTCGACATGCTCGCGCCCGACCGTCAGCGCCGCAGCCTCCACCGCGACCGACGTTTGCTCGGCGGCATTGACCAGCGCCGGATAGCGCCGGTGATATTTACTGATCGCCTCGCAGCCGCCGGCCTGCGCGATGCCCGACGCGACTTCGGCCAGCCGCCGTTCCAGCAGGTTGCGCACGTCGGCCGAGAAGCTGCGGGCGGTGCCGCGGATCAGCACTTCCGACGGAATGACGTTGGGCGAGCCCGGCGTGCCGGCCGCGATGTGGCCGACGCTCAGCACCGCGGCCTGGCTCGACGGCACGTTGCGGCCGACGATGCCCTGAACCGCGACGATGAATTGCGCCGCCACGAAGGTCGGGTCGGTGCCGCGATCGGGCATGGCGCCGTGGCCGCCGGTGCCCTTGAACACGACTTCCCAGCTGTCGGACGAAGCCAGCATGGCGCCGGTCCGGATGGCGAAGTGGCCGACCGGGAAGCCCGGCATGTTGTGCATGCCGTAGACCACGTCGCAGGGGAACTTCTCGAACAGGCCTTCCTCGATCATCACGCGCGCGCCGCCGAGACCTTCCTCGGCGGGCTGGAAGATGAAGTGCACCGTACCGGCGAAGTCCGGCGCCGCCGCGAGCCGCTGGGCCGCGCCCAGCAGCATCGTCGTGTGTCCGTCATGGCCGCAGGCATGCATCTTGTTCGGGATTGTCGAGGCGTGGTCGAAGTCGTTCTTCTCCTGCAGGTGCAACGCATCCATGTCGGCGCGCAGCCCGATCGTCTTCTGGCCCGGCCGGTTGCCCTTCAGGGTGCCGACGACGCCGGTCGTGGCGAGGCCGCGATGCACCTTGATGCCCCACGAGGTGAGCTTGTCGGCCACGATCTGGGCGGTCCGCTCCTCCTCGAAGGCGGTTTCGGGATGGCGGTGGATGTCACGACGGATGGCGGTGAGATCGGCCAGATCGTCGGCGAGAAGTTCGGGTGTGTAACGGGTCATGAGCGGAGACTAGCGTCGGCAGTCGTAAAAGGAAACGCGACGCCGGTTGCCCGACGCCCGTCGTCCTGCAAAGTTTGCTGCTCCTTCATCCTGGGTGAACGGTCATGACAGAGTCCGCCGGCGCAAGACCCCGCCTCTATCAGACGCCGTCCTCCTACTATTCGATGATCGCGCGCCTCGCGCTCGCCGAAGGCGGCATCGCCTACGAGCGCGTCTTCGTCGACATCCATTACCGGCTGAGCCAGCAGCAGCCGGACTATGTGCGGATCAATCCGGGCATGACCGTGCCGACGCTGGTGCTGGCCGATCGCGTTCTCGTCCAGAGCCGTGACATCGCCGAATATGCGCTCGGCGCCGCAAGCGACCCAGAGACGAAGGACTGGGTCGACCTTCACTATGGGTATCCGATCGAGGAACTGACTTTCGGCGGGATTCTCGCCCGCAATCCCCTCGCCCGGATCATGATCCCGAAGCGGCTGGAAGCGGCCCGCCGCCAGCTGCTGGCGCATGCCGCCCACAATCCCGATCTCGCTTCCGTCTACGAAGCCCGTGCCGCGGTCTTTGCCGGCCGGATAAAGGCTTTCGAACCGGACGCCGTCGTCGCGCTTTCGAAGCGGCGCCGCACTGAGGCCATCGGGTTCATGGACCGGCTCGAGCAAACGCTGCGCGACGGCCGCCCGGTGCTTGTCCCGCCCGCCTACGGCGTTGCGGATGTCGTCTGGACCGTGTTCCTCGGGCGCATGGAATTCGCCGGTCTCGGCGACGAGATTCCGCGGCGCCCGGCGCTTGCGCGCTACTGGCGCGCCATGCAGGCACGTCCCGGCTTTTCCGCTGCGGATATATGGACGAAGTTTCATATCGGACGCCTGATCGGCGGGATCCTGGGCATCGGCAGGGGCTGAGGGCTCCGCCGGAAGGGGTGGCGTCCCTAGGCGCCTCGCGCTAAACCCCGGCCGCCATGATCCTTTTCCCCGCGATCGACCTCAAGGACGGCAAGTGCGTGCGCCTTCTCCGCGGCGACATGCAGCGTGCCACCGTGTTCAACGACAGTCCGGCCGCCCAGGCCAAGGCCTTCGCCAATGCCGGCTGCGAATGGCTGCATCTGGTCGACCTCAACGGCGCCGTCGAGGGCCATCCGGTCAACCGCGCGGCGGTCGAGAGCATCCTGAAGGATGTCGAGGTGCCGACCCAGCTGGGCGGCGGCATCCGCACCATCGAGAGCATCTCGCAGTGGTTCGACGCCGGCGTGCAGCGGATCATCCTGGGCACCATCGCCGTCAAGGAGCCGGGTCTGGTGAAGGCCGCCTGCAAGCAGTGGCCGGGGCGGATCGCCGTCGGCATCGATGCCCGCGACGGCATCGTCGCGGTCGACGGCTGGACGAAGCAGAGCACTGTGCGCGCGCTCGACCTCGCGCTGCGGTTCGAGGATGCCGGCGTCTCGGCCATCATCTACACCGACATCGACCGCGACGGCGCCATGGGCGGCGTCAATGTCGACGCCACGGTCACCCTCGCCCAGCATCTCACGACCCCGGTCATCGCGTCGGGCGGCGTCAGTTCGCTCGACGATCTGCGCGAGCTCAAGCCCACCGAGGAATTCGGCATCGTCGGCGCCATCGTCGGCCGCGCGCTTTATGACGGTCGCGTGACGGTGCCGGACGCGATCCGCATCCTGAAAGGCGAGTAGCGGCACCATGCTGAAGGTTCGCATCATCCCCTGCCTCGACGTGAAGGACGGAAGGGTCGTGAAGGGCGTACAGTTCGTCGGCCTGCGCGACGCCGGCGACCCGGTCGAGCAGGCGCGCATCTACGATGCCGCTGGCGCCGACGAGCTCACCTTCCTCGACATCACGGCCAGCCACGAGAACCGCGACACCATCCTGGACGTCGTCGGCCGCACGGCGGAGCAATGCTTCATGCCGCTCACCGTGGGCGGCGGCGTGCGCCAGATCGAGGATATCCGCCGCCTGCTGCTGGCCGGCGCCGACAAGGTCTCGATCAACTCGGCCGCCGTGGCGCGGCCGGAATTCGTGCGCGAGGCGGCGGAGAAATACGGCGACCAGTGCATCGTCGTCGCGATCGACGCGCGCAGCAGCGGTCCCGGCAAATGGGAAGTCTTCACCCATGGCGGCCGCAAGGGCACCGGCCTCGACGCCATCGACTGGGCGCGCCGCATGACGGAGTCGGGCGCGGGCGAGATCCTGCTCACCTCGATGGATCGCGATGGCACGAAGTCGGGCTTCGATCTCGAACTGACTCGCGCGGTGTCGGATGCCGTGCCGGTACCGGTCGTGGCGTCGGGCGGCGTCGGCACGCTCGATCACCTGGTCGATGGCGTCACGAAGGGCGGCGCTTCGGCGGTGCTCGCCGCCTCGATCTTCCACTTCGGCGAATTCACCATCGCGCAGGCGAAGGAACATCTCGCGCGCGCCGGCGTTCCGGTACGACAAATCTCGCGCGCGGCATGATTTTGGCGTAGAATCATCACGGCGCCCGTCCAAGAGGCGTAGTGAAGTTTTCGATCGCCCGCCCGAAGGGCGGCGGCGGAGTTCCCCTCGGATGGCGAAGAAGAAAAAAGCCAAGAAGGCACAGAGGCCGAGCATCGTCACGATCGACGAGCACGTGCTGGATCGCCTGTATCTCGTGATCGACAGCCGCAAGGGCGCCGACCCGGAAACCTCCTACACCGCCCGCCTGTTCAGCCGCGGTCGCCAGCAGATCGCCAAGAAGCTGGGCGAGGAAGCGGTCGAGGCGCTGATCGAGGGCATCCAGGGCGACAAGCCCAAGTTGGTCGCCGAGAGCGCCGACATGCTCTACCACCTGCTCACCCTGTGGGCCGCCGTCGGCGTGAAGCCCAAGTCGGTGTGGGACGAACTCGCCCGCCGCGAAGGCCTGTCCGGCATCGCCGAGAAGGCGTCACGCAAGCGGTAGCAACGGCCAAAGTTGGGTTGAGTTGGTCGCAATCTGTCGTCCTGAGCGAAGCGAAGGACCTGGCGGAACGACCGAAGTACTCCGTAGCTGGCGTTAGATCCTTCGCTTCGCTCCAGAGCGGGCGGTTACCCCGCTCGCGATGACAAGAGGCGGTAATTCCACTGTTTCCCGCTCAATGAGGCGGCATCGGGATGAAGATGGGCGGCGTGCGGGTCGACTTGCTGCGCGCCTTGATGTCCTCGTCGTTGGCGCCGTGCGGCTTCAGGTACACATAGTAGGGCGTGCGGCGCTCCACGACGTCGTTGCCCGGCTGGGCCTTCTCGCTGACCAGCAGGTCCGACTGGATGCGCACGTGCATGTAGCCGGGGATCAGCTCGGCCCAGTTCTGGACGTCGGGCGTGAAGATGACGTCGAAGGTGTAGCCGTCCACCAGCTTCACGACCCCCCAGCTCACGCCCTCGGCCGGCCGTGACGGCACCTGCTGCCAGACCATGCCGGCCTGTACGTAGACCACGACGGCGTTCAGCATGACGTAGAGCGGGCCCTTCGGGCTGACGTTCTGCAGGAAGAGCGTCATGCGGTAGGATTTGCCGTCGGGTTCGTAGGAAATCCCCTTCAGCTCGACATAGAGCGAGCGCGTCGCGGTGTTCTCGAGCAGCAGCCGCGCCTGGCGTGCCTCGCGCAACGCACGCGCCTGGTACAGGCCGACGCCGGCATCGATCGCGAAGCCCGTCAGCAGCAGCATGACCAGCCCGACCAGCACCGGCGAGCGCCAGAGATCGAAGCGGCGCCCGAGCTTCACGGCGATATTGGCCGGCGCCTCGACCTTGCGCGGCGCGGCCTCGCGCAGCTCGTTCAGCAGGCCGCCCTGTGCCTGCGGAGTCTCGACCGGGGTCGCCGCGCCCAGACGCCGGCGCAGCACGCGCACTTCGGACTGCGCGGCACCGAGCTGACGGCGCAGGTCGGCGATCAGTGCATCCTTGTCCTGCGGGGGCGCTTGATCGCTCATGGCACGATCATGCCGTGGGCGATGTGCACGATCTGCTCGGCCTGTTCGGCCAGCGCCAGATTGTGCGTGACCAGGACCAGGGTCGTGCCGCGCTCGCGGTTGACCGCCAGCAGCTCGTCCATGATCTCGATCTCGGTCTGCTCGTCGAGGTCCGAGGTCGGCTCGTCGGCCAGGATCAGCGCCGGCTCGTTGATCAGGGCGCGGGCGATCACTGCCCGACGCTGCTCGCCGGCCGAGACCTCCGACGGATAGGCGTCGAGATGCTCGCCCAGCCCCATCTGGCCGAGCAGCGCTGTCGCCCGGGCATAGGTCGCGGACGATCTGCCGCCGCCGCCCAGCATCGCTGGCAGGGCGACATTGTCGACCAGTCGCAGGGTCGGCAGCAGGCTGGCGAACTGGAAGACGTAGCCGATGCGCTTGTTGCGGAACGCCGCCAGCGCGTTCTCGGACAGGCTCCAGATGTCGGTGCCGTCGACGGTCACCTGGCCCTGCGAGGGCCGGCTGAGACCGCCGATCATCGCCATCAGGGACGACTTGCCCGAGCCCGACCGCCCGATGATCGCGGCGTAGCGGCCGGCCGCGATCTCGAGGTCGATGCCCGCGACCGCCGCCACCGCGCCGCGTTCGGTGACATAGTCCTTGCGCAGGCCACGGCAGCTGAGCATCGCCTAGCCCTCGCCGCGCACGAGATCGTAGGGATCGCGCCGGCTGGCGCGCCAGGCGGGATAGAGCGAACCGAGGGCTCCGATGATCGAAGCCATCACGACCGCCGCCGCTGCGACGACCACGATGCGCGGCCCGTCGAGCCAGACGAAGGGCACGCCGATATTCTCGAGGTAGTAGACCAGCGAGCGCTCGTAGAGGCGCATCACCAGGACGCCCAGCGCCACGCCGAGCAGGCCGCCCGCGCCGGTGGCGATGACCGCCTCGGTGACCATCATGCCCACGATCTGGCCGCGCCGCGCACCGATCGCCTTCAGCAGCCCGAGCTCGCCGCGCCGCTCCGTGACGATCGCCGAGAACAGGACGCTCACCATGAGGGCGGTGCTGGCGAACATCAGCACCATCAGGGCGAGGATGCCGTTCAGCAGCGCGGCCAGCCCCTGGCGGATGCCGCTCATCGTCGAATCGCCGGTCACGACCTTGACCCCCTTCAGGGTCGAGAGGATGGCGAAGCGCGCCTGCAGCGGCGTGGCGCCCGGCGCCAGTTCGACGAGGAAGCCGCTCACCTTGCCCTTCTGGAGAACCGCGGGTGGACCGCTGGGTCCGTGGACCGAGCCGGCCAGCGCTTCGAGCGTGTCGAACGTCATGAAGACGCCGCGCTCGTGCGTGCCCACGCCGGTCTTGCCCAACCGTCCGTAGACCGTATGCGGCTTGCCGAAGATCAGCAGCTCCGAACCCAGCACCGTATCGCGGGCAGCGCCCAGGATGACATCGCCTGCGCGCATGTCCCGATTGAGCTTCTCCACCAGCCACGGCCGCACCGTGAAGTCGATGGCGGGATCGAAGCCGATGAGATCGACCGAATCGTGATGGCTGCCGATGCCCGAATGCTCGACCCGCGCGATCTTCTGCGGCGCGGCGCGGCTCACGCTGGCGATGCCCGCCCTGGCGAACAGGTCCTGGTCGAGCACCAGATCGGTCGGCTCCACGGTGAGCAGCGCTGCGGTGATGTTGGTGAGCGCGCCTTCGGGCACCGCCATCATGTCGGCGCCCAGCCGCGTGAAGCCCACCGCCATGCTGCTGTCGATGCTGCGCATCAGGGTCGCGCCGGTGAACACGACCCCGCTGGCCACGGCGACGGCCATGATCAGCAGGAGGCTGCGCGCCTTGCGGCGTCCGAGATTCTGCAGCGCCAGGCTGGCGAGCAGCCTCAAAGCGTGCCCACTCAGAGCGTGCAGGAGCGCGTGTGCTTCATGTGCTCCAGCTTGGTCGGGATGATCACGCAGTCATGATGTCCGCCGTTGCTCGGCAGGATGCCAATCAGCGTATCGGTGGCGGTGTCGATGACCGCGATGCCGGTCGACTGGCGCTGGAAGCCGCTGAACGGCGTCAGCACGTATTTGCCGTCGTAGGTGATGGCGGGCGTCTGCAGGTCGGGCCCGATGCCCTGGATTTCCTTCTGGATGGTCCAAGTCCTGGTGTCGATCACCATGATGCCGCTATAGGCGGGCGACGGATGCAGGATCGAAAGATAGAGCTTCGAGCTGTCCAGCGAGAAGACCATGTGGAACGGATTGGGATACTTGCCGCGCCACAGCGGATCCTCGACATGCGCCACCTTGCGCCACTGGGTCGGATCGGGATCGCTGCAGGAAAAGATCGAGCAGTTGTTTTCCCGCAGGTTGTTCATCATGACGAGGAACCTGCCGTCGGGCGAGAAGCCGATCTCATGGCCCGGCGAATGGATCTTGTCGAAGACGACCTGCCACGTGTCCTTGTCGAGCTGCTCGACCTTGTACTGGTCCTGCGAATCCTTGTTGAACTGCAGGAAGGCGGCCGGCTCGAAATTCTTCTCGGGATCGAGGATGCAGATGCCGCCGCACAAGCGAACGACGGTGGCGGCCCAGCGGCCTTCCGGATGCCAGATCGTGCCGTCGGCGCCGGTCAAGGTCAGTGGCGCTTCGCCAGAGGTCGAGCCCTCCTCAACGAACAGCTCGCCCATTGGGATCATTTCCCAGTCGATCTTGTTGCCCTTTGTGCCGCGATAATCGTAGAGGCCGGTTTTCTCGTCCGGATAGATCTTCTTGATGGTGAGCGTGCCGCCCTTGATCCAGGCTTCACGCAGCTCGGGCACGTTCGGCGTCCAGTCGAAGCGAAGCGCGGCCTTCACCTTCGAGGTGGTACGATCGAAGCAGGCGGCGATGTCCTTCTGCCCGTCGGTCACGAAATAGGACTGCGCGTCCTTCGGGTTGACGGTGACGTGCACCCCGAGCCCGAGCCCGGTCGTCTCCGACACGTTCTCGATCATCTGCATCTGCGTGCCGTCGTAGCGCACGCGGTAGATGTTGGTGCCGGCCGGCACAGTCTCCGCCGTCACATTGGTGTTGATGCCGTAGATCAGTGAGTTCATGCCGCCCTGCGTCGAGTTCACGAACTCGAATCCGTGCGTGGGATCGGAGCTCGGGAAGGCGCAGAGATGATGGCTGATCGGATTGTAGTCACCGTAGTTCCAGTACCAGATCGAGGCCAGCACGCGGTTGGAGTTGAGATCGATCGCGTAGGTGCCGCCGCCCATCTTGGTCGGCAGCAGCGCCACCCAGTTGCCGAGGCTCTGGCCCCTGATGTCGGCGCGCGAGTCGACGACTTCGCGGGTGATCGGCGATTGCTGCGCACCGTTGCCGACGGCCCGGATGATGCCGTTGTCCGGCGAGGAACCGCCGTTCATCGCGTTGTAACCCAGCACGGCGACCTCGGCGGCAGCCGCGGTACCGACGGCGACGTTCAGCATCGTGCGCCGGCTCACCTTCGTCTTGACCTTGGGTTTGGCCGCCTCTTCGCGCGCCTTGCGAGTCGCCTGCTCGTGCTTGGCGACGAGATAGGCCTGGAACTCCTCGCGGTCCTTCGCGAGGACCTCTTCGTTGCGCTTCAGGAATTCGTCGATCGGATTCTTCGCCGTCGGAAGGTTCGATTCCGCACCTTGTTCGAGCGGGGTGATGAGAGGCGGGACGCTTGCGTCTTGCGGCACCGTAGTGGTCGGTGTTTCTCGGGTGGGCTCAGTCATCGGCTGCACTCCCCTTTTTTTGATGCGCGGAGTCTAAGCACGACTCCTTGCAAAACGCATTGGTAAATTTGCAGTCGAGGTCGCTGATTTCAACGGGCGTTGCGAGTAGGCTCGCGGAGAAGGAGTTCGTTGATGGACTATGCCGTCATCATCAGCGCCATCGTGCTCGGCCTTTCCGTGCTCGCCACGGCGGCGAAGTTCCTCGACTGGTTTCTCCATTCCGATCCCAAGACGATGGTGCGCACGCTGCGCTGGATGGCGCTGCTGCTCGTGATCGTGGCGATTCCTCTTCTCGTGATGATGATCATGCGCGAGCAGTACGCGGGCGCGATGCTGCTGGGAGCGGCGATGATTCTCATACCGACGTTCCTGAAGTGGCGGGCGATCCTGGTCCCGCTGCGTGCCGCGTTCGCGCAGCTTCGACCGAAGCCCGCGCCTTTTGAAATGCCGCCCATGTGGCAGGACCCGATACCCCCCGATCCGCGCGCCCTGCAACACGCGGCCGCACTTCTCGAAGCCTATCTCCGGCGCACGGCGCCGATTGCTTCAGCACAACGGCACATACCTGCCGCGTCGGATGCAGGCGAAGACGAGAGCATGACGATCAAGGAGGCACTGGACGTGCTCGGTCTTACCGAAGGGGCCGATCTCGCCAGCGTCCACACCGCGCATCGTCGCCTGATGCGCGGCGCCGACCCCGATGCCGGCGGCTCTCCCTATCTCGCGGCCAAGATCGACGAAGCGCGCGATGTGCTCGTCGGCGCCCTGCGCTCCCGAGCCCGGCCTGCCACCGCTGAAGCGCCGGGCCGGCCCAGGCTACTGAAGGGTTGAGTCCCGGCGCGCGGGCCGGCATGCCATTCGAATTCCGCCTGTCCGCAAAGCTTGCCTATATAGAGGGCCACCGCCTCTCCCGGAGCATGCCATGTCCGCGTCCACCCCCATGACCGCCGCCTACGACCGCAGCAACGTCTTCGCCCGCATCCTGCGCGGCGAGTTGCCGTGCAAGAAAGTCCACGAGGACGAGTTCTCGCTGGCCTTCCACGACATCGCGCCGCTGGCGCCGGTGCATGTGCTGGTGATCCCGAAAGGCGAATACATCAGCCAGGCCGATTTCGGCGCCAAGGCGCCGCCCGAGATGATGGTCGGCTTCTGGCGCGCCGTGTCGAGGGTGGCGCACGATCTCGGCCTCGATCCCGAAGGCTACCGCATCGTCGCCAACCACGGACCCAATGGCGGCCAGCTCGTCTTTCACTTCCACGTCCATATCTTCGGCGGCCGCACGATGAGCCATGCGATGGGCAGCATGCCCAAGCCGGACGACGCCGGTTGATCCGGCGCCGCGCCCTGCTGGCCGGCGGCATTCTCACGCCCGGCGCGGCCTGGGCGCAGAAGCCGCCGCAGCGGTCTCCGGCGGACGGCGGCTGGTACGCCAGGGGCAAGACCAAGGAACAGCCGGTGCGCTTCGCGGGCAAGGGCGGCGTCACCCTGGCCGGCACCCTGCTGTTGCCGCTGTTCAGCGAGATCCAGTACGTGCCGGGCATGGTGCTGGTCGCCGGCAGCGGCCCGACCGATCGCAACGGCAACAATCCGCTGGCCCCGGATCGCATCGACCTGCTGAAGGACATCGCCGAGCTGCTGGCGCGCAACGGCATCGCCTCGCTGCGCTACGACAAGCGCGGCATCGGCCAGTCGACGCCGCGGCCGCGCGGCTCGCTGGAAGAGCAGGAAGCCTTCTTCGCCTGGGACAATTTCGTCGGCGACGTCGAGGCCGCGCATGCCGAGCTGCTGCGCCACGACGAAATCAAGCCCTACGCGACCGCATTGCTGGGCCACAGCGAGGGCGGATTGCTGGCGCTGGCTGCGAGCAGGGCCCTGGCCGCGAAGAAGCTGCACGCGCTGGTGCTGGCCGCCACGCCGGGCCGCCGGCTCGACGCGATCCTGCGCGCGCAGATCGCGCGCGACGCGCCGCCGGCGTTGCGCCTGCCGACCGACCGCGCGATCGCCGCCATCCTCGAAACCGGCCGCGTGCCGGGCAACCTGCCGCCCGAGCTGCAACTGCTGTTTCCGCTCTATGCCGGCCCGTTCCTGCAGAAGCTTCTGTCCTTCGATCCCGCTGCCGTGCTCGCCGAAAGCCGCATGCCCTGCCTGCTCGTGCAGGGCGGCGCCGACCGGCAGGTCGTCCCGATGGAAGATGTCCAGCCGCTGATCGACGCCCTGCGGACGCGCGGCGTCTCCGGCGAGGCCGTGGTGATTCCGCAGGTCAGTCACAATCTGAAGGCCGTGACCGGTCCGCTCGATCCGGGATTCGCCGGGCCGCTCTCGCCCGCGGTCGCTGCGGCCCTGCTGAAGTGGCTGGTGCCGGCGCTGGGTGCTTGATCGCATTCCGCGACCGGCCGATCATTGCGGCAAGGATGGAGAGCAACATGGCCGTAACAGTGCGCCCGGTGACCGATGCCGTCGGAGCGGAGATTCTCGGCGTCGACCTTCACAAGTTCAGCGACGAGGAATTCGCCGCGATCGAGCGCGCCTGGTACGCGCATTCGATGATCCTGCTGCGCGGCCAGCAGCTCAGCGACGACGACCTCCTGGCCTTCAGCCGCCGCTTCGGCGAACTCGACCCGCCGCCCAACCAGGAGCGCGGCCGCATCAGCCCGCCGGGCTATCCCGACATCTATGTCGTGTCGAACGTGCTCGACACCAAGGGCGACCCGATCGGCGCGCTGGGCGATGGCGAGGCGGTCTGGCACACCGACATGAGCTATCTCGACGTGCCGCCCGACGCCTCGATGCTCTACTCGCTGGAGATTCCGCCGACCGGCGGCAACACCTGGTTCACCAGCATGCAGGCGGCGTGCGACGCCCTGCCCGCTGCCTTGCGCGCAAAGATCGAAGGCCGCAGGGTGAAGCACGACGGCACCTATAATTCCGGCGGCTTCCTGCGAAAAGGCGTCACGCCGACCGACGATCCGATGGTCGCGCCGGGCGCCTGGCATCCGGCGATCCTGCGCCACCCGGTCAACGGCCGCGCCACGCTCTATCTCGGGCGCCGGCGCAACTCCTACGTCGAGGGCTACACGAAGGCCGAATCCGACGCGCTGCTGGAAGAGCTGTGGGCGCACGTCACGCAGCCGCGCTTCATCTACCAGCATGCCTGGAAGGTGGGCGATCTCGTGATGTGGGACAATCGCTCGACCATGCATCGCCGCGATCCGTTCGACAAATCGGCGCGTCGCATCATGCATCGCACGCAGATCAAGGGGACGACGAAGCCGATCGCCTTCGCGGCCTGACAAAATGAAAAAGAAGCTGGAGGAAACATGCGGCGGCAGAAGAAGTTCTATGCCTGGGGTTACGCCGACGAGGACCTGACCCAAGACGAGATTCGGCCGTGGGAGACCGAGATCGCCCAGCGTTACGGCCTCTCCGGTTTCGACGTGAAGCCGCCGCCCAAAGCCGACGAGATCACCTTGCGCAAGAGCCGGGTCGATGTCCCCGCTGCGCTGCAGGCGATGGTCCGCACCGATCACCTGACGCGGCTCGAGCACAGCTACGGCAAGGCGGGCTTCGACACGCTGCGCATGTTCATGCGGTCCGTGCCCAATCCGCCCGACGCGGTGGCGTTCCCTGAAAACGAAGAGGACATCGTGAAGGTCCTCGACTGGTGCGACCGCATCGGCGCCAAGGCGATCCCCTATGGCGGCGGCTCGTCGGTGGTGAAGGGCATCGAGCCCTCGGCCGCCTTCGACAAGGTCGTGACCATCTCGACGCGCCACATGGACAAGGTGCTGGAGGTCGACGCGGTGAGCCAGGCCGCGCGCATCCAGGGCGGTATCTACGGACCCGCGATCGAGGACGCGCTGCGCGACACGCCCTTCACGATGCGCCACTACATGCAGGCCTATCGCTGCTCGACCCTGGGCGGCTGGATCGCCACGCGCTCGGGCGGGCATTACGCCACGCTCTATACGCACATCGACGATTTCGTCGAGAGCACGCGGGTTGTCACGCCGGCCGGCACCCTGGAAACGCGCCGGCTGCCGGGCTCCGGCGCCGGTCCCAGCCCGGACCGGATGTTCATCGGCTCCGAGGGCATATTGGGCATCATCACCGAGGCCTGGGTACGGTTGCGCAAGAAGCCGACCTTCCGCGCCTCCGCCAGCGTGCGCTTCCGCGACTTTTACGCCGGCGCCGATGCGGTGCGCGACATCACCCAGGCGGGGCTCTATCCCGCCAACTGCCGCCTGCTCGAGGCGCGCGAGGCACTGCCCGGTATCCCGTGGGACAACGAGGAGGCCGTGCTGGTGCTGGCCTTCGAATCGCCCGACCATCCGCTCGACGCCTGGATGAAGCGCGCGCTGGAGATCTGTGCGGCCCGCGGCGGCACAGCCGACCGCAGCGACGACGACGAGAACGCGCACCGCTCCGGCGCCGCCGGCGCCTGGCGCAACAAGTTCATCCGCGCGCCGCATTATGGCGAGCACGCGGTGGCGCGCGGCATTCTCTCCTCGACCTTCGAGACCTCGATGACCTGGGAGCGCACGCGCGACTTCCACGCGAAGATCACCAGGATCACCAAGGACACGATCAAGGCGGTGACGGGCCGCGAAGGTACGGTCACCTGCCGCTTCACCCACGTCTATCCCGACGGGCCCTGCCTCTACTTCACCTTCGGCGGCCTGTTCGACCCCAGGAAGGACGCGCTTCAGCAGTTCATGGAGATCCTCTCCACCTGCACCGCGGCGACCGTCGAGCATGGCGGCACGACCACGCATCACCACGCGGTGGGCCGCTTCCACCGGCCGTTCTACGACAAACAACGGCCCGAGCTCTTCGCCCGCGCCCTGCGCGGCGCCAAGCGCGAGCTGGACCCGAAGGGGATGATGAATCCCGGCGTACTGATCGATCCGTGACGGATCGGTGTCAGTGGGTGGCTGGAACCGATCGCGGCAGGAAGAACAGCATGACGAGGACGTGACGGATGAGCAGGAGCGCCCCCACGCCCACGAAGAAGAGGCCGGCGGCGACGAGATAGTCGTCGACCTCGCCGGTGTAGATGATGGTGTTGGGAATCTTGATCAGCTCGATGCAGATCTCGGCCATCAGGCCGATGGAGAGCTGGCCGACGCCGTAATTGTGACAGGCATGGTCGATCGCCGCCTGCCATGCCTCGTCGGGTCCGTCCAGCAGGCCGAAGATCTCGCGCAGGGTCCGCCGTTCTTCCAGGAGAACGCCCCAGCCGATCATGATGATGCCGATGCCGGTGACGATATCCATCTCCTCCTTCATGTCCGGCTTGACCCAGAGTACCTTCGAGACCTCGATCAGGGTGATGAACATCGGGATGCAGATCAGGAGCGAGACGATTCCGATCGTGTATCGCGACGTCAGGACAAGCATAAGCGTACGAATCATGGGCTGGCCTTTGCAGAGATCTCCGGCCAGGTATCGACCGTGACGATAGAACCCTAGTCGACCGGTTCCTTCGGGAGCAATCTCTGATACTGCGGTCGCACTGAAACGAACGTCCTCGAACGCCGGCACCGGACCATGATCGACTGGCTGTACTCACTCCCCGAAACCCTCGTCCTGGTGATGGGCGCCGTCATCATGGCCGGCGCGATTCTCGCCCTGCCCTCGCTGGTCCATCGGCTGCCCTACCTGCGCACGAGCAACGAGAACAACGACTTCGTGCTGCGCATGCAGGCCACACTCTTCACCATGACGAGCCTGGTGCTGGCCTTCACCCTGGTCGAGGCGGAAAGCAACTTCCGCAAGGTCGATTCGCTGATCGCGACCGAGGCCTCGCAGATCAACCGGCTCGACCGGCTGCTCAGCCGCTACGGCGATGATTCAACGGCGGAGCTCCGGCAGCACCTGCTGGCCTACGCGAAGGCGATCGTCGACGACGAATGGCCGGCGATGCTGCGCGACGAGCGGAGCAGCAAGATACGCGCCACCCTTGGGCCCCTGTCCCGGGGGATCTTCGCCATCGAACCCCGGCCCGGCCGCGAGACGACGATCTATGCCGAAATCCTGAGGTCGTTCGACTCGATCGTCGAGTCGCGCGACGCAAGGCTCAACGCCGTGACGCTCGCGCTGCCCAAACCCTACTGGCAGGTCGTCCTGTTCGCGGTCCTCATGCTGCTGTTCATCACCAGCACGATGCAGCGCAGCACCTTCCGCGCCTACGTGCTCTCCGCCCAGATGGCGGTGATGGGCGCCTTCATCGGCTTCGTGTTCATCATGGACCAGCCCTTCAAGGGCCAGACCGCCGTGGATGCCGATCCGCTTCGACGGGCGATCGTCCTGATGGAGAACCGGGACCGGTAGCGATCACGCGGCCAGCATCGAGCGCGTTTGCGGGCGGCGGTAGCTCAGCGCTTCGGCGATGTGCAGGCGGCGCACCGCGTCCGAGCCGTCGAGATCGGCGAGTGTGCGGGCGACCCTGAGCGTGCGGTGCCAGGCGCGGGCGGAGAGGCCGAGGCGTTCGGCGGCGCGGGCGAGCAGCGCGCGGCCCTCGGCATCGGGTTCGGCGATGGCAGTCAGCAGCGCGCCGTCGGTATCGGCGTTGCAGCGCGGCTTCGACCAGTTGCGGGCGCGGTCGGCCAGGAGCCCCGCGGCCGGGTCGGCTTCGACGGCGGACAGCTTGCCCCTGGCGTCGAGTTCGGCCAGCCGCTCGCGCTGGACGGTGCGGGCCGCGGCGACGCGGGCGGCGATGTCGGCCGAGTTTTCGGCCGGCGGCGGCAGAGCGAGATCGGCAGCGGCGACGGCGGGGACGTCGATGGTGAGGTCGATGCGGTCGAGCAGCGGGCCGGAGAGCTTGGCCTGGTAGTCGGCGCCGCAGCGCGGGCCGCGAGCACAGGCGCGCGTCGGGTCCATCAGATGGCCGCAGCGGCACGGGTTCATGGCGGCGACGAGCTGGAAGCGCGCCGGATAGGTGACATGCGCGTTGGCGCGCGCCACCGTCACCCGGCCGCTCTCCAGCGGCTGGCGCAGGGCTTCGAGCGTCGCGCGGTTGAACTCCGGCAGCTCGTCGAGGAACAGCACGCCATGGTGGGCGAGCGAGACCTCGCCCGGCTTGGGCCGCGCCCCGCCGCCGACCAGCGCCTGCAGCGTTGCGGAATGATGCGGGTCGCGGAAGGTGCGGCGGCGGCTGAGCCGGCCCTCGCCCAGGTCGCCGGCCAGCGAGCGCACCATCGAGGCTTCCAGCGCCTCCTCGGCATCGAGCGGCGGCAGCAACCCGGGAAGGCGCGCCGCCAGCATCGACTTTCCCGAGCCCGGCGGGCCGATCATCAGCAGGTTATGGCCGCCGGCGGCCGCGATCTCGAGCACCCGCTTGGCGCTCTCCTGGCCCTTGATCTCGCTGAGGTCGGGATAAGTCGCGCGGTCATCCGCCATCAGCGCCTCGGGCGCCGGCAGGGTCTGCTGGCCGCGCAGATGGTTGATCAGCGCCAGCAGCGAAGGCGCGGCGATGATCGGTGGCCGGTCGGTGTCGGGCAGGGAATCGAAGCCACCCCACGCGGCCTCGCCCCCGCACACCGCCGGGCAGATCACGCCGCGCCCCGCCGCCTGGGCGGCGATCGCCGCCGGCAGGACGCCCGGCACGCGGCAGAGCGAGCCGTCGAGGGCCAGTTCCCCAAGCACCACGAAGCCCTCGACGCTCTCGCGCGGCAGCACGCCCAGCGCCGCCAGCAGGCCCAGCGCGATCGGCAGGTCGTAGTGGCTGCCCTCCTTGGCCAGGTCGGCCGGCGACAGGTTGACGGTGATGCGCTGCGGCGGCAGCGCCAGCCCCAGCGCTCGGAAGCAGGCCCGCACCCGCTCCCGGCTCTCGCCCACCGCCTTGTCCGCCAGCCCGACCACCGCGAAGGCGATGGTCCCCGGCGCCACCAGCACCTGAACGTCGACCGGCAGGACATCGATGCCCTGGAACGCCACCGTCCGAACCGTCGCCTGCATGTCCCGCTCCCGTTCCGTCCTGGGAACAATTAAAGAACGAGCAGGCCAATAGTAAAGCACGCCATAGTTGCATATTGCACTGCGACCCTCAAGCACCCGGTTGGCCGCCACCCGTGCTAGGTTGCCGCCCGCAAACGCGGGAGAGTTTCGTGACGGCCAAGCAGAAGATCGACGACCTCAACTTCACGCCGCCGGCGGCGATCACCGACCTGGCCGCCAAGGTGAAGGAGTTCATCAAGGACAAGATCATCCCATACGAGACCGATCCGCGCTGGACGTCTCATGGTCCGACCGACGAATTGCGGATCGAGATGAACGAGCTGGCGAAGGCGGCCGGCGTGTTCGCGCCGCAGGTGCCGAAGGAATATGGCGGCCAGGCGCTGAGCCAGGTCGGCCGCGCCCATGTCTTCGAGGCGGCGGGCTATTCGATCCTGGGGCCGACAGCGATCCATTGCGCCTCGCCCGACGAGGGCAACATCCACCTGCTCGACGTGGTGGCCCGGCCCGACCAGCGCGAGCACTTCCTGAAGCGCATGGCGACGGGCCAGATCCGCTCGATCTTTTGCATGACCGAGCCTGGCGGCGCCGGCTCCGACCCCAGCCTGATGACGACGACGGCCAGGCTGGAAGGCAACGAGTGGGTGATCAACGGCCGCAAGTGGCTGATCACCGGCGCCGAGGGCGCGGGCTGCGCGATCATCATGGCCAAGAACGAGGGCGGGCCGATGGACGGCCACGCCACCATGTTCCTGGCCGACCTGCCCGACCCCGCCATCCGCCTCGAGCGCACGCTCGACACGATGGATTCCTCCTTCACCGGCGGCCACGGCGTGATCGAGATCAAGAACCTGCGCCTGCCGGCCGACGCCGTGCTGGGCGAGATCGGCAAAGGTTTCCGCTACGCCCAGGTCCGCCTCGCCCCGGCCCGCCTCAGCCACTGCATGCGCTGGCTGGGCGCGGCGATGCGCGCGCAGGACATCGCGACGGACTATGCCCGTCATCGCATGGCTTTCGGCAAGACGTTGGGTGAGCATCAGGGCGTGTCGTTCATGCTGGCCGACAATCTGATGGACATGAACCAGGCGCGGCTGTCGATCTGGCACACCGCGTGGCTGCTCGACCAGGGCGAGCGCGCCTCGAACGAGAGCTCGATGTCCAAGGTGATCTGCTCGGAAGCCTATTTCCGCGTCGCCGACCGCTGCATGCAGATCCTGGGCGGGCTCGGCATCACGCGCGACACGGTGGTCGAGCGCTTCTTCCGCGACTCGCGCGCCTTCCGCATCTACGATGGCCCGTCCGAGGTTCATCGCTGGGCGCTGGGCGCACGGATCGTTTCGGGGAAGATGTAGGACGGAGATCATGAACGCTGCGACACTGGCGGCCCGCCGAGACCAAGCCCTGGGCGCCGGTGCGCCGCTCTTCTACAGCACGCCGCTGCACATCGTGCGGGGCCAGGGCGTGGAGCTGTTCGACCCCGAGGGGCGGCGCTACGTCGACATGTACAACAACGTGCCGTGCGTCGGTCACGCCAACAGCCATGTCGCCGAGGCGATGGCGCGGCAGCAGTCGACGCTCAACGTCCACAGCCGCTACCTGCACGAGGGCATCGTGGTCTTCGCCGAGCGGCTGGCGGCGCTGCACGGACCCGAGATCGAGAGCGTGATCTTCTCCTGCTCCGGCACGGAGGCCAACGAGGTGGCACTGCGCATGGCGCGGATGGCCACGGGCAAGGCCGGGATCGTCTGCACCAACGCGACCTATCACGGCAACAGCGAGGCGGTCGGGAAGATGACGCGCATCGGCAGCGGCCAGAACACGGCCGGCGACGTGCGTGCGATCCCGTTTCCCGAGATGCTGCGCCCGCTGGTGCCCGGCGCCAGCGAGGACGAACTCTGCGAGGCCTATCTCGACCGGCTGCGCCAGGTCATCCGCAGCTTCGAGGAGGACGGCACGGGCTTCGCGGGGCTGATCGTGTGCTCGATCTTCGCCAACGAGGGCCTGCCCGACGTGCCGCGCGGTTTCATGGCACGCGCCACCGAGATCGTGCACGAGGCGGGCGGCCTGGTGATCGCCGACGAGGTCCAGGCCGGCTACTGCCGCAGCGGCCGCTGGTGGGGCTACGACGTTCTGGGCTTCAAGCCCGACATCGTCGTCACCGGCAAGCCGATGGGCAACGGCCTGCCGCTGGCCGCCACCGCGGCGAGCCGCAAGCTGGTCGAGACCTTCCGGAGCGCGACGCGCTACTTCAACACCTTCGCGTCGAGCCCGCTGCAGGCCGCGGTCGGCATGGCGGTGATCGACGTCATCGAACGCGAGGGCCTCGCCGCGAACGTCGCCGCCGTGGGCGCCTTCCTGAAGTCGGCGCTGGCCGAGCGCAAGGGTCGCTTCGCTTCGATCATCGACGTACGCGGCCATGGCCTGTTCATCGGCGTCGAAATCGCGACGACCGACGCGGAGCGCGAGCCCGACATGGACAAGGCGGTCGACATCATCAATCGCCTCAAGGATCGCGGCTTCCTCACGAGCAATGCCGGCGCCTACAAGAACGTCGTGAAGATCCGGCCGCCGCTGGTCTTCCAGAAGAGTCACGCCGAGGAATTCCTGACAGCCTTCGACGCGACGATGGCGGAAATCGACGGCTGACCCCTCGATGGACGACGAGACCGTCGATCGAACCTACGGACCGGCCGCGCGCGCGGCGCTCGCGGCCTTTCCCATCGATGCGCAGGACCTGACCCTGGTGTCGCTCTCCGAGAACGTCACCTTCCGGGTGACCGACGGCCGCGACGGCAGGGCTTACGTCTTTCGCCTGCACCGGCCGGGCTATCACACGCTCGAGGAGCTGGTCTCCGAGCGCGCCTGGATCCGGGCGCTCGCCGCGGCCGGCATCGACGTGCCCGAGGCCGTGATGACGCGCGACGGCCGGGACTATGTCCCGGTGACCATCCCCGCCACCGGCGAGCAACGATACGCCGGCCTGGCGAGCTGGACCGAAGGCCGCCTGCTCTCCGACGTACTCGCGGAAACGGCCGACCAGAGGCGGATCGAAGACTCCTTCAAGCAGCTCGGCGCCATCACAGCGGCCATGCACAACCAGGCCAGCGCCTGGCGGCCGCCGCCGGGCTTCAAGCGGCACGCGCTCGACAGCGACGGGCTGATGGGCATGGCGCCTCACTGGGGCGAGTTCTGGGAACATCGCTCACTCTCGGCCAGCGAACGCCGCCTGTTGCTCGATACCCGGCAGCGCATGCACGCCCTGCTGAGCCGCCTGAGCCAAGACCCATCCGCCTACAGCGTGATCCACGCCGACATGCACCCGGGAAACATCGTGGTCGATGGCGACCGGCTGACCGTCATCGATTTCGACGATGCGGGCTACGGCTGGCATCAGTACGATATCGCCACGGCGCTTACGCACTGGCAGACCAAGCCCAACGCCGACGAGATCGAGCGCGCCTTCCTGACCGGCTATCGCGCCAACCGCCTCGTCCCCGACGAAACGCTGAGCCTGATCCCGCAGTTCCGCCTGATCCGCTGGATGGCCACGATCGGCTGGTTCCACCAGCGCCCGGAAGTCAATCGCCCGTCCGCGGTGTTCGAGGAACGGAAGGCCTGGGTCCTCGAACAGTGCGCGGCACTGCAGCGCTCACGGTAAGATACTTCCCCAAGGATCAATCAGGCCGACGCCCGTCGCGGCGAAGTCGCGGACATTACGCGACACCACCGTCAGACCATGGATCAGGCCGGTTGCAGCGATCAAAGCATCCCTCTCGCTCTTTGGATTCGGTATGTGCAAGCGAGCGCATTGCTGGGCGACTGGAAGATCGATCGGCAGGACTCGGCCTTCGAACTCGGCTAGGACCTGACCCTGCAGCCACCGTCGCAGGATTGCTCCCTGTGATGGGTCGCGGCGCTCGGCCATCAGCACGCCGAGCTCAAGTTCCATCGCGGTGATGACAGAGATGTAGGCCGTGGAAGGTTCAATGGAGGCGGCCCACCGCGAGACATTGGCGTCGGCCCTGCCCGCGCGAACTTTTCTAAGCTCCGATACGACGTTGGTATCGAGCAAGAACATCAGTCGAAGTCAGGAGGCGTGAGCGCGATGCTGCTTCGCGGCGGGTCGAATTCCACATCCTCATCCATGGCCAGCGCGTCGACGATGCTCCGGCCGCTGCCGGCAAGCCGGCGATACTCTTCGATCGACAGCAACACGTGAGCCGGACGGCCTCTGTCGGTGATGAAAACGGGGCCAGCATCAGCGGCCTTCTTGGCCCGGCTGGTGTCCTGGTTGAATTCTCTACTGGTCAGAGTCGTGATGCTCATGGAAACCTCCACGATGCAGACTGTATACACGTTTATACATTCTTGCTCGGGAGGTTTCAACCGCCGACATGACGTGACTTGCGCTAGGCGTGCAGATGACACGCCACAGCGCGTCCGTCGTCCATCTCTTTGAGCGGCGGATCGACGGCCCTGCAGACGTCCATCGCCTTGGGACAACGCGTGTGGAAGCGGCAGCCGGGAGGCGGGCGCATGGCGCTGGGGATTTCGCCGGCGATGATGTCGGCGCCGCGCGCCGCCTCCAGTTCGGGATCGGCGATCGGCACGGCGGCGAGCAGCGCCTGCGTATAGGGATGCAGCGGGTCCTTGTAGAGCTGCTCGCGCGTGGCGATCTCGGCGACGCGGCCGAGATACATGACGGCGATTCGGTCGCTGATGTGGCGGACCACGCTGAGATCGTGGGCGATGAAGATGTAGGTGAGGCCCAGCCGCTCCTGCAGCTCCATGAACAGGTTCACGACCTGCGCCTGGATCGACACGTCGAGTGCGGAGACGGGCTCGTCGCAAATCAGCAAGGTGGGCTCCAGGGCAAGCGCGCGGGCAATGCCGATGCGCTGGCGCTGGCCGCCGGAGAATTCGTGCGGATAGCGCTCCGCCATGTCGGGCAGCAGGCCGACCATCCGCAGAAGATCGGCGACGCGGGCGCGATACTTGTCCTGGTCGGATGCCAGCCCATGGACGACCAGCGGCTCGCCCACGATGTCGGCCACCTTCATGCGCGGGTTCAGCGAGCCGTAGGGATCCTGATAGACCATCTGCATGCGCCGCCGGATCGGGCGCATGCGCTTGCGGTCGTGGCGCGTGATGTCCTCGCCCTCGAACTCGATCTTCCCCTCGGTCACGTCGAGCATGCGCAGGATGGCGAGGCCAGTGGTGGACTTGCCGCAGCCCGACTCGCCCACCAGGCCCAGCGTCTCGCCGCGCGCCACGCTGAAGCTCACGCCATCGACGGCCTTCACCGTGCCGACCTGCTTGCGCAGGATCGCGCCCGCCGTGATCGGAAAGTGGATCTTCAGGCCCTCTACCTTGAGGACGGTGTCGCTAGGGGCCGAGTCAGGCGGCGAGGCGGTCATGGAAGAAGCACGCTGAGAAATGATGGGGGGCGCTCTCGACCAGCGGCGGCCGTTCGCTGCGGCAGCGATCGGTCGCCTCCTTGCAGCGCGGCGCGAAGGCGCAGCCCGGCGGCAGGGTCGCAAGATCGGGCGGCTGGCCCTCGATCGGCACCAGCGGCCGGTCGGTGTCACCGTCGAGCCGTGGCACCGACGCCATGAGGCCGCGCGTATAGGGATGGCGCGGTGTCTTGTAGAGAAGGCGCGCCGGCGCCGTTTCGACGATGCGGCCGCCATACATCACCACGACCCGGTCGGCATAGCGTGCCACGACGCCGAGATCGTGGGTGATCAGGATCATCGCGGAGTTGGCCTCGCGCGTCAGTTCCTTGAGCAGCGCCAGGATCTGCGCCTGCACCGTGACGTCGAGCGCCGTCGTCGGCTCGTCGGCGATGATGAGCTGCGGCTGGCAGGCCAGCGCCATGGCGATCATGACCCGCTGGCGCATGCCGCCGGAATACTGGTGCGGATAGGACGAGAGCCGGCTGCGCCCGTCGGGGATGCGCACCTTGCCCAGAAGCTCGGCGGCCTTATCCAGCGCCTTGGCCCACACCGTCTTGCGGTGCAGGTTGATCGGCTCGCCGACCTGCATGCCGACCGTCAGAGCCGGATTGAGCGAGCTCATCGGCTCCTGGAAGATCATGGCGATGCGGTCGCCGCGGATCGCGCGGATGCCGGCATCGTCGAGCTTCAGGAGATCCTTGCCCTCGAAGAGGATCTCGCCCTCCTCAATGCGGCCGGGCGGATCGGGGATCAGGCGCAGGATCGAGAGCGCGGTCACGCTCTTGCCCGAGCCCGATTCCCCCACGATCGCCAACGTCTCGCCGGCGGCGACGTCGAACGACACGCCGTCGACCGCCCGCACCGTGCCGCGTTCGGTGCGGAAGCGCGTCGACAGGTTACGGACGCTGAGAAGCGGACTCATGGGAGCGCGCCACTCCAGTGGCGCATCTTCTCATGAGCGCCACTGGAGTGGCGCGCTCCCTTGAGCATCACTTGCCCATCTTCTTCTTGAGATCCTGGTCCACCCACATGCGGGCGTAGATCGGGCCGGGACGGACCGCGCCGGCGCGCAGCTCGCCGTTGTAGCCCTTCACCCACGGCCACCACGCCGTATAGATGTAGGGCGTCGGCAGCCAGATGTAGGGCGTCTTCTCGAGGATCTCCTTCGTGAGTTCCTTGATCATGACCTGGCGCTTGGCCTCGTCCCGCTCGAGGTACATGTCGGCCACCTTCTTGTCGAAGGCCGGGTCCGAATATTGCGACGGGTTCCACACTTCCTTGGTGACGAAGCTCTTGCGGATCGTCGTCGTCGGGTTGGTGTGGCCGTTGTTCATGAAGTAGCCGGGGGCGTTGGTCTTGGTCGTCATCGCCGAGAGGAAGGCCGCATATTCCATCGGCTGGATCTCGAGCTTGACGCCGACCGCCTCGAGATAGGCGGCGACCAGCGGCAGCAGGTCCATGTGGTCGGGGTTGCAGGAGCAGACCTGGACCTTGAAGCTGAAGCCCTTGGGATAGCCCGCCTCGGCCAGCAGCTTCTTCGCCTTGTCGGGGTTGAAGGTGTAGAGCTCCCGCACCGATTCCGGCATCGCCTCCAGCGGCTCGTAGTAACCGAGATAGTCGGGATGCTGCGGATAGGCGAACAGCTCGGCGTTGCCGCCGTAATAGGCCTTCACGATCTCCTGCTTGTTCACCGCCATGTTCAGTGCGCGGCGAACCCGGATGTCGTCGAACGGCTTGGTGTCGACCCTCATCGCCAGGAACTGGCCGCTCATGCCGAGCCAGCGCGACCATTTTAGCTGCGGCGTCGTCTTCTTGAGATCGTCGGCGGCGCTCCAGCGGATGTTCTCCAGCAGGTCGAGCTTGGCCGTCCGCAGCGCCGTCAGGTAGGTCGCCTCGTCCTTGATCGTGCGATAGACGACCTTGTCGAGGAACGGCAACTTGTACTCGACACCGTCGATCTTCTCCTTGTCCCAGTAGATCGGGTTCTTGGAGTAGGTGTTGGAGCTGCCCTGGACGAAGTCGCTCAGGGTGAACGGGCCGGTGCCATTCACGTTCTTCCAGTTGGTGGCGCCGGCGTCGGCCACTTCCTTCGGCGTGATGGTCGAGTAGTAGCCCCAGCCGAAGCGGTAATCCCATTCGGCGTTGAAGTACTTGAAGGTGAAGACCACCGTATACTTGCCGGTCGCCTCGACCTTCTCGACATGGTCGAAGTAGCCCGCGATCTTCTTGGGGCTGTTGGCCAGCCGATTGAAGGCGAAGGCCACGTCCTCGGCGGTCAGTTCGCGCTCCTTCATGACGCCGGGCTTCTCGGGGAACATCACGCCCTTGCGCAGCTCGATCGTGAGCCTGAGCGGATTGTCGCTCCACACCCACTTCTCGGCGAGCTCGCCGCGGATTGCGTCAGAGGGCAGCCAGGCATCGGCATAGAAGGGATACTTGCCGCCGTTGCGCTTGCTCTTGGAGAGGTCGGCGGCGAAGAGCTGCTCGTAGAACTGGCCGGTATCGTGGTTCAGCTTCCAGTTCCAGTCCGCCGGATCGAAGGACAGTGCCGACAAGGTCACGTACACCGTGCCGACTTCCAGCGTGCCGCCGTACTGCGGCTTCTCCGCCTGCGCCTGAGCGGTTCCCGCGAGCGCCAGTCCCAGCGCGCCGGACAGGAGTCCCTTCGCCCACCTCTTCATCTTCATCGTTTCCTCCTCATGTTTCTTTTCTGTCTTGTTGCTTGTCAGCGTGAGCCCCGCATACGCGGATCGAGAAGATCGCGCAGGGCGTCGCCGAACATGTTGGTGGCGTAGACCACGATCGTGAGGCAGAGGCCGGGCGCCAGCGCCAGCCACGGCCCCTGCAGCATGAAGGTGCGCCCGCTGCCCGACAGCAGGCCGCCCCAGGTCGGCGCCGGCGGCGGCACGCCGAGGCCGAGGAAGGACAGGCCCGATTCGGCCAGGATCACCGTGCCGACGCGGGTGGTGAACAGCACGATCACCGGTGCCATGACGTTGGGCAGGATGTGGCGCCAGAGGATGCGGAAGGTCGAGGCGCCGGTCGACTGCGCGGCATGGACATACATGTTCTCGCGCACCGAGACGACGGCGCCGCGGATGATGCGCGAGCCGGCGATACCCAGCAGCAGGCCGAGCGTCACGATGATCTGCGGCATGCCGGGACCGACCACCGACACGACCACGATCAGGATGATGAGATCGGGGAAGCTCATCCAGGCGTCGACGAAGCGCTGCAGCACCAGGTCGAACTTGCCGCCGAGATAGCCCGAGACGATGCCGAGGAAGACCGAGATGACCGTGGCGATGCCGGCGGCGCAGAAGCCGATGATGACCGAGAGCTGGGCACCGTAGAGGCAGCGCGAAAGCATGTCGCGGCCGAGATTGTCCGTGCCGAACGGAAACGCCCAGGACGGCGGCTTCAGCCGGTTGAGCGGTGCGATCTGGTTCATGCCGTAGGGCGCGAGCGCATCGGCAAAGATCCCGCAGAACAGGAACAGCATGAACACGACGGCGCCGGCGGCACCCAGCGGCTTCTCGCGAAAGAGACGGCCAAGAAAGTGCAGTACCGGGCCGCGCTTGCGGCGCGGCGGGACGGCGACGGTGGTTTCCGCGACGGACGCCATCAGCGGTACCTCACCTTGGGATCGAGCAGACCGTAACTGAGATCGACGATCAGGTTGATGACCATCACCGCGACGCCCACGATCAGGAACACGCCGGTGATGACCGGATAGTCGCGCTGGCTGACCGCATCGAGCAGCAGCAGGCCCATGCCGGGAATGACGAAGATCTGTTCCATGATCACCGCGCCGCCGATCAGCAGCGGGGCCTGCAGGCCGATCAGGGTCACCACCGGGATCAGCGCGTTGCGCAGCGCATGGCGCGCCACCACGAGCCTCTCGCCGAGGCCCTTGGCCCAGGCGGTGCGGATGAAGTCCTGGCGCAACACCTCGAGCATCATGGTCCGCGTCAGGCGCATGGTGATGGCAGACAGGGCGCATCCCAGGATGATCGACGGGATGATCATCTGGCTGAGATTGCCCCATGGATCCTTGGCGAAGGGCACGAACTGGATGGGCGGCGACCATCCCCACCAGATCGACGGGAACACCATCACCATGGTGCCCAGCCAGAAGCTCGGCACCGCCAGCATGAGGATGGAGAAGGAACGCGCGACGTAGTCACCGGGCGTGTCCTGGCGGATCGCCGAATAGACGCCGATGGGAATGGCGACCGACAGGCCCACGATCAGCGCCATCAGGCCGAGTTCGAAGGTGACGGGCAGGCGCTGCAGAAGTTGTTCGCTGACCGGCGTGCTCTGCCACAGCGAGCGGCCGAAATCGCCATGGAACAGGATGGCGCCCATCCAGCGGCCGTACTGGACCCACATCGGCTGGTCGAGGCCCAGCGCCTTCTCGAGCTGCTCGCGGCCCATCTTCGAGGCCCCGATGTCGTTCTGGCTCAGCATCAGGTCGATGACGTCGCCCGGGATCATGCGCACCGTCACGAAGACGATGAGACTGGCGAAGAAGAGCGTGGGAATGAGCGCCAGAACGCGGCGCACGATGTAGGCCTGCATCAGCGCTGCCCGCCGGAAACAACCGGCGCGGGCACATCAACCGCGTGCATGGGTGTGAAAAGGCTCACCCTGTCCCCTCCCGCAAAGACGTTTCCTCGGCCGCCCGTTCATGCGGGCGATCCTGTTGCCGACAAGCTGCCGGGATTGCAGGCGGACTGTCAACGAAAACGGGCAACGTAAGCGGGCGACGCTCCGCTGCCCTTTCAGGGACCGTTCAACAGCTTCTTCACGGCGGCGGCGATCAGCTCGGTGGTAAGGGCCGAGGGATGTCCGTCGTGCGGAATCATCAGTTTCGTGGAATCCCTCCCCCAGGTCGTGGCGGACTCGCCCACCATCGGTGCGCCGAGCTTGCGCAGGCGCACAAGCGTGTCGACGAGCATCGGCTGGGCAATCTTCGAATCCCCATAGCGGTGCTTCGTCTGCTCGTCGGGCCAGGAATAGACGATGACGAGCGGAGCCCCGAACTTCTCGCGAGCATAGACCTGCAGCTTCGCCATCATGGCGAGGAAAAGCTCGATCTGTTCTTCCTGACGCTGCCGCTGGCCGATCGCCTCGATGAAAGCGAACTGCTCGCCGAACAGGTAATGGAGACCGGCGAGCGGATCGCGCCAGCGATGTTCGTTGAACGAGCCGGTGTAGCGCAGCACGCCCTCGTCCAGGACGAAGCGCGGCGAGGAGCCGAGCCACGAGCCGTCGCCGGTCACGCGCTGGAGATGAGCCGGGATGATCCAGGTCACCACGGCCTTCACGTTCTTGTCCTTGTAGCGATCGTAAAGGCCCGCCTCGAAAGCACGGACGAGATGATTGGGCCCGTAGCCGGGAACGCCGAGATTGATGCTGCGAGCCTGTGGCGCGTTCTGTTTCGCGAATTGCGACGGCATCGTCTCGTCGTCGGGCAAACCCTGCCCGAAGATGAAAGAGTCGCCGATGAAGAGATAGGTCTCCACCGCCGCCGGCGCCGGTGGTGTCACGCGGGCCGTCTCGGCATCGAAATGATAGATCTGACGATAGACGGTTTCGGCGCCCCAGGTGGCGGTGGCGATGACTTCGCTGTCGGGCGCGGGCCGGAAACCCAGGATCGGATCGGGCGGCGGCCACCATTTCGGGATCGTCCGCGTCACGACTCCCATGTTCACGGCCTTGGGCGACAGGAAGCCTGCAAAAACATCGAGCGCCACAAGACTGAGGGCCAGCGCCGTGGCGAGCAGAGCGCCCGAGCGCCAGCGATTGCCCCGCAGGGTGACGACACCCACGACGCCGAGCAGGGCGGCGGCGACGCAGGCCCACAGAGCCGACCGCAGGACGAGCCCGACCGCCAGGATCACGAGCAGGAAGGCGCCCACCAGCCAGAAATTGCGAAACCTGCCGGCCATTGACCTGAAAGCCTTCTCCCCGGATAGGCTGGGTGTAGGCGTTCGAAAGGAAAAACTCAATGAGCGGACCATTGCCCCTGCAGGGCCTGCGGGTCCTCGACCTGGCCAGCTTCATCGCCGCCCCCGTCGCCACGACGGTGATGGGAGACTACGGCGCCGAGGTCATCAAGATCGAACCGCCCGGCGAGGGCGATCCGCAGCGCAAGCTCGGCCAGGCCCATTCTATCCCGCAGCATCCGGTCAACTTCTGCTGGCACATGACCAACCGCAACAAGCGCTCGGTGGTGCTCGACCTCAAGAACCCGCTGGGTCGCGAGGCGTTCGACAAGCTCGTCGCGACGGCCGACGTGATGGTGGTGAACTTCCCGCTCAGGGTCCGCGAGCGGCTACGCATGCGTTACGCCGACGTGAAGCCCGCCAACCCGCGCCTGATCTACGCCTCCATGACCGGCTACGGCGAGCAGGGTCCGGACGCCGAGCAGCCGGGCTTCGACTCGACGGCCTTCTTCGCCCGCTCCGGCCTGCTCGACGCCTTGACCTACGAGGGCGGGCCGCCGGCCTTCTCGCTGCCAGCCCAGGGCGACCAGATGGCCGGCATGAACCTGTTCGCCGCCATCGCCATGGCGCTGCTCCATCGCGAGCGCACGGGCGAAGGCAGCGAGGTCGGCACGTCGCTGCATGCGAGCGGCCTGTGGTCGAACGCCATCCTGGCCCAGGGCGCGCTGCTGGGCTCGTTCGTGGCGCCGCGCCCGCCGCGCACCAAGCCGCGCAGCGCGCTGGCCAACCAGTACCGCACCTCCGACGGCCGCTGGATCCAGCTCACGATCGTGCGCGAGGACAAGCTCTGGCCCGAACTCTGCCAGGCGCTCGAACGCACCGACCTGATGGACGATCCGCGCTTCGAGACGACCGAAAAACGGCGCGCCCACGCCACCGACCTGGCGGCGATCCTCGATCCCGTCTTCGCGGGCCGCCCCTGGCCGGAATGGAAGGAGCGCCTGCGCCGGCACGAGATCACCTTCGGCCTGCTCGGCATCCTGCGCGACGTACCCGACGACGAGCAGGCCGTGGCCAACGGCGCGGTCGTGCCGACCCGCCAGGACGACATGCCGCGTTCGATCTCCGCCCCGATCCGCCTGTCGTTCGCGCCCGAGCCTGCGATACCCGGTGCAGGCCCGGACCACGGCGCCCACACCGACGAGGTGCTGCGCGAACTGGGCTACGGCGACGCCGAACTCGACAAGCTGAGAGCGGCGGGCGCTTTCGGCTAAGGCGAGCACAACGGTCACGACTCCGGGATCGTGCGGTCGATCTGCCAGGTGGCGCCGGAGACGGTGGGATCGAGGCTGAGGCGGCCCACGATCTGCTCCAGCGCCGCGTCGTTGCGCTTGGCGGCGACGGCCTGCGCCGTCACCGTGACCTTGGACGTGCCGGCGATGTCTTCGCTGTCGAGTCGTCGCAGGCCGAGACCCGCCTGGGCTAGTGCGTTCAGCAGCAGCGAGCGCATCTGCGCCTCCTCGGCGCCACGACAGACCACTTCGACGGTGTAATGCGTTTCGGCGTTGCTGCTGGTCACGAGGCGACTGTTCACGCGCCGGATCAGGGGCCGCAGGATGAGGTTGGTGGCGATCACCATGCCGGCCGCCAGCAGCGCCGGACCGCCATGGCCCGCCCCCGCCATCGTGCCCACCATGGCCGAGCACCACAGCGTCGCCGCCGTGTTGAGACCGTGCACGTTCACGCCCTCGCGCAGGATGACGCCCGCACCCAGGAAGCCGATGCCGGTCACGACCTGTGCGGCCACGCGTGTCGGATCGCCGGCGCCCACCAGCCCCGAGAAGGTGACGAAGCCCGCGGCACCCAGCGCGACCAGAGCGTTGGTGCGCAGGCCCGCCATCTTCTGGTTCCACTGGCGCTCGAAGCCGATGGCTGAGCCCAGCAGCAGCGCCACGCCGAGACGCAGGGCGGTCTCGCCGAGTTCCAGCAGGTCGAAATGCATCGCTCGTCCTTCTCGCGCGGCGTCAGCCCGGATTGTCGAGGCTGAAGATCCCGCTCACTTCGTCATAGGCAAAGATCTCGCCGAAGCGCGCCCATGAGGTCGCCGTCCGCATCGTCTGTTCGGCGAAGCTGGCGGACATGTGGTCCTCGAGCTCGTCGCGGAAGCGGCTCGCCGGCGCACGATGCGTGGGACGCTCGTCGAGAACGCGGCGGACATGGGCCGCCAGCGGAACGTAGTTCAGGAGATGCTGGCCGAAGAGTTTCTTGCGAGCATCGGGCTCGAAGCCGACGAACAGCCGTCCCGGTTCGGTAAGCTTGATGTCGCCCTCCCCCAGCTCGGCAAAGCGCAGGAGCTGCAGGACCTCGGCGACCGGAAACAGGTCGTCGACCTCCATGTGCAGATCCCCGGCGAGTTCAGGGAGACCGGCATGCCCATCATGCGGTGCGGCGGCCACCGCCTCCATCAGGCCTGCGATCATGTTGGGGGACACGCGCGGCAGCAGCATGGCGATGCCGGTGCCGAAGAAGTGGCCCTGGCTCGCCTTGCCCTCGGGCCGCGCCGTCATCGTGGCATAGAGGCTCTCGACGAGCGCCCGGAAGGCAGGGTCGAGCCGGTTGCGCGGATGCGGCAGGTCGATCTTGATCTCGGCCGCGACGCGGCCGGGATTGGACGCGAAGACCAGCACACGGTCCGACAGCAGCACCGCCTCCTCGATATTGTGCGTTACGACGGCGATCGCGGAGATCGGCAGGCGGCCCTCGATCCACAAGTCCAGGAGGTCGGTGCGCAGCGTCTCCGCGGTCAGCACGTCGAGGGCCGAGAAAGCCTCGTCCATCAGCAGCACGGTGGGCTGGACCACGATCGCCCGCGCGATGCCGACCCTCTGGCGCATGCCGCCCGACAGTTCCTTCGGATAGGCGCTCTCGTAGCCGTCGAGGCCGATCAGGTCGATGGCGGCAAGCGCGCGGCGGTGGCGCTCGGCCGGGCCGACGCCCTGCGCCTCGAGGCCGATCTCGACGTTCTGCAGTACGGTGAGCCAGGGGAAGAGCGCGAAGGACTGAAACACCATCGCGACCTCGGGCGACGGCCCGACCACGCCCTTGCCCGCGATCCTCACCTCGCCACCGGTCGCCGGCATCAGCCCGGCGAGGATGCGCAGCAAGGTCGTCTTCCCGCAGCCTGAGCGGCCGAGGAACGAGACGATCTCGTTCTTGCCCAGCGTCAGGCAGACATCGTCGAGGACCAGCAGATCCTCGCCGCTCCCCTTGGGATAGACCTTGCGCAGGTGGTCGACGCTGACCAGCGTGCGGTCGGCCACGGAAATCATCGTGTCCATTCGGTCTCTCCTACTCGAGCCTGAAGCGGTTCTCGGCGAGGCGGTACAGCGGCCGCCAGAGGATGCGGTTGCACGCCGTCACCATCGTCGCCATGACCACGATGCCCAGCACGACGCGCGGAAAGTCGCCGGCGGTCGTGGCGTCGGCGATATAGGCGCCGAGGCCCTCGGCGCGCAGGTGGGTGTCACCCCAGCTCACCACCTCGGCGACGATGCTGGCGTTCCACGACCCGCCGGCCGCCGTCAGCGCGCCGGTCACGTAGTAGGGGAGAATCGCCGGAATGCCGACCTTGCGCCACCACGACCAGGAGCGGATGCGAAAGAGCGCCGCGGCGTCGCGCAGGTCGGTCGGGATCGCGCTCGCGCCCGCAATGACGTTGAACAGGATGTACCATTGGGTACCCAGGATCATGAGCGGGCTCAGCCAGATGTTCGGATCGAGCCGCAGGCTCACGATCGCCACCACGGCGACCGGAAACACGACGTTCGCCGGGAAGGCCGCCAGGAACTGCGCGACCGGCTGCAGGCTCGTCGCGAGACGCGGGCGCAGCCCGATCCACACGCCGATCGGAACCCAGATGAGGCTGGCGAGGGCGATCAGCACCAGCACCCGGATCAGCGTCAGAACCCCGTCGAACAGGGCAATGCGCAGGTCGGCCACGCCCAGGGTCGTGCGGGTATACAGCACGATGTGCCACAGGGCATAGCCTGCCAGCACCAGCAGCACCGCGATCCAGATCCTCTCGCCGGTGCGCGACGGGGTCCCGAACTTCGGCCTGACCGGCGGGCTGGTGAGCGGCGTCGGCAGCAGCGAGATGCGGTCCGCCACCGAGCCGGCGGCGCGGATGACATGGGGGCGCACGCGGCTGCGGCGCCAGAAATCGTAGAGCCATGAATGCGGCTGCGAATCGGCCGCCTGTTGCTCGAACCGGAACTTGTCGGCCCAGGCGACGATGGGGCGGAAGACAAGCTGGTCATAGGCCAGGATGACGGCGGCCATCATGGCAATGGCCAGCAGCACCGCCTGGAGGTCGCGCGCCTGGATCGCCAGCGCCAGCCACGAGCCGATGCCCGGCAGCATCACCGTGGTGTCGCCGACCGTGATCGCCTCGGAGGCGACGACGAAGAACCAGCCACCCGACATCGACATCATCGTGTTCCAGATGAGGCCGGGCGCGGCGAACGGCACGTCGAGCCGCCAGAAGCGCAGCCACGGCGAAAACCGGTAGTGCCGCGCCACCTCGTCGAGGTCGCGCGGCACCGTGCGCAGCGACTGGTAGAAGCTGAAGGCCATGTTCCAGGCCTGGGCGGTGAAGATGGCGAAGATCGCCGCACACTCCGCGCCCAGCACGCTGCCGGGGAAGAGCCGCAGGAAGAACGTCACGGTGAAGGTGAGGAAGCCCAGCACCGGTACCGACTGCAGGATGTCGAGCGCCGGTATGATGACCAGCTCGGCCTTGCGGCTGCGCGCCGCCAGGGTCGCCACCACGAAGGTGAAGACGAGCGAGCAGATGATCGCGGCGAACATGCGCAGGGTCGTCCGCAACGCATATTCCGGGAGGCGCGCGACATCGAGCGTGACGGGCTCGGTCGAGAGCCGGATGGCCGGCGCGTTCATCTCGCGGAAGCCGTGGGCCACCAGCACGAAGACGCCGACGACCAGCAGGAAGATGACCGCATCGTAGAGATTGGGCCGGAAGGCGCCACCTCCGACGCCGAGCGGCTTGATGACCTGGCGACCCTGGTCAGGTTTGGATGCGAGCATCTGCATGTTCCCGAAAAACCTCGGAGGTACGGCGCCCCCGCCCTACCCGTCGGGGTCGTTCTAAGACGGTAGGCTTTCGGTTTCGTGAATGCGAGTCAGCGGGTCAGTAGATCGAGGGCTCCGCGACGGGCTTGCCGAACCCGGTTTCGAGGAAGTCGAAATCGCAGCCCTCGTTGGCCTGCTTGATGTGCCTGGTGAACATCCAGCCATAGCCGCGCTCGTAGCGCGGTTCGGGTCGCTTCCACGACGCCTTGCGCTTCGCCAGCTCCTCGTCGGAGACATTCATGTCGATCGTGCGCTTGTCGACATCGAGCGAGATCATGTCGCCGGTCTTCACCAGGGCGAGCGGCCCGCCGATATGGGATTCCGGCGAGACGTGCAGGATGCAGGCGCCGTAGCTGGTGCCGCTCATGCGGCTGTCGGAGATCCGCACCATGTCGCGCACGCCCTGCTTCACCAGCTTGGTCGGGATCGGCAGCATCCCCCATTCCGGCATGCCCGGCCCGCCCTGCGGCCCGGCGTTGCGCAGGATCAGCACCGTGTCCTCGGTGACGTCGAGATCCTCGCGGTCGATCGCCGCCTTCATCGAGGGATAATCGTCGAACACCAGGGCCGGGCCGGTGTGCTTCAGGAACTTCGGTGCACAGGCGCTCGGCTTGATGACGCAGCCGTCGGGCGCGAGGTTGCCCTTGAGCACGGCCAGCGCGCCTTCCTTGTAGATCGGATTGGCGACGGAACGGATCACGTCGTCGTTGTAGATCTCCGCGCCCTTCACGTTCTCGCCGAGGGTCCGGCCGGTGACAGTCAGCGCGTCGAGATGCAGGTGGTCGCGGATCTGTTCGATCAGGCCCGGCAGGCCGCCGGCATAGAAGAAATCTTCCATCAGGTATTTGTCGCCGCTAGGCCGGATGTTGGCGATCACCGGCACCTTGCGGCTGGCGCGCTCGAAATCGTCGAGGCCGATCTTCTGGCCGGCGCGCCGCGCCAGCGCGATCAGGTGGATGATGGCATTGGTCGAGCAGCCCATCGCCATCGCCACGGTGATGGCGTTGAGGAACGCCTCGTGCGTCAGGATCTTGTTGGGGGTCATGTCCTCCCAGACCATGCCGACGATGCGACGGCCGCATTCCGAGGCCATGCGGATGTGGTTGGCGTCGGCGGCTGGGATCGACGAGGCGCCGGGCAGCGACATGCCGAGCGTCTCGGCCATCGCCATCATCGTGGCGGCCGTTCCCATGGTCATGCAGGTGCCGTAGGAGCGTGCGATGCCGGCCTCGACATCGACCCAGTCGGAGTCGGAGATCTTGCCGGCGCGGCGCTCGTCCCAGTACTTCCAGGCGTCGGAGCCCGAGCCCAGCACCTTTCCCTTCCAGTTGCCGCGCAGCATCGGCCCCGCCGGCAGGTAGATCGTGGGCAATCCCATGCTGATCGCGCCCAGCAGCAAGGCCGGCGTGGTTTTGTCGCAACCGCCCATCAGGACGACGCCGTCGACTGGATGCCCGCGCAGCAGTTCTTCCGCGTCCATGGCGAGCAGGTTGCGGTAGAGCATGGTCGTGGGCTTCAGCAGGCTCTCCGACAGCGACAGCGCCGGCAGTTCCATGGGAAAGCCGCCGGCCTGCAGGATGCCGCGCTTCACGTCGTCGACGCGCGTCTTGAAATGCATATGGCAGGGCTGGGCGTCCGACCAGGTGTTGAGGATGGCGATCACCGGCTTGCCGGCCCATTCCTCGGGCGCGTAGCCCATCTGCATCGCCCGCGAGCGATGGCCGAAGGCGCGCAGGTCGTCGGGCGCGAACCAGCGCGCGCTGCGCAGCTGGTCGGGAGTCTTGTTCCTGGGCTTGCTGTCCGGCATGGCTTTTTTCCTCCGCGCCGGACGCGACCACATTCAAGGGATCGCGGTCAAGCCGCCACGCCGCACGGTGGGATCCGCTTGCTCATATAGACCGTGACGCCGAGCGCCGAGGTCTCCTCGCGGTCGATGCGGTACCCGAAGACGAGATAGAGCCGGACGTTCGCCTCGAACATCTTGTTTGTGTAGAGGCGCACCTCGGCGTAGCCCAGCTCCCGCGCCACCTGTTCGGCATGAGTCAGCAGATGCCGGCCGAGGCCGCGTCCCTGAAAGGTCGGCGCGACCGCGACGTTCTCGATCACCAGATGGTCCCCCTTGTCGATCGTCTCGATGAGGGCGGCGAGGCCGCCGTCGAGAAAGGCGAGATCGACGCGGTGCTGGCGCACCGCCTCGTCATAGTCGGCGCGCATCGGCAGCGGCTCGCGGCCGATCACGGGCACCCACTTGGCATAGGCTTCGCGCGTGAGCGTGCGCACGGCGGCGGCATCGTCCGCCACCGCGCGCCGCAGCGCCGGCGTCTCGTCCATGGCGAAGGTCTCAGCCGACGGTGAGGCCCGTCGTCTCGTCGACGCCGGTCTTGAGGTTAATGCACTGCACCGCCGCGCCCGACGCGCCCTTGCCGAGATTGTCGAGCGAGGCCACGGCCAGCACGTTGCCGTCGGCATCGTTGCCGTAGACCGCGAGCTCCATCGTGTTGGTGTCGATCAGCCGGTCGGCCCGCAGGAACCGGTCGCGCTCCAGCCACGCCCGGTCGGCAAGCGGCCGCACCGGCACGAAGGTCTCGCCGGCGTAGTAGTCGCTCAGCACCTGGTGCACGTCCCTGGCCGTCACCTGCTTCGTGGTGATGTCGCGCGTGATCGGCACGGTGACCAGCATGCCCTGGGCATAGTGGCCGACCGACGGCACGAAGAGCGGCGCGTGGCTGAGGCCGGAATACTTCTTCATCTCCGGCACGTGCTTGTGCGTGAGCTCGAGCCCGTAGAGGCCGAACGGCTCGACGCCGGGCTGCTCATGCACCGCGATCAGCTCCTTGCCGCCGCCGGTATAGCCCGACACGCCGAAAACGGCGGGCGTCGAGTCGGCGCGCACGATCCCGGCATCGACCAGCGGCCGCAGCAGGGCGATCGCGCCGGTCGGGTAGCAGCCCGGATTGCTGATCCGGTTCGAGTCGAGCAGCTTCTGGCGCTGGTCCTTGGCCAGCTCCGGAAAGCCGTAGGTCCAGCCGTCGGCCACGCGATGCGCCGTCGAGGCGTCGATCACGACCGTGTCGGAGTCACCGATGGCGGCCACCAGCTCCTTGGCCGCCGCGTCGGGCAGGCAGAGCACGGTGATGTCGGACGCCTTGGCGATCTCGGCACGCTTGCCCAGGTCCTTACGGTCAGCCATCGGCAGTTCGAGCAGTTCGATGTCGGGCCGGTCCTTGAGCCGGTCGAGGATCTGCAGCCCGGTCGTGCCGTGCTGGCCGTCGATGAAAATCTTCGTCTTGTTGCTGGTCATGGTCTTCTCTCTCGATGCTGGGCCTTGAGGGAAATGGCCGACTGGAGAAGGAAGGATGGAAGCCGCTTCGTCTTTCCAGCGGCTTCACGATACGGCGCGTTTGTTACTGTTGCGCGCGCGCGTTCTTCTACCGCTTTTGCGAGCGGCGACGTCGCGACCGGAGGAGGGCGAGCGAAATCATTTCGGGGCCGATATTTCATCGGGGGACCCCGATGTCAAGATGCCGCCGACCGGCTAGGTTCAATCATTCCCTGTCTGGAGACAAGCCATGAGCCAGTCCGCCCATCCCGCCCCTCATCCGGACGGCCTCTCCATGCTGGAGAAGCGCCGCATCGAGGCCGAGATACTGAAGGAGGTCTACGAGACCCTGAAGGCCAGCCATGGCGTCGAGGTCGCGAAGAAGACGATCGAGGAATCGGTGCGCCGCTCCGCCATCGAGCAGGCCCGCCAGTTCGCCGCCTCGGTGCCCGGCGGCACGTCGCTCAAGTCGTTCCAGGACATCCAGCATCTCTGGACCGCGGGCGGGTCGCTGGAGATCGACGTCAAGGAACAGACCGCCGACACTTTCAGCTTCAACGTCGTGCGCTGCCGGTACGCCGAGACCTACAAGGCGATGGGCCTGGGCGAGATCGGCGCCCTCCTTTCCTGCAACCGCGACGGCGCCTTCTGCGAGGGCTACGACCCCCGGCTCAAGCTCGAACGCACGCAGACGATCATGCAGGGCGCCAGCCACTGCAACTTCAAATACACGTATCAGGGCTGATCGGACTCTTCCTCCTCTCCCCCGTTAGGGGGAGAGGCTGGGTGAGGGGGTTACGCACCACCTCGACTCGCCCCCTCACCTAACCTCTCCCCCTAGCGGGGGAGAGGAACATGAAGAAGAGTCAGTTCAGGAACTCCGCCACCACGATGTGGCCGTCCCTGGCGGGCCAGGTGCGCGTCGGGATGGTCTCGTTGTTGAACACGGCCATCACCGTCCGTGGCGGCACGGCATCGAAGGCCAGCCGTCCCATGGACACGCCGGGCACGCCGTCGTTGATGCCGGGCGGCACCTTGCCGTCGAGCGAGAACTTGTCGCGACCGATGCCGAAATAGCCGCGCGGCCGACTCATGATCGTGACCGCGCCGGCGCCCTCGTCGGCCTTGGCGAAGGGCTGCGGCCTGAGATGCACGACGTCGCTCGAGCGCAGGAACGGCGAGCGGTAGGTGTGCGTCGTCGGCAATCCCTGGATACGGAGCACGAACTCGTAGTGGGCGTCGGCGCGGCCGACGAAGGGTCCCCATACGCCGTCCTCGCCGGTGGTCTTTCGCAGCAGCGCCACAGCGCTCTTGCGTTCGCCGGTCCGGGCGTCGACCTCGAAGATCTCGACCTCGGCGCCGGCGACGGGGATGTTGGTGTAGACGCCTTCGCTGAGGCCGGTCACCTTGCCGTTCAGGATCGGCAGCGGCTCCTGGGCGATGAACATGCTGCCCGGCGGCTTGCCGGTGATGTGCTCGAACATCGCGGCGAAGGCCAGCTTGTGGAACGCGACTTCGCGATGGTCGAGGCCTTCCAGCACCACGTTTCGCGCGCCCCGCAGCTCCGACGCATCGTAGCTGACGCCGGTCGGTTTACCGGGCGCGCCGATGAACCGGCCGTCGGGCTGCGAATACTTGTCGTTCCTGTCCGAGCGGATGGCCATCATCTCGACACCGGGGATCAGGTCGTCGGGCCCCTCGTTGAGGCCCTTGAGGAACGGGAAGGCGCCGTTGAACTCGCTGCCGACCAGCAACTGGTCGGAGATCACGATGCCCTTGTTGGGCGTGCCGCAGAGCACGGCATGGCTCACCATGTCGGCGCCGCCGCCGTTCTTCAGCAGGGAGCGGATGGCATTGCCGCCGCGCGAGGAGCCGACCAGGGCGACCTTGCGGCGGCGCGTGGCCTTCAGGACCTGCACCACGAAGGACGTCAGCTCCTTCATCTGGTCCTCGGCCGAGGACCGCAACGGCTGCGGCTTGGAATCGTCGCTTCGGGCGCTGGGATAGATGAAGTCGATGGCGAAGAGCTGGTTGCGCTTGTAGCCGTTGGCCTCGAAGCGCCACAGGTTGTTGATCCAGAGTGCGCTCGAATCGCCGTTGCCGTGCACGAACACGACCGGCGGCGGCCCGGTTTCGGGCTGCTGGCGCCGCGGTCCCGGCTGGCTTTTGGCGATCCCGGGCAGGGCAAGCGTCGTGCACAGCACGGCACCGCCACCGAGCAGCGCGCGGCGGGTCGGGCCATTCTTCGAGGACCTCCGGCCCTTGCTCATCACTCCCCCAGACATTTCCCCCATGTTGGCAAATGCCGCAGGCGGGCGCTACGCTTGCCATATGTCCATTTGTTACGTCGACAGTCCGGTCGGCCGATTGGCCATCGAAGCGGATCACGACGCCGTGACCTCGGTGCGCTGGACTGCCACCGACGAGCGAGCCCGTAACACTTCGATGACGCCCGTCCTGAAGGAAGCGGTGCGCCAGCTCGAGCGCTATTTCGCGGGCAGGCTCAAGCGCTTCGACCTGCCGCTCGCCGCCCGCGGCACCGACTTCCAGAAGAGTGTCTGGAAAATGATGTGCGAAATCCCCTTCGGCGGCACCGCGACCTATGGCGGCATGGCGATGGCGCTGGGCTCCGGTCCGCGCGCCGTCGGCATGGCCTGCGGGCGCAATCCCATTCCCATCATCGTGCCCTGCCATCGCGTATTGGGAAGCGGCGGCAAGGAAGGCGGCTTCTCCGGCGGCCAGGGCCTGCCGACCAAGCGCCAGCTGCTGGCGCTGGAAGGCGTCGTGCTTCTGTAATCCAATCATCTCACCCTGAGCGCACTCATGGCTCCTCCCCATTCAAATGAGGAGGAAGCCCGAAACGATTGCGTCGGCCGGACGCCCCGGCTACGGAGGCGTCATGCGCGTGCTGATCACCCGGCCGGAACGCGAGGCGACCACGCTGGCGACGGCGCTGGCCGAGCGCGGCCATGTCCCCGTCATCGCGCCCCTGTTCCGTCTCGAGATTCTGCATCCGCCATCGGAATTCGCCCCGGATCTTTCCGAATGCCAGGCCGTGCTGGTGAGCAGCGCCAACGGCGCACGGGCGCTGGCCGAAGCCAGCGAACAGCGCGGCAAGCCCATCCTGGCGGTCGGCGACACCACCGCCTCGACCGCCGAAGGGTTGGGTTTCGTCTCGGTGACATCCGCCGCGGGTGACGGCCAGGCGCTGGCCGAACTCGCGCGAGCGCGTCTCGATCCCAAGGCCGGCCCCCTCCTGCATGTATCCGGCGTCGACATCGCGCAGGATTTTGCCGCCGCCCTCGCCCCGGACGGCTTCGAAGTGCGCCGCGTCGCGCTCTACGAGGCGCGCGAGGAGACCGCGTTGCCGGATTCCGCGCGAGCCGCGATCGAGGCGCGTGCGCTCGACGCCGCGATGTTCTTTTCGCCGCGCGCGTCTGCCCTGTTCGCCCGGCTGGTGCAGGAGGCCGGGCTCTCCGCCTCCCTGTCGAACGTCACCGCCATTGCCATCAGCCCTGCGGCGCTCCAGCCCTTGAGCGCCCTGCCATTCAAGGCGACGGTGGCGGCCGCGCGCCCCACCCGCCAGTCCGTGCTGGACGAGATCGACCGGCTGCCCGTAGCTGTGCCCCCGGCAACCGATGGGACGGCCGTAGAAGGACCGAGCATCATGAGCGACACACCTTCTTCTTCCGAGACGACCGCTCCACCCGTGGAGAGGTCCATGACGCCGCCCCCCGTTCAGGTCCGCCGCGGCCTCGGCGTGATCGGCGCCTTCATCACCGGCCTGGTCGCGTCCTGCCTGGTGCTGGCTGGCGCCCTGATCAGCCTGCCCTACTGGCCGGCCGAGATCCGCGCGCTGTGGCAGGGCCAGGGGGCGGCTTCGGTACCGCCGGCGCCGGCGCTCGACCTGCAGCAGGTCCGCCAGGATGCCGCCGCCGTCGCCAACGCCTCCGTGGAGGCCGCCAGGCGCGAACTCTCTGCGCGGCTCGACGACCTGGAGAAGCGCGTGCGTGCAGCCTCGGCCGCCGCGGCGGAGCGGCCGGGCAGCCCCGCCGGCAGCGGCCCCGATCCGGCGATCGCCGAACTGCGCAGCAAGATCGAAGCGCTGGAAGGCCGCGCGGCCGGTGCCGCGACACCGGCGCCTGCTCCCGCGCCGTCGGCCCCCAGCCCGGAGCAGGACAAGGAACTCGCCACCCTGCGACTCGAACTGGCCACGATGCGCAACACGGTGCAGACGATCGATCAGACGATCGCTGTCCAGCGCGACCAGACGAAGCTGCTGGCCGAGGCCGTCGACAAGGCGCGCGGCGAGGCAAGCGCCCGCAATGCCGGCGAACAGAAGGCGATGAGCGCCGCGCGGGCCTCCGCCCTCATCGGCATCGCGGCGCGGCTGAGCGCGGCGGTCGAATCCGGCCTTCCCTTCGCGACGGATCTCGCGCTTTTGACGCCGCTTGCCCAGGGCGACGCCAAGCTGACCGAGAGCGCCAACGTGCTGCAGGCCTATGCCCCGAACGGCGTCGCCTCGCGTTCCGCCCTGGTGGCGGAGTTCCCGGCCGTCGCCAAGGCGGCCCTGGCCGACGATCTCGCCGACGATTCGTTCGGCGAGCGGCTGCTCGGCAAGGTGCGGGCGCTGGTCTCCCTGCGCCGCGTCGGCAACGACGTCGAGGGCGACGGCACCGAGGCCAAGCTCGCGCGCGCCGAAGCCGCCCTCGAGGCCGGTGACCTTGCCAAGGCGGTCGCGCTGGTGAAGACGCTGCCGCCGCAAACGTCGCGGGCCACCGCCGGCTGGCTGTCGCGCGCCGAAGCAAATCTCGCGGCCAAGCAGGCGGCCGACCAGATCTCCGCACAGGCCGTCACCCTGCTCGGCTCGGCCCGGTAGGTCCTGCAATGACGATCCTGCGCACCATCATCTGGTTCGTGTTCGCCATCGTGGCGATGCTGGGCGCGGTGTGGCTGGCCGAACGGCCGGGCTCCGTCACCGCCGAGTTCCGCGGCTGGCGGCTCGATACCAGCGTCGGCGTGCTCCTGATCTCCGTGCTCGTGCTGATCCTGGTCAGTGTCGGCGGATGGCTTCTCTATCGCTGGATCGTCGGCGCCCCGGGCGCGCTGCTCGAAGGCTGGGGCGAGAGCCGTCGCCGTCGTGGCTATCGCGAGCTGACGCAGGGCCTCGCCGCCGTCGCCGCGGGCGATGGGGTGGAAGCCCAGAAGCATGCGCGCAAGGCCGAGCAACTCCTGTCGGAGCCGGCGCTCACGCTCCTTCTCTCGGCGCAGGCGGCGCAGCTCAACGGCGACCGCGACGGCGCGCGGCGCGCCTTCACCGCCATGCTGGAGGACGACCAGATGGCCTTCCTCGGCCTGCGCGGCCTGATCGGCCAGTCGCTGCGCGACGGCGACCAGTCCCAGGCCCTGTCCTATGCCGAACGCGCCTTCAGGCTGCGGCCGCAGACGCCATGGGTCGTGCATTCGCTGTTCGACATGCAGGCGCAGGTCGGCCAGTGGCGCGCCGCCCAGGAGACGCTGGAGACGGGCATCCGGCGCAAGGTCGTCACGGCCGACAAGGGCCGAACCCTGAAGGCCCTGCTGGAGGTCGAGCGCAGCCGCGAGGCCGAGCGCGAAGGCCGCCCGAGCGACGCGCTGGCGCTGGCCCGCGAGGCGTTCGGGCTCGCCCCGGAACGCATCGCCGTGACGCGGCGTCTCGCCGAGCTGCAGCTCAAGGCGGGCGATGCGAAGAAGGCGATGAAGACGATCGAACGCGGCTGGGCGCTGGCGCCGCATCCCGATCTTGCCTCGCTCTATCTCGAAGCCTCGGGTGAGACCGAGGCGCTGAAGCGGGTCGGCGTCATGCGCCGGCTGGCCCAGCAGAATCCCGGCGACATCGAGAGCCATCTGGCGCTCGCCCAGGCGTCGCTCGACGCCGGCCTGTGGGGCGAGGCGCGCCGACACCTGGACACGGCCGCCGGGACCAATCCGTCGACCCGCGTCTGCCGCCTCATGGCCGAGGTCGAGGAGCGTGAGCAGACCGGGCCCGACAAGGTGCGCGCCTGGCTCGCCCGCGCCGCCGACGCGCCGGCCGATCGCGCCTGGCGCTGCACCGCATGCGGCGCGCACCACGAGGCGTGGCGGCCGGTCTGCGAGAGCTGCGGCGCCTTCGGCACGCTGCAATGGCGCGCGCCCGGCACCTACGGACACATCCTGCCGCCCGAGACGACGCCGGGCGTTGCGCCACCGACATCCAACCTGCCGGTGCCGGTCCCGAACAACACGACAAGTTAAAAACAGGGGAAACGCCATGTTCGAGACGACGCTCGCGGGCAGCCTGCCCAAGCCGGCCTGGCTCGCCACACCCAACGTCCTGTGGGCACCGTGGACGCTGTCCGGAGAGCCGCTGTTCGAGGCCAAGGACGATGCGACCTTCCTCGCCATCCGCCGCCAGGAAGAGGCCGGCCTCGACATCGTGAGCGACGGCGAGCAGGCGCGGCAGCATTTCGTGCACGGCTTCCTGGCCGAGGTCGACGGCGTCGACTTCGACAAGAAGGTGCGCATGGGCATCCGCAACAACCGCTATGATGCCGATTGCCCGACCGTCACCTCGGCACTCAGGCGTCGCAAGTTCGTGCACGAGCGCGAGGCGCGCATCGCCCGCGCCGCCACCTCGCGCAAGCTCAAGTTCACCCTGCCCGGCCCGATGACGCTGATCGACACCTTGGCCGACGGCTATTACGGCGACCGGGTGAAGATGGCCTTCGCCTTCGCGGAGCTGCTGAACCAGGAAGCCAAGGACCTCGAAGCGCTCGGCGTCGACGTCGTCCAGTTCGACGAGCCCGCCTTCAACGTCTACCTCAAGGAGACGGTCGACTGGGGCGTGCCGGCGCTGGAGAAGGCGGCCGAGGGGCTGAAGTGCACCACCGCCGTTCACATCTGCTACGGCTACGGCATCGAAGCCAACAACAAGTGGAAGGAGACGCTGGGCGAGAGCTGGCGTCAGTACCAAGAGACCTTCCCCGCGCTCGACCGCAGCTCGATCCAGCAGGTCTCGCTGGAATGCCGCGACAGCCACGTGCCGCCGGAGCTCATGAAGCTCCTGAAGACCAAGACCGTGCTGGTGGGCGCCATCAACGTCGCCTCCGACAAGGTAGAGACCCCGGAGGAAGTCGCCGCGACCCTGAAGCTCGCGACCGAGTTCGTCGATCCCGAACGAATCCAGGCCTGTACCAACTGCGGCATGGCCCCGATGACCCTCGGCGTCGCCTACGGCAAGCTGCGCGCGCTTTCGGAGGGTGCGGCGCTGGCGCGGAAAGCGTTCGGCTAATCATCGGAGCGCGCAACTCCAGTTGCGCTCATGATCATGAAGGCGCCACTGGAGTGGCGCGCTCCCATGACGATCTATCCCGGTAACCGCTGGCGCAGCGCATAGAGGGCGTCGAGCGCTTCGCGCGGCGAGAGCTCGTCGGGATTGATCGCCGCGAGCGCCTTCTCGACTTCCGACTCCTTCGTCTTCGCCGTGCCGCTCGCGGGACGGGCGGGGGCAGCAGCGAAGAGAGGGAGATCGTCGGCGAGGCGCGTGACCGCGCTCGACTGCTCGCCCTTCTCCAGCACCGCCAGCACTTCCTCGGCGCGCGACACGACGGCGGCGGGTAGGCCCGCGAGTTGCGCCACGTGAATGCCGTAGGAGCGGTCGGCGGCGCCGGGCGCGACCTCGTGCAGGAACACGACCTCGTTCTGCCATTCCTTGACGCGCATTGTGTAGGGCGCCAGCGCGGACAGCCGCTCCTTCAGCGCGCCCAGCTCGTGGTAGTGGGTGGCGAACAGCGCCCGGCACTTGTTGACGTCGTGCAGATGCTCGAGCGTCGCCCAGGCGATCGACAGGCCGTCGAAGGTCGCGGTGCCGCGGCCGATCTCGTCGAGGATCACAAGGCTGCGCGCCGTCGCCTGGTTGAGGATCGCCGCGGTCTCGACCATCTCGACCATGAAGGTCGAGCGGCCGCGGGCGAGATCGTCGGCGGCGCCGACGCGGCTGAACAGCCGGTCGACGATGCCGATGGTGGCGGCCTTTGCCGGCACGAAGGCGCCCGCCTGGGCCATCACGGCGATCAGGGCGTTCTGGCGCAGGAAGGTCGATTTGCCGGCCATGTTGGGGCCGGTGAGCAGCCACAACCGGCGATCGGTGCCGAGGAAGCAGTCGTTGGGCACGAAGCCCGCGCCGTTCTGGCGCGCGAGTGCGGCCTCGACGACGGGGTGGCGGCCGCCCTCGATCGCGAAGGCCGGATCGTCGGTCAGCGTCGGCCGCACGTAGTTGCTGCTGGCCGCCAGCTCGGCCAGGGCCGAGGCGACGTCGAGCCACGCCAGCGCACGACCGGCCGCCGCGATCGATGCCGCCACCGCCATCACCTTGGCGACCAGCTCCTCGAACACGGCGAGTTCCAGGGCCAGCGCCTGGTCGGCGGCGCGGCCGATGCGGGTCTCGAGATCGGCCAGCTCCGCCGTGCTGAAGCGCGTGGCGTTCGACATCGATTGCCGCCGCGTGAAGCCCAGCGCCGCCAGGTCGAGCTTGTCGGCATGTGTCGCCGTCACCTCGATATGATAGCCGATCATGTTGTTGTGCCGGATCTTGAGCGACGGCACGCCGGTCGCGGTCCGGTACTTGGCTTCGAGGCCAGCGACGGTCTTGCGGCTGTCGTCGCGCAGGGTGCGCTGCTCGTCGAGTTCGGGCCGGTAGCCCTGACGCACGAAGCCGCCATCGCGCACCAGCAGCGGCGGCTCGTCGGCCAGCGCCTCGGCCAGGGCGTCCACGGTCGCGCCATGGTCCGAGCAACACATGACGATCTCGGCGAGCGGCGCCGGCGGCGGCAGCAGTGCCTCGGGCTCGGCGCGCAGCGACTGGGCCAGCGACTCCCCGGAGGCAAGACCGTCGCGCAGGGCAGCGAGATCGCGCGGCCCGCCGCGGCCGACCGACAGGCGCTGCAGGGCGCGCTCGATGTCGGGCGTGCGCCGCAGCGCCTCGCGCACCCGCTCGCGCACCGCCGGCCGCTCGACGAAGAGCTGCACCAGGTCGAGCCGGCGCTCGATCTCGGCGCGGTCGGTGAGCGGCGCCGCGATGCGCTCGGCGAGCAGGCGGGCGCCGGGGCCGGTCAGGGTACGGTCGATCGTGGCCAGCAGGCTGCCGTCACGGCGACCGTCGAGGCTCTTCACCAGCTCGAGATTGCGCCGCGTCGCCGGATCGATCTCCATCGTGCCGTCGGCGCGCTCGCGGCGCGGCGGCACCAGCGCCGGCCGCTTGCCGGCCTGGGTCAGCTCCACATAGTCGAGCAGCGCACCGCAGGCCGCGACCTCGGCCCGCGAGAAATCGCCGAAGCTCTCCAGCGCCGCGACGTTGAAGGCCTGCAGCAGGCGTTTGCGCGCATTGTCGCTGTCGAACCGTGCCGAGGGCAGCGGCGTCAGGACGGAATTCCACTCTTCCAGCGCGGCCTTGAGCGGTTCGCGCGCCAGCAGCCGGTCGGGCACCAGCAACTCGCCGGGCGCAAGCCGTGCCAGCGCGGCGGCCAGCTGGCCGGGCAGCAGCGGCTGCGTCGCGAAATCGGCCGTCGACAGGTCGAGCCAGGCCAGTGCCAGGTCGCCCTGCGCTTCGGAGAGGGCTGCGAGGTAATTATGGCTGCGCGCATCGAGCAGCGAATCCTCGGTCAGGGTACCGGGCGTGATGACCCGCACCACGGCGCGCTCGACCACCGATTTCGCGCCGCGCTTCTTGGCCTCGGCCGGATCCTCGACCTGCTCGCAGACCGCGACCTTGAAGCTCTGGCGGATCAGCCGCGACAGGTAGGCTTCGTGGCTGTGCACCGGTACGCCGCACATCTTGATGTCTTCGCCCAGGTGCTGGCCGCGCTTGGTGAGTGCGATGTCGAGCGCCGCCGAGGCCTTCACCGCGTCGTCGAAGAACAGCTCGTAGAAATCGCCCATCCGGTAGAAGACCAGATGGTCCGGATGCGCAGCCTTGATCGCCAGATACTGGCGCATCATCGGCGTGGCGTCGGCAGGGATGGTCGGACTGTCCGGCACGGGCACTTCCTTGGGGAGGGTTCGATCTAGCACACGCCGCCAGGCGATCCATGTGGACGACAGGTGGACGATATTTGGGCATGGATGTTGCGCTGCTGCAGCGCGGGATGGCTGTCTGGTCCTAGCGACGGATTATCGCCAATATGCATGCTCAACTGGGAGAGAAATTCAGATGGCGGGCAAGAGCTCGGAAGAAATGGTCAGCAACCAGATGGGCGATCTCGACGGCGATTCGCTGATCATGCATCGCTCGGGCCGGCCCGGCAAAATCGAGATCATCGCCAGCAAGCCACTGGTGACGCAGCGCGACCTGGCGCTGGCCTATTCGCCGGGCGTCGCGGCGCCCTGCCTCGCGATCGAGAAGGACCCCGCCACCGCCTACGACTACACGATCAAGGGCAACCTCGTGGCTGTGATCTCCAACGGCACCGCCGTGCTGGGCCTCGGCGACATCGGGGCGCTGGCCGGCAAGCCGGTGATGGAGGGCAAGGCCGTCCTGTTCAAGCGCTTCGCCGACGTCGACTGCATCGACCTGGAAGTCGACACCAAGGACGTCGACCAGTTCGTGAACTGCGTGCGCTATCTCGGGCCGACCTTCGGCGGCATCAACCTCGAGGACATCAAGGCGCCGGAGTGCTTCATCATCGAGCAGCGCCTGCGCGAGCTGATGAACATCCCGATCTTCCACGACGACCAGCATGGCACGGCGATCGTGTCGGCCGCCGGCCTGATCAACGCGCTGCACCTCACCGGGCGCGACATCAAGGACATCAAGATGGTGGTCAACGGCGCCGGCGCCGCGTCGATCGCCTGCATCGATCTCGTGAAGGCGATGGGCATGCCGCACGAGAACGCCATCCTCTGCGACACCAAGGGCGTCATCTACCAGGGCCGCACCGAGGGGATGAACCAGTGGAAGAGCGCCCATGCGGTGCGCACCAAGGCGCGCACCCTGGCGGAGGCGATGGAGGGCGCCGACGTGTTCTTCGGCCTGTCGGTCAAGGGCGCCGTCACCAAGGAAATGGTGAAGTCGATGGCCGCCAAGCCGATCATCTTCGCCATGGCCAACCCGGATCCGGAGATCACGCCGGAAGACGTGCGCGCCGCCCGCGGCGACGCGATCGTCGCCACCGGCCGCTCCGACTACGCGAACCAGATCAACAACGTTCTAGGCTTCCCCTACATCTTCCGTGGCGCGCTCGACGTGCGCGCCACGACGATCAACGAGGCGATGAAAGTCGCCGCCGCCGAGGCGCTGGCCAAGCTCGCCCGCGAGGATGTGCCCGACGAGGTCGACCGCGCCTATTCCGGTCGCCGTCTGCGCTACGGGCCGGAATACATCGTGCCGGTGCCGTTTGATCCGCGCCTGATCGTCGAGGTCTCCTCGGCCGTCGCCAAGGCGGCGATGGATTCCGGAGTCGCGCAGAAGCAGATCACCGACATGGCGGAGTACAAGCGCAGCCTGTCGGGCCGTCTCGATCCGACCAGCCACTTCCTGCAGAGCCTGTTCGAGCAGGTGAAGGCCAATCCGCAGCGCATCGTCTTCGCCGAGGGCGAGGAGGAGCGCACCATCCGCGCCGCCGTCATGTTCCGCGACAACGGCTACGGCACGCCGATCCTGATCGGCCGCGAGGAGCAGGTGCGCGAGACCATGAAGTCGCTCGGCATCACCGACGACACGGGCCTGGAAATCCACAATGCGCGGCTCTCGACCAAGAATGCGCCCTACACCGATCTCGTCTACCGCCGACTGCAGCGCGACGGCTACCTGCACCGCGACGTGCAGCGCATGGTGAACCAGGGCCGCAACGTGTTCGGCGCGTGCATGGTCGCGGCGGGCGACGCCGACGGCATGGTGACCGGCATCACGCGGCGCTTCCCCGAGTGCTATGCAGACGTGAAGCGCGTGATCAACATCGACCCGGGCAAGGTGCCGATGGGCTACTCCATCGTCGTGTCGCGGCAGGGAACCGTGTTCCTCGCCGACACCTCGATCAACGAGACGCCGACGCCCGAGCAGCTCGCCACCATCGCCAAGCAGATGGTGAAGAACGCCCGCATGATGGGCCACGAGCCCCGGGTCGCCTTCCTCTCCTTCTCGAACTTCGGCAGCCGCGAGATCGAGCGCATCGACCGTATCCGCAAGGCGATCCGCCTGCTCGACGCCGAGGAGGTCGACTTCGAGTATGACGGCGAGATGCAGGCCGACATGGCGCTCGACTACGAGCTGCTGAAGTCGACCTATCCGTTCACGCGCCTCACCGGCCCGGCCAACATCCTGGTCATGCCGGGCCTGCACTCCGCCCACATCTCCTCGCGCCTGATGCAGTCGCTGGGCGGCGTGACGGTGATCGGCCCGGTGATCGACGGTCTCTCCAAGCCCGTCCAGATCGTGCAGATGGGCGCGACCGTCAGCGATCTGGTCAACCACGCTGCGCTGGCTGCGTACGGAGCGCTCATCTCGCGGCGGTGATAAGATTCCGTCGTCTCGACCGGAGCCTCGCGCAGCGAGGCGTAGCGGAGAGACCTTCTCTCGACGATTAGCCGGCTATTTGTTGAGAGAAGGTCTCTCCGCTACGCGCCTGCGGCGCTCCGGTCGAGACGACGGATGTTTGGCTTGATGGAAGCGCTAAAGTGACTCTCGAAACCTGGTGGCTCTATCTCGGCGCCGTCGTGCTGATCTCCTGCACGCCGGGGCCGAACGTGCTCTACGTCACGACGCGCAGCATCCGGTTCGGACTGGGGCCGGCGTTCATCGGCGTGGCCGGCTGCCTCACCGCGCTGGTGCTGATGCTGACCGGCTCGGTCGCGGGCCTCAGTGCCGTGCTGCTGGCGCTGCCCGGCGCGTTCGACGTTCTCAAGATCGCGGGCGCGGCCTACCTCGTCTATCTCGGCATCCAGGTCTGGCGCGAGCCGGTCGCGGAGGAGGCGCCGCCACCCTCCGCCGGGGCGTCCGGCGCGACGCTCTACCGCGACGGCTTCCTGGTCGGCATCAGCAATCCCAAGCTGCTGGTCTTCGCCGCCGCGTTCTTCCCGCAGTTCATCGACCCTGCGCGCGCCTGGGGCCCGCAATTCGCGCTGATGGTCGCGACGTTCCTGGGCGTGGAACTGCTCTTCTATTCGATCTACGCCCTGACCGGCCGCAAGCTCGCGGACCGGCTGATGCACGGACTCTGGCGCCGCTGGCTCAATCGCGCGAGCGGCGCCGTCTTCATGGGCTTCGGCGTCGCCCTGCTGCGATTCAAACCCTGAGCCTGAAGCTCAGGTGACCTTCACCACCGTGAGCCGGTGCTGGCGACCGTCACGGGCGGTCCAGGAGATCGACTGGCCGACCGCGAGACCGATCAGCGCCGCGCCGACAGGGGTCATCACCGACAGTTTGTGCGCGTCGCTGTCCTCGTCCGCGGGATACACCAGCGTCTCGGTGAGTTCGTGCTGCTCGCCCTCGGTACCGGCGTCGGAGCGGAAGGTCACGGTCGAGCCCATGCGCACGACATCGGCGGGCACCTTGTCCTTGCTCACCACCTTGGCGCGATCCATCTCGGACAGCAGCTCCTCGGCCACTTCCGGCAGCCGCTCCAGCGAAGCGGTGGCCAGGTCGGTCAGGCGGTCACAGTCGGCGTCGCTGACGACGATGCTGGGGACGGAACGATTACGTGCAACGGCGGGCATCGCGGATGCTCCTGCATTGATGAAGACGAATTGAAGAGGATCGGTGATCGCACAAACGCGATCGTGCCCCGATGCCGGGACACAAGGGCCGGCTCGGGGATTACGCTTCCGCGATCGGATGGTTCCGTCGCGGCACGCGCGAATAGGGGCCCGAAAAGCTCATGGGAGAAGTTAAGCCCCTCCGCTGCCGACGTTCAAGCTGCTTTGCGTGCACGCTTCGCGAGGTAGACCTGCAGGTGCGCGTAGGCGAGCCGCAGGTTGGGCGTCGCGATGCCGGCCTTCTTCGCCCGCGCGATCATGTCGCCCACGATATGGTCGGCCTCGACCATCCCGCCCTTTTCGAGATCGTGCAGCATCGAGGCGGTGAACTTCGAGCCCTTCACCGTCAGGAAAGAGCGGATGGTCTTCAGGCCCTTCTCCCCCGGATCGTGGCCGGCGGCGGCTGCGACCTGGCGCGCTTCCTCGACCGTCTCCAGCACGATCGCCAGGCCCTCGTCGGCTTCGAGCACGTCGCCGGAGGAGCCGCGCATCAGGCAGCAGGTCGCCGCCAGGGTGCACAGCATGATCCACTTGTCCCACAGATCCTGGACGATGTTGGCGTTCAACCCGCCATCGATACCGGATGCCTTGATGGCGGCATCGAGATCGTTCAACACCTTGCGCGCCGGCTTTCCATCACGCTCGCCGAAGGAGATGACCGCGAACGGGCTGGTATGCAGGATATGGCCCTGCCCGTTCATGGCGACGCCGACGCGCGCGAGACCGCCGACGACCTTCTCGGCGCCGAACCGGGCGTCGAGCGCCTCAAGATGGCGCATGCCGTTCAGCAACGGCACGATCGTGGTGTTGGCGCCGACCCCCGGGGCAATGGCGTCCATCGCCGAGTCGAGGTCATAGGCCTTGCAGGTGAGCAGGATGACGTCGTAGGGGCCGCCCTCGCCGCCGTTCGTGACCGTCTTCACCTTCTGGGTGATGTCGCCCTTGGTGCTCTTGATCACCAGCCCGTCGCGCTGCAGCGCTTCGTTCCGCTTCTCACGCACAATAAAGGTCACGTCCGCACCGCTCTGGTGCAGGCGTCCGCCGACGAGTCCACCGATTGCGCCGGCGCCAAGGATCAGGATCTTCATGTCGGCTCCTACTTCAGTCCGCCACGCGCGCGGCGGGCTTCGTATGTCTGGAGATGCGCATAGGCGTAGCGCAGGTTCGGTGCGGCGATGCCGTGCTTGCGCGCACGCGCCAGCATGTCGCCGACGATCTGCTTGCCCTCGGCCGCGCCGCCCTTCTCCATGTCGCCCAGGATCGAGGCCACGGCCTTGGAGCCCTTGGCCGTCAGCATGCCCTTCAGGTTGGCCACGACCTTGTCGCTGGGCGGCTGGCCCTCGGCCACCGCAACCTTGCGGCTCTCTTCCAGCGTCTCGGCCACGATCGCCGCGCCGTCCTCGCTCTCCATGATGTCGCCGATCGTGCCACGCATCGAGGCGCACATGCCCGCGATCGTCGACAGCATGATCCACTTGTCCCAGAGATCCTGGTTGATGTTGTCGTTCAGGCCGCCGTCGATGCCAGCCTTCTTGCAGGCCGCGTCGAGCTCGACCAGTGCCTTGCGCGCGGGCTTGCCATCGCGCTCGCCGAACGACACGCCCGAGGCGCCGCTGTGCAGGATCTCACCGTTGGGGCCCAGCATGCCGGAGATGCGGGCCAGCCCGCCGGCCACGCGCGCGGCGCCGAACTTGCCGTCGAGCGACGCGAAATGGGCATGGCCGTTCAGCATCGGCACGATGACCGTGTCCGGTCCGACCGCCGGCGCGATGGACTCCATGGCCGAGTCGAGGTCGTAGGCCTTGCACGCCAGCACGATCACGTCGTACGGCCCACCCTCGGCACCATTTGTGACGACCTTGACCGGCACGACGGCGTCGCCCTTCGGGCTCTTCACGACGAGCCCTTCCTGGCGCACCTTCTCGGCGCGCTTCTCGCGCAGCAGGAAGGTGGTGTCGATGCCGGCCTGGGTGAGGCGCGCACCCCAATAGCCGCCGACCGCGCCGGCGCCGAGAATCAGGATCTTCACTTCTGGATGTTCCTTTCGGTCAGCCAGTCGTCGAGCCAGGTGGCGAGGTCGTCGGTCTGGTGATGGATGTGGCTGAGGTCGGTGTCGGCCGCGCGCTTCACGCTCTCGTCGGTGCGAATCCACACCGTGCGCATGCCGATGTCGGCGGCGGGCTTCAGGTTGACGGAGATGTCGTCGGCGAAGGCGGCGCGCGTCGGGTCGACGCCATGCTTCTTCACCAGCGACTCGTAGATCTGCGGATGGGGCTTGGGCCAGTATTCGCCCGCGGCGATGTCGAAGATCGCCTCGAAATGATGCGACACGCCCAGCCGCTCCATCACGCGCTCGGCGTGCGGCACGTCGCCGGCGGTGAAGATGATCTTTCGGCCCGGCAGCGCGCGCAGCGAGGCTTCGAGCGCGGGATTGGCCTCGACCGGCGAGTAGTCGATGTCGTGGACGTAATCGAGATAGTGCGTGGGGTCGACGCCGTGCAGGGTCATCATCCCGCGCATCGAGGTGCCGTGGTCGCGCCAATACTGCTTCTGCACGACCCGCGCCTCTTCCGGCGTGACCTTCAGCCAGTCGGCGATGTAGCGCCCGATGCGCACGTCGATCTGGGCGAACAGGTTGCAGCGCGCCGGATAGAGCGTGTTGTCGAGGTCGAACAGCCACACGTCCGGATCGTGCGCGGGGGGATCGTATTTGCGTGCCATTGGACGCTTGGATTACCGGCCGGCCGTGCGCTTGTCGAGCCGGCGGACTATAAGGAAAGGCAATGGATATCCTGTCGATCGCCCTCCTCGCCGCCGTCATTCTGCTGGTCGTCGTCCTGGTCGCCGTGCTGATGCGCCAGGGTGGCGGCAGCCGCGAGGCCGAGCAGCGGATGCAGCAGCAGCTTGCCCTGGCGCTGAGCCAGCAGGCCGAGACCGTGCAGCGGGTCGAGAAGTCGCTGCGCGAGCAGGAGCAGGCGCTGGGCAAGGTCGTCGCCGAGCGGCTCGACCGCACGGAGAAGGCGACGGGCCAGATCGTCACCGATCTGCGCGAGCGGCTGGTCCGCATCGACGAGGCGCAGAAGAAAATCGGCGAACTGTCGACCCAGGTCGTGAGCCTGCAGGAGGTCCTGTCCAACAAGCAGGCGCGCGGCGCCTTCGGCGAGGTTCAGCTCAACGACCTGGTCCAGAGCGCGCTGCCGCCCTCGGCCTACGATTTCCAGGTGACGCTCTCGACCGGCGTGCGCGCCGACTGCCTGCTGAAGCTGCCCAACCCGCCGGGCTCGATCGCCATCGACGCCAAGTTCCCGCTGGAAAGCTACAGCCTGCTGCGGGCGGTTCCCGCGGGCGACGCCGCGGCGCTGCTGGCGGCGCAGCGCGGCTTCCAGCAGGCGATCCGCAAGCACATTGCCGACATCCGCAGCAAATACATCGTGCCCGGCGAGACCGCCGAATCGGCGCTGATGTTCCTGCCCTCGGAAGCGGTCTACGGCGAGCTGCACGCCAATTTCACAGGCCTCGTGGAGGAATCCTACAAGGCGCGGGTGTGGATCGTGTCGCCCACGACCATGATGGCCACGCTGAACACGGTGCGCGCGGTGCTCAAGGACGTGCGCATGCGTGAGGAGGCCGGCAAAATCCAGAAGGATGTCGGCTTGCTGCTGAGTGATGTGAAACGGCTCGATGATCGGGTCGACAATCTCAAGAAGCATTTCGCGCAGACCGAGAAAGATCTGCGCGACATCGACATCTCGACGACTTCAATCACCCGCCGCGGCGAACGCATCCTCGCCGTCGACCTGGGCGAGGAACCGGCGGCGTTGCCGCCGAAGGTTTGAAGCAGCAAAACTCCCGTCGTCTCGACCGGAGCGCGCAGCGCGGAGTGGAGAGACCTGCTCTCTACGATTAGCCGGCTTTAAGTGGAGAAAAGATCTCTCCACTCCGCCCCTTCGGGGCTCCGGTCGAGATGACGGCTTTCTTTGTCGGCCTGGCCGACCTCAGCCCCACGGACCGCGGCGCGGGGCCTCGGGCGCCGGGTTGCCCCAGGGGCCGCGGCGGGGCGCCGACGAGGGCTGCGGGCGCGGCTGGGCGTAGGCCTGACCGCCCATCGCCTGCAGGCGCGCGATGCGCTCCTCCATCGGCGGGTGGGTCGAGAACAGGCTCGACATGCCGCCGGCCAGGGCGAGCGGGTTGGCGATGTACATGTGGGCGGTCGCCGGATTGCGCTCGGCCGCCTCGTTGTGGATCTGCTGCGTGCCGGCATGCAGCTTGGCCAGCGCCGAGGCGAGCCACTGCGGCTGGCCGCAGATTTCCGCACCCATGCGGTCGGCCTCGTATTCGCGGCCGCGGCTGATCGCCATCTGCACCAGCATGGCGGCCATCGGCGCCAGGATCATCGCGGCGATGGCGACGATCGGATTGACCAGCGGCCGGCCCTCGGAATCGCGGCCGCCACCCATCAGGCCGCCGAAGCTCGCCAGCATGCCGATGGCGCCCGACAGGGTCGCGGCCACGGTCATGATCAGCGTGTCGCGGTGGCGGACATGGGCCAGCTCGTGCGCCATGACGCCGGCCACTTCCTCGCGGCTGAGGTAGCGCAGCAGGCCGGTGGTCGCGGCGACGGCGGCATGCTCGGGATCGCGGCCGGTCGCGAAGGCGTTGGGCTGCTCCTCGTCGATCAGATAGACGCGCGGCATCGGCAGGCCGGCGCGCTGCACCAGCTCGTGGACGATGTTGAACAGCTCGGGCGCATTCTCGGGTCCGACTTCCTGGGCATTGGCCATGCGCAGGACCATCTGGTCGCTGTTCCAGTAGGCGAAGAGGTTCATGCCCAGCGCGGCGACGAGGGCAACGACGAGGCCGGTCTGGCCTCCCAGCAGGTAACCCGCCACGAGGACGAAGCCCGTCAGCGCGGCGAGCAGGAGGGCGGTCTTGAAGTAATTCATGCCGGGTAAGTTGGTCTGCAAAAGTGGCGAATCAAGGTAGGGACAGGCATCATGCGGCCATGACCGACACCAGCAAACCCACCCCGCCGGAGCCGCCCAAGGCCGAGCCGGCAACGCCCCCCACACCCGAGAAGCCCAAGAAGGTCGAGGAGATCGGCGGCCCGCCCGGCCCCGAGCCCACCCGCTACGGCGACTGGCAGTTCAACGGGAAAGTGACGGACTTTTAAGATGAGTACCGACATCTTCCACCCCAGCTTCAAGGCGCAGCCCTGGTGGTGGGAGGCGTGGACGCCCAACAACGCGCTGAGCGTCGATCCGCCCGCGAAGACCGACGTGGTGATCGTGGGGGCGGGCTACGGCGGCCTGTCGACGGCGCTGGAGCTGCGGCGTAACGGCATCGACTGCGTGGTGCTGGAGCGCGGCGTGTTTGGCATCGGCGCCTCGACCCGCAACGGCGGCATGCTCTCGGGCGGCACCAACATCGCCAAGGGGCTGGGCGGCAAGAACCCGAAGGTCGAGGCCGAGTTCGAGGCCAACAAGGCGGCGTTCCTGGGCAGCGGCGCGGATTCGCTGCAGACCCTGATCGACATCATCCATCGCGAGAAGATCGACTGCGGCCTGATCATCAACGGCCGCTTCACCGGCGCCTGGACGCCCAAGCACTACGACGACCAGGCGCGCAAGGTCGAGATGTTCAACAAGTACGCCAATGTCGGCGCCGAGATGATCCCGCGCGAGCGGGTGCGCGAGATGATGGCGTCCGACTATTACTATGGCGGCATGTACGTCCGGAGCGGCGGCAACCTCCATCCGGCGCGCTACTACAAGGGCCTGCTCGAAGCCGCGCACGCCCAGGGCGCCGTCCTGTGCGGCGAGGTCGAGGCCGAGCGCATCGAGAAGACGAAGGACGCGAAGACGGGGAGCGGCTGGCGCGTGCTGACCGCCAAGGGCCCGATCGCCTGCCGGGAAGTCGTCATCGCGACCAACGGCTATACGGGCGACCTGACGCCGAAGCTGAAAATGCGCGTCGTGCCGGTGGCCAGCCACATCATCGCCACCGAAGAGCTGCCGATGCCGGCGACGGATCTCATCCCGATGCAGCGCTCGATCGGCGACACCAAGCGCGTGCTGACCTATTACCGGCCCTCGCCCGACGCCCGGCACATGATCTTCGGCGGCCGCGCCCGCTTCACCGCCGCGCCGCCGGAGGTGAGCGCCCCGATCCTGTACCAGTACATGATCGACCGCTTCCCGCAGCTGAAGGGCATCCGCATCACGCATGTCTGGACGGGCAACGTGGCCTTCGCGCTCGATTCCATGTCGCACATGGGCCAGGACGACGGCATGCACTACCTGCTCGCTTGCAACGGCAGCGGCGTCGCGATGATGACCTACCTCGGCACCCAGACGGCGAAGAAGATCGCCGGCGGCTCCAACGCCCCGGTCAATGCCTTCGACGGCCGCGACTTCCCGGAGCATCCGCTCTACAACGGCGATCCCTCACTCTATCTCCCGCTGATCGGCGCGCTCTACCGCACGCAGGACTGGTTGGATCGCAAGCTGGCCGGTTAGCGACTCATTGGAGCGCGCCACTCCAGTGGCGCTCATGCGCCGTCGCCAAAGCAGGATATGAGCGCCACTGGAGTGGCGCGCTCCCATGAGATTGAGTCCGATATGACCAGCGCTTCGTCAGACACCCTCCCCGTCTCCCTCGCCGACGTGCGCGCCGCGGCAATGCGCATCGCGGGCGCCGTCGTGCACACGCCCTGCCTGCGCAGCGAGACGCTGTCGCGCATCGCCAAAGCCGACGTCTGGGTGAAATTCGAGAACCTGCAGTTCACCGCTTCCTTCAAGGAGCGCGGCGCGCTGAACACGCTGCTGCAGCTCACCGACGAGGAACGGCGCCGCGGCGTCATCGCCATGTCGGCCGGCAATCACGCGCAGGGCGTCGCCTATCATGCGGGCCGCCTCGGTATTCCCGCCACCATCGTCATGCCGTCCTTCACGCCCAACACCAAGGTGAAGCACACGCGCGGCCACGGCGCCCGGGTCATCCTGATCGGCGACACGCTGGCGGAAGCGGCCGCCGAGGCGCACCGCCTCGCGGACGCGGAGAAACTGGTCTTCGTGCACCCCTACGACGATCCGCGCATCATCGCGGGCCAGGGCACGATCGCGCTCGAGATGCTGGCCGACGCGCCCGAACTCGATACCCTCGTCGTGCCGGTCGGCGGCGGCGGCATGCTGGCGGGCTGCGCGGTCGCCGCACGCGGTCTCAAGCCCGGCATGACGGTGATCGGCGTCGAGACGGCCGGCTACTCGGCCATGCGCCAGCTCCTGGCCGGCGAGCCCGTGACGGTGGGCGGCGACACGATCGCCGAGGGCATCGCCGTGCGCGACATCGGCCGGACGCCGCTCGCCATCGCGCGCGCCCTGGTCGACCGCGTGCTGACGGTCGACGAGGTGGCAATCGAGCGTGCCATCGCGCTGTTCCTCGAAGTCGAGAAGACCGTGGCCGAGGGCGCGGGCGCCGCCGGCCTGGCGGCCCTGCTGGCCCATCCGGAGGTCTTCGCCGGCCGCAAGGTCGGTCTGGTCCTGTGTGGCGGCAACATCGACACCCGCCTGCTCGCCTCGGTCCTGCTGCGCGGCCTGGTCCGCGACGGCCGCATCGTGCGCCTGCGCCTGATGATCCCGGACCTGCCCGGCCAGCTCGCCCGGGTCGCCGGCCTGATCGGCGGCGCCGGCGGCAACATCGTGGAAGTGCAGCACCAGCGCCTGTTCGGCAGCGTGGTCGCCAAATCCACCGAACTCGACGTGACGCTCGAAACCCGCGACCGCGACCATGCCCGCGAGCTGGTCGCGGCGCTGCAGGCCGAGGGTTTCAAGGTCCGCGTCCTGGAGGGCGCGGACGCGTAGCGTTATTTCGGCGCCAGGACGACCGAGCCCGCCACGGCATCCGTGACCCCGAGACCGTTGCCAAGGTCTTCGAGCGTATCGCGGAAGGAATTGAGGGTCGCGATCATGGCGGGCCGCGCGGTGACGCAGGACTCCATGTCAGGCCACTCGGCGATCAGGCAGTAGGAACGATCACCGGTCTTGATGATGTTTGCCTGCACCAGGCCCGGCCAAGCTTGAGCGATGCTCTTGTGGGCGTCCAGGAACTCCTGGTCGCGGCCAGGCTTCACCCGGAACCGTACCGCATTGAATGCAGCCATTGCCCCTCCCTTTTCGTCCTGCAAACAATACGCGCGCAATGTGCGCATTCGCAATCCGGGAGTGCACATTTGAGACTGTCGCCTCGGCCTGCAGGGTCATCCAGGGCCGGCAAAAAAGCCCAAATGACACAGGACAGGACGTAGCGGGATCGGTCTGCGCGCCCTAAAAGACCGCCCATGTCCGCCTCGACCCAGTACGTCCCCTCGCCCACGCCCGATCTGGCCCGCATCCAGCGCGCGTTGATCTCCGTTTCCGACAAGGAGGGCCTGGTCGAGCTGGGCAAGGCGCTGGCGGCGCACGGGGTGGAAATCCTCTCGACCGGCGGCTCGGCCAAGTCGCTGCGCGACGCCGGCCTGAAGGTGGTCGAGGTCAGCGACCATACCGGCTTCCCCGAGATCATGGACGGGCGGGTGAAGACGCTGCAGCCCTCGATCCATGGCGGCATCCTCGCCCGCCGCACCGATGCCGGCCACCAGAAGGCGATGAGCGATCACAGGATCGCGGGCATCGATCTGGTGGTGGTCAACCTCTACCCGTTCGAGGCCACCGTCGCGCGCGGCGCCGACTTCCCGACCTGCGTCGAGAACATCGACATCGGCGGCCCGGCGCTGATCCGCGCCTCGGCCAAGAACCACGACTTCGTAACCATCGTGGTCGACCCGAAGGACTATGCCTCGGTGCTGCAGGAGCTCGACACGCACAAGGGCGCCACGACCCTGGCGCTGCGCCGCAAGCTCGCGGCCAAGGCCTATGCCCGCACGGCGTCCTATGACTCGGCGATCGCCAACTGGTTCGCCCAACAGGAAGGCGAGACCTTCCCCGAACGGCTGACCCTGTCGGCGGAGCGCGTGCAGACGCTGCGCTACGGCGAGAACCCGCACCAGAAGGCCGCCTTCTACAGCGACGGCAGCAAGCGGCCGGGCGTCGCGACCGCACGCATGATCCAGGGCAAGGAGCTCTCCTACAACAATATCGGCGACACCGAATCAGCCTACGAGTGCGTCGCGGAGTTCGCCGAATCCGCCATCGTGGTCGTGAAGCACGCCAATCCCTGCGGCGTGGCGGTCGATCCCGACCAGTTTACGGCCTACCAGAAGGCCTATGCCTGCGATCCCGTCTCGATCTTCGGCGGCATCGTCGCGGTCAACCGCACGCTCGAAGCCAGGGTCGCTGCCGAGCTTGTAAAACTCTTCCTCGAAGTGGTGATCGCACCCGACGCGACGCCCGAGGCGCTGGCGATCCTCGCCACCCGCAAGAACGTGCGCGTGCTGCTGGCGGGTGCGTTGCCCGATCCCTCGACGGCCGGCATGACCCTGAAGAGCGTGGCCGGCGGCTATCTCTTCCAGACGCGCGACAACGGACATCTCCAGAAGAGCGACCTCAAGGTCGTGACCAAGCGCTCGCCGACGGCGAAGGAACTGGACGATCTCCTGTTTGCCTTCACCGTCTGCAAGCATGTGAAGTCGAACGCCATCGTCTATGCCAAGGACGGCGCCACGGTGGGCGTCGGCGCCGGCCAGATGAACCGCCGCGATTCTTCGCGCATCGCCGCCATTCGTGCTGCCGAGTCAGGCGAGGCCGCGGGCCTGAAGATCAGCCCGGCCGTCGGCAGCGTCGTGGCGTCGGACGCCTTCTTCCCCTTCGCCGACGGGCTTCTGGCTGCGGCCGAGGCTGGCGCCACCGCGATCATCCAGCCCGGTGGCTCGATGCGCGACAAGGAAGTGATCGACGCCGCCGACGAGAAGGGCCTCGCGATGGTCTTCACCGGGATGCGGCACTTCCGGCACTGAGTCCGAAGCGCCTCAATGGAGCGCGCCACTCCAGTGGCGCTCTTCCGTCCCTTGCGGCTGTTTCTTGAGCGCCACTGGAGTGGCGCGCTCCAATGACTATTTGACCTTGATCTGCTTGGCCGACGCCATCGCCTTGCGGCGCGCGTCCTTGACGGTGCGCCCCGTGGCGAGCGCGACAGCCATGCGGCGGTGGCCCTTCACCTCGGGCTTGCCGAAGATGCGCACCGACGTGCCGGGCGCAGCCAGCGCCTTGGCGATGCCGGTGTAGGTCGGGTCGCTGATATTGCCGTCGCCAAGCACGGGCACCGAGGCGCCGGGCTGGCAGGTGATCTCGGGGATCGGCAGGCCGAGGATGGCGCGCACATGCAGCTCCATCTCGCTCATGTTCTGCGAGACCATCGTCACCATGCCGGTGTCGTGTGGGCGCGGCGACAGTTCGGAGAACCAGACATTGTCGCCCTTCACGAACATCTCGACGCCGAACAGGCCGCGGCCCTTCGCGCCGCACAGTTCGTTCACGACCTTCTTGGCGATGTCGCGCGCCTTGCGCAGCGCCGTCTTCGACATGGCGTGCGGCTGCCAGCTCTCGCGATAGTCGCCGTCGACCTGGATATGGCCGATCGGCTCGCAGAAACCGAACCCGCCCTCGTGGCGGACGGTGAGCAGGGTGATCTCGTAGTCGAAGTCGATGGCGCCCTCGACGATCACCAGACCGGTGCTGGCGCGCGTCCCTTCCATCGCGGTCTTCCAGCTCTTCGCAACGTCGGCAGGCTTGCGCGCAACGCTCTGGCCGTGGCCGGAGGACGACATGGTGGGCTTGATGAAGCAGGGAAAGCCTACGGCTGCGGCTCCCGCCTGCAGCTCCTCGAGGCTGGCGGCGAAGCGATAGGGCGAGGTCGGCAGCTTGAGCTTCTCGGCCGCCAGCTTGCGGATGCCGCGGCGGTCCATGGTGAGTTGCGCGGCGCGCGCCGTCGGGATGACGGTCCAGCCCTCCTTCTCCAGCTCGACCAGCGTGTCGGTGGCGATGGCCTCGATCTCGGGAACGATGAAGTCGGGCTGCACCGTCTCGACGACATGGCGCATCGCCTCGCCATCGCGCATATCGAACTCATAGGCGCTGTTGGCAACCAGCATGGCCGGCGCATCGGCGTAGCGGTCGCAGGCGATGACTTCGATGCCGAAGCGCATCGCTTCGATGACGACTTCCTTGCCGAGCTCGCCCGAGCCCAGCATCATCAGCTTGATCGCAGACCGCTTGAGCGGCGTGCCGAATATCTTGAACTTCATCGGTGAATGATAGCAGGCGGATGAGGTGCGGAACGAACAGGTTGCGCGCCTGTTCGCAGGCATTGCCTGCAATTAACCCTACAGTCGTTGGTGAAACCCGTTGCCTGGAAGTGTGTCGGTTACTTCGGGGGCAATTGACACCGCGGGATGCGGCAACCACATGTCGACTTCGCGACGCAGAATTGTTCGCGGGGAGTCCAAGTGTCCGTACGTCGCCTGCTGGCCGTCGCCAGCCTCTGCTTCTGGGCCTTTTCGTCCGCCTCCTTCGCCCAGGGGGCACCGCCGGCCATGCCGGTCGGCGTGTCCGAGCCGATCGCCAAGCGCGTCACGCAGTGGGACGAATATTCCGGCCGCTTCGAAGCCGTCGCCTCCGTCGAGGTGCGGGCGCGCGTCTCGGGCTTCATCGACAAGATCAATTTCCGCGATGGCCAGATCGTCAAGGTCGGCGATCCGCTCTTCACCATCGACAAGCGTCCCTACGAGATCGCGGTCGAATCGGCCGAGGCCGAGGTTGCGCGCAACAAGGCCCAGGTCGATCTGGCGGAGCTGCAGGTCAACCGCGGCGCGTCCCTGATTGCCTCGCGCACCATCACGGAAGCTGAACAGGATTCGCGCAAGTCGACACTCGCGGTCGCGCGCGCCCAGCTCAAGTCGGCCGAGGCGGCGCTGCGCAACGCCCAGCTCAACCTCGAATGGACCGATGTGACGGCGCCGATTGCCGGCCGTATCTCGGACCGCAAGGTCGATGCCGGCAACCTGATCTCGGGCGGCCAGACCGGCGCCACCCTGCTCGCCACGATCGTGACGCTCGATCCCATCCGCTTCGTCTTCGACATCTCCGAGGCCGACCATCTCCGCTACAGCCGCCTGATCCTGTCGGGGGCGCTGGCCTCGTCGCGCGACGGCGCCAACCCCGTCCGCATCCGGCTCTCCGACGAGACCGACTGGAAGCGCACCGGCAAGGTCGACTTCGTCGACAACGCGATGACCGCGCGATCGGGCACGATCCGCGTGCGCGCCCTGGTCGACAACAAGGACCAGCTTCTGACACCCGGCATCTTCGGCCGCCTGCAGCTGTTCGGCGGTGAGTACGACGCGTTGCTGGTCCCCGACTCGGCCATCATCTCCGACCAGGCCCGCAAGATCGTGTTCGTCGTTGGCCCCGGAGACGTCGTGCAGGCCAAGCCGGTGACGCTCGGCACCCTGGTCGACGGGCTGCGGGTGATCCGCTCCGGTCTCACCCCCACCGACAAGGTGGTGCTCGACGGCCTCGCCAATCCCATGGTCCGGCCGGGCGCCAAGGTCGTGCCGCAGAAGGGCGAAATCGTCGCCAAGGCCAAGTAAGGGCCCCCCATGCGTTTTTCCCATTTCTTCATCGACCGGCCGATCTTCGCGTCGGTCCTCTCGGTCATCATCGTGATCGTGGGCTTCATCGCCCAGCGCGGCCTGCCCGTCGCCGAGTATCCCGAGATCGCGCCGCCGACCGTCAACATCACCGCGACCTATCCCGGCGCCTCCGCCGAGGTGATCGCCGAGACGGTGGCCACCCCGATCGAGCTGGAGGTCAACGGCGTCGACGACATGCTCTACATCGAGTCGCAGTCGACCGGTGACGGCCGCCTGTCGATCAACGTCGTGTTCAAGCCTGGCGTGAACATCGACCAGGCGCAGGTGCTGGTGCAGAACCGCGTCGCGGTCGCCCAGCCGCGACTGCCGGAAGACGTGCAGCGTCTCGGCATCGTGGTCCGCAAGGCCTCACCCGACCTGATGATGGTCGTGCACATGGTCTCGCCGGACGGCAGCCGCGACCAGCAGTACATCTCCAACTACGCCACGCTCTACGTGAAGGACGTGCTGACCCGCGTCGACGGTGTCGGCAACGTGCTGGTGTTCGGTGGCCGCGACTACTCGATGCGCATCTGGCTCGACCCGGCGCGGGTCGCCGCGCGCAACCTCACCGCCGGCGAGGTCGTGCTGGCGCTGCGGGCGGCCAACCTCCAGGTCGCGGCCGGCGCGGTCAACCAGGCGCCGGCGGTATCGCCGGGCGGGTTCACCCTGTCGGTGCGCACCCTGGGACGGCTGAGCTCGCCCGACCAGTTCGAGAACATCGTGATCCGCGCCGAGCCGGACGGATCGGTGACCCGCCTGCGCGACATCGCCCGCGTCGAGCTGGGCGCGCAGGACTACACGCTGAACGCCTATCTCAACAACAAGACGGCCACCGCCCTCGGTATCTTCCAGCGCCCCGGCTCCAACGCGCTCGCCACCTCGGACGCGATCATCGCCGAGATGGAGCGGCTGAAGAAGAGCTTCCCGTCCGGCCTCGACTACACGATCGTCTACAATCCCACGACCTTCATCCAGGCTTCCGTCGACGCCGTCATCACGACCCTCTTCGAGGCGGTGATCCTGGTCGTCGTCGTCGTGATCCTGTTCCTGCAGACCTGGCGCGCGGCGATCATCCCGATCCTCGCGATCCCGGTCTCGCTGATCGGGTCGTTCGCCGTGATGGCCGCGGTGGGCATCTCCTTCAACACCCTGTCGCTGTTCGGCCTGGTGCTGGCGATCGGCATCGTGGTCGACGACGCGATCGTGGTGGTCGAAAACGTCGAGCGCTACCTGACGCAGGGCATGTCGCCCAAGGAGGCCGCGCACAAGACGATGGACGAGGTCGGCGGTGCGCTGATCGCGATCTCGCTGGTGCTGATCGCGGTGTTCCTGCCGACCGCCTTCATCACCGGCCTGCAGGGCACCTTCTACAAGCAGTTCGCCATCACCATCGCCGCCTCGACCGCGATCTCGG
>NZ_SCUT01000006.1 GCF_004297265.1 Reyranella sp.
CAGGCGATCGAGGCGCAGCCGTCCTCTGGCCAGATCAGCCAAAAGAGAGGCCGTGGGTCGCGCGCCGAACAGCATCCTCGGGAGAAGTCGTGGCCAACCTGAAGGGACCTGCGCAAGAGGACCGGCATTACGGGCGAAGAGACGGCGGTCGTGGCGTAGAAAAAGGACGGCATCGTCTCAGCCCAACCGGTCGCAGACAGCGCGCCTCGCCTGCCTCCTGTCGTCTGCGCCAGAGGAACGGCCCACTCGAAGTGGTCATAGAGGGCTGCGTTCGCCTGTCGCGTCGAGACGAGCGTTCACCGCCCCCATCTCGCCAACCTGTTCGATGATTGGCGACGCAAAGAGCGTCAGCGACCCTGGTCGTGCAGCCGCCCGTCAGCAGGCGAGCAAGCGCCCCCGGTACCTTGCCCGTCCGGCGGCGTGACAAACAGCGCCATGCGCGAGAAGGCCGTGCAGCCAGAGAGAACGGCGCCGATCACGGCGAATGCCGTCTGCCACCCGCTGCTGGACATGCCGATTCCGGCAAGCGCAAACGACACCTGGTAGCCGGCGACCGTTGCCGGCACGGCGTAGAGCAGGCCGATGATGATGCGGATCAGCGGTTTACGGGCAGTGGCGAAGGCCATCTGCCCGAGCGCCAAGGTCGCGCCACCTGCAAGGAATCCCACGACGAGCCCACCGATGACACCAGCACCGCTTTGAAGGGCAGCGAGGCCTGCTGTCAGTCCGGCGAGGAAAGGGAGCGCGTAAACCGCGAGCGTGAACAGCAGCCAGCAGAAGAAGCCGAGGCCGAAAATGCTGAGAACGATGCCAACGCCAAGCATGGTGGAACTCCGTGACAAAGGTCGAACGGTTGCGCCTTCCACCACCACCATGGCGCGATCGATTAACTTTCGGATGTGAAGTTGGCCAAAAGGCGGCGCTTTGCGCACCGCCCGAGCCGAAGCGAGCACCGCCGTTCCCTGGCATCGTTCTAGAGCAGCCCAAGCGACCGGAACGAGGCATGGGTTCCGTGCCCGATCACGACGTGGTCGTGCAGCTCGATCTCAAGAGCCTTGGCGGCTGCTTTCAATTCGCGCGTCATCTCGATGTCGGCCCGGGACGGCTTGGGATCGCCACTTGGATGGTTATGGACCGCGATCAGCGCAGCGGCGTTGAGAGTCAAGGCACGCTTCAGGACCTCGCGCGGGTAAACCGGCGTGTGATTGACCGTGCCGCGCTGCTGCACCTCGTCGGCGATGAGATTGTTCTTGGTATCAAGAAACAGGATTCGAAACTGCTCGACTTGGTCATAAGCCATTGCCGCCTGCAGGTAGGCGATCAGCGCCTGCCAGTTGCCGAGCACCGGTCGCCGGCGCACCTCGGCTCTGGCCATGCGGCACGCGATCTCCCGGACAAGCCGAAACGCGGCGATGTCACGGCCCGTCAGTCCGAATGCGCGAAGCTGCGCCGCTTCGGCGGCGATGACATGGCCAATGCTGGGAAAGTGCTGCAAGAGGGCATCAGCTCGCGCGCTGCCTTGCGATGTAGCCAGTAGTCCGGTGAGCAAGTCCTGCTCTGTCGACGGCAGAACGGCAAGATTGCCGTTCATGGCGGGACCTTGGCTCGGCGACGCTGATGCAGAAGTCAAAGATGAAGCAGACATGGATCGTGTCCCGGAGAGCAGGAAGGGGCGAGCCGCCGCCCGCTCTCTCTGAAGGCCCAGCGGCTCACCCGCTCCCGGCCTTCCTCTTGCTCTCACGGGTCCGGCTATTCCCCGAGGGCGAAGGGAAGAGGTGGCGCTCACGCGCCACCCGATCCGAACCGCCAGACGGGAATGCCGAGCTTGCGTGCCTTGTCGCCGAGATTCTCCTGGATGCCCGAGCCCGGGAACACGATGACGCCGATCGGCAGGACCTCCAGGATCTGGTCGTTGCGCTTGAACGGTGCGGCCTTGGCATGACGGGTCCAGTCCGGCTTGAACGGAACGTGCGTCACCTTGCGGCTGTCGGCCCAGCGGGCAGCAATGCGCTCGGCGCCGGTCGGCGAGCCGCCGTGGAGCAGGACCATGCCGGGATGCTTCGCATGGACCTTGTCGAGCGTGGCCCAGATGAGTTGATGGTCGTTGAAGTCGGCACCGCCGGTGAAGGCGATCTTGGGACCAGCCGGCACCAGCAGCTCGGTCTCGGCGCGACGACGAGCGGCCAGGAACTCGCGGCTGTCAATCATCGCGGCGGTGAGAGCCCGATGGTTGACCATCGAGCCGGTGCGCGGCCGCCAGGTTGATCCGGTGTGGACCTCGAAGCGGTCGGCAGCTTGGTCGCGAAAGAGCTCCATGGCATTGCGGCGCTCGATCAGGGTCAGGCCCTCGGCCACGAGGCGCTCCAGCTCGACCGAGCGGATCTCCGAGCCGTTCTGCTCCTTCTGGCTGCGCCGCTGCGCTTGCTCGTTGCCGTCGAGTTCGCGCTCGATCCGGTCGACGGCGCGATGGAACAGGTTGGCGGTCGACCACAGAAGGTCCTCCAGGTCGGGCTCGAGGCGGGTATCGCTCAGCGTCGATACCAGTGCGTCGAAGATGTCGACGACGGCGCCGGTGATGACGTTGGCTTCCGGCAGCGGCCGGGGGTCGGGCTCGTCCTGGAAGGGGCGGTGGCCAAAGAGCTGCAGCTCGGTGAGGACGTGATCGGTCGGAGATGTGTCGTGCACGGGCTCGAAGTCGGGATCGCCGTTGGTCGCCATGATGCTGTCCTTTGTCGGATCGGCCGCGCCCATCGCGGCCTTCGTGGGCGTCGACAGACGGCGGGCGGACCGGTCCCGCACCGCGCTTGCGGCCGGAGCGCAGCGGAGGACGGCGGGCCGAGGCTTTCTTGCCTCGCGAGGAATGCCGGCTTTAGCCGGCAGGGGAAGAAAGCCGCAGGACCGCCGTTGCGGGGCCGGGCCGGCTGCCGTCCGATCGCCCCTCTAGAAGGCCGGGGCGCGCTCCCGTCCGAAGGGCAGCAGAGTGATCGACGATGAAGAGATTCGCCGTGCCCGTGCTTATCCCGTCACGGCCGAGGCCAGGAAACGCTCCACATCCTGCGGGACGAGCTGCCGGCGCACCGATGCCCTGAGCCCTTCGATTCTGAGGCGGCGGAGATCGTCATTGAAGTCGTCGAAGCAGGGCGACAGGACGAACGGCGCGATCCCGGCGGCGTCCGCGCGGTTGCACAGGGTGGCCATCGCAGCATCGCCGGCCGGGTCGGCATCGCGAGCGACATAGAGACGGCGCAGTGTCGGCGGAAGCAGCAAAGAGGCGAGGTGGTTGGCCGAGAGTGCTGCCACCATCGGCAGAGTCGGCAGGATCATGCGCAGGGACAGCATGGTCTCGATGCCCTCCCCGGCGGCCATCACGTCGCAGGCCATGCCGAAGCGGACACCGTGCCCGAGAAGATGGCCCATGGCCCGTCGCGGTGAAGCGATCGGCGCCTTGTCATGGCCTGACGGATCGAGCCAGGTCCGATGTGCTCCGGTGATGCTGCCCTTGAGATCGCTCACTGGCGCGATCAGTGCCGGCCAGGTCTCGGTCGGGCTGTGCTCGTCGGGCCGATAGTAGCAGCGTGGATGGAAGCGTAGCGGGTCATCGTGAGCCACGGTTGTGATTCCGCGACGATGCAGGTAGGCGTGCGCCAAGGTGCCCGTGATCGGCCGGGACATGGCGTAGAGACGCCGCGCGGACTCGGGCGAACCCCGCGGCACCGGCAGCCGATCCTGCCGTGGTGGGAGCGGGTCCGGCGGCAGGGCGAGGAACACCCGCGCCTCTTCCAAGGTATCGCGCAGGCGGTGGAAGCCGCGATTGAGGGCGATCAGGTCCAGAAGATCGCCATGCTGCCCCGTGGCCGAGTCGGTCCAATGCCCGGCAGCACCCTTGCCATGGTCCGGGCCGCTCAGGCGCACGAACAGGCTGCGGCCCCGTGTGTTGGCGACATCGCCAACCAGCCAGTAGCGGCCCTCGCGACGGCCGTTCGAGAGGTAATGACGGCACACCGCCTCGGCATTGCGCGCGAGGCGGCGGGCCAGGTCCGCGGCGTGCGACGGCATGAATGCCTCCTCACGCCGCTGACCGATCGGCGATGCGCACGATCGGGTAGCGTTCCATCAACGCGGCGAGGATCGAGGGGCCGGCAGTGCCCGTCGGCACGAACAGGCGGAGCTTCCAGGCGATGATCTCGGACATCAACCCCATCGCCTTCAGGCGATCCACCATGCCGTCGGTGAAACCGCCCAGCTCCACCCGGAACAGACCCATCACCTTGGCGCGGCGAAGTGACAGCCCGTCCTGCAGCTCGAGGATGGTTCGGCCGTCGAGCACGGCGGTCCAGGCATCCGCCGGTGTAATGTTCACGCCATCGGCGCTGACGGCCTGCGCCACCCAGGCTGGCGAGACCAAGCGGCCGATCACACGCTCGCCGGCATCGGTCTGCAGGCGGTAGACCCGCATGGACTCGTCCGGCAGGCGCTTCCAGATCGGCAGCAGCAGGCCGGTGACGATATGGAGCTCGCTCTCCGTGTAAGGAGGTATCTCGGCGAGCTCCCGTGCCCAGGCTTGGGCAAACGCAGCTCGATCCGACCGTTGCCAGTGCGACTGCTCGAGGGCCGCCACCGAAAGGGCTGTCCGCTCCATCGGACGCACGAGCCGGACGCGGCGCTCGACCTCGCCGTCGTCCAGCATGACGCTGGGCGCCGGCACCTGCACCGCCGCCCGGCCCGACTGCGCATTGACGAGCAGGACCGCGCGAGGATCGCCAGCCCGGTCCAATGCCTCGGCCAGGGCGAGAGGCTGGTTGCATTCTCGGCGGCGGACTGTGAACACCTGCGTCTCGGCGCCGGTCGTCGGATGGACATGGACCACCTGGCGCTGGGTCACCGTCAGGCTCTCGGCCGTCAGCGTCTCGACGCCGACATCATAACTGCCCGAGGCCCGTGCACCCTCGATCTTCGCGCGCAGCAGGTCTTCGAACACGCCGAACAGCGTGTTCTGCAAGCCGATGGTGAGCGCCAGCAGTCGATTGAGGAATGTCGTGATCGGCGGCAGCTCCTCGCGAAGGCTGCCGTCCTGATCGGTCAGATGCAGGCCGGTCGCCGCCTGAAAGGCTTCCAGCGAGCAGGCCTCGACCTTACCGGCGAACAGCAGCAGGTAGAGCTGACGCAGCGCCGCCCGGCCGTAGGGCGATTCGAGATTGTCGTCGGCCCGGAACAGGCCCTGCCCACCGGTCTGGCGCTGGCCCTTGGTGATGGCGCCCAAGGTGTCGAGCCGGCCGGCGATGGTCGACAGGAAGCGCTTCTCGGCCTTCACGTCGGTGGCGATCGGCCGGAACAGGGGCGGTTGGGCCTGGTTGGTGCGGTTGCTGCGTCCCAGGCCCTGGATGGCCGTGTCGGCCTTCCAGCCCGCCTCCAGCAGGTAATGGACGCGCAGCCGCTGATTCCGGGCCGAAAGGTCGGCATGGTAGGAACGGCCGGTGCCTCCGGCATCGCTGAACACCAGGATGCGCTTGTCGTCGTCCATGAAGGCCTGCGCCTCGGCGAGGTTGGCAGAGCCTGGGCGGTTCTCGACGCAGAGCCGGTCACCCTTGCGCACGATCCGCCGCGACCGGCCCGTCACCTCGGCCACCAGATCGGTGCCGAAGCGCTGCACGATCTGGTCGAGCGCGCCCTGGACCGGTGCCAGCGACGCCAGCCGCTCGATCAGCCGGTCACAACGCTCGACAGCGTCGCGGCATTGCACGGGCTGGCCGTCGCGATAGACCGGTCTCGAAGAGAGGTTGCCCTCGCCATCGGTGAACGGCTCGAACAGCTGGGTGGGGAAGCTGTGCGCGAGGTAGTCCAACACATACTCGCGCGGAGTAATGTCGACTTGCACGTCGCCCCACTCCTCGGTCGGAGTCTCGGAAAGCCGACGCTCCATAAGCGCTTCGCCGGTGGAGACGATCTGGATGACGGCGGCATGTCCCGCTTCCAGATCACGCTCGATCGCCCGGATCAGGGTCGGCGTCTTCATCGATGTGATCAGGTGCGAGAAGAAGCGCTGCTTGGCGGACTCGAAGGCCGAGCGCGCCGCGGACTTGGCCTGCGCATTGAGGGTGCCACGCTCGCCAGTGACGTTGGCAGCCTGCAGGGCAGCATCCAGATTGTTGTGGATGACCTGGAAGGCGCCGGCATACGCGTCGTAGATGCGTACTTGTTCTGGCGTGAGCGCATGCTCGACCAACTCGTACTCCACACCCTCGTAGGACAAGGACCGTGCCGCGTAGAGTCCGAGCGCCTTCAGATCGCGGGCCAGCACCTCCATTGCCGCGACGCCGCCGGCCTCGATGGCAGCCACGAACTCAGCGCGCGTGGCGAACGGAAAGTCCTCGCCACCCCAAAGCCCCAGCCGCTGGGCATAGGCGAGGTTGTGCACGGTGGTGGCGCCCGTGGCGGACACATAAACGACGCGGGCATTGGGCAGCGCATGCTGCAGGCGCAGGCCGGCACGGCCCTGATGGGAGGGCGCCTGGTCGCCGCGCTCACCCTTCCCGCCAGCGGCATTGGCCATGGCATGGCTCTCGTCGAACACGATCACTCCATCGAAGTTCGATCCCAGCCAATCGACGATCTGCCGGACCCGCGAAACCCTTTCCTCGCGCGCATCGGTCCGTAGCGTGGCGTAGGTGGCAAAAAGGATGCCCTGTTCAAGGCGGATCGGAGTGCCCTGACGGAAGCGGGTGAGCGACGTCACCAGCAGCCGTTCCATGCCGAGCGCCGACCAGTCGCGCTGGGCGTCCTCGATCAGCTTGTCGGACTTCGACACCCATACGGCGCGTCGGCGGCCCTGCAGCCAGTTGTCCAGGAGGATGCCGGCGACCTGGCGGCCCTTGCCGGCGCCGGTGCCGTCACCCAGCATCCAGCCGCGCCGGAAGCGCACGGCATTCTCGGCATCGTCGGGCGCTGCTGACACGACATCGAAGGTCTCGTCGACCACCCACGAACCCGCGAGATGGCCGCCGTGCGCCTCGCCGGCATAGATGACGCTCTCGAGCTGCGCGTCGGATAACAAACCGTCGCCGACGACATTGGCCGGCAGGAGCGGTCGATAGCTGGGCTTGGGCGGCGCGACGGACGCCATCGCCGCCGACTGCACGAGGCGTGTCGGATGCGGCTGCGCACCGGCAATCCGGATCGATTGCAGCTCGTATCCTTCATACAGCGACTCGGTGAGGCTGCCGCCCTCGGCCGGCTTCCAGTCGACGGTCTCGTAAGCGAGCTCAGTGCCTACTCGTTCAAGCGAATCGCCGGCGTTGGCGCGTGGCTGCCGTGCTGACCTCCGGCTTGACATGACCGTGACGGGAGGGACGGAGGCAGGAAACGCGGCGGTGCGATGAACAGGCAAGCGCGACGGAACATGCGACGTGACCCAATGGAGCAGCGTGGCGACGTCGGGCGCCATGCCGAGTGATGCTGGAAGCGACCTCGGATCATCGGCAGGTACGCGATCGATGACCGTCAGCCGAGTCTCGATCGTGGTGCCGTGACGGGCGTAGACACGTCCATCGATCGCTGTCGAGAACACCACGCGGCCGCGTTCCTGCAGACGGACGAAGGCCTCGCGCCAGGATGGATGGTCCGGCGAGAGGCTGGCGCCGGTGATCGCGACCAGGCGCCCGCCGTCGGCGAGTCGCGCAAGCGCCGACGAAACATGCCGAAGCGCGGCGTCCGCCGCAGTGCCATCGACATGCGCTGCGGCCGAGAACGGCGGATTCATCAGCACGACGCTCGGGCGCACGGCATCGTCGAGATGGTCGTGGATGTGAGCCGCGTCGTGACGCGTCGTCGCGACAGCGGGAAACAGCCGTCCGAGCAAGGCCGCGCGGGTGGCCGCTAGCTCGTTCAGGGCCAGTCTGCTGCCTGCGAGCTCGGCAAAGATGGCGAGCAGGCCCGTGCCGGCCGAGGGCTCGAGCACGAGATCGGCCGGGCCGATCGTAGCGGCGCTGGCGGCGACAAACGCGAGCGCGATCGGTGTCGAGAATTGCTGCAGCGCCTGGCTTTCCTCGGATCTGCGCGTGTGCGCGGGAAGAAGCGCAGCGATCCTGCCGAGCATGGACAGCTCGGCAGCCGGCGAGCCAGCGCGTGCCCGAATGGCCGGGCCGAACTTGCGCATGAACAGCACGGTCGCCGCCTCGCAGGCGTCGTACGCGGACTTCCAGTCCCAGACGCCGGCTGCGTCGGAGCCGCCGAAGGCGTGCTCCATGGCGGCGCGCAGCGTAACCGCATCGATGCGGCTGCCACGCTCGAGGTGAGGGAGAAGAAGGTGTGCGGCCGCGGCAATGCCGGCGGACGGATCCGCAGAAACGCCGGCGAGCGAGTGCAGCGGCGCGGGCGCGGCCGCCGATAGGGAGACATTCGACATGGAAGAGACCTCGGGAGAGCGGGAGCGGTCTGAACCGGAAGGCGCTCTCTCTGGACCCCGCCGGCTCAAACCCGTCCCGGCCGTCCTCTCCCTCTTGCCTCGCGCATCGAACGTGCAGAACGTCTCAAAGGAAAAAGCCCGGCACGGCGGCCGGGCTTATCCAACGATTGGCGGCGGGAACGCAGGACCGCCGAGGCCACCCCCGCGGTGTTCGCGCTATTCGGCGGCAATGGCCGGCGGCTCGGCCTCGTCCGTCAGGGAATCGTGCCCTTCGCCATCGGCGAGGAAGGCGGGAAGCTCCTCGGCCGACTCGGCAGGTGTGTCCGACATGTTCGCGCTGTCGGCGAGCCGCAGCGGATCGGGCAGCCAGCCCGTGCCGTCGAGCAGCCGCTCGGCCTCCTTCGCCATCTCGGCCTTCTTCAGGTGGTCGATGAGCTGCAAGGCCTGGTCGCCCTTGGCCTCTCGCACCGCTTCCAGGATGCGGGGCTTGGTGACGCGGCCGAGATAGTTGTCGACTGTCGGGCGCCAGCCGGCTTCCACCATGTCGAGGTGGACGGCGCGGGCGAGCCGATCGGCCTGGGCGATACGCTGCTGCACGCCGTGCGCCGAGACGCCCGGTCCGCCGTAGCGGTCGCCCTTCTCGTAGAGGGCGTTCACCCCGAACGAGACGCAATGCGCCAGCAGCGCAGCTCGGCGGCCGTCGTCAAGGGCGGCGAGCCAGTCCCACAGCGCGTGGTCCTTGGGCAGCTCGGCCTTCCAGGCTTCGTGCCGGTCGGCGACTGCCTTGGCCGAGGGGCTGTCCTTCAAATCGACCGCCTGGGCAGGGAAGAACACATGCCGCACCGAGGCTTCCAGGCAGGCGCCGGGAGCGCTGTGCTGGAAGGTGTCGAGGCAAAGCTTGTGCAGCAGCGCCGTGAGGGCGACCTGCGGATTGTTCGCCACCGCGTCCCGCAGCGCGAGGGTGCGATGAGCCGTCAGCTCGCTCACGAGCCGTTCCGGGAGCGGCTTGAT
>NZ_SCUT01000007.1 GCF_004297265.1 Reyranella sp.
CTTCAGACAGACGCTCAGACGTGACCGAATAGGGCAGGTTGCCCACAAACAATTTGCGACTCATTCAAGGCTCTGGGCTAGAGGAAGGATCGAGCGGAGTCCGGCGCGCGCTTGCTGGACGGATGCGTCCAAGCGTTTCGATGACCTTTGACAGATGACCAAGTAGCTCACGGGAAGACGTTGACCGGTATCGCGCTCCGCGACTGTGGGCCGAGACTCGTGATGATGCTCGTCGGCTAGTGTCGCAATGCAGCACTTATGCGCTGAATCAACGCTTGAGTCCACCTCGTCGCAGGGTTGAGGCATAACGAATCGCGGCACACAATCGCCACTGAATCGGGAGGGATTGCGAAATGATCGTCGACCATCGAACCTACGAACTCCAGCCGGGACGCCTGCGCGACTTCCTCGCGCTCTACGAAAAGGAAGGCCTGCCCGTCCAGTTGAAGCATCTCGGCAATCTCGTCGGCTACTACACGACCGAGATCGGCAACGTGAACGAGATCGTTCACATCTGGGGCTACGCCGACCTCGCGGATCGCACGAAGCGTCGCGCGGCGATGGCTGCCGATCCTGCGTGGCAGGCTTATTTGCAGAAGAGCCGAGAATATATGAAGACCATGAACAACAAGATATTGGTGCCCACCACCTTCTCACCCACGAAGTAAGGGAAAGACGTCCAACATGGCTACCGCATACCCGCGCCGCAGCGGCGCGCAGGTTCTGATCGACCAACTGCGTATCCACGGCACCGACACGATCTTCGGTGTGCCCGGTGAAAGCTACCTGGCCGCCCTCGACGCGCTTTACGCCCAACGCAATTCCATCCGCTATGTGATCTGCCGCCAGGAAGGCGGCGCCTCCTACATGGCGGAGGCCTACGGCAAGCTGACCGGCAAGCCCGGCGTCTGTTTCGTCACGCGCGGGCCCGGCGCCACCAATGCCAGCGTCGGAATGCATACCGGCTTCCAGGATTCGACGCCCATGATTCTGCTGGTCGGGCAGGTTGCGCGCGAACAGGCCGAGCGCGAGGCGTTCCAGGAAATCGACTACCGGCGCATGTACGGCCAGATGGCCAAGTGGGTGACCCAGATCGAGGACGCCCGCCGCATCCCCGAGATCGTGAGCCAGGCCTTCCATCGCGCCATGAACGGCAGGCCCGGTCCGGTGGTCATCGCCCTGCCGGAGGACATGCTGGTCGACGAGGTCGAGGTCGCCGATGCCGGCCCCTACAAGGTCGCGCGCGGCGCGCCGGCGCCCGAGGACATGGCGACATTCCGCGAACTGCTCGCCGCGGCGAAGCAGCCGCTCGTCATCCTGGGCGGTGGCGGCTGGGACGCCAAGGCCTGCGCCGACATCAAGGCGTTCGTCGAGGCCAACCACCTGCCGGTGACGACGGCGTTCCGAAATCAGGACCTGATCGACAACCGTCACGACAATTTCGTCGGTGATCTCGGTCTTGGCGTGAACCCGCCGCTCGGCAAGCGCATCAAGGAGAGCGACCTCATCATCGCGATCGGTCCACGCCTCGGCGAGGCCACCACCGGCGGCTACACCATGTTCGACCTGCCGGTGCCGGCGCAGAAGATGGTGCACGTGCATGCGGGCGCCGAGGAGCTGGGCCGCGTCTATCAGGCGACCCTGCCGATCAACTCGGGCATGGCGCAGTTCGCGGCGGCCGCGAAGGCGATGAAGCCGGTCGATGTGTCCGCGTGGAAGGCGGGTGTCGCGGCCGCGCGCGCAGACTATCTGAAGAACATCGAGCCGACGCCACAGCCGGGCTCGGCGAATCTCGCGGAGATCGTGGGCTGGCTGAACAAGCGCCTGCCCGATGACGTCATCGTCACCAACGGCGCGGGCAACTATGCGGGCTTCGTGCACCGTTTCTTCCAGTATCGCGGCTTCCGCACCCAGCTCGCGCCGACCAACGGTTCGATGGGCTACGGCGTCCCGTCGGCGGTGGCGGCCAAGATCGCCGCGCCCGGCCGCACCGTCGTGTCGTTCAGCGGTGACGGCTGCTTCCTGATGAACGGGCAGGAGTTCGCGACCGCCGTCCAGCACGGGGCGAATGTCGTGTTCATCGTGGTCGACAACGGCATGTACGGCACGATCCGCATGCACCAGGAGCGCGAGTATCCGACGCGCGTCCACGGCACCGAGCTGAAGAACCCCGACTTCGCGGCCTATGCCCGCGCCTTCGGCGGTCACGGCGAGACGGTCGAGCGCACGGCGGACTTCGAGGCGGCCTTCGAACGAGCCCTCGGCGCCGGCAAGCCCTCGATCATCCATGTGAAGACGGACGCGGAGGCGATCACCTCGCGGATCACCATGAGCAAGCTCCGAGAGCAGGCGCTGGCCAAGCAGAAGCACTAGGCGCAGGCACGCGAAAGACCGGGCGCAAGTCCTGTAGACGGGCTTGCGTCCGGCCGTTGCCGCCTTTATAGAGGCGGTCCGTGGAGATTTGAGCCGACCGGCTTGCGACCACGTTAAACATCGCTAAAAGGTCGGAGGTGCCCGCAAAGCCCCCGTCCTTCCAGGTCGGGGGCTTTTCGTTTGCGCAGCTGGACGGCGCGCGGCGAGACAGGAGAGTGAGATGGACGGTTCGATTCCGGCGAAGAAGGCGCAAGCCGACGTTTCGAAATGGCGTACCCAGACCCGCGCGGTGCGCGGCGGCCAGATCCGCAGCAACTTCGACGAGACGTCCGAAGCGCTGTTCCTGACCTCGGGTTATGCCTATTCCAGCGCGGAGGAGGCCGAAGCCACCTTCAAGGGCGAGAGCAACCACTACCAGTATTCGCGCTTCGGCAATCCGACCGTCACCATGTTCGAGAACCGGCTCGCTGCGCTGGAGGGCGCCGAGGCCTGCCGTGCCACCTCGACCGGCATGTCGGCGGTGTTCTTCGCGCTGCTGGCGCTGCTCAAGTCGGGCGACCGCATCGTCGCTGCGCGCCAGCTGTTCGGCTCCTGCCACTACATCGTGGCCGACCTGCTGCCGAAGTACGGCATCCAGAGCGAGCTGGTCGACGGCGGCGATCTCGCGCAGTGGGAGAAGGCGCTCTCCAAGCCGACGCAGGCGGTGCTTTTCGAATCGCCGTCCAACCCGATGCTCGACATCGTCGACGTGAAGGCAGTGTGCGATCTCGCCCACAAGGCCGGCGCCAAGGTCGTGCTCGACAATGCCTTCGCCACGCCGATCCTGCAGCGGCCGCTCGAGTTCGGCGCCGACGTTGTGGTCCACTCCGCCACCAAGTACATCGACGGCCAGGGCCGCACCCTGGGCGGCGCCGTGCTGGGCTCGAAGGAGTTCATCCTCGACAAGCTGCAGCCGATCATCCGCAACACCGGCCCGTCGCTCAGCCCGTTCAATGCCTGGGTTCTGGTAAAGGGCCTGGAGACGCTCGGCCTGCGTGTCGAGCGCCATTGCGCCAATGCCCGTCGCATCGCCGACGCGCTGGCCGCGCATCCGGCGATCGGCCGCGTGCTCTATCCCGGCCGTCCCGACCATCCGCAGCATGCCCTGGCGGCGAAGCAGATGTCCGACTTCGGCGGCGTCGTGGCGTTCGACGTCAAGGCCGGCAAGCAGGCCGCGTTCGCGGCGTTGAACCGCCTGCAACTCGTCGACATCTCCAACAATCTCGGCGACGCCAAGAGCCTCGTCACCCATCCGGCGACCACGACGCACATGCGCATCGGCGCCGAGGAGCGCGCGAAGCTCGGCATCACCGACGGCACAATCCGCATCTCGGTCGGCCTCGAGGATGCCGAGGACATCATCGCCGACCTCATGCAGGCGCTGGGGGGCTGATGCCGCTTTCCGCCGACCTGTGGGCGGCGAATTCGGACCTCGCCTCGCGCATCCTGTCGCACGGTTTCGTGCGCGGGCTGCGTGACGGCTCGCTGCCGATCGAGTGCTTCAAGGGCTATGTCGCGCAGGACGCCTATTTCCTCGAGGCCTTCGCGCGCGCCTATGCCTTCTGCCTCGCCAATTCGCGCGCGCGCGAGGACCAGTACGGATTCGCCGGCCTGATTGCGGGCGTGCTGCAGGAGCTGAAGCTGCACAGGGGCTACGCCGAGCGCTGGCGGGTCGACCTCGAAGGAGTGGCCCCCATCGAGGCGACTCGCGCCTATGTCGACTTCCTTCTCGAGACGGCGCGGCGCGGCAATCTCGGCGAGACGATCGCCGCGATGACGCCGTGCATGCGGCTCTATGCATTCCTCGGCCGTTCGCTGGCGGCCAACAGCGTGGCCAAGCTCTATTCGGAGTGGGTGAAGACTTACGCCGATCCGGGTTTTGAGGCGCTGGCCGCCCAGCTCGAAGCCCTGCTCGATCTCCATGCCGAGGATAGCGAAGCGGTGCGCTCCAACTACCGCCGCGCCATGGAACTCGAACTCGGCTTCTTTGCCGCCCACGTCTAGAGCGGCGCCAGTTTCTCCATCGAGCGGTCGAGGGCGCCGTGCAGGTCGGCGGTCAGCTTCGTGCCCATCGCCGTGCGCACCTCCTGCTCGGCCTCGGCCCACAGCGGCAGTGCGCGCTTGAACAGGGCTCGGCCTGCCGGCGTCGCGACCAACTCGTGCCGGCGCTTGTCGCCCGCGGCGGCGCGCTCGATCACGCCCGACGTCAGCAGCGGCCGCAGGTTGCGGGTCAGGGTCGTCCTGTCCGTCGCGAGAAGTTCGGACAGTTCGCTGATGCTGACGGGGCCGCGCGAGATCACGTAACCCAGCAGCGAGAATTGCGAGATGCGCAGGCCAGTCGGCGCCAGGTGCCGGCTGTAGATCTGGGTGACGCGCCGCGCCGCGCTGCGCACGCGAAAGCAGGTGCACTCGGCGGGCGACAGGCGGACCGCAGGAAAATCGGCTGTCATGGGAGGGAGATTATCGCCGCTCCTTGCGCCGGCAAAGCCTGAATGTGTATATGCACATAAGATCTGATGGAGACGGGCATGGCTGCAGAAGCGGGATTTGGCGTGGTGCCGATCGAGCAGGCGCGCACGCTGGACGGGCTGGATCTCTTCAAGGGCCTGCTGGAGGGACGCTATCCGGCGCCGCCGATCTCCCGGGCCTTGGGCTTCAATCTGCTGGAAGTCGAAGCCGGGCGCGTTCTGTTCGGCTATACGCCGGTCTTCGACCATTACAACCCGCTGGGCACGGTCCATGGCGGCATCGCGGCCACCTTGCTCGACTCGGTGATGGGTTGCTGCATCCACACGATGCTGAAGGCCGGCAGCGGCTACACCACCGTCGAGATCAAGGTGAACTATGTGCGCGCGATGACCGACAGGACCGGTCCCGTTCGCGCCGAGGGCAAGGTCATCAATGTCGGCTCCCGCATCGCGACGTCCGAGGGCCGCCTGACCGACGCTTCCGGCAAGCTGCTTGCCCATGGCACCACGACCTGCCTGATCTTCCCGATTTAGCCTAGTCTGTCGGCATGCAGAATGCGGCCGCCGAACAAAGGCTCCTGAAACTTTCCATTGCCGTCACCATCGGGGTGTCGGCCTTCGGCGTGCTGTTCGGCCTGCTGTCGGGGTCGATGTCGATCCTGTTCGACGGCGTGTTTGCCGCTATCGATGCCGCGATGTCGGGTCTGGCGCTGTTCGTGTCGCGCCTCGTCACCCGCGTCACCGAGAACCGGCGCTTCCAGTTCGGCTACTGGCACATCGAGCCGATGGTGCTGGCCTTCAACGGCGGCACGCTGATGCTGCTCTGCTTCTATGCCTTCCTGAACGCGGTCGACAGCTTGCTGGCCGGCGGCCGGCAGCTCGACTTCGACTGGGCTTTGGCCTACGCCGTTCTGGTCTGCGTCGCCTGTTTCGGCATGTACTTCTACGAGCGGCATCTCAATCGCCGGATCGGCTCCGATTTCGTGCGGCTCGATACCCAGAGCTGGCTGATGAGCGGAGCAATCACCTCGGCCCTGTTCGTGGCTTTCGCCATCGCCGGCATGCTGAAGGGGACGGCATACGAGTATCTTGCGCCGTACGTTGACCCGGCGGTGCTGGCGCTCCTGACGCTGGTCCTCGTCTTCGTGCCGATCCGCACGGTGCGCAAGGCGTTGCAGGAAATCCTTCTCATCACGCCGCCGGCTCTCGACGCGCGTGTCCGTGAGGTCATGGACGAAGCGGTCGTCCGGCACGGTTTCAACACCTACACCAGCTATGTCGCCAAGGTGGGGCGCGCCCAGTTCATCGAGATCCACATCGCCGTCCCGCCGCAAACCCCGATCGACAGTGTGGGAAAGGCCGATGCGATCCGGCGCGAGATTGCGGAGGCGATCGGCGGCGAGGGTCCACACCGCTGGCTGACGATCGACTTCACCGCCGACCCCAGGTGGCTGTAGACGGGTTTGACCTTTTGAACGGAAACTCCCATGTCAGTGGCAGAAGGAATTTGCGCGAGCATGTACAAAGCCACCACCCGTGCCATCCAGGTGACGGTCGAGCCGCAATATCTGCCCGACCAGTCGGAGCCCGAGAAGTCACAATATGTCTGGGCCTATACGGTGCGCATCCGGAACGGTGGCGATGTCGCGGTACAGTTGCGTAGCCGGCACTGGAAGATCACCGACGGCCTCGGCCGCCTCCAGGAGGTCAAGGGCCCCGGCGTCGTGGGCAAGACACCGTTGCTGCGTCCCGGCGAGGTGTTCGAGTACACTTCCGGTACGCCCCTCTCCACGCCATCCGGCATCATGGGCGGCACGTATCAGATGGTGGACGAGGCGGGGGTGAAGTTCGACATCGAGATTCCGACCTTTTCGCTCGATGCGCCGACGGCGCAGCGCAGCCTCAACTAGGTCGCGCCGATCATGGGAGAAAGACGATGAACAAGATGGCGAAGCCGCGCGAAATCGTTTCGCTCGCCACCGGCCTGCCCCGGCCCTCGCGCGAGGAGGCCGAGGCAGCCGTCCGCACGCTGATTCGCTGGGCCGGTGACGATCCCGGCCGCGAGGGGCTGGCCGGCACGCCTGACCGCGTCGTGCGCTCCTACGAGGAGTTCTTCGCGGGCTACGACCAGGACCCGCGCGACATGCTGCAACGGACCTTCGAGGAGGTCGAGGGCTACGACGAGGTCGTTGCCCTGCGCGACATCCGGCTGGAATCGCACTGCGAGCATCACATGGTGCCGATCATCGGCCGGGTCCATGTCGGCTATCTGCCGGACAAGCGCGTGGTGGGCATCAGCAAGCTCGCCCGTGTGGTCGATGCCTATGCCCTTCGCCTGCAGATCCAGGAGAAGCTGACGGCGCAGATCGCCAACACGCTACAGGAAGTGCTGCAGCCGCGCGGTGTGGCTGTCGTGATCGAGGCGGCGCACCAGTGCATGACGACACGCGGCGTTCACAAATCCGATGTTACGATGGTCACCAGCCGCATGCTGGGTGCCTTCCGCGACAATGGCGAGACACGGCGCGAATTCCTGAGCATGATCGGGCGTACGTCGGTGTAGCGTCCGCCTCCTCCCTCGGGGAGAGGTCGGAATAGAGTGAACAAGGGACATCATGGCCGGAGAGAACGTCAATTCCATCGAAATGCTGCGCAGGCTCGTGGCGTTCGACACCACCTCGCGCAATTCCAACCTCGCCCTGATCGAATACGTGCAGGCCTATCTCAAGGGGCACGGCGTGTCGTCGAAGCTGGTGCCCAACGAGGACGGCTCGAAGGCCAATCTCTTCGCCTCCATCGGTCCGAACGTGCCGGGCGGCGTCGTCCTGTCGGGCCATACCGATGTCGTGCCGGTCGATGGCCAGCCCTGGGTCACCGATCCATGGACGCTCACGCTGAAGGACGACAAGTATTACGGCCGCGGCACCTGCGACATGAAGGCGTTCTACGCCATCGGCCTCGCCATGCTGCCGGAGTTCCTGAAGGCGCCGCTCAAGAAGCCGATCCACTTCGCCCTCTCCTATGACGAGGAGATCGGCTGCTTCGGCGCGCATTCGCTGGCCGCCCGCATGGCGACCGAGGTGCCGAAGCCGCGCGTCATCATCATCGGCGAGCCGACCATGATGACCGTGGTGCACGCCCACAAGGGCAGCCAGAGCTACGTTACCAAGTTCACCGGCTTCGAGGCCCATTCCTCGATGACCCATCTCGGTGTCAGCGCCATCCACTTCGCCGGCGAATTCATCCACTATCTCAACACCGTGCAGGAGGAACTCGAGGCCGCTGCGCCGAAGGACAGCGAGTTCATGCCCGCCGCGGCGACCTTCAACGTCGGCACCGTCATCGGCGGCACCGCCGGCAACATCCTGGCGCGCGAATGCGAGGTCCTGTGGGGCTATCGCGAGCTGCCGACGCGGCCGATCGAGGAGCTGGGCGAGCGTGCCAAGAAGTGGCTGAAGGACGAGCTGCTGCCGAAGATGAAAGCCAAGCATCCGGCGGCCGCCATCGAGACCGAGCTGCGCGCCTCGACTCCCGCCTTTTCGCCCGAAGGCAACGACGACGCGAAAGCGCTGGCGGGCAGCTGGTCCGGCTCCAACACGGTCGGCGCGGTGGTCTATGCGACCGAAGCCGGCATCTTCCGCAAGGTGCTGGGCGTGCCGACGGTCGTGTGCGGTCCAGGCGACATCGCCCAGGCGCACCAGCCCAACGAATTCATCCTCGCCTCGCAGATCGATGCCGGCGAGGCATTCATGAAGCGCATGCTGGAGTGGTCCTGCCGGGACTGACGGGTCCGGCACTGCGACCGCAAGTTGTCATTGCGTCTTCGAAATGGCTAGATTACCCGCCGCATCGGCATGCGCGCGATGCGGGGGTAGTCCATCGTTTCCGCGTTGAAAGAGGCTGTCGCGGCCTTCGGCAAGAGCACCACGGCCAAGCCTTCCAACGTCGCCGTCGATGGCGCTCCCGAGGACCAGCTGCGCGGGCCGTTCGAAGTCCTCATCGCCGAACTCGCGCTCGTTGCAGGCTTTCCAGCCGGTGCCGTCGGCCTCGTCGGTGAGACGAGCCTCGCCGAGGATCGCACCCGTCCCGACTACGCCGTCACGATGCGGAATGCGCTCGTCGGCTTCATCGAGGTCAAGGCGCCGGGCAAACGGTCAGGCGACATCGTCCGCCTCGAAGGCGATGTCGAAAGCTCCGGCGACATGATCGAGACCGTGGTCCCGCAGATGACGCGCTGGCTGCCGGAGGAGGAGGCCGAGCTGATCCGGAAAGCGTTCGGCCAGGCGCTGGCGGTCTGACTCCTGGGAGTTCAGCCGCGAGAGGCATTGTCGCCGATCAGCAGGTGCTCGCTATCGCTCGTGCAATCGTTCGCCGCTCGTCGGACTGCGTGTTGACGGCATGAAAGCGCCGCGATTTGGACTAACAAAGCACTCACGATGTATGCGATTATCATGCTCTCGCGATGCTTCGCGGGAGGAGCGGGGAGCGATGCTGCCGAGGATTCGGGCCGTGTTATCGGGTGTGGCGATGCTCGCTCTGCCGACGGGGACGGCTGAAGCACAGGCACCGAACCCGCAGATACTGGGCTTCCAGGCCGGTTGCTTCATCCGGCACGGCAACGCTTACAACATCATCGTCAAGGTTGGGCCGAACACGGCGAGCTACCGATTCATCTTCACCAACGTCGCTAACCAGCAGGTCGCGCACGACCAGGTGATCGGCCTCCTCCATGCTGGCGAGGAGATACCCTTCAAGCTGCCCAATCCGGGGACCTATTCCTTCACCGTCAAGTATCCGCCGAACATCACCAATCAGACGGCGGCGACGGCGGCATCCAACCTCACCGTCAAGCCGGTGATGGTGGCGACGGCCAATGGTCAGAAGGTCTGTCGCGAGGCCATGACGCTGGAATCGCCATCGGGGCAGAAGCCGGCTACCCGTTAATCGCCCACGAGGAGAGAGCAGCATGCGCAAGGAACTCGGTCTAATCGTGATGGGAGCGGTCGCCTTCGACCTGGGTACGGTCGTCGTGCCGGCACAGGCGGCGGACGCGATCTTTCTGAAGATCGACGGTCTTTCCGGTGAATCCAACTACCACAAGTTCAACCCCAGCGATGCCAAGGCGGCCAACAGCTGCGTCGCCGGCAAGGGGACTTTGGTCGAGTATAAGGGCGACAAGTACTGCCGCACCGACAAAGCCGGGGCATCCACCGCGTTGCCTTCGTCGGCCGGCCCGGCAACCGCCCTGCCGCAGACCCAGCGGCGTTGAGCGAAGCAACGCTGCAGCTCGTGGCAGGCGATCCGGCACGCCACGCGCTGGTCGTCGGGCGGGTTGTGCTGGTCCTGGGCGGGGAGCCGGTCACGGTCGAAATGGCCGTGCCTCCCGACTTGGTCGGCTTCGAGGACATACTGCCGATCCTCCGCGGGGTGACCGATTTCGTCGTCGATCGGGGCGTCGAGGAGGCGCAAGCGGCGGGGCGTACCGTTTCCTGCCGAGCGGGCTGCGGGGCCTGTTGTCGCCAGCTCGTGCCGATCTCGCAAGCCGAGGCGCGCGCGCTCGCCGCGCTGATCGCCGCCATGCCCAAGCCGCGGCGCGACGAAATTCGCCGCCGCTTCGATGCCGCATTGCAAGCGCTTCAGGCCTGCGGCTTGACCGCAGAGATCGATGCCGCAAGACAGGATGTCAGTGAGTCGACCGTCGACCTCGGCATGCGCTACTTCCGGCAAGGGGTCGCCTGTCCCTTTCTCGAGGACGAGGCGTGCTCGATCCATCCCGACAGGCCGCTCAGTTGCCGGCAATATCTCGTGACGTCGCCCGCGGCCAATTGTGCATCGCCGACGGCCAACACCATCGAGATGGTCGCGCTGCCGGCACGCCCTTCGCGGGCGTTGCTGCTGGCCGACAGTGAAGATGCGGGCGTGTCCTGGATGCCGCTTGTCTATGCCCTGCGATACGTCGAGCAGGTCCCTTCACGGGTGCCTGCTCGGACGGCTCCCGATATACTGCGTGACGTCTTCTCGCGCTTTCAGAGCGCCGACCATACCGACCGTGGGCGAAGTGAATGAAGTGCCGTTGATCGCCGTCGACTGGGGCACGAGCTCGCTGCGCGGTGCCCGCCTCGACGAGGCGGGCCGCGTGCTCGAGGAGAAGAGCGCGCCGCTCGGAATCCTCAACGTGCCCCACGGCGATTTTGCCGGCGTCTTCGACTCGCTGTTCGCCGACTGGATGAAGCCAGCCGGCAGCGTCTGCCTGATCTCCGGCATGGCCGGCAGCCGGCAGGGTTGGGTCGAGGCACCCTATGCCGCCTGTCCGGCTGGACCCGAAGAGCTGAAGCGGTATCTCCACTGGATCGAACCGGGGCGGATCGCGCTGGTGCCTGGGCTCAGTGTCGAGCAGGGCGAGGTGCCCGACGTGATGCGCGGCGAGGAGGTCCAGATCTTCGGGACGATGCGGCTGGCCGGCCTCACCGACGGGCTGTTCGTGTTGCCCGGCACGCACAGCAAATGGGCCACGGTGCGGGACGGGCGGGTCACGGGCTTCCGGACCTGCATGACCGGCGAGTTCTACGGTCTGCTCAGCCAGCATTCGATCCTCGCGCGGACCCTCCAGGCCGATGCGCCGCTCGACGAGGCGATGTTCCTGCGCGGCCTGGCACGCGCCGGCGAAGGGGAAGGGCTCCTGCACACCGCCTTCGGTGTCCGGGCACTCGCTTTGTTCGACCGTCTGTCGCTGGCGGAGTCGGCCAGCTATCTCTCTGGCCTGCTGATTGGCGAGGAGCTTCGCAGCCAGGAATTGCCGGCCGGCCGCGAGGTCATCCTCATCGGCGCACCGGCGCTGACGGCCCGCTATGCTCTGGCCCTTGGAGCGAAGGGCGCCAGGGTGCGCAGCTTCGGCGCCGAGGCGACATGGGCAGGCTTGAGGGCTTTGCGGGGATGACCACCGTCGACAGGTTCAGGGAAGCGATGCGCGAACTTCCGCTCGTCGCCATCCTGCGAGGATTGAAGCCCGAAGAGGCGCCCGTGATCGGAGACGTGCTCGTCGAGGCGGGCTTTCGGCTGATCGAAGTGCCGCTCAACTCGCCGCAACCGCTCGACAGTATCGCTGCGCTGCGCAGGCGCTTCCCTGGCGCCGTGGTCGGCGCGGGCACGGTCCTGACGGCCGCCGAGGTTCGGGATGTGGCTTCGGCGGGCGGCGAGCTGGTCGTCGCGCCGAACTTCGATCGCGAAGTCGTCGAGGAGACGGTGCGGCTCGGCATGGCGAGCCTGCCCGGTATCATGACGCCCACGGAAGCCTTCGCGGCCCTGAAGACGGGCGCTCACGGATTGAAGCTGTTTCCCGCCGAGCTGGTGTCGCCTGCGGTGGTGAAGGCGTTGCTGGCGGTTCTGCCAAAAGGCACGCCTTTGATACCGGTCGGTGGAATCGGGGCGGACAATCTCGATGCTTGGCGTGTGGCCGGCGCGGCGGGCTTCGGTCTCGGTTCGTCGCTCTACAAGCCAGGCGACGACGCGGCGACGGTTAGGGCCAAGGCGGCTGCCATCGTGTCAGCATGGCGCAAATAAACAAAGAAACTGGAGAGGAACATGAAGATCAAGAGCTACGAGATTTTCCGCTGCGACGCCGGCTGGCGTCTCTTCTCGTTCCTGAAGCTAGTGACCGACACCGGTCCGGTCGGCTGGTCGGAATACAATGAGAGCTTCGGCAGCCCCGGCCTCTCGGGCGTCATCGAGGCCCTGATGCCGAGCGTGATCGGAATCGACCCGATGGACATCGAGCTGGTGAATGCCGTGCTGGCCACCAAGTCGACGCAGTCGCGCGGTGGCGTGGTGCGGCAGGCAATTGCCGCCATCGAGAACGCGCTGCTCGACATCAAGGGCAAGGCTCTGGGCGTGCCGGTCTATCAACTGTTCGGTGGCAAGCTGCGCGACCGCATTCCCGTCTACTGGTCGCATTGCGGTTCGTACCGCATGCGCAATCCCGATCTCTGCGGCACGCCGGCGGTGCGCTCCTACGACGACATGGCGCGGACGGGCGAGGAGGTGCGCAAGAAGGGCTTCACCGCCTGCAAGACCAACATCGCCATGGAGGTCGACGGCAAGCTGCGCGCCTATCGTCCGGGCTTCGTCGTCGGCAAGGGCTTCCCCGAGCGTAACTGGGACGCCTTCATCGCGCGCAGCGCTGCAAAGACCGTCGAGGCGTTCCGCGCCGGTGTCGGTCCCGATGTCGGCATCATGCTCGACACCAACTTCCATTTCCGGACGGAGGGCTTCAAGCGCATCGCCGAGGCCGTCGGACCGACCGGCCTCACCTGGCTCGAACTCGACATCCACGACCCGAAGTCGATCGCGAAGATCCGCGAACACGCGCCGTGTCCCATTGCTTCGGGCGAGACCCTGTTGGAGCGCCGCGACTTCCGCCCGTACCTCGAGGCCTATGCCTTCGACACGGCCATCGTCGACGTGATCTGGAACGGTTTCGCCGAGTCGCTGAAGATCGCCTCGATGGCCGATGTCTACGAGGTGAACGTAGCGCCGCACAATTTCTACGGCCATCTCGCCAGCGCCATTTCGGCGCATTTCTGTGCCGCCGTGCCGAACTTCCGCATCATGGAGATCGACATCGACGGCGTGCCGTGGCGCGACGAGATCGTAGACAATCCACCGCTCTTCGAGAACGGCGACTACATCCTGCCGAAGGGACCCGGATGGGGTGTCGAGCCCGACGAAGCGGCGATGGGCCGGCATCCGCCCAGGACTTACGTGGTTGCGCAGTAGAGGGCCGTCGCGCGATGTTGCGGCTTGAGGGGAGATAATCATGGTTCGCACGATCTACGGTATGGCGCTCGGTCTGGCTCTGATCGCGACTTCAGCGGAAGCCCAGGTCTATTGCCGCGCGGAAGGTGTGCCGCGTGGCTGTGTCTGGGCACCGGCCGCCCATCCCGGCGCGGGCGCACCTGGGGTCGGCGTGACCCCGGGAGTCGGTGCGGGCGCGCCCGGCGTCGGCGTGGCGCCCGGCGTCGGTGTGGGCGCGCCGGGAGCCGGCGTGACTAGGGACGCCGTGGATGGGCCTGCAAACGGCGGTGGTCCGGTCAATCGTGCCGGGCGCCGCTAAGGGGCTGATTTTAAATAGAGATTGAGATTGTAACGGAAAAAGACTCCGTCGGGCCTTGAATTTAAGAACGACAAAGATATATCTAAAATATGTTTAATCATATCAAAGACCGATCCATGAGAACGTTCCATCATCACCATCATCGAAACGAAGAGGCCCACCGGCACCATTTCGGCCGGCGAAGCCATGGTCGGCCGGGCCACGGCTGGCACGGCGATTCGGACGAAGGCCGAGGCGGGCGTGGCCGCCGGCGGGTCTTCGACTCGGGCGAGCTGCGTCTCGTCCTGCTCAAGCTGATCGCCGACGAACCGCGGCACGGGTACGAACTCATTCGCGCCATCGAGGAGCTGACCGGCGGGCGCTACGTGCCGAGTCCGGGCATGGTCTATCCGACGCTGACCCTGCTCGACGAGATGGGCCATATCGCCGAAACCAAGTCGGAAAAGGCCCGCAAGGCCTTTGCGGTCACACCGGACGGCACCACCCATCTGGTCGAGCGCAAGGCCGAAGTCGACGCGCTGTTCGCGCGGCTGGCGGAGCTCGCCAGCCTGCAGGAGCGCACCGACTCGGCGCCCGTGCGCCGGGCCATGGGCAATCTTCGCGAGGCGTTGATCAATCGCCTGAGCCGCGATGGCGTGCAAAAGCAGACGGTCTACGACGCGGCCGCCATCATCGACGAAGCTGCGCAGAAGATCGAACGCCTATGAACATCGCCAGCACCGCGCGCGTGCCGACCGCCAACGGCAGCCGCTACCTCCAGCAGCTCTGCAAGCACTGGAGCCACAATCTCGAGGTCGAGTTCACGCCGGAGACGGGCAGGGTGGTGTTCCCGCGCAACGCCCGCGGCGCCGACTGGCCCGGCGATGCGACGCTCCTGCTGGAGGCGCATGCCGACGCCCTGGAATGTCGCCTCGAGGCGAGCGTGGAAGGACAGCTCGAGGCGCTGAAGGGCGCCGTCTCGCGCCACCTCGATCGTTTTGCCTTCCGCGAGGCGCCGCTCGCCTTCGACTGGCACGATGCGTGACAAGCCGCGCGCTTGTTAACGCAGGGGCGGACTTGCACATTCCGCACGAGTGCAGCCCGAGGACCCCATGTCGACCATTCCTGAAGACGTCTTTACCGAGCCCGAGGATTTTTCGCCGGATACGCTGGCCAACCTGGGGCCGCTGGCCCGCCTGGCCGGCGAATGGGAGTCCGACAAGGGGATCGACATCGCGCCCAAGGCGGCGGGCCCCGAGCAGCGCAACTTCCGCGAACATATCCGGATGGAGCCGATCGACCCGCAGCCCAACGGTCCGCAGCTGCTCTACGGGCTGCGCTACCACATCCATATCAACACCGACGAGGAAGCCATCACCTTCCATGACCAGGTGGGCTACTGGCTGTGGGAGCCGGCCACCGGCATGATCATGCAATCGATCGCGATTCCGCGTGGGCAGGTCGTGCTGGCGGGCGGGACGGCGAAGCCGGACGACAAGACGATTTCCGTGGAAGCCAAACGCGGCGACACGCGCTTCGGCATCTGCTCGACCACCTTCCTCGAGCAGGCGTTCCGCACCGACTACTACCGCATCGACATCACGTTCAACGATGACGGCAGCTGGACCTACGTGACACGCACCGACCTTGCGGTGCGCGGCAAGACGCCGGCCTTCGACCATCGCGACACGAACACGCTGCGGCGCGTCGCGGCGCCGGCCCAGAACCCGATGGTGGACCGGCTGAAGAGCGGCAAGTTCGACTGACCGGCGGCTATTTCAGTTTCAGGCCGACCACGCGCAGCAGCCCGTCCGGCACCGGCCGGAACCCTTCGAGCCGGACCGTATGGGTCGCCAGATTCTGCGGGTGGTACAGGTAGAAGATCCAGCCTTTGTCGAGGAAGCGCTCGGTGACCTTGCGATAGATCGCCTTGCGCGCCTCCAGTTCGGTCGCGGCCCGCGCTTCCTGGTGCCAGCCGTCCAGTTCCTTGTCGCAGTACTTCCCCATGTTCTGCGGCGCGCCGCAGGTCTGGAAGACCACTGAATTGCCGTCGGGATCGCTGCGGCCGCTCCACGTCAGTGCATAGACCTGGAAGTCGCCATCCTCGCCGGCCTTCAGCGCGGTCGCCACCTCGACGACGCGCAGCTTCAGGTCGAAGCCCGCCTCGGCGACCAGCGACTGCACGACCTCGGCGATGGCGCGCGACTCCGGCGCGTTGTTGACCATGTAGTCGAGGGTCAGCTTGCCGGTGATGCCGGCCTCCTTCATCAGCGCCTTCGCCTTGGCGATGTCGCGCTTGGGGATCGGAAAATCCTTCTGATAGTACGGGCTCTGCGGGCTGACCCACTGGTTGCCCGGCACGAACTCGCCGTTGAACACGACCTGGTTGATGGCGTCGCGATCGAGCGCCAGTTCGAAGGCGCGCCGCACCCTGGGGTCCTTTCCCAGCGGATTGTTCGACTTCGGTCCATTGTCCTGGTTGATCATCAGGCCGAACCAGGCGAGCGACACCGAGTTGGCGAGCTTGAGTTTGGGATCGGCGCGCACGGTCGGGATGTCGGTTGCGAGGATGCGCTCGGTGAGGTCGATGCCGCCGGAGCGGAGATTGGCCAGGCGCACGGTCGTATCGACGATCGGCAGGTAGGTGATCCTGTCGATGAAGACCTGGTCCTTGTTCCAGTAGTCGGCGAATTTCTCGACGACGATGCGGTCCTGCTGGACCCTCTCCACGAACTTGTAGGGGCCGGCGCAGACTGGCTTCAGGCCGAACTTGTCGCCCGCCGCTTCTGCCGCCTTGGGCGAAACCATCATGCCCGACCGGTCGGTGAGCTGCGCCAGCAGCGGCGAGAAGGGTTGCTTCAGGTTGAGTTTGACGGTCAGCGGGTCGACCACGTCGACGCTCTCGACGATGCCGATCTCGGGTTTGCGGAACGAGCCCTTCAGGGTGAGGTGGCGCTCGAGGCTGTACTTGGCCGCCGCCGCGTCGAACGGCTCGCCGTCATGGAACTTCACGCCGGGCCGCAGCTTGATGAGGACGGTCTTGCCGTCGGCCGAAGTCTCATGACCGAGCGCAAGCTGGGGCACGATCGCCAGCTTCTCGTCGATGTCGAACAGCTTGTCGCAGATCGAGGCGAAGACGATGCGGCCGGTATAGGTGCGCGACAGGCTGGGATCGAGCACATCGGGATCGTCGCCGATCCCGATCCTGAGATGCCCCTGTGCCGAGGCGGTACTCGCTGCCGCACAGAAAGCGACTGCCATGAGAAAACGATGAGCCGTCCGCCGCATGTTGCCTCCGTCCTGACCGTCCCGGCACTCCAGCACGCGGCGTGCCATGAGGCCGAGCGAAGCTCGGCCTACCGCACCTCGAAACCCATCTTCGCCAGCGCGGCGCGCAGGGTTTCGCGGCCGTTCATCGCCTTGATCGGGCCGAGGCGATTCAGAACCCGCTGTGTCCAGGTCGCGGCCTGCAGCTCATGGCGGGCCGAGAACTTGCTCATCTCGGCGTCATAGGCGGCGCGCAGAGCCTCTTCCTTGCTCGCGTCGTAGCGCTCGGTGTGCAGCACGACCGACTGCGGCAGGCGGGGCTTCACCTCGCCTTCGCCCTTTTCGGTCGCGTAGCCGACGCAGAGGCCGAACACCACCACGGCCTGCGGCGGCAGGCCCAGCAGCTCGGCAACGCGGATGGGATCGTTGCGCATGGCGCCGATATAGACGGTGCGCAGACCCATCGATTCCGCGGCGACCACCGCGTTCTGGGCCGCCAGCGCCGCGTCGATCGAGGCAACCATGAACGTCTCGAGCCAGGGCATGGTCTCGAATGGCGTCTTCGTCGCGTTCGAGATGCGCTGGTTGCGCGACATGTCGGCGATCCAGGCGATGAACAGCGGGCACTGCTCGATATGCTTCTGGCCGCCGGCGACTTCGGCCAGCACCTTCTTCTTGGCGGGATCGGTCACGGCGACGGCCGACCACCACTGCATGTTGGAGCTGGTGGCGGCCGACTGAGCGGCGGCGATCATGCTTTCGAGCGCGCCGGTCGGCACGGGATCGGGCTTGTAGCTGCGCACCGAGCGATGGTCGAGCATCGTGGCGATGGTCTCGTTCCATGGTCCGGCTGCGGGCAGGACATCGGCGCCGTAACGGCGGGCGAGGGCTTCCGTCTTGGGAGAAGTGGCGGGCGTCAGGGAATCCATCAGGCAATGCTCTCGGGTTTGCGGCGGGTGATCGCCGTCACCAGCGCCAGGAAAATGAAGCCAGTGACGATCATGAAGATGGCGCGCGGCTCGCCATGGTCCATCAGGAAGCCATAGAGCAGCGGGGCGACCATGCCGCCCAGGTTGAAGCCGGTGCTGACGAAGCCGAACACCTTGCCGAACGAGCCGGGCGGCGTGACGGCGCGCACCATCATGTCGCGCGACGGCTGGATGATGCCATTGAGCAGGCCGCCCGCCGACATGACGCCGATCAGCAGAGCGGCGGGCATGTTCACCCAGGCCATCAGGATCGCCATGGTCGAGGTGCAGGCGAAGCCGACGGCCGCCACGCGCTCATGGTGCGGCGTGCGGTCGGCGATGATGCCGCCCAGCAGCACGCCGCCGGCGCTGAACAGCAGGAAGCCCGACAGCGCGATGCTGGCGATGTCGGCAGGCGTTCCGTGGATCTTCGCCATGCCGACGATGGTGTAGGTCTGGATGCCGCCATTGGCCATGGCGAGGCAGAAGAAGAACAGCAGGTTGCGCAGGATCGGTGCGCTCAGCAGCAGGTCGAGGCCGACCTTCTGCTCGCTCTTCGCGGGTGCCTGACCGGGCTTGTGCGAGATGCGCGGCAGGATGCTGCCGGCTACGATCAACACGAAGGCGGTCGCGATCGACAGACCGGCCACGACCAAGAAGGCGCCGCGCCAGCCCCACATCGCCGCGCAGGCCAGCGCCAGGGCCGGCGTGACGCCCGAGCCGAGATAGCCTGCGAAGGTATGGATCGAGAAGGCCTTGCCGATCCGCTTGTGATCGATGGTGGCCGAGAGGATCGAATAGTCGGCCGGGTGATAGACGGTGTTGGCAAGCCCGAGGAAGCCGTAGGCAATGACGAAGAACCAGTAGCCCGGCAGAAGCGCGGCCGCCGTGACCGCGAGGCCGCCGAGGACGAGGCCGCCGGTCAGCATGGCGCGCGGGCCGACCCTGTCGACCAGGAAACCGGCCGGCGTCTGCAGCAGGGCCGAGGCGGCGTTGAAGGCCGTCAGCGCCAGGCCGATCTCGACATAGCCGACGCCGAAAGCCTCCTTCACCTCGCCGAACAGAGGCGGCAGCAGCATGATGTGCACGTGGCTCACAAAATGCGCCACGGCGATCAGCGCGATCACCTTGAATTCGCGGGCCTTCTTCGCATCGGTGCCGGCGTCGCTGGCCGGCAGGTCGAAAGAGCTACTCGTCGATGACATTGACGCCCAAGGTCCCTATGCGTGAGATCTCGACTTCCAGCCTGTCGCCCGCCTTCATCCAGAGTGGCGGTTTGCGGCCGGCGCCGACGCCGTCGGGCGTGCCGGTCGCGATGATGTCGCCGGGCTCGAGCCAGGTCACGGTCGAGAGATATTCGATGATGGTCGCGACATCGAAGATCATGTGATCGGTCGTGTCGTGCTGCACCACGGTGCCGTTCAGCCGCGTCGTCAGTTCCAGCCGCTGCGGATTGGCGATCGTATCCGCCGTGACCATCCACGGACCCAGCGGCCCGGTCGCGGGGAAGTTCTTGCCGGCGAACACCGAATGCTTCTGGAAGTCGCGCACGCTGCCGTCGATGAAACAGGTGTAGCCCGCGATCACGGAGAGGGCGCGGGCGCGCGGGACGTGCCGGCAGCGTTCGCCGATCACGATGGCGAGTTCACCCTCGTAGTCGAAGTGGGTCGAGGCGCGCGGCCGCACGATGTCGCCGCCATGGCGCACCAGCGTGTTGTGGAGGCGCAAAAAGGCACTGGGGACCGTCGGCATCTGGCGTCCGACCTCGCCGACATGGCTCGCATAGTTGAGGCCGACGCAGAGGATCTTGCCGGGATCGGGAATGACCGGCAGCAACTCGACATCTTCCAGCTTGAGATCGGCTGGCGCACCCGTTGCCGCCGCAGCGAGTTCGCCGAGCGCCTTCGCGGCGATGACGTCACGCAGGCCGGACCAGCGCCCGCTGGTGCGTGAAGACAAGTCGACGACGCCGCCCTCGACGGCCGCGCCGAATTTGTTCGCGCCCGCATGGCGAAAGCTGACCAACCGCATGGGGATCGACCCTAGGGCGATTGCAGCAGCTTCGAAAGACCTTTGGAGAGTTTGATGCTGTCGACGGCGCCCGGCTTCGCAAGTGCACCATTCCTGGCTTTCGCCGGCTGTTGCAGCGCCAGGCCTTCGGCCATTGAGATGGCGCAGGCGACGCCGTCGAGAAGAGGGGCGTCGACCATCGGCTTCAGCTTCGCTGCAAGGCCGGCCAGGCCCGCGCCACCCAGGATGACGACGTCGGCGCCGTCCTCCTCGACGCAGGCAGAGCAGCCTTTTGCCAGCAATTCCATGGCGGCCTTGGGGTTACGGGCGATGTCGGCGCCGGTCGGCGCCACGGTGCGCACGGAGGCGAGGCGAGAGGTGAGTCCGTGGCCTGCTACGAACTCTTCCAGCATCGACTTCCAGCGCTCGCCGCCGGTGACGATGGAGAACCGATTCCCCATGGCGCAGGCTTGCAGGATCGACGCATCAGCCATGCCCACGACCGGCACCGGGCTGACCTCTTTCAGCGCCGCAAGGCCGGGATCGCCGAAGCAGGCCAGCACGACCGCATCCTTCGGGCCGCGATCGTTGGCATAGGCGTCGAGCGCGGCATGGCTCGCGATGGCGTAGGCCGCGCGCGAGGCGATGTATCGAGGGCCGAAGGAACCGGTGAGGGCCCGCAGGCGCGTGCCCTTGGAGGCGAAACCTTTCGCCGTCCTGAGGACGAGATCGGTGATCGATTTCGTCGTGTTGGGATTGATCAGCAGGATATTCGTCATGGTCACGTCCGCATGTTTTCCGCGAGGCGCGCGGCATCGTGATTCTCGCCGATCGACATCGAGCAGATTCGCGAGATGTGGGTGAGCGGCAGGCCGCTTTCCCTGGCCCACTCATTGATCTGCGCCTGGGCGAGCCTCTGGTCCTTCTTGTATGTGCCTTTCTCGCTGATCGGTACGCCGGCATCCCGCAGGCACATCATGAGATCGCCGGTCAGGATGAAGGAATCGCGCCCGAGGAACCGCAGCAGGTACTGGCCTGAGAAGCCCCCCAGGCGGGAGCCGCGCGTGGCGAGGATTTCGAGCAGGCCGATCTGGTCGTCGGCCGGCCAGGCGGCGAGGAACTTGCCGAAGCTGCCATGCTCCGCCGCGATGTCGGTGACGAACTTCGCATTGTCGCGCACCGACCGGATACTGGCCGGGTTGCGCACGATGCGCGTGTCCTGTGTAAGTTTCTCCCAGAATTCGCTGGGCTGGAACAGGAGCCGCTTTGGATTGAAACCGAGGAACGCCTCCTCGAAGCCCGGCCACTTCTTGTCGATCACGCTCCAGACAAAGCCGGCGCAGAAGACACGCCGCGCCATCTCGGCCAGCACGCGGTCGTCTGTCAGCTTCGCCAAAGCCTTGTTGTCGCGTTTCTTCGGCAGCAGGGAGGCCAGCACCTTCTCGCCGCCCTTGCGCCTGGCGGCACGCGCCTGGATCGATTTGAATCTGACGCGCGCCACGGCGGCTACTCGAGCCAACCATCGAAGAAGTCGAACACGGTCGCCTTGAACATCGGATGGCCGATGCAGGAGAAGTGATCGCAACCCGGCAGCGTCACGGCCTTGGCGCCTGGAATGGCCTCGGACAGACCTTGCGGCGGGCCGGCCAGCTGGTCGCGCGCGCCGGCGACCACGAGCGTCGGGCGGCGGATCGCCATCAGCGAATCGCGGGTCAGCGGGAGGCGCGGGCCGCGCGAGCAGGCGGCCAGGGCCAGCCGGTCCTCTTTCTGCTCGTCGGCGAAGTGGCGGAAACTCTTCAGCATCGGGTCGGCGATATCGTCGGGGTTGTCGGCCTCCATGGCCTCCGCCATCGCGCCCTCGGTGCGAGGCGGATCGAAGAGTTTGCCGCCGACGCCCGCGACCACGAGATGGTCGATGCGGCCGGGATCGAGCAGGGCCGCCGTGAGGGCGATGTGCGAGCCCATCGAGAAGCCCAGGACATGCGCGCGCTCGACGCCGGCATGGTCCATTAATGCAAATACATCGCGGGCCATCGCCTCGCGGTCGTAGAGGCTCGGATCGTGCGGCTTGGCGCTCTCGCCGTGGCCGCGATTGTCGAGCGCGAAGCCGCGAAGCCCCTTGGCGGCGATGGCGTCGTACCAGCCCATGCGCTTCCAGTTCTCGTGGCGGTTCGCGGAGAAGCCGTGCACCAGCACGATCGCCTTGCGGCCATCGGCGGGACCGAATTCGTCATAGGCGAGGTCGAGCCCATCGGAGGTGAAGTGAGCCATGACTTTCCCTAACAAGTGGCATGAACTGCGACAAGGTTGATCGCGCTGCCCAAGTGTCGGACAACCGCGGGCAACGAAAGAGGAAGCGCATGACGGGACATCAGGGGAAGATCGGCAAGACGGTTCAGGAGTCACAGCCCCACTGGCCGGAAGCGCCCAAGCGGCCAAAAGGCGCCCCGAATATCCTGGTCATCCTGTTCGATGATGTCGGCTTCTCCGACTTCGGCTGCTACGGCTCGCCGATCCACACGCCCGCGATCGATGCCATCGCCAAGCGCGGGCTGCGCTACACCGGCTTTCACACCACCGCCATGTGCTCGACGACGCGCGCCGCGCTGCTCACCGGCCGCAACCATCATTCGGTCGGCGTCGGCTGCCTCGCCAACTTTGATTCCGGCTATCCCGGCTATCGCGGCAAGATCAGCCGTGAGGCGGGCACCATCGCCGAGATGCTGCGCCCGCACGGCTATCGCAACTACATGCTGGGCAAGTGGCACGTGACGCCGCTCACGGAGTCCGGCGCCACCGGCCCGTTCGACGGCTGGCCGCTGGGCCGCGGCTTCGACCGCTATTACGGCTTCATGGATGCCGAGACCGACCAGTACGCGCCCGAGCTGGTGCGCGACAACACGCCGGTCGATCCGCCGGGCACCTTCGCCACCGGCTATCACCTGACATCGGACCTGGTCGACCAGGCGATCCGCTATCTCGCAGACCACACCGCAGACAATGCCGAGATTCCGTGGCTCACCTGGGTCGCTTTTGGTGCCTGCCATGCGCCGCACCAGGCGCCCTTCAACCTCGTCTCCAAGTACGATTCGGTATTCGCCGAAGGCTGGGACGTAGAGCGCGAAAAGCGCCTCGCACGGCAGATCGAGATGGGCGTCGTGCCTAAGAGCACGCTGCTTCCGCCGCGCAACGATTCGGTGCGGGCGTGGGCGGAGGTGGCCGAGCCGGAGCGCCGTATGTTCACGCGGCTGCAGGCCGCCTACGCCGCCATGCTCGACCATGCCGACCAGCATATTGGCCGCCTGATGGCCTTCCTCGAAAGCGCCGGCCAGCTCGACGACACCCTGGTCATTGTCATGTCAGACAACGGCGCCAGCCAGGAAGGCGGCCCGTTCGGCATGATCAACGCCATGGGTCCCTACAACCTTCGCCGCGAATCGCTCGAGGAGAAGATCGCGCGCATCGAGGATATCGGCGGACCCGACACCCATTCCAATTTCCCGTGGGGTTGGGCGATGGCGGCCAACACCCCGCTGCGCCGCTACAAGCAGAACACGCATGGCGGCGGCATCCGAGATCCGCTGGTCATGGCCTGGGACAAGGGCATCGCCGCGCGCGGCGAGCTGCGCCATCAGTTCTGCCACGCCAGCGACCTGGTGCCGACCCTGCTCGACGTCGTCGGCATCAAGCCGCCCAAGGTGGTCAACGGGGTGAAGCAGATGCCGCTCGAAGGCACCAGCTTCGCGAAGAGCCTCAAGAACGCGAAGGTGAAGTCGAAGACCAAGCCGCAGTATTTCGAGATGTTCGGCCATCGCGGCCTGGTGCAGGACGGCTGGAAGGCGGTCTCGTTCCATCCGCCGGGGGCCGACTTCGCCAACGACAAGTGGGAACTCTACCACCTCGACCAGGATTTCAACGAAACCAACGACCTCGCCGAGAAGGAGCCGGAGCGGTTGAAGGCGATGATCGAGGAATGGTGGCGGCAGGCCGAGGCGCACAAGGTGCTGCCGCTCGACGACCGCTTCGCGCCGCGCTTCGCCGACAATGCCAAGCGCTTCCACGGCCCGCGCAACCGCTTCGTCTTTCACGCCGGCATGGGCCATGTCCCGACTGACGTGGCGCCCGACGTGCGCAACCGCACTTACACGATCGAGGCCGACGTCCATGTCGACGGGCCGATGACCGAGGGTGTTCTGATCGCCCATGGCGATATGACGACCGGCTATTCGCTCTACATGAAGGACGGCAAGCTCGCCTACGACATGAACATTGGCGGCGAGCATCACCTGATCGTCTCCGATCGTCCGGTGCCGGCGGGCAACCGCAAGCTGGCGGTGCGCATGCGCCGCAACCAGGGCCGCAATCTCGCCACGATCCTGATCGACGGCGAGCCGGCGGGCAGCTTCGATACCCAGAACGGCTTCGTGAGCTTCATTTCCTGGTCGGGCCTCGACATCGGCCGCGACCGGTCGAGCCCGGTGTCGCACTACGAGGCGCCGTTCGCCTTCACCGGCAAGCTGCGCAAGGTCACCGTGCTGATGGACGACGACCAGGTGCTCGATGCCGAAAAGGCGGCTGCGGCGGCGCTGGCGCGCGAGTGAGCGAAGCCCGCCCGGGGAGGGGCATCGACAGCGCCTATGCGTGGCGGCTGGCGCTGGTGTCGATGGCCTGCGTCGCGCTGGGCGGCGGCGGCATCTATCTGCCCATGGTCGGCCTCAAGGAGATGGCGGCCGATTTCGGCGACCAGCGCGCCGTGCCGTCCTTCGCCTACATGGTGGGCTTCTTCGGCATGGGCGTGGGCGGCGTGTTCATGGGCTGGCTCGCCGACCGCACCAGCCCGCGGGTGCCGCTGCTGATCGCCGGCGTCTCGATCGCCCTGGGCGGTTGGGTCGCCTCGCGCGGTGGTGAGATCGCGCTCTACGCCGGCTACGCGATGCTGCTGGGTTTCTTCGGCAATGCCGGCACCTTCACGCCGGCGATGAACAACGTGCAGGGCTGGTTCGAGAAGCGACGCAACATGGCCGTCGCGCTGATCTCGATCGGCCCGGCCGTGGCCGGTTCGGTCTGGCCGCAGGTCTATCGTCTGCTGCTGCCGGAGATCGGCTGGCGCGATACGTTGCTGGTCTACGGGCTGGTGTCCGGTGTGCTGTTGCTGCTGGGCGCTCTCTACGTCCGTGCGGCACCGACCCTGCGCGGGCCGGGCGGGCGGCGGCGCGAGGAGAAAGTGCATCTGCCGCTGCCGTCCTCGACGATCATGGTGCTGCTGTCGGCGGCCGGTTTCTGCTGCTGCGCCGCCATGGCGATCCCCTTCGTGCACATGGTGGCGTTCTGCGGCGACCTCGGTTATCCGGCGGCGCGTGGCACCGAGGCGGTGTCGCTGGTGCTGGTCTCGGCCATCGTCGCCACCTTCGTCATGGCGCGCCTCGCCCAGCGCATCGGACCGCTGCCCGTCAGCCTGCTCTGCTCGGTGATCCAGATCGGCTCGCTGGTCGGCTTCCTCTACGTGCGCGACATCAACGGCATCTACGTGCTGTCGCTGCTGCACGGCATTCCCTTCATCGCCATCGTCCAGGGCTATGCGCTCAACCTGCGCTTCCTCTACGGCCCGACCATCGCCGGATGGCGCTTGGGAGTCGTGATGCTGTTCGCCATGGCGGGCATGGCGGCCGGCGGCTGGCTGGGCGGCTTCATCTTCGACGCGACGCTCTCCTACACCTCGGCCTTTCAGTCGGCGCTCGCCTTCAACCTGCTCAACCTGATGCTGCTGGGCATCCTCTACACGGCTCAGCGCCGGCGGCAGATGGTCAGTCTGCCTTGATGCCGGACTGGGCGATCACCTTGCTCCAGCGCTGATCCTCGCTCTTCAGGAACGCGGCGAACTGGGCCGCGTCCATGGCATGCGGAATAGCGCCCACGGCCAGGAACTTCTTCTGGATGTCCGGCAGACCAACCACCTTCACGACAGCGTCCGACAGCCGCCTGACCTTGTCGGCGGGCGTCTGCGCCGGCAGGAGGACCGCCAGCCACGCACTGGCTTCGAGGCCGGCAAAGCCCTGCTCGGCGATGGTCGGCGTGTCGGGGAAGAAGGTCAGGCGGTCGAGCGTGCTGACGGCGATCAGGCGCAGGCGACCGGCATCGATATGCGGCCTGGTCACAGTGACGGTATCCATGGCGACCTGCACCGTGCCGGCGACGAGGTCGTTCATCGCCGGCGGGCTGCCCTGATAGGGCACGTGAAGGATGCGCATGCCGGCCTTTGTCTTCAGCTCCTCCATCGCAACATGGCTCAAGGTGCCGTTGCCCGACGAGGGATGGCTGAGCTTGTCCGGATTGGCCCTGGCGTAGGCGATCAGCTCGGGCAGCGTCTTCACCGGTAGCGACGGATGCACCACCAGCACCATCGGCAGGTCGCAGACGCGCGCCACCGGCTCGAAGCTGGTCAGGCTCCGGTAGGTCACGTTCTTGTAGAGGTGCGGATTGATGGCCAGGGCAGCGAGCGGCGACAGGACGAAGGTGCTGCCGTCCGGCGTCGCGCGGGCGACCAGGCCGAGCGCGATGCTGCCGCCCTGACCGGGCTTGTTGTCGACGATGACGGTCTCGCCCAGCTCGGGCTTCAGCGCCTCGGCGAGCAGCCGGGCGACGATGTCGGTCGCCTGGCCGGCCGGAAAGCCGACCACCAGCTTCGCGACCTTCTCGCCCTGCGCATGGGCCGCCGGCGCAGCCAGGGTAGCGATCGAAAGTGCGCCAAACGTACGTCGTAGCATCGTGATTCTCCCTGGCAGGCTGCTGGATTAGGGTTTTTGCAGGCGCCCGGCGAGCAAAATCGGCCCGGCTGCGGTACCATGATACCTGAAGTCGCGTTTTGCTTTTTTCTTTCGTTTGATTCGTTTATTGCGTTTATTTCGTTTATCGGGGTGGACCCGGCCTTTTCGACGGTTCGCTAGATGACCTTGCGCGCCCTCAGCGCCGCGATCTCCGCCCCGGACAGGCCCAGGCCGCCATAGACTTCTTCGTTGTGCTGACCGATCGCCGGACCGGCATGGCGGACGGCGCCCGGCGTTTCGGAGAAGCGCGGCACCACGCCCTGCATGCGCACCGAGCCCAGCTCCGCGTCCGGCACGCTCACGATCGCCTGGCGGGCCTGGAACTGCGGATCGGCGAAAACGTCGGCGATGTCGTAGATCGGCGAGAAGCCGACCTCGTGACGGGTGAAGGTCTCGCGCAGCTCGGCGAGGGTCAGCCTGCCGATGGCCGCGCCGACGATCTCGTCCAGCTCACGATAGTGTTTCACCCGCGCCGGATTGAGGGCGAAGCGCGGATCCTCCAGCAGGTGCTTGAGGTCGAGCGCCGCGCAGAGCCGCACGAAGATGCTCTGGGTCGAGGCCGCGATCGACGCCCACCTGTCGTCGGCGGTGCGATAGACGTTGCCCGGCGCGGCATACTGGCTGCGATTGCCTGACCGCGTGCGCACGGCGCCGAGCTGGTCGTACTCGATCGCCAGGAACTCGAGCGTGCGCATCATCGCTTCTGTCGCGGAGCAGTCGATCTCCTGGCCGCGGCGCTCGGGGTTGCGCGCGAGGTCGTGCAGCGCGGCCAGGATTCCCAGCGCCCCGAACAGGCCCGCAACGGCGTCGGAGATCGGATAGCCGAGATGCAGCGGCCGTCCGTCCTCCTCGCCGCAGATCTGCGTGAAGCCGCTCATCGCCTCGAAGATGCGCGCGAAGCCCGGACGCCCGGCATAGGGTCCGTCCTGGCCGAAGCCGGTGACCCTTAGAATGGTGAGGCGCGGATTGAGGCCCTGCAGCCAGGCCCGCGTAATGCCCCAGCCGTCGAGCGTACCCGGGCGGAAGTTCTCGACCAGCACGTCGGCATCGGCGACCAGCTTCGCGAACAGTTCGCGGCCTTCCGGCAGTCGAAGATCGAGCGTGACACCCTTCTTGTTGCGGTTGGTGACCTTCCACCAGAGCGGTACGCCGTCCTTGTGCGGCGCCAGCGCGCGCAGCGAATCGCCCACGCCCGGCATCTCGACCTTCACGATCTCGGCGCCGTAATCGCCCAGCAGACCCGCCGCGAACGGGCCGGCCACAACCGTCGAGATGTCGACGATGCGCAAACCTTTGAGTGGGCCGGCCGGCTGTACTTCGTTCGTTGTCATTGTGCGTTTCCTCGGGTGGGCGAGAGCAGGAGTGCTGCCTCATGCAGAACGGTCAAGCCAGCCAATTCGGTTTGCTGGACAGGGAAGGCAGACAGGCGCCCGCGAAGGCTGGCACACTGCTGGCCGGAGGCAATACATGAGCAACGAACTTTGGCGTCTTACCGCAGTCGAGGCCGTTTCGCGCCTCAGGAAGAAGGAGATTTCGCCCCTCGACCTGGTGGACGCTTCGGCGGCGCGCATGGCCCAGGTCGAGCCCGCCGTGAACGCCATGCCGACGCTGTGCCTCGACCGCGCGCGCGACCACGCCAAGCGGATCATGGAAGGCAAGGCCAACGATGCCGACGGCGAAGCGGGCTGGCTGGCCGGTCTTCCGGTGTCGATCAAGGACCTGACCGACGTGGCGGGCGTGCGCACCACCTACGGCTCCCCGATCTTCGCCAACCACGTGCCGGAGAAATCCAATCCGCTGGTCGAGCGCATCGAGCGCAAGGGCGGCATCGTGGTGGGCAAGTCGAATACGCCGGAGTTCGGCGCGGGCGGCAGCACCTTCAACGAAGTCTTTGGCCGGACGCGCAATCCCTGGAACACCTCGCTCACCTGTGGCGGCTCCACGGGCGGCGGCTCGGTCTCGGTGGCGACCGGCGAGGTCTGGCTGGCGCATGGCTCCGACCATGGCGGCTCGCTGCGGCGGCCCGGCACCTACTGCTCGACGGTCGGCCTCCGCCCGTCGGCGGGACGCGTGACGCGCGGCACCTCGAACAATCTCTATTCGCCGCAGTCGGTGCAGGGTCCGATGGCGCGCAACGTCGCCGACCTGGCGCTGTTCCTCGACACGATGGCGGGCTTCTGTCCCCAGGACGCCATGACCTTCGACGCCCCCGCCGTGTCGTTCAGCGCGGCGGTGGCCAATCCCGTGCTGCCGAAGCGGGTGGCCTTCACGATCGACTTTGGCGGCCGGTTCGAGGTCGACCGCGAGATCCGCGAGATCTGTACGAAGATGGCGCAACGCTTCGAGGAGCTGGGCTGCATCGTCGAGGAGGTCTCGCCCGATTTCGGGCCGGTCGATGAAGTGTTCATGGCGTTTCGCAGCCAGCAATTCCTCGTCGACCGCGAACTGCAGATCCAGCAGCACCGCGACAAGTTCAAGCCCGACATCATCTGGAACACCGAACTCGGCCTGAAGCAGACCACGAGCCAGCTGGCCTGGGCGGAGCGGGAGCGCGCGGCGCTGTATCGGCGGATGTTCGCCTTCTTCCAGACCTACGACCTGCTGGTGACGCCCGGCGCGCCGACCGCCGCCTTCGACGTCAACCTGCGGGCGCCGGCGACCATCGCCGGCAAGAAGCTCGAAAACTATATGTCGGGCTCGACGCTCAACTCCGCCATCACCGTGACCGGCAGCCCGGCGATCGCCGTTCCCTGCGGCTTCGACAGTTTCGGCCGGCCGGTGGGCCTGCAGCTCGTCGGCAAGCCGCGCGGCGAGGCGGCGCTCCTTCAGGCCGCCGCGCTTTACGAGAAAATGGTCGGCTTCGATCGACTCCTCCCCATCGACCCCAAGCCGGGAACCGTGCCACCATCCTCCCCATAAGACGGGCCATAAAGGGGAGGAAACAATGCGGGTCGTCATTACCGGCGCGAGCCGTGGCATCGGTCGCGCGACCGCCTTGAAACTGGCGGCCGATGGCGCGGAGGCGATGACGCTGTGCGACGTGGCCTATCTCGACGAGCTCGAGGCGCTGGCCACCAACCTGCGCACCTCGGGCTGCAAGGTGCGTACGCTCAAGGCCGACATGGCCAAGCCGACGGAGCCCGCCAAGGTGATCGCCGCCGCCGTCAAGTCGATGGGTGGCATCGATGCGCTGGTAGGCAATGCCGGCATCACCGCGCCCGCGAAGCTGGTCGATCTCGACCTTGCGACCTGGAACCGCGTGTTCGACATCAACCTGCGCGCCAACTGGCTGCTGGCCAAGGCCGCCCACCCGCATCTCAAGCGCTCCCGCGGTGCCATCGTGATGCTGGCCTCGATGGCGGGCGTCGTGCCGCAGCTTCCGACCGGCGCCTACAGCCCGACCAAGGCGGCGCTGATCATGCTGACCGAGATGATGGCCCAGGAATGGGCGCCCGACGGCATCCGCGCCAACGCCGTCTGCCCGGGCTTCGTCCATACCTCGATGACGGACGCGATCTACAGCAAGCCCATCCTGGCGCGCGGCCGCGCCAGGATGGTGCCGCTCGGCAGGGTCGCCAAGCCGGGCGATATCGCCGATGCCATCGCCTTCCTGCTGGGACCGCAGGCCAGCTACATCACCGGGCAATCCTTGCTGGTCGATGGCGGCCTCGTCCATTCGGTCCTCAACCATGTGCCGGGAGTCGCCGCGACACCGAAGTCGAAGTGAAAAACAAGATGAAGTGAAAGGGAGTGAAATGAAGGCATCGCTCTTCTATCTGCCGAGCATCGCCAGCCGGGCGGAGATCGAGACCGGCATGGCCGGCATGCGGCCCGACTTCTACCAGCGCATGCTGAAGGAACTGTCCGAGCAGATCCGTCTGGCCGACGATCTCGGCTACGATTCGGTGAGCTTCACCGAGCATCACTTCCACATCGAGGGCTTCGAGCTTTCCAACAACCCGGTCCTGCTCGACCTCTACTTCGCGATGCAGACCAAGCGCATCCGCGTCGGACAGCTGGGAATCGTGCTGCCGGCCTCGAACCCGATCCGCGTGGCCGAGGATATCGCCATGCTCGACCATATGACCGGCGGCCGGGCCAATGCGGGCTTCGCACGCGGCTACCAGCGGCGCTGGGTCGACATCATGGCGCAGCAGACGCACGGCATTCACGGCGCTTTGCCCAACCAGCACGACGAGATCGACAACGCCAATCGCCTGGCGTTCGAGGAGAATTTCCGCATCGTCAAGAAATGCTGGACAGAGGAGATGCTCACCCATGACGGCAGGTTCTGGAAGATCCCGGCCGGGCCGACGCCGTGGACGCTGGATACGACCGAGAAATGGGGCAAGGGCGTCGAGAACGGCATCCTGAAGTCGGTCGGCGTCGTGCCGAAGCCGCTTCAGAAGCCGCACCCGCCGCTGTTCCAGCCCTTCGCCAGCTCCGAGAACACCGTTCGGTTCTGTGCGAAGGAGAACGTGACGCCGATCCTGCCGCCGATGCATCCCTTCCACGAGGACAAGCTCTACAGCGTCTATGCCGAGGTCTCGGGCAGGCCCAAGGGGCAGGGCACCGGCGTGCTGCGCGATGTCATCATCGCCGACACCGACGAGGAGGCGATGGCGCTGTGGCAGGATTCAGGACAGTTCTCCGGCCGCGCCTGGTTCGAGCCCTTCGGCTTCCGCAAGGGCATGGCCGATCCCAAGACCGGCCGGTTTCCCACACCGGAGGAGGTGATTGCGCAGGGCTACGCCTATGTCGGCACGGTCGATACCGTGCTGCGCGGCATGGAAGTGCAGCAGAAGCGGCAGCCTGTCGATTGGGTCTTCTGCTACACCTACAACAGCCTGGTGCCGCATCCGGTCCTGATGAAGTCGATCGAGACCTTCTGGACCAAGGTGATGCCGCGCTTCCGATAGACCTCTGGCGTTCGCGGGCACTGCCGTGGGAGTGTCGGGCATGGAAACCTCGACCAAGACGGCACGCGAACTCTACGAGGCGCTGAAAGCCGATCCGCAGCGGCGCCGTTTCGGCTTTGGGCGCAAGCCAGCCCTGGTGAACATCGATCTCCAGAACGCCTACACGCGGCCTTCCGAGTTCGCGACGGCCTACGAGACCGATCCCCGGCAGATCGAGCATGTGAACAGGCTGGCGCGCCTGCTGCGCTCCCGCGGCTGCCCGGTCATCTGGACCTTCGTCGCCTATCTCGACTCGGGCGAGGATTGCGGCGTCTGGGGAACGCGCGCCGACATGTCCGAGAGGCTGCGAAGCATCAAGGCCGGCGACCGGCGGGCCCAACTCGACGATCGCTGCGACGTCGACCGCGACCATGACATCGTCATGAACAAGCGCATGGCATCCGCCTTCTTCGAGACGAACCTGGGCTCGCTGCTCACCTTTCACCAGGTCGATACGCTGATCGTCACCGGCGGCTCGACGTCGGGCTGCGTGCGCGCCACCGTGGTCGACAGCCTTTCGCGCAGCTTCCGCACGATCGTTCCCGAGGAATGCGTCTCCGACAAGCACGAGAGCCCGCACTACGCGAACCTCTACGACATGATGGCCAAATACGCCGATGTCCTGCCGGTGGCCGAAGTGGTCGATTTCCTGGATGGCTATGAGCCTGTGACCGAGAGTTTTCGCGTCTCAGGTTAATCAAACCCACCTCATCCTGAGGAGCCACGCGTAGCGTGGCGTCTCGAAGGATGGGCAACAGGCGTGGTGTGTGTAACCCATGCTTCGAGACGGCTGCTGCGCAGCCTCCTCAGCATGAGGTTGGTGTTGGGCGAAGCGATTCATCTCTGCAGATGCGTCAATCGAAGATCGACGGATCGATCAGCGGCCGGCCGCGGGGGCGGGCGGCTTCGGGGCGGTCGCACTTCTGGAAGCGGCCACGGCCGGCGGAGCCGCTCATGCGGCCTTCCTCCATCACCACCTCGCCGCGCGAGAGGGTCATCACCGGATAGCCGGTGAGCTCGCGCCCCTCGTAGGGCGTGTAGTCGCAATTGTGATGGAGGATCGAGTTGGTGAGGCTCACGCGGCGTTCGGGGTCCCACAGCACGATGTCGGCGTCCGAGCCGACCGCGATCGTGCCCTTGCGGGGATGCAGGCCGTAGATCTTGGCGGCGTTGGTCGAACTCAGCGCCACGAACTGCTGCAGGCTGATGCGGCCCTTGTTGACACCTTCGGAGAAGAGCAGAGGCAGCCGCGTCTCGACCCCGGGCACGCCGTTGGGAATCTTGCGGAAGCTCTGCGCGGCGCCGGGCAGCTTCTTGCCGCGCACATCGTCGAACTTGAAGGCGGCGTGGTCGGACGAGAGGACCTGGAAGGTGTTGGCCGCGAGCCCGGTCCAGATATGCTCCTGGTTGTCGGTGCCGCGTGGCGGCGGCGAGCAGACGCACTTGGCGCCCTCGTCGCCGGGCTTCTCGAAATCCTCTTCGCTGAGGAACAGGTATTGCGGGCAGGTCTCGCCATAGACTCGCAGGCCGCGCGCCTGGGCGCGCTGGATCTCGTGCATCGCCTCCTTGGCCGAGACGTGGACCAGCAGCATCGGCACGTCGAGCAGCTCGGCCAGCGAGATTGCGCGGTGCGTGGCCTCGCGCTCGACGACGAAGGGCCGCGACGTCGCATGGAACTTCGCGGCCGTCATGCCCTTCAGCTCCAGCCGCTCGGTCAGCCAGGTGATGCAGTCGGAGTTTTCCGCATGGATCATGAGCATCGCCTGCTCGCGGCGGGCGGCCGCCAGCGCATCGAGCATCTCGCGATCGGTCAGCTTCACGTCGTCGTAGGTCATGTAGACCTTGAACGACGTGTAGCCGTCGGCGACCAGGGCGGTGAAATCCTGGCCCATGATCTTCTCGCTGGCGTCCGACAGGATCACATGGAACGCATAGTCGATCAGCGACTTGCCTTCGGCGCGCGCATGATACTTGTTCACCGCGTCGCGCAGGGGCTGGCCCTTGTTCTGGTAGGCAAAGGGAATGATGGTCGTGGTTCCGCCGGCCGCAGCGGCACGGCTGCCGCTCTCGAAATCGTCGCAGAAGACCGAGCCGTCTGCCGTGTCCTGGTCGAAGTGGACATGCGCGTCGATGCCGCCGGGCACGGCGATCAGGCCGGTCGCGTCGATCTCGCGGCGGCCCTTGTCGAGCCGTTCGCCCAGCGCCACCACCCGTCCGCCGACGATCCCGATATCGCCCTTCACCACGTCTGAGGCCGTGGCAATCGTCGTGTTGCGGATGACGAGATCGTACTCGGCCATTTTCCCTCCCGTTTGCCGCATTCCCATTTGCCGCACTATAGCAAGTCCCGTGCCCGTCTCCGGTCGCCCCGTCTTCACCTAGACCGGGGGCGCGGCCCGGTCCAAACTCTCGCCAGCAACATGGGAATCGCAATGAAACGCTGGGTTGGCTCCCTGATCTCCGTGCTGGCGGCCGTCGGCCTCGGCGCTCTCGCGCAGGCACAGACCGTCGCCGTGAAGCCGGCCGTCGTCTTCAGCACCGGCGGCAAGTTCGACAAATCCTTCAACGAGGGAGTCTGGCAGGGCGCCGAGCGCTTCAGGAAGGAGACGAACATCGCCGTCGCGGAGTTCGAGCCCAGCAACGAGACCCAGTTCGAGCAGGCGTTGCGTCGCTTCGCCCAGCGCGGCCAGGATCCGATCATCGCGGTCGGCTTTGCGCAGGCGGTCGCTCTCGACAAGGTCGCCCGGGAATTCCCCAACATCCACTTCACCGTGATCGACAGCGTGGTGGACCTGCCCAACGTCCAGTCGGTCGTGTTCAAGGAGCAGGAAGGCTCCTTCCTCGTCGGCGTGCTGGCGGCAATGGCCTCGAAGACCGGAAAGATCGGCTTCGTGGGCGGCATGGACATCCCGCTGGTACGCCGCTTCCAGTGCGGCTTCGAGCAGGGCATCAAATACGCCAGTCCCAATGCCGAGCTGATCACCAACATGACCGGCACGACGCCCGCCGCCTGGAACGATCCGGGCCGCGGCGCCGAGCTGGCCAAGGGCCAGTTCGATCGCGGCGTGGACGTCGTCTATGCCGCCGCCGGCAGCACCGGCCTGGGCATCCTCCAGGCGGCCAAGGACCGCGGCAAGCTGGGCATCGGGGTCGACTCCAACCAGAACCACCTGCATCCCGGCAACATGCTGACCTCGATGCTGAAGCGCGTCGATCTCGCGGCCTACGACAGCTTCAACGCCGCCCGGAACAAGGAGTGGAAGGGGGGCGTACAGGTGCTGGGCCTCAAGGAAGGCGGCGTCGACTGGGCGCTCGACAAGGACAACGAAAAGCTCATCACGCCGCAGATGAAAGCCGCGGTCGAGGCGGCCAAAGCCGGCATCATCTCCGGCCAGATCGTCGTCCACGACTATATGAGCAACAATTCGTGCAAGAGCTGACGGCCGACGCTGCCATCGAGCTTCGGCGAATCGACAAGTCGTTCGGCAGCGTGCACGCAGTGCGCGGTGCGTCGCTTCGGGTGGAACGAGGCAGCATCACCGGCATCGTCGGCGAGAACGGCGCCGGCAAGTCGACCCTGATGAGCATCCTCTACGGACTCCATCGTGCCGATGCCGGTGAGATCCTGATCGATGGACGTCCGGTCGAGATGGCGAGCCCGCGCGACGCCATCGACCACGGCATCGGCATGGTCCACCAGCATTTCATGCTGATCGACAGCTTCACCGTGCTGGAGAACCTGATCCTGGGGGCCGAAGGCGGGGCGTTGCTGGCCGGCGGACTGGCGGCGGCTCGGGCCGAACTGGCGCGGCTCGCCGGTGAATACGGACTGGCCGTCGATCCCGATGCGCGCGTCGCCGACCTGTCGGTGGGCGAACAGCAGCGGGTCGAGATCCTCAAGGTGCTGCTTCGCGGCGCTCGCATCCTCGTCCTGGACGAGCCCAGTGCCGTGCTCACGCCGCAGGAGACCGACCGGCTGATGCAGATCCTGCGCCTGCTGCGCGACCGCGGCGTCACGGTCGTGCTGATCACGCATAAGCTGCGCGAGATCCTGGCGGTGACGGACAAGGTGATCGTCATGCGCCGCGGCGAGGTGGTGGCGGAGCGGCGGACGACGGAGACCGGGGCCGAGGAACTCGCTGAACTGATGGTCGGCCGCAAGGTGCGCTTCGATCTCGACAAGGCGCCGGCACGGAAAGGCGAGACGATGCTGGCAGCGCGGCACCTGTCGCTGGTCGACGGCCGCGGCGTCCGCCTGCTCGACGACATCTCACTCGAGGTGAGGGCGGGGGAGATCGTGGGCATCGCCGGCGTTTCCGGCAATGGCCAGACCGAACTGCTGCAGGTCCTCTCCGGCATCCGGCCGCCGACCGGCGGCGAGATGGAAGTGTGCCGGCGCAAGGTCGATGCTGCCCATCCCGTCGACCCGGCCGAGATGCGGGATCTCGGGGTGGCCCATGTGCCGGAAGACCGGTTGCGGCAGGGACTCGTGCCGGCCTTCCTCGCCTCCGAGACCTCGATCCTCGGCTATCAGGATCGAGAGCCGTTCTGCCACAACTACCTCATGGACGGTCCGGCCGTCGGCAAGTATTGCTCCGATCTCATGGAGCGCTTCGACGTGCGGCCGCGCACACCGGGCCTGCGCTCGGCGAACTTCTCCGGCGGCAACCAGCAGAAGCTGATCCTGGCGCGCGAGATGGCGCGCAATCCCAGGGTGCTGCTGGTCGGGCAGCCGACGCGCGGCGTCGACATCGGCGCCATCGAGTTCATCCGCCGCGAGCTGGTCAAGAGCCGCGACGCGGGCTGCGCGGTGCTGGTCGTGTCGGTCGAACTGGAAGAGATCCTGTCGCTGGCCGACCGCATCCTGGTGATGTTTGGCGGGCGCATCGTGGGCGAGGTCGCGGCCGGCGAGGCGGACGAGCGCGCGCTGGGCCTGATGATGGCGGGCGCACGGGCGGCATGAGCGCGTCGCGCCGTCCGCTGCCCGGCTGGGTCGAGATCGGCCTGCTGCCGCTGGCTAACATCGCGATGGCGTTTCTCCTTGTCGGGCTGATCGTGGCGGTCATCGGCGTCGATCCGTTCCACGCCCTGAAGCTGCTGGTCCTGGGCGCCGTGGGCTCCTCCGAGTCGATCGGCTACACGCTCTACTACGCCACCAACTTCATTTTCACCGGCCTCGCCGTCGCGGTGGCCTTCCATGCTGGCCTGTTCAACATCGGCGGTGAAGGGCAGGCCTATATCGGCGGGTTGGGCTGTGGTCTCGCCGTGCTGGCGCTCGATGGCCTCCTGCCGGGGCTGCTGATGGTCCCGCTTGCCATCCTTGCCTCTGCGGCCTTCGGCGCGGCCTGGGCCGCCATTCCCGCCTGGATGCAGGCGTGGCGCGGCAGCCACATCGTCATCACCACCATCATGTTCAACTTCGTGGCCTCGGCCCTGATGGTCTATCTGATGGTCAACGTGCTGATCGCGCCGGGGTCGATGACGCCGCAGAGCCGCGGCTTCGCGGCCTCCGCTTCGGTGCCGTCGATGCAGGCCGCGCTGCAGTGGATCGGCATCGCCGTCGCGCCGTCGGCGCTCAACCTGTCGCTGCTGCTGGCGCTTCTGGCTTGCGTCGGAGTCTGGATCTTCCTGTGGCATACGCCCTGGGGCTACGGGCTGCGCACCATGGGGCAGAATCCGGAAGCGGCCCTCTATGCCGGCACCAACCTGAAGCGCGCGACCATGCTGGCCATGTGCCTGTCCGGCGCGCTGGCCGGCGGCGTCGCGGTCAACGAGCTGCTGGGCGTTCACCACCGGCTCGTCCTCGACTTCGCGGCCGGCTATGGCTTCACCGGCATCGCGGTGGCGCTGATGGGGAGGGGCCATCCGCTGGGCATCGTGCTGGCGGCGCTGCTGTTCGGCGCGTTGCAGCAGGGCGGAGCTGAACTGAACTTCGAGATTCCCAAGATCACCCGCGAGATGGTGGTGGTGATCCAGGGTCTGGTGATCCTGTTTTCGGGTGCGCTCGTCCATCTGCCGCGGCCGTGGCTGCAGGCGCTGTTCGCGCGAAGAGGTTGACGTGGAGGAGGCGCTCACCCTCGTCATCGCGACGCTCGCCGCCACCCTGCGGGTTGCGACGCCGCTGGTCCTCTGCGCCATGGGCGGGTTGTTCTCCGAGAAGAGCGGCATCATCGATGTCGGGCTCGAGGGCAAGATGCTGATGGCGGCTTTCTTCGCCGCGGCCACGGCGTCGTTGACCGGTTCCGCCTGGGCCGGGGTCGGCGCTGCGATCCTCGCCGCCGAGGTGCTGGCGCTCCTGCACGGCTTCGCCTGCATTACCCATCGCGGCAACCAGGTCGTGAGCGGTATCGCGATCAACATCCTGGCCATGGGCCTCACCGTGGTGCTGGGCACGGCGTGGTTCGGACGGGGCGGCCAGACGCCGCCGCTGGCCGGGACGGAGCGCCTCAACCCGATCTTCTTCCCGGTCGCCGGCGACAACATCCTGGTTTATGTCGCGCTTCTCTCCGTGCCCTTTGCCTGGTGGGTGATCGAGCGCACGCGCTTCGGCCTCAGGCTGCGCGCCGTGGGCGAGGTGCCGCTGGCGGTCGATGCCGCCGGTATCTCGGTGTCGTGGCTGCGCTACCGCGCGGTGCTGATCTGCGGCTTGTTCGCCGGCCTGGCCGGCGCCTACCTGTCGATCGCGCAGAATGCCGGGTTCAGCCGCGACATGACCGCAGGGCAAGGCTTCATCGCCCTGGCGGCCATCATCTTCGGGCGCTGGCGGCCGGTTCCGGCGTTCGGCGCCTGCCTCGCCTTCGGCCTGCTCGATGCGATCGCCATCCGCCTGCAGGGCGTGAAGCTGCCTCATGTCGGCGAAGTCCCGGTGCAACTGATCCAGGCTTTGCCCTATCTTCTGACCCTATTCCTGTTGGCCGGCTTCATCGGCCGCACCGTCGCGCCGAAGGCGGCCGGCGTGCCCTACGAGAAGGAGCATTGAGATGAACGACCTTCTCCACCTGGCGCAGCGGATGATGCTGCGCGCCCATGCGCCTTATTCGAAGTTCCATGTCGGCGCCGCCCTGCGCGCCGAGGACGGCTCCATCCATGGCGGCTGCAACGTCGAGAACGCGGCCTATCCGCAGGGGCTCTGTGCGGAGGCGGGCGCCATCGCCGCTCTCATCGCCTCGGGCAACAAGCGCATCCTGGAATGCGTCGTGGTCGGTCCCGGTCCTGAAGTCATCACACCCTGCGGCGGTTGCCGGCAGAAGCTGCGCGAGTTCGCGGGAGACGACGTGCCGGTCCATCTCTGCGGCCCCGACGGGCTGCATCGCACGATGACCTTGGGGCAGCTCCTGCCGATGTCCTTCGGCCCGCAGCATTTCGCCTGACCGTGAACGACGTTCTCGAGCGCGCCGCCCCGGGCTTTAGGCCGAAGGTCGCCTTGATCCTCGGCTCGGGCCTCGGCGGCTTCGTCGAGGAGGTGGCGGAAGTCGCGGCCATTCCCTATGCCGACCTGCCGGGCTTTCCGCGGCCGACCGTCGGCGGGCATGCGGGGCGGCTGGTGCTGGGCCATGTCGGTTCGACGCCTGTCGCCGTGCTGCAGGGCCGCGCGCACTATTACGAACGCGGCAAGGCCGACGAGATGAAGGGGGCCATCGAGGCCCTGGCCGGACTGGGTTGCGAGACCCTGCTGCAGACCAATGCGGCCGGCAGCCTGCGCCTCGACATGCCGCCGGGGTCGGTGATGGCGATCAGCGATCACATCAATATCGCCGGCATCAATCCGCTGTTCGGCGTGGCAACGGGCGATCGCCGTTTCGTCGACATGGTCGATGCCTACGATCCGACATTGCGGTCGAAGCTGCTGGAAGCGGCGAAGGCCGCGAACGTGGTGTGCCACGAGGGCGTCTACATCTTCTTCAGCGGGCCGAGCTTTGAGACGCCGGCCGAGATCCGCGCGGCGCGCGTGCTGGGCGCGGACGCCGTCGGTATGTCGACGGCTCCCGAGACCATCCTGGCGCGCCATGCCGGCCTCAAGGTCGCGGCCCTGTCGCTGGTGACGAACTATGCCGCGGGCCTCGTGCCCGGTGCGCTCGCCCATGAGCAGACCCTCTCGGTGGCGGCCGCGGCGGGCGACAAGGTGCGGCTCGTTCTGCGCACCTTCCTCGAACGCTGCGCCTGAGCATGCTGCCCCAGGAAATCATCCGCCGGAAGCGCGACGGGCACGAACTCTCCGCCGAAGAGATCGCCTTCGTCGTGCGCGGCATCCGCGACGGCAGTTTGAGCGAGGGCCAGGTCGCGGCCTTTGCAATGACCGTGTTCTTCCGCGGCATGAGCGTGCCGGAGAGGGTTGCGCTGACGCTCGGCCTCGCGCGTTCGGGCATCATGCTCGACTGGCGCGACCTCGCCCTGCCGGGCCCGGTGATCGACAAGCATTCGAGCGGCGGCGTCGGCGACAAGGTGAGCCTGATGCTGGCGCCCATCGTGGCCGCCTGCGGCGCCTTCGTGCCGATGATTTCCGGTCGCGGACTCGGCCATACCGGAGGCACGCTCGACAAGCTCTCATCGATCTCCGGCTACGACGTACAGCCCGACATCGACACGTTCCGCCGCGTCGTGCGCGAGGTCGGCTGCGCCGTGATCGGCCAGACCGACGATCTCGCGCCGGCCGACCGGCGCCTCTATGCAACCCGCGACGTCACCGGCAGCGTAGAATCGATCCCGCTGCTGGTGAGTTCGATCCTCAGCAAGAAGGTCGCCGAGGGGCTGGACGGGCTTGTGATGGATGTGAAGTGCGGTTCCGGCGCCTTCTGCGACACCGAGGAGATGGCGCGCGATCTCGCCCAAAGCCTGGTCGATGTCGCCAACCGCGCCGGCCTGCCGACGGTGGCGCTGATCACCGACATGGACCGGGTGCTGGGCCGCGACGTCGGCAATGCGCTCGAAGTCGCGGAGACCGTCGCCTATCTCACAGGGAGCGGCGTGTGCGAGCCGCGCCTGCACGAGGTCACGATGGCGCTGGCCGGCGAGATGCTGGCGCTGGGCGGACTGGCGGCGGACGCCGGCGAGGGCCGGGCCAGGGCCGAGAGCGCGCTGGCCGACGGTCGCGCCGCCGAGACCTTCGCCCGCATGGTCTCGGCACTGGGTGGCCCTGACGATTTCCTCGAACACAGTGCCCGCTATCTCGGCCATGCCCCGGTGGTGAAAGCCTGTACGGCCGAGCGATCCGGCCATGTCGCCGGCATGGACGCCCGCCAGGTGGGTATCGCCGTCGTCGAACTGGGCGGCGGTCGCCGTCATGCCGACGACGCCATCGATGCATCGGTCGGCCTCACCGAATTCGTCGATGTCGGCCGGCGGATCCGGAGCGGCGAACCGCTCTGCCTCGTGCATGCCGCCAGCGAGGCCGACGCCGACGCGGCGATCGCCTTGATCCGCCGCGCCGTCCGCATCGAGGAGCACGCGCCGCCCGAAAGGCCGGCGATCCTCGAACGGGTCGCGCTGTGATCGACCTCGACGCCTACGCGCGCGATGGCTTTGCGGTCCTGCCGGATTTCGTCCCGATCGAGGAGTGCGAAGCCCTCAAGACGCGCGCTGCCGAACTCGCGGCGGGCTTCGACCCGGGCGCCGCGCCCACGGTTTTCTCGACCGCCGATCAGGCCCATGCAAGCGACCGCTACTTTCGCGAGTCGGGCGGCGCCATCCGCTTCTTCGTCGAGGCCGAGGCGTCGGACCGGCTGAACAAGATCGGCCATGCGCTGCACGATCTCGATCCGGTGTTCGACCGCTTCTCGCGCCAGCCGCGGCTGGCGGCGCTGGCTGGCGAACTCGGTCTCGAAGCGCCACTGCTGCTGCAGTCGATGTACCTGTTCAAGCACGCGCATGTCGGCGCCGAGGTCGCCTGGCATCAGGACGCGACCTTCCTGCGCACCGAGCCGCCCAGCGTCACGGGCTTCTGGATCGCCCTTGACGATGCCGACCGCGACAATGGCTGCCTGGTCGCCCTTCCGGGCGCCCATCGCGGGCCGTTGCGGCAGTGGTTCGGCTATCGGGACGGTGAACTGGTCAGCCGGACGCTCGACGCCACGCCCTGGCCGGAGGTCGAGCCGGTCGCGCTGGAAGTCCGGCGTGGCACCCTGATCGTCCTGCATGGACTCCTGCCGCATGCCAGCATGCCCAACCGCTCGCCGCGGCCGCGTCATGCCTACACCTTGCACCTGATCGACGGTCGGGCCGATTATCCGAAGGACAACTGGCTGCAACGACCCGACCTGCCGCTCCGAGGATTTGCGTGATTCCCAAGGCCGAAATCCACTGCCATCTCGAAGGCTCGATTCCGCCGAAGCTGGCCGTCGAATTGGCCGAACGAAACGGCCTCATCCTGCCGCCCAACCTGTTTGACGAGAAGGGGCATTACGCCTGGAAGGACTTCTGGAGTTTCCTCGACTCCTACGACCGCGTCTGCACCGCCCTCAAGAAGGCGCGCGACTTCCGCGACGTGATCTACAGCTACCTCGCCGGGGCGGCGCGCGAGGGCGCGGTCTATGTCGAGATGTTCTGCTCGCCCGAGCGGCCGGCCGCGCTCGGCATCTCCTACACAAGCTGGCTCGAGGCGCTGGCGCAGGGCATCGACGACGCGCGCCGCGAGTTCGGTATCGTCGGTCGCATCATCATCATCTGCATCCGCCATCTCGGACCGGAGCGGGCCGAAGCGATGGTCCGCGCCATGCTGGCCGAGCCGCATCCCTATGTCGTGGGCTTCGGCATGGGCGGCGACGAGGCCAAGTTCGCGCCCGTCGACTTCGCGCCGGCCTACCGTCTCGCGCACGACAACGGCTATGGCTGCACCGTCCATGCCGGCGAGGTCGTGGGGCCGGAGAGCGTATGGGCCGCGATCCGCGACCTGCCGGTGACGCGCATCGGCCATGGCGTGCGCTCGGCCGACGATCCGGCGTTGATGGAGGAGCTGGCGCGGCGCGGCGTCGTCCTGGAGGTCTGTCCGGGCAGCAACGTGGCCCTGGGCCTCTATCCCGACCGGGCCTCGCATCCGCTGCATCGGCTGATCGCGGCAGGCGTCAGGGTCACGCTGAACTCCGACGATCCACCCTTCTTCCACACCACGCTCGGCGCCGAATACGATCTGGCCGGGCTCGACGAGGGACAATTGGCGGCGATCGCGCGCACCACGATCGAGGCCTCCTTTGCCGACGAGGCGACCAGGCGGCAACTGCTGGAGAGGATATCGCCATGACCGCACGCACCTCCCTGATCCTTGGTCTTCTGCTCGCCGTCCTCTCCGGGGGCGCGGTCCGTGCCCAGGATGTCCCGCCAGCGCACGACATGCTGCTGGCGAACCTGTGGATCCAGCGTTCCGTCGAATACAAGGCCAATGCGCTCACCGTGTATGCCCTGGCGCGCCTGCGGCTCGACGAAGCGCTGGCCGACCGGAGCTGGACGGCGGCGCCGGGCGAGCAGAAAGGCGACTTCCAGAACCTGCCGCCGGCGGTCGTTCTCGATGTCGACGAGACGGTGCTCGACAATTCCAAGTACGAGGTCTGGCTGATGCGGGCGGACCAGAGCTTCAGCACGAAGACCTGGAACCAGTTCTGCGCGGCCCGGATTTCGGCTGCGATCCCGGGTGCCGTCGAGTTCACGAAGTACGCCGAGTCGAAGGGCGTGAAGGTCTTCTACGTCACCAACCGCGGCGCCGAGACCGAGACGGATACGCGCGAGAACATGCAGAAGCTCGGCTTTGCCATGGGTGGAAACGTCGACACGTTCCTGATGCAGGGCGAGAAGCCCGAATGGGCCGGCGCCAAGAGCACGCGCCGCGCGGCGATCGCGAAGGACTATCGCGTCCTGCTGAACATCGGCGACAACCTGGGCGACTTCGACGACCGCTATCGCAGCAGCGAGGCCGACCGGATCAAGGCATTCGAGGCCGGCATGCCCTATTGGGGCAAGCAGTGGCTGATGCTGGCCAACCCGACCTATGGTTCGTTCGACACGTCGCCCTACGGTCACGACTTCAAGAAGCCGCGCGAGGAGCAGCGCAAGGCGAAGTGGGACGTGCTGGAGTCGTGGAGCGGGCCGACGCCGTAGGCGGGCAAGCGTCCTCATCGGAGCGCGCCACTCCAGTGGCGCTCAAGCGCCGTCGGTCAGCAAGGTATGAGCGCAACTGGAGTTGCGCGCTCCCTTGACCACTCAGATCGCCGCCTCGGTCTCCGCGTCGAACAGGTGCAGGCGTTCGGGCTTCAGCGACAGGCGCAGCCGGTCGTTGCTGCGGATGCGCATCGTGGGCTCGACGCTGGCGACGACGGTTGCCGGACCGACCCGCGTGTCGAGCAGGATCTCGGAGCCGAGCTGCTCCACGACCTCGACGGTGGCATCGAAGCAAAACTCGGGTGAATCCCTGTCGGTCGCGATGTGAACGTCCTCCGGCCGGATGCCGAGCGTGACGGCACGGCCGGCCCGGGTGCGGGCCCGGGCGGCCAGTGAGCCGGGCAAGGTGAGGCGCAGGCCGGGCGCCTCGGCGATGACGGTGCCGTTGTTCTCGCCGAGCGTCGCCTCGATGAAGTTCATGGCCGGGGAGCCGATGAAGCCCGCCACGAAGCGGTTGGCCGGCGTGTTGTAGAGTTCGAGCGGGTCGCCGACCTGCTGGACCCAGCCGTCCTTCATCACCACCACGCGGTCGCCCAGCGTCATCGCCTCGACCTGGTCGTGCGTGACGTAGATCGCGGTGGTGCCCAGCCGCTCGTGCAGCTTCTTCAGCTCCACCCGCATCTGCACGCGCAGCTTGGCGTCGAGGTTGGAGAGCGGCTCGTCGAACAGGAAGACCTTGGGATCGCGCACGATCGCCCGGCCCAGCGCGACCCTCTGGCGCTGGCCTCCGGAAAGTTGCCGCGGCTTGCGCTCCAGCAGGTTCTCGATGCCGAGGATGGCGGCGGCGCGCTTGATCCGGGTCTCGATCTCCGGTTTGGCGAATTTCCGCATCTTCAGTCCGAAGGCCATGTTGCCGGCCACGCTCATGTGCGGATAGAGCGCATAGTTCTGGAAGACCATGGCGATGTCGCGGTCCATCGGTGGGACCTCGTTCACCACCGAATCATCGATCAGGATCTGCCCCGAGCTGATGGCCTCGAGCCCGGCCACCATGCGCAGGGTCGTGGTCTTGCCGCAGCCCGAGGGGCCGACCAGGACGACGAACTCCTTGTCGCGGATTTCCAGGTCGACGTCCTTCACCACATGGGTGACGTCGAACATCTTGTTGAGCTTGCGGATACTGACCTCGGCCATGATGCGCTACCCCTTGACCGAGCCGGTGAGGCCCGAGACGTAATGTTCGACGAAGAATGAATAGACGATCGCAACCGGGATCGAGCCCAGCAGGGCGCCGGCCATCAGCGGCCCCCAGAAGAACACGTCGCCACGGATCAGCTCTGACGTGACGCCGACGGGAACGGTCTTCTGGTCCGGCGAGGACAGGAAGACGAGGGCGTAGATGAACTCGTTCCACGAGAGCGTGAAGGCGATGATTCCCGACGACAGGATGCCGGGCACCGCGACCGGGATGACGATGTAGAGCATCGCCTTCCAGCGCGAGGCGCCGTCGATCCGCGCGCACTCCTCCAGCTCCTTCGGGATGGCCTTGAAGTAGCCCATCATCAGCCAGGTACAGAAGGGGATCAGGAAAGTCGGGTAGGTGAGGATCAGCGACCACGGCGTGTCGCCGAGCTGGAAGTTGCGGATGATCTCCGCCAGCGGAATGAACAGCAGAGTCTGCGGCACCAGGTAGGTGATGAAGATCGCGGTGCCGAGGCCTCCGGCATAGGGGAAGTTGAGGCGGGCCAGCGCATAGCCCGCCAGCACGCCGCAGAACAGCGAGATCACCGTCGACACCAGTGCGATGAACATGGTGTTGAACATCCAGCGCATGAAGCTGGTCTCTTCGAACAGATAGAGGATGTGCTCGATCGTCGGGTTGTTGGTCCAGAACGGCATGTAGTTCGGCGCGTTCCAGGGCAGGTAGAGTTCGCCGTCGGGCCGGAAGGTCGTCACGATCATCCAGTAGAACGGGAACAGCAGCACGAAGACGAACAGGATCAACGGAATGTTGTAGAAGACCCATCGTCTCCAGAGGGCGCCCTCGATCATCAGCGGGTCTCCCGGCTCATCTGGTTTCCACCCTGCGGATGTAGAGAAGCTGGACCACGACGATGACGAAGAGGAAAGGGAACATCGCGAGCGAGATCGCGGCGCCCTCCGACAGCAGTCCGGTGCCGATGCCGAGCTGATAGGCATAGGTGGCGAAGAGATGGGTGGCGTTGGCCGGACCGCCGCCGGTCATGACGTAGACCAGCTGGAAGTCGGCAAAGGTCTGGATGACCGAGAACAGCACCACGACGAGGGTGACGGGCATCAGCAGTGGCCAGGTCACGTGCCAGAAGCGCGCCCACGGACGGGCGCCATCGATCGCCGCGGCCTCGTGCAGCTCGGGGCTGATGGTCTGCAGGCCGGCCAGCAGGGTAATTGCGAAGAAGGGGACGCCGCGCCAGATGTTGATGACGATGATCGACGTCATGGCGAGGTCGGGATCGCCCAGCCAGTTGATGCGGGTGGTGATGAAACCGAGCTGGAACAGCGTCCAGTTGATGACGCTGAAGGTCGGGTCGAACATCCACTTCCAGGCGAAGGTCGAGAGCACCGTGGGAATGATGAAGGGCAGCAGGATGAAGGCGCGAACGATCGCCTTGCCCTTGAAATGCCGGTTGAGCAGGATCGCCAGCCACAGGCCCAGCGCCAGCTTGAACACGGTCGTCACCCCCGTGTACCAGAAGGTGTTCCACACCGTCGTGCGGAAGATGCTGTCGTCCCAGATCTTGTGGAAGTTCTTCAGTCCGACGAAATGGCCGGGATCGCCGACGCGCGTGCTGCTGAGCGACAGCAGCACGCCTTCGAAGAAGGGATAGGCGATGAACAGGCCGAGCAGGACCGCGGTCGGGGTCAGGAGCGCCATCGCAAGCCAGCGCTCGTCCTCGAGCCTGCGCAAGCGCGGGGAGAGGCGTTTGCTCTCCGCCGCCGAAAGTGCCGTCACGGCCATGGAAGGTTACCTCGAGCGCGGTTGTTCAGCTTGAGACGTAGACCTTCTTCAGTTCGGCTTCGGCCCACTTCACCGCTTCCTCGGCGGGCATGCCCTGGACAGCCTTCGCGTACATGTCGGTGACGATGTACTTCGAGAGGACCTCCTGGGCCTTGGCGTCCGGCGGCCCGGCGTTGCCGATGGCCTGGCCGAGACGGGCCGCCACCTTGAACGGCGCCATGACGGGATCGACGTCCCACAGCTTGTCGGTTTCCCATTTGGCGGTGCATGGCGTCGCGAAGCCCTTCTGTGATTCGAAGAACTTCCTGTAGTTCGCCTCGGCGTGGATCCATTTGAGGAACGCCTTCGAAGCATCCTGGTTCTTGGAGTACTTCATCAGCATGTTCGACTGCAGCAGATGGAAGCCGAACTGTCCCGCCGGGCCCTTGGGCAGGGGCGCATGCAGGATGTCCTTGTTCATCGGCAGGCCCTTTTCCGTCTTATATTGATCGGGCTTGCGCAGGGTCTCGATATAGATCGAGGCGCCGTTCAGGGTGGCCGAGATGGTCTGCGACAGGAACGCCCGGTTGTTGTTGGTGTCGTCCCAGGCGAGGCCGCCTTCGTCCATGCCCTCCTTCCACAGGGCCTGCATGAACTTCACCGACTCGACGGTCTCCTTGCTGTTGATAACCACCTTGCCGCCGGCGTCGATTTCCTTGCCACCCCACGACCAGAGGTAGGGGTAGGTGAAGCCCGGTGCGTCGCCGAATGTATGACCCAGGGTCTGGCCGAACGGACGGCCCTTGGCCTTCAGTTTCTTGGCGGCATCGCGATAGCCTTCCCAGGTGTCGGGGAAGGCGGTTACGCCGACTTCCTCGAACCAGGACTTGCGGTAGGCGATCATGCCGCCGATCACGGCCCACGGCATGCCCATGTACATCTTGCCGTTGCTGCAGATCGCCTTTGCGTACGGGAAGATGCCGCCTTCGCGCTTGCCGACTTCCTCGGCGATCTCACTGACGTCGACGACGCTGTTGGCGTAAAGGTGGGTGTAGCTGTTGAACGACATGATCAGGTCGGCCCCGGCCCCCGACTGGATGCCAGCCGTGATCCGCGGTTGCAGGTCGTTGCCGTTCACCGTCTCGAGATTGATCTTGATGCCCAGCGCTTTCTCGGCCTCGGGCATCATCTCCTTTTTCAGGAGCGCATCGGTCGCCGGCACGAAGTCGACCCACTTCAGCCAATGAACCGTTCTCTGCTGGGCAAAGGCCGGCATGCGGCCCGTTGCCAGAATAGCGGCCATGCCGCCCATGGACGCAGCGGCAGCGCCGCCGGCAAGCTTAAGCACGCTACGACGCTTGGTCTTGGCCATGTTGTCCTCCCAGGACTGCCGCCTCATTGGACGGCTTTGTATTGCGGACATCGTAGGCATCCGGGAGGACGTGGCGCAAGCCGGGATACGGAATTTTTACAGGCGGGATTTAATATCGCCTGTCGAATCTTATTCAAGAAGCGAACGCAGCATCCAGGCCGACTGCTCGTGCACCGTCAGGCGCTGGGTCAGCAGATCGGCGGTCGGCTCGTCGCCGGCCTTGTCGGCCACCGGGAAGATGCCGCGCGCGGTGCGCGCCACCGCCTCGTGGCCGGTGACGAGGATGCTGACCATCTCGAGCGCCTTCGGCGGCTTGGCCGGTGCGTCGGCCAGCGAGCTCAGCCTGCCGAACTGGCCGTAGGAGCCGGGAGCGGGATAGCCCAGAGAGCGGATGCGCTCGGCGATCGGATCGACCGCGTTCCAGAGCTCGGTGTACTGGGTCATGAACATCGTGTGGAGCGACGTGAACATCGGCCCCGTGACGTTCCAGTGGAAATTGTGCGTCGTGAGATAAAGCGTGTAGGTGTCGGCCAGCAAGTGGCTCAGACCCTCGGCGATCTTCTTACGGTCCACTTCCTTGATGCCGATCGAGATGGCGGGTGACTTGGCCATGGGCTGCTCCTCTGAAATCAGGCGCGAACGTAGCAGTGCCTGCGATATCGGCAAGCATACCAAAGATCAGAGAAGCCCGGGATCGATGGTGAACAGGTCCTGCGCCCTGCCGACGCCGCGCAGCGCGAAGCGGCCGACGGAGACCAGACGGGCGCGTTCCTCTGCGGGAAGAGCCTCGGCGAAGGTCGACGAGATGAGAACCGGCCGGTCGACCGAGCGGCACATCGAGGCGATGCGGCTGGTCTCGTTGACCGCGGGCCCCACGACCGTGAAGTCGAGACGGTCGAAGCTGCCGATGTTGCCGTAGAAGACCTCGCCGATATGCAGGCCGATATAGACGTTGGTGATCGGATGCTCCTCGGCCTGGCGGCGCTCGTTCAGCTCCTTCGTGCGGGCCCGCAGGTTTTCCTCGGCGCGAAGCGCGCACCGGCAGGCCTCGGCCGCGTCGTCGGCGCGGAAGACCGCCAGTGTGCCGTCGCCGATCAGTTTCAGCACGTCCCCGCCGGCCTCGTGGATCGAGGTGATCACCGCCTCGGCATAGTCGTTCAGCAGCGGGATGATCTCGCTGGGCTTCGCAGTGTCGGTGATGGCGGTGAAGCTGCGCAGGTCGGAGAACCAGAGGGCGGCTTCGACCCGATCGGCGACGCCGCGCTGGATGCTGCCCTCCAGCACGCGCCGGCCGGCATCGCGTCCCAGGTAAACCTGGACCAGCGTGTCGGCGACGCGTGCCAGCGCGGCGCTTTTGATGGCAAGCGCCAGCGCCGGCACCAGGCGGCGCAGCGCGACGATGTTGGCGTCGCTGAAGCCCTCGGAATGGCGTGTCGACCACGCCGAATAGACGCCGTCCATGTCGCCGATCTTGGTGTTCCCGGCAAAGCGATGGATGAAGACGATGTAGTCGGTGTGACCGGCGTCCTTCATTTCCTGGATGATGGGGAAGTCCGGCTCTTCGCCGAAGCCGATGCGGCGGCGCAGTTCTTCTCCGCCGGTTTCCAGCAGATGAAAGAATGGGCTGCGTTGCCAGGATTCGGCGGCGGGTCCGCCCTGGTCGGTGCGGGCATAGTCTGTAGCCGCCTCTTCCTCGATGGAATCGTCGCTCCAGCGGTAGATCCGCCCCTCGTGGACCGGGTGCAGCGTGTCGATGAAGGACAGGGCGCGTGACACCATCAGCCCGGCCTCGCGGCACTTCTCGCAGAATTCACGCAGCAACTCGGCCTCGTCGAGACCGTCGAGGCCACGGCGAAGGAGCCAGTCGAGAAGAATGTCGGTGTCGAGGAGGGTCATGGGGCTATTGCCCCATCAACTCACGCGGTCGCGGAAATGACAAGCCGCACGATGGCCCGGAGACACTTCGCCGAACGCGGGATACTCCGCCGTGCAGATGTCGGCCTTGAGCGGGCAGCGCGGATGGAAATGGCAACCCGGCGGCGGGTTGAGGGCGCTGGCGATTTCGCCGCGCGCCTTGGCGTCGGCGCTGATGGCGGCCCGATGGAACGGGTCGGGGATCGCCGCGATCAGTGCGCGCGTATAGGGATGGCGCGGGTTCTCGAAGATCTCCTGCCAGCCGCCCTGTTCGACGATGCGGCCGAGATACATGACGGCCACGCGGTCGCTGACATGCTCGACCACGCCGAGATCGTGGCTGATCATGATGTAGGCCAGCCCCATCTCGTCCTTGAGTTCGAGCAGGAGATTGATGATCTGGGCGCGGATCGAGACGTCGAGCGCCGACACCGGCTCGTCGCACAGCACCAGTTTGGGCTTCAGGATCAGGGCGCGGGCGATGCCGATGCGCTGACGCTGGCCGCCGGAGAATTCGTGCGGATAGCGGTCGGCCTGCTCGGACCGCAGGCCGACCTTGGCCATCATGTCGATGACCCGCGCCTCGACCTCCGCCTTGTCGGTGACGCCGTGCAGGCGGAGCGGATCGGCGAGCGTGCGCCGCACCGTCTGGCGCGGATTGAGCGAGGCGTAGGGGTCCTGGAAGACCATCTGCACCGTGCGCGCCATCCTCATGCGGTCCGGCGGCGTGCTGCCGGAGATCTGCTGGCCGTCGATGCCGATCGTGCCGCGCGTCGGCGGCAGCAGGCCCATGATGGCGAGCGCAAGCGTGGACTTGCCGCAGCCCGATTCGCCCACCAGTCCCAGGCACTCGCCGGGCTTCACGTCGAGCGTCACGCCATCGACCGCCTTCAGGGTCTTGATGCCGCCGCCCAGCGCGTTGCCGACCTTGAAATGGACCGCCAGGTCGTCGAGCGAAAGCAGGCCCTCAGCCATGGTGATGGCACCTCACGAATCCTTCGGCCGGCAGGGGTGTCGCCTCGGGCACGACCGACCGGCAGACCTCGGTGACGGCGGGGCAGCGTGGATTGAAGCGGCAACCGGAGGGATAATTGGCGATCGAGGGCACGACACCCGAGATCTCGCGCAGCTTCTGGCGGCCACGGCGCGCCCGCTCGCCGAGCCGCGGCAGCGAATCGATCAGGCCCTGCGTATAGGGATGGGTCGGTGTGGCGAAGATCGCGTCGGCCACCTGGCTCTCGACGATGCGGCCGGCATACATGACGGCGACCCGCTTGCACATGTTGGCGACCAGCCCGAGATCGTGGCTGATCATCAGGATCGCCGTGCCCTTGGCGGCGCAGAGCTCGGCCATCAGGTCGATGATCTCGGCCTGCACCGTGACGTCGAGCGCCGTCGTCGGCTCGTCGGCGACCAGCAGGTCGGGGCCGCAGGCGAGCGCGATCGCGATCATCACCCGCTGCCGCATGCCGCCCGAGAGCTGGTGCGGATAGTCCCTGATGCGCCGCTCGGGCGAGGGGACGCGGACCTGGCGCAGCGCGTCCTCGGCGCGGTCCATCGCCTCGTTCCAGTTGGCGCCCTGATGCAGCACGAACATCTCGGCGATCTGCCGGCCGACCGGCGACAGCGGATTGAGGGCCGTCATCGGCTCCTGGAAGATCATGGCGATGCGCCTGCCGCGCAGGCGCCGCATCTCGGCCGCGGAGACGTTCTGGATCTCCTGGCCGTCGAGGACGATCTTTCCTCCCGCCAGCGACAGCGGCCGGCGCAGCAGGCCCATCACCGACAGCGCGGTGATGCTCTTGCCGCAGCCCGATTCGCCCACCAGCCCGAAGGCCTCGCCACGGCCGATCTCGAACGAGACATTCTCGACGGCGTTATAGGTGACGCCGTCGCCCGCCAGCGCGATGCGCAGGTTCTCGACCTTCAGAAGGGGCGTGGTCATGCGCGTGTCCTCATCCGCGCCGCGTCGTCGACTGCGGGTCGAGATAGTCGCGCAGCCCGTCGCCCAGGAGGTTGAGCCCGAGGACGGTGAAGAAGATGGCGAGGCCCGGAAACACCGACAGCCAGGGCGCCGTCGTGATCTGGTCGCGCGCCTCCGACAGCATGCTGCCCCAGCTCGGGAAAGGCGGGCGGATGCCGAGGCCGAGGAAGGACAGTGCCGCTTCGGCCAGGATGGCGCCGCCCATGCCCAGGGTCGCGATCACGATCAGCGGCCCCAGGATGTTGGGCAGGATCTGCGTGAACATGATGCGCAGGTCGCCATAGCCCAGGATGCGCGCGGCCTGGATGTACCCCTGGCTCTTCAGCGACAGGACCTGGGCGCGCGCGATGCGGCAGGAATAGGACCAGCTGGTGAGGCCGAGTGCGATGACGAGGCTGACGAGGCCGGGCCCGAGGATGGCCATGATGGCCAGAGCAAAGACCAGCGACGGGATCGCCAGCATCAGGTTGGTGAGGCCGCTCACCACATCGTCCCACCAGCCGCCCCAGTAGCCCGCGGTGAGGCCGAGGGTCACGCCGATCAGGCTGTTGCAGATCTGGCTGATGATGCCGACGCTCAGCGACACGCGGGCGCCCCAGACGATGCGCGAGTAGATGTCGCGGCCCTGCGCGTCGGTGCCGAAGGGGAACTCCCAGCAGGGCGGGATCTCGGCGTTCATCAGGTTGGCGTCCAGCACCGGGTCGGTCAGCGCGATCCACGGCGCCAGAATCGCCGAGAGGATGGCGATGGCCACCAGGCCGCCGCCGACCCAGAGGGAGGCGCCGCCCTTCAGGCGCAGTCGGGGAAGCTTGAGAGCGAGGCTCATCGGTACCGGATCCGGGGGTCGATCACGACATAGGCGATGTCGACCAGCGTGTTGATGACGAGGAAGAACAGCACGATCATCAGGATGCAGCCCTGGACCGTCGGCATGTCGCGCTGGAACACCGAGTCGACCATCAGCGAACCGACGCCCGGCCAGGCGAACAGCTTCTCGACGACGACCGCCTGTCCCATCAGCGAGCCGAACTGCAGGCCCACGATGGTGATGACGAGGACCAGCGCGTTGCGCAGCACGTGCCATTCGACGACCCGCCGCTCGCTCATGCCCTTGCTCCGGGCGGTGCGGACGAAGTCGGCGTTGAGCACGTCGAGCACCGCGGCGCGCGTGGTGCGGGCGAGCAGGGCCATCGGGCCGACGCCCAGCGCAATGGCCGGCAGGATGAGGTTGCGCAGGCCGCCGTCGCCATAGCCGAAGCTCGGCAGCCACTGGAGCTTCAATGCAAACAGGTACATCAGCATCAGGCCGAACCAGAACTGGCTGAGCGAGAGGCCGGAAATGGCGCCGACCATGGCGGCGGTGTCGATGAGACTGCCGGGCTTCAGCGCGGCCAGGAAGCCCAGGGTGACGCCGACCAGGATGGCGAAGACCATGGCCGCGAGAACCAGCTTCAGCGACGGCCAGATGCGTCCGGCCAGCATCTTGGTGACCGGCTCGCGCGTGCGGAACGAGGTGCCGAGGTCACCCGTGGCGGTGGCGGCGACGTATTTGGCGAAGCGCTCGACCAGCGGATCGTCGAGGCCCATTTCCTTGCGCATGCGTTCCATGACCGCGGGGTCGATGGTGGAGCGTCCGTCCTCGTTCATGCCGGAGATGAAGCTCCCGGGCAGGACGGAGAACAGCAGGAAGACGAGTGCCACGACGGCGAGGAGCGTCGGAATGACGTTGGCGAGGCGGCGGCCGAGGACAAGAAGCATTGCAGGGATTCTAGAGGACCCTCGCCACAGCTCTCGATGACAGCGCCTTTGTCATCCCGAGCGGCAGCGAGGAATCCTTCAGCTTTCTTCGTTCGCCGTTATTTCGCCGGCGAGCTTGCGTCGACCCAGATGTCTTCCGGGTACTGATGCGTGATCTCGGTCGGGTTGGCCTGCAGGCCGTGCACCCACGGCTGGAAGGCCAGGACCGCCTTGTTGTAGTTGAAGAACCAGACCGGCGCCTCGTCGTAGAGCAGGTTGTTGGCCTTCTTCAGGATCTCGTCGCGCTTGGCCATGTCGCCTTCCTGGGCGGCATCGTCGAGCAGCTTGTCGAAGTCGGCGTTGTTGAAGCCGGTGTAGTTGCAGGCCGTGCGCGGCGTCTTGGAGTAGTAGCAGCGCAGGGTCGCCAGCGAATCCGGCCCGGTCAGGCTCGACGCGATCAGCGCCTGGTGGTCGCCCTTCATCAGGAGCTCGGTCAGCACCGTGACCTCGACCAGCTTGGGCTTGGCCTTGATGCCGACCTTGGCCAGCATCGGGATCACCGCCTCGACGATCGGCAGGCCCCAGCTCTCGTTCTGGCTGGTCGTCCATTCGAACTCGAAGCCGTTGGGGAAGCCCGCTTCGGCCAGCAGCTTCTTGGCCTTCTCGGGATCGTAGGGATAGGGCTTCATGGTCTTGTCGAAGGCGGCGGACGACGGCGGCAGCCAGCTCGTGGCGCGATAGGCCTTGTCCTTGACCAGGCGCGAGATGATCAGGTTGGAATCGATCGCATAGTTGATCGCCTGACGCACGCGCTTGTCCTGGAACGGCTTGATCGAGCCGAGATTCATGTGCATGGAGCGCGTGAACATCTCGGCCACTTCCAGGATGCCCTTCGAGAGCTGCGGATCGGCGCGATAGGCGACGTACTGCGCCGGACCCAGGATCGAGGTGTCGATCTCCTTGTTGCGGAAGGCGACGTCGCGGGCGGCCGCCTCGGCCATGATCAGCACCTCGAGCTTGTCGAGATAGGGCTTGCCCGGCTTGTAGAACTTGTCGAAGCGCTCCATCACGACGCGCGAGCCCGGGATGTGCTCCTTGAACTTGAAGGGACCGAGACCGACCGGATTGGAGGCATAATTGCCCTTCTCGACCTCTTCCTTGGGCAGGATCGCGGTCGAGCCGCCGAAGAAGTAGTAGCCGGGGTCGACGCGATCGGTGATCGTCATCTCCAGCGTGAAGTCGTCGATCTTCTTCAGGCCCGAGATTTCCTTGGCCGCGCCCTTCTCGACATCGACCGCGCCCTTGATCAGGCGGACATAGCGGGCGCCCGGATAGCCCTTGCTGCCATCCATGATGCGGGTGAAGGAGAAGATCACGTCGTCGGCCGTCATCTTGCGGCCGTTATGGAAGAAGGCGTCGTCACGCAGCTTGTAGGTGTAGGTGAGGCCGTCGGCCGACACCGCCACCGACTTGGCCAGCTCGAGCTCGAGCTTGTTGGCGGCGGTATTCCAGTTGTAGAGCGTGCGGTTCAACGACTTGCCGACGATGTCGTCCTGGGCCCGGGGCGTCACGTGCGGGTCGAGGCTGCCGAAGCTTGCGGCGTAGGGCGCCGTCATGCGCAGCGTGCCGCCCTTGCGTGGTGTCTGCTGGGCGTCCGCCGCCCCGGCGCCCATGACGGCGATCGCCGCGGCCGCGAGCCATGCCAGTTTACGCATCAACCATCCCCTCATGACGTTTTCGTTGGAACGCATTCCATCGTGCCTTGCGCCTCTGTGCAAGAGGAATGCCTAGGACGGCCGCAACCATGTCTGAAGAGTCGCATTACCCGCTTATGCAGGTATCCGAGATCATGACCCGCGAGGTCGAGACCATCGCGCCTGACGCCTCTATCCAGGCAGCCGCCGAGGCGATGGAGGCCATCGGCGTCGGTTCGCTGCCGGTCTGCGACGGAAAGCGTCTGGTCGGCACGATCACGGACCGCGACATCGTCGTGCGCGCCGTGGCGGCCGGCTGGTCGCCGGTCGACGCCCTTGTAAAGGACTGCATGACCGAGGACGTCGCCTATGCCTTCTGCGACGAGCAGACGGAGGAAGTCCTCGAACGCATGAAGGTGCTGCAGATCAGGCGCCTCGCCGTCCTCGACCGCGACAAGAACCTCGCCGGCATCGTGGCCCTGGGCGACATCGCCACGGAACCGGACGCGGCAGCGGCGGGTCGTGTCGGCGCCGCCGTGGCCGAGATTTCCGAGCCGTCGCGGCCGCTCAAGTAGCGGCTCAGGCCGGAACGCAGTAGCCGTCGCGTCGGGGATCGCAGCCGCCGGCGAAGATGCCGGTTACGGGGTCGATCGCGACACCCTGCATGCCGCCCACGCTCCAGGTCCATTCCGGACCGGTGGTGACGTCGTGGCCGAGCTTGCGCAGATCGGCATGGACCTCGGGCGAAAGGCGCGATTCGAGCAGTACCGCGGCGCCGTCGGTGAGACGGCCGCGCGGCGCCTCGATCGCCTGCTGCAGCGGCAGGCCGAAATCGACGTACTGGACCATGGCCTGCGGCTGGGTCTGCAGGATGCCGTAGCTGCCCGGCGTGCCCAGCGCGAGGATCGGGGCGCCGTCCTTCGTCGAGATCGACGGCGCCATGCACATCGGCAGCTGGTCGCCCGGCTTCACGCGGTTGGGGCTCTGCGGGTTCACGTCGGCCCAGTAGAGGAAGTTGTTGAGACAGAGGCCGGTGCCGGGGACCACGACACCCGACCCGAAGACGCTGCCCAGGCTCTGGGTCAGGCAGATCAGGTTGCCCTCGCTGTCGGCGATCGAGAAGGACGTCGTGTGGCTCTCGTCGGTGGGCGAGACGGGCTGCTGCGGCGGGGTCCACTGTTCGGTCGGGCCGATCACCGGTTTGCCGTCGCGCACCCGGGCGCGCAGCGTCTCGACATGCGCGTCCGACAGGATCTCGGCCAGCTTCTGCGGCGCCGGCACGCCCGCCGCGATACGCACGCCGGCGGCGAGCCGGACGGCGCGCAGCACCGTGTCGAGATGCTCGGTCGAATTGCGCTTCATCGCAGCGAGATCGAAGCCTTCCAGGATGCGTAGGGTCAGCAGGAACTGGAAACCCTCGCAGGGCGGCGGCGGCACGTGGACGGTGCGGCCGCGATAGGCGACGGAGACCGGGTCGCGCCAGGTCGCCTTGGCCGCCAGCAGGTCGTCCATGATCATGCAGCCGCCCAGCTCGGTCAGCCGGTCGAGGATCTTCTGGCCGAGCGCGCCGCCGTAGAGCAGACCCGGGCCTTCGCTCGCCAGCGCCTCGAGCGTGCGCGCGAGGTCGGGCTGCTTCAGCACGAACCCCGGTTTCACGGTGCCGGCGCCGCCGGTATAGACCCGCGACCATTCCGGATGCAGTGCCTTGTGGGCCGCGAGGTCGCCCGCGACGGCCTGCATTTCCTCGAGGTTGAACTCGATCAGCTGGAAGCCGTCGCGCGCGATGGCGATCGCCGGCGCGAACAGTTCCGGCAGCTTCTTCTTGCCGTGGCTGCTGTTCAGCTCGCACCAGCCGGCGAGATTGCCCGGCGCCCCGACGGCGACCGCGCCGCGCTGCAGTTGCGCGCGGTTGCTGAGCTTGTCGATCGGGAAGTTCTTCGAGATCGGGCCGACGAAGTCGAGCGTGCGGACTCGCTTCTCGCTGGCGATGTAGCAGGTGGCGACGCCGCGGCCCGCGAGGCCGGACATATAGGGTTCGACGACGTTCAGTGCCGCTGCAGTCGCGACCGCCGCATCGAAGGCGTTGCCGCCGTTCGACAGGATGCGCGCGCCGGCCGCCGCCGCGAGTGGATGGGCCGCCGCCACCATGCCGTGCCGCGATGCGATTGTCGGACGCCTGCCGTGTTGCAGCATGAGATCTCCCTTTGAGGCGCGCGGATCGTGCCGCCTCTTTCGCGCTTCGACCAGCGTCAATTGCGCATCGGTGCTGCCGCTAGCATAAAGGCCGGCATGACAATCGGTCGGCGCCAAGCCCTGACGATCCTCGCCGCAGCGTCCGCAGCTGCATCTCCCGTACGCGCTCAATCATGGCCGGCAAAGCCGCTCAGCATCGTTGTGCCCTACGCGGCGGGGAGCGCCACCGACACGCTGGCCCGCGTCATGGCGGAATACCTGGCGCCCAAGCTCGGCCAGCCGGTGATCGTCGACAACAAGGGCGGCGGCAACGGCTCGATCGCTGCCAACTACGTCGCCAAGGCGCCGCCGGACGGCTACACGCTGATGATCGCGACGGCCGCGACGCATGCCGGCAATCCCAACCTCATGAAGTCGGTGCCGTACGATTCGCTGACGGATTTCGCGCCGGCCGGCTTCTACGGCTTCATCCAGTTCGTCCTGCTGGTGCGGGCCGATGCCGGCATGGACACGCTCGCCGACTTCATCAAGCGCGCCAAGGCCAGGCCGCCGCTGACTTCCGGTGCCGGCACACCCTCGGCCCGTGTGATCACGGCGACGCTGGCGGAGCGTCTCGGCACCGACATCACCTACGTGCCCTACAAGTCCGCGCCGCAGGCGCTGGCCGACCTCCTGTCGGGCCAGATCGACATGACCTTTGCCGACGTGGCCATCGCCGTGCCGCAGGTGAAGGCGGGCAAGGTGAAGGCGCTGGTGATGGCGTCGGATTCCCGCTCGTCGCTGCTGCCCGAGGTGCCGACCTTCCAGGAAGCGGGGCTCGGCCAGTTCGCGCTCGACGCCTGGTTCGTGATCATGGCGCCGTCGAAGACCCCGCCGGAGATCGTGGCGCGCATCGACACGGCGGTGCAGGAGATCGTGACCGATCCCGAGGTGATCAAGCGCCTGCGCGGCATCTCGTTCCAGCCGCAGCGCAAGGCGCCGGAGGATGTCCGGCCCTTCATCAAGTCCGAGATCGAGAAATGGGGCCGGCTCTCCAAAGCCGCCGGCATCGAGAAGGAATGAAGATGATGGAGAAGAAGCGCCTCGAATTCGGCTGGTTCCTGCCCACCGCGGGTGACACCACCGCCTATGGACTGCCGAGCGCACAGGTGCCGCCGTCGCTCGACCTGTTCGACAAGATCGTCGGCGCGGCCGAGGCGGCGGGCTTCGAGTACATGCTGGTGCCGGTCCAGACGGCCTGCTGGGAGGCCTGGATCACCAGCGCGATGATGGTGGCGCGCTCCAAGTCGATGCGCATGCTGGTGGCGGCGCGGCCGAGCTACATCAACCCCGTGTTGCTCGCGAAGATGATCACGGCCTTCGACCAGCTCTCGGGCGGCCGCATCTGCATCAACCTGATCGCCGGCCAGAGCGAGGCCGAGAACGCCTCCGAAGGCATCAAGTGGGGCAAGGAAGAGCGCTACGAGATCATGGACGAGGAGGTCTCGATCCTGAAGGCGCTGTGGACCACGAAGGGCCCGGTGAATTTCGACGGCAAGTTCTACCAGCTGAAGGGCGCGCAGATCCGCCCCTATCCGCTGCAGCAGCCGCATCCGCGTTTCTATCTGGGCGGCGGTTCGAAGCAGGCCTGGGAGATTTCGGCGAAGCACTCCGACGTGCATCTCTTCTGGGGCGACACCTACGAGCGCATCCGCGCCAACATGGCCGAGATCAAGTCGATGGCCGCACGCCATGGGCGCGAGAAGGAGATCGGTTTCGGCATGCGCCTGCAGGTCGTCTGCCGCGAGACCGAGAAGGAGGCCTGGGACTTCGCCCACGGGCTGGTCGAGCATGCGAGCGAGGCGCAGAAGGCCTTCGTGAAGGAACGCTTCGCGACTTCAGAAGCCAACCGCCGCGTGCGCGAGCTGGCGGCGATCGGCGAGACCATCGAGCCGCATCTGTGGACCGGCATCACCCAGGTCCGCCCTGGCGCCGGCATCGCCATCGTCGGCGATCCCGAGCAGTGCGCCGACACGCTGCAGAAGTTCATTGACCTCGGCTGCCATTCCTTCTGCCTGTCGGGCTACTTGCACGACGAGGAGGCGGAGCGGTTCGGCAAATGGATCATGCCGATCCTGCGCGAGCGCAATCGCGAGCGCATGCTGGCGGCGTAACTTCCGTCTGCGTAGGGTGGCGGCCATGGCCCAGCCGACCCTGCCGGATTTCAGCGCCCGCCAACTCGAGGCCGTCCTCGCTGTCGGGGAATATGGCAGCTTCATCGCCGCGGCGTCGCGGCTGCGCATCTCGCAGCCGGCGCTGACCCGCACGATCAAGCGGATCGAGACGGCCTTGGGCGTGCGCCTGTTCGAGCGCAGCACGCGGCATGTGCAGATCACGCCGGCCGGTCGCGAGTTCGCGGCGGTGGCGGAGCGCATGCTGAACGACCTGCGCATCACGGTGCGCTCCATCCGCGAGGTCGCCGAGGAGCAGCGCGGAAGGCTCGCCATCGCCAGCATCATGTCGGTGGCGAGCGGGACGCTGCCGTTGCTGCTTGCGACCTACCGCGCCGACAGGCCAGGCATCGAGATCCATGTCCAGGAAGGCGTCCATGGCAGCGTGCTCGAGGCGGTGCGCAGCGGCGCCGCGGATCTCGGCCTCACCTATGTCGACGAACTGCCCGACGCGATCTCGGGCGAAGCGCTGCAGCGCGAGACTTTCTGCCTGGTCGTGCCGCGCCGCCACCGGTTGGCCGCCCGACGCAACGTCTTGCTCGCCGACTTGCGCGACGAGCCGTTGGTGGCTCTGCCCAGCGATTCGCGGACCCGCCGCACGGTCGACGCCGCGGCTGCGGTGGCAGGCCTGACCTTGCGCCAGATCGTCATCGTCAGCCAGTTCGCCACCTTGATGGGCTGCGTCCGGGCCGGCGTCGGCCTCGCCATCGTGCCGACCGGCGCCACCGGCCTCCTCCTGGGTCGCGATCTGCGCGCCATTCCGCTGGGAGAACCGAAACTCTCGCGCCGTCTCGGCATCGTGCTCCTGAGGGAACGCGAGCCTTCCCCCGCAGCCGCCGGCTTCCTCGCCCTTGCGCGGCGGTCCTGGCCCAAGGCGGTTCGCCTTTGATGCATCAGGTGGAATAATGCCGGCTATCAGGTTGCGGTTGGCATAGGCGCTCGGAAGGCTATTCTGGCCGAAAGCCCTCCGGCGTCCCGTGCGCGGAGCGGCGGAGGAACGCCATGCAGTTTGCATCCAGGTCCTATTCGGCCGACAGCATTTCGGCGGTCCAGGAACTCTATCATTCCAACGGCTGGACCGACGGCCTGCCCATCGTGCCGCCGACGCGCGAGGCGGTTCAGGAATGCCTCGAATGGGTGATGATGCCGCCTGACCAGCTGATCGGCATCGAGCCCGTGCGCGGTCTCGCCATCACAGCCGAGAAGCTCGCGATCAACGCCGTCATGGCGGGCTGCCTGCCGATGCACTTCCCGGTCGTCGTGACGGCCTGGACCGCCATGATGCAGGAGGAATTCCTGATGCACGGCGCGACGGCGAGCACCGGCGGCTGCGCGGTGCTGGTCATCCTGAACGGCCCGATTCGCCTGGAGATCGGCGCCAGCGGCTCGTTCAACGCGCTTGCCAACTCCGATCGCGCCACGGCGGTCATCGGACGTGCCATCCGGCTCTGCCTGATCAACCTCCTGGACGACCGGCCGGGCGTGATCGACCGCTCGACCCTCGGCCATCCCGGCAAGTTCAGCTACTGCGTCGCGGAGGACGAGGAAGATACGACGTGGCTGCCGCTGGCCGAGCATCGCGGCGTGCCGAAGGGCGCATCGTCGGTCACCGTGATGGCGGCGGGCGCGCCGCGCCAGCTCATGAACGAATGGACCACGAAGCCGGAGGAGATCCTCGAGACCTTCGCGGCCGAGATGCGCGCCAACATGCGCCACTACTCGATCCATCCCGGCAACTACGCGCTGATCATTCCCAAGCAGCTGCGCGAGCATCTGCAGGCGGGCGGCTGGACCAAGGCCGACATCGCGACCTTCATCCACGAGCGCGCGCGCATCCATCGTCGCGAATGGGCCGATGTCGGCAAGGGCGCCGTAGTCCGTGATCGCGGCGACAGCGTCTACACCGCGATGGATTCGCCCGACCAGCTCCTGGTCGTGGCGGCCGGCGGCCCGGCCGGTGGCTTCGGCGCCGTCATTCCGCCCTGGCTCGGCAACAAGAGCTATGCCGTCACCCTGCCGATCGGCGTGTGCGTCGATTGCGAACCGCCCAAGAAGTAGGAGGAAACACCATGTTCGAAGTTCTCGACCCCACGCCGGGCACCGCCCCGCCGGCCGGCCGGCTCGCCCCGCGTCTCGACACGCTGGAAGGCAAGACGGTCGGCTTCATCTCGAACGGCAAGGAAGGCACCAAGGGCTTCTTCCGGCATCTCGACCAGATCCTGCGCGAGGAGTATGGCGTCGCCAACGTGGTGAGCCGCACCAAGTCGAACTACAGCGCGCCGGCCGACCCGCACATCGTGGCGGAGATCAAGGGCTGGGATGCCGTCGTCTCCGGCTTGGGGGATTGAGGGTCCTGCTCATCGTGCAGTCTGCACGACTCAGTTACCGCTGAACGACTGGAAGTTCCTGCTTTCAGCGTGATGACGACCCGGTTTGCCAGCGCGGCGGAGATGATGAGCCGCGTGCTCGGTATGCCGGGCTATGCCTTCGCCCAGATCGGTCACCCGGTCAGCAGCGCGACCGACGACCAGCTCCGCGACATGGCGCGCACGGCCATCGAGCAGGGCCTGGCGATGCTGGTCCGGCCGAAGGCCTGAACTCCCCAAAAGGCAACCTCGGGCAGCATTTTGCGTTGCCCGAGGGAACCAATAACGGGAGTTCACGGCATGAAGCCGATGGCGATTTTGGGTGTTCTTCTGATCGTGATCGGCATTGCCGGTCTGGCGATCGACAATATCTCCTTCACCGAGCGCAAGACCATCGTCGATGCCGGCCCGCTGAAGGTCACGGCCGACGAACAGCGCACCATCCCCATTCCCACCATCGCCGGCATCGTCGCCGTGATCGCGGGTGCCGGCCTCCTGTTCATGGGCCGTGCCGCGCGCGGCTGAGCGCGCTTTCCCTCCGTCAGGGGATCTCCATCCGGACCGCGATGGCGGCGCTGGCGATCACCGCCGGATCGTTGTTTTCCGGATCGGCGATGTCGAGGCCGCCCTTCACCACCTTCACGGTCACGATGCCGTGGGGCAGGGAGGCCTTGACCTTCTCCGCGTCGACTTTGTCGGGTTGCTGCACGCCGATCGTGACGTCGACGAACATGCCGGTCCTGGTGTTGATCTTCAGCGCCCGGATCATGGCGAGTGAGGAATGGTGCAGGGCGTCCTGCACCGCGCGCAGGGCGGCCTTGGTGTAGTCGCCGCCGTGCAGGTCGTTGCCGGTGCCGAGTTCGAGGATTACGCGCTTGGCAGTCATGGTCTTGGTCCTCTTACAGGTCCAGGCGGACGATGGCGGCCGCCTGCGCGATCACCGTCTTGTCCGTGCCGGCCTCGTTCTCGATCTCGAGGCCGCCCTCGAACACCTTCACCGTGCCGGTGCCGTGCGGCAGCACCGCCAGCACCTGCGCCGTGTCGACCTGATCGGGCTTGGGCACGCCGATCAGGACCTCGACGACCATGTCGTCGCTCGATTTGCCGAGTGCCGTGGCGATGGTGAGCGAGTTGTGCCACAGCGCGTCCCGCAGGGCGCGGACCGCGGCCTTGGTGTAGTCGCCGCCCCTGATATCGGTGCCCATGCCGATCTCGAGGGCCACCTTCTTCAACGCCATGGCTATGACTCCTTCTCAGGACTTCGCGAGGCCCGCCTTGATGAGCAGCGGCTTCACGTCGACATAATACTTCTCGGCGAAGGCGCGGAACTCGGCGGGATTCTTTTCCCAAGGCACCTGGATGAACTTCGCGAGATACTCGATCACCTTCGGCTCGGTCGAGGCCTGCTTGAAGGCCTGGTAGAGCGTGTCGACGATGGCCGGCGGCATGCCCTTGGGGCCGAGCAGGCCGTAGGGGCTCTGGCCCACCACGTTGACGCCGAGCTCGATCATTGTCGGCACGTCGGGATAGCGCGGGATGCGCTTCTCGGTGGCGAAGGCCAGGATGCGGCATTTGCCGTCGTCGACGAAGGGCGCCCACTGGGCCGCGTCGGCAATGAACTGGATCTCGCCGCCCATCAACGCCTGCATCCACTCCGCGCCACCCTTGTAGGGGACGTGGGTGAACTTCGCGCCGGTCGCCTGCTCGACCTCGATCATCATGAGCTGGCCGGTGCCGCCGACGCCCGAGGTGCCGTAGTTGTACTTGTCCGGGTCCTTCTTGCCGGCGGCGATCATGTCCTGGAAGGTCTTCCAGGGAGAGTCGGAGCGCACGACGATCCCCATCGTGTAGCCCGACAGGCCGGTGATGTAGGTGAAGTCGGTGAGCGGATTCCAGCTGGTCTGCTGGTAGTGCGGATAGCGCAGCGTGTTGATGCTCATCACGGCCAGGGTGTAGCCGTCGGGCTTGGCGTTGAGCAGCATCGCCGGGGCCAGCGTGCCGGCGGCGCCCGGCTTGATGTCGATGATGATCTGCTGGCCCAGGATCTTGCCCACGGCCTCGGCGAGCAGACGCATGTGCACGTCGGTGACGCCGCCCGCGGCGAAGGGATTGTAGATCGTGATCGGCTTCTCGGGCTTCCAGCGGGTCTGGGCGCGGGCCAGCATCGGCAGGCCGAGCGCCGTCGCGCCGGCCAGGGCGGTAAAGTGGCGACGGTTGATCGAGACCGGCTGGGACATGAACGCTCCTCCTGTTTCTCTCTTGTCGGTCGTGCACACAACGAAACGGCTGCACGAGGCAGCCGTCCGTCCGTTCCATACCGTTTCGGGGAAGGCGCGTTAAGCGCTACTTCTTGCGCGCGGCGTCGATGCTCCACGGGCCGGGACCGGCGGCGGCAAGATAGAGGAAGACGAAGCAGTAGAGTGCGGCGAGCTCGCCCTTGTTCAGGATCGGATAGAAGCCCAGCGGGGCGTGGACCATGAAGTAGGCCACGGCCGTCATGCCGGAAGCGACGAAGGCGGCCGGGCGGCTGAACAGCCCGACGACCAGCAGGATGCCGCAGACGAACTCGATGATGCCGGCATAGCCCGGCATCGACATGAGGTTGAAGTTGGCCGGGACGACGCCCGCCGGAAATTTCAGCAGCTTGCCGGTGCCGTGCTGGAGCAGGAGCAGGCCGCTCATGATCCGCAGCATGCTGAGCAAGCGCGGAGCCCATGCCGCAGCTAGAGTGTCGAGGTTCATTTGCAGAAATTTCCCAGGATTAAATTGCACTTCCAGCATCCTGCAGGCGGTCCTCTCTTTCGACAAGCGATTGCTGGTAATCAGGTTACCAATTCGTCAGCGAGCACTCGCGCTTCGTGCGCGGTTTGCCTATGATCCCGCGCGACCGGTCGAAAGAACCGGCAGTTGTACAAGTAATAAGCGGCCAGAGGCCGCGCGCGTGGAGGAAGTATGGCGACGGTCGAAGTCCGCACAGTGCGGAAGGCGTTCGGGCCCGTAGAGATTCTACATGGCGTAAGCGTCGACATCGCCGATGGCGAGTTCGTGGTTCTGGTCGGCCCCTCGGGCTGCGGCAAGTCCACCCTGCTGCGCATGCTGGCGGGGCTCGAGAACATCACCTCGGGCGAGATCGCGATCGGCGGGAGGGTGGTGAACACGGTCCCGCCCAAGGATCGCGACATCGCGATGGTGTTCCAGAACTACGCCCTCTACCCGCACATGACGGTCTACGACAACATGGCCTTCTCGCTGACTTTGGCGAAGGCGCCGAAATCGGTGATGGACCAGGAAGTCGGCCGAGCGGCCAAGATCCTCGGTCTCGAGCAGCTCCTGCATCGCTTCCCGCGGCAGCTCTCGGGCGGCCAGCGTCAGAGGGTCGCCATGGGCCGCGCCATCGTGCGCAACCCACAGGTCTTCCTGTTCGATGAGCCGCTCTCGAATCTCGACGCCAAGCTGCGCGTGCAGATGCGTTCGGAGATCAAGGAGCTGCACCAGCGACTCAAGGTCACGACCGTCTATGTCACGCACGACCAGATCGAGGCCATGACCATGGCCGACAAGATCGTGGTCATGAACAACGGCCATATCGAGCAGATCGGTGCGCCACTGGAACTCTATGACCGGCCGGCAAACCTGTTCGTCGCGGGCTTCATCGGCTCGCCGGCCATGAACATGGTGAAGGGCACGGTCTCGAACGGCGCGCTCCGCATGGAAGATGGCACGGCCTGGCCGCTACCCGCCAATGGCGGCCGTGCGGCCGACGGCCCCGCCGTCTACGGCGTGCGGCCCGAGCATCTCATGCTCGATCCCGGTGGCATCCCGGCCACCGTCCAGGTGGTCGAGCCGACCGGGTCGGAAACCCAGGTCCTGATGCGGATCGGCGGCCAGTCGGTAATCGGCGCCTTCCGCGAGCGTGTCACGGCGAAGCCCGGCGAGATCCTGCCCGTGAGGCCCGATCCCGCCCTGGTCCATCTGTTCGACCAGCAGTCGGGCCAACGCCTCTGAGAACGGGGAAAAGAAGACAAACCAAAGGTCAATCAGGAGGAAACAAGAATGGCGTTCATCATCAAGCGTCGTGAGTCGATCATTCTCGGTGCTGCCGCGGCGGCGATGGCGATGGCCGGCAAGGCCAACGCGCAGTCGGAGATTCCCAAGGCGGACGTGCCGGCGCCCAAGCTGCCGATCGAGAAGGGCGCAACGCTCCGCCTGATCCGGCCCGCGCGCTTCGTCGAGCCCGACGAAGTGATCTTCCGCGCCAACAGCGCCAAGTTCGCCAAGGAGACCGGGGTCGAGGTCAAGGTCGACCTGGTGGGTTGGGAGGACATTCGCCAGCAGACCGCCGTTTCGGCCAACACCGGCGCCGGTCCCGACATCGTCCTGGGCTGGGCGGAAGATCCGCATATCTACGCCGACAAGGTGATCGAGCTTTCCGACGTCGCCGAGTATCTCGGCAAGAAGTACGGCGGCTGGATGTTCCTCGGCGAGAAGTTCGGCAAGAAGGCCAAGACCAACAACTGGATCGGCATCCCCATGGGCGGCACCGGCGGCCCGCTGGTCTATCGCGCCTCGGCGGTGAAGGAAGCCGGCTTCGACAAGGTGCCGACCACGCTTCCCGACCTGCTGAAGCTCTGCCAGCAGCTGCAGAAGATCAAGAAGCCGGCCGGCTTCGCGCTCGGCAATGCGGTGGGCGACGCGAACGGCTTCGCCAACTGGATGCTGTGGAGCCATGGCGGGGCGTTGGTCGACGAGGACGGCAAGGTCATCATCAACAGCAAGGAAACCGTCAACGCGCTCAACTTCGTGAAGGAACTCTATCCGACCTTCATCCCGGGCACGATGTCGTGGAACGATATCAGCAACAACCGGGCCTATGCGTCGAACGAGCTGTTCTTCACGGCCAACGGCGTGTCGATGTACTTCGCGCTGAAGAACGACCCGGCCACCAAGGCGATCGCCGACGACACCGAGCACGCGCTGCTGACCCAGGGCGTGGCGAGCTCGGCGCCGATGAGCGCCACGGTGCTGAACGCCATGGTGTTCAAGCACACCAAGTTCCCGAACGCCGCCAAGGCCTACCTGACCTTCATGATGGAGGCCGAGCAGTACGATCCGTGGCTGACCGGCTGCCTGGGCTACTGGTCGCATCCGCTCAACGCCTACGACAAGAGCAAGGTGTGGACGAGCGATCCCAAGATCGCGATCTATCGCAGCACCATGAACAACCGCTTCTGGAGCGGCTACAAGGGTCCGATCACCCAGGCGGCCGGCACTGTCGCGGCCGAATACATCCTGGTGCAGATGTTCGCCTCCGTGGCCTCGGGCCAGGCCACGCCGGCCGATGCCGCCAAGGAAGCGGAGCGCCGCACGCGCCGCTACTACCGCTAGGGCCTGACAGGGAAGGGCGCGACCGGTTCGCCGGTCGCGCCGCTCTCCCGCTCTCCGGAGGGAAGATGACCGTCGCCACGATGACCGACTGGAACCGGACCCGGATACAGCAGGGTCGGCTGGCGCGCCTGTTCGACAACAAGGCGTTCCTGATTTTCATGTGCCTGTTGCCGGCCATGGGCCTGCTGACGGTGTTCCTCACCTATCCGCTGGGGCTCGGCATCTGGTTGTCCTTCACCGACACCAAGATCGGCCGCACCGGCAAGTGGATCGGCTTCGAGAACTTCGAATACCTGCTCGAGGATCCGCAGTTCTGGACCGCGGTCTTCTACAGCGTCTTTTATACGGCCGTCGCGACGTTCGGGAAGTTCGCACTGGGCCTCTGGCTCGCGCTGCTGTTGAACCGCCATCTGCCGCTCAAGAATCTGCTGCGCGCGATCATCCTGCTGCCGTGGATCGTGCCGACCGTTCTGTCGGCGCTGGCCTTCTGGTGGATCTACGACCCGCAGTTCTCGATCATCTCCTATTTTGCCACCGACGTGCTGGGCGTCCGCGAGAAGCCCTTCGACTTCCTCAGCACGACCTGGCCGGCGCGCTGGTCGCTGATCGCCGCCAACATCTGGCGCGGCATCCCCTTCGTGGCGATCTCGCTGCTGGCCGGCCTCCAGACCATCTCGCCGTCGCTCTACGAGGCGGCCCTGCTCGACGGGTCCACGGCATGGCAGCGCTTCCGCTACATCACCTTCCCGCTGCTGCTGCCGATCCTGGCGATTGTGATGACCTTCTCGATCATCTTCACCTTCACCGATTTCCAGCTCGTCTACGCCATCACCCGCGGCGGTCCGATCAACTCGACCCATCTGATGGCGACGCTCGCCTTCCAGCGCGGCATCGCCGGTGGCGAGCTGGGCGAGGGCGCCGCGATCGCCGTCGCCATGATCCCGTTCCTCGTGTTCGCCACGCTGTTCAGCTACTTCGCGCTCGCGCGCCGCAAGTGGCAGCAGGGAGAGGCCAATGACTGACGCCGCTTCGACGGCACCGACTGCGGCCAGTTCGACCGCTCCCGCCGAGGATATGGTCTGGGAGAGCCGCGGCCGGCGGATGGTGACGATCTACCTGCCGCTGATCTGCTTCGTGATCATCCTGCTCTTTCCGTTCTATTGGATGGGGATCACCGCCTTCAAGCCGAACGCCGAGCTGTACGATTACAAGACCTACAATCCGTTCCTGATCGGCAGCCCGACGCTCGACCACATCTACAAGCTGCTGTTCCAGACCTCCTACCCGAAGTGGCTGATGACCACGATGGGCGTGGCGGTCTGCTCGACCTTCCTGTCACTGCTGTCGAGCGTGCTGGCGGCCTACGCCATCCAGCGCCTGCGCTTCAGGGGCAGCCAGTATGTCGGCCTGGGCATCTATCTCGCCTATCTGGTTCCGCCGTCGATCCTGTTCATCCCGCTGGCGACGACGGTCTACCAGCTCGGTCTGTTCGACACGCCGCTGGCGCTGATCCTGACCTACCCGACCTTCCTGGTGCCGTTCTGCACCTGGCTGTTGATCGGCTACTTCAAGTCGATCCCGTACGAGCTCGAGGAATGCGCCCTGATCGACGGCGCGACGCGCCTGCAGATCCTGCGGCGCATCACGCTCCCGCTCGCCGTACCCGGCCTGATCTCGGCCGGCATCTTCTCCTTCACCTTGTCGTGGAACGAGTTCATCTATTCGCTCGCGTTCATCCAGAGCAGCGAGAAGAAGACGGTGCCGGTCGCCATCCTGACCGAACTCGTGTCGGGCGACGTCTATCAGTGGGGCTCCCTGATGGCGGGCTCGCTGCTGGGATCGCTTCCGGTGGCGATCTTCTATTCCTTCTTCGTCGACTACTACGTCTCCTCCCTCACCGGGGCGGTGAAGGAGTAGCGTCCTTCGCCTCAGGCAACGGGACCCGGCGGGCCCTGTGGATGAGGCACGGGTGTAGGCATGTCCTCCGGCGCAGGCGTGCCCGGCGGAAGCGGCATCTCGGGCGGGATGGGGTCGACCTTGCCCGGAGCCGGTGGAACGGCGGGAACTTCGCGCGGCGGATCCGCTGCATGCAACTTCATTTGTAAGCCTTTCCTGAAGAGCGGAAGAACGAATGCCCGCCGTGAGGCGGGCATTCGGCTTCGGCGAAGCAGGGACTAGTGGTCCTTGTTCTGCGGCTGCTGCGGCTGGCCAGGCTTCTGGTTGGGCTGCTGGTTCTGCCGCTGCTGCTGCTCGCGCTGCGCCTGCTCGCGCTGCTGGCGATCACGATCCTGCTGCTGCGAGGGATTCTGCTTCTGGTCGTTCATGGCGTTTCTCCATGTTCGCCGCGACCGCCGAAATGACGATCGCTGTTTAGAGAACGCCTCCCTCGGGAAGGGGGTTGCACGCCCTGCCGTTTCTGGATCTGCAGGGCTCGAGAGAATTCAGGGTGCCATATGGGGACGCACACGCGTCCACGCCGTTGCGCCTCTATTTCTCCGGCACGTTGCCGATGCGCTCCACGGCGACCTTCAGACGAGCCGCGTCCTTGTCCAGGAAGTCCTTGAATTGGGGCGCGTCGAGGTAGGCGATTGGCGTTTCGACCTTGGCCATCGCCTCCTTGAATTCCGGGTCTTCGACCGTGCGCCGGACCGCGTCCCGCAGCGTCATGAGGACAGGTGACGGCGTGGCTGCGGGCGCGAAGAGTCCCGACCAGATGTAGAAGGTGGCGTCGTAACCCAGCTCCTTCATGCTCGGCACATCCGGCATCGAAGCGAGGCGCTTGTCGCCCCACACCGCGAGCGCGCGCATCTTGCCGGCCTTGATCTGGCCGATGGCCGCCGACGGGCCCGAGGCGAGGGCGTCGATCTGGCCGCCCAGCAGCGCCGCGACCGCCGGGCCGCCGCCCTGATAGGGAATATGGAACAGCTTGATGCCCGCGGCGTCGGCGAAGATCTCCATCGCCACATGCAGCGTGCCGTAGACGCCCGAGGAGCCGTAATTGATGGTCCCGGGCTTGGCCTTCGCGGCGTCGACCAGATCCTTCAGCGTCTTGTAGGGTCCGTCCTCCCGCACGACCAGGACCGTGGGGTCGGCACTGATCAGGGCGATCGGCGCGAACTGGTCGAGTTCGTAGGCGGGCGCGCGGCCCTGCAGGCGATCGGCGACCGGCAGGACCGAGATCGACGACAGCGCCATCAGCAGCGTGTAGCCGTCCGGCGCGGAGCGCGCGGCCTGCGCCGTGCCGACCGAGCCACCGGCGCCGCCCTTGTTCTGCACGACGACCGACTGCTTGAGCAGCTTGCCCATGACATGCGCCGTCGGCCGGCCGGTGATGTCGGCCACGCCGCCGGGCGGGAAGGGCACGATCATGGTAATCGGCCGCGACGGATAGGCCTCCTGGGCCTGGAGCGGAAGGCCGAGCGGCAGCATCGCCGCGCCGGTCAGAAGGGTTCGCCGCTTCATCGTTTCCTCCATTCGCGTCTTTGATTGGTTACTTGCCCTTGGAGCCTGCCTTGGCCGCACCGCCCCGCGTGCCGGGATAGGTCGCGGTGAAGCCGAAGAGGGTCGAGAGCGCGTCGGGCACCATGATCTTGTCGAGGTCGTCGAGGCCCGCTGTCTTGGTGGGCTTCACGCCCAGCACCAGCGGGCCCTTGGGCGCCTTCCAGTCGCCGACGAAGGAAGCAAGGGCGTCGAGCGCTTTCAGGGTCTCCCCGGTCTGGGCCTGGGCGAAGCCGGCCAGCGCGTCGAGCGCGGTGGTGATCAGCTCCTCGGACTTGATGCCTTCCTCGCTGGCGACGGCGGGGACCAACTTGCCCAGCAGTTCCTTGTCGTCGATCGTAAAGGAGGCGCGGCGCAGCCGGCCCTCGTCCTTGGCGGTGTCCATGTCGGTGTCGTCGCTCACCCCATCCACGATCATCGACAGGGCAAAGCTGGCCTGACCGCGCAGGGTCACTTCCAGCATGTTGACGGTCAGGACCTTGGCGGCCGGATCGATTCGATAGTCGAGGGCGATGTCGAACGGCACCTTGGGCACGCCGTAGGGCTCGAGCGCGGTGAACATCTCGTCGTCGCCGGTCATGCCCTCCATCCTGAGCCTGGCGAACCGCGGGGCACGATCGTCCTTGGAATCCTTCCTGAGGCGGTCGAAGTCGAGGTCCTCGACCGTCACCCTGTCGATCCTGATCGTGCTTTCCTTGTCGCCGGTCGCGGCGTTGGCCGGGACGACGGCCACGACGTCTTTCAGGACGAAGCCGGAGGGCCCGAGCGGCTCGGCGCCGGCATAGCTCAGCGTCTTGAGCTCGAACTGGGGCTTGATCTCCTTTTCGAAGCGCTCCAGCCCGTTCTGCGCCCAGGTGCCGGTCGCAAGCCCGATCAACAGCAGTGCCGACAACAGCGCCGCGAAAACTATCCGCATGAACTCATCTCCTCGCCAATGGTCGAGGATAGCACAGACGATCCGGTCCCTGAGCGGCTCCCCCTATACCAAGGGAGGAATCGCTTCTGTCATACGGGCGGGGCATGGTGCGCCATCGACCACCCAAGGAGACGACAGATGATCCGCAAGGCAAAGGCCCACTGGCGCGGCACCGGCAAGGACGGCACCGGCGACATCACCAGCGATTCCGGCGTCCTGTCCGGGACGCCCTATTCCTTCAAGACCCGGTTCCAGGGCGAGAAGGGCACCAATCCCGAAGAATTGATCGCCGCCGCGCATGCCGGCTGCTTCACCATGGCGCTGGCGTTCCAGCTGCAGACCGCGGGCTTCACGCCGACCCTGCTCGAGACCGAGGCGGCCGTCTCGCTCGACCAGGACGGCGCGGGCTTCAAGATCAGCAAGTCGGCCCTCACCCTGGTGGCCGAGGTGCCGAACCTCGACCAGGCGACCTTCGACAAGCTGGCCGAGGCGGCGGAAAAGGGTTGTCCGGTCTCCAAGTTGCTCAATGCCGAGATTACGCTCCACAAGACTCTGAAGTAGTCTCCGGCCATCAAAACGGGCGCGCCGCTTCGAGCGGCGCCCCGCAACCGGGGGGAGATTTCGATGGTTCGTGCGTTGGCCTCTTTTCTGGCGTTGCTGGTCCTGCCGCTCGCCGCGGCTACCGCCCAGACGACGCTCAAGAAGGAAGATGCCGAGAAGATGGTGATTGGCCTCTACGCGATTTCCGTGGCTGTCGACACCTGCGATCTCGACATGACCAAGGATCAGGAAACGCGACTCGAATTCTGGATCGAATGGGCCGAGAAGCAGCTCGACATCGCCGACCGCAAGCTCGACAAGACTTACGACACGATGGAAAGGGAAGCGGAGAAGAACAAGAAGGACTTCTGCGAGAAGATGATGCCGATCGCCACGCAGGCCCTGAAGGAACTGCCGCCGGCGATGTAGGGCTGAGCAAGGCTCAGCCCGAGGAGCGGCAGGACATTGCCTTTGGCAATGTCCGGGAGCGCCGACGAAAGAACGACCACAGCGCTACTTTAGCTCGATCCACGCCGGCGCATGGTCGCTGGGACTGTCCCGCCCGCGTTCTTCCCGGTCGACGCCGCCGCGCACGAGGCGCGGGGCGAGATCGGGACTGAGCAGCAGATGGTCGAGGCGCAGGCCGGCGTTGCGCTCCCAGCGGTGCCGCTTGTAGTCCCAGAACGTGTACATCGGCTCGTCGGGATGGAGCGTGCGCAGGCTGTCGGTCCAGCCCTGCGCCAGCAGCTTCCCGAACGCCGCCCGCGGCGCCGGCTGGACCAGCGCATCGTCCTTCCAGGATCGCATCGAATAGATATCGAAGTCGCTCGGCACGACGTTGTAGTCGCCCGCCAGCACGACCGGCGCGCCGCTCTTCAGGAGCGACTTCGCGTGCCGCTGCAGGCGGCGCAGCCAGTCCAGCTTGTAGTCGAACTTCGGGCCGGGCTGCGGATTGCCATTGGGTGCATAGAGGCAGCCGACGACCAGCCCCTTTACGGCGGCCTCGATGTAGCGGCTCTGCACGTCGCTGCGATCGCCGGGCAGGCCCTTGCGCGTCAGGACCGGCTCGGACCTGCGCCCCAGGATGGCGACGCCGTTCCAGGTTTTCTGCCCCTGCCAGACCGCAGGGTAGCCCGCTCGCCGCAGATCGGCCGCGGGAAAGTCCTCGTCGGCCGCCTTCAGTTCCTGCAGGCAGACGATGTCGGGCTTGGCGCGCTTCAGCCAGGCGAGCAGGTTGGGCAGCCGCCTGTTCACATTGTTCACGTTGAAGGTGGCGATCTTCATGGTGCTAGCGATACCCCGCCGCCTGCAGCTCGAAGAGTTCGGCGTAGCGGCCCTGTTGCGCCATCAGCTCCTCGTGCGTGCCCTGCGCCTCGACCTTGCCCTCGGCGAGCACCAGGATGCGATCGGCCATGCGGACGCTGGAGAAGCGATGGGAGATCAGCACCGCGGTCTTGCCGCGGCTCAGCTCCTTGAAGCGCTGGAAGACCTCGAATTCGGCGCGCGCGTCCAGGGCGGCGGTCGGCTCGTCGAGGATCAGGACTTCGGCCTCGCGCATGTAGGCGCGGGCGATGGCGATCTTCTGCCATTCGCCGCCCGACAGTTCGACGCCGTTCTTGAAGCGCTTGCCGATCATCTGGTCGTAGCCGCGGGCTAAGCGGGCGATCACCTCGTCGGCCTGGCTGCGGTTCGCGGCGCGCGCGACCCTTTCGCGGTCGGCCCGCGCTTCGATCCGGCCGACCGCGATATTGTCGCCGGCCGGCAGGTTGTAGCGGACGAAGTCCTGGAAGATGACGCCCATGCTGCCGCGCAGCTCGTCGAGCCGGTAGTCGCGCAGGTCGCGGCCGTCGAGCAGGATGCGGCCCTCGTCAGGGTCGTAGAGCCGCGTCAGCAGCTTGACCAGCGTGGTTTTTCCGGCGCCGTTCTCGCCGACCAACGCCACGACTTCCCCGGCCTTCAGGGTGAAGGAGAGGTGGCGCACCGCCCAGCGCTCGGCGCCGGGATAGATGAAACCGACATCCTCAAACACGAAGCCTTCGCGGATCGGCTTGGGAAAGGGCAGGGGATTGGGCGGCGAGAGGATTTCCGGCTGGACCTCGAAGAACGAGAAGAGATCGTCGAGATAGAGCGCCTGGCCGGCCACCGAGGAGAAGCCGCTCAGCAGCGATTCGAGGAGGGTGCGCAGGCGACGGAACGAGCCCGCGAGGAAGGTCAGGTCACCGACGGAGAACTCGCCGGTCAGCGTACGCCAGGCGATGTAGGCGTAGGCGAAGTAGTAGCCGATCGTGCCGATGGTGGTGAACAGCCCGCCCCAGGCGGCCCGTCGCAAGGCGAGGCGGCGGTTGGCCTCGTAGAAGGACGCGGCGAGCCGGCGATAGCGGTCGACCAGGAAGTCGTGCAGGCCGAAGATCTTCACTTCCTTGGCGGTCTCGACGCTGGCCGCGGTCTGGCGGACATAGTCCAGCTCCCGACGTTCTGGCGTGCGGCCGAAGTCGAGTGAATAGCTCTTGGCGTTGAAATGCGCCTCGCCGAGGAAGGCGGGCACCAGCGCCACGATCAGCAGCACGATCAGCCACGGCGCGAAGACGATCAGGCCGGCGGCGAGACTGGCCACGGTGACGAGGTCCTGCGCCTGGGAGAAGAGCTGGCTCATCAGGGTCATGCGGCCGCTGGTCTGGCGGCGGGCGCGTTCGAGCTGGTCCTGGAACTCCGCATCCTCGAAATCCTCGAGGTCGAGCGTCGCGGCATGCTCCATCAGCCGAACGCTCGAGCTGGTGCTTACCCGCTCGGCCAGCAGCCCGTCGAGCAGGGACACGATACGGCCCAGCCCGTCGGCCAGCACCGCCACCGCGAACTCGGCTCCGAGCAGCAGACCGAGCCGGTTGAGATGGCCGCTGTCCAGCCATTGCTGCAAGGTCGCCGGCTTGTCGGGCAGCTGAACCAGCATCACGACGTCGTCGATGATCAGTTTGCCGATGTAGAGCGTCGCCACTGGCAGAAGGGCGCGCATCAGGCGCAGCACGATCGTGGTCGCCGCCAGGGGCGGGCTGGTGGTCCAGACCATGGCGAGGAAGGGCCGCAGGTTCCTGAGTGCGCCGACGCGCTCGCGGAACGAGCTGGCGCCAATCGTCGACGGTGACGGCATTCCGGCTCAACCCCGGGAAGCGGGCGCGGGTTCCGACTCAGTCATCCGGCAGGCGCTGCGCATCCAGCCATTGTCGTGCGAGGTGAAGCTCCCGGAAGATGGCGAGGGGCCGCCGCGCCGTGGCGGCTGCGGCGAAGGTCTTTGCCTGCTCGAAGCTGCTGTCCGAAGCGGCGACGATCGCCAGGGGCCCGACCTGGCCATGCTGGGCATAGAGCACCACCCGGGCGCCGAGCGCGCGCAGGTTTTCGTCACTCAGCGCCCCGGGCGTCTTCGTGATCTCGAAGATCTTGCGATAGCCCATCGCGCCGTCGGTGGTGATGCCGGCGAAATAGCGCTCGATGTCGCTGACCGTCACCGTGTCCCTGGCGACGGCGACGACGAGCCGGTCGGCATGCGAGATCGTCCACTGCACGGGCATGAGGGAATTCTAGCACGGAACGGATGACGGGCGGGACCCGGAGACGGCATAGTGCGGCCTCCGGGGGAGTATCATGAGCATCCGAGTCTTTACCGTCGTCCTCGTTGCCTCGCTTCTGGCTGCCTTGGCGCCGGCCAGCGCCGAGATCCTGCCGACGCCGCCGGGCTGGCAGATCGAACGGGCGATCCTGGTCAACCGGCACGGTGTGCGCTCGCCGACAGAGCCCAACGAGCAGCTCGACAGATACAGTGCGACGCCCTGGCCCACCTGGCCGGTCGAACCCGGCTTCCTGTCGCCCCGGGGCGAGGAGCTGTTGCGGCTGATGGGGACCTATTACCGTGTGCTGTACGGCGGGCGCGGGCTGGTCCAGGCGGACGATTGCCCGACCGTCGGAACCGTCGCGGCCTGGACCGATCTCTCTCAGCGGACACGCACGTCGGGCGCGGCGCTGCTGGCCGGCATGTATCCACGCTGCGCCAACCTGCCCCTGCGCAACCAGGCGAACTTCACGGTGCCGGATCCCCTCTTCAATCCGCAGCCCACCGCGTCCTGCCCCATGGATCTTGCGGCCAATCGCGCCGCCGTCCTTTCGCGCCTGGGGGGAAGCTTCGCATCGATAGGGCGCGACTACGCCGCCTCGATTTCCATGATGCAGTCGGTCCTCTGTCCGGCCGCCGCCACCAAGGGCGCCGGCGGCGGCAGTTGCGGCGAAGCCGGCATGCCGACCAGCATCGTGAGCGGCACAGAGGACGGGGTGCGGCTGCGTGGTCCGATCGGCTACGCCTCGACGGCGGCAGAGAACTTCCTCATGCAGTCGGCTGACGGCATGCCCAAGGATCAAGTCGCCTGGGGACGGCTCGCGCACGATGCGACGCTGCGCGAACTCCTCACGCTCCACCAGCTGGACCAAGATCTCACGCAGAAGACGAAACCCATCGCCCAGCAGCGCGGTTCGAACCTCCTCTCGTTGATCGGCTCGATCCTGGTCAACGGTCACAACTTCCCAGGCCACGCGGCCACCGGGCAGCCGGTGCGCCTGGGCTTCCTGGTGGGCCACGAGAGCAACATCCACAACGTCGCCGCCTTGCTCGACCTCACCTGGCAGATTCCAGGCTTCCTCCCGGGCGAAGCTTCCCCGGGTGGCGCGCTGGCCTTCGAGCAGTTTCGCGAGGTGAGGAGCGAAAAGCGCTACGTGCGGATTGCCTACTATACGCAGACGCTGGATGAGATGCGCCGTCGGGCGCCGCTCAACTACCGCGATCCGCCCGGCATGGTGCAGGTTGCGCTGCCGGCCTGTTCGGCGGACCTGGTGAACAATGCCTGCCCTCTCGAATCCTTTCTCAAGATCGTGAAGGCGGCTGTCGATCCCGGGTGCGTGACAGCGACGGCCGGCAATTACTAGCGATCGGATATCAGCCGTTCGCGGCCGAGTGCGGTGATCGCATCGCCTTCCGCGCCGGTTTCGATCAGCGCCAGGTGGAGGAGGCGTGCGCGATGCTCATCCGGCATCGACGGGGCCGTGCCTTCGGCCAGCGCACGCAGTGAGGCAAGAGCGGCCTGGGTAAGCGGCGCGATCAGGCCTTTGGGCATAGTTCGGATATCTCTTGCCATGTCTGCTATCACCTCCGTGTTGGACGGTGATAACGGCAGGGCGATGCGAAAGTTGACGGCGCAGACCTCGATTACGCCGGGAACCGCCCCGACTTCGCCCTGTTTCGCCGGCGGTGCCGCCTAACCTCTGCGCGCGAGGTGTGAGCGCGGCTCGAGCAACGACGCCAGCACCCGTTCCAGCGTCTCGGCTTCAAGCGGCTTGGCCAGGACGGGAACGTTGGCATAGCGCCGGTCGATGCTGTCGCGCTGGTATCCCGTGATGAACACGAAGGGGATGCCCCGCGCGATCAACAGGTCGGCAAGCGGATCGGCCAGTTCGCCCGCGAGATTGAAGTCGAGCAGTGCGCCGTCGAAGCGTTCGCTGCGCGCGGCGGCCAATCCGTCGGCCAGGCCACCATAGGGCCCAATGACGGTGGCGCCGAGGTCCTCCAGGATGCGCTTGGCCATCATGCCCACCAGCACCTCGTCCTCGACCATCAACAGCCGCCGGCCGGCGAGGCTGCGCGGCCGATGGCTCGGCGTCTCGCGTGGGCCTTCCACCAACGGCTTCTGCGCCGGCGCAGGGCCGACGATCTGGGCGCGTGGAATGGAGAGGCGGCAATGCAGGCCCTCCGGCCGCCAGTCGTAGAATACGCCGCCGCGGAACTGCGCCTCGATCGAGGAGCGCACGATCGACAGGCCGAATCCCAGCGACTTGGGCTCGACCGCCGGCGGCCCTCCCGTCTCGATCCAGTCGATGACCAAAGCCTGATCGTCGATCTTCCAGACGAGGCGAAGGTGGCCGTTCTCCGTCGACAGGGCGCCATACTTGGCGGCGTTGGTGGCGAGTTCGTGCACCGCGAGCGCCACAGCCTGCGCGGTTGCCGGCAGCAGCATGGCCGGCGGACCGCCGGACTCGATGCGCTGGCGGTGGTCGGTACGGTAGGGCGCCAGTTCCTCGTCGACGATCTGGCTGAGATTGGCGCCCTGCCAGCGCGTCGCCGACAGCAGATTGTGCGTGGCGGCGAGCGCATGGATGCGACCCTCGACGGTCGAGACGAACTCCGCGGTGCTCCTGGCCTTGGTGAGGCGCAACACCGACAGGACGACGGCCAGCATGTTCTTGGCGCGATGATCGACCTCGCGCGCCAGCACGAGCTGGCGCTCCTCGGCACGCTTGCGCTCGGTGATGTCGACGGTGACGCCGTTCATGCGCACGGCGATGCCGTCGGAATCGCGCGTGATCACGCCGGCCCCGTAGCACCAGCGGACCTCGCCGCTCGGCCGGATGACGCGGAACTCGACCTGAAACCGGCTGTCACCCGCTGCAACGATGGTGGCGACCGCGTTCTTCTCGCGGTCCTCGGGATGAATCATCGCTTCGATGCGCTCGACGGTGGGCTCGAAGGTGGCGCGGTCGACGCCGAAGATTCGATAGGGTCCGTCATCCCACTCGACGTGGCCGGAGGCGATATCGACTTCCCACGAACCCATGTCGCCGGCGCTGAGCGCGATCGACCGGCGCTCCTCGCTGCGGCGCAGCTGCTCGGTCTGCGCCTCGAGTTCGGCGGTGCGTTCGGCGACGCGCTTCTCGAGTTCCTCGTTCATCGCCTCGAGTTCGCGGGTCTTGCGATACAGCTCGATGAAGACGCGGACCTTGGCGCGCAGTACCTCCGGCACCACGGGCACCGTCACGTAGTCGACGGCGCCGATCTCGTAGCCGCGCAGATGGTCGGTCTCGGCGATCTGTACCGCCGAGACGAAAATGATGGCGAGCTTCTGGAAGCGCGGATGCTCGCGGATCATGGCGGCGAGCTGGAAGCCGTCGATCTGCGGCATCACCACGTCGATCAGCACGACCGCGACGTTCTCCAGCTTCAGCAGCAGTCCGAGCGCCTCGTGCGGCGAGTTGGCCTTCACGAGGTTCTCGCCCAGCTCGCCGAGGATGACCTCGTAGCTCAGCAGCTTGGCCGGCTGATCGTCGATCAGCAGGATGTCGACCTTGTCCATGGGGGCTGGTGCCTCGGCCAAGATCAGCGATGCAGCCAGAGGCGCAGCGCCGAAAAGAGCTGCTCGGTGTTCACCGGCTTCGCGAGATAGTCCGACGCGCCGGCCTCAAGACATTTTTCGCGATCACCCTTCATCGCCTTGGCGGTCAGCGCGATGATGGGCAGACGGCGCAGGGCCGGCTTGCTGCGGATCAGTGCCATGGTCTCGTAGCCGTCCATCTCGGGCATCATGATGTCCATCAGCACGATCGACACGTCGGGCGAGGATTCGAGGATCGAGATGGCTTCGTGGCCGGTCGTCGCCGTCAGCACCCGCATGCCGCGCCGCTCCAGCGCGCTCGACAGGGCGAAGATGTTGCGCGCGTCGTCGTCGACAACCAACACGGTGCGGCCCGCCAGCACCTCGTCGGAACCGTGCAGGCGCTCCAGCATGCGCTGCTTCTCCGGTGCCAGCGCCGCTGCGGCGTGGTGCAGGAACAACGAGGTCTCGTCGAACAACCGCTCGGGCGACGCGGCCCCCTTGACCACGATGCTGCGCGCCATCGAATGCAGCCGGCCTTCCTCCTCGGCGGTCAGGTCGCGGCCGGTGAACACCACGACCGGCAGGTCTGCGAGTGCCGGGTCGGCCTGGATGGCCTCCAGCACCTCGAAGCCCGACATGTCGGGCAGGCGCAGGTCGAGCACCATGCAGTCGTGCCGTTCGGTGCGAAGTCCCGCCAGCGCTTCCTCGCCCGAGGCTACCGTCGTGATCTCGACGTCGGGATGATCGAGCAGGGTCGCTATGCTCAGCCGTTCCCCTTCGTCATCCTCCGCGATCAGGAGCCTCTTGCGACGCGGGCGGACGTAGTCGTTGATGCGCGCCAGCGCGGCGTTCAGCCCTTCGCTGGAGGTGGGCTTGCTGAGATAGGAGAAGGCGCCGCGCGAAAGGCCCTGTTGCCGGTCCTCGTCCATGGTGAGGATCTGCACCGGGATATGGCGCGTCTCCAGTGTCCGCTTGAACTGGCTGAGCACGTTCCAGCCCAGCATGTCAGGCAGGAAAACGTCGAGCGACATGGCGACCGGCTTGTACTGCAGGGCGAGGTCGAGCGCTTCGGCGCCGCGCGAGGTCACGACCGCCTTCAGCCCCACCGCATGGGCGGCGTCGACCATGATGCCGGCATAGTTGGGGTCGTCCTCCACGATCAGCAGGGTGCGATCACCGGGCTGCAGCTCGTGGCGGTCGTCTGGGAACTGGTCGGCGAGATGCTCGGGCAGCGCCACGATCGGCAGGGGCTGCGCGCCCGGTCCCTGGGCCGGCTGCCGCACGGCGGTGCGCGGGCCGGTGTACATCATCGGCAGGTAGAGCGTGAACGTGCTGCCGACGCCGGGCGTGCTGCGCAGGGTGAGTTCGCCGCCCAGCAGGCTCGCCAGCTCGCGGCTGATCGCAAGGCCGAGGCCCGTGCCGCCATACTTGCGGCTGGTGCTGGCGTCGGCCTGCTGGAAGGCTTCGAACACGATCTTCTGTTTCTCCGTCGGGATGCCAACGCCGGTATCGGTCACCTCGAAGGCCACCACCGAGCTCGCCTGGTTCAGCGCAACATTGTCGGGGCGCCAGCCGGCCGTTACCGGTACGGCGCGCAGCCTCACGCTGCCCTCGGCGGTGAACTTCAGGGCATTGGACAGCAGGTTCTTCAGGATCTGCTGCAGGCGCTTGGAATCCGTGACGATCGAGCGGTGGAGGTGGGGATCGGCCTGGACCTCGAAGGTGAGGCCCTGAGATTCGGCCTGGTGGCGGAATGGCCGGGCCACTGTTTCCAGCACGTTGGCGAAGTAGATCTCCTCGGCATCGACGGTGACGGTGCCGGATTCGATCTTGGAGAGATCGAGGATGTCGCTGATCAGGTTCAGGAGATCGGTGCCGGCGCCATGGATCGTGCGGGCGAACTCGACCTGCTTCGGCGCCAGGTTGCCCTCGGGATTGTCTGCGAGCTGCTGGCCAAGGATCAGGATCGAGTTGAGCGGGGTCCGTAGCTCGTGGCTCATGTTGGCCAGGAATTCCGACTTGTAGCGCGACGTCAGCGCCAGCTCCGACGCCTTCTCCTCGACGGCGCGGCGGGCCTGCTCGATCTCCTGGTTGGCGCGCTCGACCTCGGCGTTGCGCTCGGCGAGCTGGGCGGCTTTCTGCTCGAGCTGTTCGTTGGTTTGCTGCAGCTCGCCCTGCTGGCTCTGCAGCTCGCCGGCGAGCTTCTGGGATTGCTGCAGCAGGCTCTCGGTCTGCATCGTGGCCTCGATCGAATTCAGCACGATGCCGATCGACGCGGTGAGTTGCTCGAGGAAAGCGACCTGCAGCTCGGTGAAGGTGCTGAGCGAGGCCAGCTCGATCACCGCCTTGACCTGGCCTTCGAACAGCACGGGCAGAACGATAAGGCTCTTCGGCAAGGCGCTGAACAGGCCCGACGCAATTGGCCGCGCTGCGTCCGGCATGGTCGAGATGTGGATGGGCCGTCCATCGGCGGCGCACTGGCCGATCAGGCCCTCGCCGACCCGCAATGTCTCCGGATGTCCGTTGCCCACCGCATCGGCATAGACGGAAAGAAGCCGCAGCCGGGCCTTGCCGTCGTCCACGGTTTGATAGATCACCGCCTGATGGGCGTCCACGAGCGGCGTCAGTTCGCTCAGGATCATGCGGCCGACGGTGCCGAGATCACGTTGGCCCTGCAGCATGTTCGTGAATTTGGCGAGGTTGGTCTTCAGCCAGTCCTGCTCGGTGTTGCGCTCCGTCGTGAGACGGAGATTGTCGATCATGGTGTTGAGCTTGTCCTTCAGCTCGGCCACCTCGCCCAGCGCGTCGACCTGGATCGAGCGCGTGAGGTCGCCCTTGGTGACGGCGGTCGCCACCTCGGCGATGGCGCGCACCTGGGTGGTGAGGTTGGCGGCCAGCAGGTTGACGTTGCCGGTCAAGTCCTGCCAGGTGCCGGCGACGCCGGGGACCTGCGCCTGACCTCCCAGCTTGCCCTCGGTGCCGACCTCGCGCGCCACGCGGGTCACTTCGCCGGCAAAGCCGTTCAGCTGATCGACCATCGTGTTGATGGTCTCCTTCAGCTGGAGGATCTCGCCGCGCACGTCGACCGTGATCTTCTTCGACAGATCGCCCGTGGCCACGGCGGTGGTAACCTCGGCGATGTTTCGGACCTGTGTCGTCAGGTTCGCGGCCAGCAGGTTCACGTTGTCGGTCAGGTCCTTCCAGATGCCGGCGACGCCCGGCACCTGCGCCTGGCCGCCGAGCTTGCCCTCGGTGCCGACTTCGCGGGCGACGCGCGTCACTTCGCCCGCGAAGCCGTTCAGCTGATCCACCATTGTGTTGATGGTGTCCTTGAGCTGAAGGATCTCGCCGCGCACATCGACGGTGATCTTCTTGGACAGGTCGCCCGTGGCGACGGCGGTCGTCACCTCGGCGATGTTGCGGACCTGGGTCGTGAGATTGGCGGCCAGCAGGTTGACGTTGTCGGTGAGGTCCTTCCAGGTGCCGGCGACGCCGGGCACCTGCGCCTGGCCGCCCAGCTTGCCTTCGGTGCCGACCTCGCGGGCCACGCGCGTCACTTCACCGGCGAAGCCGTTCAACTGATCCACCATCGTGTTGATGGTGTCCTTGAGCTGCAGGATCTCGCCGCGCACGTCGACGGTGATCTTCTTGGAAAGATCGCCGTTGGCGACCGCGGTCGTCACCTCGGCGATGTTGCGCACCTGACCGGTGAGGTTGGTGGCCATGAAATTGACGTTGTCGGTGAGGTCCTTCCAGGTGCCGGCGACGCCGGGCACCTGCGCCTGGCCGCCGAGCTTGCCTTCGGTGCCGACCTCGCGCGCAACGCGGGTCACTTCGCCGGCGAAGGAGTTGAGCTGATCGACCATCGTGTTGATGGTCTCCTTCAGGCGCAGGATCTCGCCCGAGGCATCGACGGTGATCTTCTTGGACAGGTCGCCGCCCGCCACCGCGATGGTGACGTCGGCGATGTTGCGGACCTGGGTGGTGAGATTGGCGGCCAGCAGGTTGACGTTGTCGGTGAGGTCCTTCCAGGTGCCGGCGACGCCGGGCACCTGCGCCTGTCCACCGAGCTTGCCCTCGGTGCCGACCTCGCGGGCGACGCGCGTCACTTCACCGGCGAAGCCGTTCAGCTGGTCGACCATCGTGTTGATGGTCTCCTTGAGCTGCAGGATCTCGCCGCGCACGTCGACCGTGATCTTCTTGGACAGATCGCCACGCGCCACGGCGGTGGTAACGTCGGCGATGTTGCGCACCTGCGCCGTCAGGTTGGTCGCCATCGAGTTGACGTTGTCGGTGAGGTCCTTCCAGGTGCCGGCGACGCCGGGGACCTGCGCCTGGCCGCCCAGCTTGCCTTCGGTACCGACTTCGCGCGCCACGCGCGTCACTTCGCCGGCAAAGCCGTTCAGCTGGTCGACCATCGTGTTGATGGTGTCCTTGAGCTGAAGGATCTCGCCGCGCACATCGACGGTGATCTTCTTGGACAGGTCGCCGCGCGCGACGGCGGTGGTGACGTCGGCGATGTTGCGCACCTGGTCGGTGAGGTTGCCGCACATCGCGTTGACGGAGTCGGTGAGGTCCTTCCAGGTGCCGGCGACGCCCGGCACGATGGCCTGGCCTCCCAGCTTGCCCTCGGTACCGACCTCGCGCGCCACGCGCGTCACTTCCGAGGCGAAGGAGCGCAGCTGGTCCACCATCGTGTTGATGGCTTCCTTCAGCTGCAGGATCTCGCCGCGCACGTCGACGGTGATCTTGCGCGACAGGTCGCCATTGGCCACCGCGATGGTGACGTCGGAGATGTTGCGCACCTGGGCCGTCAGGTTGTTGGCCATCGAGTTGACGCTCTCCGTCAGCTCGCGCCACACGCCCGTCACTTCGCTCACCTTGGCCTGGCCGCCCAGCTTGCCCTCGGTGCCGACCTCGCGCGCCACGCGGGTCACTTCCGACGTGAAGACCGAGAGCTGCTTGATCATGGTGTTGACGATGGTGGCAGCGCGCAGGAACTCGCCTTTCAGCGGCCTTCCATCGACATCGAGCCGTACCGTCTGCAGCAGGTCTCCCTGCGCCACGGCGCCGATCACGCGGGTCACTTCGGTCGTGGGCCAGACAAGGTCGTCGATCAGCGTGTTGACCGAGCTCTCCATCTCGCCCCAGGCGCCCGCCGACAGGCCAAACTTCACCCTCTGCCGGGTGCGGCCCTGTTCGCCGACCGCCTTGCCGATGCGCTCGAGCTGGCGCGCCATGCTCTCGTTGCCGGCCGCGATGTCGTTCACGACGGCGGCGATCCTGCCCAGCGTGCCGTCATGGTCGCCGGTCAGGCGGGCAGAGAAGTCGCCGCCGCGAACAGCTTCGAGCACGGCCAGCAAGTCGCGAAGGTCGCTCGAGGGCGGTAGGCCCCGCCGCGATGAAGGAGGGGCGGCAGTCGGCCCATTGGCCAGTGAAGAGCCAGCGTCGGCGGTCATCTTGGTGAGCCCCCCATCTTATGGGAGCGCAGCGTGAGGATTTATTTCGGTTCCGCTGGAACCCGTTCCACACGCGGTCACACCTCCCGCAACGGTTCATAACGCCGATCGCTGCGCTGGGTTGCATGGAATGCAGCTCTTATCATAGAGTGGTCAGACCACGGACTGACCAAGGTGGAAATGCTCGATATCGTCCGCCAGGACAATGAGGAACCGTCGACCGGCGCCGGCCGCGTCTTCACCTTCTTCCGCGACCGACTCCTGTCGGGCGAGCTGAAGGCGGGCGATCGGCTGCTGGGCGAGCGCGAGCTGGCGCTGGCGCTGGGCGTTAGCCGGCCGGTGCTGCGTGAGGCGCTGCGCTCGCTCGCCATGCTGGGCCTGCTCGACATCCGCCACGGCCGCGGCGCCTACGTGCGCTCGGCCGATGCCTCGGTCCTGGGGCAGGCGCTGACGCTCTGCCTGGCGCCCGAGCCCAACATCCTCGACGACGTCCTGCAGGCCCGCATCGCCATCGAATGCCAGGCCATTCGGCTGGCCTGCCTCAGGGCCAGCGAACGCGATCTTCAGGCCATCGCAGCCCTGCTCGATACGCTGGTCGATTCGCTCGACGATCCCGAGCGCGGTGGCGGCACCGACTACGCGTTCCATCTTGCCATCGTGCGGGCGAGCGGCAGCGGCGCCCTCATGAAGATCTACGAGGCGATCTCGCCGCTGCTGATGCGCAGCCATGTCGAGCGCCGCCGCGACACGTTCCGAGAGCCTGCGATCACCTCGGGCCTCGTCGATGCCCATCGCCAGGTTTTCCTGGCGCTGGCGGAGCGGAACCCCGACGAGGCCGAACGGCGGCTGCGGGAGCATTTCGCGATCGGCGACGGGCTGCGTCGCAACAACCTGATCTCCACCTATCAAAGACAGGGCATGGATACATGAAGATCGTCGTCGGATCGGATCACGCAGGCTTTCCGATGAAGGCCGAACTGCTCGCTTTCCTGCGCGAGCGCGGACACGAAGTCGATGATGTCGGCTCCTACGATCCCGACCCGGTCGACTTTCCCGACATCGCGCGCAAGGTCGCGGCGGCGATCACCTCGGGGAGGGCCGAGCGCGGCCTGATGGTGTGCGGCACCGGTGTCGGCGCCTCGATCGGCGCCAACAAGATGAAGGGCATCCGCGCCGCGGTGTGCCACGACGTTCATTCGGCGCACCAGTGCGTCGAGCATGACGACGTCAACGTGATGTGCATCGGCGCGCAGATCGTCGGTCCCTGGCTCGCCAAGGACCTGATCGCGGCCTACCTCGACGCTAAGTTCTCGACGGCGGAGGAGTTCCGTCGCCGCGTGGCCAAGCTCGCAGAGATGGATGCGGGCCGCTAGAGTCCGGACAACAACGAAAAGAGAGATGGAGGAAACGATGAGAAAGATGATGACGGCCGTCGCGGTCGCGGCGGTGGCGATGATGGGTGCCGTGCAGGTCGCCAATGCCGACGCACTCGATGATATCAAGAAGTCGGGCAAGATCCGCATCGCCGTCGATCTCGGCGTGCCGCCCTACGGCATGACCGACGACAAGATGCAGCCGACCGGCTCCGACATCGAGACGGCCAAGCTGCTCGCCAAGGATTGGGGCCTCCAGTTCGAGCATGTGCCGACCACCGGCGCGTCCCGCATTCCCTCGCTGCAGACTGGCAAGGCTGACCTCGTGATCTCGACCCTGTCGATCACGCCGGAGCGGGCCAAGGTGATCGACTTCTCGCTGGGCTATGCCGTCCTGCGCACCGTCATCGCCGCGCCCAAGAGCGTGAACGTGAAGAGCCTCGCCGATCTCGACGGCAAGACCGTCGGTACCGTGCGCGGCACGACGCACGACACCCAACTCACCAAGGAAGGGCCCAAGGGCATGAAGCTGGTGCGCTACGAGGACGATGCCACCGAGGCGCAGGCCTTCCTGAGCGGGCAGGTCGACATCTTCTCCACCGCCGAGCTGCTGGTCGCGCCGATCGACAAGAAGAACCCGGCCCGCCAGGTCGAGGTCAAGTTCGTGCTCGACACCTTCAAGCTCGCCGTCGGCGTCAAGAAGGACGAGACGCGGCTGGTCGAGGAGGTCAACAAGTGGATCCTGGCCAACCTCAAGAACGGCAAGCTGGACGAGATCTACAAGAAGTTCCACGGCAACGGCCTGCCCGAGGTCATCCTGACCCAGAAGTAGCCAGCGGAAAGGGGGGCGGCTCGGGCTGAGCCATGTCGTACAAGTTCGATTTCGCCTTCCTGGCCGACAGGTGGCCGGACTTCGTGGCGGGCGCCTGGCTCACCGTGCAGCTCACCGTGGCGTCGATCGCGCTGGGCTTCGTGGTGGGCACGGTGTGCGCGCTGGCGCGTGTCTATGGCGGGCCGGTCCTGCGGCGGCTGGTCGGCATCTATGTCGAGACGATCCGCAACACGCCGCTGCTGATCCAGATATTCCTCGTCTATTTCGGCCTCTCCAGCCTCGGCCTGAAGCTCAGCGCCGAGGTCTCCGCCATCGTGGCGCTCACGGTCAACATGGGCGCCTACACCACCGAGATCATGCGGGCCGGCATCCAGTCGATCCAGCGCACCCAGCTCGAGGCCGCGGACTGCCTCGGCCTCACGAAGATGCAAACGATCCTGCATGTCGTTCTGTTGCCGGCCATGGAACGGGTCTATCCCGCACTCTCCAGCCAGTTCGTGCTGCTGATGCTGGCCTCGTCCATCACCTCGCAGATCTCGGCCGAGGAGCTGACGGCCACGGCCAATCTCGTCCAGTCCGACACCTACCGCAGCTTCGAGGTCTACATGATCGTGGCGGTGGTCTATCTCGCCCTTTCGGCGCTGTATCGCTTCGCCCTGTGGGCGATCGGGCTGGTGCTGTTCGAACGCCGCCGCCGGCTGGGCACGCCGCTGTGATCCAGCTCAGCGCCAACCATATCCTCTACCTCGTCGAGGCCGCGCGCTGGACGGTGCTGCTGTCGCTCATCGCCTTCGCGGGCGGCGCACTGGTCGGTCTGCCGCTGGCGCTGATGCGCGTAGCCCGGTCGCGCCTCCTGCGCGGCCTCGCTGGCATCTACATCCAGATCATCCAGGGCACGCCGTTGCTGATCGTCCTGTTCCTGTCCTATTTCGGACTGGGCATTGTGGGCTTCAAGCTCGATCCGCTGGTCGCCGCCGGTCTCTCGCTCACGATCTACGCCGCGGCCTTCCTCGCGGAAATCTGGCGCGGCTGCATCGAGGCGGTGCCGAAGACCCAGTGGGAGGCGTCGGACTGCCTGGGGCTGAACCCGTTCCAGCAATATGCCTACGTGATCCTGCCCCAGGCCGTGCGCATCGCCACGCCGCCCACCGTGGGCTTCATGGTGCAGATCGTGAAGAACACATCGCTCGCTTCGGTGATCGGCTTCGTCGAACTGGCGCGCGCCGGGCAGATCGTCAACAACTCGACCTTCGAGCCGTTCGCGATCTTCGCCATCGTCGGCGCGATCTATTTCGCCATCTGCTATCCGCTGTCGCTGGCGAGCCGCCATCTCGAGAGGAAGGTCCATGCCGGTAGAGGGTGACACCGTGATCCGGATCAAGGACGTCGTGAAGGAATTCGGGCCGCTGCGCGTGCTCGACGGCGTCGGCTTCGACGTGGCGCGGGGGCAGACCGTGGCGATCGTCGGTCGCAGCGGGTCGGGCAAGAGCACGCTGCTGCGCTGCATTGCCGGACTGGAAACGATCCAGGGCGGCACGATCGAAGTCTGTGGCCATGCGGTCGGCCGGCCGGGCAGCGAGGCGCGCGCCCAGTTGCGGCGCGACGTCGGCATGGTGTTCCAGAGCTACAATCTCTTCCCGCATCTCACGGTCGAACGGAACATCACCCTGGCGCTCACCCTGGTGAAGAAGCAACCGAAGGAGGAGGCCAGGAAGGTCGCCGCCGAGGTCCTGGGCCTGGTCGGTCTCACCGACAAGCGGCTCTCCTATCCCGAGCAGCTTTCGGGTGGCCAGCAGCAGCGCGTCGCCATCGCGCGGTCGCTGGCGCTGAAGCCGCAGGTCATGCTGTTCGACGAGGTCACCTCGGCGCTCGATCCAGAACTCACCGCCGAGGTGCTGGCCGTGATGGAGGACCTGGCCCGGCGCGGCATGACGATGATCACCGTCACGCACGAGATGGGGTTTGCCCGACGCGTGGCCGACCTCGTCGTGTTCATGTACCACGGCAAGGTCTGGGAGATCGGACCGACGGCCGAATTGTTCGCCGATCCGAAGACGGCCGAGTTCAGGCAGTTCGTCGGCAGCGAACTCTAGCTGTCACTGCCCGGCGAACTGCATCGCCTCGCGGCGCCCCGCCTGTTCGTTGGCCATCATCACGAGCCCGTAGGTCACCACCACGGTGAACACGATCGTGGCGTAGAGCGTGTAGGGATGCGTCGCCGCTGCAGCGCCCGGCGGCAGGATGTGGACCACCTCGCAGCCCAGGACTCCGGCGCGGACGACGCGGGCGATCCCGAGACCTGCGAAGGCGAGGGCCGCCGGCAGCCGGCTGTGCAGATCGTCCTTGTGGCGGCCCCGCCTGATCTCCCAGGCGGAGGCCAGTCCCAGCAAACCGAGGAGCAGGGAGAAGGGGATCGAAGCCGCCTGTCGTCCCACACCGAGGGCTCTCAGGACGACGAACAAAGCGAGGAAGGCTGCGCTGATGCCGACAGCGATGGCAATCAGCCGGACCAGGTCAGTGCGGCCCTGATTGGCGAAACGCAGGCTCAACCACATCGCGGCAAAACCCGCGACGATCATCATGTCGGCAGCCAGGACGGGGGCCAGATCGGCCTGGGCGATGCGGACGCGCAGGATGAGCGCGCCGAGGACGGTCAGCAGCAGGGCTGCTGCCCAGGCACGAAGGCCCGGCGCATTGCGATGGTGGTACCAGGTCAGGAGCGCCGCGCCCGCGCTGGCGACTGTGACGATGCCGCCGATCAGGTAGAGCGTCTTGACGTTCAGTTCCATGTACGGTCAGGCGGGCGGCGCGACGGAGAGACCCTTGACCTTGTGACGGTCGATGAAGCCCTGGACCAGGCCGGACTTCTTGGCTTTCTCGACGAAGTCGGCAAGGAACGCCGCACCCTCGACATTGGGCTTGGCCGTGCCGACGGCTTGCTGGACCGCGGTGAACTTGCCGTCGAGGATCTTCAGGCCCGGCGCCTTCTCGACATCCTTGAGGAGGCCGGGGCGGAGGCCTGCCAGCACCTCGAGCTTGTCGGACATGAACTTCTCATAGGCGGCGTCGAGGCCGCTCACCTGCACCAGCGTGGCGTTCCGGATGTTGTTCACCAGCCAGAGATCGTAGGCGGAGCGGGCGGAGACGGCGATGCGCACGCCCTTCCTGTCGACATCGGCGATCGATTTGATGGGAGAGCCTTCGGGCACCATGTAGGTCGCCTCGATCTCGACATAGGCGGCGGTGAACTGGATCTTCTCGGCGCGTTGCGGCTCGGCGCCGATCAGGCCGATGTCCCATACGTCCTTGCCGACCTGGTCGCCGAGCTCGCCGGGAGACTTGAAAGTCACGTACTTCACGGGCACGCCCAGGGCGGCCGCGATCTCGCGCGCCATGTCGGGGGCGACCCCGGTCGGGTCGCCGCTGTCGCTGCGGCCCGTGACCAGCAGGAAATTGGAGAGATTGATGCCGGCGCGCAGGACGCCGGTGGGGGCAAGTTGGGCTCGGACCTTGTCGTTCATGCCGGCAGTCTATGGCTAACCGGCATCGGATGGTAGGTTGATGAGCATGTCCTGCCAGTTCACGAGCCGCGTTGCGGTGCAGCTAGGCGAAATTGATGCGGTCCAGTCACAGCGCCGGCCCGTCCGTTCGCGCTAGACTGGCACTCATGACAGCAGAAATCGTCGTCGAGACCACTGCCGGGCAGATCCGTGGCATCCGCGATCGCGGCGTAGAGATCTTCAAGGGGATTCCGTATGCCGAGCCGCCGCTCGGCGAGCTGCGCTTCCGGCCGCCGCGCAAGCCCGAGCCCTGGGCCGGTGTTCGTGACGCGCTCGAGTACGGCAACATGGCCGTGCAGAGCCAGAACGTCTTCGCCCTGCCCGACGACCTGCTGCGAATCTTCACGCTCGCCGGAAAGCAGAAGCTCGACGAGGACTGTCTCTATCTCAACGTCTGGACCTCCGGACGCGAAGGGGCGCACCGGCCTGTCCTGTTCTGGTGCCATGGCGGCGCCTTCATCACCGGGTCGGGTTCCTCGCCCTGGTCCGACGGTGCCAATCTCTGCCGGCTCGACGATGTCGTGGTCGTCTCGTTCAATCACCGACTCGGCGTGCTCGGCTATCTTCATCTGGAGGACACAGCCGAAGGCTTCGAGCATGCGGGCCTCGCGGGCATGCTCGACATCATCGCCGCGCTCCAGTGGGTACGCGACAATATCGCCCGCTTCGGCGGCGATCCGAACAACGTCACCATCTTCGGCGAATCCGGCGGCGGCGCGAAGGTGAGCGTGCTGATGGCCATGCCGCCGGCCAGGGGCTTGTTCCACAAGGCCATCATCCAGAGCGGACCGGCCGTGCAGATGGCCAATCGCGAGGACGGCACCCGGACGGCGCGCCAGGTGCTGGACCATCTGGGGCTGGATGCGGCCGATGCCGGCAAGCTTCGCGAGCTGCCGGCGGCGAAGCTCCTCGAAGCGCAGGTCAAGGTGCTGGCGGGCGTCAGTCGCGCGGCCTTCGCCGACCGGCGACGGCTCGGTTTCAACCCGGTGATCGACGGCGCGCTGTTCCCGGGCGGGCCTTTCGCGCCCGATGCGCCGCTGCCCTCGATCAACGTGCCGCTGATGATCGGCAGCAACAAGGACGAGATGACCCTGTTCCTGGGCCACATGCCGTGGGTCGCCGATGCCACCTTCGAGAGCCTGCCCGAGTCGCTCAGGCCCTATCTCGGCGCGCGGGCGGCGGACATCGTGGCGGTCTATCGCAAGGCGCAGCCGAGGCTCCGGCCCGATGAGATCGCGATCGCCATCGTCTCCGACCAGGGCATCCGCGCGCCGTCGCTCCTGATCGCGGAGCGCAAGCTGGCGCAGAAGGCTGCACCGGTGTTCGTCTATCTCTTCGCCTGGGAGACGCCGGTGCTGGGCGGCAGGCTGCGCTCCTGCCATACGCTCGAGATCCCCTTCGTCTTCTCCAATCTCGATACGGCAGAGCTGACCGGCGACGATCCCGGGCGTCTTGCGCTGGGCGAGACCATGAGCCGGACCTGGATCGCCTTCGCGAAGCGCGGCGATCCGAACCATCCCGGCCTGCCGGTGTGGCCTACTTATTCGCCGCACCTGCGGGCCACGATGATATTCGACACGGTCTGCCACCTCGACATCGACCCGCTGGGCCCGGAGCGGCGGGTCTGGGAGACAAAGCAATGAAGATCACCGACGTCACGCTGACCCTGTTCGCCTGGGACGACATCCCGCCCACGACCTACGGCGCCCATACCGGCCGCTTCTCGGGCAAGAGCGCGCTGGGATTGCTGCGTGTCATTACTGATCAGGGATTGGAGGGCCACGCCTTCCTGGGCTCGGCGATGAATCCGGCGACGACGGACGGGCAGGGGCTGATCAGCCACATCAAGCCGGTGCTGATCGGCAAGGATCCGTTCCAGCGCGAGCACGTCAACCAGGAGATCTGGAAGCGCCAGCGCTCGGCCGGCGTGCGCGCCATCGGCGCGGTCGACGTGGCGTTGTGGGATCTGGTCGGCAAGGCCGTGGGCCAGCCGATCCATCGCCTGCTCGGGACCTATCGCGAATCCGTGCCGGCCTACGCGAGCTCCGCCGTGCTGGCCTCGCCCGCCGAGTACGCCGAGGAGGCGATGCGGTTCAAGGAGTATGGCTGGGCCGCCTACAAGATCCATCCGCCGACGCGCTGGAAGGAGGACATCAAGGTCTGCGAGGCGGTGCGCCGCGCCGTCGGCGACTACACGATCATGCTCGATTCGACCTGGAGCTACGACTATCCGGCCGCCATCCGCGTCGGCCGCGCCGTCGAGGAGATGGGCTTCTACTGGTACGAGGATCCGCTCGCCGACCAGGACATCTACAACTACACCAAGCTGAAGCAGCATCTCTCGATCCCGATCATGGCCACCGAATATCCGCAGACCGGCCTCGATTCGTACCAGCCATGGATCCTGCAGCAGGCCACCGATTATCTGCGCGGCGACGTGGCGGTGAAGGGCGGCATCACCACCCTGGTGAAGACGGCTCATCTCGCCGAGGCCTTCCGCATGAACTACGAGGTCCATCACGGCGGCAACTCGCTGAACAACGTCGCGAACCTCCATGTCATCGCCGCGATCCGCAACACCGAGTTCTTCGAGGTGCTGCTGCCCGACGGCGCCCAGAAGTACGGTCTCGAAAAGGACATCGTCGTCGGACGCGACGGCATGGTGCATGTGCCGAACGGGCCCGGCCTGGGAGCGGCCATCGATTTCGCCCTGATCGAGCGCAAGAAAGTCGCCGTCCTGAGCTGAGCTCGGTGGGAACAGCGTGAGGAGGCTGGAATCGACATCTACATCGACGCCGATGCCTGCCCGGTGAAGGCCGAGATCTATCGCGTGGCGGAGCGCTACCGACTGAAGGTCTTCGTCGTGGCCAATGCCTACATCAACGTGCCGCGCGATCCGCGGATCGAGCGCGTCGTCGTGAGTGACGGCTTCGACGCGGCCGACGACTGGATCGTCGAGCGGGCGGGGCCGGACGACATCGTCGTCACCGCCGATATCCCGCTCGCCGATCGCAGCCTCAGGAAGGGTGCTTCGGTCATCGGCTCGAACGGCGTGCCCTTCACCAGCTCCTCGATCGGCATGGCGATGGCGAACCGGGAACTGATGTCCAACCTTCGGGCGATGGGCGAGATCACGGGCGGGCCCAGGCCAATGGCGCCGCGCGACCGGTCGCGCTTCCTGTCGGCGCTCGACGAGGCCGTGCAGAGGCATCTCAGGCGGCGCGCCGCCTTGGAATAGCCCCAGAGCGGGACCTCCAATAGACTACGGAGGCATCCTGCAACACCTTGCGGCGTTCACGGGCACGAGGCGTTCACGAGTAGATGGCCATGCAGAAGCGAACCTGGATCCGGAGCGGCGTAGCCGTCGTGGCGTTTTCCGCGCTCGTTGCGGTTGCCGGCCTGGCGGCGCCCTCGCTGCTGAACATCGACCAGTACAAGCCTGCCATGATCGCGGCGGTGAAGGAGGCGACCGGCCGCGAACTCGTGATCGAGGGCCCGCTGAAGCTCACGGTGTTCCCGACGCTGCGCATCAGCGCCCGGCAGGTCCATTTCGCCAATGCCGTGGGTGCCAAGGGCGCCCAGATGGTGGATGTCCGCTGGGTCGGCGTGAGGCCGTCCTTCTGGGCGTTGCTGCAGGGGCGTATCGAGATCGAACGGCTCACGCTGTTCAGGCCGACCCTCGTCCTCGAGAGCGACGCCGAAGGGCGGCCCAACTGGGAGTTCCATCCCGGTGCCGGCGCCGCCCAGCCAGCCGGGGCGCCGAGCAGCGGCCTCCATCTCGCTATCGGCACCGTCAAGATCCGTGAAGGGACCCTCAGCTACACAAATCCGAAGACGGGCCAGACGCTGAGGGCGGAGAATCTGGAGGCCCTGGCGTCCGTCGGCTCCTTGCAGGGGCCGTTCGACTTCGACGCCACCGCGACCGTCAACGGCGTCCCGCTGTCGCTGATGGCGAAGGTCGGCGCGCCGATGGAAAAGGGCAGTGATATGTCCTTCAAGCTCAAGGTACAGAGCGGCACGTTGAACTTCGACGGCCATGTCAGCCGCATCGCGCCGGATGCCGACATCAAGGGCAAGGTCTCTCTCGCCACCGGCGGCCTGACCGATTTCATCGCCAGCCTGGTGCGGGCGGGCGGCCAGGAAGCGCCCGCCTTCGACACCGCGGCGATCGGCCCGTTCGCTTTCGACGGCGATATCGACCTCTCGGCCGAGAAGCTGGCGCTCACCGACTTCCGGATGTCGATCGGCAGTGAGAGCGTGTCGGGCAGCGTCACTTTGGTCCCCGGCGCCAACCCGTCACTCGAGAGCCACCTGTCCCTGCCGAGGGTCGATGCCGAGAAATGGCTCGCGCTGCTGTCCAACCCCGGCGCCTTCCGGCCGAAGCCCGTCGCAGCTCCGTCCACGCCACCGCCTGTCGCCCCAGCCGCCGCGCCTGCCGCCCCGGCCGCCGCGCCTGCCGCCCCGGCCAAGGCAAGCGCCGCACCCTCTTCCGACTCACTGTCGCCGTTCCCGCCCGGGTTCACCGTCCTGCTGTCGGTCGATGCAAAGGAAGTCGCCTATCGCAAGGGTTTGGCGCGCGACGTCGGGCTTGCCGTGGAGATCCGCAACGGCATCATCGCCGTGCCGCGCCTCAGCGCCACCTTGCCGGGCGACATGGTTCTGAAGGCGAACGCCGCGGCCGTGGCTCCGGCTGCGCCGGCGCCCAAACAGGCTGCCGCCCCTCCCATACAATCCGCCGGGCAATTCAGCCTGGCCGGTCCGCGTTTGCGCGAGACGCTGGCCTGGCTGGAGATCGACACGTCGGGCGTGCCGGCCGGCAAACTCCAGACGCTGGCGATCGAGGGCAAGGTCGCCTCGACGCCCAACAGCCTGCAGATATCAGATCTCGCGATGGACCTGGACGGCCAGCGCGCGACCGGCAGCGGCAGCATCACCTTCGGCCGGCCGCTCACGCTGGCGACCTCGGTGCAACTCGACAGTTTCGACCTGGATGCCTACCTGCCGCAGCCTCGCGAGCCTTCGGTCGTCGCGGAGCCTGCCACATCGGTGGCACCGGCGCCTGCACCGACCGCCGCTCCCGCAACGCCCGACAAGACCCTGCCCATACTCGGACTCAAGGCCAAGGTCGCGAAGCTCGTGTTCCGCGGGGGGACGCTGAACGGCGTCGACGCGGACCTCTCCGTGCAGGGCAATCTCTTGAAGGTGAACGCACTCAAGGTGGCGGAGCTCCTCGGTGCAAAGTTCGACCTCAAGGGGCAAGTCGCCGACTTCGGCACCGCGCCGCGATTCGACTTCACCTTCAATGCCACAATGCCCGATACCGACAAGCTGCTGGTCTATGCCGGCATGCCGAAGTTCCTGAACGGCAAGCTCGGCGCCTCGACGGCAGGCGGCAGCGTCGCCGGCACGACGGAGGCGCTGACCCTGCGCAACGCATCGGTCACCGCGGCTGGCGCGACCGCCCGAGCCACCGGTTCGCTGGTGCTGGGCGACAAGTTCGCCTTCGACCTCTCGAATTTCAGCGTGCAGGCACAGGATGCGAGCGGGCTGGTGTCGGTGGCCACCGGGAAGCCGCAGACAGGGCTGGGCGGGCTGGCCGCCGAGGGCGCCTTCAAGGGCAATGACCAGCGGGCTTCGTTTGAGGGTAACCTGACGGCGATCGGCACGCAGATGTCGGGGCGTATCGACGCCACCCTGGGGGCGAGGCCCAGCTTCGCGGCCAACCTGCGCATCCCCGGCACGCTCGACCTCGACGACTGGCTGGGCGTCACCGATGGGCCCCCCGCTGCGGTGCCCACGCCGGCGTTGCCGGCCGCTCCGGCCGGCGCAAACGCCGAAGCGGTGCCGCTGCCCTCGAAGGGGCAGCGCGCCGCGACGGACAAGCAAATCGACCTCTCGGGCCTGCGCGCCTTCGACGCCACGCTCAACCTGGAGACCAGCGCCATCGAGGTCGGGGCACTCAAGGTCACCTATGCGGACATGAACGCAACCTTGCGCAATGGCATCTTCAAGGTTTCCAAGCTCACCGGCCAATTCTACAGCGGCGCCGTCGACTTCGCGGGCACGGTCGACGCCTCGAAGGACACGATGACGGTCGACGTCGCGGGCACGCTGCAGGGCATCTATGTCGGCGAGATGCTTCGCGGTGCCGCCGGTCAGAACGTCTTCGGCAACGAGCACCTGAAGGTGGCGGTCGACGGCAAGATCAACGTCATGAGGATCGCGCTGCAGGGGCACGGGAATTCGCCCGGGCAGATCCGCGATTCCCTGACGGGCCAGGGCCATCTCTCGGGCGTCGTCTATCCCTCCGTCGCCGGCGGGTCGCTGGGCTTCGCCTCCTTCGCGACCGGCATCGGCAGCCTCTTCAGTACCGAGATGGGCTTCAACTCGGCGGTCATCTCGGGCTTCATCAACGCGCAGAGCACCATCGAAGGCGACATCACCCTGTCCAATGGCGAGATCAACCTGCAGAACCACGCGTTGAAGGGTCCGAACGCGACGGCGCGAATCAACAGCCGCACCAGCCTGACCGCGGCGACGACAGAGACCACCATCGCGCTCGATGCGGGTTCGAACGGTGCGACCGACTATGTGATGACGGTAAGCGGGCCCGTCTCTGCGCCGACGATGAGCATCCGCGGGAAATGACGATGAAGCTTCTGTCCTAAGCCGCGCGGTTCTTCAGGATTTCCCAGGCGCGACGGAAGGTCTGCGCCATCTCCTCGGCGGGCACCGCACCGGAGAACAGCACGTGGCCCTGCAGCGCGAAGCTTGGCACGCCCTGGATGCCCGCGTTGCGTGCCATCTGGTCGCCGGCCAGCACTTCGCGGCGGCCTTCGTCGCTGGCCAGCATGGCAAGCACCTCGGCGCGGTCGAGCCCGGCTTCGGCCGCTATGTCGGCGAGAATCTTCGAATCGCCGATGTCGGCGCCCTTGCAGAAATAGCTCTCGAACAGTTCCTCGACGACCACGTCCTGCACGCCGCGCGGGCCGGCGAAGCGGATCAGGCGATGGGCGTTTACGGTATTGGGCGTGCGTGTGATCCGGTCGAGATGGAATTCGAGCCCGACCGTGGCGGCGGTCTCGGTGATGCGCTGGTCCATCTGTCTGGACCGTTCGAGGCTGCCGAACTTGGCGATGCGGTAGCTCGTACGCTCGACACCCTCGGTGGGCATATCGGGATTGAGCTGGAAAGGGTGCCAGGCGACGGCGACCCGGCAATGCTGAGTGGCGAGGAGATCGAGCGCGCGTTCGAGCTGGCGCTTGCCGATGTAGCACCAGGGGCAGATCACGTCGGAGATGACGTCGATGCGGCCGGTCGGTTGGACCTGGTCCATGGCTTTATTTCCTTCCCTATTGACGGGAAGCCTATACCTGCCGGGAATCCCCGGCAACGAGAGGACCCCTGCACATGCCGAAATACCGCTCTGCCCTGATCGTCGGGACCGGTCCCGGTCTCAGCGCCTCGCTGGCCCGCCTGTTTGCGAAGAACGGCCTATCGGTCGCCCTGGCGGCCCGGCAGACCGACAAGCTTGCTGCACTTGCGAAGGAGACAGGCGCCTCCATTCACGCCTGCAACGCCGCCGAGCCCATGGATGTTTCGGCCCTGTTCGAGGCGCTGGACGCGGCCGGTCGTACCCCCGATGTCGTGGTCTACAACGCCAGCAGCCGCGTGCGCGGCGCGCTGGTCGACCTGGCGCCCGACGACGTGAAGCGGGCCATCGAGATCAGTGCCTTCGGCGCCTTCCTGGTCTCCCAGCAGGCGGTTAAGCGCATGCTGCCCAAGGGCGAGGGCGCCGTTCTCCTGTCGGGTGCTACCGCGGGCGTGAAGGGCTTCGCGCTCTCGGCAACCTTCGCCATGGGCAAGTTCGCGCTGCGCGGCCTCGCGCAATCCATGGCGCGCGAGCTTTCGCCCAAGGGCATCCACGTCGCCCACTTCGTGATCGACGGCGGCATCCGCAGCGCCGCGCGGCCGGTGCCCGACGACAAGCCCGACAGCCTGCTCGATCCCGACGCCATCGCCGAGACCTACTGGCACGTGCTGAACCAGCACCGCAGCGCCTGGAGCTGGGAGGTCGAGGTGCGGCCCTGGGTGGAGAGATTCTAGCCCGGCAGGCGCGCTACCAGGAGAAGCGCCAGGTAAGCGCGGCGCCGGCGACGAACTGGTTCCGGGATCCGCCGGGCCCCGTGACGATCGGCGAGTTGGCGACCGTGTCGGCCAGGTAGTTGTAGCTGCCGAAGGCGACGAAGCTCAGCTGATCGTGGATGCGCCACAACGCGCTCGCCCCGACGCCGACGCTGCGAAGCCCGGCACCGGGATAGTATTGCGCGTACCCCGAGTTGATCGACTGCAACGCGGTGATGCCGAAATAGGCCTGGTTGAAGGTGCCATCGGTCACCGAGAGCCGCGGTCCGCCGGACAGGAACACGCTGTCGCTGAGCCGCAGCTTGCCGTCGACCAGTGCGTCGAAGATCAGGCCGTTGCTCCCGCCGATGCCGCGCCGCAATTCGACCTTGGCGGCGAAGAAGGGCTGGTCGTAGCGCAGGAAGGCGCCGCCCTCGATCGTGAAGGGGACGTTGCCCGTGCCGTAGAGATAGCCGCCATCGCCCTGGTTGCGCGGAAAGCGATAGCGGAAGATCGGGCCGGCCTTGAAGCCGGACACGTCCAGCAGCGTGGCGCCGATGCCGTCGCGCGCCGAGATGAAGACCTTGTCGCGCTGGTAGCGCAGGTCGAGATTCGGAATCGGCAGCACGCGATAGTTCGCACTGCCTTCGAACCACGGGGCGATCACCACGCCCGGCCCGATGTCGAAGGTCCAATCCTTCGGCGGCGGGCCCGCAGGCTCGCTGCCGATACTCGTGGGCTGGGCATGGGCCGTTCCAGCTTGCACCGTGACGACTGCGAGGCAGGAGACGAGAAAACGTAGCAAGCGCACGGGCAACTCCGCTGTTGACGCTCCTCTACGCGCCCAGCGGGCCAGTGGATCAGTCGCTGTGAATTAAAGCGACTCTTCGAGCATCAGCCGCGCCGCGTGCAGGTCTTCGAACACACGCAGGCACTTGGCGCGGACTTCGGGCAGCGGCGGCAGGATGTCCGGCACCATGAAGGCCATCGTGCCGGCGGCATGGGCGGCGGTGAGGCCGACATTGGAATCCTCGAAGGCGATGCAGCGCTCCGGCGTCACGCCGAGGCGGCGGGCGGCTTCGAGATAGACGTCGGGTGCGGGCTTGGCGTTCTGGACGTCGTCGCGCGTTGCCACCGCGGCGAAGCGATCGATGAGACCGGCGCGCCCGAGGTGACGCTCCGCGGTGAGGCGCCCCGAGCCGGTGGCGACGGCGAGGCGCAGGCCGCGGGCCGCCAGGAAGTCGAGCATCTCGACGACGCCGGACTTGACCGGCAGATGGCTCTCCAGCCGCCGCCTGGCATGGCCGGAGAAGCGCTCGCGGAAATGATCGATGCGGAAGTCGGGCCCATAGAAATTCTGGATCATGACGTCGCATTCGCGGGCCGAGACGCCGATCATCGAATGACAGAACGCCAGGGTCATCTCGATTTCGAGATCGCGCGCTGCGTCCTGCAGCGCATCGATGTAGACGGCTTCGGTGTCGATCAGCAGACCGTCCATGTCGAAAAGCACGGCTTCAACGGGTTTCTTCAGCATGCTTTCGTTCTAAGCTGCCCGGCGAAGAGGGCAAGGGAGAGAAAAATTCATGCGTATCCATAACCTGTATGTCGACGCCGACGGCGAGACCCACTTCCGCGACATCGAGATCGAATGGAAGAACGAAGGGCGCGGCGGCAAGACCTCGGCGACGCTGCCGGCGACCGGCATCATTTTTCGCGAGACGCCCGGCACCTACGATTACGAATGGCATCCGGCGCCGCGCCGGCAGTACATCATCAACCTCGACGCCGGTGTTTCCATCCAGGCCAGCGACGGCGAGACGCGCATCATCGGCGCCGGCGAGGTGATATTGGTCGAGGACACGCACGGCAAGGGCCACTTCTCGAAGGCGATCAACGGCCAGCTCCGTCACTCCATCTTTGTCCCCATCGAATAGCGTAAGGGTATCCCATGAACGTCCAGACACCCGTCGATCCCACCAACCAGCTCGTCGAACAGGCGCGCCGCGTCCTGCCGGGCGGCAGCTTCGGCAACATGCCGGCCGAGGTGATCCTCAAGGAGGGCAAGGGCGGCCGGATCTACGACGAGGCCGGCAAAGAATATGTCGACTTCCTGCTGGGCTCCGGCCCGATGTTCATCGGCCATGCCCATCCGGAGGTCACGGCGGCGGTGCAGGCGCAAGTGCCGCTCGGCACGACCTTCTTCGGCAACAACCGTCACGGCATCGCGCTCGCCGAAGCGATCGTCGACGCGGTTCCCTGCGCCGAGCAGGTGCGCTTCGTCTGCTCCGGCACCGAGGCCGATCTCTATGCGATGCGCGCCGCGCGCGCTTTCCGCAAGCGCGACAAGATCCTGAAGTTCGAGGGCGGCTATCACGGCATGAGCGACTATGCGCTGGTGTCCCTGGCGCCCAAGAACCCCGGCAATTTCCCACGCGGCACACTCGATTCGGCCGGCATCCCGAAGTCGGTGGCCGACGAGATGGTGGTCGCGGCCTTCAACGACATCGACATGGTGCGGAGCCTGATCGAGGAGCAGAAGGACGAGCTGGCCGGCGTCATCGTCGAGCCGTTCCAGCGCCTGATCCCGCCGAAGCCCGGCTTCCTGCAGGCGCTGCGGGAGGTGACGGCCGAGCACGGCATCCCGCTGATCTTCGACGAGGTCGTGACCGGTTTCCGCTTCGCCTATGGCGGCGCCCAGGAATATTACGGCGTCACGCCCGATCTCTGCACCCTGGGCAAGATCGTGGGCGGCGGTTTCGCGCTGGCGGCCATCGCCGGCCGCGCCGACATCATGAAGCACTTCGATCGCCTGGCGATGACCGACGAGGATTTCATCTTCCAGGTGGGCACCCTATCGGGCAATCCGGTGGCCGCCGTCGCCGGCCTCGCCACGCTCGAGGTGCTGAAGCGCCCGGGCACCTACGAGGGCGTCTTCGCCAACGGCCGCAGGCTGATGGACACGCTGTCGGAACTGCTGAAGAAGCACGGCTTCAAGGCGCAGGTGATCGGCGAGCCGCCGCTGTTCGACATCATCTTCACCGACCAGCCGATCAAGGACTATCGCGACACGTTGAAGGCCGACACCGCGATCTTGAAGCGCTTCAACCAGGCCCTGCGCGCCCGCGGCATCATGAAGGGCGACAGCAAGTATTATGTCAGCGTGGCGCACACCCAGGCCGACATCGATCACACGATCGGCGCGTGGGAGGAGGCGCTCAAGGAGATCAAGTGAGCCGCTGACTCAAAGGTCCCTCACTACGTTCGGGATGACACTGTTTTCATCCGCGGCGCACTGCGCCAATCCGGAAAAATAGTCATTCCGAACGAAGTGAGGGACCGTTCGTCTCATCCCGCCCTACGGACTATCCAGCCCCTTCGACTTCAGGAGCTTGCCGTTTTCGGGATTGGCCAGCGCCAGCAGGAGCGTGTCCGCCGCGGCGCGGTTGCGGGAGGCCACGGACACGCCGCCGGAATAGATCGTGTAGTTCTGCAGCATCAGCGGGATCGGGCCGACGAACTGCACCCCCGGCACGCCCATCAGCTCGCTGCTCTGCTGCAGGGCGACGTCGGCCTTGCCATTGACGATCTGCTCGGCAGCCAGTCCGCCCTGGACCAGCACGCTCCTGGACTTGAGCTGATCGGCGATCCCCATCTGCTGGAAGAGCTGGGCGACGTAGATGCCGCTCGACCCGCCCGAGGCCGGATCGATGTAGGCGATGGCGCGCGCCGCCAGCAGCGCCTTCTTGAAGCCGTCGGGCTCGGAAATGTCGGGCACCGGCGCACCCTGCTTGATGGCCATGCCGACGCCGGCGCGGGCCAGTTCCTTGGCGCTGCTCTCGTCGATGCGGTTTCCCAGGAACTGCGCCATCGGGATCGGCGGGATGACCACCACGTCGAAATACTCGCCGGCGGCGACGCGCTTCTGCAGGGCCCCGGTCGTGCCGCTTTCGATCGTCACCTTGTGCCCGGTCTTCTTCTCGAAGTCGGCGACGATCTCGATGGCCGCCGGCTTATAGGCGCCGGCGGTCAGCAGCTTGAGGTCGTCGGCCGAGGCGCTTCCTGCGACAAGGGCGAAAAGTAGGACGAGCAGGACGCGCATGGTTTCCTCAGTCTGGCGTGCCCATGATGTAGGGCTTCAATGCAGCATACATCAGCGCGTGTGTCGGTGTCGGGACATTGTGCTTCCGGCCCAGTTCGACGACCTTGCCCGACAGCCAGGGCAACTCGATCCGGTTGCCGCGCAGCAGGTCGACCGCCATCGACGCCATCAGGTGCGGCGGGGCATTGCGGTTGAAGTTGAAGGTCCGTTCGACGATGTCGGCGGGCAGGGTGACGCCCAGGGCGCGGCCGACCGCGGCCACTTCCTCGTAAGCGGCGCCGAACATCGTATTGATGTCGGCATCGTCGCGCAGCTTGCCGACCGGCAGGCGGGTGAGCGCCATGACGCCGGCGTTGGAGGCCAGCAGGACGAACTTGATCCAGAGGTCGGTCATGATGGCTTCGCTCAGGACGCCCTCGATGCCAGCCTTCTTGCACATCTCCTGGAAGGCGACCGCGCGCGGGCTGCGGCTGCCGTCCGGCTCGCCGAATACCATGCGCATCACCGTGCCGGTCTGGCGGATCAACCCCGGCTCCGCGATCGTGGCGCTGATATTGGCGACGCCCGGCATGACGGCGCGGGCGCCGAGGATCGGGATCAATCGTTCGTGGGCATCGACGCCGTTCTGGAGGGTGATGACGGCGGTGTCGGGTCCGACCATCGGCTTGATCGCCTCGCCGGCGCTCTCGACGTCCCATAGCTTCACGCAGAACAGCACATAGTCGACCGGGCCGACCTCGGCCGGATTCTCCGTGGCTGTCGTCGGCTGCAGATGGGTGTTGCCACGGACACTCTCGATCCGCAGCCCGTCCTTCTTCATCGCCGCAAGATGGGCCCCGCGCGCGATGAAGGTGACGTCGGCGCCGGCGTGCGCCAGCGCCGCCCCATAGCCGCCTCCGACGCCGCCGGCGCCGACAACCGCAATCCGCATCGAACCGTCTCCTATGCCGGGGTGACGCTGCCGACCAGCAGGCAGCCGACGATGCCGCTCAGCCGTGTCGGCCCGGTGACGTCCAGGCGCAGCGCATAATCCGAAGCCAGTTTGCGCTCCTCGCCTTGCACCGCCACCGTCGCATCACCGTGGGGGCTGTAGGCAATGTGCGTGCCGGGCTGCAGGACGAGCGTGCGGTCCTCGTCGAGGACGGCGATGTCGACCTTCACCCGGGCGCGGGCGCCGATGAGGTTGACGACTTCCACCGGCCCGGCCTCCAGCCGGCTCACGATCGGGGTCTCGCCCGTGAAGCGCACGGGCCGGAAGGGCTGGCGCACGTCGATCTCGCCCTGCGGCGTCTGCAGCACCAACCCGCTGCCGGAGACGAGGACCTGGACGCGATCGTACCCCGTATAGTCGGAGAAGGGCCCGGGCTGCACGATCGGGGTGCGGCCGAACCGCCAGACATCGCCCGAGAAGGCGATGTCGACGGTCGTGCCGCCGCCGTTCTTCCACGGCGTGCGGAGATAGCTCGCAGGATCGAGCAGGGTGATCATGGGCCGCCCGTTACGGCGCGAGCGTGACGTTCAGCGTCTTCCCGACCGTATCGTTCCAGGTCTTGACGCAGTCCGGGCCGCAGCGCTTGGCGAAGGACGGCAGGATCGCCTTGGTGAGCGCGTCCTTGCGCAGGGCCTCGTCGGCGGGCGTGACGGGCACCAGCTTCATGGTGGCGGGTGCGCCCTCGCTGCAGGGGCCGGTGCCGGTGTTGCAGTTGAGGCCGGTCTGCGTCTCGGTGCGCGCCTGCTCGAAGATCGACTTTTCGAGCTTGTTCAGCTCGGTCTGCAGGAAGGCCTGAACCTTGGGGTCGAGTGTATTCCACCACTTCAGATTCGCGAGCTGGGCGGCGACGCCGAAATTGACTGGCATGGGCGAAATGAATTTCGCGGCCTCGTGCCACTTCGACTTGTAACCCGAGAGCGCGCCGGTGATGGCGCAATCGACCACGCCGCTGGCGAGGGCCGGCTGGACCTCGGCGAAGGCGATGTTGAGCGGCGAGGCGCCGATATGGGTGACGAACGCCTGCTGCGAGGCGCCCGAGGCGCGGATCTTGCGGCCCTTCAGGTCGGCGATCGTGACGAAGGCATCGCGGCAGTAGAGGACCTGCGCCTGGTAGGTACCGAAGCCCAGCAGCTTGATGCCGTGCTTCTCCTCGAGGAACTTGGCATAGGCCGGACGGATCGCCTCGATGACCTTCTCGAGTTCCTCGACGGAACCGACGAGGCCCACCAGGTCGGCGGCTTCGTTCATCGGCACTTCGCCGGAATTGTAGTTCAGCACGGTGGTGGCGAACTGCAGCGTGCCGCTGGAGACGAGACGAAATATCTCGGCGCCCTTGAAGCCCAGTTCGGTGAAGGGCTTGACCTGCACCTTGATCGCGCCGCCCGATTCCTTCGGCACGGTCACCGTCCAGAACGGCACCTCGCGATTCGTGTACATCGACAGGCCGCCGATGCTGCCCACGACGTTGAACGAGGTCGAGGGCAGGGCCGGCGGCGTTTGTGCCACGGCACTACCGATGGCGAACGAGCCGGCGAGGGCCGCCGCCGTGACGAGATTCTTCAGGGACATGCAATCCTCCTTTGAGAAGTCAGGCCTTGAGAAGGGCTGGCAGCCACAGCGCCAGTTGGGGAAAGGCAATGAGGATGCCGATCATGACGATCATCATCACGACGAAGGGCAGCGCACCGATGCAGAGGTCGGAGAAGGCGCCGGTGCGCCGCACCGCCTGCACCACATAGAGGTTGAGGCCGACCGGCGGGGTGATCAGCGCGGCCTCCATCAGGATCACGAAGACGATGCCCCACCAGACCGGGCTGTAGCCCAGCGCCACGATCACGGGCACCACCACCGGCGTGGTGGCGATCATCATGGACAGCGTCTCCATGAAGCAGCCCAGGATCAGGTAGAACACGACGATGGCGACCAGCATGCCGAGCGGCGAGAGACCCAGCGCCAGCACCGTGTCGGTGATGGCCTTGACCAGGCCGATCGAAACCATGACGAAGTTGAGGAAGAAGGCCGCGATCACGATCAGCATCACCATGCAGGTCGTCCGCACCGTGCCCTCGAAGGCCCGCAGCAGGACCGGTACGGTGAGCTGGCCGTTGGCCGCGACCAGGCCCAGCGTGGCCATGAGGCCCAGAGCCGCGGCCTCTGTCGGCGTGGCGATGCCGGCATAGATCGACCCCACGACGACGAGAAACAGGCCGAGCGGCGGCAGCAGGTTCTTGAGGCCCGAGATGCGGTCGTGCCAGAGGTTCGACGTGTCCTGCCTGGGGCCGGCCCATTGCGGACGGAACAGGCAGAGCGCCAGCACCATCAGGGAGAACAGTCCCGCCAGCATGAAACCGGGGATGAAGCCTGCCGCGTAGAGATCGGCCACCGACGTGTCCGTCAGCACGGCATAGATGATCATGTTGATCGACGGCGGGATCAGGATGCCGAGCGTCCCGCCGGCGGCGATCGATCCCAGGAACAGGGGCCGGTTGTAACCACCCTTGTCCATGTTGGGGATGGCCACCGTGCCGATGGTGGCGGCCGTGGCCACGGAGGAGCCCGAGGTGGCCGCGAAGATCGCGCTCGCCGCGATGTTGGTATGGACGAGGCGGCCGGGAATACGCGCGAACCACGGCGTCAGGGCCGCGAACAGGCGCTCGCTCATGCCCGACCGGTGCATCAGTTCGCCCATCATGATGAACATCGGCGCGGCGATCAGGATGAAGTCGTTCGACGAGTTCCAGGCGAGCTCGCCGATCGCGCCGGTCATCGGAAAGAAGGCGTAGCGCTCCGAGAGGACATAGGCCATCAGGCCGAGCGCCACCGCGACCGGCAGGCTGATCCCCACCAGGACGACGAGCAACGTGAAGGCCGTGCCGATCATCGCGGCGATCCGTTCGCTGGCGGGACCTGTTCCACCCCGGCCTGGGTGATTTCCTCGGCGACGCGCAGGCTGCCGATCAGGGAATCGAAGCCCGGGCCGTCACCTGCCAGAAGGCGCAACGCGGCCTGGACGGGCAGCAGGACGGCAACACAGGCGAACCAGAAGATGCCGACCCACCAGATCGACTGCGGCAGTGCCATCGGGGTTTGGAGGGTGGACACCGATTTTGCATTCATCGCCATGGATTGGGCGACCGTGCCCCAGCAGAACCAGGCGAGCGCGACGGCCAGCAGCGCCAGCGACAGGGCGGCGAGCAGGTCGAATGCAACGCGGACGGGTCGCGGAAAGGCATCGAGCAGAATGTCGACGCGGATATGCGTCTTGGAGGTGGTGGCGAAGCCGAGGCCAAGGCCGATGCAGGCGGCCAGGGCGTAGCCTGACACTTCGAAGCTCTCGACCATGCCGCGTTTGAAGAGAAAGCGGGTGATGACGTCGATGGTGATGAGCCCGCTGCAGCCGATGAGGATGATGGCGCCGCCGATCCAGGCGAGGATGCGCGATATGCGCTGAGGCCATGGTTCGGGCGGCAGCAGGCTGGACGACTCACTCATTTTGCGAATTTGCTCCCCCGAACGATGGCGCCCCCGCGGCCATCATGACCCGAGCAATGTCCGGGCCATGTTTCCTTGTAGTCCGTCGCTGCACGGCCCGCTAGGGCACGATCTTCTCCTTGCGGAAGCGGGTCAGCAGGCGCCCGAACATGGTCTCGCTGTCGACCACCTCGTGGAAGCCATGCAGCCGGCTCTTGGTGACATCGGACATCACGTCCCAGTCCGAACCGAACACATAGTCGGCGAAGGGCCAGGCCACGAGCTGGCCGAAGTCGAACTTCTTCAGCCGGTACTTCTTCGTCATCGCGGCCCACAGTTCGGCCTTGTCGGCCATGTGCTGGGTCAGGCTGATGGTCTGCAGTTCGCCCACCTTCATGTCGAAGACCTGGGCGATGCGGGGCCAGACGTTGCGCCAGCGGAAATAGTCGCCGTTGGTGATGTTGTAGGCCTGGTTGGCCGCGCGCTTCTCGGTGGCGGCCCACAGGGCTGCGCTGGCGAAATGCGAGGATTCCGTCACCTGGTAGATCGTGCCGTACGCGCCGGGCTTGCCGGGAAAGCGCAGCGGAAGTCCGAGTTCCTTCGAGATTGCGGCATAGACGGCGATGGCGGGCATGATGCTCATGGCGGTGCCGGGCGCGAAGCCGCACAGGGTCTGGGGGCGCAACTCGGTCCAATTCCACCGCTTGCCGCGCTGGAAGCCGGTCAGCCAGTCGATCTGGTCGAAGTAGAAATCGGGCGGCATGTGGCGCGGATCCGTCTCGCGCATCGGCGTCTTCAGCGGGCCGAGATGCGTGCCGTAGTATTTCGTCCCGGTGACCAGCACGACGCGCTGCAGCCTGGCCGACGCCCTGGCGATGGCGGTGACGGAGTTCACCAGCATGTCGCGGTTGGGCGCGATCACCGAGGCATAGCCTGCCGCGTTGCCGGTGCCCGGCTGGAAGGCGGCGTAGAAGACATGCGTGACGTCGCGCAGGTCCGCGAGCTTCGCGGCCACGTCGTCGAGGTCGAGCAGGTCGACGGAGACATGGCGATAGCGCGGCCCGTTCTTCTCCGGCCGGCGTGAGAGTCCTATGACCTGCCAGTCGCCCTCGGCCACCAGCCGCTCGACGATGTAGCGGCCGATGACGCCCAGGGCGCCGACGACGACGGCTTTCTTCCGCATGTTCCTACCTCGTTGCCGCGACGGTGCCGCCGGCGACCAGCGTATCGATCTCGCTTGCCGAATAGCCGTGCTCCTCCAGGATCGCGCGGCTGTGCTGGCCGGGCACCGGCGCCTCGGCGCGCGCCGTGCCCGGTTCCGGCGGCAGCATGCCGGGCAGGGCGGGGACCGGTACTTTCGTCGGCACACCGGCCTGTTCCAGCCAGTGGATCAGGCCGGTTTCCTTGACGTGCGGCTGGTTGATGAAGTCGGCGTAGCTGTTCAGCCGCTCGTGCATCAGCCTGGCCTCGGTGAGCTTCTCGCTCCAGTGCGCCGAGGACTTGGCCTCGATCATCGGTCGCACGATCGCGTAGAGCGCCGCTTCGTTGGCGAGCCGTGCCGCCGGGGTGGCGAAGCGTTCCTCATGCGCCAGGGCGGGGACCTCCATCACGCGGCACAGGCTCTGCCAGTCGCTGTCCTTGAGGGCGAGGATCGACATCCAGCCGTCCGCCGTCCTGAACACGCCCCCGGGCACGCCGCCCGGCTTCATCGTGCCGCCTTCGAGATGGCACGCCATGAGTCGGATCGACTGCAGCGCCGTCGCCGACTGCATCAGGCTGACGTCGATGTAGCGCCCCTTCGTCTCGTCGCGCCGGGCGTAGAGCGCCGCGCTCACGGCCTGGAAGGCATAGAGAGCCGTCGACATGTCGACGACGATCACCGGCACGCGATGGGGAATCCCGTCCTCGCCGCGATTCTCCGCCATCAGGCCGGTATAGGCCTGCAGCACCGGGTCCATCGCCGGCCGTTCGGAGAGCGGGCCGGTCTGGCCGAAGCCCGAGATCGACACGTAGAGCAGGCGGGGCACGCGCGCCGACACCGCTTCATAGTCGAAGCCCAGCCGCTTGATGACGCCCGGCCGGAAGCCTTCGAGGAAGATGTCGGCATCCTTCAGCAGGCGCCACACGATCTCCTTGCCGGCGTCGCTCTTCAGGTCGACGGACAGGCTGCGCTTGCCCATGTTGCCGATGATCGAAAAGGCACTGTGGCTCTCGTAGTGGACGCCCAGGGTGCGCGCCCAGTCGCCCTCGCCGATCCCCTCGACCTTGATCACCTCGGCGCCGTGCTGGGCCAGCAGCATCGCGCAATAGGGGCCGGCGATGCCCTGGCTCAGGTCGACGACTTTTAGGCCGGCGAAGGGCGCGTCGTAGCTCATGCGAGCTTCACCAGCATCTTGCCGAAGTTCTCGCCGCGCAGCAGGCCGATGAAGGCGCGCGGCGCCTTGTCGATGCCCTCGACGATGTCCTCGCGGTACTTGAGCCGGCCGTCGCGGATCCATTCGCCCATCTGGCGCATCGCCGGGCCGTAATGCTGCGCGAAGTCGGTGACGATGAAGCCGCGCGCCATCACGCGCTTGCCGACGAAGGTGCCGAGCAGGCGCGGCCCCATCGAGGCGCCGGTCGCGTTGTATTGCGAGATCGAGCCGCAGAGCGCGACCCGGCCGAAGAAGTTGATGTTGCGCAGGACGGCGTCGGTGATCTCGCCGCCGACATTGTCGAAATAGACGTCGGGCCCGTTGGGGCAGGCGGCGCGCAGCGCGGCGTCGAGGTCCTTTTCCGCCTTGTAGTCGATGCAGGCATCGAAGCCGAGCTCGTCCTTCACGAAGGCGCACTTCTTCGCGCCGCCGGCGATGCCGACGGTGCGGCAGCCCATGATCTTCGCGATCTGGCCCACGACCTGGCCGACCGCACCGGAGGCCGCCGACACCACGACCGTCTCGCCGGGCTTGGGCTGGCCGACATGCAGCAGGCCGAAATAGGCGGTCATGCCCGGCATGCCCAGTACGCCATTGGCCGTCGAGATCGGCGCCAGCGAGGGATCGACCTTGCGCAGGGCCGGGCCGCCGCCGATCGCGTATTCCTGCCAGCCGAGACGATCCTCGACGATGTCGCCCACCTTGAAGTCCGGGTTCTGCGAGACCACGACCTCGCCGACCGTGCCGCCGGTCATCACTTCGCCGAGACCCACGGGCGAGGCGTAGGAGGCGGCATCGCGCATGCGGCCACGCTGATAGGGATCGAGCGAGAGGTAATGCACCTTCACCAGAACCTCGCCATGGCGCGGCTCGGGCACCGGCACTTCCTCGACGCGGAAATCGGATTCGGCGGGCTCGCCGGGTGGGCGACGCACGAGGACGACGCGGCGGTGCGTTTTGGGGATGGTCATGAGCGGTTGCCTCCGATTTGCTTTGGGGCCCACCATAGCGCGGGTTTTGCAGGAGCTGCCATGCCGACGATCCGCCGTCTTTCGTTCATCGGACTCGAATATGCCTTCGCGCCGGAGAAAGCCTACGGCATGTCGCGCGGCGGCGGCTTCCGCCGACAGGGCGGGCTGGTCGAGGTCGAGACCGACCAGGGCGTGACGGGAATCGGCGAGGCCTTCGGCAATCCTCATGTGACGCGGGAGTATTTCCGCATGCTCGAACCGATGTTCCTGGGCCGCAGCATCTTCGACTTCGATCATGTTGAGGCCCGGGTGCGCAACGCTATCTATCACCTGGGCGTCGGCAACCAGCTCACCTCCTGCCTCGCAGGCATCAATGTCGCTTTGTGGGACGCGATGGCACGCGGCTTCGGCGTGAGGATCTGCGACCTGATCGGCGGCTGCGGCACGACGCGCTTCCCGGCCTATGCCTCGACCGGCTTCTTTTCCGACGATCCCGACCGCCAGCTCGAACACATGATGGCGGAGGCGGCTTCCCATCCCTATGCCGGCGCCAAGATCAAGATCGGTCGCGGCATCAGGAACGACGTCGAGCGCGTGAAGCTTGCCCGCGAAGCGCTGGGACCGGACAAGCTGCTGCTCGTCGACATCAACGGTGCCTATACGGTCGACGTGGCGCTGGAATGCGCCCGCGCGATCGAGCCGTTCAATATCCACTGGATCGAGGAGCCTCTGCCGCCGGGCGACTTCCGCGGCTACGCCGAGCTGCGAGCGCGCTCGCCGATCGCGCTGGCGGCCGGCGAAGCCCACCATACCGTCCGCGACTTCCGCGCGCTGATCGACGGGCGCTGCATCGACATCGTGCAGCCCTCCATTCCCGGCGTCGGCGGCATCACCGAGGCCAAGCGCATCGTGGCGCTGGCGCATGCGCAGAACCTGCGGGTCGCACCGCATGTCTGGGGCGGTGCCGTGGGTCTCGCGACGGCCTGCCATTTCCTCGCGGCGCTGCCGGCGACGCCGCACACCGAACATCCGCCGCACCCCTCGATGCTGGAATACGACATGAGCGACAACGAGCTGCGCACGAAGCTCCTCGAGACGCCGCTCAAGCTCGAAGCCGGGCACATCCTGTTGCCGGAAGGCCCTGGCCTCGGCATCGAACTCGATCGGGATGCCGTCGAACGCTACCGGATCTGCTGATGGCGCCGGTCACGGTAGACCCGGACAAGGTCCGCGAGTTTGCGACGGAAGCCAGCTTCTACAGGTGGCTGGGCAAGCATCACGACGCGGAAAGCGAAGTCTGGATCAGGATCCACAAGGTCGGCTCCGGCCTGAAGTCGATCACGCCGAAGGAGGCGATCGACGTCGTCCTGTGCTGGGGCTGGATCGACGGCATCCGCAAGGGCCTCGACGAGACGAGCTTCCTGCAACGTACACGCCGCGTGGCCGCAAGAGTGTCTGGAGCCAGATCAACGTCGACAACGTCGCGCGCTTGGTCGAGGCGGGCCGCATGACCGAGCATGGGCTGAAGCAGGTCGAGGCGGCAAAGCAGGACGGCCGCTGGGACCGTGCCTATCGAAGCAAGGACTCGAAGATCCCGGACGACCTGCAGGCGGCCATCGACGCCGAGCCCAAGGCGAGGGCCATGCTGGCCATGCTCAGCGCCCAGAATCGCTTCGCGTTGGTCTTTCGGACGCAGAACATGAAGACCGAGGCGGGGCGGAAGAAGAAGATTGCTTCCTTCGTCGAGATGCTGAAGCGCGGCGAGACGATCCATCCGCAGGGGAAGAAGAAGTAGCGAAAGGTCCCTCGCTTTCGCTCGGGATGACATTGTTTTTGTCATCGACGCACCTGCGCCGATTTCAACAATGTTGTCATCCCGAGCGTAAGCGAGGGACCTTTGTCGCCTTCGTGCGTCAGCGCAACGTCGGATCCAACCGGTCACGCAGCCAGTCGCCCAGGAGGCTGATCGACAGGGTCGTGAGGACGATCGTGGCGGCCGGGGCCAGCATGATCCACGGCGCGTGGCTGATGTATTCGCGGCCATAGCCCACCATGTTGCCCAGAGAGGCGAGTGGCGGCTGGACGCCGAGGCCGAGGAACGACAGGCCGCTCTCCAGCAGGATGATCTCGGGGAAGGTGAGCGTCATAGACACGATCAGGGTCGAGGCGATGTTGGGCAGGATGTGCAGGCCGTAGATGCGGGCCGGGCTCGCGCCGAGCTGGCGGATCGCGGCGGCATAGCCCTGCTCGTTGGCGGCGAGCGTAAGGCCGCGGGAGATGCGGGCGTAGCGTTCCCAGGAATGGAAGCCCATCAGCGCGATGAACAGCGGCAGGCTGTTCCCCAGGAAGGCCAGCACCGCCAGAGCGATGATCATGAAGGGCATGCTGGCCTGGAAGTCGATGGCCATCAGCACGACCTGTTCGACGGCCCTGCGGAAGTGCGCGGCCAGGAAGCCCAGCGCCGTGCCGAGCGTTGCCGCGATGATCGTGCCGAAGAAGGCGATCAGCAGGCTCATGCGGATCGACATGATGAGACGCGAGAGCACGTCGCGGCCGAGTTCGTCGGTGCCCAGCGGATGGGCCCAGGTGCCGCCCATCAGGGCCGGCGGTGCGAGGCGCGCCTTGAGATCGAGCGCGGTGATGGAATAGGGCACGAGAAAATCCGCGCCCAGCGCCGTCACGATCATCAGCGCGAGCCAGGCCAGCGCCAGGATGACACCGAGCGGCAGGGCGGGGAGCCAGCGACGGATGGCAGGAGCGGGCGCGCGTTCGGCGATGGCCATGCTGCTCCTCCTAGTGCGCCGCGGCCGAGCCGCGCACGCGCGGATCGAGCCAGCCATAGGCCAGGTCGACGGTGAGGTTGGCCATCACCATCCAGGCCGCGATCACCATCAGGATGGCCTGCACGACGGCGAGGTCGCGGTTGGCCACGGCCGACACCAGCAGCCGGCCGACGCCCGGCCAGGAGAAGACGCTTTCGACGACGACGGCGCCGGCCACCAGGCTGCCCACCATGAATCCGATGATGGTCACGGTCGGGATGGCGGCATTGGGCAGCGCATGGCGGGTCACGACGGCGTGCCAGGTCACGCCCTTGGCCGAGGCGGCGCGGATATAGGGCTGGCCCAGGACTTCGAGCATGGCCGAGCGCGTGAAGCGCGCCATGATCGCGGCGCCCCCGGTGCCCAGCGTGATGATCGGCAGGATGGCGGAGGAGATCCCGCTGCTGCCGCTGGCCGGCAGCCAGCCGAGCTGCACCGCGAACACCAGCACCAGCAGCAACGCCAGCACGAAACTCGGCATGGTGAAGCCCGCGACCGACGCCGCCATGGTCAGCCGGTCGGCCATCGAGTTGCGATGCAGCGCGGCATAGATGCCGGCGGGAATGCCGAGGCCGATCTTGAGCGCCAGCGCCGGCAGGGTGATGGCGAGGGTCGCCGGCACTCTTTCCATCACGAGGTCGATGGCCGGCCGCCCGTCGCGCATCGACTTGCCGAAATCGCCCGTGAGGGCATGGCCGATATAGGACAGGTACTGTTCCCAGATCGGCTGGTTGAGACCCCAGGACTCGCGGAAGGCGGCAATCGCCTCGGGCGGCGCGTCGACCGACATGATGAGCAGCGCCGGGTCGCCCGACAGCCGCAGCACCACGAAGGCGAAGGTCATCACGAACAGGATGGTGAGGCCCGCGCGCAGCAGGCGCGAGGTGGCGAACATCAGCATCAGGCGGCGACCTGCAGGGCGGGTTCGTGGACGCGGTGGCAGGCGACCATGCGGCCGCCGGCCAGAGGCTGGAGCGTCGGCGCTTCGGCGCGACACTGTGCGGTGGCAAAGGGACAGCGCGTGTGGAAGGCGCAACCGGAAGGCACGTTCACCGGATTGGGCGGATCGCCCTGCAGCAGCATGCGCTCGCGTTTCGGTCCGCCGCCGAAATCGACGGTCGGGATCGCCGCCACCAGGGCACGCGTATAGGGATGGGCCGGCGCGGCGAACAGGCTCTCCGCCTCGCCCTGCTCGACGATGCGGCCGAGATACATGACGGCGACGTCGTGGCTCACCTGGCGCACGACCTTGAGATCGTGGCTGATGAACAGATAGGCGATGCCCAGTCGTTCCTGCAGGTCGAGCAGCAAGTTGACGACCTGCGCCTGGATGGAAACGTCGAGCGCTGAGATCGGCTCGTCGCAGACCAGCAGGTCCGGCCCCGTCATCAGGGCGCGCGCCAGCACGACCCTCTGGCGCTGGCCGCCCGACAGTTCGTGCGGATAGCGCTCGTACTGGTGCCGCTGCAGGCCGACCGATTCCATCGCTGCCAGCGCACGGTCGCGGCGCTCCGTGGCGGTCGTCTGTTCATGGATGACCAGCGGCTCCCCGATCTGCGTGCCGATCGGCAGGCGGCGGTCGAGGGCGCCCAGCGGATCCTGGTAGACCATCTGGATGTGTCGGCGCAGTCCGCGCCAGGCCGGCGTGCCGACGGGCGGCAGCGTCTGTCCGCGATAGTGCACGGTGCCGGACGTGGGCGGCACCAGTCCCAGCACCAGCTTGCCGGTCGTCGACTTGCCGCACCCCGATTCGCCCACCAGGCCCAGGGTGCGACCCGGCCGCAGCGCCAGCGACACGCCGTCGACGGCGCGCAGCACGGCCTTGGGGGCGAACAGACCCTGGCCGGCACGAACCCGGTAGTGACGGCGGAGATTTGTGGCCTCGAGCAGCGCGCTCATTCTGCGGCCTGCGGCTGGTTCCAGGCAGAGGCACCCGGCTCGAGACGTCGGTGACAGGCGGCGGCATGCCGGAAGCCGACGAGGCGGGACGGCGGCGGCACCGTCGCGCATTTGGTCTCGGCGACCGGGCAGCGTGGCGCGAAACGGCAACCGACGGGCACCCTGCCCGGTTCCGGCACGGTGCCCGGAATGGCGGCCAGCCGGCGGCGCGGCCCGGTGAGCGTGGGCAGGGCCGCCAGCAGGCCCTGCGTGTAGGGGTGGCGGGCCGCGCCGAACAGGTCGGCGCCGGGCGCTTCCTCGACGAGGCGTCCGGCATACATCACCGCCACGCGGTCGACGTTCTCGGCCACGACGCCCAGGTCATGGCTGATCAGGATCAGCGCCATGCCGGTGTCGCGCCGGATGCTGCCCAGCAGGGCGAGGATCTGCGCCTGGATGGTGGCGTCCAGTGCCGTCGTGGGTTCGTCGGCGACCAGCAGGTCGGGTTCGCCAGCCAGTGCCATGGCGATCATGACCCTCTGGTTCAGACCGCCGGAAAGGAGATGCGGATAGTCCATGAGGCGCCGGCGGGCATCGGCGATGCCGACCTGGTCGAGCAGGCGCAGGGTCTCGGCTTCGGCGGCGCGTCCGGTGAGGCCGCGATGCAGGCCGAGCGCCTCGACGAGCTGGCGGCCGATGCGGTGGACCGGATTGAGGCAGCTCGACGGGTCCTGGAAGATCATGGCGATGCGCTTGCCGCGTACCTGTTCGAGGTCGCGGCGCGCGGCGCCGACCAGTTCCTTTCCTTCGATCCGGACCGAGCCCGTCACGCGGGCTTTGGTTGGCAGGAGACCGAGCGCGGCCAGCCAGGTCACGCTCTTGCCCGAGCCCGATTCGCCCACGATGCCCAGGGCTTCGCCCGGTGCGATGTCGAGGCTCACGCCGTCGACGGCGCGCGAGGCCTGCGCGCCGCCCGCGAAATCGACGGTGAGATCGCGCACCGCGACGAGAGGAGCCGTCATCGCACCGCCCTCAGATCGAGAAGTTGTTGCTGCGGAACTCCATGGCGAAGGACGGCGAAGCCTTCCACTTGATATCCTTGCGCTTGGCCGTGAAGGTCGCGTTCTGGTGCAGCACCGTATAGGCGGGATCCTCCCGCTCGCAGATCTCGAGCATGCGCCGGAACATTGCCTTGCGTTTGCCCATGTCGGTCTCGACCTCCATCGCGACCGACAGCTTGTTCATCTCCTCGTTGGTCCATTCGCCGACCTGCTGCTGCTGGCCCTGCGGCCCGTGCTGGGCGACAAGCGAGGAGATCGGATCGTTGAAGCCGGCGCTGTTGGACCAGTCGCGCACGGCGCGCGCGCCGTTTGCGTCGAAGATCTGCTGCCAGTTCTCCTTCATCTCGATCTGCACGTTGAGGCCGGCCGCACGCCACATCTCGACCAGCACCTGCGCGGTCGATACCTGGTTGGTGTAGTAGTTGTTGAGCAGGCGGTAGGGGATCGGATCGCCCTTGTAATTGGCTTCCTTCAGCAGGGCCTTGGCCTTGGCGAGGTCGTAGGCCGGGACCGTCCAGTTCTCGACGAACATCGGGCCGTAGAATTCCCACTGCAGGCCGGCCGGCACGCGGGTGCGGCCCGACCACAGCGCGTCGACGATCGCCTGGCGGTCGATCGCATGCGTGAAAGCCTGTCGGATGCGCGGGTCGGCAAGGCGCGGATGGTTCTTGTCGAAAACCGTGATGCGGTGATTGACGATGGTGCTGCCCAGCACCTCGAACTTCGGGTTCTTCTCGATGCCGGGGATCTGGTCCGGCGGCACGTCGCAGATGAAGTCGAACTGGCCGGCCAGCAGGCCGTTGATGCGGGTCGCGACCTCGGGCACCACCATGATGCGCACGCTCTTGAGCGGCGGGCGGCCGCCCCAGTAATCGTCATGCGCGTCCAGGGTCAGCGACTGGTCGGGCAAGAACTCGCGCACCTTGTAGGGGCCGGTCGAGACCGGCGCGCGCGCCCAGTCGAGCCAGCTCTTGGACTCCTCGTAGGCGCGACGCGAGACGATGTCGCTGCCCAGGCGGCCGATGCGGCCCTCCATGGTCACGTCCGGCGTGCGGTTGACGAAGCGCACCGTGTACTTGTCGACGGCCTCGACCTTCTCCAGCGCCGGGAACAGGCGCTTGGCGACGGCGGGCACTTCCGGCGGCAGGTTCTTGCCCTGCACCGCGTCGCGGATCAGCACCGAGGTGAACAGCGTCTTGTTCGAGGTGATGTCGTAGTCCGGCCCGAACATGCGGTCGCGGCTGAAGGTGAAGACCACGTCATCGGCGGTCATCTCGTCGCCGTTGTGGAACTTCACGCCCTTGCGCAGGGTGAACTCGACGGTGCGGTCGTCGATGCGCTTCCAGCTCTCGGCGAGGCCTGGCACCTCCTCCAGCTTGGCGAGCAGGTCCTGCATGATCAGCCGTTCGAAGATGAAGGAGAAGACGCGTTGGCCGACATTGGACTGCTCGCGCAACGGCTCCAGCGCGGCGCTGTTGGCGATTTGCTGCACCGCGATGGTGATGACGGGCCGGCGGTCGGACTGGCCGAGCGCAATGCGCGGCAGGCCGAAGCTGGTGGCGGCGAGGCCGGATGCGGCGATCAAAGCGCGGCGGCGCAGAAACATGGCGTGAACCCCTTGGACGACAGGACCGGCACGCTAGGGCTTTTCCGTGAACGAGAGGTTTCCGTTCGGTGACGCTTCGCTTGTTGCACTGCGGGAGATCATCCACCGCTGTGCTATGCGCCGCAGGTTTGCGCATGGGCTGGGAGAGTAGGCGGAGAAGGCGTAGATTCAGCTCCGGCAACCGGGGAGATGATCATGCCTATTGCCAATCGCCTTTATGCGGAATTTCTGGGAACGGCCTGGCTGGTGCTCGGCGGCTGCGGCAGCGCCGTGCTCGCCGCCGGCTTTCCTCAGCTCGGCATCGGCTTCGCAGGCGTAGCGCTCGCCTTCGGCCTCACCGTCCTGACGATGGTCTATGCCGTGGGCGGCGTGTCGGGCGGTCATTTCAATCCGGCGGTCACGGTCGGACTGGCCGTTGCGGGCCGCTTTCCTATCGGAGAGGTCGTGCAATACGTCGCCGCGCAGGTACTGGGCGGCATTGCAGGCGCCGCCATCCTCTATGTCATCGCCACCGGCAAGGCCGGCGCCGAGATCGGCGGCTTCGCGACCAACGGCTATGGCGATCACTCGCCCGGCAAATACGGGCTGGTCGCGGCGCTGGTCATCGAGACCGTAATGACCTTCGGCTTCGTGACCATCATCCTGGGCGCCACCGACAAGCGCGTCAGCCCGGCGGTGGCGGGCCTCGCGATCGGCCTCGCGCTCACGCTCATTCATCTCGTGACCATTCCGGTGACCAATACGTCGGTGAACCCGGCGCGCAGCACGGCGCCGGCGCTGTTCGTGGGCGGCGCGGCCCTGTCGCAGCTCTGGCTGTTCTGGGTGGCGCCGCTGCTGGGCGGCGCGATCGCCGGCGCTGCCTACGGTTTGCTGCGCAGCAAGGACTGACGGGGCCGTCCGGGCGCTGTAGAGTGCGGGACAAGCCCAAGACCAATGAAGGACGATCCGCCATGCTCATCAAGAGACTTGCCCCACTCGTCCTCGTCGCACTTATGCCGCTGGCCGCGGCCGCCCAGCAGAACGTCGAAGTGAAGTTCCGGTTCAAGGAGAATCCCAACAGCATCTCGGGCTGCATCCAGCTCGATCCGTCCTTTACCCGCGAGCACACTTTCACGATCGTCAACGGTCAGGTCGAGCTCAAGTCGGCGGGCGGCATCGACGTGAAAATGAAGTCGATCCGCGCGAACGTCTATGAAGGCCGCTTCGACCTGGGCCGTATGAACATCATCTATACCGCCGATCTCGGCGCGACACCGCCGACGCTGGTGGCGCAGAGCCAGGACGGTGGCTGCAAGTGGAATGCGGTGAAGGTCTGATTTTGCGGCTTCCGCGTTCCTGCGAGATATGAAGCCGGTGCGGCGGTCGATTCCGTTCAGCATCACGATTCTGACGCTGATGGCCCTGGTCGTGGTGCCGCTCACGAGCGTGCTGCTGTGGCTCGGCTGGCGTTCCGTCGACCTGCTCGAACAGCGCAGTGCCGACCAGAAAGTTTCCCATCTCGAGTCGGCGGTGGAAGATTTCCTCATCGACGGCCTGCATGTGGTGGTTTCCGTCGGCCAGACCCTGGCCTTCGGCCCGAGCTTCAACGCCACGGAAAATCCGGTGACCGACGAGGAGCGACGGCACCAACTCATTGCCCTGCTGGACCGTCATCGGGCGGTTCAGTCGGCATTCGTCGGCTATGCCGACGGCAGTTTCATCTATGCCGGACGGCCGGAAACCTTCACCATCGAGCAGCGCATCGAACTGGATGCCCCGGACGGAGAATCGATCATCGTGCGGGTGATCGAGGCAGGCGAGCCTCCGCGCAAGGAAACCTACTGGTTCTATCTGCCGGATGGCAGCCACGGCCCTGCCCGCACGACCACGACCAGCTTCGATGCCCGCACCCGGCCCTGGTACGTCGATGCGATGAAGGCGAAGCAGGCGATCCTCACCGATCCCTATCGCTTCGCCCAGACGCCCGACGCCGGCATCTCCGCCGGCATCCCGCTGCGCACCGGTCTCGGTGTCTTGGGTTTCGATTTCACGCTTCGGACCCTGTCGGAGCTACTCACCGCATACAAGATCACCGAAAACTCCGTGATCGTGGTGGGCCACTCGGGCGGCAAGGTCGAGATCGAATCGGAACCCTGCGCTCCGACGCTGCCCGGGTGCCTGCCGGCCGATGCGGCCGTGCGTCAGCTCCTGCACAAGGCCGTGGAGGAGGCGGTCGCCACCGACGCGAAGATCGACCGCCAGGTCGAAGCCGGAGGCCACGCCTATCGCGTCATCGTGCACCGAATGCGGCCCCTTCTGGGCCAGCGCTTCGTGATCGGCGCTGCGGTGCCGGTGCTGGAGCTGACGGCCGAATCGCGCGTGCTTCTGCAACGAGCCGCCGCCGCCGCCGCCGTGGCCGTTGCACTCGCCGCAATCGGTGCGTTGGCGGCGTCACTGATCCTGTCGCGTTCGATCGCCCGCATCGCGCTCAAGACCGAGCGCATCCGTCAGCTCGATTTCTCCGACCGGCAGCCGGTGCGCAGCCGCATCACCGAGATCGTCCGCCTGTCCGATGCGGTCGAGAACATGCGCGCGGGCCTGGAAATATTCGGGCGCTACGTGTCCAAGAATCTCGTGCAGCAGATCATGCGGTCGCCCGAGAGCAGCGGCGTCGGCGGCACGCGCCGCGAGATCACGGTGATGTTCTCCGACATCGAGGGCTTCTCGCTGCTCACCGAGACGATGGAGCCGGAGCTGCTGACCAGCCGGCTGTCGCGGTACTTCGAGGCGCTGGGTTCGGCGATCTCGGCCAATCGCGGCACGATCGACAAGTATATCGGCGACAGCATCATGGCGTTCTGGAACGCGCCGGAGACCGATCCGGACCACATCGCCAACGCCTGCCGCGGCGCGCTGCAGGCCGCCGCCGCGGGCCGAGCCCTTTCGGAGAAGTGGCGGGAGCGTGGGCGGCCAGGCTTCCGCACCCGCTTCGGTTTGCACACCGGTCCTGCGGTGGTCGGCAATGTCGGCGCCCGCGAGCGCATCAACTACACGCTGGTCGGCCAGGTCGCCAACCAGGCCTCACGCCTCGAAGGCATGAACAAGGTCTACGGCACCGAGATCCTGGCCAGCGGCGAAATCGCGGGGCCGACCTCGACCCTGTTCGTGTGGCGGCACATCGACCGCGTGGTGGCCGTCGGCACCACGGAACCGCACGACGTCTATGAGCCGATGGGCGAAGCCGCCACCCGCGCCGAGCATGCTTCGTTCCTTGCCGCCTGGGAGACGGCCCGTGAGGCCTATGTCGCGGGCCGCTTCGAGGACGCACTGGCCGCCTTCCGGGCCGCCTCGGCGATACGCGAGGAGGACCCGCCCTGCCACGTCTTCATCGGGCGGTGCGAAAGGTTCCTGCGCGACGGTGCGCCGGCCGGATGGGACGGCACCTGGCGCATGGACCAGAAGTAGACTTTCAGAAGCGGGCCGAGAGGCGTCCGCTGAAGACGTTCACCGGGCCGCGCACGGCGTTGTAGGCCGGGTTGACGAGAAGCTGATAGTCGGCGGTGGCGACGAGACCCTTGGTGATCTGGAAGGCATAGTAGGCTTCCACGACGGCTTCGGATGCATAGGTGAGGGCGCCGTCGCCGACCAGCACGCCCAGGCCTCCAGCCGCCAGGTAGTTGCTGTGATCGGCCGAGAGGGCGTTGAGGGCGCCCGCGATGCCGATGCGGTCGTCGGGCCGGTGCCAGCCCGTTCCCTTGATCGAAGCGCCCAGCGATATGCTGGTATCGATGTCGGTGAAGGCCATGATCTCCGACGCGCCGTTGTTCCAGCTGAAGCGGCCGAACAGGCCGATGTCGTCGGTGATCTCCTGCTCGAGATTCAGGTAGAGCCCGTACTTGGTGCGGCCGCGGCGCGTCTGGGCGATCGTGTCGTTGGCGGTCAGGCCGGGGGTGAGGGCGGCAAGTGCGACGGCCTCGTCGTAGGAGCCGGAGAAGGCGCTGTTCATCCAGGTGCCGAGGCGCACCGCGCCCGACCGGCCGAACGGCCGGTAGCGCAGCTCGAGTTCGCCGACGTAACCGCCGCGGACAAACAGGGCCGTGTCGAACGTATTCGCATTGGGCTCGTTGCCCACCAGGAAGTAGCCGGCGCGCACGGCCCAGTTCTGCCGGTTGAGGTCGGCGGTGAAGCCCCAGGTGAGGCCCAGGCGATCGGCGGGATAGTCGAAAGCGCCGGACGCCCAGATCGACCAGTTGAGGAAATCGACGCGTGGGTCCTCGGCGTAGGTGTTGCCGTCGAAGATGTCCTTCACCGAATACTTGCCGATCTGCAGCGTGATGCGCGAGACGTCGCGCTCGCCCGAAAGCTGGCCGTATTCGCCCTCGACCTTCTCGCGCTCGCCGCCCAGGCCGATCTCCTGGCGCAGGAACAGCCGCGAGGTGTTGTAGCGCGGGTAGGGGAAGTTCGACTTCTGCGCCTCGCCGTTGGGATAGCCGCCGGCGCCCGTCGTGTTGGCGACGCCGAAGCCCTGCAGCAGTTCGGGGTTGTAGTAGAGTTCGCCGCCCTGCCAGAGGCGCACGCCGAGGAAGGCCGAGACCGTCCAGGTCTCGCGGCTCTGACCCTCGGGCGGCAGGCTGTTGGCGCCCGAATAGGCCGCGGCGATCGGCGGATAGCCCTGGAAGATGAAGGTCGTCTGCCCGTGGATTTCCCACGAACCCGGGCCGCGGTCGGGCTTGTCCGCCGCCTTCTTGTCGGGCGCGCCGAACTTGTAGTTCAGGCCGAGCCTGACCCGATGCAGGTCGTAGAGCGAATCGTAGCGCGACGGCGAAGCGAAGGTGAAGCCGTTCAGCGGCAGGCTGGTGTAGAGATATTCCGCGCGCGCCGACCACTGCGAATCCAGCCGGTAGTCGACGCCGGCCCCCAGCACGTAGCCGGCCCGCACGTTGCCGGGCGTGGCGTCGTCATTGCCGGTCGTGAGGTCGATGCGCTCGGAGCGAACGCTCGCCCAGGCGATGCCGCCGGTCACGAAGGGCGTCCACCGGTCCAGTGCATAACCGACACGGCCGCGCAGGCTGGCGAGATACTCGAGCTGCTGGTTGGCAGTCGCCGTGGGCGTCGCCCGGTACGACATGACCTGCCCCAGGTCCTGCGCGCCGGGAAAGGACATGTCGAGTTCGAGGCCGAGCATCAGCCGGGACGGGAAATAATGCTCGTAGCCGGCCTGCACGCCGCCGAAGACGGTGCCGTAAGCCGTGGTGCCGCCGGCCGCCGCGCCGGGGACCGGATCGGCGAAGGTGGCCGCGGCGGTGCCGAAGAGATAGCCGACATGGCCGCCGACATAGAAGCCCGAGCGCGACGCGCCGGGCTCGTCCGCTCGCACGGGCAAGCCTGCGAGCAGGACAACGGCGAGTGCGACGATACCCGTCCATACCTGACCGCCCCTCCGTATCTCGAAGGGTGATGATCTCGCCGCCATGGCCGCTCGATATCATGCGGACAGTGTTGCGGCCCTGCGACGATTTCAGAACCTGACGGTTACACCCAGCGTGAAGAATTTGGTGTTCACGACATCGTAGGTGGTCCCCACGAGCAGGTCGAAATCGAACCTCGGATGGGCGGACGGTGTGTAACGCAGGCCCATCTGGTTGCCGATCACGCCGGGCTGGCGGCCGAAGGCTTCCATCATCAGCGTGATGTCCCAGCCGACATCGACTTCGACCTGGCCGCCCCAGAAGAAGGCGGTGGGATTGTCGCTGTCGAGGTAACTCCATCCGCCGTTGACGTTGATCCTGAACTTCTCCGTCACGGGGATCGTCACGAGACCGAGCAGGCTCGCCAGACCGAGGTCCCCGGTCCTCACATTGACCGCGGCGGTCAGACCCAGTCCGAAACCGACACCCTTCGAGGCCGGCTGGAAGTTGATCTTGAGCTGCGGGCCGAGCAGCGGTCCGCCGATGGTCTGGTCCCAGTAATGCTGATAGGCCGCGCCGATCTCGAGCCACGGAATCTTGAGGCTGGTGCAGGCCGGCGCGAAGTTCCCGTAGCCGTCGCCCGGCACGAAATCCGAGACCCAGAGTTCGACATGGCAGGTTCCCGGCGTCTCGACCTCGGAATCGTCGACGATATGGGCGCCGCCGGCGGCCAGCGTCGGCCCGGCGAACACAGCGGCGGCGACCCAAAGCAGAGTGCCGATGAAAATGCAGTAGCTGTTATTTTTCACGCATCGGGAAGTTCGCCCGGGACCGTTACACGCGCAAGACGTTTTCAGGCGCGCATCAGTGACCGCACATGCGCGGCGACGGACTCGGCCAAGGCACCGAGGTCGTAGCCGCCTTCGAGGACCGACACGAGCCGGCCGTGGGCGTGACGGTCGGCGATGGCCAGCAGTTCCCCGGTTAGCCACGCGAAGTCCTCGGTCTCGACGTCGAGCTGCGCCAGCGGGTCGCGGCGATGGGCGTCGAAACCCGCGGAGACGATGACGAGTTCGGGCGCGAAAGTATCGAGCGCCGGCAGCAGCCGGTCGGCCCAGGCGGTGCGGAAGGCCGCGCTGCCACTGCCCGCGGCCAGCGGCACGTTCGCGACATTGCCATCGATGCCGCGTTCGCGCGGCGAGCCGGTGCCGGGATAGAGCGGATACTGGTGGGACGAGGCATAGAACAGGTCGGGATCGGTCTCGACCACCGCCTGCGTGCCCTGGCCATGATGGACGTCGAAATCCACGAGGGCGATGCGCTGCACGCCATACACGGTGCGAGCATGCAGGGCGCCGATCGCGGCATTGCTGAACAGGCAGAAGCCGCCGGGCACGTCGGGCGTGGCATGATGGCCGGGCGGCCGGACGGCGGCGAAGGCGGTACGGGCCTGGCCGCCCATCACGCCGTCGATGGCGGCCACGACCGCGCCGGCGGCGTGGCGGGCGGCGTTGGCGCTGCCGGCGCTCATCACGGTGTCGGCATCGACATGGACCAACTCGCCTTCCGGCGGGCGGATGCCCAGGATGGCTTCGACATATTCCTGCGGATGGACGCGCGTCAGTTGCTCGATCGTGGCGGCGGGCGCGATCAGACGGGTGAGGCTTTCGAACTCCTCGTCCGCCAGGGCCGCGGTCACCGCGCGCAGCCGGTCGGGCCGCTCCGGGTGATAGTCTCCGGTGTCGTGCTCGAGGAACGACGGATGGCTGATCAGCAGCGTCATGCTTCCCCTCTAGCGCGCTTCGGCGATCTGCGACAGAGTCGCCCGCAACCCATCGATCGCTGTGAGGTTGTTTTGTCCAAGTTGCGCTGTCTGGCCTTTGCCGCCCTGGTCCTTTTCGCGGGGCAGGCCGCCGCCCAGGAAACCACCTTCCGGCTGAAGAATTCGATGGAATATCCGATCGCCCAGCTCTCGGTCTCGCCGACCCAGCTCAACATGTGGGGGCCGAACTTCCTGCGCCCGCCGATCATCCGCCCGGGCGAGGCCCGCGAAGTGTCCTACCGCGCCCCGACCGACTGGTGCATGGGCGACCTGAAGGTCACCTTCGCCGATGGCGGCCCCCCGGCCGTCTGGGGCTACCTGAACCTCTGCACGCTGAATAACATCTCGCTCCACTACGACCGCATGAGCGGCATCACCACCGCCCGTTACGACGAGTAGCAACATGGACGCCTTGCTGGGTCTGCCGTTCGACAACAGCTATGCGAGGTTGCCGGAGCGGTTCTATGCCCGGCTGGCGCCCACGCCGGTGGCGGCGCCGCGGCTGGTGAAGCTGAACGAGGCGCTTGCCGAGCAGCTCGGTCTCGATCCCGGAGCGCTGGCCTCGCCGCAGGGTGTGGAGATGCTGGCCGGCAACCGCGTGGCGCCGGGATCGGAGCCGATTGCGCTCGCCTACGCCGGTCACCAGTTCGGTAACTTCGTGCCGCAACTCGGCGATGGCCGCGCCATCCTGCTGGGCGAGGTCGTGGACCGCGACGGCCGGCGCCGCGATATCCAGCTCAAGGGCTCGGGCCCAACGCCCTTCTCGCGTAGCGGCGATGGCCGCGCCGCGGTCGGGTCGGTGCTGCGCGAATACATCGTGAGCGAGGCGATGGCAGCGCTCGGTATCCCGACGACCCGCTCGTTGGCCGCCGTCACGACCGGCGAGCCGATCTGGCGCGACGGCGAATTGCCGGGCGCCGTGCTGACGCGCGTCGCCTCCAGCCACATCCGCGTCGGCACCTTCCAGTTCTTCGCGGCACGCGGCGACACCGAGGCGCTGCGCCTGCTCGCCGACCATGTGATCGCGCGGCATTACCCGCAGGCCCGCGAGGTCGCCGAGCCCTATCGGGCCCTGTTCCAGGCGGTGATCGCCCGGCAGGCCTCGTTGGTGGCGAAGTGGCTGCTCGTCGGCTTCATCCATGGCGTGATGAACACCGACAATTGCTCGATTGCCGGAGAGACCATCGACTACGGCCCCTGCGCCTTCATGGACGCCTACAATCCCGAGACGGTGTTCAGCTCGATCGACCAGCAGGGCCGCTACGCCTATGCCCACCAGCCGGGCATCGCGCATTGGAACCTGGCGCGATTCGGCGAGACCCTGCTGCCGCTGCTGGCCGAGGACGGCGACAAGGCGCTGGCGATCGCCAACGAGGTGCTGGGTACCTATCGCGCGCACTACGTCGATGCGCTGATCGGCGGCCTGCGCCGCAAGCTCGGCCTGTTCACCGAAGAGGAGGGCGATGCCGCGCTGGCGCAGGATCTGCTCAACGCCATGACCGACGGGCAGGCCGACTTCACGCTCACCTTCCGCCGCCTGGGAGAGGCCGCCGCCGATCCCGCGGCCGACGCCGAAGTGCGCGGCCTGTTCGAGAACAAGCCCGAATCGTTCGACGCCTGGCTCCCGCGCTGGCGGGATCGCCTGTCCCGCGAACCGCAGGACGGCGCCAGCCGGCGCGCGGCGATGCATGCCGTGAATCCACTCTACATCCCGCGCAATCATAGGGTTGAATTGGCGCTCACCGCCGCCGCCGAGCGTGGCGATTACGCGCCATTCGAGGAATTGCTCACGGTGCTGGCGAAGCCGTACGAGGAGCGGCCGGACTTCGCCGCTTACGCCGAACCGCCGCCAGAGGACCAGCGCGTCTATCGGACGTTCTGCGGGACGTAGGCCGAGCGAAGCTCGGCCGCTGAGCGGCAGGACATTGCGCAGCAATGTCCGGGAGCGTCGAAGAAAGAACGATCACAGGTCAAAGATTGACGGCGGTCGGCCGCGCATCCTTCCAGTCGATCCATCGGTCGAGATGCATGAACCGTCCGTCGTCGGTGCCGATCTCGCGGGCGATCAGGGCGTTCAATTTGCCGTTCATCATCGCGATCAGGTCGCGGTTGCGGTCGAAATCGTGGGCCAGGTTCACGATCTCGTCGGGATCGTTCACGAGGTCGTAGAGTTCGAGGTCGTTCTTCGCCCGCAGTTCCTCGAGCGTCGCCGGCGTGTTGAAGCCGTGGAACGGGAAGTAGCGGCTGAACTTGTGGCGCTCGTCGACGACGGAGCGGATGCAGACGCGAAGCTTCCAGTCGACCGGGAACGACTCGATCTTCTTGAATTGTTCCGACCGGGCGATCGATTTGTCCTGCAGGGTTTCGTAGAGAGTGCGCGTGAAATTGGCGTCGTGCACCATGAGCTGGCTGTAGCAGAACAGCGTGCCGACACGCCTCTGAGTGAAGGCGGGATTGGCCGGCTGGTGCAGCAGGGACGAGAAATCCTGCCCCTTCATCCGCGTCATCGTGTCGGCGACCGGCGCCGTCGACTTGCCCGTCAGCGCGACGATGGTCGGTACGAAATCGAGATGCGAGGTGAGCTCCAGGCAGCGCTGGCCGCCCTTGATCTCCGGATGCACCACCAGCATCGGCACGTGGTTCTGCTGGCTGTAGGTCGTCGTGCCCTTGCCCTGCAGGCCGCCGTGACTGGCCAGCAGCTCGCCGTGGTCCGACGTGAAGATCACGATGGTCTTGTCGGTGAGTCCCAGCCGGTCGAGTTGCTCCAGCACCTGCACGATCTGCTGGTCGGCGTCGCGAATGGCGTTGAAGTAGTAATTCTGCCGGAGCCGCATGCGCCATTCCTCCTGCGGGATCAGCCCGGTCAGGATGGCGTTGGCGCCTTTATAGATGCGATGCGCCGGCACGCGGTCGGGCGTGTCGAGCGACTGCTGCCAGGTCTTCTGCAGCGGAATCTCGTTCCATTCCTGCCGATAGAAGGAATCGTCCGGCGGATGGTCGATCTTGAGCTTGGCCTCGACCGCCTGCACCGGCTTCTCGCCGCGCCTGTCGGTGTTCACCCACATGACGTCGTGCGGGTTCACGAGATTGACCGCGAGATACCAGGGCTGCTTCCGGTCGGTCATCGGCCGGCCCTTGGCCTTCAGCCACTGGATGGCCTGGGCCGCCGTGATCTGGTCGTACTGGTAGCCGCCCTGCGCGCCTTCGATGAAGTCGCCGACACCGGTATAGTCGTAGAAGCCGTAGTCGCGATCCATCATGGTCTCGAACAGCGTCTTGATGTCGTCGGCATGGTTCTCCATCGCCATCGCGCCGTTCAGGTGCCACTTGCCCTTGTAGGCGGTGTAGTAGCCCATCTTGCGCAGGATCTTGCCGATGGTCGGCAACGAAGGATCCAGGCTCTTCATGTAGGGCACGCCGGCATTGTCGAAGATGCCGTTATGCGGCATGTGCAGGCCGGTATAGATCACCGCGCGCGAGGCCGAGCACATGTCCGCCGCGATCTGGTGGTTCTCGAAGAATGTTCCCATCGTGCGCAGCCGCTCGTGTCCCGGCAGCGGTATGGGCCAGCGGGGGCCCATGTAATGTTCCTGGTCCGTCAGGATGAAGAGGATGTTGTAGCCGCCCTCGTTCGAACCCGGCGCCTCGGCGGACGGGAAGGCCGATTCGATGCCGCCGGTGATGCGGGCCGTCTGCGCCCGGGCGGGCGTTTCGCAAGCGGCATTGACCGCGAGAGCGGCGCCGCCGGCGATGAAGGTCCTGCGCGAAGGATGGGTCACGGAGTCCTCGGAAAGAGTTCGCCTACTTCGTAGCACCGATCCGGGGCGCGCGTGCGATGTCCAGGAGCCGCGCACAATCGACATGCTCTTCGAGATGATCGGCCAGTCGGTCGAGCGTGTCCTCTATTCCCGCCTCGTAGTCGAAACCGGAACTCGCGGCGCCGATGCGCTGCAGCCAGTGACGCCGCTGGCGATCGTCGGCCAGCAGACCGTGGATGTAGCAGCCGGCAACCCGACCGCTCGCGTCGATCGCGCCATCGGTGCCGCCGCCGTCGAGTTCGAGCAGTGGGCGCGCGCTCGTGATCGTGCGGCCAACATGCATCTCATAGCCCTTGAACGGCACGCCCTCGTCCTTTGTCTTGCCGGTGACCTCGATCAGGACCTTGTCGCCGCCCAGCACGGTCTCCGCGTCGAGCAGGCCCAGCCCCTCGACGCTGCACGGCGGTCCTTCGATTCCGTCGGGATCGGCGACGCGTCGGCCCAGCATCTGATAGCCGCCGCAGAGTCCCAGCACGTGGCCGCCGCGCCGCAGATGAGCCTTGAGATCGATGTCCCAGCCGGCCTCGCGCAGGGCGCCGAGGTCGGCGATCGTGGCTTTGGACCCGGGCAGGACGACCAGCGTCGCATCGCCCGGGATCGGCTGGCCGGGCTGCACGAACACGACGTCGACGTCCGGCTCCTGGCGCAGCGGATCGACATCGTCGAAGTTGGCGAGGTGCGGATAGGCCAGCACGACGATCTTCACGATGCCGCCCGGCGCCATGGATACGGGCAGGCTGAGCGCATCCTCGGCGGGGAGCCGGACGGCCTCCGGGAAGTAGGGCACGAGGCCGAGTGCCGGCCAGCCGGTCCGCTCCGCGATCAGCGTCATGCCGTCGGTGAACAGGCTCGCATCGCCGCGGAAACGGTTGACGATGAAACCCTCGATCATCGCCGCGTCTTCGGGATCGATCACCGCCCGGGTGCCGACGAGGCTCGCGATGACGCCGCCGCGGTCGATGTCGCCCACGAGCACGACCGGCACGCCCGCAGCCCGCGCGAAGCCCATGTTGGCGATGTCGTCGGCGCGCAGATTGACTTCGGATGCCGACCCCGCGCCCTCCACCAGCACGAGATCGGCTTCTTCAGCGAGACGGCCGAAACTGTCGAGCACGGAATCGAGAAGGCCCGCCTTGATGCTCTGGTAGTCGCGCGCCCAGGTATTGCCCACGACCCGGCCCTGCACGACGAGCTGGGCGCCGACATCGCTCTGCGGCTTCAGCAGCACCGGGTTCATGTGGACGCTGGCGGCCACGCGGGCGGCGCGCGCCTGCAGCGCCTGGGCACGGCCGATCTCGCCGCCGTCGGCCGTGACGGCGGCATTGTTGGACATGTTCTGCGGCTTGAACGGCCGCACCCGGAGGCCCCGCCGCACGAAGGCCCGGGCGAGGCCCGCGACCAGCAATGATTTGCCGACATCGGAGCCGGTCCCCTGGATCATCAGTACGCGCGCTTGCATGGATCTCGGAAAGAGGAGCAAAAAGAGGGAGCAAACTGAGTGTATGCAAATTTCACTTAAAATGCGAATAATGGATTGACGGGCGCGAACGCAGGGCCGCATCTGGAATGAACAGGAGCCCCAAGAAACGTGTCAAAGGAAAGACCTGGGAAGGCGATGTCGGTTTCGAAGCGATTTTGGGGGCTGTCGTGGGGCGTGCTGTTCGCTGTGTGGCAAGTGTCGGCACTCGCCCAACCGGCTGTCGAGGACGAGCTGCCGAAGACCTTCGCCGAGGGCTTCATGCAGGGCGTGGGCCTGCCTGTGATCAGCATCTATCATCTCGCTGCCATGATCGGGATCGGCATCCTGGTCGGTATCGCCGCGCGAGGCATCATACCCGTCCTGGCCTTCGGCGTGGCCGCCATCGCCGGCGTGGGAATACAGCTCAGCCCCTATGACATTCCGGCGGACGGCCTCTTCGTGGCCCTGACGACGATGGTCATCGGCGTCCTCATCCTGCTGCGACAACCGCTCAGTCCCACGGTGGCGTCGATCGTCTTCGCCGTCGCGGGGCTGGTGCATGGCTATTCCCTCGGCTCGGTGCTGGTGGGCGCCGATGCCGTGCCGATCGTCGCCTATGTCACGGGCCTGCTGGTCGCCCAGACCGCGCTCGGCGTCGCCTCCTGCGCCATCACCTTGGGCGCGACCAGGTGGCCGGCGCGGCGGACCGCGTTGATGATCGCCGGCTGCCTCGTGATGGTGGCGGGCGGCGTCGCCGCCATCGAAGCGGCCGGCCTGATCGGCTGAAGCCTGCGTCCCCGCGCACCGGAGTCGAATGCCGTCGACCGTCCGCTGTCATGATCCCTCTGCGAGGGGTATGACCATTCTCGTTCTTTCGTTCATTCGGTGGAGTTGATGGCGCATCCGGTTTTCGACGCGGCCTTCCGGGCCGAGTTCCGCGAACTCGTCCTGTGGCGGCGCGACGTGCGCCGCTTCCGTACCGATCCGGTGGCGCGCGAACGCATCGACGCGCTGCTGGAGGTGGCGAGCCATGCCCCATCGGTCGGCCTCAGCCAGCCCTGGCGGTTCGTGCATGTCGAATCGGCGGAGCGCCGCCGCGCCGTGGTGGAGAGCTTCACGCAGGCGAACGAGCAGGCGCTCGCGGGATACGCCGGCGAGAAGCACGCGATCTATGCCGGCCTGAAGCTCGCGGGCCTCAAGGAAGCGCCGGTCCATCTCGCCGTCTTCTCCGATGACGGCACGCACACCGGCAGCGGTCTCGGCCAGCAGACCATGCCGGAAACGCTGCATTACTCCGTGGTGGCGGCGATCCAGACCCTGTGGCTGGCCGCGCGCGCCGACGGGATCGGCATGGGCTGGGTCTCGATTCTCGATCCGAGGAAGGTGACGCAAGCGCTCGATGTGCCGGCCGGCTGGAACCTCGTCGCCTACCTGTGCCTCGGCTTCCCGGCCGAGGAGCATCTCGATCCCGAACTCGAGCGGCATCACTGGGAAGTGCGCAGCGACCTTGCCGATGTCGTCTTCACGCGTTGACGCTTTGACACGCTTTCTTTGCCGGGCATTATTGCGCTGCACCGTGGGAGGGTATGTGTGACATCAGGGGATCGGCCGCCAGAGCAATCGATCTCCGATGGCGCCTTGTACTTTCTGGCAGGCCTTTGCGGGCTGGCCACCGGTGTCTTGGGCGCGGCCTTCCATCTCGTCGTCGATACACTGGTCCGGTGGCCGTCCTGGCTGGTGGCGTACCTCGGACACGGGGCTCTCACCCTTGCGGCAGCCGCCGCGATTGCCGCCGCCGCACTGGTCGCGGCCTTCTTCCTCACGCGCCTTGTCGCACCCGAAGCGGCCGGCAGCGGCGTCCAGGAAATCGAAGGAGCGATGGAGGGATTGCGCGACGTACGCTGGCGGCGCGTGTTGCCGGTGAAATTCGTTGGCGGCGTGCTGGCCCTGTCGTCCGGGCTCGTGGCGGGCCGCGAGGGTCCGACCATCCACATGGGTGCGTCGATCGCGCAGGCCGTCTCGGAGCGCATGAAGCTCTCGGAGGCGGAGTTGCGCGGTCTGCTCGCCGCCGGTGCAGCGGCCGGCCTCGCGGCCGCCTTCAATGCGCCGCTGGCTGCGATCCTTTTCGTGATCGAAGAGACGCGCAAACAGTTCCGCTACACGCTGCGCTCCTACACCGCCGTCATCATCGCCTCGACGGCCAGCGCCGTCGGAATGGAACTGGTGGGCGGTACCGCGCCGCAGCTCAAGCTCGACAATGCCGAGATGCCGCTGTCGCTGCTGCCGGCGTTCTTCGTGCTCGGCGTGTTCCTGGGCGGACTCGGCATCGTCTTCAACCGCACGCTGCTCTTCCTGCTTGACTGGGTGGCGGCTGCCTTTCGCAAAGTGCCGTTCTTGCCGGCGCTCGTGGTCGGGGCTGCGATCGGCGTGCTGGCGCTCGTGCTGCCTCTGGCCGTCGGCGGCGGCGAACTGCTGATTCCGGGCCTCGTCACCGCCAACCTGCCGATCCAGATTCTGTTGCTGCTCTGCCTGTTGCGGTTCGTCGGCGTCATGGTGAGCTATCCGGTCGGTGTTCCCGGCGGCATCTTCGCGCCTCTGCTGACGCTTGCCACCACGGTGGGCCTGATCGCGGCCTCGCTGCTGCAGATGGCCGTGCCGCTGCCGCCGCTGACGGGTGCGGCCTTCGCCATCGCCGCGATGGGCGGGCTGTTTTCCGCTTCCATTCGCGCGCCGCTGGTCGGCGTCGTGCTGGCGGCCGAGCTGACCGGCGGCTACGCGCTCATCCTGCCGCTGATCGTGACCTGTGTGACGGCCAACGCCGTATCGCAGGCATTGGGCGGACGGCCGATCTACGAACTGCTGCTGGAGCGCACCCTGCGGCTCGCCGGGAAGGCGCCGCTGCCGCCGGTCACGACCGGCGTTCTCTCACCGGTCGGCGTGGACGAGGGACGCCGCTCCTAGCCGGGCGTTCACATCGGTGTAGCCGCACCCAGAGGGGGAAGATGACATGACACGCGTTTTGCTCGTTGGGCTACGGCCCGAAGCCGTCGACTTTTCGGATCCCGCACTGCCGCCAGGCATGAATGCAGAGAAGATTCGTGCGGGAATTGCTCTGACCCTGGCGCAAATGGCCGATCGCGGCTGGCATGCCGAGTCCTGCCTGGTCGAACCCGACGCGACCGCCGCTCACACTCTGGAACGGCAGCTCGGTACCGCGTCGTACGATTGCGTCGTTGTCGGCGCCGGCGTTCGACTGCCGCCCAAAAGTCTCCTGTTGTTCGAGAGCATCATAAATGCCGTGCATCGGGGCGCGCCAAACGCCTCGATCGCATTCAACACGCGACCGGAAGACAGCGCCGACGCCGCTGCCCGCCGGCTATCCTCGCTCGCGTCTGCGAGATGACGGAACCCTAGTTCGCGCGGGGCAGGAACCAGTCGAGGATCCGCGCATTCTCGTCGCGCGGATAGGTATGCGAGAGGTCGGTGATCTCGCGATAGGTCACATCGGCGCTGGCCTGCTGCAGCGCGCGCTGCGCGCCCTGCGCCATCTCCGGCGGGAACATCCAGTCCTGTGTGCCGTGAACGATGTGCACCGGCAGGCCGCGGACGCGGTCGGCATCGGCGAAGGTCATCAGCATGGGATGGAAGCTCGCGGCGATCGGCGCGAGATGGGTGAAGCGGCAATCGCCGCGCAGGCCGATCACATAGGTGAAGGTGCCGCCGTCGCTCATGCCGGTCAGGAGCTGGTGCGCGGCGTCGATGTTCCAGTCGTTGGCGACGTCCTCGGCCATGCGATCGATGCGTGGTCCGTCGACCTCCGGCTCCATCAGCGACCAGGTGGCGCCGGATGCCGTGGGCGCCAGCACGATGAAGCCGCGCGTGCGCGCCTCGCGCACCCAGCTCCACAGGAAGGCACCGCCGTTGCCGCTGCCGCCATGCAGCGCCACGACCAGCGGCCAGCTCTTCGCCGGGTCGTAGTACTCAGGCACGTAGAGCGAAAAGGCGCCGCGGGTGCCGGACGGGCCGGCAATGTGCATGAAGCCCACGCCCTCGCGCGTCGGATCGGAGGCGGCGAGACGAGCCTGCAGATCGGCGTCGCTGCGCGCGGCCTGTTCGAGGAAGAAGTTGCTGATGGGTTTCAGATAGGGCGACAGCGGATACAGCGACTCGCAGGCGCGCGGATAGCCCCGCAGCGCGCGATAGGCGGCGACGATGGGCTGCGGCGCCTCGGGCGCGGCGAGCAGGCCCGTGATCGCCTCGCCGGCGAACACCGCCGCCCGCTCCAGATGATCGCGCACCGGGGCCAGCCGTCCCGGCCAGTCGAGCGCGCGCGAGGCGTCCAGCGCCGGGCCGAGATCGTCGTTGCGGCCGGCCAGGGCTTCGAGCACCTGCGGCAGGCTCTGCGGCGAGAGGTGCCGGCTGGCGAACTCGATGGCATGAAGAGCGCGCAGGGTCGCGGGCACCAGCGCGGAGAGGGCGTCGATGGCGGCCTCTTCGGACATCAGTCCTTCAGGATCGTCGCTTCGAGCGGCGGCTTGCCGCGGATCATGTCGGCCGCCTTCTCGGCGATCATCAGCACCGAGGCATTGAGGTTGGCGGACGGCATGGTCGGCATGATCGAGGCATCGACCACGCGCAGGCCTTCGAGCCCGCGCACGCGCAACTGGTCGTCTACGACGGCGGTCGGGTCGCTGTCCGGCGCCATGCGGCACGAGCCCATCAGATGGAACGTCGTGGTGCCGCGTTCCTTGGCGGCCTGCATCAGGTCGGCATCCGACTGCTTCTCTGCGCCGGGGAACTCTTCACGGTCGTAGTATTTGCTGAGCGCCTTCGAGCCCAGCAGGCGCCGGGCCAGCTTCATACCCGCCAGCAGCACACGCCGGTCGCTCTCCGCGCCCAGGTAATTCGGCTGGATGATCGGATGCTCGAAGGGATCGGCGGAGCGGGCGCGGACATAGCCGATCGAGTCGGGCCGCTGCTGCCACGAGGCGATGGTCATGCCGGGGAAGTCGTCAAGCGTCGACTGCACGCCTTCCTTGTAGCTCGCCGGCGTGAAGGTGAGCTGCAGGTCGTAGTTCTCGATGCTCTCGTCGGACTTCCAGAAGACGTAGATCAGCGTCGGATTGAGCGTCAGCAGGCCCTTGCGCATCGTGACGTATTTCAGGATCTCGCCGGCGAGACGCAGTCCCTTGGAGCGCTCGTTGATGCTGGTGGCGTTCTTCACACGCGCGACGAAGCGGGGCGCATAGTGGTCGCGCAAATTCTCGCCGACACCCGCCAGCTCGTGCTTCACCTCGATGCCCAGAGACTTCAGCAGGGGTGCCGGACCGATGCCCGAAAGCTGCAGGAGCTGCGGCGAGTTCACGGTGCCGCCGCTCAGGATGACCTCCTTCCGCGCACGGACTTCCATCGGCGTGCCGCTGCGGCCGCCCTTGCGGTAGCGCACGCCGACGGCGCGTTTGCCCTCGAGCACGACCGACGTCGCCTGCGCGTGGGTGCGCACCGTGAGGTTGGGCCGCGACATGGCGGGATGCAGGTAGCCGCGCGCGGCGCTGACCCGGCGGCCGTTCCTGATGATGCGCTGGACGTAGCTCACGCCTGCCTGCTTCGTGCCGTTGTAGTCGGGGTTGCGCGGGATGCCCTGTTCCACCGCGCCCTCGATGAAGGCCTCGCACAGGGGATCGCGCCATTCGAGGTCGGTGATGGGCAGGTTGCCTTCGCTGCCGCGGAAGGTCGCGTCGGCGTCGCCCGCCATGCGGTGTTCGCTGCGGCGGAAGTAGGGGAGCACGTCTGAATAGCCCCAGCCGCGATTGCCGCGCTGCGCCCAGCCGTCGAAGTCGAGGCGCTGGCCGCGATTGTAGATGTGGCCATTGATCGAGCTCGAACCGCCCAGGGTCTTGCCGCGCGGGGCGGCGATGGCACGGCCGCCGGTCCATTCGCTGGGCTCGGACTTGTAGAGCCAGTTCACCTTGGGATCGACCAGGGTGTACATGAAGCCGGCCGGGATGTGGATGAAGGGATGCCAGTCGCGCGGACCGGCCTCGAGCACGCAGACCGTGACGTTGGGATCCTCGCTCAACCGGCTCGCGAGCACGCTGCCCGCCGAGCCGGCGCCCACGATCACATAGTCGAAACTCTCCATCCGGTTGCTTCCTCCCTTATGGTCTGGATTGACCACTGGATTTGGGCAGGAAGCAATGCTCCATCGCGGGAAAACGTCGGGCCCGCACATCGGCTGAATAGGCGGCAGCCGCCTCGGATATCTTCCCGCCAAGGTCGGCGTAGCGCTTCACGAACCGCGGGGTGAAATCGCTGAACAGGCCGAACACGTCCTCCGACACCAGGATCTGGCCATCGCAGGCCGGCGAGGCACCGATGCCGATGGTCGGGATCGAGATCGAGGCTGTAATGGCGGCGGCGACCGGCTCCAGGGTTCCTTCCAGCACGACCGCGAAGGCACCGGCGTCGGCCATTGCCTCGGCGTCGCGCGTCACCTGCCTTGCCTCCTCGTTGGAACGGCCGGTCGCCTTGAAGCCGCCGGCCACGTTCACCGCCTGCGGCATCAACCCGACATGCGCGCAGACCGGGATGCCGCGCTGCACGAGGTAGCGCACCGTCGCGGCCATGACCTCGCCGCCCTCGAGCTTCACGCCGCTGGCGCCGGTCTCGGACATGATGCGCGCGGCACTGCGGAAGGCCTGCTCGGGACTCGCCTGATAGCTGCCGAAGGGCAGGTCGACGATCACGCAGGCGCGCTCGGCGCCGCGCATCACGGCCGAGCCGTGGGCGATCATCATGTCGAGCGTGACGGGCAGCGTGCTGTCGAAGCCGTAGACCACCATGCCCAGCGAATCGCCGACCAGCAGCAGGTCGACATGCGGATCGAGCCAGCGCGCCATCTGCGTGGTGTAGGCGGTCAGGCACACGATCGGTTCGCCGCCCTTGCGGGCACGGATCTGCGGCGTGCTCACTCTCCTGGCTGCGGTGACGGCGCTCATGACTCCAGACCTTTCGAAAGCCGGCTAATGGATGACGAACCGCGGCAGCACCATCCTGATCGACAGGCCGCCGCCGGGACGGTTGGCCGCGATGACCTGACCACCCAATGCCTCGACGTTGCGCCGCACGATCCACAGGCCGAGGCCCGAATGCTCGACGGCACGGTCGCTGCCTATGCCATCCTCCGGGCGCAAAGAGAAGTAGCGCTGGAAGACGCTGTCGATCTTCTCGGCGTCGATGCCCGGCCCCTCGTCATCGACCGCCAGTTCCACGGTATCGGCGGAGACGCGCAGCGAAACGGCGATCTTCGAGCCGGTGGGCGAAAAGCTGATCGCGTTCTCGAGCACGTTCTGCAGGACGATCTCCATCATGCCCGTTGCCGTGCGGACGATGGCGCCGCGGTCGAGCTTCACCACGAGGCCGATGTCGCGGGCCGCGAGGATCTCCCGGAAGTGCCGCGCGGCGTCTTCGATGAGGAGCGCGAGGTCGGTCGGCACGCGCGGCGCGTCGATCAGGTCGGCCGTTCCCATGTCGTGGCGCTGGGCGGCATTCACCAGGTTCAGTAGGCGCGCCAGCGAGGAGTCGACGATCTCGAGCGCACGCCGGGCGCGCTGGTCTTCCTCCGGCACGGCGCGGCGCACCGGACGCAGCGCCGACTGCACGGCCGCGAGCGGCGTCTTGAAGGAATGCGCATTGTCCTCGGCCGACTGACGGATTTCGCGCGACACGCGGCGCAGCTCGTGAACCAGCCGGTCGAAGTCGCGCGCCACGCCCGACAGTTCGGGCACCGTGTTGCGCTGGACGAAGGTTGCGTCTGCTGTCCGGCCCAGAGCGATCTCGTCGGCGACGTTGCGGAAGCGGCGCAGGCTGAGGCGAATGCCCAGCGCCACCAGCACGGCGAGCAATGCGCCGACCAGGTAGATCGCCGCGGCGATGCGGATTTCGCGTGTCTGCCAGTAGGGGCGGCCGATCGACGTATTGAGGAAATCCGAGGCGACGTGCGTGGTCGTCAGGATCCAGCAATTGCCCCGGACGCGGATCGGGACGATCGAGGTCAGCAGCTCGACCGTTCCGTCGGCGCGGCTGTAGCGCATCTCGTCGGAGGCGTTCCAGGTACAGGCTTCCGACAGGCGCTGCAGGATGCCGCGCTGGCCGAGCTCCTCCAGTTCCGCCGTCACCGCTTCCGGCGCCAGGGGCGGCGCCGACGCCACCAGGTAGAAACGGCTCGCCGTGCGCGCGGCTGGCGGCTGGTACATCAGCTTCAGGACCGTGCCGCTGCTCGCATACTTTTCGAGCGCGCGGTTGAGGTTCATCGGCTCCGACGGGTCGGTCTCGCGCAGCACCGGGGTCAGCGCCTCGGCGATCAGCGCGCTGCGGTCCTGGACGGCGCGCGTCACCAGGATCTGCATCTGGCCGTCGGCGCTTTCGAACTGCCCGTAGAGGACGATGGGCAGCGCCACGAACAGGCCGATCAGCGCCACCAGCTTCAGCGTGAGCGACGCGGCGAGCCGGCGCAGCACCGGAACGTCAGTCCTTGCCCCAGCGATAGCCGAACGACTGGTAGTTCTGGATCTCGCTGAACTCGGGATCGATGGCGCGGAACTTGTTGCGGATGCGCTTGATGCAGGAGCGGACGTTGGTTCGGTAGCCATTCTCACCGCTCCCCGCGATGAAGCCGACGTAGTGCATGCAGTCGTAGACGGCCCGGTAGCTCACATAGCTGCCGACGTTGGCCGCGAGCGTATGCACGATCTTGAATTCCGTCACCGTCAGGTTGAGGTCGGTCTCGTCCCAGAAGGCGCGGCTGACGGTCGGCTTCAGCAGCAGGCGGCCGCAATGGAAATTGCCTTCGCCATCCGCCGACATCGGCTTGTCGACGCGATCCGCGATGAGCCGCAGGCGGCGGGCCAGGATCGGCACGCCGCGCGACTTGTCGACGAAGTCGATGGCGCCCCGATCCAGCGCAAGCTGTTCGTAGTTGGGCTCGCTGTGTCCCGTCAGGAACACCACCGGAAGGTTGATGCCGGCACGCTGCAGCTTGGGCAGCAGGTCGATGCCGGAGACGCGCGGCAGGCCCCAGTCGAGGACGACGATCTCGATGTCGCCTGCCGTCTCCAGGAATTCGACCAGGCCGGTGCCGTCGCGGAAGGCGGCGACGTCGAAGCCGTAGTCCCCGAGCTCGCCGCTCGCGGCCTCGCGGAAGTCGTCATCGTCCTCCACGAAGGCGATGCGGACGCGTCGGCCGGTTTCGACCCCGGCGTCGCTTTCAGCGTCCGGCCTGTATCCGGGATTGGAGCTGGGCCAGGCAGAGGCGTCGTCCTTCGTCTGTGTCGTCATCGCTCTTCACCTTGTACGAGAGGGTTCCGTACTGCTTGGTTTCGACATCCGGATAGAGCTGGACGTCGAGAATGCACTTGCCGTTGCGGTAGCGCCACTGCTTGCCGGGAGGACGATCCTCCACGCTGGTCGGCGGTCCGAGCAGGGCGCGCAACTCGGACTCGCGATAGCCGGTCAGCAAGGGCGCCGGCGTCTCGGCCGCCGCCGTGGGAGCGGCAGCAACATCGGCCGCGGCTGCCGCCGATACCGGCTTCGCGGGCCGCGCGGCTGCGACCGGCTGCGGTGCGGCCTTGCGCACGGGCGCCGCCGGAGGCGGCGGCTTCGACGCACCGAGGCTGGCCAGATCGTTGCGCGCCGCCTGCATCACATCGCAGCCGGACAGGAGCAGCAATCCCAATCCGACGCCGAAGGTCCGTGTTACCAGAGATCCAATCGTCATCCGCATCCAAGAAAGGCCGGCTGGTAGGCCTAAAGAGGCCATGTGGCGGGTTTGCGGCACGATGCCGTGCCAAGAGCGCGCGATTCCCGTGGGAAGGTCGCTTTCGATCCCTCAGGATTGCGGCGAACGGTCACCCGGGGCAAGCCCGATTTCGTTGAGTGGCGCGGCCGTCGTATGGAGAAACCATGGATATCAGCAAGGACATGACCACGCCGCCCGGGACGATTCGCCGTGTCGACTACACGCCGCCGCCGTTCCTGATCGAAACCGTCGACCTCGATGTCGAGCTTGGGACGGAGACGACCGGCGTCGTCGCGCGACTGGCCGTACGACGCAATCCGGCGGCGCCGTCGCAGCCTGCCGATCTGATCCTCGACGGCAAGAAGATGGAGTTCGTGTCGGTCCGTCTGAACGGCATGCCGGCGGCCCACGAGCTGACGCCGGAGACCCTGACCCTTCGCGGCGTTCCCGACAGTTTCGCGCTCGAGATCACCACGCGCCTGAGTCCACAGGACAATACCGAGCTGACGGGCCTCTACAAGTCACGCGATCTTTTCTGCACGCAGTGCGAGGCCGAAGGCTTCCGCCGCATCACCTATTTCCTCGACCGCCCCGACGTGATGGCGCGCTACACGACGCGCATCGTGGCCGACCGGGCGCTGGCGCCGGTGCTGCTGTCCAACGGCAATCTGGTCGACAGCGGAGATCTCGGGGACGGCCGGCACTTCGCCAAATGGGAAGATCCATTTCCCAAGCCGTCCTATCTGTTCGCGCTGGTCGCGGGGCCGCTCGAATGCCTCGAGGACCGTTTCACGGCGCGCTCCGGTCGCGAGGTGACGCTGCGCATCTACGTCCGCCCCGGCGACGTCGGGCGCTGCGGCCATGCGATGGAATCGCTCAAGAAGTCGATGAAGTGGGACGAGGATGTCTACGGCCTCGAATACGACCTCGATACGTTCATGATCGTCGCCATCGACGACTTCAACATGGGCGCGATGGAGAACAAGGGGTTGAACGTCTTCAACTCGAAGCTCGTGCTGGCCAATCCGGAGACCGCGACCGATCTCGACTATCATTCGATCGAGGCCGTCGTCGCCCACGAATACTTCCACAACTGGACCGGCAACCGCGTCACCTGCCGCGACTGGTTCCAGCTTTCGCTCAAGGAGGGGCTGACCGTTTTCCGCGACCAGCAATTCTCGGCCGACATGGGCTCGGCCGCGGATGCCCGTATCGACGATGTCCGCCGTCTGCGCGCCGGCCAGTTTCCGGAGGATGCCGGGCCGATGGCCCATCCCGTGCGGCCGGATTCGTACATCGAGATCAACAATTTCTACACCGCGACCGTGTACCAGAAGGGGGCGGAGGTGGTGCGGATGATGCACACGCTGCTGGGGCCGGAACGCTTCCGCAAGGGCATCGACCTCTACTTCCAGCGCCATGACGGCCAGGCCGTCACCTGCGACGATTTCGCGAGCGCCATGGAAGACGCGTCGGGCGTCGACCTCGCCCAGTTCCGCCTGTGGTATGCGCAGGCCGGCACGCCGGATGTCAGGGTCGAGGGCCGCTACGACGCCGCGGCAAAGCGCTACACGCTGACGGTCGGCCAGCATCTGCGGCCGACACCCGGGCAGCCGGAGAAGAAGCCGATGCACATCCCGCTCTCCGTCGGGCTGCTCGACGGCGCCGGCCGCGACCTGCCGCTGAAGCTTGCCGGCGAGGCGGCGGCGGGCGGCACGACACGCGTGCTCGATGTGCGCAACACGCGCGACGTTTTCGTCTTCGAGGATGTGCCCGAGGAGCCGGTCGCCTCGTTGCTGCGCGGCTTCTCCGCGCCGGTGAAGCTCGACGCGCCGCGCTCGGACGACGAACTGACCTTCCTGATGGCGCACGACAGCGATCCCTTCGCGCGCTGGGAGGCCGGCCAGCAGCTCGCCGCCCGGTTGATCCTCGAGCTTGTCGAGGCGCGCAAGGCCGGCAAGCCGATGGCCGTGCCGGACCATTTCGTCGACGCCATCCGCCGCACGCTCGACGACCAGCGGCTCGACCGCTCCTTCATCGCCGACGTCGTCACCCTGCCCGGTCTCGCCTTCCTGGGCGAACTGATGCCGGAGATCGACATCGACGGGCTGTGGGCCGCACAGCAGCGCGTTCGTTCGGTCCTGTCCGACCAGCTCGCCGACCGCTGGGGCTCCGTCTATGACGCCAACCACGCATCCGGTCCCTACCGCTTCACGCCCGGGGAGGTGGGACGCCGTCGCCTGCGCAGCACGGCGCTTTCGTACCTCTCGACCGACAAGGGGGATGCGGCGCGGAAGCGGGCGGTCGCCTATTTCGAGAGCGCCGGCAACATGACGGAGTCCATCGCGGGCCTGACCGTGCTGGCGGAACTCGGCGGCGCTGAAGGCGAGGCGGCGCTGGCTGCCTTCTACGAACGCTGGAAGGGCGAGGCGCTGGTCCTCGACAAGTGGTTCGGCATCCAGGCCCGAACGCCGACCGAGGGGACGCTGGAGCGCGTGAAGCGTCTCGTCGACCATCCATCCTACGACCGCCGGAACCCCAACCGCGTCTATTCGCTGATCGGCGCGTTCGCGTCGGGCAATCCGGTGCAGTTCCACCAGGCCGGTGGCGCCGGCTATCGCTTTCTTGCCGACCAGGTCCTGGCCACCGACAGGCTCAATCCGCAGATCGCGGCCCGCCTGCTCGGCCCTCTGGGTTCCTGGCGCCGCTACGACGCGGTCAGGCAGGAGCTGATGAAGCGCGAACTCCAGCGCATCGTCGCCGAGCCTGGCCTGTCGCGCGACGTCTTCGAAATCGCTTCCAAGAGCCTCGCCTGAGGCCTGCATATAATTTCACCCAGAATGCCACTTGAAAGGTTGCCGTAATGATGCAATTATAAAGTGTGGGAAGTGGGTAACGAGTTCCGGCCGGCGCGTGGGGCGCCGGCTCGGAGCCTGGGGTCTAGAAACATGGAAACGAACACGAAATTCATTGTTTCGGGTGTGGCGGCTGCTGTTCTGTCGATTGCAGCCATTGCCTATGCGCAGACGGCCGGGTTCACTGATTCAGCCGGCCCGCAGGCTGTGCAACAATCTGCATCTATGCCGCGATCATCTGTGATGCCAGGTGAAGTGACATGTGCGTCGCAGCATCAGGAGCAACCGGGTCTGTCGACGTCGGATCTGCTGGCCGACAGCTATGAGATCAAGGCGGCGGTTCCGGGCGGCGTCTGGCTGCAGAAGAAGAAGGATGTCTTCTACTGCAACTCCGGCGTCACCAGGGATGACGAAACGATGTGCTGGAAGATCCGCGCTCCGCTCAAGGGCCAGAACTGCACCGACGCCCAGAACCGTGCCCGCTCGAAGGCTCTTCCGAGCTAGGTACCGCTCTGCGGACGGGATCGCTTCAGCTCGTCCGCCATCTTTTCTGCGATCATGACCGTCGTGAAGTGCGTATTGGCGCGCACGACGGTCGGCATGACTGATGCGTCGATGACGCGCAGTCCTGAGACGCCGATCACCCGGCATTCCGGATCGACCACCGAGCGTGGATCGTCCGCGGCGCCCATGCGGCAGGTGCCGCTGGCATGCTGCGCGTCGGAGCATTCGTCGAACATCCAGTCGTCCAGCGCCTGGGATTCGAAAGCATCCTCGATCGAGCGTCCGGTGGTGCCGTATTCGACCCGCGTCGAGATCGCCTTGAAGGCGGGCTGCAGGCAGAGGTCCCGCATCCGCTGCACGCCGTCGCGCATGCGGATGAGATCGCTTTCGTCCGACAGCATGCGCTCGTCGACCCGGGGGTCGATGGCGGGATCGCGCGTGGTGATACGTACCGTGCCCTCGCTGAAGGCCTGGAAGGCCGAGACGGCGAGCCGCGCCCTTGCGGTGCCGCCATCTTCCGCCGGCCGCAGGTTGCCGGCGATCATGATCATGTCGTTGACACCCGCGCCCGCCAGCTCCGAGGAATAGCGCAGGCAGCAATTGGTGTGGCGATGCATCAGCGTGCTCACCCGCGCATCGTCGTGCAGGTCGAGCATGAGGCCAAGGATCGGGTGATCGAGCAGGTGCTCGCCGACCGGCCGCTCGGCCACGACCTCGATGCCAAGGCCCGCGAGCAGCGCGCGCGGACCGATGCCGGAGCGCTGCAGGATCGCCGGCGAATGGATGGCGCCGGCCGACAGGATGACCTCGCGGCGGGCGCGCACGTTGCGGGCTTCGCCGCCGACATTCACGCGGACGCCGCTGACATGCGGGCGATTGCCCTCGAATTGAAGCGTATCGACGACGGCTTCGCCCACGATCGTGAGGTTGGACCGGCCGCGCGCCGGCTCGAGATAGCCGTCATTGGTCGAGATGCGCAGGCCCTGCCGGCTGTTGATCGCGTAGGGTCCGACGCCGCTGCCGGTCGGCGCATTGTGGTCGGCGCACCACGGATAGCCGAGGCCGAGGGCGGCTTCCCTCAGGGCACGATCGACCGTGCCCCATTGATCGACAGGCGCGCGATAGACCGGAATCGGCCCCTGGTTGCCGTGATAGGGCGCGTCGCCGAAATCGACGTCGGTTTCGAGCTTGCGGAAGTAGGGGAGGACCGCCTCCCAGCCCCAACCTGCGGCGCCCAGGGAAGCCCAGTCCTCGAAATCCTCGGGGATGCCGCGAATGGCGATCTGGCCGTTGATGGTCGAGCTGCCGCCGATCGCGCGACCGCGCCACAGGAGCTTCGGTTCCTGGCGCTCGGTGCGGCGCGCCAGCAGCTTCGGGTAGCGGTAGTTGTCGTCGCCGATGGCGCGCAGCGGATTGGGGATGCGCAGGTGGTGCGGCGTTTCGGCGGTGCGGAAGTCGCGGCCGGCTTCGAGCAGCAGCACGCGCAGCGCCGGATCCTCGCTCAGGCGCGCCGCGAGCGTCGCGCCGGCCGAACCGCCGCCGATGATGATGTAGTCGTACTCGTTGTCCATGAGGGGTCACTGCTCTCGAAGGGCTGGCATGCTTCTTGGTAGAATGCCATCGCCCGTTCAGAAAGCCGCATGCAAAAGGAGCGCCGCATGGTCGCAAACGTCCTGGAGGTCAATCCCGAGCGCCTATGGGACAGTCTCGAGCGATCGGCCGAGATCGGACGCTTCCGTGACGTCGGCCTGCGTCGCCTCGCCTTGTCGGCCGAGGACAAGCAGATGCGCGACCTGTTCGTCGAGTGGGCGAGGACGGCGGGCTGCACCGTCGAGATCGATCGTCTCGGCAATATCTTCGCACGCCGGCCGGGTACCGATCCGTCGCTGCCGCCGGTGGCGATCGGCAGCCATCTCGACACGCAGATCTGCGGCGGCCGGTACGACGGCATCCTGGGCGTGCTGTGCGGCCTGGAGGTCGTGCGCACCTTGAACGATCGCGGCCTGCAGACCAAGCGCGGCATCGAGGTGATCTGCTGGACCAACGAGGAAGGCGCGCGCTTCAATCCGCCGATGATGGGCTCCATGGCCTTCGCCAAGGTGCTGACCCTGGAGAGCGTGCTGGCCACCACCGACGATGCCGGTATCACGGTCGAGCGGGCGCTCAACGAGATCGGCTATGCCGGCCCCGCGCCGGTGGGCCGTGAATTCGACGCCTATCTGGAACTGCACATCGAGCAGGCGCCGGTGCTGGACCGCGAGGGCTGCGACGTCGGCATCGTGGTCGGCGGCTACAAGACCCAGGCACTGCGGCTCACGATCAACGGCGATACCGGCCATGCCGGCGGCACGCCGATGGCGCAGCGGCGCAACGCGCTGGTCGGGGCCGGCTACGTCATCGCCGCGGTCAACGACATCGGCCTCGCCTATGCCGAAGACGAGGGCCGCACCACGACGACCCGCATCGAAAGCTTTCCCAACCTCGCCGGCACCTATGCCGAGCAGGTCAAGCTCACCATCGACTTCCGTCACATCGATGCCGACCGCTTCAAGGCGATGCGCGCCGAGGTCGATGCCGCGATTGCGGCGGCGGCGAAGAAGGCCAATGTCGAGATCGAGGTCGCCGAGGGCTGGAGCTGGGGCAGCGAACTGTTTGCGCCGGAATGCATCGAACTGCTGAAGACAACCGCCAAGGAGCTCGGCCTGCCTTATCGCGAGATGCGCAGCCAAGCCGGTCACGATGCCTACGCGGTGGCGACCGTGGCGCCGACGGCGATGATCTTCACGCCGTGCTTCGAGGGTATCAGCCACAACGTGAACGAGGCGATCGAGCTCGCCCGCTCCGTTCCCGGCGCCAACCTCCTGCTGAACGCTGCCGTCGCCCGCGCGAACCGTTAGCTCACTCTTGTCTCCTCCCCCGTAAGACGAGGGAGGGGAAGAATTGGCGTCGGTGGCATGGGATTTGCGTCGTTGCCGCAAAGACTGTTCGCGATTCACGACCCGTTACGGCGGGTGGCATGGGGGTGCAGTCGTCATCGAAGCGTCTTGGGGCGCTGGCGATGGATGACGTGAAAGACGGCGGACGGCGTCCTTTCATCCGATGAATGGTGGCGATATGAAGCGGCGAGTTCTTCTGCAGGGTGCGGCGGGTGCAGCGTTTATGGCGGGCGGGGCACTTCCGGCGGCGGCCCAGAGCCGCGCCGAAACCCTGCGCTATGTGACGGGCGCGACCATCAACACGCTCGATACGACGATGCCCGGCGCGACGCGCGAGGCATTCGGCCTCAGCATGAACGTCTATGATCGGCTGTTCAGCTTCGGCCGCAAGAAGGTGGGCGAGAATTGGGCATTCGATCCCGACACGATCCGCGGCGAACTGGCCAAGTCCTACAGCATCAGCCCCGACAGCAAGGTCATCACGATCACCTTGCGGCCTGATGCGACCTGGCATGACGGCACGCCGGTGACGGCGGAAGACGTAAAGTGGTCGCTCGACCGGCATGTCACGGCGAAGTCCCTCGCGGCGCCGCAGTTCACCACCGGTTCGCTGACCAAGGCCGATCAGTTCAAGATCGTCGATCCGCAGACGGTGACCGTGACGCTCGACAAGCCGGACCGTCTTGCGCTTGCCAACCTGTGCGTCTGCTACGCCATCATGATCAACAGCAAGCTGGCGAAGAAACATGCGACCGCCGACGACCCGTGGGCGATGGAATGGATGAAGACGAATACTGCGGCCAGCGGTGCCTACATCGTGGACAGCCACAAGCCGGGCGAGAGCACGGTGCTCCGCCGCAATGAAAAGTGGATCGGCGGCGCCGGCGGCGCGCTGCCCTTCTTCAAGCGCATCATCATCCAGACGGTGCCGGAGCCCGCGACCCGCGCCAACCTGATCGAGCGCGGCGATGCCGACCTCGCCATCGATCTGGCGGCCAGCGATCTGCCGACCATCGAGAAGTCGGCCAAGTCCAAGGTCGTGTCGATCCCGCAGACCAACGGCTTCACGCACATCTCGATGAACACGCAGATGGCGCCGTTCGACAATCTCAAGGTCCGCCAGGCCGTCGCCATGGCCTTGCCCTACGAGGACATGTTCAAGGCGGCGATCTTCAGCCGCGGCACCAAGCTCTACAACGCGACCTGGTCCACCGTGCCGCCGGATGCGAGCTTCCCGCAGGCCATTCCCAACAAGACGGATCTGGCGAAGGCCAAAGCCCTGCTGGCCGAGGCGGGGCATCCCAACGGCTTTTCCACGACCTTCGCCTTCACCGCGGGCCAAACGGCGACGGCGGAACCGATGGCGGCGCTGGTCAAGGAATCGCTGGGCAAGATCGGCATCCAGGTCGAGATCCAGAAGAAGCCCGATGCCGAGTTCAACACCCTCGAGTCGGAGAAGAAGATGCCGCTCTTCACCGACGGTGCGACCGCGTGGCTGCCCTATACCTACTACTTCTTCTATCTCTACTTCACGCGCGACCAGCGTTGGAACTTCGCGAGCTTCAAGAGCAAGAAGATGGAGGACCTGACGCTCGACGCCCGCTACCAGACGGACAAGGCGAAGTACGAGGAGGACTGCAAGCAGATGATCGAGCTGTTCAACGCGGAGACGCCGTTGATCATGCTGTGGCAGCCCAACCATGACGCCGTGATGGCCAAGTCGGTGGACGGCTATACCTACCAGTTCTACCGCCAGGCCGATTTCCGCGACCTCAAGCGGGTCTAGCACCTTGCTGACCGGCATCCTGCGCCGGGTCGGTCGACGCCTGCTGGCGTCGATCCCGGCCCTGTTCGGCGTGGTGGTCGTCACTTTCGTGCTGATGCGGGTGCTGCCGGGCGACCCGGCGGTGTTCTTCTCCTCCGGCCCCTCCGCCGGCAAGGAGGAGATCGAGGAACTGCGCCGGAGCATGGGGCTCGACCGGCCGATCCCGGTGCAGCTCGTGCGTTATCTGGGCGAGGTCGCCACCGGCAATCTCGGGCGCTCGATGACGACGGGCCAGCCTGTCATATCGGACATGACGCGCCGCCTGCCGGCGTCGCTCGAACTCACCTGCACGGCGCTCTTCATCGCGCTGATGTTCTCCATCCCGCTAGGCGTGGCGGCGGCACTGCGGCCCGGCACGGCGATCGACCATGTCGTTCGCATGCTGTGCACGCTCGGAGTCTGCGTGCCGACCTTCGTGTCCGGCCTGCTGCTGATCTATGCCTTCTACTATCTGCTCGGCTGGGCGCCCGATCCGACGGGCCGCATCGACATCTTCGCCTCGGCCCCGCCCGACATCACCGGCTTCTTCCTGATCGACTTCGCCCTGAAGGGCGACTGGGAGGGATGGATGGCGGCCTTCTCGCAGCTCCTGCTGCCCGCCTGCACCATGGCGCTGTTCGTGCTTGCGCCGCTCGCCCGCATGACGCGCGCCTCGATGCTGGCGGTTCTGGGCAGCGACTTCATCCGCACTGCGCACGCGATGGGCCTGTCGCGGCTGCGCATCATCGTGGCCTATGCACTGCGCAACGCGCTGCTGCCGGTGCTGACCATCACCGGGATCGTGTTCTCGACCATGCTGGGCGCCAACGTGCTGGTGGAGAAGGTCTTCTCCTGGCCCGGTGTCGCCTCCTATGCGCTCGATGCGCTGCTCGCCTCCGACTACGCGCCGGTGCAGGCCTTCGTTCTCCTGATGGCGATGATCTTCGTCATGGTGAACGTCACCATCGACGTCCTGTACGGCATTGCCGATCCGCGGGTCTCCGTCGCATGAGCGACCTCGTCCTCAATGGTTCCTCGACCGGCCGCCACATCGTTTACGTGCTGCGCTCGAACCCGGTCACGGCATTGGCGGCCACGGGTACGCTGCTGCTGGTCCTGATCGCGATCCTCGCACCGGTTCTCGCACCGTACGATCCCGTCGCCTCCAACGTGCCGCAGGCGCTTCAGCCGCCTTCGTGGTCGCATCTGGCCGGCACCGATCAGCTCGGGCGCGACATATTGAGTCGCATCATATGGGCGGCGCGACTCGACCTGGTGATCGCTGTTTCGGCCGTCAGCCTGTCGTTCGTCACGGGTGCCGTCATCGGCGGCTTCTGCGGCTATCGCGGCGGACGGCTCGACCGCTGGGTCGGCCGCTTCGTCGACGTGCTCATGGCCTTCCCCCTGTTCGTGCTGGCGATGGCGATGGTCGCCGCGCTGGGCAACCGGGTGGAGAACATCGTCATCGCCACCGCGGTCATCAACCTGCCTTTCTATATCCGGTTCGCGCGCGCCGAGGTGAACGTGCGGCGCAATGCCGGCTGGGTCGAGGCGGCGCGCGCCTGCGGCGACAGCCATCTTTCGGTCGTGCTGCGTGTGCTGTTGCCCAACGTCCTGCCGGCCATGGCGGTGCAGATCTCGCTCAACCTCGGCTGGGCGATCCTCAACGCTGCCGGCCTCTCCTTCATCGGCCTCGGAGTCACGGCGCCGACGCCGGAATGGGGGATCATGGTCGCGGAGGGCGCGCGCTTCATCACCACGGGCAAGTGGTGGCTCGTCGCCATGCCGGGTCTCGCGCTGATGCTGACGGTCCTGTGCTTCAACCTGCTGGGCGACGGGCTGCGCGACATCCTCGATCCGCGGATGCGCACATGACGCAGGACCTGCTGCGGGTCGAGAACCTGCAGGTCACCTTCTCGACGCGTCACGGCACTGTCACGGCGCTGCACGGCATCGACATCGCGCTGAAGGCCGGCGAGACCCTGGGCATCGTGGGCGAGAGCGGCTCGGGCAAGTCCGTCACCTCGCTCGCCGTGATGCGCCTGCTCGATCGCGCCGGCCGGATCACCGGCGGCCGCGTGACCTTCGAGGGGCGCGACATCACGCATGCTGGTCATGCCGACCTGCGGCGGCTGCGCGGCTCCGCGCTCTCGATGATCTTCCAGAACCCGCGCGCGGCGCTGAACCCGATCCGCACGGTGGAGCAGCAGATCGTCGACGTGCTGGCCGCCCATGGCAAGCTGTCGCGCGCCAATGCGCGGACGCAGGCGCTCGACCTGCTGCGCGCCGTGCTGATCCGCGATCCCGAAGCTCGATTGAGCGCCTATCCGCACGAACTGTCGGGCGGCATGTGCCAGCGGGTCATGATCGCCATGGCCATCGCCTGCGAGCCCGTGCTGCTGATTGCCGACGAGCCGACCACGGGCCTCGACGTGACGACGCAGCAGACGGTCATGGAGCTGCTGGCTCGCATCCAGGCCGAACGCGGCATGGCGATGATCCTCATCACGCACGATCTCGGCCTCGCCGCCCGCTGGTGCGACCGTATCGCGGTGATGGAGGCGGGCCGCGTGGTGGAGCAGGGCGAGACCGTGGCGCTGTTCGAGGCCCCGGCCCATCCCTATACGAAACGCCTGGTGGCCGCCTCGCCGACCCGGGCTTCGACCCTGGCCGATCTCGCGCCGCCCGACCTGGCGCGGGATGCGCCGCCGGTCGTGGCAGCGCCGCGCGAGCGCAAGCCGGGCACGCCGCCGCTGCTCGAACTGGTGCATGTCGTGAAGTCGTTCGGCGGCCCGACCCGTGCGGTCGACGACGTCTCGTTCCAGATCCCGCGCGGAGGATCGCTGGGCCTCGTGGGCGAATCCGGCTCGGGCAAGAGCACCCTGTCGCGCCTGATCTGCCGGCTGATCGATCCGGACGACGGCGACATCGTTTTCGACGGCGAATCGATCGCGCGGACCCCGGCGCGCGAGTTCCATCTCTCGCCGCGCCGCCGCGACATCCAGATCGTTTTCCAGGATCCCAACGACAGTCTCAATCCGCGCTACACGGCGTTCGACAGCATCGCCCATCCGCTGCGCCGGCTCGAAGGGCTGCGCGACGGGCCGGCGCTGCAGACGCGGGTGCGCGAAGCCGCCCGCCGCGCCGGCCTGCCGATGGACCTTCTCGAACGATTTCCGCACCAGCTCTCCGGCGGCCAGAAGGCGCGGGTCGGCATTGCGCGGGCCGTCGCGCCGCGACCGCGCCTGCTGATCCTGGACGAGCCGACCGCGGCGCTCGACGTGTCGGTGCAGGCGGTGATCCTGCAGTTGCTCGACCGGTTGCGGCGTGAGGACGGGATCGGGTTGCTGTTCGTCAGCCACGACCTGAATGTCGTGCGCATGCTGTGCGACGATCTGGTGGTGCTGCAGGCCGGCAAGGTCGTGGAGACGGGGCCGAGCCAGTCGATCTTCCAGCGGCCGCAGGCAGCCTACACGCGGATGCTCCTGGACGCGGTGCCCTATTTCGATCCGCAGCGCACGGAGCTCTTGAAGACGGCGTGATGTCATGACGGCAGGCGATCTCTCTTCCCTCGAAGCCCGCGTGAAGCGGGACCTTGAAATGACCGCGCATCCGCGTACGGAGTGGATGACGCCGCGACTCTACCGGGGCAAGCCGGCGCTCGACGTGTTGATCGTCGGCGCCGGCCAGTCGGGGCTGTGTATCGGTTTCGCGCTGATGCGCGACCGGGTGCACAACATCCTGCTGATCGATCGCGCACCGGCGGGCCGGGAAGGACCCTGGGTCACTTTCGCCCGCATGCCGACGCTGCGCAGTCCCAAGGACCAGACGGGGCCGGATCAGGGAATCCCGAGCCTCACCTTCGAGGCCTGGTACGATGCGTTGCGCGGGCCCGGCAGCTTCGCCGGCCTGCATCTCATCCCGAGCGGCGCGTGGCACGACTATCTGCAATGGTATCGCCGCGTGCTCGACATCCCCGTGCGCAACGACGTAGCCGCCACGGCAATCGAACCCGGCCGGCTCGACGACGGCGGAACCTGCCTGCTGGTCACCCTGTCGACCGGCGAGGTCCTGGCGGCGCGCAAGCTGGTGCTGGCCACCGGCCAGGACGGCACGGGCGAATGGTGGATGCCCGATTTCGTGCGCGCCCTGCCGCCGGATCGCCGCGCCCATACCTGCGAGATGATCGACTTCGAGCGTCTGCGCGGGAAGACCGTCGCCGTGCTGGGCTCGGGCGCTTCCGCCATGGACAATGCCGCTGTGGCGCTCGAGCACGGCGCCGACGTGCATCTCTTCGTGCGCCGCGCCATGCCATCGGTCGTGCAGCGTTATCGCTGGCTTACCTTCGCCGGCTTCCTGAAGCATATCGGCGAGATGCCCGACGAATGGCGCTGGCGGATCATGGGCAACATCCTCACCGCCCGCGAAGGCTTCCCGACCGACACCTACAAGAGGGTCATGGCCTTCCCGAACTTCGTCATGCAGCTCAACCGCGCCTGGACGGATGCACGCATGGAGGGGGACCGCATCCGCATCGAGACGACGCGCGGACCGTTCCATGCCGACTATGCGATCTGCGGCACCGGCATCCGCCAGGACCCGGCGCAGCGTCCCGAACTCGCTGCCTTCGCCGACAAGATCGCGCTCTGGAAGGACCGCTACACACCGCCGCCGGGCGAGGAGGACGAGCTGCTCGCGGCCTACCCCTATCTCGGTCCGGACTATGCCCTGCTCGAACGCAAGGCGGGTGAGGCGCCGTGGCTGGCCGACATCCATGTCTTCGGCATCGGCGCCACCTTGAGCTTCGGCCCGTCGGGCAGCAGCATCAACGCCATGACGACCGCAATTCCCAAAGTGGTGGCGGGCGTCACACGCGGCCTGTTCGCCGGCGACCTGCAGCGCCACTGGGAATCGCTGCTGGCCTACGACGTCAAGCAGGTCGAGCTGGACTGGAGCCGGATGGCGACGGGCGAGGAGTCCCAGAACCAGCAATGACGGCGCGATCGGTCTGGTCGAGTGCCATCGGCTGGCCGTTGCGGATCATCTCGGCGAAGCCTTCGTTGGGCACCATGACCGTGAGGCAATAGAGCCGTTCGGCGCCGGTATTCTCGATCACATGCTCGCGGCCGGGCGGCAGTACCAGCGTGTCGCCCTGCGCGATCTCGTGGACGCTGCCGTCGTCGCAGCGGCAACGGCCGGTCCCGCTCAGCACGTAGAACATCTCGTGCGCCGTCGCATGGAAGTGCGGCGGTGTCCTGCCGCCGACCTCGAAGATCTCGACGGCCGAGACGAAAGGAGTCCGGTCGGCGAGAGGATCGACCAGCATCGCGAATTTGTTGGTGTCGGCCGGCGAGATGCGCGACACGCGACAGTCGACGGCGCGGCGCAGCAGCAACTCTTTTTTCGTGGTGGTCATCTTCTCATTCCCCGGCTTGTTCCTCAGCTGGCGTGCCGTAGCCGCCGCCGCCCGACGTTTCCATCACCACCCGGTCGCCTTTGGCCAGCGCGAGGTTCTCCTTGCCCGACAGTTCGCGGCTGCCGCCCGCGGCGCGATGGAGCGTCACCCTGAACGGAGCTCCGTCGGCGCCGCCCTGCAGCCCGTAGGGTGCGATCACGCGACGTTCGAACATGGTGGTGAGTGATAGACCGTCTTCCATCACCGTATAGGCACGGCGCATGCCGTCGCCGCCGCGATGGCGACCCGTGCCACCGGAGCCGCGCCGGAGCCGCTGCTCGTCGACCCGGATCATGTATTCCGATTCGACGATCTCGGCCGGCGTGTTCATCGTGTTGGTGAGGTGGACGCGCACCACGGGCGCGCCGTCGCGGTCAGTGCGGGCGCCTTCCCCGCCGCCGTGCGTCTCGTAGAAGGTGCCGATGGCGCCGTCGCGCCGCGTGCCGCCGAAGATCAGCAGGCCCGCGGTGGTCGAGCCGCCGGCGGTGAGGCGCTCCGGCACGGCCTTCTCGAACGCCCGCATGATGGCGTCGACCGCACGCTGCGAGGTCTCGTGGTTGCCGCCGACGACAGGCTTATCGATACCGGGTTCGAGGATGGAGCCGGGCCGTGTGCGGATCTCCAGCGGACGATAGCAGCCGCCATTGGGCTGGATCTCGGGGCCAGCGACTGCCTTGATCGCATAGTAGACGGCCGCCATCGCTACGAATGGCGTCGTGTTGAGCGGCCCCGCGACGGCGTCGTCGGTGCCGGAGAAGTCGAACTTCGCCGTCTCGCCCGCGATCTCCACCCGCACGCGAATGGCCGCGGGCTGTCCGTTGGGGCCGTCATCGTCGAGGAAGTCTTCGCCTTCGTAGACGCCGTCGGGCAGGCCGGCGATCGCCTCGCGCATCTGCGCCTCCGAGAGATCGTCGAGCCGGTCGAGCGCGGCGCGCAGGGTGGCGGCGCCATGCTCCTCGCCCAGCCGCAGCAACCGTCCTTCGGCGGCGCGCGTCGAGGCCATCTGGGCCATCAGGTCGCCCTCGCGCTCGGCCGGTCCGCGCAGGTTGGCCAGCAGGAAGTCGCGCTTCTCCTCGTCGATGCCGTCGGCCGTGAAGAGGCGCAGCGGCGGGATGCGCACGCCTTCCTGCCAGGTCTCGGTGGCGGCGGCGAAGTAGCTGCCGGCCCAGGCGCCGCCGATGTCGCCCCAATGGGCAAGGCTGACGGCGAAGGCGAACAGACGGCCCTCGAGGAAGATCGGCCGGATCGCCTTCACATCGGGCAGATGGTTGCCGCCGACCTCGGGCAGGTTGAGGAACCAGACGTCGCCCGGCCGCAGCCGCTCTGCCGGGACGCGTTCCAGGAACTTCTTCACCGTGAAGCTCATGACGCCGAGATGGATCGGAATGTCCCGTCCCTGCGCGATCAGGTCGCCCTTGTGATCGGTGAGGGCGGACGACAGGTCGCCCGCCTCGCGCAGCAGAGGCGAGCGGGCCGAGCGCATGACCACGAACGACATCTCCTCGGCGGCGGCGGTCAGCGCATGCCGGATCACCTCGACGGTGAAGGGATCGACGCTGTTCCTCATCGTGCATCCTCGCGAATCCAGAGATGGCCCATCGCATCCGAGCTGAGCGTGTAACCGGGCGGCACGACGATGGTCGACCAGGCATCCTCGACGATCGCGGGCCCCGCGATGCGGGCACCGGTCGGCAGCCGGTCGCGATCGTAACGCGGAGTCTGATGCGGCGCGGCGGGCTCGAACCAGCAGGGATTGACCGAGGTCGGCACGGCGCCTTCGCCCGGGATGCCGAGCGGCCCGAAGGTCGTGCGTCGCGCGACCAGGGCGCACATGCGCAGGCTCTGCATCTCCCAATGCTCTTCGGTCGCGTAGCCGTAGATCTCGTGGTGGCGCTGGCGGAAATCGCGGCCGAGGCGGTCGAGGTCGAGCGGCTGGGCGAAAGGCACCTCGACGGCGTAGCTCTGGCCGACATAGCGGACGAGGGCGGTGCGCTCCACGTCGATCTCGTCGGCGCCGTGTCCGTGGCTGTGCAGCGGCGCCATAAGCGCCGCGAGCATGTCGTCATGGAGCGCGGCGAAACGGGTCGCGTCCCAGCCGGTGCTCAGCATGCGTACGGATTGCTGCTGCGTGTAGCTCATGTCGGCGACGATGCAGCCCAGGGCGGAGAAGCCCGAGGAGAAGCGCGGCACCACGATCTCGGCGATGCCGAATTCGCGCGCGAGGCCCACGGCATGCATTGGGCCGGCGCCGCCGAAGGCGAGGAGGGTGCATTGCCGACCGTCGACGCCGCGCTCCACGGTGACCCTCGCCAGTGCCCGCACCATGGCGGCGTTGGCGACCCTCTGGACGCCCAGCGCCAGCTCGACGATGCCGACACCGAGGCGGGCGGCGAGCGGCGCGAGGGCGGCTTCGGCCGCGGCAACATCGAGCGCGATGGCACCACCCAGGCGCTTTGCCGGGTCGAGATAGCCGAGGACCGCGTTGGCGTCGGTGACGGTGGCGCGCGTGCCGCCGCGCCCATAGGCGGCCGGGCCTGGCTCCGCGCCCGCACTCTGGGGACCGATGGAGAGGCCGCCGGTGCCCAGGGTCACCAGCGATCCGCCGCCGGCGCCGATCGATTCGACGGCGACCATGGGCTGGCGCACCGGCCGGCCTGCGAGCTTGGAATCGGTGGAGATCTCGGCCGCGCCGTTCAGGATCAGGCAGACGTCGGTCGTCGTGCCGCCCATGTCGAAGGTCAGCACCTTCTCCAGGCCGAGCGATGCGGCAACGCTGGCCGCCGCGGAGATGCCCGCGGCCGGGCCGGACAACGCCATCGAGAGCGGCCGCCTGGCCGCGGCGTCGGGGGAGGCCATGCCGCCGGCCGAATGCATGACGTGCAGGCGCGCGCCCTTCACTTCACGCTGCAGGCGATCGAGGTAGCGCGCCGCGATCGGCATGACGGAGGCGTTGAGGACCGTGGTCGCTGTGCGCTCGAATTCGCGGGTCTCCGGATTGACCTGGTGCGACAGCGAGACGAAGGGAAAGGCCTTGGCCAGCGCCGCGCCGACGGCGCGCTCATGGTCGGCATTGGCATAGGCGTGGAGCAGCGACACGGCGATGCTCTCGATGCCCATGGCCTGTGCCTGTGTCACCACCGCGTCGATCGCGGCGGTGTCGGGTATCCGGACCGCCGCGCCGGTGAAATCGACACGCTCGGCCAGGGCGATGCGGCGTTCCGGCGGCACCTGTGCCTCGCGCCGCGGCGGCAGGTCGAGCCGATAGAGATGCTGGCGCCCCGCGCGGCCGATATCGAGCACATCCTCGAAGCCCTCCGTCGCCACCAGTGCGACGGGCTCGACCCTGTCCTCGACGATCGCATTGGTGACGAGCGTCGTTCCGTGGACGAGATCGTCCACGGACTCGGCAGAGAGATCAGCGGCCGCGAGGGCGGCGCGGATGCTGGCGACGGGATCGTTGCGCTGGGTCGGAACCTTGATCGAGCGCACGTCGCCGGTCGACGGCAGCAGGGCCACCAGATCGGTGAAAGTTCCTCCGATGTCGATCCCGACCTGCCAACCACTTTCCGACATATGTCACGCTCCCTGGCGCCGCCGGAGCAGGATACGGGCCATTCTCCGTCGGCGTTAGAGGGACGTAGGGGTGAAGCGCGCGACCAGCTGGTGGGAATCGCCGGGATAGGTGAGCCGAACGTGGGTGACGGGCAAGGCCGCGCGCCAGGTGCGGCGTTCGATGATCAGGCACGCCGTGTTCACGGGCACTGACAGCGACGCGGCCACGTCTTTGCCGGCACTGCTTGCGCCGATGCGATGCTCCGCAGCGGTCCAGGGGACACTGTCGAGCAGCCATCGTCCCGGCGCGATGTCGTGGAAGCGTTCATGCGCTGCCTCGGGCACTGCCTCGGCATTGATCAAACGCTCCTCCAGGCAGAAGACCCTGTCGCCGGCGAAATGGCGGGTGACGAGTTCGACGACGCGGCCGGCGGATTTGGTCTCCAGTCGCTCACGATCCGACGCCGTGCTTCGCCTGTTGGCGCGGGAGACCAGCTCGAAGCGGTAGGGAAGGCCCAGCGCCAGCACTTCCGCCTTGATGTCGTGGATCTCGAGGACCGCTGCCTGGGATTGCGGCCGCGTGACGAAGGTGCCGGCCTTGCGGCGGCGCTCGACCAGGCCGGCACGCGCCAGCTTGGCCAGCACGTTGCTCACCGTCATGCGAGAACAGTCGTAGGCTTCGGCCAGCTCATGCTCGGTGGCGATGCGGGCGCCGGGCGCCAGCTTGCCCGACAGGATCTTGCCCTGCAGGTCGCCGAGGATTTTCTGGTGCAGGGAAGTGGCCGCGCTGCTCATGAGGCGTGCAGCACCTTGTGCAGCGCCTGCCGGTAGCGCTTGCCGATCGCGTCGCGATGGATGTGCCGGCCGTCCTTCACGAGCTTCCTGCCAGCCCGCCAGACGCAGTCCACCGCCTGGCGGCCGCCTGAGAAGATCCAGCCATCCAGCCACCGGTCGCCGCGACGATGCGCGAGCGCGTTGTCGTCGGCCTTCAGGCTCACGAGATCCGCAGACTGGCCTGCGGCGAGCGTCGAGGACGCACCGAGCGCCTGTGCGCCGCCGGCAAGAGCCGCGTCGAACAGGCTGCGTCCGACCGACGGCGTCGAGGCCCGGGCCAGCGCGTTGCGCGTGCGCAGGGCGAGGCGCTGTCCATATTCGAGGAGACGCAGCTCCTCGGCGGCATCGATCAGGACATTGGAGTCCGAGCCGACACCGAACCGGCCGCCGCGCGCCATGAAGGACTGCGCGGGAAACAGTCCGTCGCCGAGATTGGCCTCGGTGATGGGGCAGAGGCCCACGACCGCGCGACGCGCGGCGATGCCGGCGCTCTCGGCGTCGGTGACATGTGTCGCGTGGACGAGGCACCAGCGTTCGTCGACCGGCAGGCGATCCAGCAGTAACTCGACTGGTCGCTTGCCCGACCAGGCGAAGCAATCCTCGACTTCTTTGGTCTGCTCGGCGACATGGATGTGGACGGGACCGCCGTTGGCGAACGGCAGGATGGCCGCGATCTCTTCGGATGTTGCTGCGCGCAGACTGTGCGGCGCGATGCCGACCACGGCACCGGACAGCGACGATACGGCCTTGCGGCTGGCCTCGATCAGCCTTCCGTACCGGGCGACTTCGTTGATGAAGCGGCGCTGGCCCGGAGCGGCGGGCAGACCCCCAAAGCCTGCATGAAGATAGAAAACAGGCAGCAGCGTCAGCGCGATGCCGGTCTCGCCGGCCGCGGCGGCGATCCGTGTCGCCAGCTCGGCGATGTTCGCATAGGGCGCGCCGCCGGGATCGTGATGCACGTAGTGGAACTCGCCAACCCGGGTGAAGCCGCTTTCGAGCATTTCCACATAGGCCTGCGCGGCGATCGCCTCGACCTCGTCGGGACCCATATGGTCGACGAAGCGATACATGGCCTCGCGCCACGTCCAGAAACTGTCTTCCGTGCTGCCGCGCCGCTCCGTGAGACCCGCCATGCCGCGCTGGAAAGCATGGCTGTGCAGGTTGGGCAGGCCGGGCAGGCCGATTCCGTGGATTTCATCCCCTGCTTCGGCAGGGGCGCCCTTCATCAAGGTTTCAATGCGCCCGTCCACCATGACGAGGCGCACGCCACCGGCCCAGCCGTCGGGCAGGAGCAGGGAGCGAAACCAGAGGGCGGTTCTGGACATATTATTATGTATAGTCATAATAACGCCGCCATGCAATGTGACCGCCTCTGGAAGAACGCACGCCTCGCGACCCTGGCCGGCGACGGCTTGGGCCTCGTCGAGGACGGGCTCGTGGCCGCGCACGACGGCCGCATCGTCTTTGCCGGCGCGACAGCGGAAGCGCCGTCGATCAATGCCGACGAGACGATCGATTGCGACGGCCGCTGGGTCACCCCGGGCCTGGTCGACTGCCATACGCACATCGTCTACGGCGGCAACCGCGCCCACGAGTTCGAGTTGCGTCTGGCCGGCGCCAGCTACGAGGAGATCGCGCGCGCGGGCGGCGGCATCGTGTCGACGATGCGGGCGACTCGCGCGGCGACGGAGGAGGAGTTGGTCGCCAGCGCCTTACCGCGGGTCGATACGTTGATCGCTGAGGGCGTGACCACACTGGAGATCAAGTCGGGCTACGGACTCGATACGGCCGCAGAGATGAAATCCCTGCGCGCCGCGCGCCGCATCGGCGAGGTACGGCCGCTTTCGGTCAAGACCACCTTCCTCGGTGCGCACGCGCTGCCGCCGGAAGCCAAGGGCGACAAGGATGCCTACATTGCCGTCGTTTGCGACGAGATGCTGCCGGCCGTGGTAAAAGCCGGGCTGGCCGATGCGGTCGACGGTTTCTGTGAGGGCATTGCCTTCACGCCGCAGCAGATCGAACGGGTATTCGAGGCGGCCAAGGCCAAGGGGTTGCGCGTAAGACTGCATGCCGAGCAGCTTTCCAACCTGCATGGCGCAAGCCTGGCGGCCCGTTACAACGCGCTCTCGGCCGATCATCTGGAGCATATCGACGAAACGGGCGTGAAGGCGCTTGCGCAAGCCGGGACCGTCGCCGTGCTGCTGCCGGGTGCGTTCTATTTCGTGCGCGAGACGCACAAGCCATCGGTCGATCTGCTGCGGCAACACGGCGTGAAGATCGCGCTGGCGTCCGACAGCAATCCCGGCACCTCGCCGCTCACCTCGCTGCTGCTGGCGATGAACATGGGCGCCACCTTGTTCCGGCTGACGGTCGACGAATGCCTGGCGGGCGTGACGCGCGAGGCGGCGCGGGCGCTGGGTTGTCTCGACGATGTCGGCACGCTGGAGGCCGGCAAGTGGTGTGATCTCGCGATCTGGGACATCGAGCGCCCGGCCGAGCTGGTCTACCGCATGGGCTTCAATCCGCTGCACGCGCGAGTCTGGAGGGGCCGATGAAGGCGATCGTGATCACGCCGGGAACGGTTCCGCTGTCGGCCTGGCGCGACATCTATCGCGGTGCGGCGGTGAGCCTCGATCCCGCCGCCTATGAGGCGATCGAGAAGTCGGCGCGGGCGGTATCGTCGATCCTCGCCAGGCACCAACCCGTCTACGGCATCAATACGGGCTTCGGAAAGCTGGCCAGCGTCCGCATCGAGGAAGCCGACCTGAAAACCTTGCAGCGCAACATCGTGCTCAGCCACGCCGCCGGTGTCGGTGCGCCGATGCCGGTCGCCGTCGTGCGCCTGATGATGGCGTTGAAGCTCGGCAGCCTGTCACAGGGCGCGTCGGGTGTGCAGCCCGCGACGGTGCGGCTGCTGGAAACGCTGCTGGCCGAAGGCCTGACTCCGGTCGTGCCCTGCCAGGGCTCGGTCGGCGCGTCGGGCGATCTCGCGCCGCTCGCGCATATGAGCGCGGCGATGATCGGCGTCGGCAATTTCCTGGTCGAGGGCGAGGTCGTGCCGGCTGCCAAGGCGCTGGGCGATGTCGGGCTGAAGCCGCTGGTGCTGGGCGCCAAGGAAGGGCTCGCGCTGCTGAACGGCACGCAGTTCTCGACCGCCTATGCGCTGGCCGGTCTCTTCGAGGCCGAGAACCTCTATGGCGCGGCGCTGGTCACCGGCGCGCTCTCGACCGACGCGGCGCGCGGCTCGGACGCGCCGTTCGATCCGCGCATCCATCACCTGCGCCGTCACGGCGGCCAGATCGCGGCCGCCGAGTCGCTTCGCCGTCTGATGGCGGGCTCGCCGATCCGCGCCTCGCATCTGGTGGGCGACGAGCGGGTGCAGGATCCCTACTGCCTGCGTTGCCAGCCACAGGTCATGGGCGCCGTTCTCGATATATTGCGCCAGGCGGCGGCGACGCTGGAAACGGAAGCCAATGGCGTCACCGACAATCCGCTGATCTTCACCGATCCCGACGAAGCGCTGTCGGGTGGCAACTTCCACGCCGAACCGGTGGCGTTCGCCGCCGACATCATCGCGCTGGCGCTGTGCGAGATCGGCTCGCTGTCGGAGCGCCGCATCGCCATGCTGGTCGATCCGGCCCTGTCAGGCCTGCCAGCCTTCCTGACGCCGCGGCCCGGCCTCAACTCGGGCTTCATGATCCCGCAGGTCACGGCCGCGGCGCTGGTGTCGGAGAACAAGCAGCGCGCCCATCCCGCCAGCGTCGATTCGATCCCGACCTCGGCCAACCAGGAAGACCATGTCTCGATGGCCGCGCACGGCGCGCGCCGTCTGCTCGACATGGCGGCCAATCTTTCCGCCGTCATCGGCATCGAGTTGCTGGCGGCGGCGCAGGGATGCGACTTCCATCGGCCGCTGGTCTCCAGCCCGCCGCTTGAGGCCGTCCGCACCTTGCTGCGCAACGCCGTGCCGCATCTCGAGGACGACCGCCATTTCCATCCCGACATCGAGAAGGCCACCTCGCTCGTTGCCGACGGCACGATCGTCGCCACCGTCGGCCCCGGCTTCCTGCCCGCCCTTCAGGAGACACCATGAACCGCATCGACAATGCCCGCACCATCCGGGCGCCGCACGGCACCGAACTCTCCGCCAAGAGCTGGCTGACCGAAGCGCCCTTGCGCATGCTGATGAACAACGTCGATCCCGACGTCGCCGAGAAGCCCGGCGAGCTCGTTGTCTACGGCGGCATCGGCCGCGCCGCGCGCGACTGGGAGAGCTTCGACCGCATCGTGGCATCGCTGCGCAAGCTCGAGGCCGACGAGACGCTGCTGGTCCAGTCGGGCAAGCCGGTCGGCGTGTTCCGCACCCATGCCGATGCGCCCCGGGTGCTGATCGCCAACTCCAACCTCGTGCCGCGCTGGGCGACCTGGGAGCATTTCAACGAGCTCGATCGCAAGGGCCTCATGATGTACGGCCAGATGACGGCCGGCTCGTGGATCTACATCGGCAGCCAGGGCATCGTGCAGGGCACCTACGAGACCTTCGTCGAAATGGCGCGCCAGCATTACGGCGGCAGCCTCGCGGGCCGCTGGATCCTGACCGCAGGCCTGGGCGGCATGGGCGGCGCGCAGACCCTGGCGGCGACGATGGCCGGTGCCTCGTGCCTTGCCGTCGAATGCCGTCCCAGCAGCATCGAGTTCCGCCTGCGCACCGGTTATCTCGACGTCCAGGCCAGGGACCTCGATGACGCGCTGCAGATCATCGCCAAGGCGGTGACGGAGAAGAAAGCCGTCTCGGTCGGCCTGCTGGGCAACGCTGCCGATGTTCTGCCCGAGCTGCTGCGCCGCGGCGTGCGGCCCGACTGCGTGACCGACCAGACCTCGGCCCACGATCCGGTGAACGGCTACCTGCCCAAGGGCTGGACCCTGGCGGACTGGGAAGCCAGGCGCGCCAGCGATCCCGCCGGCGTCGCCAAAGCCGCGAAGCAGTCGATGGCCGGTCACGTGCGCGCGATGCTGGAGTTTCACAAGCTCGGCGTGCCCACGGTCGATTACGGCAACAATATCCGGCAGATGGCACTGGAAGAGGGTGTGGCCGACGCGTTCAGCTTCCCGGGCTTCGTCCCGGCCTATATCCGTCCGCTGTTCTGCCGTGGCGTCGGGCCGTTCCGCTGGGCCGCCCTCTCGGGCGATCCCGAGGACATCTATCGCACCGACGAGAAGGTGAAGGAGCTGCTGCCGGACAACAAGGATCTCCACAACTGGCTCGACATGGCGAAGAAGCGCATCAAATTCCAGGGCCTGCCGGCGCGCATCTGCTGGGTCGGGCTCGGCGACCGTCATCGCCTCGGCCTCGCCTTCAACGAGATGGTTGCGAAGGGCGAACTCAAGGCGCCGATCGTGATCGGCCGCGATCATCTCGACTCGGGCTCGGTCGCCAGCCCCAACCGCGAGACCGAAGGCATGCGCGACGGCTCGGACGCGGTGTCCGACTGGCCGCTGCTCAACGCGCTGCTCAACTGCGCCTCGGGCGCGACCTGGGTGTCGCTGCATCATGGCGGCGGCGTCGGCATGGGCTTCTCCCAGCATGCCGGCATGGTCATCGTCTGCGACGGCACACCGGAGGCGGCCAAGCGGGTCGAGCGCGTCCTGTGGAACGACCCGGCGACCGGCGTGATGCGCCATGCCGATGCCGGCTATCAGGACGCCATCGACTGCGCCCGCGAGAAGGGGCTCAATCTGCCTAGTCTTTGAGAATCTTTCCTCCCCCTCAAACGGGGAGGTGAAGAATGGGGATACTGACATGACCTTCTCGATCGTCGGACGCTGTGCGCGGACCGGTATGCTGGGCGCTGCAGTGACCACCTCATCGATTTCGGTCGGCTCGCGCTGCTCACATGCGCGGGCGGGCATCGGCGCGGCGCTCACGCAGCACCGCACCGATCCGAGGCTGGGGCCGCTGGCGCTGGACCTGCTGGCCCATGGTTTCTCGGCGCCGGAGGCGATGCAGGCGGTGGTCGCGGCGACGCCGCACCGGCATTGGCGGCAACTGGCCCTGATCGATGCGGCCGGCCGCACCGCCGTCTATTCCGGCGCAAATGTCCGGGCCGAGCGCGGCGAGGCGCAGGGCAAGGACTGCGCCTCCATCGCCAATATCGTGCGATCGGCGTCGCTGCCTCAGGTCATGGTGGGAGCCTTCGAGGCGTCTCCGGATCTGCCGCTGGCGCGCCGCCTGCTCGATGCGCTGGCGGCCGGCGAGGCGGCGGGCGGTGAATTCCAGCCGGTGACCTCGGCGGCCTTGCTCGTCGTCGACAGGGAGTCCTTTCCCTATGTCGATCTGCGAATCGACGATCATGCCCAGCCGATCGCCGAACTGGCCCGTCTCTGGACGAAGTACGAGCCCGAAGCCTACGCCTATGTGATCCGCGCCGTCGATCCGGAAGCGGCGGTGCCGCCGCCGGGGATGAAACTCAAGGCGACCTGATCGATGCAACTTTATCGTGGGCTGCGGCGTTTGATCCGCATGCCCCGCGATACCCCCTCTTCCGAAGAGCCGATCCAACCGGCCGACCGCACCGCCCGTGAACGCCTCGAAGCCGAGATGAAGCGGGCGCTCTGGGCCCAGCAGGCCTCACGGTCCTGGGCGGCCCTTACGGCCACGAAGGCTCTTCAGCCTAATCTCTGATTTCCCACCGCATCGAAGCGGCAGCCCAGCCTGTACCGTGATGAGGGGTGCAGGCAGCGCACCATCGTGACCGGCGTCGTACGCGTCCAGGTGCGCCGCGTCAGCAACAGGCAGGGTTCCGAGGACTCGATCTGCAGGCGGTTCGCCTGCTCCGGCGTCGGCAGGACGGCGTCGACGACATGCTCGATCTCGTCGAACGGCACGTTCTGCACCAGATATTCACCCGGCGGGATGTCGCTGAAATCCTGCTCCAGGAAGGCCGGCACCACTTGCGGGTTGACGTAGCGGTCCTCGAACTGGACCGGCACCTCGTTCTCGAGGTGAAGGCACACCGAATGAAAGACCGACTGTCCCGAGCGCAAACCGAGCCAGGCGGCGATGTCACCGGGCGCCGCCACCCTCTCGGCCGAGAGTAGCGCGCAGCGATAGTCGTGGCCGCGCTGGCGAACCTCGCGGGCAATGCTGGCGATGTGCAGAAGAGTCGATTGCGGCTTGTCCTCGGCCACGAAGCTGCCGACTCCCGCGACCCGTACGATGCGGCCCTGCTGGACGAGATCGCGCAGCGCCCGGTTCACGGTCATGCGCGACATGCCGAACCGGCTCACCAGCTCGTGCTCCGAAGGCAGGCGATGGCCCGGCGGCCACGATCCGTCCTGGATGTGGCGCACGATATAGTCCTCGACCTGCTGGTAGAGCGCGGTCGGTTCCATCGGCCCCTCAGTGATCCGCGGCGATGGCTTCGACCCGGATCTCCTCGGTGAGGCGGGCCTTCAGCGCCATGAACTCAGGCGTGGTCTTGACCGTGTAGTGCCTGGGATGGGGCAGGCCGACGTCCAGCTCGGTCTTGATGCGACCCGGCCGGGCGCTGAACACAACGACCCGGCTGGCCATGAAGATGGCCTCGTCGATGTCGTGGGTGATGAACATCACCGTCTTCTGCGCCTGTTCCCAGATGCCGAGCAGCAGCTCCTGCATCAGGACGCGCGTCTGGTTGTCGAGTGCGCCGAACGGCTCGTCGAGCAGCAGGATCTTGGGGTCGTTGGCCAGCGCGCGGGCGATCGCCACCCTCTGCTGCATGCCACCCGAAAGCTGCTTGGGAAAATGGTCCTCGAAGCCGCGCAGGCCGACCTGGGCGATGAAGCGGTCGCTGATCTCGCGCTGCTCCGAGAGCTTCATGCCCTTCTCGCGCAAGCCGAAGCAGATGTTCTGGCGCACGTTCAGCCAGGGAAAGAGCGTGTAGCTCTGGAACACGACGCCACGGTCGGCGCCGGCGCCCGAGATGTTCGTGCCGTCGAGCTTGATCTCGCCCGTGGTCGGCGTCTCGAGCCCGGCGACCAGCCGCAGCAGGGTGGACTTGCCGCAGCCCGAGGGACCCAGCACGGTGATGAAATCGTTGTCGCCGACCTCGAGATCGACCGGCAACAGCGCCTGCGTCGGCGGCACGTTGCGCCGGTGGCCGGGGAAGGTCTTGGAAACGTTGCGGATGGAAAGCCGGCTCATCGCAGCAGGCTCCACGCGAAGAGGTACTGGTTCACCTTCTTGAACAGCACGTCGGAGATCAGGCCGACCAGGCCGATCACCACGATACCCGCGATGATGTGATCGGTAGCCATCAGGGCCTGGCTGTCGGTGATCATGTGGCCGATGCCCGACGAGGCGCCGATCAGCTCGGCGACGATGATGTAGGTCCAGCCCAGCCCCAGCACCTGGCGCAGCGCCTCGGCGATGTCGGGCGCGGCGCCGGGCAGGACGACCCTGCGGATCACGCCGGTATCCTTGCAGCCCAGCGTATAGGCAGCCTCGACCAGGTCGCGGCGCGTGCCGGCCACGATCATGGCGATCATGAGGGTGAGCTGGAAGAAGCAACCGATGAAGATGACAGTGAGCTTCTGCGCCTCGCCGATGCCGACCCACAGGATCAGCAGCGGGATGAAGGCCGAGGCCGGCAGGTAGCGCGCGAAGGAGACGAAGGGTTCGAAGAAGGCCTCGATCGGCTTGTAGACTCCCATCGCGATACCGAGTGGCACGGCGATGACGGCGGCGAGCACGAAGCCGCCGACCACGCGCCAGATGGTCATGCCGACGTCGTAGGTGAATCCCTGCGTGGCAAAGAGGCTCCAGGCGGAAACCAGCGTCTGCCAGGGCGAGGCGAGGAAGTGCTTCGGGACGGCGCCGGTCCAGGTGATCAGCCACCAGAGCGCGACGAAGGCGACGAAGAACGCCACGCCCAGGACGATGCGATTCTCCCGTTTGACGGGAACCAGCAGTTTCATGATCTCTTCTCAAACCTTCCTCCCCATTCAAATAGGGAGGTGTCGGCGTCCTACGCCGACGGAGGGGTCATGACCCCTCCGCCTCACAGGACGAGGCACCTCCCCCGCTAACGGGGGAGGCAAAAGGCTGGCTACTTGATGTACGTCGTGTCGAAGAGCGTATCCATGTTGTCCGGCTTGCTCTTGATCACGCCGATCTCGAGCAGCAGCTCCGCGGCTTCCTTGTTGAAGGCCTGGATCTCGCCGCTGAAGAACTTCTTGTTGGCCTCGCGGTCGGCCCACTTGATCTTGGCCTGTGACTTCTCGAACTGCTCGGCGGTCTGCTTCACGTCGGCGCCCATGATCGTGAAGGCCTTCTGCTTGTCCTTCTCGATCATGTCGAGGGCCTGGAAGTAGCTCTCGACCAGCGCCTTCACCGCCTTGGGGTTCTCCTTGATGAACTTCGGCGTGCAGCCGAAGGAGTCGAACACCATCGGGTACTGCAGCGAATCGGCGATCAGCTTGCCGGTCTCGGGCTTGTCGCGCACCAGGCTGAGATAGGGCTCGTAGGTGACGGCGGCGTCGAGGTCCTTGCCGGTGACGAAGGCGTTGGCGGCGGGCGCCGGCTCCAGGGTGACGAGCTTCACGTCCTTCAGCGACATGCCGTTCTTCTTCAGGATCCAGGCCAGGGTGAAGTGCGGGTTGGTGCCCGGCGCCGAGGCGGCGACCGTCTTGCCCTTGAGGTCGGTGACCTTGGCGATGTCGTTGCGGGCGACGATGCCGTCCGAGCCCATGCCCTGGTCCATCTTGAAGAGCTGGGTGGTGGCGATGCCGTTGGTGTTCCACACGATCCAGGTCTCGACCGTGGTCGCGGCGCACTGCAGGTCGCCCGAGGCGATGGCGAGGTGGCGGTCCTTCTGCGGGATCTTCTTGATCGTCACGTCGAGGCCGTTGGCCTTGTAGATGCCGGCCTCCTTGGCGAGCGTGATCGGCGCGAAGCCGGTCCAGCCGGAGATGCCGATGGCGACCTTGGTGTCCTGCGCCGCGGCGCCGCCGGCGAAGGCCGTTGCCGCCAGAACGGCGGCCACTGCTGTGAACTTGGACATGATGAAGCTCCCTTTGATCTGAGTGTTACGAACGATAGACGACGGGAAAGAGCGGCGTGTCGAGAGGGTCACCATCCTGCAGCCCGAGATCGGGGAAGGGCGGCGAGGTCCGGCCGGCGCGCTTCGCGAAGACGGCGTCGTCGCCGACCCAGCGCGCCGAGAAGACACGGCGCGCGCGCGGCGACTGGTTACCCGGCGCGCCGTGCACCGTCCGGAAATTGAAGGCGATGGCGTCGCCCGGCTGCATGTCCCAGCCCGCGACGTCGAGCGTGGGGCGCATCGCCTCGATATCGGGCATCACTTCGAAATCGTCGTTGGCATAGAGCCGCGTGCCGTCGAAGCGCATGGGCCGGAAGCCCTTGCCCCAGGTATGCGAACCTTTGATGCACTCCATCACCACGTCGCGCGGCACCGGATCGAGCGGGATCCAGAAGCTGACGCTCTGCCGGCCTTCTACACAGTAGTAGGGCTGATCCTGGTGCCACGGCGTGACCGTGCTGCCGCCCGGCTGTTTCACGAGCACATGGTCATGGAAGAAGCGGGCCGTGCGCGAGCCCATGAGGCGGGCCGCGATCTCCGCGGCCGGCGACTTCCAGACGAAGGCTTCGAACTCCGGGATGCGCTGCCAGTTGCACAGGTCCTGGAAGAAGGGCGCCGAGCCGTCGGCCGGACGAACCGTCCGTTCCAGCGGGCTGGGATTGGCCATCAGCGCGTCGACACCGGCGCGCAGCGGTTCCACCCAATCATCGAAGACGCCGCGCAGCACGATCGCACCGTCCTGGCGATAGCGCTCCGCATCGTCCGTTTGCGGCACTTTTTGTTCGGTCCCCATGCCTAGCCTGTAGCCTGTCTATACAGGTCAAGTCAGCAGAATCTGTGCCATCCGATGCAGCTGGTGCACGCCACCGCCGTCCGTGGCGTGGCCAGATCCGTGGCATGGGACTTGCGTCTTTTTGCAGTGATTGTCCGCGTTCCGAACGGGAGAGCGAGGCGTGCCTCAAAAGACTCAACGACGGATGATGCGTCTCGGCGCCTTCGTCCACGAAACCGGGCAGCATGTTGCAGCCTGGCGCCATCCCCAAGCTCACTTCCACTCGGGTGCGAGTCTTGCCGACGCGGTCGAGGTTGCCCAGACCGCCGAGCGCGGCAAGTTCGACTTCCTTTTCCTGGCCGACACGGCCGCCGTCAGCCTGTCGGGAACGCCTGAATCACGTGGCCGCATGGGCAAGGTGGTCAAATTCGAGCCCATGACCATCCTGTCGGCGCTCGCCGCCGTCACCAGGCATCTCGGCCTCGTCGCCACCTCGACCACAACATTCAACGAACCCTATACGCTGGCCCGCCAGTTCGCCTCGCTCGACCAGATCAGCGGCGGCCGGTCCGGCTGGAATCTCGTCACCTCGAACAACGAGGATGACGCGCTCAACTACAGTCTCGATCAGCATCCCGCGCACGCCGACCGTTACGAGCGTGCCATCGAGTTCGCGGAGGTCGTCACCGGCCTGTGGGACAGCTGGGACGAGGACGCCTTCATCCGCGACAAGGAGTCGGGCGTCTTCTTCGATCCCTCCAAGCTCCATCCGCTGCATCACAAGGGCAAGCATTTCCAGGTACGCGGGCCGCTCAACGTCGGCCGCTCGCCGCAGGGGCGGCCGGTGCTGGTCCAGGCCGGCGCCTCGGGCACCGGACGCGATGTCGCCGCGCGCCTCGCCGAGCTGGTGTTCACCGCGCAGACCACCTTCGATCAGGGCAAGGAGTTCTACGGCGACGTGATGGGGCGGCTGCCGCGCTACGGCCGCTCGCCCTCCGAAGTTCTGGTGATGCCCGGCCTTTATCCGGTCGTCGCACCGACCGCATCGGAGGCGCGGGAGAAGTACGATTACCTGCAGTCGCTGATCCATCCCAGCGTTGGCCTCGCCGTTCTGGAACACACGATCGGCGTGCACGATCTCGACAAGCTGCCGCTCGACGGGCCGGTGCCCGAGATGCCCGACACCAACGGTCCGCTCAGCCGCCAGCGTCTCCTGCTCGATCAGGCGCGCCGCGACAAACTCACTTTGTGGGAGCTCTGCCTCGCCAATGCCGGTCCGCGCGGACACGTGCTCACCATCGGCACGCCGAGCCAGGTCGCCGACGAGATGGAGCACTGGTTCAAGGACGGTGCCTGCGACGGCTTCAACGTGATGCCGGCCTGGCTGCCGGGCTCGCTGACCGATTTCGTCGACCTCGTGATCCCCGAACTGCAGCGCCGGGGTCTGTTCAGAACGGAGTACGAATCCATGACCTTGCGCGGGAATCTCGGCCTGCCGCGGCCGATCAGCCGTTTCCATGCCGACCGCTTTGCAGGAGCCGCCCAATGACAATGAAGGGACCCATGCTCGGCCGCCGCCAGGTCGCAGGGCTGGCTGCCGGCGCTCTCGTCGCGGGCTCCATCCGGTCGGTCCAGGCCGCCGACTCTTCGACCTTCGTCAGCGGCTTCGCCCTGCCGATGAACCTTGATCCGCATCAGGTCTATGACGTGCCGATGCAGTCGATGATGCTGAACGCCTACGACAATCTCTATCGCTACCAGAACGATCCGCCGCAGATCGTGCCGTGGCTGGCCGAAAGCCATACCGTCTCCGATGACGGCCTGCTGTGGGAATTTAAGCTCCGCCCGAACATCAAGTTCCACGACGGCAGCCCGATGACGGCGGAAGACGTCGTCTACAGCTTCCGTCGCGTGCTGGCGCTGGGACTGGCGCCGGCCGGCGCTTTCCTCAAGATCCTGAAGCCCGACAACGTCACGGCACCCGAGCCCCTCGTGGTGCGGTTCAAGCTCGAGACCTCCTATGCGCCGTTCTTCGCGGCGATCCCGAGCATCTCCATCGTCAATCCGCGCCTGATCGAACCCAATGTGAAGAACGGCGACTGGGGCAAGGCCTGGCTCGCCTCGAACGGCGCGGGCTCCGGCTCCTACCGCATCATTCCCGCCGGCTACCGGCCGCTCGAATATCTCGACATGGAGATCAACGAAGGACACTTCCTCGGCTGGTCGCACAATCCCAAGCCGGTGAAGAAGATCGCCTACCGGCCGACCAAGGAAACCTCGACTCGCGTGCTGGCCCTGCTGAACGGATCGCTCGACTGCACCGATCCCAACTTGCCGGCCGACCAGGTGGAGCAGATCAACGCCTCCAAGATCGCCTACGTCCAGAAGGATGTGGTCATGCGGACCTTCGTCATCCGCATGAACAACACCAAGCCGCCGTTCGACAATCTCAATGCGCGCCTGTGCTTCGCCCATGCCTTCAACTACATGGGCTTCATCAAGGACATCCTGGGCGGCTACGCCACGCGCGATCCCTATCCCATGCCCGACAACCTGTGGGGCATTCCCAAGGATGTGAAGGGCTACGACTACGACCTCAAGAAGGCCAAGGAATACTACGCCAAGGCCGTCGCCGAGGGCGCGCCCATGAAGCGACCGCTCGAGCTGCACGTGCAGTCGGAGAACGAGCAGAGCGTGCAGGGCGCACAGCTCTTCCAGGCCGACCTGGCGCAGATCGGCATCAACCTGAAAGTGGTCGGCAACATCTGGTCGAACCTGACCACCGCCGCCGCCAAGCCCGACACCACGCCGGACATGTGGGTCCATTGGGTCAGCACCTATTTCGTCGATCCCGAGAACTGGGTCGGCCAGATGTACGACAGCCAGTTCCACGGGACCTGGAAGGCCTCGTCCTACTACAAGAACGACCAGGTCGACGCGTTGCTGCGCAAGGCGCGCGCGGCGGTGAAGCAGGAGGAGCGGGCGCCGCTCTACGAGGAGGCCATCCGCAAGATCATGGCCGATTCACCCGACATCTGGATCTACAATTCCATGCAGCTCCAGGGCCTCAACAAGCGGGTCAAGGGCCGTCGCTTCTGCACCGTGGGCCAGGGTGCCGAGATTCGCTGGATCACGCTCGACGGCTGAGCATGCTGCGTTTCGTCGTCCGGCGCTGCCTGCTCGTGCTGCCGTCGCTGCTCGGGTTGCTGGTCGTCACCTTCCTGCTGATCCGCGTGGTGCCGTCGGATCCGGCCGTGGCGATGGCGGGTGATGCCGCGACGCCCGAACAGATCGAGCGCTTGCGCCAGCAGTACGGCCTCAACCGCCCGATCTGGGAGCAGTTCGTCTCCTATGTGGGCAAGGTCGCCACGCTCGACCTCGGTGAGAGCGCCTTCTCGCGCCGGCCGGTCGCCGTTGACATCGCCCAGCGCCTGCCGGCGACCCTGATGCTCACTTTCTGCGCGCTGGCGATCTCGGTCTTCGTCGGCGTGCCGCTGGGGGTCATCGCCGGGCTTTCGCACAATGCCTGGCCGGACTACCTGCTGCGTGTCTTCTCGGTGATGGGCATCGCCGTGGCGGCCTTCTGGTTCGCCATCATGCTGCAGCTTCTCTTTTCGATGGAGCTCGGCTGGCTGCCCCTGCGCGGCGAGATCTCCGCCACGATACCGCGACCGCCGAGGATCACCGGCTTCATGGTGATCGACGCGATGATCGCCGGCCGCTTCGACGTGGTCGCCGACGCCCTGCGCCATCTGGTCCTGCCGGCGGTGACGCTGTCGCTGGGCGGGCTCGCCACCATCGTGCGGTTCACGCGGGCCGGTGTGCTCGACACGATGCAGCAGGACTTCGTCTTCTACGAACGCGCCATGGGGTATCGCCGGTGGCGGCTCAACTGGATTTACGTGCTGCGCAACTCGGTGACGGCGACCGTGACCCAGATCGGCCTGCTGTTCGGCGGCCTGATCGCGGGAGGCGTCGTTGTCGAATCGATCTTCGACTGGCCGGGCATCGGCAGCTACACGGTGCAGGCGATCCTGACGGGCGACCGCCAGGTCATGCTCGCGGTCACGCTTCTGGTGGGCGTGGTCTATGCCGCCGTCAACATCCTGACCGACCTGGTGCACGGCGTCCTCGATCCCCGCCTGATGGAGCGGGGATGAGCCCGATCCTGCGCAAGCTCAGCCGCGACCTGCCCGCGATGCTGGGGCTCGGCATCGTGCTCTTCGTGCTGGTGATCGCGATCTTCGGGCCGATGCTGGCGCCGTACCCCGAGGATGCGGCGGCCTCGCATCTCACGCGCCGGCTGAAGCCGCCCAGCGCCGCCTTCCCGTTCGGCACGGACAATCTCGGCCGCGACATCTTCTCCCGCGTCATCCTGGGTGCGCGCGGCGCGCTCTCGATCGCGCTCACCGTCGTGTCGACCGCCATGCTGATCGGCGTGCCGCTGGGCCTGATCGCGGGCTATCGCGGCGGCTGGGTGTCCGAAGGCATCATGAGGGTCACCGACGTGGTACTGGCGATCCCGCAGCTCGTCCTGGCGCTCGCGCTGGCGCAGCTCATGTCGCCTTCGCTCGAAAGCGCGATGCTGGCGCTCTCGCTCACCTACTGGCCGTATTTCACCCGCATCGTCTATGCCGAGACGCGGCGACTCTCGGCGTCCCTGTTCGTCGACGCCCTGCGCGGCATCGGGGCCGGCAGCGGCCGCATCGTCTTCCTGCACATCCTGCCCAACGCGCTTTCGCCGGTCATCGTACGCGCCACCATCGGCCTCGGCTTCACGATCCTGGTGGCGGCGGTCCTGGGTTTCCTCGGGATGGGCGCGACGCCGCCGGCACCGGACTGGGGCCTCGCCATCGCCGAAAGCCGCACCTACCTGCCTCGCGCCTGGTGGTACGCCACCTTCCCGGGCCTCGCGATCCTGATCACCGTGATGGGCTTCAATCTCCTGGGCGACGGGTTGCGCGACATCGTCGATCCCCGCATCCGGCGCTCGCGATGATCCCGGTCCTCAGTGTGCGCGGCCTCAAGGTGTCGATCCGCACCGACGAGGGCAATGCCGAGATCCTCGACGATATCGGCCTCACCCTGGAGCGTGGCCGCATCCTGGGCGTGGTGGGCGAGTCGGGTTGCGGCAAGTCCACGTTGATCCGGTCGATCATGGGTATCCTGCCGCGCGCGGCGACGGTCGATGCCGGCGAGATCTGGTTCGAAGGCGAGAACCTGCTGGCCTTCTCAGAAGCCGAGCTGAACGACGGCGTGCGCTCCAGCCGCGTCGGCTTCATTCCGCAGGACCCGCTGCTCGCGCTCAATCCGGTGTTCAAGGTCGGCGCCCAGATGCTCGAAATCATGCGCTGGCATGCGCCTGACAACGGATTGCGCGGTGCGGCACGCCGGCGGGCGCATGTCGAGCGGCTGGTGAGCCTGCTGAAGCGCATGCAGGTGCCCGATCCGGAAACGGCGCTGGAGCGTTATCCGCATCAATTCTCGGGCGGGCAGCGCCAGCGCCTGCTGATCGCGGCGGCGCTGGCCTGTGCGCCGGGCCTGGTGATCGCCGACGAGCCGACCACGGCGCTCGACGTCACGACCCAGCACCAGATCCTGCTCCTGCTGCGCGAGCTGGTGGCGGAGTTCGGAATCTCGCTGCTGTTCGTGACGCATGATTTCGGCGTCGTCGCCGAGCTGTGCGACGATCTCTGCGTCATCTATGCCGGCCAGACGGTGGAGGCGGGGGCCGTGCAGGCGATCCTCGATGCACCGTCGCATCCCTACACCCGCGCGCTGCTCGCCTGTCACCCCGACCGGGCGACGACGTTCCTCGGCATTCCGGGCTCGGTGCCGTCGCCGCTGGCGCGTCCGCCGGGTTGCCTGTTCGCGCCACGCTGCATCGACGCGCAGGCGCTCTGCCTGACGGGACGGCCGCCCCAGGGACAGGCCCGTTCGGGCGCCGAGGTCCGCTGCGTGAAGTTCGCATGACCGCCGATCCGCTTCTGACACTGCGCGACGTGTCGGTGCGGCTGGGTGGCCGCAAGGGCTTCCTGCAGCGCACGATCCTGCCCGTCCAGGCGGTGAAGCAGGTGAGCCTCGACCTGCACAGCGGCGAGATCCTGTCGCTCGTGGGCGAGTCGGGCTGCGGGAAGACGACGCTCGGCCGCACCATCCTCGGCCTGCAGCGCGAGAGCGAGGGCGAGATCCTGCTGGAGGGGCGCCGGGTGAGCGGTCTCGCGCCCGAGGCGGCGCGGCGGGCGCGCAGCATCGTGCAATACTCTCATCAGGATGCCGGCGCGGCGCTCGATCCCTGGTGGAGCATCGGGCGGACGCTGGAAGAGGGGCTCAAGATCCACGGCGTGCGGAACGCTTCGGAGCGGCACGACCGGGTCGCGGCGATGCTTCAGGCGGTCGGGCTCGACCCGACCTCGGCGCGGCGCTATCCGCACGAATTCTCCGGCGGCCAGCTTCGGAGACTGGCGCTGGCGCGCGTCCTTCTTCTGAAGCCGCGCGTGCTGATCCTCGACGAGCCGACCTCCGGCCTCGACATGTCGGTGCAGGCGACGGTCTTGAACCTGTTGCTGGAACTGCGAGAGCGATTCTCGCTCACCTATCTCTTCATTTCGCACGACCTGTCGGTGGTCGAGCGCCTGTCCGACCGTGTGGCGATCATGTATCTCGGCCGCATCGTCGAGCTGGGCACGGCGAAGACCGTGTTCGGCCAGCCGACGCATCCCTACACCCGCACCTTGCTGGCGGCGGCGCCGCGACTGACCGGGCGCCGCGCATCGGGGCCGTCGCTGGTTCGCGGCGATCCGCCGAACCCGCGCCTCATCCTCCCCGGTTGTTCGTTTTTCGACCGCTGCCCGATCGCCGAACCGGCCTGTCGGCAATCGACACCGAAGCTGCAACCTGTTGCGGGTGACCATGACGTTGCCTGCCATCGTGCTGAGATGGCGGGAGAAGAAGGGCAGACTGCTTCAATCGGAGCAAAGCGCCGCGCCTGAACGGGCGCTGCGGAGGCTTTTCCGCACGATTCCGCGATGCGCGCCAATGGCATGACGCTTGCTGCCTGTCCGGCATCAAAGGCAGGTGCAGGATGGAAATCGGCGTCTTCATTCCCATCGGCAACAACGGTTGGCTGATCTCGTCGACCTCGCCGCAATACACGCCGAGCTTCGACCTCAACCGTGAGGTCGTGCAGCGCGCCGAGCGCTACGGCTTCGACTTCGCCATGTCGATGATCAAGCTGCGCGGCTTCGGCGGGAAATCGCGCTACTGGGACGACAACCTCGAATCCTTCACACTGATGGCAGGTCTCGCCGCGGTGACGACGCGCATCGACCTCATCGCGACGGTCGCCGTACTCACCCTGCCGCCCGCGATCACCGCGCGCATGGCGGTGACGATCGACAGCATCTCGAAGGGACGCTTCGGCGTGAATCTGGTCACCGGCTGGCAGAAGGCCGAGTACGACCAGATGGGACTGTGGCCGGGCGAGGAGCACTTCAAGCATCGCTACGAGATGGTCACAGAGTACGTGACGGTGATGAAGGAACTCTGGGAGAAGGGCCAGTCCGACTTCAAGGGCAACTATTTCACGATGAACGACTGCCGGCTGTCGCCGCTTCCGTCGCGACCGATCAAGCTGATCTCGGCCGGCACCAGCGACGCCGGCATGAAATTCGCGGCCGAGCACTGCACCTACAATTTCTGCAGCGGCCAGGGCGAGGCCAACGACCCGCGCGACTGCGCCGATGCAGTCGGCCGGCTCAAGGCCGCCTGCGCCGCCGCGGGCCGCGACGTGAAGGCGCTGGCCCTCACCATGATCATCGCCGACGAGACCGACGAAGCCGCGATGGCCAAGTGGGAGCATTACAAGGCGGGTGTCGATCTCGACGCCATCGGCTGGCGCTCCGACCAGGCGGCGTCCGACAAGTTCGCCGCCGCCAATTCGACCGCCGGCCGCATCCGCCGTCGCGAGCCCCTGCCCAACAACGGCTCGCGCCTGATCGGCTCCTACGCCACGATCGCGCGCCTGCTCGACGAGATGGCCGAGATCGACGGGCTGGCCGGCGTGATGCTGACTTTCGACGATTTCATCATCGGCATCGAACAGTTCGGGCAGCGCATCCAGCCGCTGATGCGAAGCCGGGCCAAGCTCGCCGCCGCGGCGGCATGACCGTGGACGCCCTTGCGGCCTCACCGCCGGCGAAGGCCGGTACGGCGCAGGGACCGGCAAGGGCGCAACTCGACCTTGAGCTGCGCAACATCCGCAAGCGTTATGGCAGCTTTACCGCGGTCGACGACGTTTCGCTGAAGGTCGGCAAGGGCCAGTTCGTCTGCCTGCTGGGCCCGTCGGGCTGCGGCAAGACGACGACCTTGCGCTGCATCGCGGGCCTCGAGGAGCCCGACGATGGCGGCATCCTGATCGGCGGCAAGGAGGTAACCCAGGATCCACCCTGGAAGCGCGACATCGCCATGATGTTCCAGGACTTCGCGCTGTTCCCGCACATGACCGTGGCCAGGCAGGTGGGCTTCGGCCTCGAGATGCTGCAGCGGCCCAAGGTCGAGATCGCCCAGCGGGTGCAGCAGATCCTGACATCGTTCGAGATCGCGGCCTTGGCCGATCGCAAGCCCGCCAGCCTGTCCGGCGGCCAGCGCCAGCGCGTGGCGCTCGCCCGCGCGATGATCACGGAGCCGCGCATCCTGCTGCTCGACGAGCCGATCGGCGCGCTCGACTACTCCCTGCGCGAGACGGTGATGCTCGAGCTCAAGCTCCTGCAGCAGCGTACGGGCATCTCCTTCATCTGGGTGACGCACGACCAGAACGAGGCCTTCTCGCTGGGCGACCTCGTCGTGGTCATGAACCACGCCCGGATCGAGCAGCAGGGCGCACCGGAGGACATCCTGCTGCGCCCGGCGACCGCCTTCGTCGCGGGTTTCGTGCAGGGCAACAACGTCTTTCGCGGCCGGATGGGCGAGGTGCTGGCCGATGCGTTCTGCATCGAGACCGGAACCGGCACCTTTCTGGCACCGCGGGCCCTCGGCGCGCCGCCGGTGCCGCCGGGCACCGAAGTCTCCTTCTCCGTGCGGGCCGAGCAGATCACCGACCAGCTCTCCGACCGTCACGTCAATCGCCTGACCGCCACCTGTACGGCCGTCGAATATTTCGGCTCGGTGCGCCGGCATATCCTCGAACGGTCGGACGGCGAGGTGCTGAAATACGACCAGTTCGGCGCGCACGCGGCCCGCATCGTGCCGGGGCAGCGGGTGACGCTCGGCTGGGCGATCGAGTCGACCGTGCTCCACGGGAGAGCGGGCGCGTGAGCACCATCCGGCCGCGCTCCGCCGCCGGCTACTGGCTGGCGCTGCCGGCCGCGGCCTGGATGCTGGCGGTCGTGGTGGTGCCGATCGTGCTGCTGGTCTGGGTGTCGTTCTGGGGTGGCCGGGCCTTCTCGACGGCGAGCCCGCTCACCTTCGACAATTACGCCCGCTTCTTCGCCAACCAGACCTATCTCAAGCTGGTGCTGGGCACGATCGTCCACACCGCCACCTTGATGGTGCTGACCGGCGTGCTGGGCTACTGCATCGCCTACTTCCTGGTGATGAAGGTGCGCAGCCCGGGCTGGCGGCTGGCGCTGTTCCTCGCCTTCATCATCCCGTTCTGGACAAGCACCCTGATCCGCGCGATCGCCTGGGTGCCGTTCCTCGGCGTCAACGGCGTGATCAACCAGACCCTGATGTTCGCCGGCGCGACCCAGTCGCCGATCGAGGCGTTCCTCTATTCCCACACCGGCATCACCATGGCGCAGGTGTCGCTCTACACGATGATGGCGGCGGGCCCGGTCGTCTACATGCTGAACTCGATCCCGCCGCAGCTCCGCGAGGCGGCGATGACCCTGAAGGCGCCGCCCTTCGTGGTGTTCCGCCGCATCGTCTTTCCACTCACCCTGCCGGGGGTGGTGATCGGTCAGGTCCTGGTCTTCCTCAACGTGATGTCGGACTTCGCGACCGTCGCCACGATCGGCGGCAACAAGCACGCGCTGCTCTCCAACCTCGTCCTGCTGTTCTACGAAGGCTCCCAGATCCGCGCCGCCTCGGTGGTCGCCGTGCTGCTGATGCTGTGCATGCTGGCCGGCGTCGTGGTGGCGCTGCGCGTCGTCGACATAAGACGGCTGGGGGCCTGAACCCGTGGGCAGGAACATGGGCGGGAAGCTGGGACTTCGCCTCACCGGATGGGTCCTGGGAACGCTCACTCTGGTATTCCTTGCCTATCAGTGGCTGCCGATCTTCACCCTGGCGCTGCTGTCGTTCAGCGGCCCGACCGGCGGCACGACCTTCCCGATGAACGGCACGTCGTTCCACTGGTACGAGGAGCTGTGGCGCGCCAGCGTCATGAACGACTTCAAGCCGCCGCTCCTGCGCTCGACCCTGCTGGCAATCGCCTGCTCGGCGACGACCATCGTGCTGTCGGTGATGGCCGCCCAGGCGATGCGCGGGCGCTTCCGGGGCAATGGCTGGTTCTTCTACCTGATGCTGCTCGGCCTCATGGCGCCCGGCATCCTGGTGGGCTTCGGCTTCGCCATCATGATGCGGCTGCTCGGCGTCGAGCTGTCCTGGGACACCACGACCTTCCTGGTCCAGGTCTCGTGGACCCTGCCGTTCGGCTTCCTGACCATGCTCGCCGTCTTCAACCGCTTCGACGCAAGGATCGAGGAGGCGGCGCTGACGCTCGGCGCGTCGCGGCTGACCGCGTTCCGGCGCATCACCCTGCCGCTCGTGCTGCCCGGCGTGATCGGTGCGGGACTGTTCGGCTTCTCGCTGTCCTACGACGAGTATGCGCGCAGCATGTTCACGACGGGGCCGGAACTCACCTTGCCGCTCGCCGTCATGGCGCAGCTCGACCGCCAGCTCACCCCGGAGATCTACGCCGTCGGCACCGCCACGACGTTCTTTTCGCTGATCGCCATCACGCTCTTCACCGTCGCCTTCTGGGCGATGCGGCGATCGACGGCCGTTCGGAGGTCCTGACAGTTGTAGGAAAAAGGAGACACGCCATGTCGATCAGACGTCGTCACTTGCTGGCCGCGGCCGGCGCCTCGGCCCTTGCCGCCCCCGCTCTCGGGCGCCAGGCCTTCGCCCAGGCCAAGCAGATCAACCTGGCGGGCGCCAGCTACGACATGCGCGAGGCCATCCTCGGCGAATTCTCCAAGCGCACCGGCATCACGCCGCGGCCCTTCGTCAATCCCTCGACCCAGGTGAGGGTCGATCGCCTGCGCACCGCGCCCGTCGACTGCGTGCTGCTCGACGCGCCGTTCGCGGCCTTTGCCAACGGCGAGAAGCTGCTGCAGCCGATCGACATCTCCCGTCTGCCGAACTGGTCGAAGCTCCATCCGCTCCTGAAGGACGGCCGCGCGACGCCGACGGCGCCGCTGGGCTTCGGCGCCAATCCGGGCCGCATGATGTATCTCGACGAAGCGCGCACCAAGGTGTCGTTCGCGCCGATGTTCTTCCAGATGGACAGTATCGGCTACAACGCCGGCAAGATCCCGGCCGAGAACAACACCCTGTCCTGGGGCGAGCTGTTCAATCCCAAATGGCGCGGCAAGGTCGCGATGTTCGGCATCGACTGGCTGGGCATGCTGAACGCCGCGATGGGCATGCGCGCACTCGGCCTGCTCAATCCGGTCGACATCAGCAACATGACCGAGAAGGAAGTCGACACGGTCGTGGCCTTCCTCAAGGAGAAGAAGAAGGAAGGGCACTTCCGGGCCATGTGGAAGGCCTATGGCGAGCTGGTGAACCTCATGGCCTCCGAGGAGGTCTGGATCGCCGATGCCTGGTGGCCGGTGGTGGTCGAGGTCGCGAGCAAGGGCATTCCCGTGCACTACGCCGTGGCCAAGGAAGGCTATCGCGCCTGGTGCAACGGCTATGGCATCGCCGCCGGTACCAAGAACCTCGACGCCTGCTACGAATGGCTCAACTACTGGATGGAAGGCTATCCCGGCGCACGCCAGTCGGAGATCGGCTACTTCTCGACGGTGGACAATTACGAGAAGTACCTCGATCCCAAGCTTGTGAAGGAGGTCTATGGCGGTGTCGGCCGCGACGGCGGCTCGCTGGCCGACCGCGCCGAGCGCGTGTTCGTCTGGAACACGCGGCCGAAGAACCTCGAATACTACACCGAGAAGTGGAACGAGTTCCTGGCGAGCTAGACGACGCAGCCGTAATGGGCCGACGAGACCAGGCGCGTGTACTTGTCGTGCACGGAGCCCGGGCGCGGCCGGTCGGCCGGGTCGGGCGGCCGCCGGCCGGCCATGCGGCGGGCCAGTTCTTCGTCGGAGACTTCGAGGTTCAGCGTCCGCGCATTGGGATCGATGACGATCGTGTCGCCGTCGCGTACCGCCGCGATCGGGCCGCCGCGTGCCGCCTCCGGCGAGATGTGCCCGATCAGGATGCCGTGGCTGACGCCCGAGAAGCGGCCGTCTGTGATCAGCGCCACGTCCTCGCCCAGCCCGCGGCCCTGAAGCTGGATGGTGAGCATCACCATCTCGGGCATGCCGGGCCCGCCCACGGGACCGACGTTGCGCACGACGACGACGTTGCCAGGGACGATCTCGCCGGCGCGGATCGCCTTCATCGTGTCGGCCTCGGACTCGAACACGCGCGCGGTGCCGCGGAACTCGCCCTTCTCCAGGGTCTTGCCGCTGAGCTTCAGCAGGCAGCTCTCCGGCGCCAGGTTGCCCTTCAGCACGCTGATATGGTTGTTCGCAGGCGCCGCGGGCTTCGACACCGGCAGGACGATGTCCTGCGGGCCGATCTCCTCAAGGGTAGGGACCGAGGCGAGATTCTCCGCGAGCGTCTTGCCGGTCACGGTCATCACGTCGCCATGGAGGAAGCCGTGGCGCAGCAGTTCCTTCATCACGACGGGCACGCCGCCGATCTCGTGCAGGCTCACCATCGCATAGGGGCCGTGCGGCTGCAGATTGCAGATCAGCGGCACCCTCTCGCCGACCTGCTGGATGCGCTCGATGGTGATCGGCACCTGCGCTTCGCGCGCGATGGCCAGCAGGTGAAGATACATGTTGGTCGAGCCGCCCATCGCATAAACGGTGGCGATGGCGTTCTCGAACGCCTTCTCCGTCATGATGTCGCGCGGGCGGATGCCGGCCTCCATCAGCCGATAGGTCGCGTCGACCGACGCCTTGGCCTGCGCGCGCACGTCCGCATGGATGTCACTGCCGGCCCTGTAATCGGCCGGATGCGAGGCGCCGCGCGGCAGCATCATGCCGATCGCCTCGGCGATCGTGCTCATCGTGTTGGCGGTGAACATCGCGCCGCAGGTGCCGCTGCCCGGCATGACGTTGCTCTCCAGTTCGAGCAGCTCCTCGCCGGAGATGCGGCCGGCCTCGTTGGCGGCGCGGCCTTCGACATAGTCCATGATGGTGAGGTTGTTGCCCTTGGCGGCCCAAGCGCCGAACGACACGCGGCCGGGCGAACTGGTGCCGGGATAGAGGACGAGACCGAAGGCGTTGGTGCGGGCGAGCGGCATCAGGGCGGCCGCGCCGGTCTTGTCGCAGCCCGAGATCACGATCATCGCATCGCCGTGATGGGCGTAGTGGCCGATCTCGAAGCAGTCGGCCACGACGTCGCGCGACACCAGGCTGTAGCCTGCGGTTGGCGTGCCTTGCGTCAGTGCATCGGACACGGCCGGCGCCCCGACGATCAGCCCGTTCCCGCCGCGCTCGGCCAGCAATTCCACCAGCAGGTCGCCGATCGTACGCACCCGGTTGTTGCAGCGATGGGCATTGGTGTAGGCGCTGGCGATCGTGACCACGGCGCTGGTCTGCGCCGTCTTGTCGGGCTCGAAGCCGGCGGCCCGGAGTTCCACCCGCGACTTCTTCCAGAAGGTGCTGCTGTCTTTTTTCATCCCGTATCCAGTCGATTTTGCCCGTCAGTTTACCCGGCGAGACAGGCTGCCGGCTATGTGCCGGGGCTCGCGACGCGGAACCTGCCAGGTGGGGCGATTGCCGTCACCGGCGGTCAGGGTCTTTAATTGCCTCCCAATAGGACAAGTGGACCATCAGGAGCGATCGCATGGCCAGCAGCAGCATCACCGTGACGCCGATCGCAGGCTCCCTCGGCGCCGAGGTGACGGGTGTCGACCTGCGCACCATGGACAACCATGACTGGGCACAGGTCCACCAGGCGTTCCTCGACTATAAGGTGATCGCGATCCGCGACCAGGAGCTGTCGCCTCAGGACATGATGGACGTGGGCGCGCGCTTCGGCGAGCCCAACCACTATCCCTTCGTGAAGGGCATGGATGACTTTCCGTTCCTGTTCGACATCGTCAAGGAGCCGTCCGAGAAGCGCAATTTCGGCGGCGGCTGGCATTCCGACACGACCTACGTGGAGACCCCGCCGCTTGCGACCCTGCTCTATGCGTTGGAGACGCCGGCACGGGGCGGCGATACGCTCTACTGCGACACGGTCGCGGCCTACGAGAGCCTGTCGGATCGCCTGAAGGAGATGCTTGGCACGCTCAAGGGGGTGAACAGCGCCGGCCTCAAGCATCTCGGCGGCCGTAAGGCGCACCATTCGGTGGTCGGCGGCATGAAGATCACCGGCACCGACGACGCCGATTCCTACGAGGCGGTGCATCCGATCGTGCGCACGATCGACGAGACCGGCCAGAAGGCGCTCTATTGCAGCATCGGGCACACCATCGCCTTCGAGGGCATGACGCCGGAGGAGAGCAAGCCGATGATCGACTGGCTGCAGGCGCACGCGACCCGGCCCGAGTTCACCTGCCGCGTCCACTGGAAGCCCGGCACGATCACGATCTGGGACAACCGGCGTACGATGCACAATGCCATCAACGACTATCACGGCATGCGCCGCCACATGCGGCGCCTGACCTCGGGCCCGACGCACCCGGTTTGATGCGGTCCTGTCTGATGCGTCAAAGGGACCCCTGCAGTCATTGCATTTCGATGATCGGCTGGCCGCACTTTCGCTGGTGCGCGCGCTTGTCTATCTGAGAGGTCGCACCGACCTTCCGCAGGAATTGCAATGACCGAGCCGACCGGGCCGCTCGCCGGCATCCGAATTCTCGACCTGACGACCGTCCTCTTCGGCCCCTTCGGCGCCCAGACGCTGGGCGACTGGGGCGCCGAGCTCATCAAGGTCGAGGGGCTGACCGGCGACCAGTGGCGCTATACCGGCCAGTTCCGGAACCGGGGCATGAGCGGGCAGTTCATGGCCGCCAACCGCAACAAACGCAGCGTGGCGGTCGACCTGAAGACGCCAGGCGGCGCCGAGGTGCTTCGCCGCCTGATCGCCCGGGCGGATGCGCTCGTGACGAACATCCGGCCGGCCGCCCTGGAACGGCTCGGCTTCGGCTACGAGGCCTGCAAGGCCCTCAATCCCAAGATCATCTACGCAGCCGCCACCGGATTCGGCCAGGATGGGCCTTGGGCCAAGCGGCCGGCCTTCGACGAGATCGTCCAGGCGGCGTCCGGCCTGGCCTCTTCCATCGGCACGGACGACGAGCCGGCCTTCGTGCCGAGCCTGGTCGGCGACAAGCTCTGCGGACTGGCGCTCGCCGGCGCCGTGGCCGCCGCACTCGTCTATCGCGAGCGCACCGGCAAGGGGCAGCTGGTCGAAGTGCCGATGCTGGAGACGGTCGCGGCGTTCAACAGCATCGAGATGCTGGGCGGCCACGCCTTCGTCCCGCCGATCGGGCCCGCGGGCTACAAGCGGGTCAAGGAACGCCGGCCGGTGAAGACCAAGGACGGATGGCTCACCATGCTCCCATACTCGGGCGAGAACTGGTGCACCTTCTTCGAAACGGTCGGCCATCCCGAATGCATCGAGGAGTTCTCCGTTCGCGACCCGATCAAGCGGGCGGCCAACATCGATGCGATCTACAAGCGCATGAACAAGATCGCGCTGGAGCGCACCACCGCGGAATGGGAGGCGCTGCTGCTCGAGATCGATGTTCCCCATGCCTCGTTCGCGAAGATGAAGGAGGTCCAGGAGCAGCCGCATCTGAAGGCCGTCGGCCTGTTCCAGCAGCTGGAGCACCCGACGGAAGGGACGATCCAGCAGGCCCGCCCGCCGGCGCGCTTCTCCGAAAGCCCGGCCGCCATCCGTCGCCTGCCGCCCACGCTCGGCCAGCATACGCGGGAGGTCCTGACGGAAGTCGGCTACAGCGACGCCGATATTGACGCGCTGCTGAGCGTCAAGGCGATCGGCGAGGGCGCTGCCACCTAGGCGATCTCGCCCAGTACCGCGTCGCAGGCGCTCAAAAGTTCGTCGGCGTTCTCGAGCGAGAAGGGCAGCGGCGGCCTGATCTTGAGCACGTTGCCGAGCGGGCCGGACGCGCTGATGAGCACGCGGCGCTGGCGCATGCCGTTGACCAGCGCGCCGGCGGATTCCGGGTCGGGATTGCCGTCATCGTCGACGATGTCGAGACCAAAGAAGAGGCCTTGGTCCCGAATGCCGCCGATCGACCTGTGGCGGTCGGCGAGCGCGGCGAAACCCGCCTTGATGTGGCGCCCCGTCGCAAGGGCGTTTTCCATCAGACAATCGTCGCGCAGCACGTCGAGGACAGCGAGCGCGGCCGCGCAGGCGACAGGGTTACCGCCGAACGTATTGAAGTATCGCGCCTCTCGCGCAAATCGCTCGAGAACGGCTTCCCGGGCGACGACGCCGGCGATCGGATAGCCGTTGCCCATCGGCTTGCCCATGGTCACGAGGTCCGGCACGACGCCGTGTCGCTGGAAGCCCCACATATGCGATCCCATCCGAGCGAAACCCGCCTGCACCTCGTCGGCGATGAAGAGGCCGCCCGCTTCACGGATGGCCGCGACCGCGCCGGAGAGAAAGCCCGCCGGTTCGGCGAAGACGCCATCGCTCGAGAAGATGGTGTCGACCAGCAGCGCCGCCGGCTTGATTCCGTGGCGGCGCATGTCGGCGATCGCGGTCCGCACCTGTCGTTCGAAGAAAGCGCCGACTGCCTCCGGCGATCCCGCCAAAGCCGGATCGGGCGGCGCGACGAGCCGTACGTCGGATCCCACGGGCACATGCTTGCCGAGAGAGGGTGAGAGGGCCGCCACGGCGTGCGAGATGCCGTGATAGGCGTTGGAAGTGACGATGAACCCGGTTCCTTCGGTGTGGGTCCGGGCAACGCGAAGAGCGAGGTCGTTGGCTTCGCTGCCGGTACAGGTCAGCATCAGCCGGTTCGTTTCGCTGGGGAAATACGGGAGCAGCCGCTCGGCGTAGGCGAGGATGCTCTCGTCGAGATACCTCGTGTGGGTGCTGAGCCGCGCGGCCTGCTCGGCGATCGCCTCGACCACGCGTGGGTGACAATGGCCGACACAGGGAACGTTGTTGTAGGCGTCGAGATAGGCATTTCCGTCGGCATCGTAGAGATGCACACCATTCGCCCGGACGAAGTGCACGGGCTCTTCGTAGAACATGCGATAGGGCTGGCCCAGCACCCGCTGGCGGCGTTCGACCAGCCCGCGGGTACGGGCATCGAGCTTCCCGGCGTCCTTCGCGTCAAACGCATTGATCATCACGGGAACGCTGATGCTGCTGGTCATGGCGCTCGATCTTCGCTCCGGAGGTTGATCGCCTCCGGGAGGGCGTCGACCGGCAGCGTGTGCAGCCAGTCGAGCCGTGCCCAGGAGGCGGGATTGTTCTTCATGATGTAGGGCCGGTTAGCGGGCTGACAGGCGGCCAGGCTTTCGGTGACGGCGACGTTGATGATGCAGCGCGCGATCATGAGTTCCGGCAGCAGGCGGACTTCGAGAGGGGTCAGGCGCGTGGCGCCGTCATAGGCATGCACAACGTCGACGATGGCCTGCAGGTCGTCGCCGGTCTGGCCGATCTGGAGGAGCGCAACGCCCGCAAGGTCCACGAGGCGCGGGGCATGGACCAGGTCGCCGAAGTCGAGGAAGCCGACGATTCTGTCGTTGCGACCCGGTGCCACCAGGATGTTCTGGCCGTTCATGTCGCTGTGGACGGTTTGCGCCGGGAGGCTGGTCATGTGCGGCGCGGCCAGCCTCTCGAAACGCCGCATCATGATCTCGACGAGCGGCCGCCGCTCCGGATCGATGAGCTCGAAGAAGGTCTTCACGCGGCCGATGTTCTTGATGTCCCAGATCAGATCGCGCTGGTGCGAGAAGGGATGGTCGAAGCTCCGCAGCGCCGCATCCAGATCGGCGACGGCGCGGCCAATGGCGCGGCGGAGTTCGGCCGACGGCGTTTCGACCATCGACAATGGCGTGCCCTGCACGTAGCTCAGCAGGCGCAGATGGCGTCCGTCATGCGGCCCCAGATAGATGCTTTCCTGCCCGTTGAGCGCCGTGGCGACACGTGGGGCGACGATCGCGGGCGCCGTCCGTTCGATGTGGAGAAGGGCGGCACTCTCGAGCATGACGACGTCGATATCCTCCTGCGGCGCCGAAACCTTCAGGATGAAGTCGGTCGTGCCGGAGGTGCGAATACGGAAATTCTGGGTGCGCTCGCCGCCCAGCTCGATGGCGCTGCCGGAGATTCCGAAATGATGCAGGGTCAGTGCCTCGGCGTCGCGACCGTCGAGCCGCGGCATCATCGGCAGGGCGATCGGGGAGAGGCGATTCGATTGGCGATGTTTTTCAGGAGCCATTGCACACGCCGGCGCACCATCGGCCAAGGAGACCTGTGCCGGAAATTCAAAGTTCAGGTCCCGCCGTATCGGCAAAACCGATTGTCGCTGGTTGCGTGGCGCGAGCGGGAAGTGGCGTGGGCTCTCGGTTTTCTCGATGAGGCCATGCGGGATTTTTGTATTTCCGACGGGATGTTCGGCCTGCCTATCATGATCCTGTAATCCATTTCTCTGGAGACAGGCATGCGTCGCTGGTTCGTTGCTTCGGTCGTATCGGTTGCGACGGTGCTGTCACCTGTAGTCGCCTCGGCAGAGTCCGTGCTCCGGGTGGTGATGCAGTCGGACGTGAAGATCATCGATCCGGTCTGGAGCAGCGGATACATCACGCGCAACTACGCCTACATGATCTACGATACGCTGTTCGCGGTCGACGGCCAGTTCCAGATCAAGCCGCAGATGGTCGATACCTACAAGACCAGCGACGATGGACTGACGTGGACGTTCACGTTGCGTGACGGGCTCGAGTGGCACGACGGTGCGCCGGTCACCGCGGAAGACTGCGTGGCGTCGCTCAAGCGCTGGTCGGTCCGCGATCCGATGGGGCAGAAGCTCGCGAGCTACCTGTCCGAGTACAGGATCGTGGATGCCAGAACATTCCAGATCGTGCTCAAGGAGAAGTTCGGCCCGATGCTGGAAGCGCTGGGCAAGCCCTCCGTCATCGTTCCCTTCATGATGCCCAAGCGCGTCGCGGAAACCGACCCGTTCAAGCAGATGGACTCCTCGATCGGCTCCGGTCCCTTCCTGCTCAAGCGGGACGAATGGAAGCCCGGTGAGAAGATGGTCTTCGTGAAGAACCCCAAGTACAGGCCGCGCGCGGAGCCGGTCTCCGGCCTGGCCGGCGGCAAGGTTGCGGGCGTGGATCGGGTCGAGTGGATCGCCATGCCCGACGCCGAGACGCAGATCAACGCCCTGATGAACGGCGAGGTCGACCTGCTCGAAGTCGTCAGCGCCGACCATCTGCCGATCCTGGAGAAGGCCAAGGGCGTCAAGGTCGTGAAGAGTCCGGTTCCGTACCAGTACACCTTCCGGCCGAACTGGCTGCAACCGCCTTTCAACAACGTGAAGATCCGCCGTGCGGCCGCCTATGCGCTGAGCCAGCCCGACTTCCTCGAGGCGAGCATCGGCGACAAGCGCTTCTACCGGACCTGCAAGGCCCTGTTCACCTGCGAGTCGCCGCTGGCCTCGGATGCCGGCACGCAGGGGCTGGTCGAAGGCAACATCGCCAAGGCGAAGGAGCTCCTCAAGGAAGCGGGTTACGACGGCACGCCCGTGGTGATGCCGCAGCCAACCGATTTCGCCGTGCTGAAGCAGATCGCGCCCGTCGCAAAGTCGCAACTCGAGAAGGCCGGCTTCAAGGTCGACGTTCAGGCGATGGACTGGCAGAGCCTGATCGGCCGCATCAACACCAAGAGGGGGCCGCCGTCGGAAGGTGGCTGGAATGCCTACGGGACGGCCTACTCGCAGGTCGACATCCTCGATCCGCTGATGACGCTCAACCTGGTCGCGACGTGTGAGAAGGCCCAGTCGGGCTGGCCTTGCGACCCCGAACTGGAGAAGCTGCGCGACGCCTACGCGAAGGCAACGACGCCGGCCGAGAAGAAGGCGGCGGCAGAGGCGGTGCAGGTCCGTGCCATGGAAGTCGTCACGCACGTCCCGCTGGGGGAATGGTTCGGCCTGCGCGCCGTCCGCGATAACATCAACGTGCCGACGCCCCTTCCGCCCGTCACGGTGTTCTGGGGAATCACGAAAAAGTAGCGAACGTCCGCGCAACCGATGCACGACAAGGTCGATGTCCTGATCATCGGTGCCGGTGCATCCGGAGCGGCGGTGGCCTGGAGTCTCGCCGACACCAGGATGCGCATCCTCTGCTTGGAGCAGGGCGACTGGGTCAGGCCGACCGACTACCCGACCAATGGCCGGGATTGGGAAGCGCGGATGTTTGGCGACTTCGCGACCAATCCCAATCGCCGCGCGGGCATCGCCGATTATCCGATCAACAACGGCACGTCGCCGGTGCAGATCGTGAACTTCAACGGCGTCGGCGGCGGCACGATCATGTACACAGCGCATTTCCCGCGCCTGCATCCCTCGGATTTCCGGGTGCGGACCTTGGACGGTGTGGCCGACGATTGGCCGGTCGACTACGCGACACTCGAACCGTTCTTTGCCGAGAACGACAGGATGACCGGCGTTGCCGGCCTCTCCGGCGATCCCGCCTATCCGGCCCACGAGATGCAGATGCCGCCTCTGCCGCTCGGCAGGACGGGAGAGCGGTTTGCCAGGGCCCTGAACAAGCTCGGTTGGCACTGGTGGCCCTCCGACGCGGCCATCGCGACCGTGGCGTATGACGGCCGCGCACCCTGCATCAATCTCGGCCACTGCACGCCGGGCTGCGCCCAGGGCGCCAAGTCCAGCACCGACATCACCTATTGGCCGCAGGCGATCCGCGCCGGTGTCGAGTTGCGCACCCGCAGCCGCGTGCGCGAGATCACCGTGGGTTCCGACGGCCTGGCGAGTGGCGCGATCTATTACGACGCCGACGGAAGAGAGCATTTCCAGCCGGCCGAAATGGTGGTCCTGGCCTGCAACGGCGTCGGCACGCCGCGCCTGCTGCTCAATTCGCTGTCGGGCCGTTTCCCCGGCGGGATGGCCAATTCCAGCGGGATGGTCGGCCGGAACCTGATGCTTCATCCTTCGGCTCACACCTACGGCTACGTCGACGAACCGCTCGACGGCAATCGCGGCCCGCCGCTGTCGCTGTGGAGCCAGGAATTCTACGAGACCGATGCCGGCCGCGGCTTCGTGCGCGGCTATACGCTTCAGCTTTTCCGCGGCGCCGGCACGATCGTCGATGCGATTGCCAACACCGCGCGCGGCTTCCTGCCATGGGGCGACGCGCATCATGACGTGTACCGGACCATCCTGAACCGGCGCCTCGGCATCTCCGTGATCTGCGAAGACCTGCCCGACGAGAACAACCGCGTCACGCTCGATCCCGAACTCACGGACGGCAACGGCATACCCGCGCCGCGGATCGAGTACGCGCTCGGCGACAATACCCGGAAGATGATGATGCACGGCGTGGCGCGGTCGAAGGATATCCTGGAGGCGGCCGGCGCCCGGAACGTCGGGGGCGAGGCGCCGATACTCAATGGCGGCTGGCACCTGATGGGCACGGCCCGCATGGGGGCTGATCCGGAGCGTTCGGTGGTCAACGAGTGGGGACGCGCTCACGACGTGAAGAACCTGTTCATCGTCGACGGCAGCATCTGGGTCACGTCGGGTGGCGTGAATCCGACATCGACCCTCCAGGCGCTCGCGCTCTATGTCGCCGATGCGATCAAGAGGCGCCTGTCCGATGCCACGCTGTTCGACTGAAGGGCCGCCGTCACTGCACGATCCCGTCCGGTCCCGCCCACCGATGTGGCGCAACGTGAAGTGAACGATCGTTTTACCGACGATCCAGGGTCTGATCGCTTCTCGACTCGCGACAGAGTTGCAGGAAGATCTGTGTGGGCTCGGACAGCTCTGCATCACGCCGCCACGCCATGCCGACATCGATGGTGGATTCGATGCCCTTGATCGGCCGGGCTTCGACGCGATCGGCTTCGAGCGACCAGGACCGGTAGGTCATGTCCGGCATGATGGCCACGCCGGCGCCCGTCGCAACCAGGCTGCGCACGGCCTCGACCGAGGAGGTGATCAGGGAAAAGGCCGGCTTCGTGAGCCTGCAGGTCCAGAGGGTCTCGACCGAGCGCGGCATCTCGTCGATCGAGAGCCCGATCAACGGCTCCTTCTCCAGCGCAGCCAGCTCGACATGATCCTGCGCCAGAAGAGGGTGGCCGCCGCGCAGCCAGACATGATTGCGCGAACGCGCCAGCGTCTCGAACTGCAGGTCGTACTGGTTCACCAGGTTGGAGACCAGCATTAGCGCCACATCGAGTTCACCGCGAACGAGCTGATCCTCGATCGTGTCGCGGTCCTCTTCCACGACGTTGACGAGAATGTCTGGGAAGACGCGCCGGAATCGCGCCAGGAGATCGGCCAGGAAGTAGCCCGAGACAAGGCTGGTCACACCCAGCTTGAGCGAGCCTGATACGGCTTCCGGGCCGGGGCGAAGAATCCGGCCGGCGTCGGCGACGGTCGCCAGGATACGTCGGGAATGCTCGAGGAACTGATGGCCCCGATAGGTCAGCGTCACGCCCTTCGAACTCCGCTCGAAAAGCGTCGCGCCCGTCTCGGCCTCGAGAGCGCGCAGGCTCTCGGTGATGGTCGATTGGGAGATATTGAGGCGCGTGGCCGCCCGCGACACCGATCCCGCCTCAGCAATGGCAACGAAGTAGTTGACCTGCCGGAACGTCAGGTGCATCGGCGCTGACCCTCTTCGCTAAGCACAGGTTGGCGGCAGGCGGTTCTTCCACGGCCGTTCCGCCTCCAGTTGCGCCGCGAGCCGGAACAGCACCGCCTCGTCACCGAAGCGCGCCGTGAACATCATGCCGAGCGGAAGTCCGGCCGCGCTCCAGGCCAGCGGCACCGACATCGACGGCTGGCCGCTCATGTTGAACATGCTCGTGCCTGGGACGTAGCGCTTCAGCAGCGGCCGGATGTGGCTGAGATCGTCGGCGTTGGTATCGATCTCGCCGAGCCGCACCGGCGGCAGGCAAAGCGTCGGCGACAGGAAGATGTCGCAGGCTTCGAAGAAGCTCGCGAGGCTGCGCGAGACCAGGAACGCATTGTGCTGGCCGAGGACGTAGTCCGCTGCGCTGTTCTTGCGCGCGGTTTCGACGTTGGCGATCGTGTAGGTCTCGAAGTCGTCGCGGTTCATCGCGCGGCCGAACAGTTGCTCGGCGGCTCTCACCGTCACCGCGGTATTGGCCGAGATGACCACGGGCGCGACCACCGACGGCTCGACCGCGAGTGTCGGCGCCCGTTCCTCGACATGGTGGCCAAGACCTTCGAGCAGGCGGGCAGTGTCTCGTACGGCCGCCGCGACCTCCGGGTCGATGGCCTCGCCATAAGGCGTCTTGTCGGTGAAGAAGACGCGCAGGCGGCCGGGATCGCGCCCGACTTCCTCAAGGAACGGCCGCTCGGGCTGCGGCGCATAATAGGGGCTGGTCGGTTCGGCGCCGTGCGTGGCGTCGAGCATTGCCGCGCTGTCGCGCACGCTGATGCTGACCACATGGCCGCAGGAGAAGCTGCCCCAGCCTTCTGCCTTGTCGGGGCCGACCGGATTGCGGGCGCGCGTCGGCTTCAGCCCGAACACGCCGCAGGCCGACGCCGGTACCCGGATCGAGCCGCCGCCATCGGTGGCATGGGCCACCGGAAGAATGCGGGCTGCGACCGCCGCCGCCGCGCCGCCGGACGACCCACCGGGGGAATGATCCAGGTTCCACGGATTGCGCGTCGGCCCGTGCAGCCGGCATTCGGTGGTGACCATCTGGCCGAACTCCGGCGTCGCGCTCTTGCCGAAGATGGTGAGGCCGGCGGCGAGATAGCGGCTGGCGAGCGTGCCGCTGTGATCGGCGACATAGTCCTTGTAGATGCTGCAGCCGAAAGTCGTGCGCGTGCCGTCGAGGAGGTCGAGGTCCTTCAGCAGGAACGGCACGCCCGTGAACGGTCCGGCGGGGAGGCCGGCCTGGATCTGGCGGCGGGCAAAGTCCTCATGCCGCACGACGACGGCATTGATGGACGGGTCGACGCGATCGGTCCGCGCCACGGCCTCGTCGAGCAGTTCGCCGGCGCTGACCTGGCGCGATCGCACCAGCTCCGCCAGCCCCATCGCGTCGTACGCGCCATATTCCTTGAACGCCATCGCCAACTCCCCGCACCAACGTGATAATCATAACATAAAAGGGCGATTGTCGACAATCGCCTTTCTTGCCGTTTTGCGCTATGGTTCAGCGATTGCTGATTTTGACGGGAGCCGGCCTTGGCCAACCTTAAGATTCCCCGCGTTATCAAGATGCCGATCGAAGTGCAGGCCACCGATGCCCTGCGCGATGCCATCGTCTCGGGCTCCATCGCGGCGGGCGAACGCGTGACGGAGATCCAGATTTCCCAGCAGATGAACCTGTCCCGGGCGACGGTGCGGACGGCCCTGCATCAGCTCGCCAAGGAAGGGCTGCTGACGCTTGTCCCCTATACGGGGTGGACGGTCATCTCCCTGTCTGCCCACGACGTGTGGGAGCTGTACACGCTGCGCTCGGCTGTCGAGCGGCTGGCGGGCCGACTCGTGGCCTCGACGATCACGCCGGCAAAGATCGAGCGCCTGGACGGGGCGATGGACCGGCTCGTCAGGGAGTGCGAGCGTGGAGATGTCGACCGGATCGCGGAGGCGGATTTCGGCCTGCATCACACGATCATCAAGCTGGCCGATCATGGCCGTCTTGCCGCGCAATATGCGCTCATCGAACAGCAGGTCCGGATGCTGATCCGCTCCAGCGATGCCTTCGATCCCGAGGCGCAAATCCTGAAGCTCGATCAGCATCGGCCCATCGTCGATGCGATCAGGGCCGGCGATGTCGAGCTGGCGGGACAGCTGTCCGAACAGCACAACCTCGTCGAGGGCGAGAAGCTCTCGGCGCGTCTCAAGGCGCTCCAGGAGCAGGCGCTGCTTGAAGAGCCGACCGCGACGCTGCGCCCCGCACGGAAGCGGGCGGCGCTTGGTTGAATCGGTACAGTCGTGAGGGCCGTCAGCGCTCCATGATCCAATCCACGCCGGAGGCGATCTCAATCTGCTAAGGGTTCCGGAAGATGTCCGGCGCAGACTGGACAGGAGCGGGGCGCCGTCCCGAGGGAGCAGATTTGGGAAAGCTCGTCGGAATTCTCATGGTCCTCTTGATAGGACTCGTTGGCGTGGCCCTGTACGCGGCGCCGGGCTGGATGGCGGCGCAGCTCGTCGCCGTATTCGGCGTTCCACCGCCCGATGACCGAAGTCTGATGCCTCGATTGAAGACGGTCCTGATGGAAGCCTTGGTCAGGGATCGGGCTCCCTGCAGCGGCATCCACAGGATCGAGGCTCCGCGACAGGTCGGATACGACGTCGTGCTGACGGCCGTGTGCCTCAACGGCGCCTCGTACGGAGTCCAGTTCAAGCCCACGGGTGAGGTCACGCTCTGGCCGAGCCGGTGAAGGGAGCGGTCAGCGACGCGCCGGGCAGAGCGACAGGTAGAAGAAGAATGCCATGACCGGCAGCACGAGCCAGTTGAGTGCAGCGCCCGGGGCCGTCCCCATCGTCGTCACCGGCTTGAGGTGTCCGGCCAGGCCACGAAGCACGGGCTCGAGCGCGAAGACCAGCAGCGCGAGGGGCACCGTCCCGCGCCAGCGCAGCAGCAGCACCCAGAGCAGCAGGGCGAGAAGGAGCTGGATTGCGCCCCACTGGCCGAAGAGCGCGACGATGTTCGAGCCGCCGGCCACCGTCGTGACATCGATCGTGGCGATCGATTGGGCGCCGCCGTCCGGCGCCAGCAGATGGATGCAGGAACGCACGGTGATCGCGCCGAGCCAGGCGATCGCCACCCAGAACGAAAGCTGCGGTCCGTCGTACAGCGCGGGATTGGCGGGCAGCAGCCGCGCCGGAGAGGGTCGCCAGGAGCTGGGCATGGAGAGGACCGTCAGCCCTCCATGATCCACTCCGCGCCAGAGGCCAGGGCGATCTCCTTGACCTTGGCGAGCAGGTTGGGACCGACGGGAATGCCCGTCTTCAGGCGGGCGGCGGCGGTGCGGCGCTCGGGATCGCCCGCCACCTGAACGGGCTTGGCCGGATCGGCCGGCCGCGTCGCGCGCAAGGTATCGCAGAAGGCGGCGACGTCGGCCTGGAAGTCCGCCGTGTCGCGGAACATGCCGGGATCCATCGCGAGAAAGAAGTGGCCGATGTCGATCGGGCCCGGCCGCGTGTTGCGCGTCGGGTCGGTCACCATCACGCCGCCCGACAGCGCCGAACTCAGGATGTTGACCATGGCGCCGAGGCCGTAGCCCTTGTGGCTGCTGCCTTCCGGCGTGCCGCCGAGCGGTGTCATGAAGCCGCCCTTGCTGACCTCGTGCGGGTCGGTGCTGGGCAGCCCGTCCCTCGTCACCAGCCAGCCCGGCGGCGTTTGCAGTTTCTCGTTCGCCTTGTTGCGGATCTTGCCGGCGGCGACGGTCGTGGTCGCCATGTCGAGCAGGAACGGCTCGCCCGGCTTGGCCGGCGCGGCGAAGGCGATCGGGTCGGTACCGAGGCGGGCCTGCGCGCCATTGGTCGGCGCGACCTGGATGCCGCTCGCCGAGGTCGTCGCCAGGCCGATGAAGCCGGCGCCGACCGCCTGCAGGACATAGAAGCCGCAGGCGCCGAAGTGGCCCGAGTTGCGCACCGCCGCCACGCCGATGCCGGTCTTCTTCGCCTTCTCGATGGCGATTTCCATGGCGCGCCGTCCGGCGGGATGGCCGAGGCCGCCGCCGCCGTCGATCAGCACCGACACCGGCGTTTCCTTCACGACCTTCGGCTCGGCGGTTACGTTGAGCTTGTTGCCGAGCCGGCGCTCGTCATAGGGCGGCACCATCGAGATGCCGTGCGTGTCGATGCCGTGCAGGTCGGCCCAGCTCATGATCTCGGCGGTGCCGGCCGCCGTCGCCTTGGGCATGCCCCAGGCCTCAAGGATCAGTTCGAGTTGCTTGCGGTGGTTTTCGTACGACGCCGGCATTCTTCTTCTCCGTTCTTTCCGGCGTCATTATTGCCGGGCGGAGAGGTCGGCGTCACTCGGCCGTACCGGTTGGCGATACGGCGATGCGGGTCGCCGCTACTGCGGCGCGAGCCGGACCGCCTTCAGATAGCGGGTGTTGTAGTAATCGGCGTCGAGCGACGTCACCATGACCGGCGAGCCGCGATGCGTGGCGTGCACGAAATGGTTGTTGCCGCTGTAGATGCCGACATGGGTGATGGTGCCGCGATAGCCGAACATCACGAGGTCGCCCTTCTGCAGGTCGCTGCGCGCGACCGGCGTGGCCTCGCGCACCATCTCGTGCGGCATGCGCGGGATCCGCTGTCCGAAGACCGCGCCGTAGAGGTAGTAGACGAAGCCGCTGCAGTCGAAGCCCGTCGCCGGCGAGATGCCGCCGTAGCGATAGGGGGTGCCGAGATAGTTCATGGCGCGCGAGACCAGCTTGTCGCCCCATTCGTTGCCGCCTTTGCCGGGGGCGGCCGCCGGGCCGGCCGAGAAGGCTGCCGGCACCACGCCGGAGGCAGGCGCTGCGGCATTGAAGCCGGCGAACGCGCCATTCTGCTGTTGCCACTTGGCATTGAGTTCGTCGGCCATGCGATCCGTCGGATCGGCCGGGGCGGCCTTGGCCACCGGCTTGAGCTTCGCCTTGGGAGGGGCCTTGCTGGCCTGCGCCAGGGCGGGAGACAGGGTGCCTGTCGTTCCGAAGAGGGCCACGGCCGCCAGGACCGTGATCGAATAACCCGTCGCCTTGAAGATTGTCTGTACGTTTGAGGTGGTGCCGCGCCCGTTTCTCAAAGCCATGAATTCAATCCCCCTTGGAACCAGTGCCAGGTGGCCGACGGCCAAGGGCATAGTGGCGAAGCCTGCCTTATCCGTCCAACAAATGTTGCATATTTGCCACAATGGTCACAGGTATCTAACACATTGATTCTAATGACTTATTATTGATGTTTGGTTTCTCGCTTCGTGAAGGTTCGGTGAAAAAGCGGAGCAGGTCCCTGTTGCGGTGCCGGAAAAATGGCCAGCGACAATTTTCGCGCAGCAAGTGCGAAATGGGCTGTCGCTGCACAGTTCATCGGTTCGCCACGCAATCATATCCTTTCTGTCGATAGGGTCGCATGAGCGAGCTCCCCCGAAAGTGGTATGTTGATGCGTGTCTGGCGGGTCTCTCCAGACACATGAGTATGGGGGATGGGGCTGTCGATGGTGAATGATCTCGTCGTGGACTTGTCGCGCGCGCAATTCGCCGCCACCGCCCTCTATCATTTCCTGTTCGTGCCGCTGACGCTCGGTCTCACCGTGCTGCTGGCCGTCATGGAGACCGTCTATGTCACGACGGGCCGCGAGATCTACAAGCAGATGGCCCAGTTCTGGACCCGGCTGCTGCTGATCAACTTTGCTCTGGGTGTCGCCACGGGCCTCACCATGGAGTTCCAGTTCGGCACCAACTGGTCGTTCTATTCGAGCTTCGTCGGCGACACGTTCGGCGCGCCGCTCGCGATCGAGGGCCTGATGGCCTTCTTCCTTGAATCCACCTTCATCGGGCTGATGGTGTTCGGCTGGGACAGAATGTCCAAGGCCCAGCATCTCATCGTGACATATGCCGTGGCGCTGGGATCGAACTTCTCGGCGCTGTGGATTCTGGTGGCCAACAGCTTCATGCAGCATCCGCAGGGCGCCGAGTTCAATCCCATCACCATGCGCATGGAGCTGCAGAACTTCGGCGCGCTGTTCTTCAACTCCGATGCCCAGTCCAAGTTCGTCCATACGGTGCTGGCGGGCTACGTGACGGCGGCCATCTTCGTCTGCGGCATCAGCGCCTGGTACATGCTGAAGGGGCGGCATCTCGATCTCGCGCGGCGCTCGTTCCGGGTCGCCGCTGTCTTCGGCATGCTGGGCGGCGGCGGCGTCATCACCCTGGGCGACGCGCTGGGCTATGTCGGCGCCAAGGTCCAGCCGACCAAGCTCGCGGCCATGGAGGCTCTGTGGACGGCCGAGAAGGCGCCGATGCCGTTCAATGCCATCGCCTTTCCGAACCAGACCGAGCAGAGGAATTATTTCACGGTCCAGATTCCCGCGATGCTGTCGATCCTGGTCACGCATTCTCTCGACGGCGTCGTGCCGGCGATCGACCAGCTCGAGGTCCAGGCGAAGGAGCGCATCCGGAACGGCATCCCGGCCGTCCAGGCAATGGAGAAACTGAGCGCCAATCCGCGCGACGAGGCCGCGCTCGCGCAGTTCAAGGCGCATGGCAAGGACGTCGGCTACGGCTTCCTGGTGCTGCGCTACGCCCCCGAGGGCGACCTGTCGAAGATCACTGACGCCGACATCACCCGCGCCGCCCGCGACACCATCCCGAACGTGTCGATCGTCTTCTGGTCCTTCCGCATCATGGTGGCGTTCGGCCTCCTGATGCTGGCCTACCTCGTGCTGGCGACGCTGATGACGCTTTCCAGCCAGGTCGAGCGGCAGCGCTGGTTCCAGTGGGCCGCCCTGCTGATGGTGCCGGTGCCGTTCCTTGCCTGCGAGTTCGGCTGGCTGGTCGCCGAGGTCGGCCGCCAGCCCTGGACGGTGAACGAGATGCTGCCGACCTGGCTCTCGGCCTCGACCCACAGCGTCGCCTACATGGTGTTCTCGCTGTCGGGCTTCATCCTGCTCTACACCGCCTTCGCGATCGTCGAGATCTACCTGATGCTCCTGTTCATCCGGAAAGGGCCGGAAGAACATGCTGCAGGTCCTCACGTCGCGGCCGGCCATCCAACCGCCGGGCGCGCGCTCGCGGCGCACTGAGGGAGACGCGTCATGGAAACCTACATGATTCTCCTGGTCGTCTGGTGGGTGCTGCTCGGCGTGCTGCTGACGGGCATTGGCGCCATGGTCGGCATGGACATGGGCGTCGGCACCATCCTGCGCTATGTCGGGCGCACCGACACCGAACGGCGGGTCGCGCTGAACGTCATCGGTCCGCACTGGGACGGCAACCAGGTGTGGTTCATCCTGGGCGGCGGCGCGATCTTCGCGGCCTGGCCGCTGGTCTACGCGACCGCCTTCTCCGGCTTCTACATCGTCATGCTGCTCCTGCTCTGGAGCATGATCCTGCGGCCGCTGGGCTTCGAGTATCGCAGCAAGCTGCCGTCGCTGGCGTGGCGCGGCGTCTGGGACGTCGCCTTGTTCCTGAGCGGCCTGCTGCCGATGGTGGTGTTCGGTGCGGCGATCGGCAACGTGCTGCAGGGCGTGCCGTTTCATTTCGATTGGCGCCTCACGTCCTTCTACACCGGCAGCTTCCTGTGGCTGTTCAATCCCTTCGCCGTCCTGTGCGGGCTGATGTCGGTCGCGCTTGCGGTCTACATGGGCGGCAGCTGCCTTGCCGGCGGCGCCGAAGATCCGATCGGCAGCCGTGCCCGGCGCGCGGCGATTGCGGGCGGCCTTGCGGCGCTCGCGATCTTCACGGTCGCGGGCTTCTGGGTCTCGACGATCGAGGGCTTCAAGCTGGTGGCCGGACCCGATCCGGGCGTGCCGCAGACGCCGCTGCACCAGCAGGTGACGCGGGCGCCGGGCGCACTGCTGGCGAACTACGCCGCGCATCCTGTCCTGTGGGCACTGCCGGCGCTGGTCTATGCCGGGCTGCTGCTGGGCGCGCTGGCGCATACGATCCGGCGGCCGATCCTCGCCTGGTGGCTGGGGGCGTTGGCGTGGATCGGCGTGATCGGCACGGTCGGCGCCGCCATGTTCCCCTTCATCATGCCGTCGTCCAGCAATCCCTCGCATAGCCTCACGGTCTGGAATTCCGGTTCGAGCCTCGTGACGCTGACCTGGATGGTGGGCTTCGTCGTGATCTTCATGCCGATCATCGTCTGGTACACGAGCTGGGCCTTCTGGGTGATGCGCGGCAAGGTCGGCGTGAAGCACGTCGAAACCTCGGACCACGCCTACTAGGGGAGGCCGGACATGTTCGTGCGCTACATCATCGCCATGACGCTCGCGGCCCTGGCCATCCTGTTCGCCATCATCCTTGGCGACTACGGCCCCTGGTACCTCTCATGGTTCCTCGGCACGGGCTTCATGGTGCTGGTCGCCGTCTCGGCCGGTGTGCTGTTCGAGGCACAGGAGGACGCGGCCAAGGCGGCCCGCCGTCCCGGCGAACCGCTGGACGTCTCCAGCGCCGTCGACGCGCCCGCGCAACGGCCCTCGCGCTGATCTGACAATCGCTTTCCCATGACCGGCAACCCGGCGGACGCGCCCGGCCGTCGACGCGCCGGCGTCGAGCGCTGGCTGCGCGGCGAGATCGCGCAAGCGGCGCGGAGCGGCGTGCGGCGCGCGATCGTGCTGGGTGCCCTCGCGGCGGCCCTCGCCGTCCCGCAGGCGTGGCTGCTGGCGCATGCGATCGCTCCGGTTGTCCTGGAGAAGGCGCCTGTCTCCTCGGCGCTTCTCTGGCTGTTGCCGGTCCTGCCGCTGCTGGTGCTGCGCTTCTTCCTTGCCACGGCATCCGGTCGGGCGGCACTTGCTGCTGCCGGCAGGGTCAAGGCGCGCATACGCTCGGCTTTGCTGCGCCATCTGGCATCGCTCGGACCCGCGGCGACCGCGGGGCGCGGATCGGGCGAAGCCGCGACGGTCGTGCTCGAAGGCGTCGACGCACTCGACGCCTATGTGTCGCGCTTTCTCGCCCATCTCGGCGTGCTCGTCGTCCTTCCGCCGCTCGTGCTCGTCGTCGTCCTGCCGCGCGACTGGATCTCCGGGCTCGTGCTGCTGGTGACGGCGCCGGTCATCCCGCTGTTCATGATTCTTCTGGGGCTCGGCGCGGAGAAGCTGAACCGCCGGCAGTGGCTGCGGCTTCTGCGCCTGTCCGGCCGGCTGCTCGACGGGTTGCAGCGGCTGACGACCTTGCGCCTCTTGAATGCCGGCGACCGCGAGGCCGAGCGGCTGGCGGAAGCCGCCGAGGACTATCGAAAGAGCACCATGGCAGTGCTGCGGGTTGCCTTTCTCTCGGCCCTCGCGCTGGAGTTCTTCGCGACCGTGGGCATCGCGCTGGTCGCCGTGCTGATCGGATTCCGCCTGCTCGACGGCACGCTCGGGTTCGAAGCCGGCTTCTTCGTCCTTCTGCTCGCGCCCGAATTCTACGCGCCGCTGCGCCAGCTCGGCCTCGACTATCACGCGCGCATGGAAGCCCTGGCCGCGGCCGAGCGCATCCTCGACCTGCAAGCCGAGCCGTCAATGCCAGCCGGAGAAGAGCGGCCCGTCCTCGGTCCGGCCCTCACGATCGAGTGCGAAGGCGTGAGCTTCGCCTGGGAGCCGGACAGACCGGCAATCCGGGACTTCTCGCTGCGTCTCGTGCCGGGCGAGATCGTGGCCCTGGTCGGGCCGAGCGGCGCGGGCAAGAGCACCCTGCTGTCGCTGCTGCTGGGCCTTCTGCGCCCGCAATCGGGTCGGATTCTCGTCAGCGGGCACGACCTCGCCACCGTCGATCCCGCGCACTGGCTCGGCCATGTCGCGGTCGTACCGCAGCGGCCGCACATGTTCGAGGGCAGCGTGCTCGACAACATCCGGCTGGGCGACCCGGACGCCGGCCTCGACCGCGTGCGGGAAGCGGCCCGGCTGGCCGCCGCCGACGGGTTCATCGCCGCGCTGCCTCGAGGCTACGACACGCCGCTTGGCGAGCATGGCGAGACGCTGTCGGGTGGCCAGGTCCAGCGGCTGGCGCTGGCACGTGCCTTCCTCAAGGAGCAGGCCGGCGTGCTGCTGCTCGACGAAGGCACGGCCGGACTCGACCGTGGCACGGAAGCGGCAGTGGCCGACGCCATCCGTCGCCTCGCGGCGGGTCGCACCACGCTGATCGTCACCCATCGCCTCGCCACCGTGCGGATCGCCGACCGGGTCGTGTTCCTGGAGGAGGGACGCATCGTGGAGCAGGGGCCGCGCGCCGCGGTGCAGGCAGACGATGGCCGCTTCGCGGGCCTCCTGCGCGACGCAGGGCTCGCCCCATGAGTGACCTGGCGGTGATGCGTCGACTGCTCGCGCTCGCCCGTCCGTGGCGCGGCTGGATGGGGCTCGCGGTCTTCGTCGCCTGTGCAACGGTACTGGCGAGCGTGGCGCTGATGGGTGTCGCCGGCTGGTTCATCGCCGCCATGGCGATCGCTGGAGTCACCACCGGCATGATGAACTACTTCCTGCCGGCGGCCGGCATCCGCTTCTTCGCCATCGTCCGCACCGGCGGACGCTATGGCGAGCGATTGCTGAGCCATGAGGCCACGTTACGGCTCCTGGCCGGCCTGCGCCTCTGGTTGTTCCGCCGGCTCATTCCCCTGTCGCCGGGGCAGCTCCAGGCGCGGCGCGGCGGTGATCTGGCGGGCAGCCTGCAGGCCGACGTCGAGACGTTGCAGCACGCCTACCTGCGTCTGGCCTCACCGGTCGCCGTGGCGCTGGCGTGCAGCATCGCAGTCGTGCTGGTCGTCGCCGTTCTGCATCCGCCGACGGCTCTGGCGCTCGCCTTACTGCTGATCGTGGCCGGTGGCGTCGTGCCGGCGCTGGCGCGCCGCGCCGCCGCTGCACCCGGTGCGGAAGCCGTCGCCTCGCGTGCGGCCCTGCGCGTGGCGACGGTCGACCTTTTGCAAGGCCTGACGGATCTCCGGGCGGCGGGCGCGGTCGAGCGCCAGCTCGCCGCCCTCGACGGTCTCGGCCAACGGCTGGTCGACAATCAGTCGCGTGCTGCGAACGCCGGGGTGATGGCAGAGGCGGCGGTCGGTCTTTCGGCCGGCCTGGCCCTTTGGTCCGCCGCGCTGCTGGCCTCGGCGAGCGTCGCTGCGGGCGCGCTCCTGCCCGAGGTCGCGCCCGCCCTTGTTCCGGCGCTCGCACTGGCGGCCCTGGCGGCCTTCGAAGCGGTGGCGCCGTTGCCGGCGGCCATGGAGCGCTGGGGTGAGGTCAGGGCGGCGGCGCACCGCATCTTCGATCTCGCCGATCGAAGCCCGGCCATCGTTGCCGGGCCCGACCCATCGCCCCCGCCGCGGGATGCGAGCATCGTCTTCTCGTCGGTGCGACTGCGCTACGCGCCCGACCTGCCGCCCGCCCTGGACGGACTCGATCTCGCGATCCCCGACGGCCGGCATCTCACCATCCTGGGACCGAGCGGCGCGGGCAAGAGCTCGCTCGGCCGGCTCCTGGTGCGCTTCTGGGAGTACGAAGGCGAGATCCGGCTGGGCGGCCACGATCTGCGCCGCTATCGCCCGGACGACTTGCGCCGCCTCGTCGGCATCGCCACGCAGGATGCCCAGCTCTTCAACGGCTCCGTCCGCGACAATCTCCTCATGGCGGCGCCGGAGGCGGACGCCGCGGCGATGGACCAGGCTCTCGAGGTCGTGCAGCTCGCCGGGTTCGTGCGCAATTTGACCGATGGGATCGACACCTGGATCGGCGAGGCGGGTGCGCGCCTGTCGGCGGGTCAGGCCCGCCGGCTCGTCCTGGCCCGCGCGCTCCTTCGCGATCCCCGCATCCTGATCCTCGACGAGCCCACCGAGAATCTCGACGCCAGCACCGCGCGCCGGCTCATCGCCTCCCTGCGCGCCGCCACGGCGCACCGCACGGTCATCCTGATCACGCATGATCCGCGCGCGGCTGCCCAGTTCACCGACGAGATCGTGCAGATGGCGGATGGACGGGTCGTCGGGTGAGGCCGCATTCGGCCCTTGCCATACGCCCCGGCGCCGCCGATCGCCCTATTGAGCCGCCACCGGGCGAGACGGGCAATCAGTCATCGAATACCCTCGCGGTCCGGAACTCACCGCATCCTCCACGAAGAGTGACTTGAGGGGTACCGGGCGTCCGAGCAGGTAGCCCTGCGCCTCCTCGCAGCCCTCACGAATGAGGATGTCGAGCTGTTTTCGTGTCTCGATCCCTTCGGCGAGTACAGGGATCGACATGCTCCTGCCCAATTCCAGGACGGCTCGAACGATGGCGAGCGCCTGGGTGCTGTCGCCGAGTTCGGAAGCGAAGAATCGGTCCAGCTTGATTTTGTCGAACCGGAAGCGGCGCATGATCTCCAGGGACGAGTAGCCGGTCCCGAAATCATCCAGGGCCACGCTGACGCCCAGCGCCTGAATCCGACGAAGGACGTCGAGGCCGCGCTCGCGATTCTCCATAATGGCGGTCTCCGTCAGTTCGAGCTCGAGCCGATGCGCCGGCAGCCCGGTCTCCCGCAGAACTCGCTCGCAAAGCTCGAACAGGCCCGGCTTGTTGAGCTGCTGCGACGAGACATTGACCGAGAGCTTCCAGGCACGGGGCCACCTGGTTGCGTCGGCGCAGGCCCGCCGGAGCACCCATTCTCCGAGCGTCACCATCAATCCGTGTTCCTCCGCGACCGGAATGAAGACGGAGGGCGGTACCGAGCCGAGAGTGGGACGCTTCCAGCGCAGCAGCGCCTCGTACCCGATCACCTCGCCCGTGCGCACCTTGGACTGCGGCTGGTAGTGCAGCTCGAGCGTGCCGGTTTGCACGGCCATCCGAAGGTCATGCGCAAGCTCGATCCTGCGTCGTGCAGCCTCGTCGATTCCGGCATCGTAGAAGCAGGGCTCGGACGCCCCCTCGCGCTTGGCGCGATACATGGCAAGGTCGGCATTCGTCGAGAGCGTCTCTACCGTCAGCGCGTCGTCGGGGTAGACTGCGACACCGATGCTTGCGCCGACCGAACCGGCAAAGCCCTCCAGATCGACCTGGGCCGTCAGCGCCACTTCCAGGCGCCGGAGCGGCACAAGGAGTTCTTCTCGGCTTCGGCATTCCACGAGAGCGACGAATTCGTCGCCGCCGAGCCGGGCTATCAGGTCCTCGGCGCGCAGTTGCTCCGACATGCGGCGCGCGAGCGTGGCCAGAACGTCGTCCCCGGCTTTGTGGCCGTACAGGTCGTTCACCTCCTTGAAGCGGTCGAGGTCGATGGCAACCACAGCCAGCTTCGTCCCGGCACGCTCGGCGGCCGCCAGCCGGTTGTTCAGGGCTTCGTTGAAGCCCGGACGGTTGGTGAGGCCGGTCAGGGCATCGGTCATGGCGAGGCGACGAACGTGGCGAAACGCTTCCACCCTCGTGCGGCGGTCGACAAGGGCGGCGGCTATGCTTGCGGCCATCGCGATCACGCCGACGAGCGCCGTTGCCAGGCCCAGCGCATGCCTGCCGTCGGAACTGGTGCTGGATTCGTCGGGTGCGAACGAAGCAACCTGCATGGCCGTCATCGCCGTGAAGTGCATCGACAGGATGCCCGCAACGAGAAGACCGGCGGCGAGCGGGACGCGCGCGCGGCCGACCCGATCGCCACAAAGCACCACGAAGGCTGCGCCCGCCAGGGCCATCGAGAGAAGGGGCGCGGCTGCGACGTATTCCAGCCTCCAATGAATCAAGCCGTCTATATGGTAACCCGCCATGCCCAGGAAGTGCATGGCGGCAGCGGCGGCGCCGACCAACGCTCCCCCGATTGCGGCGGAGCGGAGGTTGGCGCCGGCAACGGCCACCCACAAGCCCAGGGAAGTCCCAGCGACCGCGATCATCAGCGAGAACACCGTCAGCAGCGGATCGATTCGCACGGCGGCGTTCGCAGCATACCCCATCATCGACACGAAATGAGTGCACCAGATCGTTGCGCCGGCCGCGACGCCGGTGAGGACGATCCAGTACATCCGGGCCATCGCGCGCGAGGTGCGCGCCTGCTCGAACATCTGGGTGACGACCACGGTGCCGAGACTGCACACCAGCGCGGCGAGGGCGATCATGAATGCATCGTGTTCTGTAGCGATGCAGCGAGCGACGGCCAGCATGGTCTGTCCTGGTATGGCAAAGGAAGCGGGGCGGGCGCTTTATGGTGTGGTAGCCCCGATTCGGCGCGGCGTCGCGCGAGAACTCATCCAATATGGAAGGATAGTGGTCGCGCCGCCGTCGGTCGCGGGAGGCGGTGATGAGGCCCGCCGGAAAATCCAAATGGATCAGGCGCTTGCGACGAACGCGCGGCAGTGGCGCTGTTTCCGGAGCGGATCAATGCGGCAAGCCGCGCGACGTATTTTTCCAGGATGCTGGTTGTCGCGCCGACGTTTCAACGGCTGCGCAGTCATGCTCTGCCGGTCGGTCAGTAAGCGGCCTCCAACAGCTGCTGCGCCGCGGCAATGCGTTCGCTGTCGGATCGTACGCCGGCGTTGGCGTTGAAATTCTTCACCGTCTGCCCGGCGATGAGGGGGATCGCCGATCGCGGGATGTTCAGTTCGCTGAGACGAACCGGCATTCCCACGCAACGGTACAGTCGTTCCAGCTCGTCGGCGATGACCGGCCTGATCGGCTGGGTGCTGCGACCGAGGCCGAGGGCTTCGGCGACGACCTGTGCCGCAGCCGCATCGTCGTCTTGCGACAACCGGATCTTGGTGGCGTGGATGGCGGAGATCGACTCGCCCTGGCCGACATGCGGGAACTGGACGTGCAGGGCGGTGGACACGGCATAGTCTCCGCCGAAGGAAGAGCTTGCGCCCATGCGGGCTCCATCGTCCTCGGCCCGGTTCTGAAGGAAGGCGGCGATGCAGAGATCGGCCCGCGAGGCCGCATGGTCGCGATTTTCGGCGAGGCCCGAATAGGCGCGAAAGGCGAGACGGAAGGCCTGAAGGCGGTCGCCTTCGACCAGCGGATTGGATTCGGCAGCGGCGATGGCTGCAACGGCACTGGAAAAGACAGTTGTGGCGGTCGACCGGTGGGATGAGGACGGTGTCGTCATCAGGACGTCGTGGTCCAGCAGGATGGCCTGCGGCCGGGTCTTGGGATCGAAGAACTCCATTCGATGATCCAGGTCGTCGTTCTTCAGCCCCGTTCCGGCACGATTCATGGCGCTGGTGGGAGTGGTCGGGATATTGACGATGGGGAGCTTCGGTGCCGCGAGCCGCGGGCTGTAGGCCGGCTTGCCGGCCGGGTACTGCGTCATGAGTTCGAAGGGATCACGATCTTCCCCCAGGAAGATGGCGACCGCCCGCGTGGCGACCAGCACGCTTCCGCCGCCGACGGCGATGAGTAGATCGGCCTTGGCCTCGCGTGCGGCATCCGTGGCGGCGCAGACGTTGGGGTAGGGGCAGTCCTTTTCGATCCGGTCGAAGACGCCGGCGAAGGTTGGCCCCAGTGCCTTCTCTATGCGGCGAACGGTGTCGGTTCGCGCGTTGATCGACGGTGAGCAAATGACGAAGGCGCGTTTGGCGCCGGCGCGCGCGGCGACCTCCCTGAGGGAACCCTCGAGGACGTTCGTTCCGCAGTACAGACGCCAGCTATGGCCCGAGGCACGAAAGCTCACTGGATCTCCTCCTGTTTTCGGGATCTCTGTGAACCGATAGCACATTTTGCCGTCGGCTATGGCTGCAGCCCGCTATAGTGGCGATGTCCGTTCTGCGAGGAGTGAGATCCAGTGGCATCGCCGTCGTCCGTCGCCGTCATGAGCGGTCTCGCCCTCGAGGTGGCCGTCAATCGCTGGCTGAAGCCGGCCTTCGAGGCCGCATCGCCCTATCGCCTGGAGATCGACTGGCGTCCGACCACGGCGCTCATGAAGTCGATCGCCGAAGGTCAGCGCGCCGACGTGATCATCGCCATCGACGGCGCCATGGACAGACTCTGCGCCGACCGGGTCGTGCGTCCCGAGACCCGCGTCTGTCTCGCCGATTCGATCCTGGGTGTCGGCGTCCGCGAAGGCGCGCCGAAACCCGACGTCTCGACGGTCGAGGCCTTCAAGCGGACGCTGGTCGCTGCAAGGGCGGTGGCCTACTCGCGGGCCGGTGCGAGCGGCATCTACTTTACCGGGCTGGTCGAGCGGCTGGGGATCGCCGCCGAGGTCAACGCACGCGCCGTCGCGATTCCCATGGGCTTCACCGGCGAGAAGGTCGCCAGCGGCGAGGCCGACCTTGCGATCCAGCAGGTGAGCGAACTGATGTCGGTCCCCGGCGTCGCCGTCGCCGGTCCGTTTCCGCCGGAGGTCCAGACCGTCTCCACCTTCGATGCCGCCGTCTTTGCCGATGCCGCGAACGCCGAAGGTGCCGCTGCGTGGATGGCGCTGCTCGCCTCGCCCCAAGCCGCGAAGGCCTATGGCGACGGCGGTCTGGTTTCCCGCCTGAAGCATTCCTGATTCCTGAAGACGCTCTCCTTTCGAAAGACCGGCCGCATGTCGAAGAAGCCTCGAATCGTCCTCCTGCACGGCACGCCCGTCGCCGTGGAACCCATCCAGCGCGCCTTCGCCACGCGCTGGCCCGAGGCCGAGGCCGTCGACCTGCTCGACGCCTCTCTGTCGATCGATCGCGCCAAGGACCATGACCTGACGCCGCGCATGTTCGAGCGCTTCGTCGAACTGGGCGGCTACGCCCATCGCATCGGGGCCGAGGCGATCCTCGTCACCTGCTCGGCCTTCGGGCCGGCGATCGAGCGCATGGCAAAGGAACTGCCGGTGCCCGTGCTGAAGCCCAACGAGGCGATGTTCCGGGAGGCGATCGGCCGGGGACGGCGGATCGGGATGCTCGCGACCTTCGCGCCGTCGGTGCTGACCATGACCGAGGAGTTCGAGCAGTTCGTCGCCGAGGCCGGCGCACAGGCGACGCTCGAGACGATCGTCGTCGAGGGCGCCATGGACGCGCTGCGCAAGGGGGACGCCGACCGGCACAACGCGCTGATCGCCGCGCGCGCGCCCGAGCTCGCGCACTGCGACGCCGTCATGCTCGCGCACTTCTCGACCTCGCGGGCGCTGGCGGCCGTCGGCGCCGCGGTCAAGACGCCCGTGCTCACCGCGCCCGATGCCGCGGTCGACCGCATCCGCGCCGCCATCGGCGGCTGATGCCAAGCATCGCACGATAAAAGGAGGACATCATGGCAAAGCGAATCGTCGAGAGCCCGCAGGCGATGAAGGCGCTGGTCGGTCAGGAGCTGGGCGTCAGCGACTGGCTGGTCATGACGCAGGAGCGCATCAATACGTTCGCCGAAGCCAGCGGCGACCATCAGTGGATCCATGTCGATGTCGAGCGCTGCAAGACGGACATGCCGGACGGCAAGACCATCGCGCACGGCAATCTCACCTTCTCCGTGATCTCCACCTTCGCCCGCGATGTGCTGAAGATCGAGAACATGCGGAACGGCATCAACTACGGTTCGAACAAGGTGCGCTACACCAGCCCCGTGCAGGTCGGTGCGCGCATCCGCGGCCGCCAGAAGCTGCTCGCCGCCGACGACATGCCGAACGGCGGCATTCGCATGACCTACCAGTGGACTGTCGAGATCGAGGGCCAGGAGCGCCCGGCCTGCGTCGCCGAGACCATGAGCATCGCCTACGGCACACGATAGGCGGCCCGCTATCGAGGGGGCTGACGGGCCATATCGAAGAAGTATCCAATGGGAACACTTGGCATCTTTGACATATGACGACAGGATTCCCAGACTGCGCCCATGGAAGCCACGATCGAACCTCTGGTCCGCGACTTTCTGGCATGGCTGGCAAAGGAGCCGCGTTTGCACGCTGAAGTGATCGAGAACTGGCGCACGTCGTGTCCGCGTCTCCCGGTCTGGGAGGAATGCACCGATCAGAAGTTCGTAGCCCGCAAGGGACCTGTTGTCGAGGTGACTCCGCGCGGCCACGCCTTCCTCGCAGGCGCCCGGCTGTAGCAACGGCCTTTCAGATCAGCCTGTCGAGTGTAAGCGGTAGTTCGCGCACCCTCTTGCCCGTTGCATTGAACACGGCGTTGGCAACGGCTGCCGCTACACCAGTCGTTCCGATCTCACCGATCCCCCGCGCGCCAAGCGGCGCGCGGGGATCGGCTATGTCGGTCCACAAGACGTCGATGTCCGGCACGTCGAGATGCACCGGCACATGATAGTCGGCCAGGGACGTGCTCATGATGCGGCCAGTCCGCTCGTCGAGCAGGGTCTCCTCGGCGAGCGCCATGCCGAGGCCCATGATCATGCCGCCTTTGAACTGGCTGGTCGCGGTCTTGGTATTCAGGATGCGACCGCAATCAAAGGCGCCGACCAGACGGTCGACGCGAATTTCGCCTGTGACTTCGCTGACCCGCAGTTCGCAGAAGATCGCCGAAGTGCTGTGCATGGAGAATTTGAGGATCTCGAGGGGAGCGCCGCTTTCGCCGATCACGCTCAGTTCGCGTCGACTGGCGCGGCGCAGGATGGAGACGAAGCTTTCCTGGCGGGCGGGATTTTCGACACTGCGCAGGCCGCCGTCGGCGAATTCGACCTCGCTCGCCTTGAGGCCGGCCAGCGGCGTGTCGTTGCCCGCCAGCTGTATCAGTTCGGTCGCGAGCTTTCGGCTCGCCGCGCTGATCGCCGCAGCCAGCGAGGCGGTCTGAGAGGATCCGCCGGCGAAGCTTGCGAATGGCAGACTCGAATCCCCGATCGTTACCGTGACGTGGTCCAGGGGGAGGCCCAGGCGATCGGCGGTGTGTTGCCGCTGGACCGTCGCGGTCCCCATGCCCATTTCGTGGGCGGCGCTGGCGACATGGGCGTGGCCCTCGGCGTCGATGGTGATCCTCGCCGACGAGCCGGGCATGCGCGTGAACGGGAAGGTGCCACTGGCGCAACCCATGCCGATCAGCCACTCGCCGTCGCGCCGCGTGCCCGGCTCTGGCGTGCGCCGGTCCCAGCCAATACGCGCAGCCCCCAGATCGTATGCCGCCATCATCGCGTTCTGCGAGTGTGGCGCCCCGCTCACGGGATCACGGGTCGAGGCGTTGCGTCGGCGCAGTTCGATGGGATCCATGCCGATTGCATGGGCCAGTTCGTCCATCGCGCATTCGATCGCGAAGGTGCCCGGCGTCTCGCCGGGGCCTCGCATGAAGCTGTTCGCCAGCAGGTCGAGATCGACATAATGCTGGACGACATCGAAGCTTTCGCTGGCGTAGAGCGAGCGGCCGGTGAGGCTGAACGCCTCGTCACAGACGCTATGCAGCGGTTTGACGCCATAGCCATGGTGGAGCAGCGCCTTGAGCTTGCCGTCTGCGTCCGCCCCGAGGGCTACCCGCTGCTCGGTACGCGTGCGCCCCCCGACCAGGCGGTGCATGCTGGCGCGGGAGAGCGTGATGCGCACCGGGCGGCCCGAAAGCCTTGCGGCCGCCGCGCCGAGGATCTGATGATCCCACATCCCCTTCGCGCCGAACCCGCCGCCGACATAGGGCGAGCTCACATGGACATCCTCTGCCTTCAGCCCGAAGATCTTCGCAAGCGAACCGGCGGTCGCGTTGATCATCTGGGTCGCGTCGTGGACGATCAGCTTTCCGTCCCGCCAGACGATCGTCGCGGCATGCGGCTCGATCGGATTATGGTTCTCCCAGGGCGTCGTATAGACGGCATCGATCTTGAACGCCGCTTCGGCCAGCTTCTTGCCGGCATCGCCCTTGTCGAGGCGGTTGCGCTCGACGAGGAGCGACTCCGGCGTGTAGGCGCTCCTTTTGCCCACCTCGAACCGGGTGCGAGCCGGCGAGGCCTCATAGCGCACGCGGACCAGAGTGGCGGCATGGTCCGCCTTCTCGCGCGTGTCGGCGAGGACCACCGCCACGACCTGCCCGTTCCAGCGAATTTCGCTGCTCTGCATGATCGGCAGGGTGTGATTTCCGGCGGCCTTGAGGTTGGTGATCCCGATCGCCGGCGGGACGCTCATCTTGGGCGCGTTGCGGTGGGTCATGACCAGTTGGACGCCCGGCGCCGCTTCGGCCGCGGAGGTGTCCAGTTCGACGATGCGGCCACGCGCGATCGTGGAATGGACGAAGGTCGCGTAGAGGAGATCCTCCATCGGCACTTCGGCGGCGAACCGCGCCACACCGCGCACCTTGTCCGGTCCGTCGACCCGCGACTGCTGCCCGCCGAGCGCCACACGCTTGTCGATCAGCGGATCGGGGGTGCCGCCGGGCAGCCAGGCGGCCGGGACCTGGCCGAGGACAGCGCGCACGCCGCCGATGATTGCATTCTGCAGTTTGCTCATGCGCGCGCTCCCGCGAGGTCCGTCAGAACGGCGGTCACCGTTCGTTCGGCGAGGCCGATCTTGAAGGCGTTGCCGGACAGCGGCCGGGCATCGACCAGTTCTTCGCGGATCGCGGCAAGTATGGCGTCGCGGCTCGGCGCACGACCGACCAGCGCCGTTTCGGCCCGCCTCGCCCGCCATGGCTTGGCGGCGACGCCGCCGAGTGCAATGCGGACTTCGGTAACGCGCCCGTCGGCAAGCGCCAGACCACCTGCGACGGAGATCAGCGCGAAGGCGTAGCTGGAGCGGTCGCGGACCTTGCGGTATTCCGAGTGGGTGACTGCATCCGACGGCGGCGGCAGTTCGACACCGGTGATCAGCTCGCCCTGCTTCAGCACGGTCTCCACCTGCGGGGTGGCGTTCGGCAGGGCATGAAAGTCCGCGAGCGGCACCGATCGCTCGCCATCGGGCCCGGAGAGATGGATCACGGCATCGAGCATGGCAAGGGCGACGCACATGTCGGAAGGATGCGTGGCGACGCACTGATCCGACGCGCCCAGGATGGCATGATAGCGATTGAACCCTTCGCGTGCGTCGCAGCCCGCGCCCGGCTGCCGCTTGTTGCAGCGCGCTCCATCGACATCGTAGAAATACAGGCAGCGGGTACGCTGGAGAATGTTGCCGCCGACCGTTGCCATGTTGCGGATCTGCGCGGAGGCACCGGCGAGCAGCGCGCGTGTGAGCACCGGATAGCGGCGGCGCACGAGCGGATGGGCGGCGAGGGCGGCATTCCTGACCGACGCATCGATCAGCAGTCCGCCGCCATGGCTTTCCCGGATGCTGCCATCCAGACGGCTGACGTCCACCAGGTTGCTCGCCTGCTCCATATTCTGGCGCAGCAGATCGACGAGGTTGGTCCCGCCGCCCAGAAACCGCGTCCCGCTCCCGGCACGCGCGACGGCATCGGCCCGATCGGTCGCGCGAACATAGCCGAATGGCATCATCGCGCGGTCTCCGCCAGCATGTCCTCGATCGCCTCGACGATCCCGTTATGTGCGCCGCAGCGGCAGAGATTGCCGCTCATGCGCTCGCGAATCTCCGCGCGCGTCACCACCGGCGGGCCTGCAGCGACATCGAGGGTCACATAGCTGGGGTCGCCCCGGCGCAGCTCCTCCGCCATTGCGATCGCCGAGCAGATCTGGCCCGGCGTGCAATACCCGCACTGGAGTCCGTCGCGCTCGATGAAGGCCTGCTGCAGCAGGTGCAGACCGCCACGATCGCCCGCGAGGCCTTCGATCGTTCGAACGTCGCTTCCCTCCGCTTGCGCGGCGAGGGTGAGGCAGGACAGGACGCGGTTTCCGTCGAGAAGGACCGTGCAGGCCCCGCAGGCGCCCTGGTCGCAACCCTTCTTGGTGCCGGTGAGGTGGAGGTGCTCGCGCAACAGGTCGAGCAGCGAGATCCGGGCGTCGTCGGGGGGTGGAACTTCCGCGCCGTTAACACGTATCGGCATATTCGCTCCATTGCTGACGGGGCGCCGCCGCAGCAGCACTGCTCACAATGTAAAACGAACTTCGTATTATTCAAGTATCGTTGTAAACGATCTTGCTGATCATCGCGATGAACTGTTTCCGTTCGTCGGGCGACAGTCGCGCAAGCATCAGCATGTACATTTGCCGATGCGCCTCGATCTGTGCCTTTGCGTAGGCTTCGCCCGCTGCAGAAAGTGTGAGCGCGACCGCCCGGCGATCGGTTTCGATGCGCTCACGCTTGAGAAAGCCGCGCTTCACCAGGCGATCGGTGGCCGAAGACAGCGTGGTCGTGGGCACCGCGAGGAAGCGGGCGACGTCGGTCGGGCCGCAACCTGCATGCTCCGCAATGTAGAGCAGCGCGGCCTTGTCCAACTCGTTCAGCGGCCCGTCGGAACGCTGCGCGTCGGCCAGCTTGTAGCGGCGCGCGAATGTGTCGAAGGCCGTGCCGAGCGCGGCGAGTTGGTCTTCCGTCGGATCACTCATCCTCCCCGCATATCGTGCCTTGGCATCGATTGGCCAGTGGCGACCGCGCGAAAGTAACCCCGGTCGCTACTTCCGCCTGAGATAGTCGACCGCGAGATAGCTGAGCGCGCGCACGCCGTACTTGAGGGCGGGCTCGTGGACGCGGAACAGCGGCGAATGGTTGGCCGGCGCCTGCAGCGGGTCGACGTCCGGCGGCACCACGCCCAGGAAGAAGAACATGCCCGGCACCACCTGGGCGAGATAGGAGAAATCCTCGGCGCCCATCACCGGGCGCACCTCGGTGACGCGCTGGGGGTCGAGACCGTTCTTCAGGCTGGTGGTGCCCCAGTCGGTGAGCGGCGGATCGTTGTAGGTCACCGGCACGCCGTCGAAGACGGTGACGGTGGCCCTGGCGCCGGCGGCATCGGCAATGGCGCTGGCGGTCTTGTCGATGCGCTTCCGGATCTCGGCGCGCACGCCCTCGTCGTGGGTGCGGATGGTGCCTTCCATGGCGACCGAGTCCGGCAGGATGTTGTTGCGCACGCCGCCATGGATGGTCGAGACCGAGACGACCGCCGGCGAGAGGGTGGGATCGAGCTGGCGGCTGACGATGGTCTGCAACGCCAGGATGATCTGCGCCGAGGTGACGACGGGATCGATGCCGCGCCACGGCTGCGAGCCGTGCGTCTGCCGGCCCTCGACGTCGATCTTGAGGCGATCGGCGCTCGCCATCAGCCCGCCGGGGCGCAGCGCGATCACGCCCGAGCGGATGCCCGAGGTGACGTGCAGGCCGAACACCGCGGACGGCGCCGGGTTCTGCAGGCAGCCGTCGGCGATCATCGCCTCGGCGCCGCTCGGGCGGCCGTCGTTGGAGCCTTCCTCGTTGGGCTGGAAGATCAGCTTCACCGTGCCCGGGATCTCGTCCTTCATGCCGGCCAGGATCTCGGCCACGCCCATCAGGATGGCGACGTGGCAATCGTGGCCGCAGGCATGCATCACCGGAACGGTCTGTCCGAGATACTGCTGCGTGGCCTTTGATGCGAAGGGCAGGTCGACCTTCTCCTCGACCGGCAGCGCATCCATGTCGGCCCGCAGCGCCACGACGCCGCCGGGCTTGCCGCCCTTCAGCACGCCCACGACGCCGGTGATCCCGACCCCCGTCCTCACCTCGTAGCCGAGCTTCTCCAGATGCGCGGCGGCGAGCGCGGCGGTGCGCGTCTCCTGATAGGAAAGCTCCGGATTCTCATGAATGTCGCGTCGCCACGCGATGACCTTGTCCTCGATCTCGAGGGCAGCGGCTGAAATGCGCTCGGAGAGTTCGTTCTCGGGGGTGATGTCGTTCATGTCGTGAGTGTCGTAGACGGCGGGGCAGGCGCGCAAGGGCTTACTGTCTTTGCTTTCGTCGCGGGCGCTTGTGAACTCTTCCTGAGACGGTACAGGACATCGTAGCAAAGCGAATCGTCTGGAGCCTGCAGGTGATTAAGGCGCTGGTCGGTCAGGAGCTGGCGCAACTCAGGAAGGCCAATCGCCCTAAAGCTCGTCCGCCGGTGGCGACAGTTTCGGATCAGCGCCACACAGCTGCAGATGAGCGCGCGCCTGCGGCAGGGTCTGGAGGAAGCGGTCGATGCACCGCTGGATGTCATCCAGGACTTGCGGCCCTGCAACAACGATACGCTGCGCGCGCTGAAGCGATTTCAGAAGCAAGGTTGCTGCCGCGATCGGCTTGATCAGTCCCTTGTCGACCTCCACGCCCAGTTCGGTGGGCGGGCGGAGGTTGGCGAAGGAAGGCAGCTCGTAGGTCATCACCTCGAACTGCAAATCGCGATTGTCTGCCATCCTGTGAAAGACACGCAGCTTCTTGTCGAGGTCGTCCAGCCGCCAGAAAACGGACTGGACCGTCAGAGGCTCCGGGGCCTCTTCGACGCCCTCAGTTGCAATAGCGGACAGGGCTTTCTCAATGTCGTCGGGCGTGGGCATCGCGTTCACCTCGTGGTGAAAGAAGCACCGGCCGGAATCTTCTGCAACTGGGCGCTGCCCGGTCAGCAAAGCTGGCGGCGAATTGCCGGTCAACGCGAAGCGTCAGGGGGGCGTGGAACTTTCGGGAGGGAATGACGTTTCCGATGCGGCTCGACGAGCGTGGGCCTCGCGAGGAGAGTCATGACTGGCACGAGATCGATCCCAAGTTCATTCCTTTCACGCCTGGCCACTGCTGTTCTCTGCCTTGCCCTGGCGTCGTGTGGGTACAACAATATCCCGACGCTCGAGGAGCAAGCGAAAGCGAAGTGGGGCGACGTCCAGAACAACTACCAACGTCGTGCAGACTTGATCCCGAACCTGGTCGCGACGGTTCAAGGCTATGCCAAGCAGGAGAAGGACGTGTTGACCGCCGTGGTCGAGGCCCGTGCCAAGGCCACCCAGACCAGGATCGACGTGTCTCAGCTCACCGATCCGGAAAAGGTGAAGCAATTCCAGGATGCGCAGAGTCAGCTTTCTGGCGCCCTGGGCCGGCTGATCGCCATCAGCGAGAATTATCCGGACCTCAAATCGAACCAGAACTTCCTGGCGCTGCAGTCGCAGCTTGAGGGCACGGAGAATCGCATTGCCGTCGCGCGCCGCGACTACATCGAAGCAGTACGGGCCTACAATACGGAGCTCAGGACTTTTCCCGGCATGCTGTGGGCAATGACCGCCTTCCGGTCGAACAAGCCGATGGCTGAATTCACCGCCAGCGATACCGCCCAGACGCCACCGACCGTCAAGTTCTGATCGTCGACCATGCGTCTAGGTCGCTTGAGAACAGGCGCGTGGATCGCAGGATTGGCGCTGTCCCTGCTGTTCGGGTTGTCCGCATTCGCCGCCAATTTTCCGCCGTTGACGGGCCGGGTTGTCGACGAAGCCCGCATTTTGCCGGCGTCTGCTGTCGCAGATCTGGAGTCCAAGCTCGCCGACCTCGAATCGAGGTCGGGTATCCAGCTCGTTGTCGCCACGGTGAACTCGCTCGACGGCCAGGAAATCGAGCCGTACGCCAACGAATTGTTCCGGACCTGGAAGCTCGGCGACAAGACCAGGAACAATGGCGTGTTGCTTCTGGTGGCCCCCAACCAGAAGCGCGTCCGGATCGAGGTTGGGTACGGCCTCGAGGGAACGCTGACCGATGCGCTATCGAAGGTGATCATCACCAATGCGATCGCCCCGCGTTTCAAGACAGGCGATTTCGCCGGAGGCATAACGCGCGGCGTCGACGACATCATCATCGTCCTCACGACCGATTCCTCGGAATGGCAGCAGCGTCCCTCGCTGCGCGTCGACAGCGAACCGGCCTCGGCTCCTGTGAACTGGCTCGTCATCGTCGTCATCATCGCGGTGATCGGGTTGATGATCGTGTCGCCGGCCTTCCGGTGGCTGGTGATCGGCATGCTGATGAGCGGGCGGGGCGGCGGATCGGGCGGGTTTGGCGGAGGGGGATCTTCCAGGGGCGGTGGTGGGTTCTCAGGCCGCGGGGGCTCTTCCGGCGGCGGCGGAGCGTCAGGGAGCTGGTGATGGAATTGAGCGAACAGGACCGCGCGCGAATCTCCTCCGCCATCCACGCCAGCGAGGCTCGTACGACGGGTGAAATCGTCTGCGTACTGGCCAGGACCTCGTCGTCGGAAGCCGTCGGCGCGCCTGTGATGCTGGCTGCGGTCATTGCGCTGGCGCTACCGTGGATGTTGATGAGCTTTACGGCGGCACCGCTGCAACTGATGCTATCGCTGCAGGTTCTGGCCTTCTTCGGTTTTCTTGCGGTCTTCTGCCTGCCACGTGTGCGCGTCGCGCTTCTGCCTCGAGCGGCGCGCCGCGCCCTCGCCCACCGCGCGGCCATGGAACAGTTCGTGAGTCGCGGCATGGCGCGAACGCGAGAGAGGACCGGCATCCTGATCTTCGTTTCGTTGGCCGAGCGCTACGCTCGCATCATTGCTGACGAGGGCATTGCCAGTCGCGTTCCGCGGGAGGAATGGCAGGGCGCTATCGATGTTTTGAAAGGCCATATGCGGGAGGGCCACATTGCCGATGGCTTTGTCACGGCGATCGATCGGTGCGGTGCCGTTCTGGCGGCTCATTTCCCATTGGTCGAAGGGGAACGGAGCGAGCTGCCCAATCGGATCTATCTGATCTGAAAGTCCACCCTCGGCGGGACCGGACGGATCAGGGCGCGATAGGTGAGGACCATCGTGGACCTCCCGCGAGGGCCGCGGGAATCGAACCCTTTCTCCAAGGCTGAAGGCCCCGGCGCCGTGCGCGACGGCCCGTCGCCGTCAACCCGCGCTAGGAGTCGGCAGAGACAGAACCGGGCGGCGGGGCGTGGGGCCGTAGCCAACCGGAGACACGTCATGGCGCGCCGCAGTCCGAACAGCCACCAGAGCCGCATGCGAGAGCTGCCCCACGTTGCCCGCCTGCACCGGGCGGAGCCCTTCCGCCTGGCTGACAACGCAGAGTTGGAAGCTGCCGCCGATCGGATCGCCGGGCCAAAGGGATGGGAGACGGTCGCCGGCTGGTCGCCCTCTGATGTCGACTTCAAGCTGATCCACTTCGCCACCAAGGGGTGAGGCCGAGGCGATGCAGCAATGGATCGCGGATTCCGGCGTCGAGACGCGGCCGGCGCCCGAGCCATATTGTGGGTCGCAACTCACCGTAACAGGCGGTACGACGCGCTGATGGTCGGTCCCTGGCCCCATCGTCCCGGGACGCTGCGGCCTTTGCTCACTATCCTGAAGGGCTCAAGACCAGCCAAGCTCTTTCAGCGCCCAGCCAGCATTCCGGATCTTGGTCATGTGACGGATTTTGTCGCCCTCAAAATTCATTGAGTAGACATAGTCTGAGCTCGTGCTCTTGCCGGTCGGGGGCGGGCCGCCGTTACCAGTATGTGTTCCCTTGAAGACGGCGTAGGCGACAACGTTATTGCGAGTGCTGTCAGTCGCGAAGGACTTAACCTCGTAATTTCCTTTGGGCATCATCTTCATCAAGCCTTGCATCCAGTCGGCGTACTCCGCGAGCGTTTTGACGTCGGCCAAAGGTTCGGCTTGGCAGGAGAATGAAGCATCCGGCGCACAGTGGGATTTGCAGGCCTCCCATCCCTTGCCCGTTTCGCAAGCCTCGAAGAACTTCATCGCAACGTCAGCAATCGACGGCATTGTGTGCCTTTCCTCAATTGGCGCCCTAGATGCGACGATCAAAGACTGCAACCATGAGGGTGAACGCTATCCCAGAACTTTCAACCCGGAAAGGAGCAATTAGGATAACCGTTGCAATTACTCATCGCCGCCGCGCAACTGCAGTAACAATCGGGGCGCTTTGGGCCGGAGCCTAAAGCGGGCATCGGACTATCCGGCAATAATCTAACGAGGCTTTGCCTCAGACGGACAAGATGTATTGGGGTGGCTCCGGTCGCCGGTTCATGACGGGCTCTGGTAGAACCAGTCCCAAGTGGACCGCGTAAGCGGTTAAACGCCCTTT
>NZ_SCUT01000028.1 GCF_004297265.1 Reyranella sp.
GCGGCTTCTCCGAGGACAGGATGATCTGCTTGTTCTGCTCGACCAGCGAGTTGAACGTGAAGAAGAACTCGTCCTGGCTCGCTTCCTTGCCGCAGATGAACTGCACGTCGTCGACCATCAGCACGTCGACGTTGCGGAACAGCTCCTTGAACTGGCCGGTGTTCTTGGTGCGCAGCGCCTGGATGAACCGGTTCACGAAGCTTTCGGCCGTCAGGTAGAGAACGCGGGTCTTGGGATCGCGCTCGCGGATCACATGCCAGATCGCATGCATCAGATGGGTCTTGCCGAGGCCGACTCCACCGAAGATGTAGAGCGGGTTGCGCTCCGGCAGCGGCATGTCCTGCTCGGAGATGTTGCGCGCCGCCGCATAGGCGAACTCGTTGGGTTTGCCCACGACGAAGTTGGCGAAGGTGTAGCGCGCTTCCGGAGCCTGCGAGATCTCGTCGGCGCCGCGCCCGATCATGGGGCCCATCCGCGGCATCGGCGGCTGGTGGTTCTGCGACGAGGGCACGGGCGGCATCGCGATGATCTCGTTCGTCCGGCGCGGCGCCGGCGGCGGCACGAGATTCACCTCGACGTTCTTCACTTCGGTGTTCACCGATTGCCAGTAGGCGAGCACGCGGTCGCCATAGTGACGGCCGACCCAGTCGCGCACGAAGCGCGTCGGCGCGTAGAGGCGCAGCTTGCCGGCCTTGAGCTCACCCAGCTCGACCTCGCCGAACCATGTCTTGAAGGCCTTGTCGCCAATCTCCTTGCGAAGCCGATCGCAGACGCGCACCCAATGTGCTTCGAGCTCTTTTCGGCCCGCCCCTTCTTCCATACCTGCCCCCGCAAATTTGTTGTCTTCATATGCTGTGTTGTTATTGCCCTGGATCGGCGAATGAATTCGATTCACGTTTGTCTCCACGGAAGCCCCGCTGCCTTCCATCCCCTCGTCGCGCCGCGCTTGCCCTGCGCATCGAGGGGTCCTTCAAAGCCGTCTGTCACGTTGAGACACGTACTGTATCCGGCCGCGGACATGGCTTTCGCCGCCGCGACCGATCTCACCCCACTTCGACACAGAAAGAGCAGAGGGACCGCCTTGTCCGCCAACGCCCCGGAAAGCGCGCCGACGAAATCCGGATTGACCTGCATGCTCGGGAAGACTTGCCATTCGACCAGGCCCGGCTTCTTGTCCAGCCCGGCAAGGTCGGGCACGCCCACATAGTTCCACTCGGCGCGCGTGCGTACGTCGATCAGGATCGCGTCCTTGAGTTCGCCGAGAATCTTCCAGGCAACCGAAGGAGTCACGTCGCCAGCGTAGCCGGGCGCGGGGGACACTTCGAACGTGTCAGCGATCTTGTTGTCTTTCGACATGGCCCCCGCTTTCATTCGTCGAAGCGAGGCGTTGTCTGGCGAGCCAGCGATCTTGGGCGACACACAACACGGCAAGAGGGAACGAGGGATGTTCAGCGAGCGTCGCTTATGGGACGCTTCGTCTTCTTATCGATCGTCGAACTTGCGAAGCGTTGTGTACCTGTCTCCCTCGTTCGTCGTTGCGATGGAGAGGAATCCCCTCTTCTCCATCTGGCTCGCGATCCAAGCGCCCCACGCCCCGTCGCGATGTCGTGAGTCTTATCCAGACTCTCCGAAGCGCGCAAACGATTCACACGCAGAACACCACACGCTATTCAGCCACTTCGCGTCGTTGCTCGATTGACAAGTTGTGCGATTCGATTTTGCGCGTCGTTCGTCGAGAGACGGCTCTCAACATCTAGCGCTCGCCGTCGTCCTTCGTTCGATAACTCCGAATCGTATGTCAGTCGGCCAATCGACGACCAAACGATCAATGGAGAAAGGCGCGAAGATTTTTTTCGCGAAAGAATCTCGGCTTCGTCATCGCCACAAAAGAAAACGCCGCTCGAAGGAGCGGCGTTCACAAACCCTGAAGCAGGATGTCGGTAAGCGTCAGGCCATCGCCTTGATGCGCGCCGAGAGGCGCGACACGCGGCGGGCGGCTGCGTTCTTGGTCACGATGCGCTTGGTGGCGCCGCGCTGGATCTCGGGTTGCGCCGCGCGCAGCGCCTCCTGGGCGGCCCTCTTGTCGCCGGACGCAATCGCCTCCTCGACCTTCTTCACCGAGCCGCGCACGCGGCTGCGGCGCGCCGTATTCACGGCGGTGCGGCGCTCGGTCTGGCGGGCGCGCTTCTCGGCCGACTTGTGATTAGCCATGATAGTCCTCGTTGCTCGAAGGGCGCGCTTATACGGGCCGCATGGGGGCCGGTCAAGCGCGCCAAACCGGCCAAATCAGCGGTGTTTCCAGCCCGGCTTGCGCTTTTCGGCGAAGGCCGCCATGCCCTCGGACCGGTCATCGAAGGCAAAAGTTGCGTGAAAGGTCCTGCGCTCGAAGCGAACACCCTCCGAAAGGGTCGTTTCGAAGGCCCGATTGACCGCTTCCTTGGCCACCAGGGTGGCGGGCAGCGACATGCCGGCGATCTTCTCGGCCGTGGCGATGGCGTCGTCCATGAGCTGGGCCAGCGGGACGACCCGGCTGACCAGGCCGCAGCGCTCGGCTTCGGCAGCGTCCATCATGCGCCCCGTCAGGACCATGTCCATGGCCTTCGACTTGCCGACGAAGCGCGGCAGGCGCTGCGTGCCGCCCGCGCCGGGAATGGTACCCAGCGTGATCTCGGGTTGGCCGAACTTGGCGTTGTCCGCAGCGATGATGAAATCACACATCATGGCCATCTCGCAGCCGCCGCCCAACGCGTAACCCGCGACCGCTGCGACGATGGGCTTGCGGACCTGGCTCACCTTCTCCCAGCCGACGGTGATGAAGTCCTGCAGGAAGACGTCCTGGTAGGTCTTCTCCTTCATCTCCTTGATGTCCGCGCCGGCGGCGAACGCCTTCTCGCTTCCAGTCAGGACCATGCAGCCGATGCCGGGATCCACTTCGAAACCATCGAGCGCCTGACCGAGCTCGCGCACCAGATCGGCGCAGAGGGCGTTCAGGGCCTTCGGACGGTTCAACCGGATGATGCCGACCCGGCCCCTGGTCTCGGTCTGGATGTTCTCGTATGCCGCAGTCATTCTTGTTCTCCCTCGAGCCTGCCTTGGCTAGCGCTGGCAGCGCGCACAATAGAAGGTGGATCGCCCTGCCTGCACCAGCCGGCGCACCGTATTCCCGCAGTCGCGGGTCGGACAGGCGATGCCGGCGCGATCGTAGACATTGAAGCGCGTCTGGAAATAGCCGAGCTCGCCACCGGGCTGGACGTGGTCGCGCAGGGTCGATCCGCCGTCTGCAATCGAACGGTTCAGGACGAGCTTGATCGCGTCGACGAGGCGGTCCGCGCGCTCGCCCTTGATCGTGTGGGCGGAGCGGCGCGGCGAGATGCCGGCCAGGAACAGCGCTTCGCAGGCATAGATATTGCCGACGCCCACCAAGGTCTTCTGGTCGAGCAGGGCCGCCTTGATCGGCGTCTTGCGGCCGGCGAGGCGCCCGGCCAGCACATCGCCGGTAAAGGCGTCGTCCAGCGGCTCCGGGCCGAGGCTCTTGAAGTACTTATGCCGGGCGACGGCGTCGTTGGCCACCAGCACCATCAGGCCGAAGCGTCGGGCGTCGTTGAAGCGGACCTGCCAGCCGTCATCCATGTCGAAGACCACATGGTCGTGCCGGTCGAGCGGATGGCTGGAAGCGGTCTCGGCATCGTACAGGGTCATGCGGCCCGACATGCCGAGATGGACGACCAGGGTCTGGCCGTCGTCGAGCCGGATCAGCAGGTACTTCGCCCGCCGGTCGATGCCGGTGACGGTGCGGCCCTCGACCCGGGGCGCGAATTTCGTGGGTAACGGGACGCGGAGATCGCGGCGGCGTTGCTGCAGGCGGACGATGTGCCGGCCGACCAGGCGCGGCATCAATCCACGCCGGACGGTCTCGACCTCCGGCAGTTCAGGCATCGGCCTTCAGCGGAGGGGACAGCGGCGGACGTGCGCCGAACAGCGCGCTGCCGACCCGGACATGGGTGGCGCCCATGCGGACGGCCGTCTCGTAGTCGGCGCTCATGCCCATGCTGAGCTTTGCGAGGCCATTGCGGGCCGCCATCTTGGCCAGCAGCGCGAAATGCAGTGCCGGTTCCTCGTCGACCGGCGGGATGCACATCAGGCCGACGATCGGCAGCTTGTACTGGTCGCGGCAGAGGGCGACGAAGGCGTCAACGTCCTTCGGGAGAATGCCGGCCTTCTGCAGCTCCTCCCCGGTGTTGACCTGGACGTAGCAGGCGGGCCGGCGGCCCAGGCGCTCCATCTCCTTGACCAGCGCGGCGGCGAGGCGCTCACGATCGACGGACTGTATGACGTCGAACAGAGCGACGGCGTCGCGCGCCTTGTTGGTCTGCAGCGGGCCGATCAGGTGCAGTTCGAGATCGGGATAGGCGGCCTTCAACTCCGGAAACTTGCCTTCGGCTTCCTGGACACGGTTCTCGCCGAACACGCGATGGCCGACCCCCAGCAGTTCGCGCACCCGGTCCGCGCCATGGGTCTTCGAGACGGCGACCAGGGTGACATCGGACGGCGAACGACCCGATGCCCGCGCGGCCTCGGCGATGCGGCCCATGACCTCGGCCAGACGATTGGCGCCGCTGCTCATGCGTCGAGACCAGCGCGGGCGAGCAGGGCTTCCTCGTTGTTCGGATCGGCCGCCAGGGCGGCGTCCAGCGTCTCCCGGGCCCTATCGGATTCACCCAGCGCGGCGAGGCATATCCCGTAGTGGGCCAGCAGCCGCGTATCGTCCGGCAGCACCCGCAACGCCTGCTCGTGGTGCGCGCGCGCTTCGGCCGCCCGTCCCAGGCCCATCAGGGCCCGCCCGTAATTGGTCTGCACGAAGGGCTCGTCGGGAGAGACCTTCGCGGCCTTCTTCAGGATGCGCCGCGCATCGTCGAACCGCTTGAGACCGAGAAGCGCCAGCCCCTGGTTGTTCATCGCCCGTGCATCGCCGGACACGGCTTTCAGGTAGGGCTCCAGAATCCGGATGGCCTCCTCGAAGCGTCCGGCCAGGACGTGCAGGTTCGAGAGCTGGAGGATCGTCTCCTGATCGAGAGGGTTGCGTTCCAGAACCTTCTCGAGGATGCCGACGGCCTGTTCCGACTGGCCGGCCGCGGCTCGCGCCAGCGCCAGGGTGTTGTATGCTTGGCCGAAGGCCGGATCGAGTTGGAGTGCCTTCTCGATCACCGGGATGGCGTCGCTCGGACGACCGCTGAAATAGAGAACGTAACCCAGTGTGTGGTTCAACGTGGCGCTGGCCGGCGCCAGTTCGAGGGCGCGGCCGGCCTCGGCAATGGCTTCCTCGTAGTGGCCGAGCGCCGCCAGCGAGAGTGAGCGGTCACCCATGATCTGGCCACGGCGCTCGGTGTTGTCGCCCGCGTCCTCCAGCGCCATGTCGAAGACTTCGATGGCGGCTGAATACCGGCCCAGCCGATAGAGGGCATAGCCAAGCATGTTTCGGGCGCGCGCCTGCAGGGGCTTCAGCGCCTCGGTCTGATGTTCATGGATCGCGCGATCGACGTTGGCCACGAATTCCGACAGTTCACGTTCGGCGGCGGCGAAGCGGCCGGTGTCCATATGGACCGAGGCCAGCGCCAGACGGGCCTCGACATGGGTGGGTGCCTGGCGGATCGTGTCGCGGAAACGGCGCGCCGCCTCGTCGAGATTGCCGAGGCGACGGGCGGCGAGACCGAGATTGTAGAGCAGCATCGGCTCGTTCGGATCCTTCGCCACGGCCTTGCGCCACAGCCTCTCGGCTTCCTTCACGGCGCCCCGCTGCGACAGGCAGACGGCGAGATAATGGAGAATGTCGGGACGGTCGCCGTACCGGGATTGCGCGCTCTTGAACAGCGGCTCGGCGCGGTCGTACCAGCCTGCCCGCAGATACTGCAGGCCGTTCTGGAGATCAGGGTCGGGTTGCGGCTGGCCGTTGGGCCGGGAGGGGGGCGCGATGGCCATGCCGGGCTGTGTAGACCCGCCCCACGGCCAAGGCTAGACGAAATGGCATGGTGAAGGACGTCGAATTGTTCGCCGCGGCGATGGCCGGCGTGAAGCCGCTCAAGCGAAAGCGGGCGGCCGCGTCGCGTGTTCCGGCGGTGGAGGCCAAGTCGGCGTCCAAGTCGGCGCCCAAGGCGGCTGGCAAGCAAGCGACGCCCCGCTCGACGGCCCCCGTCTCGAAACCGCGGCCGCTGCCCGTCAGGTCCCATGTTTCCGACCTGTCGCCGGACGGCCGGCAGTTCGACCGCGACGTCTCGCGCGCCCTGTCGCGCCGTAAGCTCTCGCCGGAGGCGACCATCGACTTGCACGGCATGACGCTCGCTGTGGCCGAGCGGGCCGTGACGCGGTTTCTGGAACGGGTGACGGCGCAGGACATGCGCGTCGTGCTGGTTGTCACCGGCAAGGGGCTGCGCGAGGAAGGCGGCCGCACGATCGACGGCCGCATCCGGGGAGAATTCGTCGGCTGGCTGAACCGCGGCGACAATCGCGAGCGGGTGCGGGCGGTCCGTACCGCCCACGCCCATCATGGCGGCACGGGCGCCTTTTATCTGCTGCTGCGCCGGCGTTCCTCGGCCAGCAGCCGCTCCTTGCGCGCCACGCCCCAGCGATAGCCGGTCAGTGCGCCGCTCGATCCAACGGCGCGATGACACGGAATGACCACTGCGGCCTGGTTGGTGGCGCAGGCGCGTCCCACCGCCCGTGCCGACTTGGGCTCGCCGATGCGGCGGGCGATCTCGCCATAGGTGCGGGTTTCGCCGGCCGGGATCTCGGTCAGTGCCTTCCACACCTTCCACTGGAAAGCGGTCCCCAAGATGTCGAGCGGCACGTCGGGCGCGTCGAGCGCCGAGGGCTTTCGGCCGTAGAGCCGGGACAGCACGCCTCTGACGCGCGGGCCGAGGACATCGTCGTTGCGTTGGATCTCCGCGGCCGGGAAGTCCCGCTTCAGGTCCTTCTCGAGGGCCCGGTCATCGTCGCCCAGGAACACGGCAGCGATACCCTTCTCTGTCGCCGCCACCAGCACGCGGCCATAATCGGAGTCGACCGTGGTGTAGTCGATATGGGCGCCGGCGCCGCCCTTGGCGTAAGTCGCCGGCGTCATGCCCAGCGCCTTGTCGCTGTTCTCGTAGACGCGACTGGGCGAGCCGTACCCCGCGCCATAGATCGCATCGGCCACGCTGGCGCCGCCTCGGAGGGCGCTGCGGAAACGCTCGCGCTTGCGCGCGACCAGCCAGTCGCGAGGGGCGACGCCCAGCTCGGCAAGGAAGCGTTTGCCCAGCGCACCGCTCGACAAGCCGACCTTGCGCGCCACCTCGGTCAGGGAGGGCGGGGCGTCGGCGTCGCCGGCATCGAACAGCGCGCAGGCGCGCGCCACCGGCCGGCTGAGGCCCACCCCGGCCTGCCAGTCGCGCGGCTTGCACCGCTTGCACGCACGGAAGCCCGCCGCTTCCGCCGCCTCAGGCGAGGCGTGGAAGTCGACGTTGCGCCGCAACGGCGGACGGGCCGCGCACGAGGGCAGGCAATAGACCCCGGTCGTTCTAACCGAGAACCAGAACCGGCCATTGTAGCCGCGGTCGCGCCGCTGGACGGCGTGCCAGCAGGTCTCCGGGTCGGGAAAAAGAGAAGTGGCGAGGGCCACGGCGGGAAAGGAAAGAGCATGTTGGGTCATGGCGCCATCAAAGCACCACGACCCAAACCTGCTCTATCCGGCGCCCGCCGGCAATTCCGGCCTTTTAGGACCAGAAGGGCTTGTCGGCCTCGAACCGGGCGGTCGCCCGGTCGATGCCGATATCCCGCAGCAGTCGCTCGTCCAGCTGGGCCAGCTGATGTCGCGAACGGGCAAGCTCGGCTCGGGTCATGACTTTCTCGATCCCGACCACGACCGTGCCCGCCAGCAGCGACATCGCGCGGCCGAACGAGAAGGAGGGGGCATCCGCGCGGACCACCCGCACGTTGGATACGATCGACATGACTTAGCTCCGCTTGAGGCGATGGTGCCGGGGATCGGCAGTTGCGCCTCGTTTCTGGCCTGAATTTGCTGTATCCTGTGGGTACTTGCAAAGGATGAAAGCTCGGGGGAGGCATAGAATATCTATGAGCGTGTGTCCTAGATGAGCCGTTCGCAACTACCGCTTAACGCCTTGCGCGCCTTCGAGGCCGCTGCCCGCCACGCCAGTTTCACCCACGCCGCCGAAGAGCTTCACGTCACCCAGGCTGCCGTCAGCCATCAGGTGAAGGCACTCGAAGAAAGGCTCGGTGTCGCGCTGTTCGTGCGCCGTCCGCGCGGCCTCGAGATCACCAGCGAAGGCGAGGCGCTGCTGCCCGATCTGCGCGATGCGTTCGATCGCATGACCAATGCCCTGGAGAGGGTCGGCCGCAAGGCCAATTCCGGCACACTGAACGTGAGCCTCGTCACGACCTTCGCGCTGGGCTGGCTGGTGCCGCGCCTTCATCGGTTCCAGGCCAAGCATCCCGAGATCGAGGTGCGCATGACGACGAGCCAGAAGCGCGTCGACTTCGCCCGCGAGGATGTCGATTGCGCAATCAGGTTCACCGTGCAGCCGGAGCCCGAACTGCATGCAACGAGGCTGTTCAGCGACGTGCTGACGCCACTTTGCGGCAAGCGCTATCGCGACAAGCTGAAGACGCTCGACGACCTGAAGCGCGTGCCCTTCATCGACATGACACATGATCCCGAATGGCCGATCTGGCTGCGCGCCGTCGGCCTCGGCGACTTCAAGCCCAAGAGAGTGCTCACCTTCGATTCGACGATGATCGCGGTCGAGGCGGCAATGGAAGGCGCGGGTGTGGCGGTCGGTCCGCCACAACTGTTCCGCGAGGAGCTGTCGGAAGGTCGGCTGTTTCAGCCGTTCGAACAGATCGTCGACAGCGGCAAGGCCTGGTGGTTCGTCTGCCCGCCGGCCTCGGTCAGCCGCCCCAAGACCAAGGCCTTCGAGGAATGGCTGGTCGAAGAGCTGGCCGCGCCGCAGGCGCGGACGGTGCGCCCGGCGCTCACCGCGAGCGGTCGCCGCTGAGGCACCCTCGAAAAATTCTAATAGCGGGAAGGTCAGTCGGACGGGTAGCGGTGCTGCCCGCCGAAGACGTCCTCGACCATGAGGGCCCCGGGATCATCGGCCAGATAGGAGGGTCCGACCGGCACCTTTCCGTGGCCACCCGGCACGTCCAGCACGTAGGTCGGCTGGGCGAGGCCGGAGAGTCGGCCGCGCAACGCCTTCATCAGCGCCTGGCCCTCGGCGATGGACACCCGGAAATGGCCGGTGCCGCGCACCAGGTCGGGATGATGCAGGTAGTAGGGCTTCACCCGGGCCGTCACCAGCGCGCGCATGAGCTGCTCTAGGGTCTCGACATTGTCGTTCACGCCCTTCAGCAGGACCGTCTGGCCCATCAGAGGCAGGCCGGCATCGGCCAGGCGAGACAGGGAGGCGCGGGTCGGGGGGCTGAGTTCGCGCGCATGATTGCAATGAACGGCCAGCCAAACCGCGATCCGGCCGGGCTTCAGCGCCTGAATCAGCTCGTTTGTGACCCGTTCAGGATCGACGATCGGCACGCGGCTGTGCAGGCGGACGATGGCCACGTGCGGGATCGCGTCGAGCGCCGCCATCAGCTCGGCCAGCCGGCGCGGCGCCAGCATCAGCGGATCGCCGCCCGTCAGGATCACTTCCCAGATTTCCGGTCGCGCGCGGATATAGGCCAGCGCCGCAGCCAGTTCCTCGGCCGACAGGGCTTCGCCGCCCGGGCCTACCTTCTCGCGGCGGAAGCAGAAGCGGCAATAGACCGGGCAGACATGGATCGGCTTCAGCAGCACCCGGTCGGGATAGCGATGGACAATGCCTTTCACGGGCGACCGAGCCTCGTCGCCGATCGGGTCGGCGAGCTCGTCCGGCGCGACCTCGGCCTCGGCGCCGCTCGGAACGAACTGCCGGGCGATCGGGTCGTCAGCGAGGCGCGAACGGTCGATCAGCGCCACCATTTCTGGGGTTATGGCGATCGCCATGGCCTGCGCGGCCTCCGGCAGGCGCGGGTCGGGCAAGAGGAGGCCCTCGCTTTCGAGAGCTTCCAGGGAACGCAGCGTCTGCATGGCGCCGCCGAGATAGGCGGCACGGCCGCTCAAGTCCAGCGAGCGGTGTCGGCGCGGTCGATGGCCGTCAGAAGGGTCGCGGTGGACACGACGGTCCAGTCGCAGAGGTCGTAACGGCGGCTGAGCTTGTCGCGCACCGCCGCCTCGGCCGCGCCTTCAGGCAGCTTGGAGCGTTCCCACATGGCGAGATTGGGCCGCCGCGTCAGCAGCAAGCTGCGCACGCCGCCGTGCAGGCCCGCGCCCGTGACCTCGTCGAGGCCAGCACCGGTGCGCTCGCCGGTGGCCTGCCAGAGCCCGATCACCTGCGAATCGTAGGCGCTCTCGAAGCCCGGCCAGGCTGCGGCGCAGAGGTCGAGGAATTCTGGCCAGTTCGGCTGAGGCACGGCGAACCAGCGGAAGGCGTAGTTTCCCTGGCGCGTCGGCGGCACGAAGTCGGTGGGACGAAGCGTTGGCGTCATGGCCTCGCTGGTTATGGCGCGGATGTCGTCGATATTCGCCAGCAGCGCGCGCTCGGCCGCCGCCGCGGTGATCCCCTGCGGCCAGACGCTGATCGCCTGCACCTCGTCGCGCGGCCGGCCGATCTGGCTGCGCCAGGTGCCATAGAGCTGGCCGCCGGCTCCGGCGACCCGGCGTGCACCATCGCCCGACAGCCGGTCGGCAACGGCCTGCCACCGGCGCGGCCCGGCGTCGATGCGGTGATGGACGAAGGTGCTCAAGCCACGACTTTGTGGCGGCTGAGCGTGAAGCCTTCATAGCCACCGGCCGTGATCTCGTCGCAGCGCTTCTTGTAGCGGTCGAAGCCGCCGACATAGGGCATGAACACGCGTGGCTTGCCCGGAATGTTCGCTCCCACGTACCAGGAATTGGCCAGCGGATAGAGCGTGCTGTCGGCCACTGCGTTGACATGCGCGACCCAGTCGGCCTCGGCCTGCGGCGACGGCTCGATGCGGTCGAGCTGATGCTTGCCGAGATACTCGAGCGCGTCGGCGATCCAGTCGACGTGCTGTTCGATCGAGGCGATCATCTGCGTCTTCACGCCGGGGCTGCCGGGGCCGGTGACGACGAACATGTTGGGAAAGCCCGAGACCATCAGGCCGAGATAGGTGAGGGGGCCGCCCTGCCAGTGATCGGCCAGCACTGCGCCCTCGCTGGTGCGGATGTCGATCTCGCGCAGCGCGCCGGTCATGGCGTCGAATCCGGTGGCGAAGACGATGGCGTCGAGTTCGTATTCGTGGCTACTCGTCCGCACGCCCCTCTCCGTGATCTCCTGGATCGGGGCGGAGCGCACGTCGACCAGCTCGACATTTTCGCGATTGTAGGTCTCATAATAGTTCGTATCGAGGCAGAGCCGCTTGGTGCCGATCGGATGGTCCTTCGGCGCCAGCAGCTCGGCCGTCGCCTTGTCCTTCACGATGCCGCGGATCTTGTTGCGCGCGAACTCGGAGGCCGTGTCGTTGGCCTCTTTGTTCACCAGCAAGTCGGTGTAGGTATAGAGGTAGCTGATGCTGCCGCCCTCCTGCCACTTGGCCTCGTAGGCGGCGTTGCGCTCCTCCTCGGTGGCCTCGAGCGCCGACTTGGTCGGCCGCGGATAGCCGCCGATCGCGAAGGGCGTGTCGTAGGCGGCGCGGCGGCGGGCCGGATACTCGGCCTTGTGGCGGCTCTCGCGCTCTTCCTCCATCGGCGCGTTGCGCGCGGGCAGGCTGAAATTGGCGGTCCGCTGGAAGACGTGCAGGTGCTTCGCCTGCTGGGCGATCAACGGGATCATCTGTACGCCCGAGGAGCCCGTGCCGATGACGCCGACCCGCAGGCCGGTGAAGTCGACACCCTCGTGCGGCCACAGGCCCGAATGGTACCACTTGCCCTTGAAGCTGCCGATGCCCTTGAAGTCGGGCACGCGCGGCGTCGAGAGGTTACCTGCCGCCATGATGCAGTAGCGCGCCCGGATCTCCTCGCCGCTCCCGGTCCGCAAGGTCCATTCGTTGGTATCACTGTCGAAGGTGGCGGCCTTGATGCGGGTGTTCAGCTGCACGTCGCGGCGCAAGTCGAAGCGGTCGGCGACGTGGTTGATGTACTTCAGGATCTCGGGTTGCGTGCCGTAGCGCTCCGGCCACTTCCACTCCTGCTGCAGCTCGTCGGAGAAGCTGTAGGAATATTCGAGGCTTTCGACGTCGCAGCGCGCGCCCGGATAGCGGTTCCAGAACCAGGTGCCGCCGATTCCGGAGCCCGCCTCATAGGCCCGGACCTTGAGGCCCAGCTTGCGCAGGCGATGGATGGCGTAGAGGCCGGCCAGTCCGCCGCCGACGATGGCGACATCAAGTGGGGCAACGTCAAGCTGGCGAGGCGCGGGTGCATGGGAAGCATCGGGCATGGGACGGCTCCTGATTGAATTTTTGCTCTGCGAGCGGTGTCCGGCAGGTTGCACTTTCAGCGTCGACCCGGTGGTTCGTTTTGGCAAGAGCGGCGAGCACGGATGCGGAACTGGCAAGCGGCGGCATGCATCCGGCGCGGTGCAGCAAGTCGGTCGCCGATGCTAAGATCGATGGCTCGCCGATTGTTTCGGCCTTATTCTTTTTTGATGACAGCAGTGCGAAACCCCGGTTGAGAACGGCAGGAATAAGTCGTGGATCAATCGGTGCCGCCGCCCGTCCTGAAAACGCCGCCTGAATCTCCGGCAATCGGCGTGGTGCCGCGTGGGCGGTTGAGCCGTCCGTCCGGCCTCATACGCGTCCTGCTGCGTCCGCGCTTTCTTGCCATCGGCATCTTCTTGCTCGCGGCCTTGGTCTATGGCGGCCGCGAACTCCACCTGCGCCTCACTCACGTCTATGAGTACGACGCCCGCGTGAGCGCCGACATCGTGACCGTGTCGAGCCGCGCTGACGGCTGGATCGTGGATCTTGCCGTGCGGGAGGGCCAGCGGGTCGAAGCCGGCCAGACCCTGGTCAAGATCGACGATCGTGCGGCCAAGCTGCGGGTCGACGGCCTGAAGGCGCAGATCGAGGGCGTGCGGGTCGAGCGAGCGCGCCTGCGCGCCGAGCGCAAGCTCGATCAGAACCAGGCCGACGCCGCCATGCGTACCCGCACGTCGACTATCATGGTCCGCGAGAAGGCACGAGCGGCGCTGCAGGCCGACCTCGATTTCGCCCGGCTCGAACTCGATCGCAGCCGGACGCTGTTCGCCAGCAAGGTCATCAACGAGCGGCAGCTCCAGATGGCGCAGGCCGCCGTCACGAAGCTCGAGATCCAGATCCTCCAACTCCAGGCCGAGCATGAGCAGGCCGAGGGCAGCCTCGGCGAGGCGCGGGTCGGCCATGACAGGCTGGGCGTGATCGATGCGCAGATCGAGGCGCTGACCCACCAGGTCGCCGTGCTGGCGGCGCAGATGCGCCAGCAGCAGGTCGATGTCGAGGACCGTACGATCAAGAGCCCGATCCCCGCCGTCATCGACCGCACCTTCACTCTGCCGGGTGAATATGTGGCGGCCGGCCAGCGCATCCTGCTGCTCCACAACCCGGACGAGGTCTGGGTCGAGGCCAACATCAAGGAGACGCAGGTTGGCAAGCTCAAACTCGGCCAGCCCGTACGCGTCTCCGTCGACGCCTATCCCAACGACACGTTCGTCGGTCGTGTGGGACGGATCGGCAGCGCCACAACGGCGCGCTTCGCACTCCTCCCGACGCCCAACCCGTCCGGCAACTTCACCAAGATCACGCAGCGCGTGCCGGTGAAGATCGATATCGTCCAGATGCCGAAGCCGCTCACGCCCGGCATGATGGTCGAAGTCGAAATTGACATCCGCTGACTCTCCGACCGCTGGGGGCGCGCCACTCCAGAGGCGCGTCATGCTTGGCGAGGGAAGATCGCGCCACTGGAGTGGCGCGCCCCCGGCCGCATGAGCACTGCCGCCGTTCCCCTGCAGACCGCGGCCGCGCTCACGGAGCGCTACGGTCCCTCCTATCGCTGGCTGGTCACCGTGACCGGCATGATGGGCGTCGTGTCGATGGTGCTGGCGATGACCACGGTCAACGTGGCGGTGCCCGACGTCATGGGCGCCTTCGGCATCGGCCAGGACAAGGCGCAGTGGATGTCCTCGGCCTATATGGCGACGATGACCGCGGGCATGCTGATCAACGCCTGGCTGAGCGGCATCCTGGGTGAGCGCCGCACTTTCGTGGGGGCGCTCTTCTTCTTCTCGGTGGGCGCGCTGATGGGCGGCTCGGCCCCAACGGAAGATGCGTTGATCTTCGCCCGTGTCCTGCAGGGGTTCAGTGCCGGTGTCGCCCAGCCGCTGGTCATGGCGACGATCTTCACCGTCTTTCCGCCGGAGCGCCGCGGCATGGCGATGGGCGTGTTCGGCCTTGGCGTCGTCTTCGCACCGGCCATCGGGCCGACCCTGGGCGGCCTGATGATCGAGTACTTCTCCTGGCGCTACGTCTTCTTCATCTCGCTGCCGTTTTGCGTGATCGCAGCCGTCATGGGCATGATCTTCATGCCGACCCGGCCGATCCCGAAGATCATTCCGCCGTTCGACTGGCTGGGTTTCGCACTCCTGTGCACGGCGCTGCTCGGCCTGATGACCGGCATCGCCGACGGCCAGCGCGAGGGCTGGAGTTCCGATGCCATCGTGTTCCGGCTGGTTCTCGGCGCCGCAGCCACCGTCGCCTTTGTCTTCTGGGAGCTCTACACGCCCCGGGCGTTGCTCGACATACGCATCTTCGGCAATGTCGAGTTCGCCGCCGCGGCCCTCATCGCCTTCATCTTCGGCGCAGGCATGATGGGCTCGACCTACATCATCCCTGTCTTCGTGCAGACCATCATCGGCTTCACGCCGCTGCTGGCCGGGCTGATGATGATGCCGGCCGGCATCATGCTGGCCTTCATCTTCCCGCTGGCCGGCCGGCTATCGGACGCCATGCCGGCCTCGACCATGATCATCGGCGGGCTGATCCTGTTCGCCACAGGCTTCGCCTGGATGACGACGGCAGACATCGACACGACCTTCTGGACCCTGGTCTGCATGGTCATGGTCTCGCGCCTGGGGCTGGGCTTCATCAACCCCAGCCTCAATGCGTCATCGCTGAAGGCGCTGCCGGCCGACAAGGTGCGCCAGGGCTCGGGCGTCGCCAACTTCATGCGCCAGCTCGGTGGTGCCTTCGGCATCAACGGGATGGTCGCGTTCTTCGAGATCCGCACCCGCTTCCATGCCGACGCGCTGACAGCGACGCAGGACTGGGGCAACCGCACCACCGATCGCATGCTGACCCAGGTCGAGCATCTGTTGCAGAAGAGCGGTCTGCCGTACCAGCAGCAGAAGGCCGGTGCCCTCGAATATTTGGCCACGATGTTGCAAAGCAGCGCGCAGATGATGGCGTTTTCCGATACGTTCATCGTCGTGGGCGTGGTGGCGCTTCTGGCCCTGTTTCCGGCCGCGCTGCTGTCACGCTCGCAGCGCCGTGCGCGCGCCTGGAAGTAAGGGTTTGTACGAGGGGTTTTGCGATGATCGATGCCGAGACCAAGACGAAAATCATGAACGAGGTCGACCGCCAGTTCGACAACCAGATGAAGGTACTGGCCGACCTGGTGCGGATTCCCTCGACCCGGTTCCAGGAAGCGCCGGCGCAGGACATGATGGCGCGCCTGTTCAAGGAAGACGGGCTTGGCATCGACCGCTGGCAGGTCAAGATCGACGATCTCAAGCACCTGCCGGGCTACTCGCCGCATTCGCTGGACTATGACGATGCCTGGAACGTGGTCGGCGCCTGGCGGCCGTCCAATCCCAAGGGCCGCTCGCTGATCCTCAACGGCCACATCGACGTGGTGCCCGAGGGACCGCACGAGATGTGGACCCGCAATCCCTACGATGCCTACATCAAGGACGGCTGGATGTACGGCCGCGGCTCGGGCGACATGAAGGCCGGGCTGATCCTGAACGTCTTCGCGCTGCGCGCGCTGCGCGCGCTGGGCTACATGCCGGCTGCCGACGTCTACCAGCAGTCGGTGGTCGAGGAGGAATGCACGGGCAACGGCGCGCTTGCCTGCCTGCAGCGTGGCTATCGCGCCGACGCGGCACTGATCCCCGAGCCGTCGGGCTGCACGCTCACGGTCGCGCAGGTCGGCGTCATGTGGTTCCAGGTCAAGGTCACCGGCCATCCCGTACATGTCTACAAGGCGGACGCCGGGTCGAACGCGATCGAATCGGCCTTCCGCCTGATCCAGCAGCTGCGCGAACTCGAGAAGAAGTGGAACGCGCTGAAGGAACACGACAAGCATTACTGCGACCATCACCATCCGGTGAACTTCAACGTCGGCAAGATCGCCGGCGGAGACTGGGCCAGCTCGGTCCCGTCGTGGTGCACCTTCGACATGCGCGTGGGCGTGTTGCCGACCCAGACGCTGAAGGAGTGCCGGCAGGAGGTCGAGGACACGATCCGCCAGGCCGCGGCCAACGATCCCTTCCTCGGCAACAACCTGCCGACCGTGAGCTGGGAAGGCTTCCAGGCCGAGCCCTACGTGCTGAAGAACCACGAGCATGTGCGCGACATCCTGGCGGATGCGCACAAGACGGTGTTCGGGGCGGAACTCGACGATCGCCGCACGACCGGCACGACCGACGCCCGCTTCTTCGGCCTCTATGCCGGCCTGCCGGCGCTGGTCTACGGACCGCAGTCCGACGACGTCCACGGCTTCGATGAACGGGTGAACCTCGAATCGATCCGCAAGATCACCCAGTCGACGGCGCTGTTCATCTCCGAATGGTGCGGCCTGCAGAAGGCCTGACGGCTTCCACGCCTCATGAGTCCTCTCCCCCACTGCGTGGCGGAGAGGACATTCAAATCCACTGCGAACGTCCGCTGGGCCGGCGATGACCCGCCGGCCCCGGCGGCGAATCGCGTCGGCGATCTGGCGGAGATGGCTGTCCTGGCCGAAACCGGCGCGCTGAAACCCGGGATCGACCGCCGGTACAGGTTCGCCCAGATGGTCGAGGCGCACGCCTATGTCGAGACCGGCCGCAAGCGAGGCAGCATCGTGGGAAGCGTGGAGCGTCCGAGTTAGAGCCGTGTGACGGGATCTTGGGTGCGCGTTGCGGCTTTGCGCAGGCGGAGCCGAGGCATTGAGCGCGCTCCATGCAAAATGCCGGCGGCAGGGCCTCGGGAGCGCTGCTTCCCGGGGAAGTCCTTTTTCGGTTTGATTGTTTCGTTTATTTCGTTTGTTTCGTTTATGCCGCCTTACGAGGTCGCCGACAGGGCCCGTGACTCATTCGTGTCCCGGCATTTTCCAGACCGGGAAGGGGGCGGGCAGCCTATTCATCGTCATGGACCTCGTTGAGACAGAGGAAGAGCCGCGTCTGGCCGCTGGCGCCGACCGGGGGTGAGCGGTGCACGATGGCTTCCGTGCCGGCCCGCACCACGCCCTTGAACAGGCCAGCGGCAAAGCGCGGGAATTCGTTGAGGGGGCCGCGATAGCGGCGCTGGGCCTTGAGCGCGCGGGCGGCATGCTCGAGCGGCGGCCACTGCGTGCCGGGCCCGCGATAGGTTGCGTTGAGACGGTAGCCGACATGGTCGCGATGGAACCGCCAGCAGGCGTCGTGGGCGATCACTTCCAAGCGCAGGTCGACGTCGGGACTGTCGGTGCGCGCGGCGAAGCAGCGCGCAAGCCCGGCAATGTCGTCAATCAGCGCGCGGCGCTCGGGACTGTCGGCCAGCGCCACGAGATTGCACAGGGAAGCGAGCCGGCACGGGACGCACGCAACCGGTCCGATGAAATGGCCCTTCGGCAGGCGTTCGGGCGGCAGGGAATCGAGCCAAGCGGCCAGCTTCGCGGCTTGCCGGCGATGCCAAATGGTGAGGGCGACGTCGTGCTCGGCAATTCGATGCAGGACGGTGTCATCTGGGCTCTCGACGACCCGTCGGTTCGCAATTCCAGTCACGGGGAGTCCTCTCCGAAGGCAAGCCGGCAGTGATCATTTCCCAAAAAAGGTACATTATAACATTTCTGTAGATCAAGCTGCAGAAAGAGAGGGGCAAATAAAACGATGGGAGTTGCTCCCGCCCCTTCATCGATCCGCTTACGCGACCTTCGGGACGATCTCCCCGCCCCTGGCGAAAGAGGCGGGGAGGATTTGAGGTCAGCCGGCGATCGCCTGCTCCGCCGGCGCGTAGGGCAGGCCGAGGCTCTCGGCGGCGGCCTTGTGCGTGAAGCGGCCGCGATGGATGTTGAGGCCGGCGCGCAGGTGCGGGTCCGCGACGACGGCGGCGAGGCCCTTTGCGGCCAGAGCGAGACCGAAGGGGAGCGTGGCGTTGTTCAGGGCCTCGCTGGAGGTCAGCGGCACCGCGCCCGGCATGTTGGCGACGCAATAGTGGATGATGCCGTCGACCTCGTAGGTCGGGTCGGCATGGGTCGTGGCGTGGGACGTCTCGAAGCAGCCGCCCTGGTCGATGGCGACGTCGACGATCACCGAACCCGGCTTCATCGACTTCAGCATCGCCTTGGTCACGAGCCGGGGCGCGCTGGCGCCGGGCACCAGCACCGCGCCGATCACGACATCGGCCGAGAAGACTTCCTGCTCGACGGCGGCGATCGTCGAGTAGCGCGTGCGGACGCGGCCCTCGAAAAGCTCGTCGAGTTCGCGCAGCCGCGGCAGCGAGCGGTCGAGCACCGTGACATTGGCGCCGAGGCCGGCCGCCATGCGCGCGGCATGCGTGCCCACGACGCCGCCACCCAGCACGACGACATGGGCCGGTTGCACGCCGGGCACGCCGCCCAGCAGCAGGCCGCGGCCGCCGCGATGGCGCTGCAGGGCGCCGCCGGCCGCCTCGATGGAGAGACGCCCCGCCACTTCACTCATGGGCGCGAGCAGGGGCAGCCCGCCGCGAGAATCGGTCACCGTCTCGTAGGCGATGGCGGTGCAGCCCGATGCAAGCAGGCCTCTGGCCTGCTCAGGGTCGGCGGCGAGATGGAGATAGGTGAACAGAATCTGGCCGGGGCGGAGCTGGACCCACTCGCCGGGCTGCGGCTCCTTCACCTTCACGATCATGTCGGCGGTCGAGAAGATCTCGGCGGCGGTGGCAGCAATGCGGGCGCCTGCCGTGCGGTAGACCTCGTCGCTCGCACCGATCCCGGCACCCGCGCCGGTCTCGACCACGACCTCGTGGCCGGCATGGACGTATTCGCGGACCGCGCCGGGCGTCAGCCCGACGCGATATTCATGGGTTTTGATCTCTTTCGGCACACCGACGCGCATAGGGTCCATCTCCAGGCAGGTTCGGGTGTCATCAAACCAAGGAATGCCGGTTTGTTTCCCGGCATTCTGAAGATCAATTGAGTCTCTCCTGCCGAAATCCTACGATGAATCGGAGAAGCACGCAGGATTCCGAACATGAACCTCGACAAGATCGACGCCACCATCCTGTCGGAGCTGACGGAGAATGCCCGGGTGAGCCAGGTCGATCTCGCGGCACGGGTCGGCCTGTCGAGCACGGCGGTGGCGCGGCGGCAGCGTGCGCTGGAGGAGGACGGCCTCATCCGCGGCTACCAGGCCGTGCTCGATCTCGGCCGCTTCGGGTTGGCGACGACGGTCATTGTGCGGATCACGCTGGACGGCCAGAGCGACGAGGCGCTGACGGCGTTCGAGGCGGGCGTGCTCGATTGTCCCTCGGTGGTGCGCTGCTTCCTGATGTCGGGTAGCGACGACTATGTCGTCATCGTGCTGGCGCGCGACATCGAGGATTTCGAGCGTATCCACCGCACAGAACTCTCGCGCCTGCCGCGGGTCGCCCGGCTGGAATCGAGCTTCGCGCTGCGCGAGGTGGTGAACCGCGCGGTGCCGCCCTCGGTGTTTGGCAAGGCCGGGCGAATTGCTCAGCGCAGGCGGCGCGCCGAGGCATAGACGCCGAGCGCCACGCCGCCCAGCACGACCGCGACGGCCACGAGGCGCTCCGCCGACAGCGGCTCGCCGGTCAGGTAGGCCGAGATGGCGAGTGCGGCGCAGGGCACGAGCAGGCTGACCGGGCCGACCTTCGCGGCGGGATAGGTGCGCAACAAGGTGCCCCAGATCAGGTAGCCCAGCCACATCACCGGAACGACCGTGTAGAAGAGGACGAACCAGCCGCGCCAGGTCGGCGCGAGGATCGGTGCGGCCAGCGCCGCCGGCCCGTCGAGCACGAGGGACGCCAGGGCGAGCGGAATCGGCGGCAGGACGCTCGCCCAGACGGTGACGGCGAACATCGAAACCCCGCGGGCGGAACGGAAGACGAGGTTGCCCAGCGCCCAGGTGAGGGCCGACATCAGCGCGAGGCCGACGGCGAGCAGCGGCGTGTCGTCCGAGATCGAGCGTGCCAGCAGCACGACACCGGCGACGGCGACAGCGAGGCCGAGCCACTGTCCGCGCGTCGCGTGCTCCCGCAGCAGCAGGGCGGCGAGCACGACGGTGAGCGGCCCCTGGAGCTGCACCAGCACGGAAGTGAGGCCGGGCGGCAGGCCCGCCCCCATGGCGAAGAACAGGAAGATGAACTGGCCACCGAACATCAGGCCGCCGATGCCCGCCAGGACGGACCAGGAGATCGCGGGCTTGGGGATGAAGAACGCCGGCAACGCGCCCAGCAGGAAGCGCCAGGTCGCGAAGGTGAATGGCGTGAACTCGTCGAGGCCGAAGCGGATGACGGTGAAGTTCAACCCCCACATCGCCACGATGAGGAGGGCCGCCGCGAGATGTAGCGGGCTCAAGCGGCTACAGCCAGACCCACGGCCGCGCGCTCTTGTCGGATGCCTGCCAGGCCTCGATCTCGTCGCGGCGCGACATTGTGAGCGCGATGTCGTCGAGGCCGTTCAGCATGGCGTGCTGGCGCCGCGCATCGACCTGGAAGGGGATGGTGCGGCCGGTCGGCGAGATCACCTGGCAGTTCTCGAGGTCGACGGTGATGCGGGCATTGCCGGGCGAGGCCGTCATCTCGTCGGCGAGCTGCTCGATCTCGTGGATCGGCAGCGCCACCGGCAGGAGGCCGTTCTGGAAGCAGTTGTTGTTGAAGATGTCGCCGAAGTAGGGCGCGATCACCGCCTTGATGCCCATGCCCTTCAGCGCCCAGACGGCGCCCTCGCGGCTCGAGCCGCAGCCGAAATTCTCCCGGCTGAGGATGATCGGCGCGTCGCGATAGGGTGTCTGGTTGAAGATGCAGTCCGGATCCTCGCTGCCGTCGGGCTTGAAGCGGATCTGCTCGAAGCAATAAGGCCCCAGCCCCTCGCGCGTCACGTTGTCGACCAGCCGCTCGATGCGGATGATCAGGTCGGTGTCGACGTTCTGGCGCATCAGCGGCGTCGCGACGCCGGTCACCTTGGTGAACTTGTCCATCCTGCGTTTCCTCCTCCAACCTCATCCCGAGGAGCGCGTGCAACGCGCGTCTCGAAGGATGGGTAACAATCGTGGTGCTCGTTCGCACCCTTCGAGACGCGCTACGCGCTCCTCAGGGTGAGGTCTTTCGCTACATCTTCCTCACGTCGGCAATGGCACCCTTGATCGCGGCCGCCGCCGCCATGGCGGGGCTGGCGAGATGGGTGCGTGCGCCGGGGCCCTGGCGGCCGACGAAGTTGCGGTTGGAGGTCGAGACGCTGCGCTTGCCGGGCGGCACCCGTTCGCCGTTGGAGGCGAGGCACATCGAGCAGCCAGGCTCGCGCCATTCGAAGCCGGCCTCGGTGAACACGCGGTCGAGTCCCTCGGCCTCGGCCTCGGCCTTGATGCGCACGGAACCCGGCACGACCCAGGCGGTAACATGGTCGGCCTTGTGGCGGCCCTTCACGATCTCGGCGGCGGCGCGCAGGTCGGAGAGGCGGGAGTTGGTGCACGAACCGATGAACACCCAGTCGACCTGCGTGCCCTCGATCGGCTTGCCGGGTTCGAGGCCCTGATACTGGAGCGCGGCTTCCCAGGCGCCGCGCTTCTCTTCGGGGCCCTTGCTCGGGTCGGGGATGGCGCGGTCGACGGCGATGACATGCTCGGGGCTGGTGCCCCAGGTGATCTGCGGCGCGACGTTCTTCATGTCGACTGTGTGCTCGCGATCGAACTCGGCATCGGGATCGGTCGGCAGGGTGCGCCAGTGAGCGACGGCACGCTCCCACATCGCCCCCTTCGGCGCATAGTCGCGGCCGTTGAGATATTCGTAGGTCGTGTCGTCGGGCGCGACCATGCCGGTGCGCGCGCCCATCTCGATGGTGAGGTTGCAGAGCGTGAGACGGGCCTCGGCCGGCAAGGCGCGCACGCCCGAGCCGGCATACTCGACGGAGTAGCCGGTGCCTGCGGCCGTACCGAGCTCTCCGATCAGGTGAAGGATCATGTCCTTGGCCGTGACGCCCGGCATCAGCTTACCCTCGAAGCTGGCGCGCATGCGCTTGGGCTTGCGCTGGACCATCGTCTGCGTGGCGATCACATGCACCAGCTCGGAGGAGCCGATACCGAAGGCCAGCGACCCCAGGCCGCCATGGGTGGAGGTATGGCTGTCGCCGCAGACCAGCGTCGTGCCGGGAAGCGTCAGCCCCTGTTCGGGCCCCATGACGTGCACGATGCCCTGGCCGTCCTGGCCGAGGTCGAACAGCTTGATGCCGTAGGCGCTGGTCGTCTCGCGCATCGACTTGATCAGCGGCAGGCCCGGCGGATGGGTGAACTCGTCGCGGCCGGGTTTGGTCGACATCGTATGATCGGGCGTGCCGTAGGTCAGGCGTGGCTGCGCCGGTGGATAGCCCTTGTCGATGGCTTCCTTCAGCGCCTTGCCGCCCGACATGTCATGGAGCAACAGGCGATCGATGTGCAGCAAAACGAAGCCGTTGCCGAGATCGGTGATGACGTGGCTGTCCCAGATCTTGTCGAACAGGGTCTTGCCCATGGGTTTGGCCTCTGGGTGTGGGGTGATCCGCCGGGACGCGGATATCAGCACCCGGCGAGCCGCGCCGCCAGTCCTTCGCGATCATCGTCGCGCAGCAGTTCCGCAGACGCATACCAGGGCGATGTTCCGAGGTTCGGACCCCAGAGCCAGTCTGCGGTATTGGGCACCAGGAATATCGTTGGGATGCCGAGCGCCGCCGCCGCATGAGCGGGCCAGGTGTCGTCGCCCAAGACGAGACGACAGGTCGGGATTTCTTCCGGCGTGCGCACGAGATCGAGCCTGGCAAAGCCAGTGGGCGGCTCGGCGACAGTGAACCATCCGATGCGCGAAGAGGGTTCAGGCTTGCGGCTCGGCTTGGCCGGCGCCGGCAGCGCGTCGCGCGTCCAGTTCAGGAGAAGCGGCAGGCTGCGCAGCGGAGCGGCGGCCACGAAACCGTCGAGCGGCTCGCCACGACGGATCGTCGGGCCGTCCCACCAACCGGCGAGGGTCGCACCGCATTGCACGGTCGCCTCGACGCCGCGCGCCAGCATCACGGTATCGCGCAGGGCCGCGTCGCTCTCGATGTCGGCTTGCTCGGGGTAGATCAGCAGCCGGCCGTCGAGCGGTTCACCCTGCCAGCGCGGAAGATCGGGCGTGTAGCGCTCGCCCGGGATTTCGAGTCGTGCCTCGTAATCGCCCAGGCCGCGCCACCAGTCGCCCTGGCGCAGCATCAGCTCGCCGCGCCGCAGCCGGAGGCGCGGATCGTTGGGCTGGCTCACCAGCGCGGTTTCGAGATCGGCGAGGGCGCCCGCCCACTCGCCGCGCGCGGCCAGCAGCTCCGCCCGCGCGCTGAGCGCCGGCAGCAGCCGGTGGTCGATCGACAGAGCGCGGTCATAGGCGCGCTCGGCGTCCTCGGCCCGGCCCAGCGCTTCGAGGGCGCGGCCGGTATTGTGGGCGATGACGGCGTCGTCCGGCTTCAGTCGCGCAGCCTTTGCGAGGGCGGCCAGCGCCTGCTCGTGCCGGCCGAGCTGGACGAGGCAGCCGGCAAGATTGGTTTGTGCCGAAACTTCGCGTGGCAGGAACTGCGCGGCGCGTTCCAGTGGCTCGCGCGCCTCGGCGAATCGGCCGAGCTTCAGCCGCACCTGGCCCAGCAGATGGAGCGCCTGGCCCATGTTCGGACGCGCCTCGACGATGCGGGCGAACATCTCTTCGGCCGACGCGAAATCGCCGGCCGCCGCGCGCTGCAGGGCGTCGCGGCCGAGGGTCTGGATCTGCTGGTCGTTGAGCGGCACGTGGCGGCTCTAGCAGAGCCGCGCCGGCTGGCAAAGAAGAAGGGCAAAGAAAAAGCCGGCGGTCGCAAGGGAGGCTGGAGCGACCGCCGGCCAGGCACCGGAGTGGGGTGGTCCCGCGCAGGGTATGAAACGGGACCCCTCCGGATTCGGATGTCAGCTGCGCCAGAAGGGCTTGTTCGCCTCGAACTGGACGTCGGTCGGGCTGATGCCCAGATCACGCATCGTGCGGTAGTCCAGGTTGGCGAGCTCGCGGCGCTGCCTGGCCCGCTCGCGCCAGGTGGCGAGGATCTGGCCGAAAGCGGTGAAGCTGCCGGCCAGCGGCGCCTGTGATGAATGGTGGAGCGATATGTTGGCCATGGGACTGCTCCCGAAAGGGTTGAACTCTGTTGGGGCTGATGTGCGTGCCGGGGGACCTCTTTACAAATGACCCTTTGTCCTGTTTTGATTAAATTATCTCATGTGAAGGATGCGCGATGAAACGATCCCTGCCGCCACTCAATGGCTTGCGTGCCTTCGAGGCCGCGGCACGCCATATGAGTTTCACCGATGCGGCCGAGGAATTGAGCGTCACGCAGGCCGCGATCAGCCACCAGGTGCGCGGGCTGGAACAGAGACTCGGATTAAAATTGTTCGTGCGGCGCAATCGCTCGCTGCTGCTGTCCGAGGCCGGCCAGGCCTATCTCCCCTCAGTGCGTGCGGCTTTTGACCAGCTGAACGAGGCGACCGAGAAGCTGCTGCAGAAGGACAAGGGCGGCAACCTCACGGTGACGACGACCTCGTCCTTCGCGGTGAAGTGGCTGGTGCCGCGGCTGGGCGGGTTCCAGCGCTCGCACCCGGAGATCGACGTGCGCATCTCGACCGGCACGTCGCTGGTGGATTTCTCGCGTGAGGATGTCGACATCGGCATCCGCTACGGCCGCGGCCAGTGGTCCAATCTGGCGGCCGAGCGGCTGGTCGTCGAAGACGTCATGCCGGTCTGCGCGCCCTCGCTGCTCAAGGGGCCGAACGGGCTGAAGAAGCCGGCCGACCTCAAGCGGTTCAACCTGCTGCATATCGGCAACTTTCCGGACGATTGGCAGGTCTGGCTGACGGCCGCCGGCGTGAAAGGGGTCGATGCCTCGCGCGGCGTCTCGTTCGACTTCGCGCTGGCGGCCTACCAGGCCGCGATGGACGGGCTGGGCGTCGCGCTGGGGCGCAACCCGCTGGTCGAGCCCGACCTGAAGGCCGGGCGGCTGGTCGTCCCCTTCGAGTTCAAGCGCTCCTCGGACTTCGCCTACTATCTCGTCTATCCGCCCGAGGCGATCCGGCGCCGCAAGATCAAGGCGTTCCGCGACTGGATCGTCTCCCTGTCCGAAGTGGCGCAGCAGGCGGCCTGATCACACCCAGGCGTCGTCGAGGTGCACACCCAGCAGACTCTTGCCCTGGATTTCGACGTTCACGTCGAAATCGAGCATCGCGTGGTGTGATGCGGTGTTCATGTCGCGAAAGAAGACCTGCATGACATGGCTGTCATGGGCAGCGCCGGCGCCGGCGCCCTCGAAGAGCCGGTTGCAGGCACGCCGGCAAAGTTCGGTGGCGTAGGCCGCATTCCAGCGGATTTGCGCCCGCTTCCCCGCGGGCATCGGTGGATCGCGCAGCATCGCTTCTTCCAGGAGATCGCAGTTCTGCCGCGTCAGCGCCCAGGCGCAGGATATCTCCACGCTCGCCTCGGCGACCCTCCGTTGTACCCCGGCGTTCTCGGCCTTCATCGCGCCAGTGTAGACGTCGCGTCGACCGCGGGTTTTGTCGATGAAGAGCTGTAATCCACGCTCGGCCATTCCCACGATCGTGCCGAGCAGCATGGTCGCCAAGGTCGGCCGGATCGGAAGCCTGTAAAGAGGGATGTCGATACCAGGAACGGTGCCGAGCTGCGCCTCGAGCATGGGCACCGCGTAGCGCTCCGGGATGAACGTGTTTTCGAGAACGATGTCCTTGGAGCCGGTCCCGCGCATACCGAGGGTGAACCAGGTGTCGTCGATGACAGCGTCCTTCTTCGGCATCACGACGATCAGGGAGGGGCAGGTGCCCGCTTCGTTGCGGATCCCCTTGCAGCCCACCAGGATCCAGTCCCCATGGTCGGCTCCACTGGCGTAAGGCCATCGGCCATTGAGCATGTAGCCCCCGTTGGCGCGCTGGCAGGTGCCGCGAAGCGACGGCACGCCCGGAATCAGCATGCCTGGATGGCCGCCGAAGATTTCGTCCTGGCCCTGGGAGGGCAGGCGGCCGGCGATGAAGGTGTGAGCGGCGCACACCATCAAAACCCAGGAGGCCGCCGTGCTGCCCTGTGCGATCGTCCGCTCGGCTTCCACCAATGCCCGGACCGGCAGTTCGTAACCGCCGTAGGCGGCGGGGGCTACGATGCGGGTCGCTCCGGATTGATGCAGCAGGGCTACCGCGCGAGGGCTGAGCTGTCGATTGGCCTCCGACTCGGCCTCGGTGTCCTTCAACGCGTTTACGATCTTCAGTGCATTACCCGCGTCGTACATGGCCTTCCTCCACAGACTCGTTGAGAGTTCGTTATGTCAGAACATACTAGTATGTTAGTATATACACCATGCGAACATCTCTCAATGTCGTTCTCCCCGATGCGCCCGAAGCCCTGTGGCAGGGCGCACCCCGGCTACACGATCTGGCATACGCCTATTTGAAGGGCCTCCTGCTCGGCGGGGGGCTCGATCCTGGAGATCAGATTTCGTCCGAAGGGGTCGGCCGCGTTCTGTCGATAAGTCGCGCGCCTGTTGCCGACGCGATCCGCCGTCTCACGGTGGAAGGCCTTCTCGAGATACGGCCCCAGGTCGGCTGTCGCGTGGTTCGACCTGTTCCAGCCGAAGTGAGAGACTTGTACGAGGTCTTCGGAGCAACCGAGGGCGTTATCGCTCGTCTCGCCGCCGAGCGGCGATCGGCCATTGAAGCGGAGAGCTTCGGACGTCGATGCGCCGCGCTGGCATCGATGGCGGGACTGACTGATGAACCGGCCGCAAGGTTCGTGGAGCTGCGGCAGCGAAATCGCCGGCGATATGAACTTCTGCATGAACTCGCCCGCTCACCCAGGACTATCGAGATCGCCGAATCCTTCTGGGACCAGAGCGACTTTCTCATCCGGGTGGCCTTTGGCCATCGCGATCTGCCGTCGTTCGTCAGGGCCGGGCACGCAGCGTTCGTTTCGGCCGTGGTTGCCGGCGATGGTCCGGCAGCGGAGCATGAGACCCGGCGTTACCTGGTTCGCCTGGGCCGGCATGTTGCCGAACTGCTGGAGCGGCGCACCCAGGCTGACGACCGTTAGCCGCCCGACGAAGAATCCATTCGTCCCGACGAACGAGAACCTGTCCGGAGAAACGCCATGCAATTCGGCTATTTCACGCTGTCCGACAACCGCTACCCGAACAATCCGCGCTCGCCGGAATCCTTCATCAAGGACATCTATGCCGAGGCGCTGTGGGCCGAGCAGGTCGGGCTGAACTCGGCCTGGATCGGCGAGCACCACTTCAACCTTTTGGGCGTCAACGCCTCGCCGCTGGCGATGCTGGCGCAACTGGCGGGCGCGACGACGAAGCTGCGGCTGGCGCCGGCCGTGACGCTGCTGCCGGTCCACCATCCGCTGCATGTCGCCGAGGAATGGGCGACGCTCGATCTCCTGTCGGGCGGGCGGGTCGATTTCGCCGCCGGCCGCGGCTACGACCGCAAGGAGTACGATCCGTTCCAGATGCCGTTCGACGATTCCGCCGAGCTGTTTGCGGAGGGCCTGGAGATCGTCTGGCGCGCCTGGACCGAGCCCGGCAAGTGGTCCCACAAGGGCCGGTTCTACGAATTCAACGATGTCGAGGTGCGGCCCAAGCCGGCCCAGAGCCCGCTCAGGCCCTACGTGGCCTGTTTCTCGCGGCCGTCGATGGAACTGGCGGCCAGGAACGACTGGAACGTGATCTATGCGCCGTTCGCCGCGGCCATGGTCTACGGTTCGCTGGCCGACGCGGTGCGGGTTTATCGCGAGACCTGCGAGACCGGATTCAAGCGGCCGATGCGGCGGGCCATGTGCTCCTACTTCGTGCACATCGCCTCGACGCCGGAGGAGGAGCGCTACGGCAAGGAAGCGCTGGTCCGCTACTTCCAGGACGCGCTGATCGCTGCCTTTCCCTCGTCGTCGGGCGAGAAGGTGCCGCCAACCTACAGGTACTTCGTCGAGATCGTGAACATCCTGCGCGACATGCGGCCGGAGAAGCTGACCGACAAGTCGATCCTGTGCGGCAGCCCGCAGCACATCGTCGACACCTTGAAGCAGGTCGAGGCGGCCGGCGTCGCCGAGGTCATCCTCTACTTCAACTACGGCCAGAAGCCGCATGCGATGGTGAAGGAGCAGATGCAGCGCTTCATGCTCGAGGTGGCGCCGCATTTTACCTGACGTGCGGTGGGGCGATTGAGGCCCCTTCGCGGCCATGGTTGCAAGTCGTTCGCAAGTGGCGGATGTTGCGGCCAACGCGTTTCGAAGGAGTTGTCTCATGGCTCGCATCAGCACGAAGGAAGAGCTGCGGCGCATCATTGCCGAGCCGCGGCCGGCCACCCGGGTGAAGATCCTCGACTCGCTGGACGAGCAGTCGATCGAATTCCTGAAGCGCTGCCCCTTCGCCCTGGTCGGCACGACGTCGGCGGACGGCACCGTGGAAGTCTCGCCCAAGGGCGATGAGCCGGGTTTCATCCGGGTCGAGGATCCGAAGACGCTGCTGATCCCCGAGCGGGTGGGCAACAACCTGGCGTTCGGCCTGAACAACATCCTCGATACCGGTGAGATCGGCATCATTGCGCTGGTCCCGGCGACCGGGGAGACGCTGCGCATTTCCGGCACCGCGGAGATCCACGACGACCCGGAACTCGTGGCGTCGCTGAGTTCGCTGGGCAAGCCCGCGCTGCTGGCGACCCGTGTCCGCATCAAGCATTGCTATTTCCACTGCGCCCGCTCGATCGTGCGCGCCAAGCTGTGGGACCCGAAGGCATGGCCGGCACCCGGCCGCATCTCGTTCGGCAAGATCATCGCGCCGCGCATCGGTGAGAGCGAAGCCGTCGCCGCCCAGATCGATGCCAATGTCGAGGGCGCCTATACGACGCGGCTGTGGCAGAATACCTGACGGGTCGCGAGAGCAGTTGCCAACTGTCGTCCTGAGCGCAACGAAGGACCTGGCGGACGGCCAAAGCACTGCGTTGCTGGCGTGAGATCCTTCGCTGCGCTCAGGATGACAAGAATGGGAGGTGGGGACCTTCGATGAAGCGCAAGGTCGGTCTCTTTCTGCTCACGGTTCTGATCGCGGTGAGTCTCGGCGCCACGATCGTCGCGTCGCTCGCCATGTACCGCCTGGTGTCGAGGCTGCAGGACGAGGAGCTGCGCCGCATCGAAACCAGCCTCAGCCAGCGCTTCGACGTCTTCGAGACGATGCTGCGCAGCGAGAATCGGCGCAACACCGCGATCATGGCGAAGGTGATGCCTCAGATCGAGGCGGACGTGGAGCGCACCGGCCGCCCGGCCGCCGACCTCACGATCGACGAGCTGAACGCCCTGTCGGCCCGGTACGGCGTCGAGCACATCTATTTCATCGATCGGGACCACAGGGTCTTCAACACCAACCTCGCCTACGACAAGGGGCTCGCCTTCCCGAAGGGAGGCTTCTCGGACTTCCTCGATTCGGTGCTCGGCAAGGGCAGGGTGATGAGCGACGGCATCGACCTGTCGTCGGTGACCGGCACGCTCAGGACCTACACGTACTATGGCCCGCCAGGTAAGGACTACGTCATCGAGGCGTCGACCGACGTGCGAACCACGCTGAAACAGAGCGATTTCGGCTGGATGGGCCAGTACTTCTTTGAGGACTACTTTCCCGATGCCGTCCAGTCCAATGCCTATGTGACGGATGTCGACATCTACCTGATCAATTCGTCGGGCACCTGGTCCCTGATCCGGACCGGCGAGAAGCTCGCCCCCCTGCTGGCTGCCGAGGTTCTGAAGGAAGGGCGACTCCAGGTTCCGGACCCGGCCGGTCGCCATGTCACGATCTACAGCCGCTACAACAGGGCGGACGTCATCAAGGATGAGAGCCCGCTGACGGTGATACGCAAGGTCACCTACGACCTCTCGCTTGCCCGCGAGGCCGTGATGCACGTCTTCGTCAGCTCGATGGCCGTGCTCGCCCTGATGCTGCCGCTCGTCTACTGGCTGGCTTCGCGCCTGCTGCAGCGGCGGATCATCGATCCGATCCTGAACCTGCGCGGCGAGGCGGGCGCCATCGCGGGCGGCGACCTCGATCATGCGATCGCCAACACCGACCGGCGCGACGAGATCGGGCATCTCGCCCGCAGCTTCGCCTCGATGCGGGACTCGGTGCGGTCACGGATCAACGACCTCCGGGAGACCAACCTGGCGATCGAACGGTTCGTGCCGCGAGCCTTCCTGGCCAAGATCGGCAAGCCGAACATCGTCTCGGTGGCGCTGGGCGACAACAAGCGCGAGCACATGACCATCATGTTCTCCGACATCCGCAACTTCACGGCGCTGTCGGAGACGATGACGCCGGACGAGAACTTCGCGTTCATCAACACCTATCTCGAGCATGTCGGGCCGGTGATCCGAGACAATGGCGGCTTCATCGACAAGTATATCGGCGACGCCATCATGGCCCTGTTCGAGAACGCGGACGACGGCGTGCGTGCGGGGTTGGCCATGCTCGATGCGCTGGAAGGCTTCAATGGGTGCCGCGCGGCGCAGGGCCTGGCGCCGGTGGCCATCGGCACGGGGATCAACACCGGCTCACTGATGATGGGCACCATCGGCGAGTTGCATCGCATGGACGGGACGGTGATCTCTGATGCGGTGAACCTGGCCGCGCGCATCGAGAGTCTCACCAAGGTCTATCATGTCCGCATGCTGATCTCGCAGTACACCTACGACCATCTGGCGGACCCTGGCGCCTACGCGATCCGTCCCCTCGATGTCGTGGTGGTCAGGGGCAAGACACGACCGGTGGTGCTGTTCGAGGTGTTCGACCGCGACCCGCCGCCGGAGCGCGAGGCCAAGCTCAGGACGCGCGAGCCATTGCTGCGCGGGGTCGAGGCCCTGCTCCGGCATGACGTCGCGGCGGCGCGCACCTGCTTCGAGGAATGCCTTGCACTGGCGCCGGGCGATCCGGCGGCGGCCAACCTGCTGAAGAGCTGCCCGTCAGACGCGTGAGGCGCGGGCCTCGCGGAAGGACACGAGGCGACGCTGCGTCTCGTCCCACAGGACGAGGCGCACGCAGCGGAAGCTCTGGGTCAGGGTCAGGCGCCCGACATCGCGCAGCTCGGGATGGTCGCGCAGCACGTGCGGCAGCCGGTAGTAGGGGATGCGGCTGCTGAGATGATGGACGTGATGGATGCCGATGTTTGCGGTCAGCCATCGCAGGAAGGCCGGCAGATCATAGTGGGAGCTGCCGTGCAGGGCGGCCTCGTGCAGGTTCCAGTCGGGATCATTGTCCCACTTCGTGTGCTCGAACTGATGCTGAACGAAGAACAGCCAGACGCCGACAGAGGCGGAGACCAGCAACACGGGAAGATGGATCAGCAGGAAGGCCTTGATGCCGACCAGCCAGATGAGCGGTCCCGCTACGAGGAGGATCGCCAGGTTGTTCGCCATGGTGCTGATCCACGGCCGCCAGCCATCGCGCATCAGGCCGATCGGAAGGCGATGCTGCACGATGAACAGATAGGCCGGTCCGAGACCGAACATGACCAGCGGATGGCGATAGAGTCGATAGCGCAGCCGGCCCCACATCGAGCGGGCGCGGTATTCCTCGACCGTCAGCGTGTCGACGTCTCCGAGGCCGCGCTTGTCGAGATTGCCTGTGCTGGCGTGATGGGTCGCATGCGTGCGGCGCCACACGTCGTACGGCGTCAGGGTCAGCACGCTGGCGATGCGACCGATCCAGTCGTTCACAGAGCGCCGACGGAAGAAGGCGCCATGCCCGCAATCATGCTGGATCGCGAACAGCCGCACCATGAAGCCGGCGGCGGCCAGGGCCAGCGGCAGGGCCAGCCAATAGCCGATGTCGAGCGTCGCCCAGGCCAGCGTCCACAGGGCGACAAGCGGCACGACCGTGACGGCGATCTCGAAGATGCTGCGCCCGTTGCTGGGCTGGCGATAGCGCGCCAGGACCTGGGGCCACGCGCGGGCGGCTTTCGCCATCTGCGCGCGCCGGCCGGCGGCTTCCGGAGAGGTGCTCAAACGAATGAATTTCCTTGAGAAGAGGCGCGGGCGTCGGCAACCGCAAATCCGGCTTAGGGGGCGGTCTGGGCAAAAGCAACGAGCGAAGTGGCCCAGCGCTGCGAATCTTTGGCGGCTAAGCCGATTGTGGCCGCGCCGCGGCGGAAGCGGCTCCCCTGCCTCGTCCCCTGCCGCGGCTGCGACTACGGGTGGGGGCGCTTTCCGCAAGGGGCTGAGGCGGCTTGGCACGAATCCGTACGGTTCGTCCGTCCGGCTGCTCCATGTCGAAGGCGCCAGTCTTGCGGATGAGGTCGCTGAGCTTGCGGAAGCCGTAGGTGCGCGGGTCGAAGTCGGAGGCGATGTTGGCGAGGCGCTGGCCGACCGCGCCGAGGCTCACCCAACCGTCTTCCGTCTCCATCTGCGCGATCGCCTTCGTCAGGAAGGGAATGGCGGCGCTGGCAGGCTGCAGGGAATTCGGAGCGGCGCCCTCGCCGGGCGCAGTTACCGCGGCCTCGGGCAGGAGATTCTCGGTGTAGATGAACCGCCGGCAGGCCTGCCGGAAGCTTTCGGGCGTCTTCTGCGCGCCGAAGCCGTAGACGTCGGCTCCCTCTTCGCGCAGGCGCGAAGCGAGCCGGGTGAAGTCGCTGTCGGAAGAGACGAGACAGAAGCCGTCGAACCGCCGGCTGTGCAGCAGGTCCATCGCATCGATCACGAGTGCAATGTCGGAGGCGTTCTTGCCCGATGTGTAGGCGAACTGCTGGTAGGGGTCGATCGCATATTTCTGCAGGATCTCGGCCCATGACTTGAGGCGCGTGCTCGAGAAGTCGCCGTAGATGCGCCGCACGCTCGCCTCGCCGAACTTGGCGATCTCCTCGAACAGGCCGGCAGCGATGCGCGGCGACGTGTTGTCGGCGTCGATCAGGACGGCGAAGCGGCGGGGGCGGGTGTCTTCGGCCATGTGATTGCTCCAGGCCGTCAGGCGGCCGATTGGGCGTAGATCGCGTCGACATGGATGTCGGCGCAGTCGATGACGGGAAAGCCGGGATCGTGTCCGGCGAAGGCCAGGAAGAGGTCGGTGCCGCCTAGCATGATCGCCTCGGCGCCGCGCGCGCAAAGCGCGCGACCGGCCTCGAAGAAGACTTGGCGTTGGGCCTCGGTCAGGTGTCCGATCGTCGCCATCGCGACGTAGGTCTCGTGAACTTGGTCGAGGGCCGCGCCTTCCGTCGGCACGACTTCGACCGAAGGGATGCCGCCGTAGAGTCTGGTCTCCATCACGGTGCGCGTGCCCAGGATGCCGATCCTCCGGAACCGCCCCCTGGCCAGCGCTGCGTCGACCGCAGGGATGGCGTTGAGCACCGGAAGGGCTGAGATCGCCATGAGTTCGTTCACGCAGAAGTGGCCGCCCATCGAGGTGATGGCGGCGGCCTGGGCGCCGGCCGCCTTCAGGCGATCGACGAGGCCCGCGAAGATCTCGGCCTGTCTCTTCGGATTCCTGCCGACGAGATTGCGGCTCATTTCCCGGACGTCGGCATGCGCCATGGTGAGATCGAGCGGGACGCCGCCGGCGACGTGCCGTTCGATCAGGCCTCGGTAGTAGAAGTCGGTGGCGGCCGGTCCGATGCCGGCAATGAGTCCGATATGCATAGGCGACTGTCCCCGATCCGCCGCGATGCGGCAACCGGGGCGGCGGGGCCTGGGTGTGGCGAAAAGCGTGCCTGCGGGACGGCTGCCGCGGGCGCTAGAGTTTGTCCATGCGACGGGTGGCGGTGTTCGGAACGACGGGATCAGGCAAGAGCTGGCTGGCCGAGCGCCTCGCCGAGCGCGCCGGCCTGCGCGTCGTCGAACTCGATGCGCTCTTCTGGGGGCGCGACTGGCAGCCTGCGCCGGTCGACCTGTTTCGTCATCGCGTCGAGCGCGAGACCAGCGATGACGGCTGGATCGTCGTCGGCAATTACGGCCAAGTGCGCGACCTCGTATGGCGTCCGGCCGACACGCTGGTCTGGCTCGACCTGCCCCTGCCGCTGGTGATGGGACGCCTGCTGCGACGGACGGTGAAACGCGCCGTCACCCGCGAGGAATTGTGGGGCACCGGCAATCGCGAGACCCTCTCCAATGCCTTCCTCAGCCGGAATTCCATCCTGCTTTATGCGCTGAAGACGCATCGCCTCAATCGGGAACGCTTCGCGAGGGAATGCGAAGCGCTGGCCGGAGAGAAGCGCGTCGTGCGGCTGTGCAGCCGCCGCGACGTCGAACGTTTCGCAGCTAGTCCGCTGCCTTGACGGCCGGCACCGGCGCCCGCACGCCGCCACGCGCCAGCATCGCGTCGATCTCGGCGGCGCCGTAGCCCAGCTCGCCGAGGATGTCCGGACCGTCCTCGCCGACATGCGGGGCGTGCTGCTGCGGCGCATGCTGCGAGGCCGGCGGGAGCCCTGCGATGTTGGCAACCGGCATGCGGCCGAACCCGTCCTGCTCGATCCAGTCGATCGCGCCCGATTCCTTGACGTGCGGATGGTCGAGATAGTCCTGGTAGTTGTTCACCCGCTCGCAGAACACGTCCTTGGGCTGCAGGATCGCGATCCACTCCTCGGTCGTCTTGGTCGGCATCGTCTCGTTCAGCGCCTTGATGATCTTGGGCGCATTCTTGATGCGGCTCTCGTGGCTCTGCAGGTCGGGGTCGTCGGCGATGTCCTGGCGTCCGATCAGTTCGAACAGCAGGCGGAAATGGTGCGGCCGCATGGCGCTCACCATGATGTAGCCGTTCGACGTCTTGTAGCTGCCGGCCGGCATGTAGAGGACCGGCGGGTTGCCCTTCGAGAACACCCATTCCATCAACTTGGCCCCCTGGAAGGCGGCGGCGGCGCGCATCAGGCTGGAATCGATGAAGCAGCCCTCGTTGTACCGGAACTGGCGCATCAGCGCCGTCGACAGCGCCTGGAAGGTATAGAGGCCGGTCGTCACGTCGACGGCGATCATGCCCTGCCGCCAGGGCGTGCCGTCCGGCATCCGGTTCATCACCATCATGCCGCTGAATGCCTGGATCAGGCCATCGACGGTCGGACGCTTGCTGTAGGGGCCGGTTTGGCCGAAGCCGGACACCGAGCAGTAGATCACGTTGGGATTGATCTTCTTGATTTCTTCGTAGCCGAAGCCCAGCCGCGAGATGACGCCGGGACGGAAGCTCTCCATGACCACATGCGCCTTGGCGGCGATCTTCTTCACGACCTCGATGCCGTCGGCGGACTTGAGATCGAGTGCGATCGAACGCTTGCCGCGGTTGAAGGCGACGGAATGGGCGCAATGGTCGCCCTTGAGCTCGCCCAGTGCGCGGCCCCAGTCGCCTTCCGGCGGCTCGACCTTGATGACGTCGGCGCCGTGCAGCGCGAGCAGCATGGAGGCGTGCGGCCCCGCAATGCCCTGCGTGAAGTCGAGAACGGTAATGCCGTCGTAGGCGCCCTTGATCGTGGTCACTTGTTCCTCCCGAAGGCGCTGAACGTACGTTTAGCGACGCCGTTCATGCAAGGCCCGACCTGCAGCCGAGCCATGCGTCTTCGCGAAGCAGACCGTCTTCCGCCCCGAGGGCTGTCGCCAAGCCCACCGCAGAATTTCATTCCACTTTGATGTTGGCCGTCTTTATCACCGGTCCCCAACGCTTGCGCTCGGCCTGCAGGAAGGCCGCGAACTCGTCCGCCGATCCGGCCGTCGCCTCGGTGCCGATGGCTTCGAGCTTTTCCCTCACATCGGGCGAACGCAGCGCCTGCAACAACGCAGCGTGCAGGACCTCCACCACCTGAGGCGGTGTTCCCTTGGGCACCACGATACCCTGCCACTGCGCTCCGATCAGCCCCGCAATGCCAAGTTCGCGGCTGCACGGCACATCGGGCAGGATCGAACTGCGTGAGTCACCGGCCACCATCAGCGCCTTGAGCGTGCCGTTCTTTACCTGGGATGTGACGGTCGACAGCCCGATGAACATGAAGTCGATGTGGCCGCCGATCAGGTCGTTCAGCGCTCCCGCGCCACCCTTGTAGTTGACCAAGATGAAATCGAGCTTCTCCTGGATACGGAACATTTCTGCGATCAGGTGATGGACCGAGCCCACCGTCGCATTGCCGGCATTGATCTTGCCGGGTTTCTCCCGGATCAGGCGAATCAGGTCCTGCAAGGTGTCGGCCTCTATATGCTTGGCTACCACCAGGCCGATACGGGCTTCGTTGATCTTGATCACCGGGACGAAGTCCGCCTCGGGATCGTACTGCATGTCCGGAAACATGAACTGTGCAATGGTCATCGGTCCGGGCACGGCGACGCCCAGCGTGTAACCGTCGGGTGCCGCCTTCGCCACCGCCTTCATGCCGATGAGCCCGTTGGCGCCAGCGATATTGTCGACCACGACTGTCTGCCGCAGAACTTCTCCAAGTTTCTGGGCCACGATGCGCGCGGTCGCATCGGTTCCGGCGCCCGGTGGGAACGGCACGACCAGCTTCAGTGTCCGATCGGGGAATGTCGCCGCAAACGCCGGGCCGGCAGCCAGTGCGGCGCTTCCCGCGAGGAAGGCACGTCGATGGAGAAACGTGTTCATTTCACCTTCTTCACTGTGATGATCAGGCCTCCGTACGGCAGCAAGGAGCGTGCCGCTTACAAGGCGCTGGACGTTCGACGCGGTGAGGCTTCAGGGTGGCGCGACAAAGCCCGACATCCTGGATCGGTACGGACGCAAGGGGACCGCGATGACGATGCAAGTTCAACCAACCGACGCCGCCGTGTCCTGCGACCCGACCAGGCCGGTGCCGCGCGCCGTCCTGGAGGCGCGCCTGGCCTCGCTGCAAGCCTGGATGGTCGAGCGGGGCCTGCAGGCATTGGTGGTCTTTGGCCACGGCAGCGCGCTTGCCATGGCCACGCGCAGCCATGGCAATTTGCGCTATCTCCTGGACTGGGATGCCGAGTATGCGCAGTCGGTCCTGGTGCTGCCGGCGCAGGGAGTTCCGAGCCTCGCCGTCGGCAACGTCTTCTCGGTCATGCGCGCACGCGAAGAAGCCTGGATAAGCGATGTGCGGTTCGGAAAGGGCCCGGGCCTCGCGAAGGAAGTCCTTGCGCTGCTGCCTTCAGGAGCGAGCCGGGTGGGTATTGTCGGGCGCGAGGAAATCCCCATGGCGGTTTGGGACGAACTGGCGAATGCCGGGGCTTCCGGCTGGATCGACTGTTCGCCCGAACTGGCGCGACGGCGCGCGACAAAGGACGCGGTCGAGGTTGCCTATCATCGCGAAGCCGGACGCATCTGTGACGAGATCTTTGAACGGCTCGGACCGGCATTGCACACGGGAAAGGCCGTCTTCCAAATTCAGGCCGAACTCGAACATCATGCCCGTTCGCGCGGCTGCGAGCTGTGCAAGACCTGGCTGACGGTCGCCCCGGTGCCGGACCGTTGCCGCTACAGTCGCGACGAGAACTACAACGTGCCGCGAGAGGGCGATCAGGTTCTCCTCGGCATCATGTTGATTCTGCACGGGCATTGGGGGCACGCCATCCGCACCGGCGCGATCGGACGCAGCACCCCCGATGCCGAGCGCATCTTCTCGCGCGTCGCCGCCATGCACGCAGCCATGTTCGACAGCCTGCGGCCGAACGCCGAGATTTCGGCCGTCGGCAATGCGGGTGTTGCTCCAGCCGAGGAAGGCGTCTTCCAGTTTCGCTCCGGCCATGCGCTGGGTCACAGCTACGAAGACCCGGCCGGCACGAGCGATTTTCCGCAACCCTATGAAGGGGGGCGCGTGGCCGGCAAGCCGGCTCTCGCCCAGGCTGGAATGCTGTTCGAGCTTCATCCCAACCTGTTCATCGAGAATGTCGGCGCCGCGTCGATCGGTGACATGGTCCTGGTGACGGAACAGGGTGCGGAATACCTCACGACCTTTCCGCGCCACCTCCTGATTTTATAGCTCCTTGCGACCGATCACCCTGCTCTCATGGTGATCGCCGTCGTTCGTCAGGCAATGATCGGCAGCGTCTCGACGTCGTAGGCGTGGGTGATCTTGCGATGGAGCACGGGATCGTCGAGCTCCATCTCGAAGCGCGACGAGGACCGGATGCCGCCGATCGCCGGCATGGTGCCGCAGAACATCACGGTCCCCATGGGCAGGCGCTTGTTGTCCTTCCAGGCGAAGATCAACTCGCGCGGATCGCGAATCTTGGCCAGCGGGCCTTCCTGGTAGAGGACTTTCCTGCCGCCTTCCTGGACGAAGCTGCGCAGCATCAGTTGATCCCAGTGCGGCTCGACTTCCTCGAAGCGCCAGGCGACGCGGCCGATCGGCTTGGCGCACATCTGCTTGGAGACGGCGATGCCGTAGCTCTCGACCTTGCGGTCCGTATGGTCGGCGCCCACCGTCACCCAGAGCCGGTCGGCGGCGCCGACCAGCACGGGCTCGACCTCGCCGGAGCTGTCGTCGCCCAGAACCTGGATGCGATCGGCCTGGGTGAGCATCTGAGCGGCCGCGCGATAATAGATCGGCACCCGCGACGGCGGCTGGACGCCGATCGCCTTGAGTTCCTCGATATGGTGGTTGAGTGCGGTGACGTCGCGGCCGGTCCAGCCGGCGATGACGAGGTCCTTGATGTCGACCGCGACCTTCTCGACCGCGCCCTTGGCGTGACCTTCGAACTCCAGCCGCGCCATCGTCAGAGGACAGCCAGGCGCGAGTTGAGCAGGTCGGTGACGAGCATGTAGCCCGGCGCGTGGGTGATGCAGAACTCGGGCTTCACCGTCGCCACGACCGATTGCGGGGTGACGCCGCAGGCCCAGAAGACGGGCAGTTCGTCGTCGCGCACCGGCACGCCATCGCCGTAGTCGGGCTTAGAAATGTCCTTGATGCCGATCATCTCGGGCTTGCCGAGATGCACGGGCGCGCCGTGCACCGAGGGGAAGCGCGTCGTCACCTGCACGGCGCGGATCGCGTCAGCCGGCTTGAAGGGGCGCATCGACACGACCATCGGGCCATGGAACGGGCCGGCCGGCGCACACTCGATGTTGGTGCGGAACATCGGCACGTTGCTGTTGCAGGTCTGATGGCGAAGCTCGAGGCCGTTCTCGATCAGCGCTTCCTCGAACGAGAAGGAGCAGCCCAGCACGAAGGAGACGAGATCGTCGCGCCACACACCCTTGAGGTCGGTGACTTCTTCCACCAGCTCGCCGTTCTTCCAGACGCGGTAGAGCGGGATGTCGGTGCGGATGTCGAGATCCTCGCCCAGGGTCGGCAGGCGCCAGTCGCCCGGTTCGGACTGGCCGAGCAGGGGGCAGGGCTTGGGATTGAGCATGCAGAATCGTGTGAAGTCGGCCGCGAGGGACTTCGGCAGGATCGCGAGGTTGCCCTGGACATAACCCGGCGCCATGCCGGAGGTCGGCAGGCGATGGCCGCCATTGCGGATGCGGCGTCGCGCGTCGCGGCCGGTTTCGCCCTTCAGGCTGGTGATCGTGCTGTCCATCGCGAACTCCTAGACGTGCTGGCCGCCGTTGATCTGGATCTCGGCGCCGGAAACGTAGCTCGATCCCTTCTCGCAAAGGAAGTGAATCACGTCCGCCACCTCGTCGGGTGTGCCGAGCCGCCGCATCGGGATCTGCTCCTCGACGATCTTCTCGGTGCCGGGCGACAGGATCGCGGTATCGATCTCGCCGGGTGCGATCGCATTGACGCGAATGCCGCGCGGGCCGAAGTCGTGGCTCATCTCTCGGGTAAGTGCCGCGAGCGCGGCCTTGGAGGTGGCGTAGGCCGAGCCTGCAAAGGGATGGACGCGGCTGCCGGCGATCGAGGTCACGTTGACCACGCAGCCCTGCGCTTTCGACAGTTCGTCGACCAGGCCGCGGGCCAGCGCCACGGGCGCGAAGAAGTTGACGTTGAACACCTGCCGCCACAGATCGAACGGCGTATCCATGGCGCCGAGTCTTGCGCCGCCCTTGCCCTTGGGTGAGATGGCCGCGTTGTTGACCAGGGCGTCGAGCCGGCCGCCGGCGAGGCGCGAGCGGATCTGCTCGATGCCGCGGCCGATATCGACTGGATCGGCAAGGTCGAGCTGAACGTGGTTCTCGCCGCCGCTCGGCCACGGGCAGAGCGCGCTGAAGGGCTGGCGCGAGATCGTGATGACCCGCCAGCCGCCGGCGCTGAATTTCTTGACGGTCGCATGGCCGATACCTCGGCTGGCGCCGGTCAGGACCAGAGTCCTGACATTGTCGCGTGGGACTGTATTCATGAAACGATCCTAACCCGGCTGGGGCCGGAGTTCGCGGCCGATCTTAGATCTCACTTGTGACGCAAGTCCTACGCCACGACTTGTGGGGTTCACTTTTGTTCTTCACATCATGTATTAAACCTTTGTGATTCCATGGTTTGTTGGATTTTTGAGGCGGTTTGATTTATCCTTCGCCTCAGGCTTGGCCCATTTTCAGGGCCGTTCGGGCCGTCTTTATTTTTGCGAAGTCGATTTTTTTGGAGTTGTCCGACATGACGGACGAGCGACGGGCCTCGACGCCCACCCCCTATCTGCGCACGGGCCCTGCCACGATGTTGACGGCGATCGGCCTCTGCGTCCTGCTCATGATCATGCAACTCATGCCCGAAATGCGAGACGCTGGCCCGCTCCGGTCGTTCATCGCCTCGGACGCCAGCCGCTAATCCCTCTTCAGCCGCTTGTGCGGCTGCCCCTGAGCGCGCATCTAGGGGCCGAGGTTGCGCGTGCCCATGACAGCAGAACACGATCAAGCTTTGCCGGTCGGCACGCGACTGGGCGATTACCGTCTCGACGCCCTGATCGGGCATGGCGGCTTCGGCATCACCTATCGGGCCTTCGACACCCAGCTCGCCAAGTTCGTCGCCATCAAGGAATACATGCCGGTCGAGTTCGCGACCCGCCGGGCCGATGGTCAGGTGGCGCCGCGCGGCTCGCGCTTCGCCGACGATTTCACCTGGGGTCGCGAGCGCTTCCTCGACGAGGCTCGGGCACTGGCGCGGTTCCGTCATGTCCACATCGTGCCGGTGCTGCGCTACTTCGAGGCCAACGGCACGGCCTATACCGTCATGGAATTCGAAGACGGTCCCAGCGTCGCGCAGCTCCTGCGCCAGCCCGGCCGGCGCCTGCAGCCCGACGAGATCCGGCGTCTGGCCGAAGGCATGCTGAGCGGCCTCGGCGCCGTGCACGCCCAGGGCTTCCTGCACCGCGACATCAAGCCGTCGAACGTCATCGTGCGCCGCGACGGCGTGCCGATCCTGATCGACTTCGGGGCGGCGCGACAGGCGATGGGCGGGCGCACGCGCACTTTGACCAGCATCCTGACGCCGCAATACGCGCCGATCGAACAGTACGCGATGGACGGCAAGCAGGGGCCGTGGACCGACATCTATGCGACGGCGGCGGTGCTGCATCACACGATCTCGGGTTCCGCGCCGCCCGAGGCGGTGAGCCGCGTCGGCACGGATCCCTATCGGCCGCTCGCGTCGACCCATGCCGATCGCTTCGACCCGTCCCTGTTGTCGGCGATCGATCGCGGCCTGGCCTTCGCGCCCGAGCAGCGGCCGCAATCGATTGCCGAATGGCGGATTCTCTTTGGCGGTTCGCTGCCGAAGGTCGAGGATGCGCCGACGCAGCGCATGATGATCGAACCTGCCCCGGCCGGTTCGCCGGCGCCGCGCCTTGGCGGTGCGAGCCGGCCGGCGACCGAGGAGACTGAAGTCGACCCTCCGGCTACGCGGCGAAAGGGATTCGCTCGCCGACGGTTCCCGATCGTCCTGCTGGTATTGGGCGCCATCGCGGCCTGGAAATACGCGCCGCAAATCCGGGAGCGGTTTTTCGGTATGGTCGAGACACAGGCGACCCTGCCGCCGCCCATTCCGATCGCCACGCCGAAGGAGCCTTCTCAAGCGGCCGCGACGCCGACACCCGTGCAGCCGCCGGCGACAACGCCCGCGGCAACCAAGCCACCGGTCGTTGCCCCCGACACATCGCCGCAAAAGGCGCTCGTCGATCAGGCGCAGCGCGCCGCGACCGAAGCACGGGCGATGTTCGAGCGCGCCGAGGAAGCGGCGCGGGCAGCGCGCGCCATGGCGGGCGAGGCGCGCATCGTGGCGGCGCGGGCCGCGCGTCCCGATCTGGAGAACAGCGAGCGGCTCACCTATGACGGGGGCGCGAGCTACATCGGCCAGGTCGTCGACGGCAAGCGCCAGGGACTGGGCGTTGCCGAACTGGGTAACGGCGAACGCCAGGCCGGCGACTGGAGCGCCGACTTGATGAACGGTCTCGGCACGGTTCGGCTGGCCGACGACACGCGCTATTCGGGCCAATGGAAGGACGGCAAGTCGACCGGGCTCGGTCTTCGCGAGAAGCCGGGTGTCGAGCGGTCGGAAGGGAACTTCGTCGGCGGCCGCCTCGAAGGCCTCGCTGTCAGGCGCACGCTCGCCGAGCCGAACGGCGTGCAGGGCGGCGAATTCCATAGCGACCTTCTCGACGGGCCGGGCGTCGAACGGATCGGCGAGCGCGAGCGCTACGAAGGCGAGTTCCGCGGCGGGCAGCGCAACGGCTATGGCCAGTACACCGACGCCGAGGGCAAGGTGCGGGCCGGGCGCTGGGCAGCGGGAAAGCTCGTGGAATCAGCGCCTTAACATCGGTGGCACGGAAGTTGCGCCCCGCGGGTTGCAAGAGAGTTGCAGCCGCCGCCCGTGTCGAAACCTTTGTCCGTAGTCCTGATCGACGACAATCCCGCCCGCGCCGAGATCGTGGAATCCGGCCTGCGGGATGCCGGCTACGTGTTGCTGGCGCGGCTCGACGGCACCTACGACCTCGCAGCGCGCGTCAGCGTTCTGCAACCCGATGTCATCGTGATCAGCATCGACAATCCCGGCCGCGACGCGATCGAGGATCTGCGACGCACGACCGAGCAGCAGCCGCGGCCGATCGCGCTGTTCGCCGACCGTTCCGATCCGGCGACGATCGCCGCCGGGATGGAGGCAGGCGTCTCGGCCTATGTCGTGAAGGGCCTGACGCAGGATCGGGTGCAACCGGTCGTCGACGTCGCGGTCGCGCACTTCAATCGCTATCACACGATGCGCGAGGAGCTCGAGCGCGCGCGCCTGTCGCTGGTCGAGCGCAAGACCGTCGATCGCGCCAAGGGCCTGCTCATGGAGCAGAAGGGAATCGGCGAGGAAGCCGCCTACAAGCTGCTGCGCAAGCTCGCCATGGACCAGAACAAGCGCATCGGCGAAGTGGCGCAGGATCTCCTGACCTACGCGAAGGCGCTCAAGTTCTGATCGACACAATTGCCTGCCTCTTTGGCGATCATGCTGCATTCATGGGCAGGCAATAATACGTATCCAGAGGGATGATTCGCGGAGACATCCGCACTTTCATAGTTGAATCAGACACTTGCCAAAAGGCGGCACCGCCTTGGGCTCTTGGCACACTTCCTGCTGCTCTATCGGCGAGGCGCCCAATGACGGGCGGCTCCTGAATTCTCGGGCAGGCCAATGGCGGTCTGCCTTCCCGGACAACGACGTCCCACGCGGTCGCAGATCATGCGGCCGCTTGGGGCGTCTTTTTTTTGGAGTCGAGCGTCGTGGGTCAAGTCGAGCAACCGAAGGTGACGGTGGGATTCATCCCCCTCATCGACTGCGCGCCCGTTCTGTTCGCGGAGGTCCTCGGCCTCTACGAGCGCCACGGACTCGAAGTGGAACTGCGCCGCGAAGTCTCCTGGTCGAACATCCGCGACAAACTCGCGGTCGGCCTGCTCGACGCGGCCCACATGCTCTCGCCCATGCCGCTCGCCACGACGCTCGGCATCGACAGCGTCAACGTCCCGATGATCGCGGCCATGACGCTGCATCTCAACGGCAACTCGATCACTCTGTCGAACGGGCTGTGGCGGGAGATCGGGGAAGTCGCCCCCGAGTTCGTGGGCGACAACCTGCCGGCCGGCGCGCCGCTCGACGTGCGCGCGCTGGCTGCCGTCGTCGCCCGCCGCGCCCGCGAGGGCCGGCCGCCTGTCACGCTCGCGTCGGTCTTCACCTATTCCTCGCACAACCACCTGCTGCGCCTGTGGCTGGCCTCAGGAGGTATCGATCCCGACCGCGACGTGCGGCTCACCGTCGTGCCGCCGCCGCACATGGTGGCCCACCTCTCGGGCGGCACGATCGACGGCTACTGCGTGGGCGAGCCGTGGAACCAGCAGTCCGCCTCGCTCGGCATCGGCCGCATCGCGGCAAGCAGCCGCCAGATCTGGGACTCGATGCCGGAAAAGATGCTCGGCGCGACGGAGGCCTGGGCGCAGCGCAATCCGAAGACGCTGATCGCGCTGGTGAAGGCCATCACCGAAGCCGGCGCCTGGCTCGACGAGCCGGCCAACCGGCCCGAGGCGGCGCGCATCCTGTCGACGCCGCGCTTCCTCAATGTGCCGGTGGACGTGATCGCGCGGTCGCTCAGCCTGCCGGACTTCCACATCTTCCACCGCCAGCTCGCCAACTTCCCGTGGCGCAGCCACGCCGACTGGTACCTGGCGCAGATGGTGCGCTGGGGCCAGGTCGCGCCGCGCCCGGACATGCGCGCCGTCGCCGATCGCGTATTCCGCAGCGACATCTATCGCGCCGCCGCGAGCCAGCTTGGCCTGCCGTGCCCGCTCACCGACCGCAAGGTCGAGGGAGCGCATCCAGATCCGTGGATCCTCCCGACCAACGGCGCGCCGGTCGCGATGGGCCCCGACAGTTTCCTCGACGGGTCGGTGTTCGACCCTAGCAATGAAATCTCAACGACCTTCAAACAGCAGGAGAGCAAGCATGGCAACTAGGAACGGCCGCAAAGGCCTGGGACGGCGCGACCTTCTGAAGAGCGCCTCCGGCGTGGCGGCCACCGCGGCCCTGATGAGCGCAGTGCGTGCCTCCTTTCCGGGCGGCGCCTTCGCGCAGGCCGCGGGACCGGAGACCAACAAGGTCACGCTGGGCTTCATCGCTCTCACGGACTCCTCGCCGCTGATCGTGGCCAAGGAGAAGAAGCTGTTCGACAAGTACGGCATCACCGACGCCAACGTCGCCAAGCAGGCCTCCTGGGGCACCACCCGCGACAACATCGTGCTGGGCTCCGGGGCGGGCGGCATCGATGGCGCGCACATCCTGACGCCCAAGCCCTACCAGATCTCGCTGGGCCTCACGACGCCGGAGAACAAGCCGGTGCCGATGTACATCCTGTCGCGCCTCAACACGAACGGCCAGGCGATCTCGGTCGCGAAGGAGCTGATGCCGACCGGCGCGACGGTCAATGCCGAGCCGCTCAAGGCCGCCTTCGCCAAGATGAAGGCCGGCGGCAAGGAAGTGAAGTGCGCCATGACCTTCCGCGGCGGCACCCACGACATGTGGATCCGCTACTGGCTGGCCGCGGGCGGCATCGATCCCGAAAAGGACGTCTCGACCATCGTCGTGCCGCCGCCGCAGATGGTGGCCAACATGAAGGTCGGCAGCATGGAGGCCTTCTGCGTCGGCGAGCCGTGGAACGAGCAGCTCGTCAACCAGGGCATCGGCTACTCCGCCTGCACCACCGGCGACCTCTGGAAGGACCATCCCGAGAAGAGTCTCGGCATGCGCGCCGACTGGGTCGACAAGAATCCCAAGGCGGCGCAGGCCGTCCTGCAGGCGGTCCTCGAAGCCGCGCAATGGTGCGACAAGCTCGAGAACGCGAAGGAGCTGTCGGAGATCGTGGGCAAGCGCCAGTGGTTCAACTGCCCGCCGGCCGACATCATCAACCGTATCGAAGGCAAGGTGAACTACGGCGACGGTCGTAAGATCGACAATCGTGACCTCTCGATGAAGTTCTGGCGCGACCACGCTTCCTATCCCTACCAGAGCCACGAGCTGTGGTTCCTCACCGAGAACCAGCGCTGGGGTATGATGGCCGCCGACCTCGACACCAAGGCGATCATCGGCAAGGTCAATCGCGAGGATCTGTGGCGCGAGGCCGCCAAGGCCATCGGCGTCGCGGCCAACCAGATGCCGGCCGGCACGTCGCGCGGCAAGGAGACTTTCTTCGACGGCAAGGTCTTCGACCCGGCCGACCCGAAGGCCTATCTCGCGGCGCTTCAGATCAAGAAGGTGGCGTGATGCAGGCCGCTGCAAAGGCCACCCTCTCGGCGGCGACCGTCTCGGTGGCCAACGCCGTCCCGGTTCCGGAATCCTCGGCCGAGATCGTCACCTTCCGGCCGCCCGTGCGGCCGGCTCTGGAACGCGCGATGGAGATCGCACGGCATGTCGTGAGCGTCGTGCTGCCGCCGCTCATCGTGCTCTCGCTCACGCTGTTCGTCTGGCAGCTCCTCTGCTCGGAGCCGGGCGCACGCCTGCCGCCGCCGACCAAGGTGGTGGCGGATGCGTGGGATTTCATCGCCGATCCGTTCTACGACAATGGCGGCATCGACAAGGGCGCCTTCTGGCAGATCTCCAAGAGCCTGGGGCGCGTCGCGATCGGCTTCAGTCTCGCCGCCGTCGTCGGCATTGCGCTCGGCGTGCTGGTCGGCCAGAGCACCTGGGCGATGCGCGGCCTCGATCCGATCTTCCAGGTGCTGCGCACCGTGCCGCCGCTCGCCTGGCTGCCGCTGTCGCTCGCGGGCTTTCGCCATGCCGACCCGTCGGCCCTGTTCGTGATCTTCATCACCTCGATCTGGCCGATCATCATCAACACGTCGGTGGGCGTGCGGAACATCCCGCAGGACTATCGCAACGTCGCGGCGGTCATCCGGCTCTCCTGGTGGGAGGTGTTCTACAAGATCACGCTGCCGGCGACCGTGCCCTACATCTTCACCGGCCTGCGCATCGGCGTGGGCCTGAGCTGGCTCGCCATCGTCGCGGCCGAGATGCTGATCGGCGGCGTCGGCATCGGCTTCTTCATCTGGGACGCGTGGAACAGCTCGCGCATCTCCGACATCATCGTGGCCCTGGTCTATATCGGCATCGTCGGCTTCCTGCTCGACAAGCTGATCGCCACGGTCGGTCACTTCGTCTCGCACGGCGTCTCGGCGCAGTAGGAGCACAGGCCATGACCACACAGCCCTACCTCAAGTTCGACCAGATCGGGATGAGCTTCCGCCGTGGCCAGATGGCGACGGAAGTGCTGCGCGACGTGGACCTGCGAATCGAGCGGGGCGAGTTCGTCTCGCTGATCGGCCACTCGGGCTGCGGCAAGTCGACCCTGCTCAACATCCTGGGTGGCCTGCTGAAGTCGACCAGCGGCGAGGTCTTCCTCGAAGGCAAGGTGGTCGACGAGCCCGGCCCGGATCGCGCCATCGTGTTCCAGAACCACTCGCTGCTGCCGTGGCTCACCGTCTACGGCAACATTGCGATCGCGGTCGACAAGGTGTTCGGCGGCACCAAGAGCAAGGCCGAGCGTCACGACTGGGTCATGCACAATCTCGAGCTCGTGCAGATGGCGCAGGCCAAGGACAAACGGCCGCACGAAGTGTCGGGCGGCATGAAGCAGAGGGTCGGTATCGCCCGGGCGCTCGCCATGCAGCCCAAGGTGCTGCTGATGGACGAGCCGTTCGGGGCGCTCGACGCGCTGACCCGGGCTCATCTCCAGGACAGCGTCATGGAGATCCATGCGCGCCTCGGCAACACGGTGATGATGATCACCCACGATGTCGACGAGGCGGTGCTGCTGTCGGACCGCGTGGTGATGATGACCAATGGTCCCGCCGCCACCATCGGCGAGATCCTGCCAATCAATCTGCCGCGGCCGCGCCGCCGGCTCGAACTCGCGACCGACGCCGAATATGCGCGTTGCCGTGCCGCGGTGCTCGAATTCCTCTACGCCCGTCACCGGGTGCCGGCCCGTGCCGCGGCCTAGCAGTTCTTCTCCCCCGTCAGCGGGGGAGGCGTCGCCGTCATACGGCGACGCCTCCCCATTTGAATGGGGAGGCATATGAGCAAAGAGTTCGACGAGACCCAGAAACAGTGGCTGCAGGGTTTCGTCAGCGGCATCGAGGCGCGCAAGGCGGCGGACAAACTCGCGACGCGCGTGCCTGGAGGAGCATCCTCCGGCCCGCCGACCGGGCCCGACGCCCTGCAGCAGGCCGCCCAGGATCGCGCCGTTGCCGCGGGCGGCAGGCTGGTTGCCGAGGAAGCGGCCAAGCGGGCGCGCCATCCGCTCGATCGCTGGGACGAGCTGGTGGGGCGCGCCGAGGCCGGGCAGTTTCCCAAGGGCATGGACGTCTTTCTCACCAAGTATCACGGGCTCTTCTACGTCGCGCCGGCGGAGAACTCCTTCATGTGCCGGCTGCGCATCCCCAACGGTATCCTGAACGCCTGGCAGATGCGCGGGCTCGCCGACGCGGCGGAAGCCTTCGGCGGCGGCTACGCCGACGTGACGACCCGTGCCAACCTGCAGATCCGCGAAATTCCGGCACGCCATGCCGTCGACCTGTTGCTTGCCGTGCAGGATCTCGGGCTGACGGCGCGCGGCTCGGGCGCCGACAACATCCGCAACATCACCGGCAGCCCGACCGCCGGCATCGATCGCCAGGAACTCTACGACACACGGCCGCTGTGCCGCGCCATGCATCACTACATCCTCAATCACCGGGAGATGTATGGCCTGCCGCGCAAGTTCAACATCGCCTTCGACGGCGGCGGGCGCGTCCCCGTGCTGGAGGACACAAACGACATCGGCTTCGTCGCGACCGAAGTGACCGGCGGCGAAGGCTTCGAGCCCGGCATCTATTTCCGCCTGCAGCTGGGCGGCATCACCGGCCATCTCGACTTCGCCTTCGAGACCGGGATCCTGCTGAAGCCCGAGGAGTGCGTGACGGTGGCCGGTGCGGTCGTGCGGGCGTTCGCGATCCACGGCGACCGCACGAACCGCCAGAAGGCGCGGATGAAATATGTGATCGACCGCCTGGGCCGCGACGCCTTCGTGGCCGAGGTCGAGAAGGAATATGGCGCCAGGCTGCGCCGTGCGGCGGGTGCCGAGGTAGCGCCCCGCGCCCTGGCCGACAAGCATGGCCACATTGGCGTGCATCGCCAGAAGCAGGCGGGCCTCAACTATCTCGGCCTAGTGCTGCCGGTGGGCCGCATGACGGCGGAGCAGATGCGCAGTATCGCCGGTATCGCCGAGCGCTTCGGCAGCGGCACGATCCGCCTCACCGTGTGGCAGAACCTGCTGATCTCCGATGTGTCCGACCGCGACGTCGGTGTCTGCATCGCCGCCATCGCGGCCCTCGGACTCGGCGTCGAGGCAAGCGCATTGCGGCGCGGCCTCGTCGCCTGCACCGGCAATGCCGGCTGCAAGTTCGCGGCGTCGAACACCAAGGGGCATGCGCTGAAGCTCGTAGACTATCTCGAGATGCGGCTCAGCATCGACACGCCGATCAACATCCATCTCACCGGTTGCCACCATTCCTGCGCCCAGCACTATGTCGGCGACATTGGCCTGATCGCGGCCAGGGTCGAACGCGGCGAGGACAGCGTTGAGGGCTACCACGTCTTCATCGGCGGCGGCGCGGCCTCGACGGCCGAGCAGGCGATGGCACGCGAATACGCGACCTCGATCGCCTTCGACGAGCTTCCGCCGCTTCTCGAAAGGCTCTTGGCCGGCTACCTCATGCATCGTGAGTCCGCGAGCGAGTCGTTCTTCGAATTCTGCCGCCGTCATGAGATTGCGGCTCTGCGCGATCTGGCCGAGCGTGCGCCCGTCATGGCGCTCGCGGCATGAACGCCCTCACGCCCGTCCCGCAGATCATCCCCGAGAACGCGCCGTTCTCGACGGAGCAGCGCGCCTGGCTGAACGGCTTCTTTGCCGCCTATCTCGGCGTGAACGGCGGCGGGAGTGCGGACGAGGCGGCATCGGCGCCCGCCGAGCCGGAGGATTTTCCCTGGCACGATGCGGCACTGCCGCTCGCCGAGCGGCTGGAACTCGCCAAGGACAAGAAGCCCGAACGGCAACTCATGGCCGCGATGGCCCAGCTCGATTGCGGCCAGTGCGGCTATCTCTGCCAGACCTATGCCGAAGCCGTGTGGTCCGGTGCCGAGACCGACATGGGCCGCTGCGTGCCGGGCGGCAAGGAAACCCAGCGCAAGGTGAAGGAGCTGGTCGCCGCGCTGGAGCCGATGCGCGACGGCTCGGCCATGGCCGCGCCGTCGGTGAAACCTGCCGGTCCGGTCGGCTTCTCGCGCGACCGGCCGGCGCTGGCCACCCTGGTCGATGCCCATCCGCTGAACCGTGCCGGCTCCGAGAAGGACGTGCGTCATGTCGTGCTCGACCTGTCGGCGAGCGACATGACCTACGAGGCGGGCGACAGTCTCGGCGTCTTCGCCCGCAAGAATCCGCAGCTCGTGCAGGCGGTGCTCGACCGGCTTGGCGCCACCGGCGAGGAGATGGTGGGCTTCGACCATGAGGCACTGCCGTTGCGACAGGTCCTGCTGAGCAAGGTCGACATCGCGCGGCCGAGCGACGAGTGCATGCTGTTCCTGGCGAGTCGCGCCTTCGACGGCGAGGAGGCGCTGAAGCTCCAGGCCCTGGCGTCGGGCGAGGGGCCGCCTGAGCTGGCCGAGGCCGATCTCCTCGACCTGTTGCAGGCCTTTCCCTCGGTCTCGCCCTCGCTGCCCGGCCTGCTGAAGTCGCTCGACCGGCTGCAGCCACGGCTTTACTCGATCGCCTCGTCGCCCAAGGCGCATCCGGGTGAAGTCCATCTCACCGTGTCGGCCGTGCGCTGGGACACCAACGATCGCACCCGCACCGGCATCGGCTCCTGCTATCTCGCCGATTTCGCCAAGCCGGGCGACGTCATTCCGGTGTTCGTGCAGAAGGCCCACGGCTTCGCGCCGCCGGCCGACGATAGTGCGCCCGCCATCATGGTCGGGCCGGGTACCGGCATCGCGCCGTTCCGCGCCTTCCTCGAGGAGCGCGACGCGCGCGGCGCTTCCGGAAAGAACTGGCTGTTCTTCGGCGATCAGAAGCGCGCGACGGATTTTCTCTACGAGGACCAGATCATGGACTGGCAGCGTCGGGGCGTGCTGTCCCGGCTCGATCTCGCCTTCTCGCGCGACCAGGCCGAGAAGATCTACGTCCAGACCCGCATGCGCGAGAGCGCGGCCGAACTCTGGGCCTGGTTTGAGCAGGGCGCACACTTCTATGTCTGCGGCGACGCCAAGCGCATGGCCAGGGACGTCGAGATGGCCCTGCTCGATATTGCGACGACGGAGGGCGGCAAGAGCGCGGCCGAAGCGAAGGCGTGGCTTGACGGGCTCGCAAAAGCCGGCCGGTATCAGCGCGATGTCTACTAACGGCTTTTTGTCTCTGGTTGCCGTTCCCGGCCTCATCCTGAGGAGCCGTGCGCAGCACGGCGTCTCGAAGGATGGGCAACGGACACGGTGCGCGTGCCCACCCTTCGAGACGCGCTCCCGCGGAGCGCTCCTCAGGGTGAGGTCGTTGTTGTCGTCATGACGGCCGCCGTCCACACCACCTGCCCCTATTGCGGCGTCGGGTGCGGCATCGTCGCGACGCCCGACGGGAAGGGCGGCGCGGCCATCGCGGCCGACCATGATCATCCTGCCAATCGCGGGCGGCTGTGCTCCAAGGGCGCGGCGCTGGGAGAGACGCTGTCGCTCGAGGACCGCCTGCTGCATCCCGAGATCGACGGTCAGCGCGTCTCCTGGGAGGTTGCGCTCGACACGGTGGCGGAGGGCTTGCGGCAGACGATCGAGGCGCACGGGCCCGACGCCGTCGCATTCTATGTCTCCGGCCAGTTGCTGACCGAGGACTATTACGCCGCCAACAAGCTGATCAAAGGCTTCCTCGGCACCGCCAACATCGACACGAACTCGCGCCTCTGCATGGCCTCGTCGGTGGCCGGTCACAAGCGCGCCTTCGGCAGCGACACGGTGCCCGGCCTCTACGAGGATTTCGAGCGGGCCGACCTGGTGGTGCTGGTCGGCAGCAACCTCGCCTGGTGCCATCCGGTGCTGTTCCAGAGGCTTGAGGCCGCGCGGCTCGCACGACCGTCGATGAAGGTCGTGGTCGTCGATCCGCGCCGTACGGAAACCTGCGATATCGCCGATCTCCATCTTCCCCTGAAGCCCGGCAGCGACGTGGCGCTGTTCAATGTCCTGCTGGCCGGCCTCGCGGATCGTGGTGTTGTCGATCGTGACTTCGTCGAGCGACACACGTCGGATCTCGCTGCGGCGCTCGCCGTCGCGAGCGCGACGAATCCTGCCGTCTGCGGCCTGCCGCGGTCCGACATCGACACCTTCATCGACTGGTTCGCCCGTACCGAAAGAGTCGTGACTCTCTATTCCCAAGGCGTGAACCAGTCGAGCGCCGGCGTCGACAAGGTCAATGCGCTGATCAACTGCCACCTGCTGACCGGCCGCATCGGCCGGCCCGGCATGGGACCCTTCTCGATCACCGGCCAGCCCAACGCGATGGGCGGCCGCGAGGTCGGGGCACTCTCCAACACACTGGCAGCCCACATGGATTTCGGTCCGGCCGGGATCGACCGGGTCGCACGCTTCTGGCGGGCGACACGCATGGCGACGAAGCCGGGCCTCAAGGCGGTGGAATTGTTTGAGGCCGTGCGCGCCGGCCGCATCAAGGCGGTGTGGATCATGGCGACCAATCCGGTCGCGAGCCTGCCCGATGCCGACGCCGTGCGCGAGGCGTTGCGCGGTTGCGAATTCTCCATCGTCTCCGAGGCGATCCGCGCCAGCGACACGGTCGATGCCTGCCGCATTCGACTACCCGCCCTTGCCTGGGCGGAGAAGGACGGAACGGTGACGAACTCCGAGCGTGGCATCTCGCGTCAGCGACCGTTCCTGCCGCAGCCCGGCGAAGCGAGGCAGGATTGGTGGATCCTCTCCGAGGTTGCGCGGCGGCTCGGCCATGGTGAGGCCTTCGCCTGGCGCGGCGTCGCCGACATCTTCCGTGAACACGCCGCACTCTCCGGTTTCGAGAATGACGGAACGCGCGACTTCGACATCGGCGCGTACGCCGCGATCGACGATACCGCCTATGACGCGCTTCGACCGTTCGTCTGGGGCGGTGCCGCCGATCGGCGCTTCTTCGGCGACGGCCGTTTCTTCCACGCCGACCGCCGCGCACGTTTCATCGCCACGACACCGCGCCTGCCCGTAAATGCGCCGGATGAATCACGGCCGCTGATCCTCAACACCGGCCGGGTGCGCGACCAGTGGCACACCATGACACGCACCGGGAAGTCGGTGCGGCTCGCCGGCCATCGGCCCGAGCCCACGATCGAGATTCATCCGGACGATGCATCGGCGCGCGGTCTCGGCGATGGCGACATTGCAGAAGTGACGAGCCTTTGGGGCCGCGGCGCGCTGCGTGTCCATGTGACCGACTCGTTACGCAGGGGCGAGGTCTTCGGGCCCATGCACTGGACCGCGCAGGTCAGCCGCGCGGGTCGCATCAACGCTGCCGTGAATCCGGCGGTCGATCCCATTTCCGGCCAGCCGGAACTGAAACATACGCCCGTCGAGATTCGTCGGCTAGATATGCGCTGGCATGGCACGATTCTCGCTCGGCGCGCGGTGATGCTGCCGCAGATTTCCTATTGGGCGCGGATCAGAGGCGCCGGCTATCACGCCTATATGGTTGCAGGCGATCAACCCTTGGCAGTTGCACAGCAGGCGCTGTCTGCGGCCGTGCGCACCGCCAACCCGGGTCCGTGGCTTGCCGGCGACAAGGGCGTCGGTGCGGTCGTCAGCGATGGTCGCGTCGAGGCCGTATTGACCCTGGGATCGACATACGAGGCGGAGGCGCGTGACCGCTTCGCACCGTTCATGGCGCTGGAACGCCTCACGACAGGGCAGCGCAACGAGCTGCTGCACGGCGGGACTGACATGCATCGCGGCGGCGAGCTTTGCGCCTGCTTCGGTGTATCGCGCGGTGCCGTCGAAGCGGCCATCGCCGACGGCGCGACCTCGCTGGCCGCGATCGGAGCGACCACGCATGCCGGCACCAGTTGCGGTTCCTGCCGTCCCGAGATCCGCGCGCTGCTGCGCGCGGCGCGCCTCGTGAGGGCCGCGTGATGCAGACCTTCCCGCTCTTCCTGTCGCTGCAGGGCCGCCGCGCGCTGGTCGTTGGCGGCGCCGATGCGGCCGCGCGCAAGGCGGAGCTGCTGCTCAAGGCCGGTGCGCAGGTCTCGCTCATCGCCGAGACGGTTGGCGGCGAGATTGCCCATTTCATCGCCGAAGGCCATGTTTCCTGGGCCGGCTGCGCCTTCGACGACGACGATCTCGAGGGCATGTCACTGGTCATCGTGGCAACCGAAGACGAATCGGTGCAGGCGCGCGTCTCGGGCGCCGCTCAGGTGCGCTGCATTCCCGTCAATGTCGTCGACCGGCCCGCGCTCTCGACCTTCATAATGCCGGCGATCATCGATCGTGCGCCCATTACCATTGCCATCTCCACCGCCGGTACCGCGCCCGCGCTCGCGCGCCGCATCCGCGCCGACATCGAGCGCAGCCTCCCGGCGGCGCTGGGTCGGCTGGCGCGCTTCGCCGAAGTCTTCCGCGAACAGGTTCGCCGTACGCTCGTCGTGCCGCGCGCGCGCCGCCGCTTCTGGGATCGCGTCTTCGAAGGCCGGGTCGGAGAACTCGCCCTGGCCGGCGACGAGATCGGTGCGCGGCGCGAGTTGATCCGTCTGCTCGACAATGCACGCAGCGAGAGCCCAACGGCCGGCATGGTCCATCTGGTCGGCGCCGGGCCGGGCGATCCCGACCTGTTGACCCTGAAGGCGCATCGCCTGCTGCAGCGGGCCGATGTCGTGGTCTACGACCGGCTGGTTTCCGACGAAATCCTGGCGATGGCGCGCCGCGATGCCGAGCGCGTCTATGTCGGCAAGCGCCGGGCGAACCATTGCGTGCCGCAACCGGAGATCAACGACCGGCTGGTGGCGCTGGCTCGTGCGGGCAAGAGCGTGGTGCGCCTGAAGGGCGGCGATCCGTTCGTGTTCGGCCGGGGCGGCGAGGAGGTCGAAGCGCTGGTGGCGGCGGGCGTGGCCGTCGAGGTGGTGCCGGGCGTGACCGCCGCCCTGGGTTGTGCCTCGAGCGCGGGCATTCCGCTCACCCATCGCGACCATGCCCAGGCCTGCGTGCTGGTCACCGGTCATCTCAAGAATGGCACGGTCGATCTCGACTGGGCGATGCTCTCGCGGCCGCGACAGACCGTCGTCATCTACATGGGCGCCGGCGCGCTCCAGCACATAGCGTCGCAACTGATCGCCCATGGCCTGCCGGCCTCGACCCCCGTCGCCCTGATCGAGAACGGCACCACCGATCGCGAACGCCGCGTCGTCGGCACGCTGGCGACGATCGATCGGCAGGCCCGGCAGGCGTTCCTGAGCGGTCCCACGCTCTGCATGGTGGGTGAAGTGGTCGGCTTGGCGCTCAGCCGTGATCAGGAATTAAGCTTTGAGTCGAGAATGGGTCTCTGATAAGGGTGTCTGTGACAAAAATGCAACAACACCGGGGCAGGGATGCGTAGTTTTGTACTGAGCCTGGCGACACTGTTGGCATTTGCCGGCACGGGCTTCGCCCAAACCAATACAGGCGCTTCGACCGCTCCCAAGGTCAAGACCGCCGCTAACGCGACCACCAAGACTGCCACCACGAAGAAGACCGCTGCACCCGCCAAGTCGGCGAGTGTCCAGAAGGCCGCAGCCCAGCAGAAGAAGGCGCCGGCCACCACCCCCCAACAGCTCCGCGCCTCGCGCTACGGCGGTTTCGCGCCCGCCGCAATGGCCGCACCGCTGCCGGCACCCGATCTCGACCTCTCCAGCCCGCGCAGCCTCAGCCTGGTGAATTTCAACACCAAGGAAGAGATCACCGTCACCTACTGGTCCAGCGGCGCCTATCACCGCAGCGCTCTCGACCAGCTCAACCAGTTCCTGCGCGACAGCCGCGACAGTGGCGTGACGGAGATGGACCCACTGCTGTTCGACGTGCTGTGGCATACCGCCCGCATCGCCGGCTACGGCGGCCAGATCGAGGTCCTGTCGGCCTTCCGCTCGCCCGAGAGCAACGCCTGGCTGGCCAGCGTCAGCCGCGGCGTGGCGCGCGACAGCCAGCACATGAACGGCAATGCCATGGACATCCGCTTCCCGGGTGTCCCGGTGTTCCGCATCCGCCAGGCTGCGCGGTCACTGAACATGGGTGGCGTCGGCTTCTACCCGCGCTCCGGCTTCGTGCACCTCGACACCGGTCCGGTCCGCTACTGGTAAAACATGAGCCGCATCGAGATCGTCGAGGGCGACATCACGCGCCTCGACGTCGATGCCATCGTCAACGCCGCCAAGCAGAGCCTGCTGGGCGGCGGTGGCGTCGACGGCGCCATCCATCGCGCTGCCGGTCCCGAACTCCTGGGCGAATGCCGCACCCTGGGCGGCTGCCCTACCGGCGAAGCCAGGATCACCGCCGGCTATCGCCTCAAGGCACGCCATGTCATCCACACGGTCGGCCCGGTCTGGCAGGGCGGCGCGCAGGGCGAGCCCGAGCTGCTGGCCCGCTGCTACCGCAACTCGCTGGCGCTGGCGGTCGTGGAGGGCCTGCGAAGTATCGCCTTTCCGGCCATATCGACCGGCATCTACGGCTACCCGAAGCAAGCCGCCGCCGACATCGCCGTCCGCGAAGTCCGCCTGATCGGCATGCCCGAGCATGTGGTCTTCTGCTGTTTCGATACGGCGACCGCCAATCTCTATCGCGAGATCTTGGGCGGATAGCGTCGAGCCAAGCCGGCCAGGAAGATCCTCACTTAAAGCAAACCGTCGTCTCGACCGAAGCCTCGCCCCTCGAATACCTCGGGGTAAACTCCACGAGGCGTAGCGGAGGGACCTTCGCTCAACCAAAAGCCGGCAAATCGAGGAGAGAAGATCTCTCCGCTCCGCGGCGGAGCCTGCCCCGAGGCATTCGAGGGGCGCTCCGGTCGAGATGACGGAGTTTATCGTTGGCGTCTCTTTAAGCGTTGGTGGGAGCGTGTCTTTTTATTGCCCGTACCGATTGGCGTTCTTCAGGTACTCGAGTTCCTCGGCCGTAGTGCTGCGGCCCAGCACCTCGTTGCGATGGGGGAAGCGGCCGAAGCGGGCGACGACGTCGCGGTGATCGGCGGCTGACTTCAGATTGTCCTCGCCGCCGATCGTCTCGAACAGGGCGCAGGCGAATTGCTGGTCGGCGAGATGCTCGCTGTGGCCGAACGGCATGTAGAAGAACAGCCGCATGTCGACGGGGAACACCGACGGATAGAAGCGCGCCAGCGCGTAACGCGCGATATCGATGGCCTTGGCATCGCCCGCAAAGGCGCGCGCGGTCTTGCGGAAGCAGTTCCGGGTGAACTGGTCGCAGAGGAGGATCAGCGCCAGCGCGCCCTCCGGTGAATCCTTCCAGGCATCGAGCTCACCCGCGATCGCCCGTTCGATCGCGGCACCAAAGCGGCCGACGGTCTCGGCGTCGAATTTCGGTGTGCTCCGCCACCAGATGTCGCGCGGCTTGCCGTGATCGGGATGGCCGAGCGGCAGGAACCAGAAATCGATGATGTCGCGGATGGACGGCGCCTGTGTCATGCGGCTTAGTTAGACAGGGCACGCAGAAGCCGTCGAGAGAGGAAACCGTGGGCAAGGTAAAGAACGTTTTGTTCATCATGTGCGACCAGCTGCGCGCGGACCATCTGTCCTGCGCCGGGCACCCGCACCTGAAGACGCCGGCGATCGACGCGCTGGCGGCGCGCGGCGTGCGCTTCCCGCGCGCCTACGTGCAGTCCGGCGTCTGCGGCCCCAGCCGCATGAGCTTCTATACCGGCCGCTACGTGTCGAGCCACGGCGCCACCTGGAACAGGGTGCCGCTCTCCTTGCGCGAAAAGACCCTCGGCGAGTTCCTGTCGGCTGCCGGGATCAGGGTAGCGCTGGCCGGCAAGACCCATGTGCTGCCCGACCTGGAGGGGCTGGAACGCTTCGGCATCGAGGGCGGCTCGGCGCTCGAAGCGTTGATGCGGGCCGGCCGCTTCGAGGAGCTGGACCGTTACGATGGACACTCGCCGCCCGGCGCGGAGAGCGGCTACGCCGACTATCTCCGGCGGCACGGCTACGTCTCCGACGATCCCTGGAGCGACTTCGTCATCGCCGCCGACGGGCCGGGCGGCGAGAAGGCCTCGGGCTGGTTCATGCGCAACGTCCACCTGCCCGCGCGCGTGAAGGAAGAGCATTCCGAGACCGCCTACATGACGCGCGAGGCGATGCGCTTCATCGACGAGATGGGCGAGAAGCCGTGGTGCCTGCATCTCAGCTACGTGAAACCGCACTGGCCCTACATGGCGCCGGCGCCCTATCATAACCTGTACGGCGCCGCCGACATGCTGCCGCTGAACCGCGACGAGCAGGAGCGCGCAAACGAACATCCCGTTCTCGCCGCCTATCGCGAGATGGAGGAATCGGTCTCCTTCAGCCGGCCCGACGCGCCGGGCATCGTGCGGCCGGCCTATATGGGCCTGATCCGCCAGCTCGACGACTGGCTCGGCCGCCTGTTCGCGCACATGGAACGCGCCGGCCGGCTCGACGACACGCTGATCATCTTCACCGCCGACCATGGCGACTTCCTGGGCGACCATTGGCTGGGCGAAAAGGAGATGTTCTACGATGAGGCGCAGCGCGTTCCCTTCATCGTGGTCGATCCCGACCCAGAGGCCGACCTGACGCGCGGCACGGTCGACGAGCGCTTCGTCGAGGCGATCGACGTCGTGCCGACCATCCTCGAAACGCTCGGCCTGCCGCCGCAGGATCACCTGCTGGAAGGCCGCTCGCTGCTGCCGCTGCTGCGCCGGATCCATCTCGACACCTGGCGCGATGCGGTCTTCTCCGAGCTCGACTATTCCTTCCGCGAGGCCCGCACGATCCTCGGTCGCAAGCCCGATGAATGCCGCGCCATCATGGTGCGCACCGACCGCTGGAAATATGTCTGGTGGCAGGGCTACCGGCCGATGCTGTTCGACCTGGCCAACGATCCGAAGGAGCGCCGCGATCTCGGTGGCGACCTCACCTATGCCCCGATCTTCCGCGAGATGGAGGACCGGCTGAACGCCTGGGCGAAGGCGCGCAAGAGCCGCGTCACCGTCGACGACGCCTATGTCGCGGCGCGCACGGCGAAGCATCGCCAGCACGGCATCTTCTTCGGCCAATGGTAAGAATGAACGGTTACATGAGCACGAACCCCTACATCCTCCACGGCTTCGGCCCCTCGCCCTATTCGGTGAAGATGCGCGCGATCCTGCGCTACCGCCGGCTGCCCTTCATCTGGAAGGCCGTGGGCTGGCCGCGCGACGTCGCGGTCGCGGCCGGATTGCCGCCGGTGATCCCGGCACTGACCTTTCCCGACGGCACGGTGATGAACGATTCGACTCCTCTCGCCCATGCGCTGGAGCGCGCGCATCCCGGCCAGCGCTCGATCGTGCCGGACGATCCGGCGCACGCCTATCTCAGCGACCTCTTGGAGGATTTTGGCGACGAGTGGGTCACCAAGATCATGTTCCACTATCGCTGGTACTATGCGCCCGATCGGAAATTCGCCCAGGATTGGGTGATCACCTCACGCAATCCGCAGATGCAAGAGGCCGAGCGGCGCGCGGCGATGCAGGCCTTCAACGACCGCCAGGTGGGCCGCATGGCGATGGTCGGCTGCACCGACGGCAACCGGCCGGTCATCGAGGACAGCTACCGCTTCATCCTCGACGCGCTCGATCCCCATGTCCGCAAGATGGAGTATCTGTTCGGCTCGCGGCCGTCGCTGGCCGATTTCGGCCTCTTCGGCCAGCTGCAGATCCTCTCGGTCGATCCGACGCCGATGATGGAGATGCGGGAGCGGGCGCCCGACGTCTATTGCTGGCTGCTGCGGCTCGACGATGCCTCGGGCGTCGAGGGCGAATGGCTGACGGCCGATGCGCCGCTGCCGGACGCGGTGACCGCCCTGTTGAAACATTGCGGCGAGACTTACCTGCCGTTCCTCGCGGCCAATCGGGCGGCGCTGGAGAGCGGGGCCCCGTCAGTCGATCTCGACATCCTCGGCCAGCCATGGAGTCAGGCGCCCTTCCGCTACCAGGCCAAATGCTACGACGCGCTGCGCAAGAAGCTGGCGGCGCTGCCGGCCGACGTGCGCCGGCGGCTCGATCCCGTGCTCGACGCGACGGGCTGCCTGCGCTGGCTCGAATAAGGCTCGTCCCTTCCTAGGTCGAATGGCGCATGCACGCCGTGTGAAGTAGGAGTCTCTTCTGATTGAGAGCGGAGGAGAGACGCAGTGACCACAGCGACCGAAGAGACGTTCGAAGGTAAGGGCGACCTCAAGATCTACCTGCGCTCTTGGTCGCCCGACGGCGCGCCGCGCGCCGTCGTCGTGATCTGCCACGGCGTCAATTCCCATGGCGGCCAGTATCTGTGGCCGGCCGGCGAGCTGGTGAAGAAGGGCCTTTCCGTCTTCGCCCTCGATCTGCGGGGGCGTGGCAAGTCGGAGGGCGAGCGGTTCTACGTCGAAGACGTCGCCGACTACGTCTCCGACCTGGCGAGCGCCATAAAGATCGCCAAGGCGCGCCATCCCGGCCTGCCGGTCTTCCTGCTGGGCCACAGCGCTGGCGGCGTCGTCTCCGCGACCTACACGCTCGACAACCAGGCCGAACTCGCCGGCTTCATCTGCGAGAGCTTCGCCTTCCAGGTGCCGGCGCCGGGCTTCGCGCTCGCGGCCATCAAGGGGCTGAGCCACATCGCACCACGCCTGCCGGTGCTCAAACTGAAGAACGAGGACTTTTCGCGCGACCCTGCGGCCGTGGCGGCCCTGAACGCCGATCCGCTGATTGCCCACGAGATCCAGCCCGCCGCCACCGTCGCCGCGCTGGTCCGCGCCGACGAGCGGCTGCGCGAGGAGTTCCCGAAGATCACCTTGCCCTTGCTGATCCTGCACGGCACCGCCGACAAGGCGACGGTCTGCGAGGGCAGCCAGTTCTTCCGCGACACGGCGGGCTCGGCCGACAAGACGTTGAAGCTCTACAAGGACCACTTCCACGACCTGCTGGCCGACACCGGCAAGGAAGGCGTGATGGCTGACATCACCGCCTGGATCGACGCGCATCTGACCTAGGCGCCGGACAGCGGCGGCAACTCGCGCCGGCCCTCTTCAAAAAAACACGTGACTTTCAAGCAAGCGGCCCGCTGAGCGACCTCACGGGCCGCAGCGCGAGCCGTGGCCGCCGGTTCGCGGTGACGCCCATCGGACGGGCTGTTAGCGTCCGCGCACCGATCAAGAAACGTCGTTCGGAGGAAGCATGCCCGTGTTCAAGACCAGCCGTCGCGCCCTGTTGGCCGGCGCCGCCGCCACCCTCGCTGCGCCGAGCCTCGCTCGCGCCCAGGACGCCTTTCCCAACAAGCAGATCAAGTTCATCGTGCCCTACACGCCGGCCGGCGCGACCGACAACATCTCGCGCATCGTCATGGCCAAGGTCTCGGAGATGCTCGGCCAGCAGGTGCTGATCGACAACCGCGCCGGTGGCGGCGGCACGATCGGCACCGACGCGCTCGCCAAGGCGGCATCCGACGGTTACACGATCGGGCTGGTCACCATTTCCATGTTCTGCATGGCCCCGGCCCTCTACGCCAAGCTGCCTTACGATCCAGTGAAGGATTTCTCGCCGATGGCGGGCATGTCGGTCTGGCCCAACATGCTGGTGGTCCATCCCAGCGTGCCCGCCAAGACCGTGCCGGAACTGATCGCCCTGCTGAAGGCCAATCCCGGCAAGTACAACATGGCCTCGTCCGGCTCAGGGACCACAATCCATCTGGCTGGCGAGATGTTCAAGCAGCTCACCGGCACCGACATGCTGCACGTTCCCTACAAGGGCAGCGCCGGGGCGATGCAGGACCTGATCGCCGGCAACGTGCACATCATGTTCGACAACATGCCGAGCTGCTGGCCGCACGTGCAGGCCGGCAAGCTGCGGGCGCTGGGCGTCACCAGCCGTGAGCGCAACAAGGCCGCGCCCGACGTGCCGGCGATCATCGAGTTCGTGCCGAACTACGTGGTCGAGGTCTGGATGGGCTTCGGCGGCCCGGCCGGCGTGCCGCAGCCCATCGTCGACAAGCTGGCCGCCGTCGGCACCAAGGCGCTCGAGGATCCCGACGTGAAGGCCAAGTTCGCGGCCCTGGGCAGCGACCCCTGGCCGATGGCGCCCAAGGGACTGCAGGACCGTATCGTGAGCGAGATCGCGGTCTGGGCGCCCATCGTCAAGGCGAGCGGCGCCAAGGTGGACGGCTGAGGCCGGCCCACCCCGATATCCAACCGGCGCGCCGTTCTCCGCTCGGGAGGACGGCCGTCGCGGCGCTCTTCGATGTGCTCACTGATGCCCGGTTCATGCTAATTCCCTCGTCAACGACGGCGGGGGAGACAGCATGTACAAATCCATTCTGGCGGTTTCCGAGGGCGGCCCCGACGCGGCCATGTCGTTCCGCCTCGCTGCCCGGATTGCCGTCCTGTTCGATGCCATCGTCGACGCGGTCCATTTCTCGGAGGCCCGCCGGGGCGATGCCGACATCGCGCTCCAGTCGATGCCTTTCCTCAAGACCGACTCCGACACGCGCCTCGAGGGCCGCGCCCGCGAGTCCGAGCGCGCCTATCGCGAGCTGATCGCCTCGCTCAAGGGCGCAACGTTCAGCGGTTCGGGCCTGACGCGTGCGCGCCTCGTCGCCATGGGGCGCGAATCGAGCCTGTTGCTGCTCGGCCGTCCCGGCACCGATCCCGAGAACATCGCGCCCGGGACCGTTCATGCCGCACTGTACGAGTGTGCGCGGCCCGTGGTGATCGCGCCACCACATCCCGGCCACCGGCCGATGTCGTCGGTCGTCGTCGCCTGGAACGGCAGTGCGCAGGCGGCCCGTGCCGTGGGCTATGCGCTGCCGTTTCTCGCCAGGGCCGAAAACGTGACGATCCTCGTGGCCGGCGCGGCGCCCGATACCGTCGGCACGCCGTTCCTCGTGCGCACGCTCGGCCGTCATGGCATCGCGGCCGCGGTGGAGACGATGGATCCGGGCGACGTCTCGGGCCGCACCCGCGGCCGCGCGCTGCTGGACTATACAAGGGAGAGGGGCAGCGGCCTGCTGGTCATGGGCGCCTATGGTCACGGCGGGCTGTCGAACTTCCTGGGGCTCGGCGGCGCGACGGCCAAGGTGATCGCTTCATGCCCCGTGCCGCTTCTGCTGGCGCATTGAGCGAGAACGAGAAGGTTCGGACTCCGCGACCGAACACCTGTACAAGGAGCAATGAGCAACGAAGCATTCGGCAAGCACATGGTGTGGACGGTGGACCCGCGCACCCAGTCTGAAATCGGCATCGGCTATTCGAGCCTGGTGGAAGCCCAGGCGGAGGCCTCGAAACTGGAGCAGGTGGGCTACAAGATCCTGCGGATCAGCCCGATGACCCTGCCCAAGCCCAACTCCTGACGACCGCCGCACAAGTTCGGTCGTTTTCGTCGAGACATAAAAGGCCGCCCCTTCGGGCGGCCTTCTTCTTGGCGATGCTGGCGGTTACGCGGGCCGGGAGGTCGAGGTCGGCACCATCGTATCGACCAGCTTGCCAGCAACGTCGCCGACCTTCTCGCCGATATGCGCATCGGCGAGTTGTTCGGTGACCGTATCCTTGGCGGTTTCGAGGACGTCGCGGCCCTTGTCGATCGCCTGGGCACCGACCTTGCCCAGCACATTGCGCTCGGCCTGCGAGACCGGCAGCGCCGCGCCGAAGATCGCCCCCAGCGCGGTGCCGATCGCGGCGACAAGGATGGGCTGTTCTTCCAGCAGCTTCGACACGGCCTGCTTCGTATCGGCGGCAAGCTTCGTCGCGTCCTGTTCGAGATGCTGTGCGGCGTCCTGGCCGTCATGGAGCAGTCGTCTCGCCTGATCGACCTGTTCGCCGGCTCGATCGCGCAGATCGCCCGCGGTCCCGCGCAAAGTGTCGGTGGTCGCGGCGGCGGTCTCCTTGACGGAGTTCGCGGTGTTGGTCGCCAAGCCCGTTACCTTGTCGGTCACCTTGCCGGCCATGTCCGAAACCTTGTGGCTGGCCTGACCTGCCAGCGACTTCGCGGTATCGGCAGCCGTGCCCGCCGCGGTCTTGACGCCGCTTGCCGCGGCGACGGCGGCGTCGGCGCTCGCGGAACTGGCCGCGCGGATTGCGCTGGAGGCAGACGACATCACGTCCGAGCCGGTCGTTTTGGTGAGCATCATGGTGAGCCCTGCGCCGATCAGAAGCGCGGCGCCGGGATTGCTGCGCGCCGAATCGGCCAGGCTCTTCACCAAAGTGAGGCTGCTGTCGCGCAGCACTCCGACGAGTTCGGCCGACAGGGCCTGACTGGTCATGCCGTCGCGGAGCTGGCCGAGCGTGTTGGACAAGCCGGCGCGCTGGGCCTCGGCCTCGCGCTGGAGTTGGGCGCTCTCTCTCATGTCAGGCTCTCCTTCGCCATGCGGGCGTCGTTCTGCAGGGACGTGATGGTACGGGTCGGGGTGGGGTCGACGGCGCCGATCGTCTTCTTGCCGGCAAGGAGGACGACGATGCCGCCCAGTGCGGAACCGCCGGCGACGATCAGGATCGCGAGCGCGGGAGCGACTCCGCTCTCGATCAGTGCCGCGACGACGGCTTGCAGGACCAAGATGACGGCGGCGATGAGGAAGGCCGTGCCTACCAACATCATGGCGAGACCGCTGACGACGCTGGTCTTCAGCGCTTCGGCCTTTTCGCCCAGCTCGACGCGGGCGAGACGGATTTCGGTCTGGATCAGGTCGGCGCTGCGACCCAGGGCATCGGTCACCAAGGCGACCACGCCCGGCCTTTCTGTGGTGTTCATCCCCGCCTCCTAAACGTCGATCCTGCCGACACTGGGCTCGTTCGCCCGCGGTCCCGCTGCTTCCGTCGAGGCGCCCATGCCGGCCTTGACGATGCGGGCGAGCGCGAAGCCCACGATGGCAGAGCCCGCGAGCAGGGCGAGCGGTTGGCGCTTGCCGAAATCGGTGGCCATGGTCAGAAGCTCGCCGGCCGACTTGTCCCGCAGGTCGTCGGCCAGGCGGTCGATGCGCTGGCCGGTCGAGCGCACATAATCGGCAACCGCGGGCGACTGGTCCTGCAACGAGCCGGCGAGCGTGGCCGCGGTCTTGCCCAGCGCCGAGACGGCCGCGGCGCCGCTCTCCGCGGACCGGCTGGCAAGTTCCTCGGCCTTGCCGCTCAGCGCGGTCTTGATTTCGGAAACCGCCGCGCCGAGGTCCGGCCTCGTGTTCCCGGATTCCGGCTGGGTGGTGCTGTCGTGCATGGCGTCGGGCATGATGCGGTTCTCCCTCGACAATCTCGTCTCCGGCGGTAGGCCGTGATGATCGCGGGCTGCCAACGTGCACTTGCCCCTTTTCGTTCCGCCATGATCGAGCGCGGGGACGATCATGTACCCTGGCGAACACAACCGGTGTTCCGGTGGGGCCTCATGGCGAGGGAGGGCAACCGTCCGGTTCCTTGCTGCGTTGCGGCACGACCTTGCCATCGCATGAGGGATTCCGTGGTCCGATTTGTTGCGTTGCTCGTCGTGCTTGTGGGGACCAGCCTCTCGACGGCGCAGGCAAGCGAGTTTTTCGACAAGCTGATCGATCGAGCGCGGCACTCGGCGACGCAGGCTTACACAAAGGGAGCGCCGGTCGCGGACACGGCAAAGCTGGGATACGACGCCTATCGCGGCATCCGCTTTCGGCCGGACTCGATCCTGTGGCGCGACAAGAAAAGCAGCTTCCACGTCGAGTTCTTCCCGACCGGCTTCCTCTATCAGACGCCGGTCAAGATGTACGTGATCCAGCGAACGGGCTCTGAATCGGCGGGAGCGGCGACAGCCCTCTCGCCCTCGCCCGAGATGTTCGACTTCGGCACCGCCACGCCGCCGGCCAATGTCGGCTTCGCGGGCTTCAAGGTCACGCACCCCCTGAACGGCCAGAAGTTCGACGAGATCGTTTCGTTCCTGGGCGCCAGCTACTTCCGGCCGATCGGCAAGGGCCAGGTCTATGGCGCCTCGGCGCGCGGGCTGGCGATCGACACGGCCCAGCCGCGTTCGGAGGAATTCCCCGAGTTTCGGGAATTTTGGCTGGTCGAGCCGGCTCCCGGAGACAAGTCGATCACGATCTACGCGCTTCTCGAATCGCCGGGAGCCAGCGGCGCCTACGCCTTCACGGTAACGCCGGGCGCACGGACCACGGTCGACGTCGATGCGCGTCTCTTCATGCGACATGGCGTGTCGATGCTGGGCATCGCGCCGCTCACCAGCATGTTCCTGTCCGGCAAGTCCGGCCCCTGGCGCGATGACTTCAGGCCCGAGGTGCATGACTCCGACGGGCTGGCACTCCTGACCGGCGGAGGCGAGCGGATCTGGCGGCCCCTGGGCAATCCCGGCTCGCTGCAGGTCTCGTCTTTCGTCGACAACAATCCGCGCGGCTTCGGCCTGCAGCAGCGCGAACGCCGTTTCGATCGCTACCAGGACGGCGTCGCCAAGTACCAGACGCGTCCCAGCCTCTGGATCGAGCCGAAGGGCGACTGGGGTGAGGGCGAAGTCCGTCTGGTCGAGATCCCGACACCGTCCGAACATCACGACAATATCGTCGCCTTCTGGGTTTCGCGGTGGCCGGTCGAGAAGGGCGCGGCGCTGGAATACCGCTATCGCCTTTCGGCCTTGAGTGACGAAGCGTCGCTGGCACCCGAAGCGCGCGTCGTTGCGACGCGACAGGCATCCGTCGACGGCAACGACAAAGCCCGCCGTCTCGTCGTCGAGTTCGAAGGCGACGTTTTGACCAGGCTACCGGAGGAACGGGTGGTGGAGTCCAACGTAGAGGTGAGCGGTGGCAAGCTGTTGCGGGCCGAGATCGACCGGCCCTCTGGCTCCGCCAACCGCCGCCTCTTCCTCGACGTGGAGCCTGAGAGTCGCCGTACCGCCGACATTCGGGCCTTCCTGACCGTGGATGGCAAACGATCGAGCGAGACTTTCAGCACCCAGCTTCGGCCCTGATACCCATTGCCCGCGGAGGGCGCGTCTCATGCAAGCCACTGAAGACCACAGCCTCTGGAACCTCGACCGCCTTGCAGGTCGCGCGGGCTGGCGGCGGTTCCTCCTGCTCGCTCTCGCCGCCGCGACCACCGCTGCTGGCATTCATCTGCTGGCCACGGCGCTTGGTCCGCAGGTTCCCTACGGACTTGCCGTCGCCCTGCTCGTGGTATTCGCGCTGGGCTTCGGCTGGATCGCGCTCTCCTTCTGGGCCGCCCTGATCGGCTTCGTGTTGAAGGCCAGCGGCCTGCATCCTCTTTCGCTTCGCCGTAAGGGTGCCGGCGATGGCGAGGTTCCGGCGCTCCGCGGCCGAACGGCGATCCTGGTGCCCGTCTACAACGAAGCGCCGGACGAAGTCTTCGCCCGCCTCGCGACGACCTGGCGCTCGCTGGAGACGACCGGCCGGTCCGATGCCTTTGAGCTCTTCGTGTTGAGCGACACGACCAACGACGCGATCGCGGCCGAGGAAGCGGCGGGCATCGAGGGGCTGCGCCAGCAGTTGGGCATCGGTGAACGCCTGCACTGGCGCCGCCGCGCCAGGAATGTCGGCCGCAAGGCCGGCAACATCGCGGATTGGCTCGACAACCAGGGCGCCCGCTTCGACCACATGATCGTGTTCGACGCCGACAGCGTGATGTCGGGCGACACGATGGTGCGTCTCGCCGCTTTGATGGAGGCGAGTCCGCAGACCGGCATTATCCAGACCCATGCGGTAGCGATGGGACGCGAGACGCTGTTCGCCCGCGTGCTGCAATTCTCGTCGCGCCTGTATGGTGGCATGCTCGCCACCGGCCATGCCTTCTGGCAGATGGGCGAGGCCAATTACTTCGGCCACAACGCCATCATCCGCGTCGCGGCGTTCTCCCACCATTGCCGCCTGCCGGTGTTCAAGGGCCGCGCGCCGTTCGGTGGCGAAATCCTGAGCCACGATTTCGTCGAGGCGGCCTTCATGCGTCGCGCCGGTTTCTTCGTCTGGAACCTGCCGACCCTGGGCGGCAGCTTCGAGGAGCTGCCTACCAACGTCATCGACTATGCGGTGCGCGATCGCCGCTGGATGCAGGGCAACCTGCAGCATGCGCGGTTGGTTCCCGCGCGCGGCCTGCACTGGATGAGCCGGCTCCACCTGGTGATGGGAATCATGGGCTATCTCGCCTCGCCTCTCTGGCTGGGTTCGCTGCTGCTCAGCGCCGCCATCGTGCTGGAACACGAGATCGTCGGCCCGGTCTATTTCGGCAACCTGCCGTCGCTGTTCCCCAACTGGCCGCAATACAATACCGGCCACGTCCACGGGCTGCTGCTGGTGACGGCGCTGATGCTGTTCCTGCCCAAGCTGCTTGCGATGGTGCTGGGCCTGTTCTCGCCGGCGCCCGCCTATGGCGGACGGCTGGCGCTGATCGGCAGCGTACTCCTCGAGACGCTGTTCTCGATGCTGCTGGCACCGGTGATGATGCTGTTTCACTCGACATTCGTGCTGGGCATCCTGGCCGGGCGCGCGGTTGGCTGGCCGCCGCAGGCCCGCGGCGATCGCGGCATGACGTGGGATCTCGCGCTGGGCCGGCACCTCGGCCAGATCGTCCTGGGAGTCGCCGCCGTCGCGGTGATGGGCTACTGGGCGCCGTCGTTCCTCTACTGGCTGCTGCCGGTGGTCGCGGGTCTGCTCCTGGCGCCGCTCCTCGCTGTTTTTTCCAGTCGGCGCAGCCTGGGCGTCGGGGCGCGCCGCTGGCGCATGTTCATGACGCCGGAGGAACGGCAGGACAAGACGCCGAGCCTGCCGGCTACTTGAACTCGTACTTGTCGATCAGCCAGGGCTCGTGCTCGGCGGCATCGATCCATTCCCTCATGGCGGGATGGGCCAGCACAGCCTTGCAATAGGCGTCGGCGTCATTGTCGAGGGTGACGCCGTAGGTCTTGAAGCGCGTCGCCACGGGGGCGAACATCGCGTCGGCGGCGCCGAAAGTGCCGAACAGGAATCCTTCGTCCTTCTGGAAGGCGCCGGCAAAGCGCTTCCGGCAGTCGCGCCACAGGAAGGTGATGCGCTCGATATCGGCGCGCACGCCCGGCGTCATGCCCTTGCCGGGAAACGAGGCGCGGATGTTCATCGGCATGTTGTCGCGGAGATCCGTGAAGCTCGAATGCATCTCCGCCGAGATCGAGCGGGCATGGGCGCGGGCGGCGGCGGAGGGTGGCCACAGGCCGGCCTCGGGCTTGAGGTCGTTCAGGTATTCCGCGATCGCCAGCGAGTCCCACACCGCGAGTCCGCGATGCAGCAGCACCGGCACGCGGCCCGACGGCGAGTGCTTGCGGATCGCCGCCTGCGTCTCGGGCCTGTCGAGGGGCACGACAATCTCATCGAACTCGATGCCGGCGATCCTGACCATCAGCCAGCCGCGCAGCGACCACGACGAATAATTCTTGTTGCCGATCACAACGGTGAATTCGGCCATGTACGCCCTCCTTGCCAGCCATGGAGTTTGGCCGGCAATGTTAACCGTTCTCCTTGAATATTGTGAGCATGGCCATGTCGCTGCCGTTCGTCGACCGTTCTTCTTCCTCCTTACCCCTGCAGTTTGTGGGTCGTTCGAAGTGGGGTGCCTGGCTGAAGGCGCAGTCCGCGGCGCGGCGTGCCTGGGTCGACTCGCTGGGGATCTCCGGATCTCCGGGCGAAGTCGCCGTGTTGCCGGGCGATGACGGCAAGGCTTCCGGTGCAGTGCTGGTGATTCCCGACGCCCCGACCCTGTGGGATTTCGGTGCACTCGCGTCGAAACTGCCGGCCACGACGTGGCGCCTGGACGGCGAGACCGCGCCGGTCTCGATGACAGACGTCGCCGTGGCGATCGGGCTCGGCGCCTGGAAGTTCGAGCGCTATCGCGCGACCAAGAGCAAGGGCGGCCCGCGCTTCGTGTGGCCTGCGACTGCGGACAAGAAGCGCGCGATCGCCATCGTCGAGGCGATCTCGATGGCGCGCGACCTGATCACCACGCCGTCCTCCGATATGGGCCCGGCCGAGCTGGCCGCGGCGGCGCAGGGCCTCGCCAAGGCGCACAAGGCCAAGGTGAAGGTGATCGTGGGCGACGATCTCCTGAAGCACAACTATCCGACGATCCATGCGGTTGGCCGCGCCTCTGCGCGCCCGCCGCGGCTGATCGATCTCACCTGGGGCAAGGCGAGCCACCCGAAGGTGACGCTGGTCGGCAAGGGCGTGTGCTTCGACACCGGCGGCCTCGACCTCAAGCCCGCGACCGGCATGCTGATGATGAAGAAGGACATGGGCGGTGCGGCGAACGTGCTCGCGGTCGCATCGATGATCATGGCGACCGGCCTGCCGGTGCGGTTGCGCGTGCTCGTGCCGGCGGTCGAGAATTCCGTGGCTGGCAATGCCTTCCGCCCGATGGACGTGATCAAGACGCGCAAGGGCATCACCGTCGAGATCGGCAACACCGATGCCGAGGGCCGTCTGATCCTGTGCGATGCGCTGCATGAGGGCGCGTCGGAGAAGCCGGCGATGATGATCGACTGCGCCACCCTCACGGGCGCGGCGCGCGTGGCCTTGGGGCCGGACCTGCCGGCGCTGTTCTGCAACGACGACGCGCTGGCCGACTCGCTCATCGCGGCGGGCAAGGAGGTCACGGACCCGATGTGGCGGATGCCGCTGTTCGCGCCCTATCGCCAGATGCTGTCCAGCAAGGTGGCCGACATCAACAACGTCTCGGCGGGCGCCTTCGGCGGCTCGATCACGGCCGCGCTCTACCTCAAGGAATTCGTGCCCGACGACGTGCCGTGGGCGCATTTCGACATGATGGCCTGGAACAACAGCAGCCGGCCGGGCCGGCCGGAAGGCGGCGAGGCCCAGGTGGCGCGCGCGATCTACCGCACGATCGCCGACAGGTTCGGGAAGTAGCAGGGGAGCGCGCCATTCCAGTGGCGCTCATACCTTTTGCCTGATCAACGAAGCTTGAGTGCCACTGGAGTGGCGCGCGCCGATGAGAGGCTCAGTACCCCGTGACCGGGTCGACCGTGTTGAGCAGCGGCTGGCCGATGCGCACGCGCTTGATGTTCTCGATCACGCCGGGCGAGGCGGTGCGCGGGTTGGTGGCGCCGGCGATGTGCGGCGTCACCTTGACCTTGGGATGCGTCCAGTAGGGATGGCTTTCGGGCAGCGGCTCGGTGTTGAACACGTCGAGCGCCGCGCCGGCGAGGTGGCCGGAATCGATCGCGGCCAGCAGGTCGGCGTCGACCACGTGGCCGCCGCGGCCCATGTTGATCAGGTAGGCGCCCTTCGGCAGCGCCGTGAACAGCTTGGCGTCGAGCAGCCCCTTGGTGTCGCGCGTGAGCGGCAGCACATTCACCAGGATGTCGGTGCGGGCGAGGAAAGCCGCCAGCCCGTCGGGGCCGTGGAACGTCTCGACGCCGGGCAGGCTCTTCTGCGTGCGGCTCCAGCCGGCGGTCGGAAAGCCGAGGGCCGTGAACTTCTTCGCCGTGTCCTGGCCGATCGTGCCGAGGCCGGTGATGCCGATGCGGCGATGGATGGTGTCGACGAAATCCTCGGGCTTCCACCGCTTCGCCCGCTGGCTCTCGCCATACTTGTCGATGTCGCGGTGGTGACGCAGCGCGAAGTAGATGGCGTATTCGCTCATCTGACCGACCAGCCCGTCGTCCATGATGCGGGTGATCGGTACGCCGGCCGGGAGCTGGTCGTCGGCCAGCAGGTGGTCGACGCCCATGCCCAGCGACACGATCAGCTTCACGTTGGGGAAGGAGGCGATCAGGCCGCGGTCCGGCTTCCAGGCCAGGACGACCTCGATCTCGTCCTTGTTGCCGAGATTGTCGCGGGTGCGGAAATCGAGTGGACCCAGGCCCGCTTCGAGGACCTTGTTCCAGAGGACGCCGTCGGTATCGCGGCTGAGATAGGCGATAGCGCCGGCCATGCGGTCTTTTACTGGGCGAGCATCGCCGGGTCGAGCCCCATTCCCTCTTTCTTCGCGACTAGGTGGCGACGACCCGGCTGTCGCCGCCGATCGCTTCGAGGTTGAAGGCCGCGGCGATGAGCGCCTGCGTGTAAGGAGTCTGGGGTGCCTCGAAGATCTGGGTCGCCAGTCCCCGTTCGACCACCTTGCCGTGACGCAGGACGACGACCTCGTCGGCCAGGGCCCGCACGACCTTCAGGTCGTGGCTGATGAAAAGATAGGCAAGCTTGTGCCGCTGCTGGAGGTCGCGCAGCAGGTCGACGATCTGGGCCTGGACGCTCATGTCGAGTGCCGAGGTCGGCTCGTCGAGCACGATCAGGCGCGGCTTCAGGACCAGCGCGCGGGCGATCGAGATGCGCTGGCGCTGGCCGCCGGAGAATTCGTGCGGGTAGCGTTCGCGGCTCGACGGATCGAGGCCGACCTCGCGCAGGACTTGGTCGATCAGGACGTCGCGCTCCTGCTTCGTGCCGATGCGATGGACTTCCAGTCCCTCGCCCACAATCTCGCCCACGGACATGCGCGGGCTGAGCGAGCTGAACGGGTCCTGGAAGACGATCTGCATCTCACGGCGCATCGGCCGCAGCTCGCGCTGACCGAGCCCCTGCAGCTCGCGGCCGTCGAACCGGATGCCGCCCTCGCTGCGCTCCAGTCGCAGCAGAGCGAGGCCGAGGGTCGTCTTGCCCGATCCCGATTCGCCGACCAGGCCGATCGTGTGGCCCTCACGCAAGGCGAGGCTGACGCCGTCGACCGCCTTCACATGGCCGACCGTGCGGCGCATCACGCCGCGCCGGATCGGGAAATGCACCTTGAGTTCGTCGAGCCGCAGGATCTCGGGCGCCGCCGGGTCGGCCGCCGCCGGCCGGCCCTTGGGTTCGGCCGAGAGAAGATGCTGGGTGTAGCTGTGCTGCGGCCGGTCGAAGACCTCGGCGACCGGGCCCTGCTCGACGATGCGGCCCTGGGTCATCACGCACACGCGGTCGGCCATCTTGCGCACGATGCCGAGGTCGTGGGTGATGAACAGCAGCGCCATGCCGTAGCGGGCCTGCAGCGACTTGAGCAGCTTCAGGATCTGCGCCTGGATGGTGACGTCGAGCGCCGTCGTCGGCTCATCGGCGATCAGCAGGTCGGGTTCGTTGGCGAGCGCCATGGCGATCATCACGCGTTGGCGCTGGCCACCCGAGAGCTGGTGCGGGTAGGCGTCGAGCCGGTTGGCGGCGTCGGGAATGCCGACCTGCTCCAGCAGTTCGAGCGTGCGCTTGCGCGCCGCCTCGCGCGACAGGCCCTTGTGCAGGATCAGCACCTCGTTCACCTGCCGCTCGATCGTGTGCAGCGGGTTGAGCGAGGTCATCGGCTCCTGGAAGATCATCGAGATCCGGTTGCCGCGCACCGACAGGAGCTCGCGTATCGAGGCGCCGACCAGCTCCTTGCCCTGGAAGCGGATGCTCCCCGTGGGATGGCTGGCGGCCGGATAGGGCAGGAGCTGCAGGACCGACAAAGCCGTCACCGACTTGCCGGAGCCCGATTCGCCCACCAGTGCGACAGTCTCGCCGCGTTTGATGTCGAAGCTGACGCCGCGCACCGCGCGTACCGCCTTGTCGCCGGTGCCGAAGTTGACGGAGAGGTCCTTGACCTCGAGCAGGATGGGATCGTCGCTCACGCCAGCACCTTGCGCGGGTTGAAGGCATCGCGCACCGCCTCGCCGATGAATACCAGCAGCGACAGCATGAGGGCGATTACGAAGAAGCCGGTGAAGGCGAGCCACGGGGCGGTGAGATTGTTCTTGCCCTGCAGCAGCAGCTCGCCCAGCGAGGGCGAGCCCACCGGCAGGCCAAAGCCCAGGAAGTCGAGCGAGGTGAGCGTCGTCACCGACCCCGCCAGGATGAAGGGCAGGAAGGTGAGGCTGGCCGTCATCGCATTGGGGAGGATGTGCCGGAACATGATGCGCGCATCCATCATACCCAGCGCGCGGGCGGCGCGGACATAGTCGAAGTTGCGGCCGCGCAGGAATTCGGCGCGCACCAGTCCGACCAGCGCCATCCAGCTGAACAGCAGCATGATGCCCAGCAGGACCCAGAAGCCCGGCTGGATGAAGCTTGCCAGGATGATCAAAAGATAGAGCGTCGGCATGCTCGACCAGATCTCCAGGAAACGCTGCATCAGGAGGTCGACCACGCCGCCGAAATAGCCCTGCACCGCGCCGGCGGCGATGCCGATCACCGTGCTGGCCACCGTCAGCGCCAGCCCGAACAGGACGGAAATGCGGAAGCCGTAGATCAGCCGGGCCATCACGTCACGACCGCTGTCGTCGGTGCCCAGCCAGTGCTGCCGCGAGGGTGGCTGCAGGGTGGTGCGGCCTTCGCCCTTCAGCACCGTGTCGTAGCTGTAGGGGATCGGCGGCCAGAGGATCCAGCCTTTCTCCTCGATCAGCTTCCGCACTTCCGGGTCGGAGTAGACGGTGTTGGTCGGGAAATCGCCGCCGAAGGTCGTCTCGGGATAGTCCTTCACCAGCGGCGAATAGAAGGCGCCGTCGTAGCGGATGAGGATCGGCTTGTCGTTGGCCAGCAGCTCGGCGAACAGCGAGAGGAAGAACAGCAGGCCGAAGATCGCGAGCGAGATCATGCCGCGCTTGCTGGAACGGAAGGCCGCGAGCCGGCGCCGGTTCATCGGGTTCATCAGCCGCGCGCCTCGAAATCGATCCGGGGATCGACCACCGTGTACATGATGTCGCCCAGGATCCCCATCACGAGGCCGATCAGGCCGAAGAAGTAGAGCGTGCCGAACATGATCGGATAGTCGCGGTTCAGGGCCGCCTCGAAGCCCAGCAGGCCGATCCCGTCGAGCGAGAAGATCACCTCGATCAGCAGCGATCCGGTGAACAGGACGCCGACGAAGGCGGCAGGAAAGCCCGCGATCACGATCAGCATGGCGTTGCGGAAGACATGGCCGTAGAGCACGCGACGCTCGACCAGGCCCTTGGCGCGGGCGGTCAGCACGTACTGCTTGTGGATCTCCTCGAGGAAGGAGTTCTTGGTGAGGAAAGTGAGCGTGGCGAAGCCGCCGATCACCATGGCGCCGATCGGCAGCGCCATGTGCCAGAAATAGTCGAGCACCTTGTCGACGGGCCCCAGCGAGCTCCAGTCGTCGGAGACGAGGCCGCGCAGGGGGAACCACTTGAAGTAGCCGCCGCCGGCGAACAGCACGACGAGCAGGAGGGCGAAGAGGAAGCCCGGGATGGCGTTCAGCACGATCAGGGTGGTCGACGTCGACACGTCGAAGCGCGAGCCGTCGCGCACCGCCTTGGCGATGCCGAGCGGGATCGACACGAAATAGATCAGCAAGGTGGTCCAGAGGCCAAGCGAGATCGACACCGGCATCTTGTCGATAATGAGGTCGACCACCCGCTTGTTGCGGAAGAAGCTCTCGCCGAAATCGAAGACGAGGTAGTTCTTCATCATCAAGAGGAAGCGCTCGCCGACCGGCTTGTCGAAGCCGTACATCTTCTCGATGCGCTCGATCAGCTCCTTCGGCAGGCCGCGGGCGCCGCGATAGGTGCCGCTCGACGAGTCCCCCTTGCGCAAGGTCTCGCCGCCGCTCGAACTGCCGGAGAAGCGCTCCGTGGCGTCGACCGCGGTGCCCTGGATCTGGGACAGCATCTGCTCGACCGGGCCGCCGGGGGCGGCCTGGATGATGAAGAAGTTGATCACCATGATGCCGAACAGGGTCGGCACCACCAGCATGAGACGGCGCAGGATGTAGGCGATCATGGAGCGGCCGGACGCCTACTTCCTGTCGCGCTGCAGGGCGCGGTCCTTGGCCTCGTCGATCCACCAGGTGTCGAAGGCGACCGGGGCGTACTTGGCGCTCTTGGCCGGCCGGTCGAACCGGTTCCAGTAGGCGACGTAGGCGGTGTTGCTGTGCCAGTTGGGCACGACGAAGCTGCTCCACAGCAGCACGCGGTCGAGCGCGCGCGTGACGTTGATCAGGCTCTCGCGGTCGGGCGCGGCGATCAGGGTCTCGATCAGCTGGTCGATCGCCGCATCCTTGATGCCGATCGTGTTGCGGCTGCCCTTGCTGTCGGCCGCCTTCGAACCCCAGAAGTCGCGCTGCTCGTTGCCCGGCGACAGCGACTGGCCGAAGCCGTCGACCATCATGTCGAAGTCGAAATCGTCCTCGCGGCGCTTGAACTGCGCGGTGTCGACCGTGCGCACGGTCATGTCGATGCCGATGCGCTCGAGGTTCTGCTTGTAGGGCAGCACGACCCGCTCGAAGCTGGCGTCGCCCAGGAGCATCTCGAAGGCGAGTTTCTTGCCCGTCCTGGTCTCCGTCATCTTGCCGTCCTTGATCTCCCAGCCGGCCTCCTTGAGGAGGGTCAGCGCACGGCGCGCCAGGTCGCGGACGTTGCCGGTGCCGTCGGTCTCCGGCAGCTTGAATTCCTTGGTGAAGACTTCCTCGGGGATCTTGCCGCGCAGCGGCTCGAGGTACTTCAGCTCGGCAGGCGTGGGCAGGCCCGACGAGGCGAGCTCGGAGTTGCCGAAGAACGAGATGTTCCGCTTGTACATGCCGTAGAACAGGTTCTTGTTCGCCCAGGCGAAGTCGAACATCGTGGCGATGGCCTCGCGCACGCGCTTGTCCTTGAAATAGTCGCGGCGCGTGTTGAAGGCGAAGCACTGCATGCCGGTCGGCAATTCGTGCGGGATCTCGGCACGCTGGATGCGGCCGTCGCGCACCGCCGGGATGTCATAGGCGGTCGCCCAGTTGCGCGCGATGTTCTCCTGGCGCAGGTCGAGGTCGCCGGCCTTGAAGGCCTCGAACTGGACGGTGACGTCCCGATAGTACTCGTAGCGGATCACGTCGAAATTGTTGCGCCCGCGATTCATCCAGAGGTCCTTCGCCCACCAGTCGTCGACGCGGCGATAGGCGATGGAGCGGCCGACATCGAACGAGTCGACCTTGTAGGGGCCGCTGCCCAGCGCGGGCTCGAGCGACACCTTCTCGAAGTCGCGGCTGGCCCACCATTTGGAGGGCAGGATGGGCAGCTGGCCGATGATCAGCGGCAGCTCCTTGTTGGTGTCGTCGCGGAAGGTGAACTTCACCTTGCGGTCGCCCACCTTCTCGGCCTTGAGCACGTCGTTGTAGTAGAAGGCGTAGTTCGGCAGTCCCTTGGACTTCAGGATGTCGAGGGAGAAGATCACGTCCTCGACCGTGATCGGGCTGCCGTCGTGCCAGCGCGCCTGCGGCCGGAGCGTGAAGGCCGCCCACGACCGGTCCTCGGGCCATTCGATCGTCTCGGCGATCAGCCCGTATTCGGTCGAGGCCTCGTCGCGCGAGTTCCAGCAGAGCGTGTCCCAGAGCTGGGTGATGCCGGCCGCCGGAACGCTCTTCACGATGAAGGGGTGCAGCGAATCGAAGGTGCCCCGTGCGCCCAGCCGGACGGTGCCCCCCTTGGGGGCGTTCGGGTTCAGGTAGTCGGGCGGGCCGGCATCGGCCTTGTACTTGGGCTCGCCGTGCATGGCGAAACCGTGACTGACGTGAATCTTGCCCGCCGGCGCCGCAGTCTGGGCCCGCAGAATCGCCGGGGCGCCGACCCAAAGGGCCGCGCTGCCCGCCAATACGCTGCGCCGTCTGATCGCCATGCGATGCGCTCCCCAGCCTGTCCGGTCTCGTTTCATATATAGCGCGACGGAGTTGGGCGGCACTATGGCCGGGGGGTTACATCGGGGTCAGCTTTCCAGCCCCTGGAACACCCTTGCCCGACATATCGTCATGCGAACACCGGCGTCTGCTCGTTTGACTTCGCGCGTCCCAGCGCTCAGTTTTCGACCATGGTCGATACGATAGATTTCGCGCCGGAATACGACGCGCCACTGGAATACATGCGTCGGACTCGCGAGTATTACCTCGCCCTGGGTTACGACAATCCCTATCGCTGGGCGCACTATACCGATGCGCCATTCACGCCCCTGAAGAAGCCGTTGAAGGACAGCACGCTGGCGCTGATCTCGACGGCGGCTCCCTACCAGCCGGACAAGGGCGACCAGGGTCCGGGCGCGCTCTACAACGCCTCGGCCAAGTTCTATTCGGTCTATTCGGGCGATACCGCCCAGGACCATGACACCCGCATTTCCCACATCGGCTACGACCGCAAGCATACGACGGCGACGGACAGCAACACCTGGTTCCCGCTGCCGCTGATGCGCGAGTTCGCCAATCAAGGTCGCTTCAAGCTGGCGGCCCGTTTCCACGGCGCGCCGACCAATCGCAGCCAGCGCGTCACGCTGGAGACCGACGCACCGGAAATCCTGGCGCGCTGCCGCCAGGACCAGGTCGACGCCGCGCTGCTTGTCCCTACATGACCCGTCTGTCACCAGACCGTGAGTCTGGTCGCACGATATCTGGAACGGAACGGCATCCCCACCGTGGTGATGGGGGCGGCGAAGGACATCGTCGAATGGGTGGGCGTGCCGCGCTTTCTGTTCAGCGATTTCCCGCTCGGAAATTCCTGCGGCAAGCCGCACGAGCCCGATACCCAGCGATTCACGCTGGATCTCGCGTTGAAGGTCCTGGAAAGCGCCATCGGCCCGCGCACGACGGTCCAGTCGCCGTTGCGCTGGAACGACGACGGGGACTGGAAGAACGACTACAACAATCTCGAGCGCATGCCGCCCGAAGAGGTCGCCAAGCGGCGGGCCGAATTCGACAAGGTCAAGCAGGTCGCGCTCAGCCAGCGCCAGAAGGCGGGCGTGGCGTAGGAGTGACATGAGCAAGCCGTTTACGGGCGTAAAGGTCGTCGATTTCACGCGTGTGCTGGCGGGCCCTTACAGCTCCTACCAGCTCGCCCTGCTCGGGGCCGATGTCGTCAAGATCGAGTCGCGCGAAGGCGACGACATGCGTTTCGGCACCCGGTCCAACGACTGGGAGAAGCGTGGCCTCGCGGCGCCCTGGGTCGCGGTGAACGGCAACAAGCGGTCGATCACCCTCGACCTCAAGCAGCCCAAGGCGATCGAGGTCGTGAAACGTCTGGTCGAGACGGCAGACGTGGTGGTCGAGAATTTCCGCCCCGGCGTGATGGACAAGCTCGGCATCGGCTACGAGACGCTGAAGACGATCAATCCGAAGCTGATCTATTGTGCCGTGTCGGGCTTCGGCCAGGTCGGACCTGAGTCCAGGACCGCGGCCTTCGACGGCATGATCCAGGCCATGTCGGGCCTGATGTCGATCACCGGTTTCGAGAACAACGGCCCCACTCGGGTGGGCTTCGCCGGCGCCGACGTGATGTCGGGCGCGACCGCCGCGCTGGGCATTGCGTCGGCCCTCTACCAGCGCACGCATACCGGCAAGGGCCAGCTCGTCGACGTCGCCATGATCGATGCCGTGATGGGCTATCTGGCGCAGCAGTTCACCGAGCACATGATGACCGGCCGGGTCCACGGGCAGGCCGCCAACCTGTCGGTGACGCGCAAGCCGACGGGCAATCTCTTCAAGACCCGCGACGGCTGGATCGTGCTCGCCGTGATGACCGATCCGCAGTTCAAGCGGCTGATGAAGGTGCTGGGCCGCGAGGATGCGCTGGACGATCCGCGCTTCGTCGACTGGGCGACGCGCATCGCCAACAACACCGCCCTGCACGAGATCGTCGAAGGGGCGATGAAGACCGAGGATTCCGGCACCTGGATCGAGCGCTTCGCCAAGGCGGACGTGCCGGCCGGCCGCGTGCACTCGATCCCGGAGACGGCGCAGCTCGACTTGTTCAAGCATCGCACCGTGCTGCAGACCGTCGAGACCGAGCATGGGCCGATCAAGGTCGTGGGCTCGGGCTTCCGGCTGGAGCATGGCGGCGGCTCGATCGACCGCCCGCCGGCGACGCTCGGCCAGCACACCGACGAGGTGCTGAAGGAAGCCGGGTATTCTGATGCCGAGATCGCCGAGATGCGCACCGGCCAGGTGGTTTAGAGCGGGTCGGTCGTTCCTTCGTCAGTCATCCTGAGCGAAGTGAAGGATCTCACGCCAGCCACGTAGTCGTCCGGTCGTTCCGTCAGGTCCTTCGCTGCACTTAGGACGACAGATAAGCACTTCTATTGCCGCAGGCGTGGACCTTTCCAGGTCAGCTCGTAGTTCAGCTGCACGCGATACTCCGTATAGGAGGTGAGCGTGTTGTTGAGATACTGATCCACGAAGGCGACGCGGTTGCGCAGGTTGAGGGGTTTCAGCCAGTCCGGCGCGTCCGGCATGGCGTCACCCCGGATCGCAAGCTCGAGATCGTATTCCCAGTTGTTCGACAGCGCGGCGTGCGTCTGCGGATTGACGGCGCTGCCGCCATAGGTCGCCGTCGCGAGGAAGATCACGCCAGGGAGGCCTGCACCCTTGAAGTCGTAGCTCGCGCCTGCGGTCACGGCCATCTCGCCGGCCCTGTTGAAGTCCAGCGACTGCATCTTGTTGTAGCCGATGAAGATGCCGTAGGGGTTGCGCCAGGCGGCGGCCGAGCCGATCTGCGTGTAGGACACGCGGAAGGCCATCGGCCCCCAGAAAGCATCTGCGCGGAAGCCGCCCCAGAAGGTGCTGAAGGGCGTGCCGGTGAGGAGGTTCATGCCGTTGCTGCCCTGCACGGCGAACTGCGCCGCTAGCTGGACGCGCAGGTCTTCGTTCACCCTGATCGTGCCGCCGACATCGCCGTAGCTCGACCAGAGGATGTCCGGGACGAAGTAGGTCGAGGCGCGGGCCTGCAGCTCGTTCATGCTGCCGTACTTCGCGCTGAAGAGACCCATGCCCTTGTTCACGTTCGGCGCGCCGGCCGCTTCACCCATGTTGATGAAGGCCGAATAGTCGCGAGGCTTGATGGCGGCGACGTAGCCCGCGAAGTAGTTCACCGGTCCGAGGACGCCGCGCAGCGCATAGGCCTCGAAGGTCTGGGGGAGTTCGCGGTCGTCGCGCGGATTCACTTCGAGTTCATCGAGATACTGCCGGAACACGGTGGCGGTCTGCTTCTGCCAGCGGACCGAGGCGTAGGCCTGGCCGAGGGTGAAGTAGCCGTAGCCGCCCGGCTTGAGGAGCGACGTGCCATCGGAGGTGGTGTCGCGGCCCTGCGGCGCCCAGACCGGTTGCGTCGTGTAGCCGACTGCGCCGAGCTGCAGCGTGTCGTAGAACCATCCGGTCTGCAGGCCGACCCAGCCGCCGGTGACGATGGCCGCCAGATTGGGCGGCCTCTGATTTTGCCGGTCGAAGAGGTAGCTGCGAAAGTGCAGGACGGCCGTCGCTTCATCGTAGAGGAAACGTTGCAGTTCGGCCTTGAGGCCGGTGTCGGCCGTCTGCGCCCATGCCGTCGCGGGCAGCGACAGGACCGGAAGGAGCCAGCCGGCCGCCGTGGCGAACAGTGTAGCGCGCGACATCGATGACCCCCGCCCTTGCGGTGCCGAAGCTAAAGAGCGGGGGTTAAGGATTTGCGCAGGTTGAGGGACAGTTTACGAACGCCTGGGAGGCCGCTTGTCGTCGGCCCGCGACCGCTCTAGGGTTCGCGTGTCCAAGGGGGGTCCCGTCAAGGGGCTGAGATACCGATGGTCGCCAGTCCAGCTGGCGTCGGCGCGGTGACCCTTTGAACCTGATCCGGGTCATGCCGGCGAAGGGACTGGATACATCCTTTGCACGACACAACACCGGATCTCCGTCTGCCAACCAGCCACGGGAGATCCATCATGGACACCATCGTCACCACCACCGCCCCGACCGTCACGACGGGGCCGCTGCCTGCGTCCCGCAAGGTCTACGCGACGCCCGACGCCGCGCCCGACCTGCGCGTTCCCCTGCGCGAGATCGAGCTGTCGTCGACGGCCGAGCCGCCGGTGCGCGTCTACGACACGACCGGTCCCTACACGGACACCGACGTCGCGATCGACGTGCGCAAGGGGCTCGCCCAGACTCGGCGCGCTTGGGTTTTCGAACGCGGCGGCGTCGAGGAGTATGCCGGCCGCACCATCCAGCCGATCGACAACGGCAACGTGAAGGACTCTGTGCTGCGGCCGTTTCCCCATACGCCGCGGCCGCTGCGCGGTCTCGACGGCAAGCCGATCACGCAATTCGAATGGGCGCGTGCGGGCGTGATCACCAAGGAGATGATCTATGTCGCCGCGCGCGAGAATCTCGGGCGCAAGAAGGTGCTCGACGAGGCCGAGGCCCGGCTGGCCGATGGCGAGAGTTTTGGCGCGGCATTGCCCGCGTTCATTACGCCGGAATTCGTGCGCCTTGAAGTGGCCGCGGGCCGCGCCATCATCCCGACCAACATCAATCACACCGAACTGGAGCCGATGATCATCGGCCGGAACTTCCTGGTGAAGATCAACGCCAACATCGGCAACTCGGCCGTTTCCTCCTCGATGGAGGAAGAGGTCGAGAAGATGGTGTGGGCGATCCGCTGGGGCGCCGACACCGTCATGGACCTGTCGACCGGCCGCAACATCCACGACACGCGCGAATGGATCGTGCGCAATGCGCCGGTGCCGATCGGCACGGTGCCGATTTACCAGGCGCTCGAGAAGGTTGGGGGCGACCCGACCAAGCTGTCGTGGGAAGTCTTCCGCGACACGCTGATCGAGCAGGCCGAGCAGGGCGTCGACTACTTCACGATCCATGCCGGCGTGCGCCTGGCGCACGTGCCGCTGACGGCCAGCCGGGTCACCGGCATCGTGAGCCGCGGCGGCTCGATGATGGCGCAGTGGTGCCTCACCGAGCATCGCGAGAGCTTCCTCTACGAGCATTTCGGCGACATCTGCGACATCATGCGTAAGTACGACGTCTCCTTCTCGCTGGGTGACGGGCTGCGGCCGGGCTGCAATGCCGACGCCAACGACGCCGCGCAGTTCGCCGAGCTGGAGACGCTCGGTGAACTGACGAAAGTCGCCTGGGACAAGGGCTGCCAGGTGATGATCGAGGGGCCGGGCCATGTGCCCATGCACAAGATCAAGGCCAACATGGACAAGCAGCTGCGCGAATGCGGCGAGGCGCCGTTCTACACGCTGGGGCCGCTCGTCACCGACATCGCGCCGGGCTACGACCACATCACCTCGGGCATCGGGGCCGCCATGATCGGCTGGTTCGGCACGGCGATGCTCTGCTACGTGACCCCCAAGGAGCATCTCGGCCTGCCCGACCGCGACGATGTGAAGGTGGGAGTGATCACCTACAAGATCGCGGCCCATGCCGCCGATCTGGCCAAGGGCCATCCCGCAGCCCGACTGCGCGACGACGCGCTGTCGCGAGCACGCTTCGACTTCCGCTGGCGCGACCAGTTCAACCTCTCGCTCGATCCCGCCACGGCAGAGAAGTTCCACGACGAGACGATGCCCAAGGAAGCCCACAAGACCGCGCATTTCTGCTCGATGTGCGGGCCGAAGTTCTGCTCCATGCGCATCACCCAGGACATCAGGGACTATGCCAAGAAGGGCATGGACGAAATGAGCGCCAAGTTCCGGGCGGGCGGCGGCAGCCTCTACGTGGCCGACAAATCGGCCGGGTGATCGCATTTCTGGGGCGTCCGAGGGGTCTTTTCAGCCTTTCGGACGTTTAGACCCCTGTTGACCGGCAGTCGCCTTGCGTCTGCCATTTCAGTGGGGGAGACTCCACGATGCCGGCTCGTATGTGGTTACGGGCTGGTTTTCTGGAGTGTATGGGCGAATGACGCGGCTGCGAACCCTTCTCGGGATCGGTGTCGGCCTGGCCATCGTGGCTGGCGCAGGCTGGTACATTTCGCAGTCCGGCTCTGCGCCGCCTGCGCGGCAAGGACCAGGCGGCCGTTTCGCTGCGGGCGCGGCGGTCCCGGTGGGGGTCGCCACCGCCAGCCAGGGCGACATTCCCATCGTGTTGCGCGCGCTGGGCACGGTGACGCCGCTCCAGACCGTCAACGTGAAGACCCAGATCACTGGTCAGCTCACCGACGTCTATTTCAAGGAAGGCCAGATGGTGAAGCAGGGCGACCTGCTGGCCCAGGTCGACCCACGGCCCTACGACGTGGCGCTGCAGCAGGCGATCGGCCAGCAGCAGCGCGACGAGGCGCTGCTCAAGAACGCGCAGATGGACCTCGAACGCTACCGCAAGCTGGTGCAGCAGGACTCGATCGCGCGGCAGCAATACGACACGCAGATGTCCCTGGTGCGCCAGTACGAGGCGGCGCTGGTCATCGATCAGGCGCAGGTCGATGCCGCCAAGCTCAACGTCACCTATACAAAAATCGTCGCGCCCCTCACCGGCAAGATCGGCTTGCGCATGGTCGACAAGGGCAATTACGTCACGATGGGAGACGCGAGCAGCATCTGCGTGATCATCCAGGTGCAGCCGATTTCCGTGCTGTTCACGATCCCCGAGGATTCCCTGCCGCTGGTGCGGCAACGGTTGAAGACCGGTGAAAATCTCGAAGTCCGCGTGCTCGATCGCGCGCAGAAGAACGAGCTGGCCGTTGGTCGCCTCGATACGACCGACAACGTGATCGACCAGACGACCGGGACCGTGAAGCTGCGCGCGATCTTCGACAATGCCGACGAATCGCTGTTCCCGAACCAGTTCGTGAACGTCCGCCTGCTGGCCGCCACGGTGAAGGATGCCGTCGTCGTACCCGTCGCCGCCATCCAGCGCGGCCAGCCCGGAACGTTCGTCTATCTCGCGAAGGCCGACGATACGGTGGAGATCCGCGTCGTGGAGACCGGTGCGACCGATGGTGACAAGGTGGCGATCCTCAAGGGCCTCAAGGTCGGCGACCAGGTCGTGATCGACGGTGTCGACCGCCTGCGCGATGGCGCCAAGATCCGCAAGCCCTTGCCGGCGCCGCGCGCCTCGGCAGGACCGCCGGTCGCCAACGCGCCGCCCGACGCCCAGGCGCCGGCAGAGGGGCAGCGCCGGCGTCAGCAGGTCAACGGTGGTACCGGAGCGAATCCCGCAAGCGGCGTCGGCCGCCCTGCCACGCAGACCAACCAGTAGAGCGGCCGCGACATGAATCCGTCGCGGATCTTCATCGAACGGCCCGTCGCGACCTCGCTTTTCATGGTTGCGATCATGCTGGTCGGCATCATCGCGTACCGCTTCCTGCCGCTTTCGGCCCTGCCGCAGGTCGACTATCCGACGATCCGGGTCCTCACGATCTATCCCGGAGCCAGCCCGGAGGTGATGACGACCTCGGTCACCGCACCGCTGGAACGGCAGTTCGGCCAGATGCCCGGCCTCAACCAGATGACTTCGACCAGCTCGGCCGGCGCCTCGTCGATCACCCTGCAGTTCGACCTCAAGCTCGGCCTCGATGTCGCCGAGCAGCAGGTCCAGGCGGCGATCAACGCCGCCGGCAACCTGCTGCCGGGTGACCTGCCCTCGCCGCCGATCTATGCCAAGTTCAATCCGGCCGACGCGCCGGTGCTGACGCTCGCCGTCACCTCGAAGACCGAGCCGCTCACCAAGGTCCACGACCTCGTGGATACCCGGCTGGCCCAGAAGATCTCCCAGCTTCCCGGAGTCGGACTGGTGAATCTCGAGGGTGGCCAGAAGCCCGGCGTGCGCATCCGCGCCAACCCGACCGCGCTCGCCGCCTACGGCCTCAACATCGACGACCTCCGCACCACGATCTCCAACGCCAACGTCAACACGCCCAAGGGCAATTTCGACGGGCCGGCGCGCGCGCTCACCATCAACGCCAACGATCAGATCACCGACCCCGATACGTTCCGCGACATCGTCGTAGCCTATCGCAACGGCGCGCCGGTGCGCGTTCGCGACGTGGCGACGGTCGAGGAGGGGCAGGAGAACACCCGAATCGCCGCCTGGGCGAACAACACGCAAGCCGTGATCGTGAACGTCCAGCGGCAGCCCGGCGCCAACGTCATCGAGGTCGTGGATCGCATCAAGGCCCTGCTGCCGACCCTGCGCGAGACGTTGCCCAACTCTCTGGACATCACCGTTCTTACCGACCGGACCCTGACCATCCGCGCTTCCGTCCGCGACGTGCAGATCGAACTGGGTTTCGCGGTCGTCCTGGTCGTGGCGGTGATCTTCGCCTTTTTGGGCGATGCGCGGGCGACGGTCATCCCGAGCCTGTCGGTGCCACTATCGCTCGTCGGCACGCTGGCGGTGATGTATCTCGCCGATTTCAGCCTCAACAACCTGTCGATCATGGCGCTCACCATCGCCACGGGCTTCGTGGTCGACGACGCCATCGTCATGATCGAGAACATCGCGCGCTACATCGAGCGCGGCGACGATCCGAAGACGGCGGCGCTCAAGGGCTCGAAGCAGATCGCCTTCACTGTCGTCTCGCTCACCGTCTCGCTGATCGCCGTGCTGATCCCGCTGCTGTTCATGAGCGACGTGGTCGGCCGCCTGTTCAGCGAGTTCGCCGTCACCCTGTCCGTCACCATCCTGATCTCCGCCGTGGTGTCGCTCACCCTCGTGCCGATGCTGTGCGCCCAGTTCCTGCGCCAGCGGCCGCATGAGGCGGCGGTCGCGACGCGCGAGACGGCGCCGGTCGCCCTCGAGTCGGAGACGATGGGTACCGGCTGGTTCTCCCGTGTCATCCGCTTCTACGACCGCTGCCTGGTCGTGGTGTTCCGGCACCAGGCGCTGACCCTGCTGGTCGCGGTCGGCACGGTGGTGCTCACGGTGGCGCTCTACATCGTCATTCCCAAGGGCTTCTTCCCGGTGCAGGACACCGGCCTGATCCAGGCCGTGACCGAGGGGCCGCAGAGCGTCTCCTTCGCCGCGATGAGCCAGCGCCAGCGTGCCCTGGCCGAGGCGATCCTGGAGGATCCCGACGTCGAGAGCCTGACGTCCTTCGTCGGCGTCGACGGCACCAATCCCACGCTCAATTCGGGTCGCATGCTGATCAACCTCAAGCCCCGCAGCGAGCGCTCGCTGACGGCGGCCCAGGTGATCCGCCGGTTGCAGCGCGAGACTGCGGGAGTCCAGGGCATCTCCCTCTTCATGCAGCCGGCGCAGGATCTCACCATCGATTCGACGGTGAGCCGCACGCAGTACCAGTTCGTCCTGGAGTCGGCCAATGCCGCCGAATTCGACGCCTGGGTGCCGCGCCTGATGGACCGGCTGGCGAAGCAGCCGGAACTCGTCGACGTGACCAGCGACCTGCAGAACAAGGGCCTGTCGATGTTCATCCGGATCGACAGGGATGCCGCGGCGCGGTTCGGCATCACGGCCGCGACGGTCGACAACGTGCTCTACGACGTGTTCGGCCAGCGCATCGTCTCGACCGTCTACACGCAGTCCAACCAGTATCGGGTCATCTACGAGGTCGAACCCGAGATGTCGCGTTCGCTCGCCTCGCTCAACGACCTGTATCTGCCGAGCTCGACGGCCGGCAAGCAGGTGCCGCTGTCGGCGATCGCGACGTTCGAGGAGCGCACCGCGCCGCTGCGGCTCGACCGGTTCGGCCAGTTCCCGGCCACCACCATCTCATTCAACCTCGCCCCGGGCTTCGCGCTGGGGCAGGCGGTCGACGCCATCGTCGCGGCCCAGCGCGAGATCGGCATGCCGCGCTCGATCACGACGCACTTCCAGGGCGCGGCGCTGGCCTTCCAGAAGTCGCTCGACAGCCAGCTCCTCCTCATCCTGGCCGCCATCGTCACCGTCTACATCGTGCTGGGTGTGCTCTACGAGAGCTACATCCACCCGATCACGATCCTCTCGACCCTGCCCTCGGCCGGCATCGGCGCGCTGCTCGCCCTCATGCTGGCCGGCACCGACCTCAGCATCGTGGCCATCATCGGCATCGTGTTGCTGATCGGCATCGTGAAGAAGAACGCGATCATGATGATCGACTTTGCCCTCGATGCCGAGCGCAACGAGGGCAAGGCGCCGCGCGAGGCGATCCACCAGGCCTGCCTGCTGCGCTTCCGGCCGATCCTGATGACCACGGTCGCGGCCCTGGTCGGCGCGCTGCCGCTGATGCTGGGCAGCGGCACGGGGTCCGAGCTGCGCCAGCCGCTCGGCCTCACCATCGTTGGCGGCCTGATCGTCAGCCAGCTGCTGACGCTCTTCACGACGCCGGTCATCTATCTTGCCTTCGACCGGATCGGTCGCCGCCTGCGCGGTGTGCCGCTCGATACGCCGCTGCACCCGGCACGGGGCGGGGCGGGAGAGAGCACGCCGTGAACCTGTCGGCGCCCTTCATCGCGCGCCCCGTCGCCACGACGCTGCTGACGATCGGCCTGGCCCTGGCCGGCCTGGTGGCGTTCTTCGGCCTGCCGGTATCGCCGCTGCCGAAGATCGACTTCCCGACCATCCAGGTGACGGCGACCTTGCCGGGCGCGTCGCCGGAGACCGTGGCGACCAGCGTGACGACCCCGCTGGAACGGCGGCTGGGCGCGATCGCCGGCGTGACCGAGATCACCTCGTCCAGCACGGTCGGCAATTCGCGCATCACCCTGCAGTTCGACCTGTCGCGCGACATCGACGGCGCGGCCCGCGACGTCCAGGCGGCGATCAGCGCCGCGCGGGCCGACATGCCCGCCGACCTGCGCAGCAATCCGCAGTATCGCAAGATCAACCCGGCCGACGCGCCGGTCATGGTGATCGCTCTCACGTCGAACACGCTGGGCCAGGGCCGGCTGTTCGATGCCGGCTCCAACATCCTGCAGCAGAAGCTGAGCCAGGTGAGCGGCGTTGGCCAGGTCCAGCTGGGCGGCAGTTCGCTGCCGGCGGTGCGGGTGGAACTGAACCCGACGGCGCTGAACAAATACGGTATCGGCCTCGAGAGCGTGCGGGCGGCGCTCGCGGCCGCAAACGCCAATTCGCCCAAGGGCGCCCTCGAGGTCGGCGACCAGCGCTTCCAGATCTATTCCAACGACCAGGCCGCCGTCGCGGACGAATACCGGCCGCTGATCATCGCCTGGCGCAACGGCGCCCCGGTCAGGCTCTCGGACGTGGCGGAGGTGATCGATTCGACGGAGAACATCCGCAACGAGGGCCAGGCCAACGGCAAGCGGTCGGTGCTGGTCATCATCTACAAGCAGCCCAACGCCAACATCATCGAGACCGTCGACGAGATCAAGGCGCTGCTGCCCGAGCTGCAGGCCTCGATGCCGAACGACGTCGAGCTGCAGGTGGTGAGCGACCGCACGACGACGATCCGCGCGGCCCTCAAGGAAGTGGAACAGGCGCTCGTGATTGGCGTCGTGCTCGTGGTTCTGGTGACCTTCGCCTTCCTGCGTTCGGCGCGGGCCGGTTTCATCGCTGCGGTGACGGTGCCGGTGTCGCTGGTCGCCACGTTCGGCTGCATGTACCTGCTGGGCTACAGCCTGAACAACCTGTCGCTGATGGCACTCACCATCGCGGCGGGCTTCGTGGTCGACGATGCGATCATCGTGCTCGAGAATGTCACCCGCCATCTCGAGGCCGGCATGTCACGGATGGAGGCCGCCCTCAAGGGCGCCCGCGAGGTCGGCTTCACCGTCGTGTCGATGAGCGTCTCGTTGATCGCGGTCTTCATCCCGATCCTGCTCATGAGCGGGATCGTCGGCCGCCTGTTCCGCGAGTTCGCGGTGACCCTGTCGATGGCGATCCTGATCTCCATGGTCGTATCGCTCACGACCACGCCGATGATGTGCGCCTACGTGTTGCGACCGCCGGGCGCCCACCGCGCGCCCGGCTTCTTCGCACGATTGAGCGAGCGCGGGCTGGGCGGCCTGCAGCGGCTCTACGGACGCAGCCTCGGGCTGGTGCTGCGCCATCCGCTGCTCACCATGTTCGTGTTCCTGGCGACGGTGATCCTCAACATCCATCTCTACGTGACGATTCCCAAGGGCTTCTTTCCGCAACAGGACACGGGTCGCATCATGGGCGGCATCCGCGCCGACCAGAGCATTTCCTTCCAGGCCATGCGCCGGAAGTTCCGCCAGTTCGTCGAGATCGTCCGGTCCGATCCGGCGATCGAGAGCGTTGCGGGATTCACCGGCGGCGGGCAGACGAATTCGGGCTTCATCTTCGCCACGCTGAAGCCGCTCAGCGAGCGCGATGCCACCGCCGACGAGGTGATCGCGCGCCTGCGGCCAAAGCTCGGCCAGGTCCCCGGCGCCATGCTGTTCCTGCAATCCGTGCAGGACATCCGGGTGGGTGGGCGTCAGGGCAACGCCCAATATCAATTCACGCTGCAGGCCGATTCGCTGTCGGACCTCTATACCTGGGGCCCGAGGCTCACCCAGGCCCTGCAGGCCGACACGTCGGTGATCACCGACGTCGATTCCGACCAGCAGCAGCGCGGGCTGCAGCTCAACCTGACGATCGATCGCGACGCCGCAGCCCGTCTCGGCATATCGACGCGCAACATCTCCGCGACGCTCTACGATGCCTTCGGCCAGCGCCAGGTCTCCACCATCTACAACGCCCTGAACCAGTATCACGTGGTCATGGAAGTGGCGCCGCAATGGTGGGAGAGTCCCGAATCGCTTAAGGACATCTATGTCAGCAAATCCGGCGGCGCCCTGAGCGGCACGCAGTCAACGGGCGGCATTACCTCCTCGACCACGGGTTCCACCTCGACCGGGGCGGCCGGTACCGGCGCACTGACCATCGATCCGGCGCAGGCGGTGCGCAACCTGCGCACCAACCAGATCGCCGTCAGCGGCCGCGGCTCGGCCTCGACGGGTGCGGCGGTCAGCACCACGCCCGAGACGCTGGTGCCGCTGTCTTCGGTGACGCGCTGGGACTACGGCACGACGCCGCTGGCCGTGAACCATCAGAGCATGTTCGTGGCCAGCACCGTCTCGTTCAATCTCGCGCCGGGCAAGACCTTGAGCGATGCCGTGCAATACGTGAACGACACGATGCGCGAGATCGGCATGCCGACCACGCTGCACGGGTCGTTCCAGGGGACGGCGCGGGCCTTCCAGCAGTCTCTCAACAACCAGCTCCTGCTGGTGCTGGCGGCGCTGGCCGCCGTCTATATCGTGCTCGGCATCCTCTACGAGAGCTACATCCACCCCATCACGATCCTGTCGACCCTGCCGTCTGCCGGCATCGGCGCGCTGCTGGCGCTGCAGTTCTCGGGTGTCGAATTCAGCATCATCGCCATGATCGGGGTGCTGCTGCTGATCGGCATCGTGAAGAAGAACGCCATCATGATGATCGATGTGGCGCTGGAGCGTGAGCGCGGCGAGGGGCTCGAGCCCTCCGTCGCGATCCATCAGGCGGCCCTTCTGCGCTTCCGGCCCATCCTCATGACGACGATGGCCGCGATCCTCGGCGCCCTGCCGCTGGCCATCGGCTATGGTGATGGCGCGGAGCTGCGCCGACCCCTCGGCATCTCGATTATCGGCGGCCTTATCGTGAGTCAGATCCTGACCCTGTACACAACACCCGTGATCTACCTTTATCTCGACCGCTTCCGCCGCCGCGATCGCGACCGGCCAAGCCGCGTCGCGCGCGCGCTGGGGAGTGTTGGGGCGGGCAACGGCGGAGTGCCGGCATGAAGCGCAGCGCGGCGCTTCTTCCCCTGCTGCTGGTTTCGGGTTGCCTCGTCGGGCCCAACTACGAGCGCGCGCCGCCGGCCAGCCCGGTGGCGCCTCAGTACAAGGAAGCGGAACTGCCGCCCGGCACGGCTTCGCTCTTCCGGCCGGCCCAGCCGCGCGACGGTGCGGATCGCGGGACGTGGTGGCAGGTCTACGGCGATCCGACGCTCGACAGCCTCGCGGCGCAGATCGACGTCTCGAACCAGAACCTGAAGATCTTCGAGGCCAACTATCGGCGGGCACGGGCGCTGATCCGGCAGGACCAGTCGGCGCTCTATCCAAACATTTCCGGCACCGGTTCGGCGCAGCAGACCGGCACCGGTGCCCAGCGCGGCACCGGCACGAGCAGCACCTCGACGGTGACACGCTTCGATTCCACGGTGGGCCAGTTCTCGACCGGCTTCACCCTCAACTGGGAGCTCGACCTCTGGGGCACGATCCGCCGCCAGGTCGAGAGCGATTCGGCGGCGGCGCAGGCCAGCGATGCCGATCTCGCCAACGCGCGGCTGTCGGCACAGACCGATCTCGTCACGAACTATGCCTCGCTGCGCATCTCCGACGACCGCAAGCGGCTCTACGAGGCGACCGTCGCGGCATACCTGCGCTCGATGCAGATTGCGCAGAACCAGGTCGACGCCGGCATCGTTTCGCGGGTCGACCTCGTGCAGGCGCAGACCCAGTACGAGCAGACGCGCGCCCAGCTCGTGAACGAAAGCATCAACCGCGCGCTGCTGGAGCATGCGATCGCGCTCCTGGTCGGCAAGGCGCCGTCGGAAGTGAGCATCGAGCCGGCGCCCACGCGGCTCACGGTGCCGACGGTCGATTCAGGCGTTCCCTCGATCCTGCTGGAGCGCCGTCCCGATATCGCCTCGGCCGAGCGCCAGATGGCGGCGGCCAATGCGCAGGTCGGCGTCGCCAAGGGCGCCTATTATCCGCAGATTTCGTTGGGTGCGACGATCGGCTTCCTGAGCGGCGGCCTGGGCTCGCTGCTGCAGCTCGGCACGGCGGCCTGGTCGGTGGGGCCGCAGATCGCCGGCACCATGGTTGACGGCGGCGGCCTCGCCGCGCAGGTCCAGGGTGCGCGCGCGAGCTACGACGCCACGGTTGCGACCTATCGACAGACCATCCTGACGGCCTTCCAGCAGGTCGAGGACGCGCTCGCGCAGCAGCGTATCCTGGTGCAGCAGGAGCAGGTGCAGCGGGCCGCGGTTGCCGCCGCCCGCGAGGCCGAGCGCCTTTCGCTCAACCAGTATCGGGTCGGCACGGTTCCCTACACGACCGTGGTGCAGACCCAGACCGCCGCGCTCGCCGCCGAGCAGACCCTGCTCACCATCCGCCTCAACCGGCTCACGGCCAGCGCCAATCTGGTGAAGGCGCTGGGGGGCGGCTGGCGCCAGGAAGACCTGCCGCCGCCCGTGCCGATCGGCGGGCTCAACCAGCCCAATCCGGCGCCGCCGGCCTTCCCGCCGCCCGCCGCGCAGACGGTCGCTTCGCCCCGGCAGTAGAGAAGATTTTTCTGCGGCGATCGCGACGGGAAGGCTGATTTCGTCGCCCGCCTGTCGGACGTCGGCAGCCATTCCCTTTGACTGCGCCGTCGCTTGCCATGAGTTTGGCCGCTCGTCGCAAAGCGAGGCCATCATGACCAATTCCCGCCATCCCGAGACCCTGTCGCTGCACGCCGGCTGGCGCGCCGACGCCACGACCGGTTCGGTCGCCGTGCCGATCCACCAGACCACCTCGTACCAGTTCCGCGACACCGAGCACGCGTCGAACCTGTTCGCGCTGAAGGAGCTCGGCAACATCTACACGCGCATCGGCAATCCCACGGTCGACGTGCTGGAGCAGCGTATCGCCGCCCTCGAAGGCGGCGCCGCAGCGCTGGCCGTCAGCTCGGGGCAGGCGGCCTCGGCCTTCGCGATCCAGAACCTGGCCAGGGCCGGCGACAATGTCGTGAGCTCGACCGATCTCTACGGCGGCACCTGGAACCTGTTCGCCCATACGCTGAAGGACCAGGGGATCGAGGTCCGCTTCGTCGATCCGTCCGATCCGCAGGCCTTCGCCCGCGCCACCGACGATCGCACCCGCGCCTACTACGCCGAGACGCTGCCCAACCCGAAGCTCGCGGTCTTCCCGATCAAGGAAGTGGCAGACATCGGCCGGCCGCTCGGCATCCCGCTGATCGTCGATAACACGGCAGCGCCGATCCTGACGCGGCCGCTCGATCATGGCGCGGCGGTCGTGGTCTATTCCGGCACCAAGTATCTCGGCGGCCACGGCACCTCGATCGCCGGCCTGATCGTCGATGGCGGCAACTTCGACTGGGCGGCGCATCCCGGGCGGCAGCCGGCGCTGAACACGCCGGACCCCAGCTATCACGGCGCCGTCTGGGTCGAGGCGGTGAAGCCGATCGGCCCGGTCGCCTACATCATCAAGGCGCGCACGACGTTGCTGCGCGATCTCGGATCGGCGCTGTCGCCGTTCAATGCCTTCCTGATCCTGCAGGGCATCGAGACGGTGACGCTTCGCATGGAGCGCCATGTCAAAAACGCCCAGGCCGTCGCCGACTTCCTGGCCAAGCGGCCCGAGGTCGCGAAGGTCATCCACCCGTCGCAGCAGAAGGGCGAGACGCGGCGCCGCGCCGACGCCTATCTCAAGGGCGGCTACGGTGGGCTGGTCGGCTTCGAGCTGACGGCGGGCCGCGAAGCGGGACGGCGCTTCATCGATTCCCTGAAGCTCCTCTATCACGTCGCCAACATCGGCGACGCGCGCAGCCTGGCGATCCATCCGGCCTCGACCACACACTCGCAGCTCTCTGCGGAGGAGCAGCTCGCGACGGGTGTTTCGGACGGCTATGTGCGGCTGTCGATCGGCCTCGAGCACATCGACGACATCCTCGCCGATCTCGCCCAGGCGCTCGACGCGGCCGGCAAGTAGGGCACAGTCCGGCTCAGCCGGGCCTCCATTCGGTGACGTGCGCGGCCCGGTCGGGTCGCGCCGGAGCCGGGGCGGTCGAGGGGGCTGGGGTGCCGACGGTGAGGTGGCCGACGAGGCGCGACGGCGCTTCGAAGCCAAGCAGCCTGTTCACGTTCGGGTCGTAGGCGTTCGGGCCGGTCACCCACATGGCGCCGTAGCCCAGCATGTGCGCGGCGTTCAGCATGTTCATCGCCGCCGCGCCGGCCGCCAGCAGCTGTTCGATCTCGGGGATATTGCCCGGCTTCACGATGGCGCCGACGGCGATCAGCATCGGCGTGCGTCGCACCCAGGCGCGATACCGCTCGGCGAGCGTCGCGGCATTGGCCGGATCGCGCACGGCGACGGCCTCGACCAGCTTTTCGCCGTAGGCGAGGCGCGCCTCATCGCGGATGATGACGAAGCGCCAGGGCTTCAGCCGTCCGTGATCGGGCGCGCGCAGGCCGGCATCGAGGATCAGGTCGAGGTCGGCGCCTTCGGGTGCCGGCTCCTGCAGGAGGCCCACCGAGCGGCGGGCCAGCAATTGGTCGAGGGCGAGCAGACGGGGCTCGCGCGCATGGGTGATATCAGGCATGACAGCATCTCTATCTTAATTGCAAACGATTGTCATTTGCATATTAGGCGACTGGCCGCGCCGTCTTCTGGATCGGCGGGGCGAAGCGGAAGGCGGCTCCCAACCGGTTCCAGGCATTGATCGTGGCCACCGAGACCGAGAGGAACACGACTTCCTCCTCGCTGAAGTGCCGGCGCACGGCTTCGTATGCCTCGTTCGAGACGCTGTGGCCGACGAGGCGCGTGAGCGTCTCGGCCCAGGCGAGCGCCGCGCATTCCCGCTCGGAGAAGATGCCGGCTTCTTCCCAGGTCGCGACCAGGTCGAGTTTCTCCTGCGGCACGCCGAGCTTGCGCGAGACGTTGAGGTGGATCTGCAGGCAGAAGGCGCAGTTGTTGAGCTGCGAGACTCGCAGCTTCACCAGCTCGATGATCTGCTTGTCGATGCCCGATTCGTCGGCCTGCCGGCCCATGGCGATCAGCGACTGCTGGGCGACGGGCGCGATCTTCGCGAAGGCATCGTAGGTGAGACGCGGCTGGGACATCGAGGGCTCCATATATCAGAGTACTGATATTAAGCCTGGGCCGCCGCTTGGCAAGGTCCGGAGCGCCGCCTACCGTGCATCGCACCCGCACCCCTACGTGAGGCCACGACCATATGATCGTTCGCGACGCCGGCAAGGACGACCTTGCCGTTGTCCATCGCCTGATCGGGCAGTTGGGCTACCCCGTCGATCCGCTGGAATTCCAGGCGCGCTTCGACCGCGTCGCGGCGACGTCGGATCATCGGATTTTGGTCGCCGAAGAAAGTGGCCGTGTCGTCGGCGTGCTCCACGCCTTCGTGCGGCCGGCGCTGGAAAAGCCTTGCGAGGTCGTCGTGCAGGCACTCGTCGTCGAAGCCGAGCGGCGCAGCGCCGGCGTCGGCGAGGCGCTGATGCGCGAGGCCGAAGCGTGGGGTGCCGGCCAGAGCCTGCCCTCGACCGCTCTCTACACCCGCATCGACCGCGACAGGTCGCGGGCTTTCTATGAGCGCCTCGGCTATCGGCTGAAGGGAACATCGCATCTCATGGGACGGCCCTGAGGAAGGAAATGCCATGGATCTGGGACTTGCCAACAAGCATGCGCTTGTCACCGGCTCGACGGCCGGCATCGGATACGCCATCGCCAAAGGTCTCGCCGCAGAAGGGGCGAGCGTGGTGATCACGGGCCGCGGGCGGGCGGGCGTCGACGACGCGTTGAGGCGGCTGAAGGAAGCCGTGCCGGAAGCCAAGGCCACGGGCATCGCCGCGGATTGCGCCACGGCAGAGGGCGCCGCAGTCGTGTTCGGCAAGGTGCCGCAGATCGACATCCTGGTGAACAATCTCGGAATCTATGGCCGCAAGCCGGCCTTCGAGATCGACGACGGCGAATGGCAGCGCTTCTTCGAGGTCAACGTCATGAGTGGTGTGCGCTTCACGCGCCACTACGCGCCTGGAATGGCCGGACGGGGCTGGGGCCGTGTCGTCTTCGTCTCCAGCGAATCGGCGCTGAACATTCCCAGGGAGATGATCCACTACGGCATGACGAAGACCGCGCAGCTTTCCCTGTCGCGCGGCTTCGCCATGGAACTGGCGGGCACGGGGGTCACGGTGAACGCCTTGCTGCCCGGCCCGACCCACACCGAAAATACCGACCGGATGCGTGCGGAGCGGGCTGCGGCCTCGGGCGTGAGTGTGGCAGAGATCGAGGCCGGCTTCCTGCGCGACTTCCGGCCGACCACGCTGATCCGCCGCTTCACCTCCCCGGAGGAGGTGGCGGCGCTGGGCGTCTATCTCTGCAGCGAAGCCGCGTCCGGCACCTCCGGCGCCGCCATGCGCGTCGATGGCGGCGTCGTGAACCAGATCATGTGAGCCTCAGTTCACGTCGAGCTTCAGGCCTTCCTTGTCGATGACGCCCTTCCATTGCGCGATCTGCGCGTTGACGAAGGCGTTGAACTGCTCGGGCGTGCCGTAGGCGGGGAAGCCCGCCATGGTCTTGATGCGCTCCAGGGTCTTCGGGTCGGCGAGCCACGCCTTCATCTGGGCGTTGAGCGAATCGACGATGGGTTTGGGCGTGTTGGCCGGCAGGAACACGCCGAACCAGGTCGAGACGTCGAACGGCTTCAGCTCCGGCATGGTCTCGCAGATCGGAACCAGATCGGGGGTGAGCGGGTTGCGCTGCGCCGAGGTGAGGCCGAGCGCCCTGAGCTTGCCCGCGCGCACGAACTCGATCGCGGTCGTGAGATTGTCGAAGAAGAACTGGGTGACTCCGGCCGTCAGGTCGTTGAGCGCCGGCGCCGCGCCGCGATAGGGGATATGCTCGGCCTTCGTGCCCGTGAGCTGCAAGAACCAGGCGCCGCAGAGATGGGGCGACTGGCCGGTGCCGGACGAGGCATAGGAGGCCTTGCCGTTCTGGGCCTTCAGCCAGGCTACGAACTCGGGCACCGTCTTGGCCGGTACCGATGGGTGGACGACCAGCACGTTGGGGGCGGTGATGGCGTTGGACACCGGGATCAGGCTGGCTGGCGTGTAGGGCATGTTGCGGTAGAGCGAGTAGGCGATCGACTGCGGCCCGATGTTGCCCATCAGGATCGTGTTGCCGTCGGGAGCCGCCTTGACGACCTCGGTCGAGCCGATGACGCCGCCCGCGCCCGACTTGTTGTCGACGACGCAGGACTGGCCCCAGGCCTCGGTGAGGTAGGCGGCCAGCAGGCGGGCCGCGATGTCGGTGGTGCCGCCCGGCGCCGCCGGGACGACCATGCGCACGTTCTGCGTCGGCTTCCACGCGGCCTGGGCCTGCACTCCCCGGGGCAGCAGGGCGGCCGCAGGCAGGGCGGCCGCGGCGCCCAAGGCGGCGCGGCGGGACAAATTACGGCTCATGATTCCTCCCGTGATTCGTATTTGTTACCGATCCCCTAGCATGGCCGCGCTGGCAAATCCGCCACAATTCCCGTATCTATTTGACGTGCGGCCGCCTCGAATCGCCGGGCTTTTCCGGCGGTTTCTCCCTCTCTCAATGTGTCCGCGCCAAGGAGGAATATCTTGAAGAGACGTACCTTCGTCTCCGGCTCGGTTGCGCTCGCCGCCGGTGCCCTGGCCGCCCCGGCCATCGCTGCCACGATCAAGCCCTACAGCTGGGATCTGAACCCGCCGATGGATTCGCGCGAGAATTTCATCGCCTGGGGCAAGGCCCGCGGCGAGGACCCGGTGTTCCTTGGCCAGCGTTGGGATCGCTTCCAGGCGCTGATCAAGAACAAGGACATCTGGGGCCAGGCGACCATGCGTGCCTTCCTGCTCACCCCGCGCGAGGAATTCTCGGCGATCAGCCCGGCGATCGCCAAGCGCGCCTATGAGCACGCCTTCCTCGACATCGGCTATGGCGTGACCATGTCCGGCCCGCATGTCCAGGGCCGCATGACCAACGTCATCGACGTCAAGCGCGGCGAGAAGGTGCTCGAGATCGGCACCGGTTCGGGTGTGCAGTCGGCGTACATCGCCAACCTGACCGAGAACGCCTACACGATCGAGATCATCGCGCCGCTCGCCCAGCGCACGCGCGGCCTGTATGACAAGCTGATCGACAAGGGCTACACCGAGTTCAAGCACATCAAGGCCAAGACCGCCGACGGCTTCTACGGTTGGGAGGAAGCCGGTCCGTTCGACAAGATCATCGTGACCTGCGGCATCGACCACGTGCCGCCGCCGCTGCTGCAGCAGCTCAAGTCGGGCGGCCTGATGGTGATCCCGGTCGGCCCGCCGGGCGCGCAGCGCGTGCTCAAGGTGACCAAGACGCAGGCTGCCGACGGGTCCATCACGACGAGCCGCGAGGACATCTACGGCGGCAAGATCGTGCCGTTCGTGCCCTTCACCAAGCTCGAAGGCGACAAGATCGTCGGCACGCACAACCGCTAAAGGTTGTGTGGACGGCGTCTCGGTACCGGTGTCATCCCGAGCGAAGTGAGGGACCTTTCGCGCACAGCAAAGGTCCCTCGGCCTGCGGCCTCGGGATGACAATCAAGATCGGAACGGCCGAAGGTCGTCCCCTCTAGAGATCGCACAAAGCGATCCAACAAAAACAACGGAGATCCCCCTTGTCCATCACGGTCGATCTCGATCATCGCCCGCCGCTCGCTTTCTATCTGTCCGTAGGCCTGGTCGCCGGCAGCATCATCGCGCTGCAGATCGGCATCATGCGCGTGTTCTCCGTCGGCAGCTGGGCCCATTTCGGCTCGCTGGTGGTGAGCCTCGCCATGTTCGGCTTCGGTCTCACCAGCGCCGTGATGTGCGTCGGCAAGAGCTGGTTCGAGCGTCACTGGATCGGCTCCGTGAAGGGCGCGCTGCTGGCCTTCGGGCCGCTGATGGTGGTGTGCAACCTCGCCGCCCAGCAGGTCCCGTTCAACGCGATCTTCCTGATCTCCGACCCGATGCAGAAGTGGCGGCTGTTCGCCAACTTCGTGCTCTATTTCCTGCCGTTCCTCGCGGGGGCGCTGTATCTCGGCGTCATCTTCCTGAAGGCGCAGAAGACCTTCAACCGCGTCTACTTCGCCGATCTCGTCGGCTCGGGCCTGTGCGGCCTCACCGTGCTGTTGGCGATGTATGCCTGGCGGCCCGACGACCTCATCATGGCGCCGCTGCTCCTGTGGCTGGCCGGCGGCATCCTGTGGTTCGTGGCGCTGGGCGATCGCCGCGGCACCGCGGCCATCGTCGTCGTCGCGATCCTGTCGGCGGCCGTGCACCATCTGGCGCCGCAGCTCCTGAGCGTGCCGAAGCTCGCCGTGTCCGACTACAAGGGCGTCTCCTACGCCCGCAAGTTCCCCGATGCCGTGCGCGTCTACGAGCGCGCCTCGCCGTTCGGCTACATCGAGGTCTATTCCAGCTCCTACCTGCATTTCGCGCCGGGCCAGTCCGACAACGCGGCCTTCAACCTGAAGAAGATGCCGTCCAACGCCTATCTCGGCCTCTATATCGATTCCGAAGGCCCCGCCGGCATCATCAAGGACCTGCCGGCCGACGAGACGGCGTACTTCAAGTACCTGCCGATGTACTATCCGTACCTGCTGAAGAAGGACCCCAAGACCTTCGTGGTCCAGTTCGGCGGCGGCATCTCGACGGCGGTGGCGCTGAAGTCGGGCTCCAGCCAGGTGACGGTGGCCGAGGGCAATCCCGCGCTGCTGACCGCCTTCCGCGAGGACAAGTTCCTGCGCGACTTCACTGGCGACATCCTGAACAACCCGAAGGTCAACGTCGTTGACTATGACGGCCGTCTCTATGTCGCGCATACCAAGAACCGCTACGACGTGATCGACCTGTCGCTGGCCGATTCGGCCGGCCTGTCGAGCCCAGGCGGCTTCTCGATCGTCGAGAAGTATTCCTACAGCCGCGAGGCGATGAGCGCCTACATGCGCGCGCTGACGCCGGGCGGCGTCCTGTCGGTGACCTTGTGGAACAAGGAAGAGCCGCCCAAGTCGGTGCTGAAGCTCTATGCCACGATGGCCGCCGCCGCACGGGACGTGGACGGCGGCAAGGACATCGCGCAGAAATTCTACGTCGTCTCGTCCTATCTCTCGACCGCCACCGTGCTCTACAAGCGCGACGGCTTCTCGCCGGCGGAGATCGAGCTGCTCAACGCCCACACCAAGGCGATGTCGTTCGACGAGATCTACTATCCCGGCTTCAAGGTCGATACGGCCGACCTGAAGCAGATCCTGCAGGACTATCGCGACCAGTTCTTCTTCGCGGGCCAAGCCGTCGATCCCACGGCGCCCGCGGAGACGGAGCCCAACGACAAGCCGCCCCCCGGAGTGAGTACAGGGGGAGCGCCCGGGGCGACCGAAGCCAAGGTCGACGGCCCGCCGCCCGCGCCGGTCGTACCGGCAACCGTGCTCGGCCGTCTCGCCTGGCATTATCTGCTCGAGGGCGGCTGGCAGAAGGTTGCGGACGAATATGTCTTCGACACCCGCATCCTGACCAACCACCAGCCGTACTTCGCCGCCTACATCAAGGTGCCCGACCTGCTGAAGTTCACCGACCGGCTCGAGCTGGTGCAGGACGAGTGGGGCTACCTGCTTCTGTGGGCGACGCTCGGCATCGCCACGGTCTTCGCGCTGACCCTCGTGCTGTTCCCGGTCGTGTTCGGCTGGCGCACGATCTTCAGCCGCTACCCTGGCAAGGCCGGCACGATGCTCTATTTCCTCTGCCTGGGGCTCGGCTACATCATCGTCGAGGTGGGCATGATCTCCCACTTCATCCTGGCCCTCTCCAACGCCACGGTCTCGGCCTCCGTGCTGATCACCGGCATGCTGGTCTTCTCCGGCATGGGCAGCTTCTTCTCCGAACGCTTCCTCGATCGGGCGCGTAGCTTCATGCCCAAGGTCTTCCTGGCGATCTTCGCGATCCTGGCGACCTATGCCTTCACCATCGACTATGCGCTCGACTGGATCGGCACGCTGCCCTACGCGCTGCGCATCCTGCTCTGCCTGCTGATCGTGTTCCCGCCGGCTTTCCTCATGGGCTTCCCCATGCCGACCGCGATGACGATGCTCGGCCGCCTCGGCAAGGATCACATGTTCCTGTGGGCCTGGGGCATCAACGGCTGCTTCTCGGTGATCGGCGCCGCGCTGGTGCCGATCGTGGCGACCAGCTTCGGCCTGCCGGCCGTGGTGCTGGTCGGTGCCTTCGCCTATCTGATCGCGCTGCCGGCCTTCTTCTCCGTTATCATGCCGCTCCAGCCCCGGGCGACGGGGGGAGCGCGGTCCGCCGTCGCGTGAAGCGGCGGGCGCTGCTGCTGGGGGCTCTCCTGATGCCGACCGCCGCGCACGCCCAGCCGAAGAAGCCCAAGAAGCCCAGCAAGCGGCAGGCCCCCAAGCCTGCCGCGAAGACCGCTCCGGTGCATGCCGCGAAGCCTGCTCCGGCCGCGCCGCCGCTTGGCCTGAAAGAACCTAAGACGCAGCTCGCGGCCTTCGACGCCTCGCCCTTTCCCTATCGTGGCTTCATCCCGGACACGACCAAGCCGTTCCTCGACGCGCGCGACGGCAAGCGGCGCGGTCATACGACTGGCCGCGGCGACGTCTACTGGGAAGACGTGGCCTACAGTGATCGTCGTTCGCTGCTCTACCTGCCACAGGGCTTCGATCCGGCGCGACCGGTGCTGATCCTGCTCTTCCTCCACGGTCAGGGCGCCACCCTGGAGCGCGACGTGGTGCTGCGCCAGGCCGTGCCGCGACAGGTCGACGAGTCGGGGAAGAACATCGCCCTGGTGGCGCCGCAGCTCGCCTACGATGCCCTGGATTCGAGCGCCGGCAATTTTTGGCGCGGCGGACATTTCGCCAGATATGTCGACGAGGCGGCGGAACGGCTGATGCGTCTCTACGGCAACCGCAGCGCCGGCCGTGGCCTGAACCTCGCGCCGGTGACGATCGCCGCCTATAGCGGCGGCTACCTGTCGGCGGCCTATGCGCTGGAGCGCGGCGGCGCCAACCATCGCGTGAACGGGCTGATCCTGCTGGATGCGCTCTACGGCGACGAGGACAAGTTCGCTGCCTGGTTCGCCGCCCGCCGCCGGCAGGCGTTCCTGCTGAGTGCCTTCACCGATTCGACCAAAGACGAGAACGCCACCCTTCAGGGGCTGCTGGCCAAGCGCCGCATTACCTCTACTCGCACTGTTCCGAAAGCGCTGACACCGGGCACCGCCTGCTTCCTGGGGCCGACGGGCGGACTCGACATGCATGGCGATTTTGTTACGCGCGCGTGGCAGTCGGACCCTTTGAAGCAGGCGCTTTCCATGATTCCCGGCTTCGCCCCGGTTCATGGTAAAAAGAGTGCATGAGCGATCCACTGCGCCAGGAACTCCTGGAAATCTTCGCCGGCCGAGCCACGCGGCGTTACGGCCTCTCCGACATCAACCAGCTTCAGCACGCGCTGCAGGCGGCGGCGCTGGCCGAGGCCGACGGTGCGCCGCCGGCGACCGTGCTGGCCTCGCTGCTGCACGATGTCGGACACATGATCCACGGGCTTGGCGAAGACCCGGCCTCGCAGGGCGTCGACGACGTTCATGAGGAGCTGGGCGCGCAATGGCTGGCCGAGCGTTTCGAGCCCGCGGTCAGCGAGCCGGTTCGCCTGCATGTGACGGCGAAGCGCTATCTCTGCACCGTCGAGTCCGACTATTTCGGCAAGCTGGCGCCCGACTCGGTGCGCAGCCTGGAGCTGCAGGGTGGCCTGATGTCGCCCGACGAGGTCGACGCCTTCCGCGCCAATCCGTATCACGCCGAAGCGGTGCGGCTCAGACGCTACGACGAAGAAGCCAAGGACCCGCGCGCCAGCACCCCCGACTTCGACTACTACCTGCGGCACGTCCCGGCCTGCCGGAAGTAAACGCCTCCCCATTCAAATGGGGAGGTGCCCCGTCTTACGGGGCGGAGGGGTCATTGATGCCTCTCTGCCTATGACCCCTCCGTCCCCTTCGGGGACATCTCCCCCGCTGACGGGGGAGGAGAAGCGAAGAGGCCGCATGATCTCCCGTTCCAACGTCGAGGCCGCCTGGGGCCTGATCCGGCCGCATGTGCGTCGCACGCCGGTCATCGAACTCCCTGCCGGCTCGCTCAGCGTGACGGTATCGCTGGCGCTGAAGCTCGAATCATTGCAGGTCAGCGGCTCGTTCAAGGGACGCGGCGCGTTCCACAAGCTGCTCGCCTCGAAGGTGCCGGCGGCCGGCATTGTCGCGGCGTCAGGCGGCAATCACGGTGCCGCAGCGGCCTATGCCGCGCGCGCCCTGGGCCACAAGGCCGAGATCTTCGTGCCGACCATCGCCGCGCCGGCCAAGGTGGCGCGGCTGCGCAGCTACGGCGCGGTCGTGAACCAGATCGGCGCTGTGTATGCCGAAGCCCGCGCCGCCTCCGAAGCGCGCGCCGCGGAGACCGGCGCGCTGATCGTGCCAGCCTATGAGGACGAGGTCGTGTTCGCGGGCGCCGGCAGCGTCGCGCTGGAATTCGCCGAGCAGGCCGAGTTCGACACGCTGCTGATCGCCGTCGGCGGTGGAGGCCTGATCGCCGGCTGCGCCGCCGCGATCGGCTCGGTGAAGAAGATAGTCGCCGTCGAGACCGAGGGCACGCCGACCCTGCACGAGGCGCTGAAGGCCGGGAAGCCGGTCGACGTCGCGATCTCCGGCATCGCCGCCGACGCGCTGGGCGCCAGCCGCATCGGCACGCCCAACTTCGAGGTCGCCCGCATGCTAGTCCGCGACTCCGTGCTCGTCACCGACGAGGCCGTGCGTGAGACGCAGCGCGCGCTGTGGGACGAGCTTCGCATCGTCGCCGAACCGGCCGGCGCAACCGGCCTCGCCGCGCTGCGCGCCGGCGCCTATCGTCCCGCGCCGGGCGAGCGTGTCGCGACGTTGATCTGCGGCGCCAACACCGATCCAGGTTCGGTGGTGTAGCGCAAAATTGAGATTGAGCAGAAATCTGCTATACTACCCGCAGGTTTCGACGCAATGCGTCGGCCGTGTCTGCCCGGTCACGATCAGTCTTCAGCGTTTAAAAGGTCAGCCCCCTTATCGATGATGGGGTTGTGCTGCTTCGTTCGAAGCACGTCGTGCCGGCAGTGCCAGCACTCTAGGAAAACGCCAACCGCGAACGGTCTCGTCGCACGCGCCTCCGCTCATTGCGGAAAGTTCGGCGCGCGTGGAGCCGAAGCCTTCGCTTGGCATGCCTCGTAACCATTCCGAAGGAAAGAACGATGACCGACCGTAGGGCCGCCGAGATCATGTATCCCAACCAGGAAGGAGACTGGCAGATCGAACTGAGGCAGCGACCGATTGCCCATCGCGGGCATGCCTTTCTGGCGCTTGTCCATAAGGGCCAGATAGTCAGTGAACTTCATGGCTTTGGTCATTCAAGGCATACGGACAAACGGCAGATGCTGGCAACCGATGGAGCTCACCTGCGGGGCACGGAATCCAATCCAGATACGCTCGGGGATACGAAATCTGTCGGAGTAGTGAAGTCCGGCAGCAGGGAAGAAATCGAGAAAATCTGGGCGAAAGGTGCCGAAGCGGCTTCAGCTATCACGGAGCGAGACCTCGACTACAAAGCGTATGACCCATCGTACGAGCTTGGCACCGACGGTGGCCAGATCCAGAACAGCAATTCGGTCGCCTACACGATCGCCAAGGCCATGGGGGTGGAGGCTGCCGCCGATCGCGTTCTGAAGGAGCAAGACGAGAGCCGCCGCTTCTCCGGGTGGAAGCGTGACCTGCTCGATCCGAAGTACAAGCGTTACGTGGCGCCGCCGGTCTTCCCGGTGAGAGACGCTCCGTGATGCCTTGGTCTGATTGCAACCATAGATTGGTGGAACGAAAATGAATGCCCGGCATGCTGCGCTTTCACAACGAGGTGCGGCATGCCGAGATTCTTCCAATGTCGTCTTGCGTCTGTCCTTGCTTTCTTGCTCGCTATCGGTGGCTGTACGTTTTTCTGCGATAATATCGAGCAAGCTTCCACCAAAACCCGGGTGACTGGCCCCTTTCATTACACGCTGCCGGCCAATACCTGGATCGACAACACTCGAATGGCCTCTTACCTTCGTGGGGTCATCGAATCGAAGGGACGGCAGCAACTCACCTACTCGGGGTACGATTGCTCGCCCCGCCCGGTTGCGGACTGCCCGGATTGTCTTCTGTGCACCGAGAAAATTCGCGGCGTCAATAATGCCCAATGCAAGCCGGAAGGCGACCTGTTCATCCGGGCCTATGTCGGTCCCGGCTCGAACGTGCAAGCCCAGACGTACTGGCGGAAGTAAGCCAGCGCTCTACCGCGTGACCTCGGTCACGACCGCGCGGTTGGCCTTGCCGGCGCCGTCGCTGAAATCGTAGCGGATGGCGAACTTGTCGGCGGGGGAGATCCACCAGCGAGAGATCGTGCGCTGACCCTTGTCGCCGGTCTCGTTCATCTCGATCAGGAACGTGTCGATCATCTTGTCGCCCGGCCCGGTGCGCCGCTCATAGCGCGCCACCGCGAGCTGGTAGGTCCAGGTGCCGCTGCCGATCTTGTAGCTCGCCTCGATCTTCTTGCCGACTTCGAGCGGCCACAGGCGCTCCGGCCGAAGGGCGGCGATGTAGGCGGTGAGGTCGGCGCCGTCGGCCGAGGGATTGTCGAACAGCAGCGCGCGCAGCTTGAAGGGCTTCCCGCCGACGCGGTCCATGATGCAGTCCATGCCGTCGCGGCTGCGGGCCACGACCTTGACCCCGCTGTCGTAGGTGAAGGTCGTGCCCGGGTCGGGGCAGGCAAACTGCATGGTCTGGGCGGAGGCGGCCCCGGGAAGCGCAACGGCGCAGAGCAGGGCGGCCGACAGGGCGGACAAGGCTACGGGCAGTCTCATGGCCCGGATCATAGCCAAATCAGACGAAATGGCACGCCGCCTGCGCGCCGTTGCTAACCGGCCGCAGTACCGGCTTCTCGACCCGGCAGCGGTCCTGGGCCATCGGACAGCGGGAGTTGAAGGGGCAGCCGGGCGGTGGGTTGAGCGGGCTGGGCAGCTCGCCCTGCAGGACCGTGCGCTGGCGGGCGCGGGCGAGCTTCGGGTTGGCGATCGGCGCGGCGGCCAGCAGGGCCTTCGTGTAGGGGTGTTGCGGGCTCTTCCAGATCTGGTCGCGGCCGCCGATCTCGAACAGCATGCCGAGATACATCACCGCCACCCGGTCGGCGATGTGCTCGACGACGCTGAGATCGTGGCTGATGAAGAGGTAGGAGACGCCGAACTGGCTCTTCAGATCCTCGAGGAGATTGATCACCTGGGCGCGCACCGAGACGTCGAGCGCCGAGACCGGCTCGTCGCAGATGATGAGTTTGGGGCTAAGCGCCAGGGCGCGGGCGATGCCGATGCGCTGGCGCTGGCCGCCGGAGAATTCGTGCGGGTAGCGCTGCTTGGCGTCGCTCGGCAGGCCGACCCAGCGCAGTAAGGTCTCGACCCGCTCAGCCGTCGCGTCGGCCTTCCAGCCGGCCAGCACCAGCGGCTGTGCCACCGAGCGGCCGACCGTCGAGCGCGGGTTCAGCGATCCATACGGGTCCTGGAAGATCATCTGCACCTTGCGGCGCATCTCGGTGAGCTGCTCGCGGTTGAGCGGTGCGATGTCGACGCCCTCGACCACGATCTCGCCGCCGGCGACGGGCACCAGCTTCATGATAGCCTTGCCCAGGGTGGACTTGCCGCAGCCGGATTCGCCCACGAGGCCCAGCGTCTCGCCGACCGCGAGGTCGAGGCTGACGCCGTTCACGGCACGCACGACGCCGCCCGCGGTGTTGAACTGGACGCGCACGTCGCGCAGGGAGAGCAACGACATGGTCAGCCCCCTTCCGCCGCGAAGCAGGCGACGAGGCGGCCCGCGCCGGGAACCGTGAGGTTGGGCTTCTCGGTCAGGCAGCGGTCCATCACCCGCTTGCAGCGCGGCGCGAAGGCGCAGCCCTGGGGCAGGGCATTGAGCGGCGGCACCATGCCGGGAATGTCGGCCAGCCGCTCGGCACGCGCGGCTCCCGGTGTAGGCGTCGCCCCGATCAGGCCCACCGTATAGGGATGCAGCGGGCTCTCGAACAGCTCGTCGACCGAGGCTTCCTCGACCTTGCGGCCGGCATACATGACGACCACCCGGTCGGCGGTCTCGGCGACGACGCCGAGATCGTGGGTGATGAAGATCATCGCCATGCCGGCATCGGCCTGAAGTTTCTTCAGGAGCGCCAGCACCTGCGCCTGCACCGTGACGTCGAGCGCCGTGGTCGGCTCGTCGGCGATCAGCACCGACGGGCTGCAGGCGATCGCCATGGCGATGATCACCCTCTGGCACATGCCACCGGAGAGCTGGTGCGGGTAGGCGTCGAGGCGGCGCGCCGCGTCGGGCATGCCGACCAGCTCCAGCAGCTCGTGCGCCCGCACCCTCGCCTGGCCGCGGCCGAGCTCGGTATGGGTCATCAGAACTTCGACGATCTGCTTCTCGACCGTGGCGACCGGGTTCAGCGAGCTGAGCGGGTCCTGGAAGATCATGCCGATCTCCTTGCCGCGGATGCCGAGCATGGTCTCCTCGGGCAGGGGCACGATGTCCCGGCCGTTGAGCTTGACCTGGCCGCCGACGATGCGCGCCGGCGGATCGGGCAGCAGGCGCATGATCGAGAGCGCCGACAGCGACTTTCCGCAGCCGGATTCGCCCACCAGCGCCACGGTCTCGCCGGCGCCGACGGTGAGGCTGAGCCCGTCGACCGCCTTCATCTCGCCGCGGCGGGTGAAGAGCGTGGTGCGGAGGTCGGTGATTTCGAGAGGGAGAGCCGAGCCGCCCATCACCGGTCCCTCAGCTTCGGATTGAGCGCGTCGTTCAGCCCGTCGCCCACCAGGTTGAGGCAGAGCACGGTGATCATGATCGCGATGCCCGGGATGGCGCAGATGTACCAGGAACTGCGGATGAGCTGCCGCCCGTCGCCGACCAGCCGGCCCCAGCTCGCGACGTTGGGATCGCCCAGGCCGAGAAAGGAGACGGCCGATTCGAACAGGATGGCGCCCGCCACGACCAGGGAGGACAACACGATCACCGGCGGCAGGGCGTTGGGCAGGATCTCCGAGACGATGATCCGAAAGTCGCTCATGCCCATCGAACGGCAGGCCTGAACGAACTCGCGATCGCGCAGCGACAGGAACTCCGCCCGGGTCATGCGCGCGATCGGCGTCCAGCTCACGATGCCGATGGCGATCACGATATTGGTCAGGGTCGAACCCAGGATCACCACGATGGTGAGCACGAAGATCAGGTTCGGAATGGTCTGGAACAGCTCGGCTGCCCGCATCGAGACCTCGTCGACCCAGCCGCCGAAATAGCCGGCGATCGCACCGACGCCGACACCGATGATCGTGGCGACCGCCGAGGCGAAGAGCCCGATCAGCAGGGTCGCGCGCGCGCCGTGGACGATCATCGAGAGGATGTCGCGGCCCAGCGAATCGGTGCCCAGGGGGAATTCCGGGTCCTCACCGGGCCACAATTCGGGCAGGCCAACGATCCGGAGCGGATCGGTCGGGAAGAACACCGAGGCGAAGATAGCCATCAACGCGACGACCAGGATCAGGCAGGCGCCGACCAGGGCGCCGCGGTTGCGGGCGAAGCGGCCGACAAACTCGAAGCGGGGGAACTCAAAGCGTTGCATCAGCGGATCTCGATGCGCGGGTCGAGCCACATGTAGACGAGGTCGACCGCGATGTTGGCCGCGATGACGACCAGCGAGCCCAGCACCATGATGCCGAGCACGACCGGATAGTTGCGCGAGCTCACGCTGTCGAACAGCAGCGAGCCGACGCCCGGCCAGCTGAACACGCTCTCGATCACGACGCTGCCGGCCAGCACGGTGCCCATCTGCACGCCCAGGATCGTCACCACCGGCAGCAGCGCGTTGCGCAGCACATGGTGGATCGTGACCTTGTTGCGGCTGAGGCCCTTGGCACGCGCCGTGCGCACGAAGTCGAGCTGCGCGACCTCCAGCATCGAGGAGCGCATGACGCGGGTGTAGATCGCGGCATAGAACAGGCCCAATGCCAACGTCGGCAGGATCAGGTGATGCAGGATCTCCAGCACGCCACCGGTCCCGCCGATCTTCATCATGCCGCCGACCGGCAGCCAGCCGAGCTTCACCGAAAAGAGCACGATCATCATGATGCCGAGCCAGAAGCTGGGCGCGGCGTAGAAGAACATGGCGGCGATCGAGACCAGGCTGTCCCAGAAGGTGCGGACCTTCATCGAGGCCACGACGCCCGCCGCCACGCCGATCGTGACCGCGAGGGTAATGCTCGACACCATGAGCAGGATCGTCGCCGGCAGGTGGATCCAGATCGCCTGGATGACCGGCATGTTCTGGCGATAGGAGAAGCCGAAGTCGAAGTGCAGCAGCGCCCAGATGTATTTCAGCAGCTGCATCCACACGGGATCTTCCAGCCCGTAGGTCTTGCGCAGCAGCTCGACCGTCGCCGGATCGCTCACCTGGTTCTCGGCCGTCATCAGCTCGAGGAAGCTGCCCGGCGCCATCTGGATCAGGCAGAAGTTGATCACCACCACGCCCAGCATCAGCGGTACGGCCTGGATCAGCCGTCGCCGCAGCAGCCGCAGCGCCGCCGTGCGGCGTGCGGAGCCGCGAAGGGCGGGCGTCGGCGAGACTAGCTCGCCAGCCATAGGTCTCCCCAGCTTGCCGCGAGGAAGTTCGGGTCGTTCGAGTGGTTCTGCACCTTGGTGCTGGCCAGGGTGATCGACTCCAGTTCGACGAGCGGCAGGAGCGGGGCTTCCTGCGCGATGATCTTCTGGAACTCGACGACCAGCGCCTTGCGCTTGGTCGGGTCGGTTTCGACCTTGATGCTGGCGACCAGCTTGTCGACGTCGGGATTGGAATAGCCCGAGGCGTTGCGGAACGGCACGCCCTTCAAGATGCCGTCGGTCGTGAAGTATTGCGTGGTCGACGGCACCGGCTCCGACGGATTGGCCTGGTTGGAGATCGCCAGGTCGTAATCGTAGTCGGTGTAGATGCGCTTGAGGGATGTCGGGCGATCGGGGACCGTGAGGTTGATGCCGACGCCGACATCCTCGAGCGCCTGCTTCACATAGGCGCCGACCTTGCCGTTCTCCTGGAACCAGCCCGCCGAAAGCAGGTTCAGGGTGAAGCGCTTGCCGTCGGCCTTCTTCGGGAAGCCGGCCGCATCGAGCAGGGCGGCCGCCTTCTTCGGATCGAAGCCGGTCTTGAACGTGTCGGCGGTGTAGAACTCCTTGTTGGGAGAGTAGATCGGGCTCGTGCCCGGCCGCGCGTAGCCGTAATAGACCGTCTTGGCGATGAACTCGCGATTGACGGCGTGGAACATCGCCTGCCTGACCTCGCGCTTGGCGAAGACCGGATTGCGCATGTTGCACTCAAGCGTCGTCGACCAGACCGCTTCCTCATAGCCCTTGGGCGTGGCCACGAACTTGCCGGTTCCCGTGAGGCGCTTGATGTCGGGCGGTGCGACGGGATTGAACACGCCGATATGGATGTCGCCCGCTTCCATCGCCGCAGCGCGGCCCGCCGGATCGCGCACGTAGCGGATGATCAAACGGTCGAGATAGGGTTCGTCCTTCTTCCAGTAGTTCTCGTTCTTCACGTACTCGAAGTGACTGCCGCGCACCCACTCCTTGAACTTCCACGGGCCGGTTGCGATCGGCGCGTTGTTGGCGGCATTGGTGACGGGGTCGCTGCCGGCATAGATGTGCTTGGGCAGGATGTAGGAGACGGTGCCGCAGAGCGTCGACGCGAAGAAGAATTCCGGCGTCGGATTGTTGTACTTGAAGACGACCGTCTCGGCGTCGGGCGCCTCGATGCCCGCGAAGTCGGTGAGCGCCGAGGCCGCGGCATACTTCTTCCAGATCTCGCCGACGGAATAGACGACGTCGTCGACGGTCATGTCCTTGCCGTCATGGAACTTCACGCCCTTGCGGATCTTCACCGCATAGGACTTGAAGTCGGCAGACGGCTTCCACGACTCGGCCAGCACGCCCTCGAACTTGCCGTCCATTCTCCTCAAGGCGAGCCGCTCGAACAGCTTGGACGAAGAAAAGGTCGGGCTCGAGCCGCCGCCGGCCGGCACGTAGCAGGCCTGCGGCTCGCCGCCGCCCCAGGTCGCCACCAAGGTGCCGCCCCGCTTGGGCGTGCCCTGCGCAAACGATCCCCTGGACGTGCCGACCATACCGGTCGCCAAGACACCCGCGCCAAACACGCGGCGTGAAACCTTGATCGTCATGACACCCTCCGTTCCCCAATCCCCAAGGCAGACGAAGCAAACTTCATACCGTGTGGTCTAAGCCTGCAGCGTCGAATAGGTCGCACGGCCCACGGCGAGGAGAGCCTTCTGTTCGTTGAACACGTCGACATCGACGACGCCCACGCTCTTGCCGGCGCGGCGCACCCGCGCCGTCGTGATGAGCGATGTCTTGATGGCGGGTCGGAGATAGTCGACGCGGAAGTTGATGGTCGGCAGGGGGCGGCGCAGCGCCATGATCAGCGCATAGTCGCCGACCGTGTCGATGATCGCCGCAAGCGGGCCGCCGTGCCACTGGCCCGTGCCGGCGCCGCGCTCGAATTCCGGCCGCATGGAGCAGGTCATGGTGACCTCCTCCTTCGCGGGATCGGCTGCGATCACTTTCAGGCCGAGAAAGGCGATGAAGGGCGAGCGGTCGAGCTGCGCCTGCATCTCCTCCGGAGTCAGCGGCTGGAGCTTGTCGCTCATGGCGCCACCACGATCTTGCCGAACACTTCGCGGTCCTCGATCACGCGCAGCGCCTCGCGCGCCTCGGCGAGCGGGTAGATCTTGTCGACCAGCACCTTGAGCTTGCCGCTCTGCACCAGCTCCAGAAGCTTCTCGATGTCGGTGCGCATCCAGCCATTGGAACCCAGGATCTTGAGCTCGAAGGTCCAGATGAAGCGGATGTCCTCGGTCGGCGCATAGCCGGCGGTGGCACCGCAGGTCAGCAGACGTCCGCCGACCTTGAGCGTCTTCAACGACGGCACCCAGGTGTCGCCGCCGGTATAGTTCACAACGACATCGATACCCTGATGGCTGAGCGAGCCGCGGCGCGTCGGCTTGCCGTACATCGCCCAGGCTTCCTTCATGAAATCCTTCTCGACGTAGTTGATCGTCTTGTCGGCGCCGAGTTCGGCCAGGCGCTTGGCCTTGGCATCGGTGCCGGCGCAGGCGATCACTTCGCAGCCGGCGAGCTTGGCGAGCTGCAGGCAGCAGACGCCGACGCCACCCGAGGCGCCCAGGATAAGGACCTTCTCGCCCTTCGCGATGTGGCCGTTGGTGACCATCATGCGCAGCGCCGTGCCGTAGGCGACGGGAAGTGCCGCGGCGTCGGCGTAGCTCACGCCGTCGGGGATCTTGATCAGCTGGTGGGCGCGCGCCTTGCACAGTTCGGCCAGACCGCCATGCACCGTCTCGCCCATCAGGCCGCCTTCGACCCGGTTGATCGGGTCGACCAGCACCCGGTCGCCCTTCTTCCAGCCGGTGACGCCGGGACCGACCTCGGCGATCTCGCCGGCGACATCGAGGCCCATGATCGCGGGCATCGGAACCTTGATGCCGGGCATGCCGCGGCGGGTGAAGACATCGTGATAGTTCAGCGACGAGGCCTTCACCGCGACGATCACGTCGCCCTCGCCGGGCGTCGGGTCGGGGAAGCTGGTTTCGAAGACGAGGCGGTCCGGTCCACCATGTTCACGGACGACGGCTGCTTTCATTTTTATACTTCTCCGGTTGGGATCTGCTTTGCGAGAACGCGTTTGTCGATCTTGTTGGTGCCGGCGAGGGGCATCTCGTCGACGAACAGCACCCGTCTCGGATGCTGGTAGGCCGGCGCATTGGCCAGCGCATAAGTCTTCACCGCCTGCTCGTCGAGATCGGCGCCGGCCGCCTTGACGACGAAGGCGATCGGTTTGTGGCCCTTGAGTTCGTCGGGAACGGGAATCACCGCGGCCTGGTGGATGCCGGGATGCCGCTCGAGCATTTTCTCGACCTCGCCGGGATAGATGTTCTCGCCACCACAGACGAACATGTCGTCGACCCGGCCCACGAAATAGAAGAAGCCGTTCTCGTCGCGCCGGAAGACGTCGCTGGTCCGGTAGTAGCCGTCCGGCGTCATCACCTCGGCGGTCTTGGCGGGCAGCTTGTGGTAGTGCGTCATCAGCGCGCCGCACTTCATCTCCAGCGCGCCTTCGTCCTGCACTTCCTTGCCGTCGCGCACCAGGCGCAGCTGCACGGCGGGATGCGGATAGCCGGTCGAGAGTTCCGGCTGGGGCAATCCCTCGGGATGCGGGCCGAACACGACGGGGCCGGCCTCGGTCGTGCCGTAGCCGTTGCTGATGGCCGCCTTGGGAAACACCTCGCGAACCTGGTCGATCAGCGACTGGGTGATCGGCGCGGAGCCCATGCGGACGGCCTCGACGGCGGAGAGGTCGTTGTTCGCCAGCAGTTCGCGCTCGCGCAGCATCATCGCGATCATGGTGGGGACGGAGGTCAGGAAAGCGACACGATGCTTCGCGGCCGCCTCGATGTAGCCGCGGGTCGTGAACTGCGGCAGCAGCACCACGGTGTCGCCGTGCGAGAAGGTGGTCTGGCACATCGCGAGACCATTCATGTGATAGAGCGGCGCGGCCACGAGGGCGCGCTGGCCGATCGGCGCCGGCCGGCGCACGCGCTGGCTGATCGCCCAGAGATGCGAATAGTGCGACAGCACCACGCCCTTGGGCCGGCCCGTCGAGCCCGACGTGTAGAGGAACATCGCCGGTTCCTCCGGCTTCATCGGCACGGGCGTGAAAGGTCCCTCGTCGAGCAGGCTCTCGAAGTCCCGGTCGAAGGAGAGCTTCGGCACGTTGTCGGGCGCCAGCGGCAGCCGCGCATCGTCGCCGATCACCAGCCTGGCATCGCAGTCTCCGACGACATAGGCGACCGTCTCGGCCGGCAGCTTGTAGTTCACCGGAACGGAGACGAGGCCGGCCTGCATCGTGCCGAGGAAGGTCAGCAGGAACTCGGCGCGGTTGGCCGAGAGGATCGCGACCCTGTCGCCGCGCTGCAGGCCGCGCTTCAGAAGCCCGCGCGCCACGGCGCCGCTGAGGCGAATGATGTCGGCGTAGGTGTAGCTGCGTTCGGTCCCGTTGCCGCCCGCGTCGATCAGCGCCAGGCTGTCGGCCGGCACGTCGCGCGAGATCGCGTCGCCCTGATTGTCGTACTTGATCGTCACCATGATGCGAGTCCCGCAAGTGCCTGGTCGGTGAGCTTCAGCCCGTAGTCGAGCGTGTCCTTGCGCCACTGGCCGTCGAAGGGGCAGAAGGCGTCCATCATGTCGGCCTGCAGGGTGGCGCGGATGTCGGGGTCGAGTCCGTGCTGGCGACGCAGCCACTGATCGAGTCGCAGCACGCGGCGCATGTTGACGCCGCGCGTGCCGAACTCGATCACCGCGCCGCACATGTCGCGATTGCCGAGGAAGCGCTGCACGCCCTGGAAGACGAGGCCGGTGTAGTTGGGCCGCTCCATGCCGTGCGGCCGCACGCCGTCGACATTGTCCTTGCCCCACCACTCGCAGGCGCGCGCGAACAGCGGGCCGGCGGGATCGTTGAAGCAGAGGAAGAACGGCTTGCCGTACTCGCCGATGCCGGTGTGCCTGTCGATGAAGGCCACGCGCTCGGCGTCGGCCAGCGTTTCGGCGACGATGGTTTCGAGAGTGCGATTGGACCATTCGCGGTCCGTGCCGCCGAACATCAGCCCGTCCGGGTGCTCGTACTGGCCGCGTGCCAGCGTATCGAACAGCACGTCGCGGCCCTTGCTTTCGGCAAAACGGTCGAGCACGCCGGCGACCCGATCGTTCTCTGCGTCGGTCCATTCGCGGATCAGCAGATCGGCGTGAAGCGTCTCGTAGTGCGGATTGGCGGGCGCGGGGCCCGCATCGCGGTCGATGAAGTTGCGGTTGAGGTCGACGTTGTTCTCGGTCGTGCGCGTGAAGTGCGCGAAGCCGTAGGGATTGAGGCCGTGCACCAGCACCACGCCGACGCCGTCGGGCAGCCGCGCCGGACCGCCCGCGTTCAGCCAGCCGATCTGTACGGCCGAGCCCGAGAAGCCCTCCTGGCCGTGCGTGCCGCTCACGAACAGCCCCTGGCGCGCCGCCTTGCGGTCGCCGAAGCAGGCGACGTCAATCGCCAGCGGGCCTCCGTCCGGCGCCTTCTTCGCAGGGTGCAGGAACGACCGCACTTCACCGTGGGCCGCGGTCGCCGCCTTCAGGAACTTCGCGCGCGCATTGGCATAGCTTGCGGCGAAGCAATCGTAATATTCCATCGAATCCCTTCTCGGCCGCTCCCCAGCAGCCCTGACGATCGTGCTCGAGTCTATTCGATGAACTCCAGCACCGCGTTCAACGCCTGCTTCGCCGGCACGACGACCCGGCCCTCTCCGGCAATCACCCCACTGATGCCGCCAGCCTGCAAGGCACGTGCCGCCTTCGCCGCCGACAGCGTGCGGAAAGTGAGGCCCGCCATATAGGCCTTGCGGCCCTCGGCATCCGGCGCGGCATCGCCGAACTGCGCCTTCAGCTCGTCCTCGGTCACGATGTCGACGCGCGAATTGCTGACCACGACGGACTTGCCGCCCTTGATGTCGCGCACGGCTTCCGGTCCGAACATGTCGGCATAGAGCTTCGAGGCCGCCGCGGGATCCGGCTCGACGATCAGGAAGCGCACGATGGCGACCGTACCGTTGGCATGATGACGCCACTCGTCGCGCCATACGACGTCGCGGGTGAAGTGATGACAGTAGTAGACGCGCCCGTACGGCACGACACCGGCCTTCATGCGCACCGTGCGGAAGCGCGCATCGCGCGTCTCGCCGCCGACCTTCACGGGGCGCGTGAACTCGACGGGCGGGTCGACGGGGACGCCCGCCTTGGCGAGCGCTTCGTAGGTGACGGCCGAGTCTTCCGCGCCGAACACGAGACCGTTGAGGCCGAACGGGAAGGTGAGCAGGTCCAGGCGACCCGACGTTGCGCTCTTCGGAATGGCGATCAGCTCGAGATAGTCCGTGCCGAACATGGCGAGATGGTTCATCGAACCGAGCGAATGATAGCCGCGTTCGGTGAGCGAAAAGCCCAGTCGCGTATAGACATCGGCCGCATGGTCCATGTCGTCACGGGCATTGATGACCACGTGGTCCAGCGTCGCTACGGGCAGCTTCATTTCATTCCCCTCTCGCCGTTCACAGCGTCGCCCATCTTGGCACAGCGGGCACGTCAGGAATTCTTATATTAGGGAGCGATGCTTTCATGCGCGAAAACTGCTTCCAAGTTTCGCGGGCAAAGTAGAAATTAAATCCTATTTCCTGGCTGTCGCGACCAACCCTGTTTTATGGCCTGCGAATTGCTGCGCCGCTCACGCCAGCGCGTTGCGCGAAATGACTTCGCGATAGAAGGCGGCGCTGAGCTTGGGTGTCCGCTTCTGCGTGGCGTAGTCGACGTGGACGAGACCGAACCGTGTCGCGTAACCATCGGCCCATTCGAAATTGTCGAGCAGGCTCCACAGGAAGTAACCGCGGACCGGAACGGCCTCCGCTGTCGCGCGCTGCAGGTGCATCAGGCAGTTTCGCAGGTACATCACGCGGTCGACGTCGTAGACCGCACCGTCCGCCGAAATCTCGTCCGCCGCCGACGCGCCGTTCTCGGTGATGAAGATGTCCTTCACCTGCCACAGCCGGGCGGCGTGACGCGGCGCCCAGTACAGCGCCTCCGGCCCCAGCAGGAGCCAGGAAGAGGCCATGTGCGGATGCGACGACGGGAAGGGCACCGGGGTGAAGCCCGGCGCCGCCTCGCTCGCCAGCACATACTGGCTCGGCGCATAGACGTTCAGGCCGACGAAATCCACCTTGCTGGAGATGATCTTCAGCTCCTGGTCGGTGAACCGCGGCGCGTCGCGGCCGGCCTTCGCGAGCCAGGCATCGGTGTAGCGGCCCTCCAGCATCACCGTGAGGTAGGGTGCGTTCAGCTCGCGCGTCGCCAGTTCCGCGGCCTTGATGTTCTCGGCCGTCTCGACAGCCGGCAGTGCCGTGGCAATGTTTTCCGCAGGCCCCACCTTCGTGCCGCGGCGGCCGCTGGCGCGCACCGCCTGCACGGCCAGTCCATGCGCCAGCACCGCATGGTGACGGACCTGGTTCAATCGACCGAGAGGAAGCTTGAGGCCCGGGGCGAAGTTCCCGGTCTCGTGGCCCTGTTCCACGAAGGTCTGCATCTCGTTGATGGTGAAGACCTGGCGCACGCGATCGGTGAGTCGGCTGGCGACGTAGGCCGCGTAGTCGCCGAACGCCTGGGCGGTGTCGCGCGACTCCCAGCCGCCGCGGTCCTGCAGCGCCTGCGGCAGGTCCCAGTGATAGAGCGTCGCGAACGGTTCGATGCCGGCTTCAAGCAGTTCGTCGACCAGCCGGTCGTAGAAATCGAGGCCCCGGGGATTGGCTGTGCCTGTGCCCTCGGGAAAGATGCGCGGCCAGGCGATCGAGAAGCGATAGGTGCGCGCGCCGATCGACTTCATCAGCGCCACGTCTTCCTTGTAGCGATGGTAGTGGTCGACGCTGACATGGCCGGTCGAGCCGTCGCGGATCCGGCCGGGCTCCCCGGTGAACGTGTCCCAGATCGAGGGACCGCGACCGGCTTCGTGGGCCGCGCCCTCGACCTGATAGGCCGAGGTGGCGGTGCCCCAGCGGAATCCCTCGGGAAAGCCCGGCGCCGGTCGGCGAGGCGTCTGCGCGGGACGGGGGGCGGTGTGTGCCGATCCGTAGGTCGTGGCGGCAAGGGCTGCCGCCCCCGCCGCAGTGAGCAGCGCGCGGCGGCGGGTCAGATTGGAAGGCATCGGGCTGAGTGGCTCCGGTCGGTCAGTGACCGTACGGAAGCATCCCCCGTGCCATCGCGCCCTGCACGGGCAGGTTTCAGTTTTCAGGCGCTTTCGTTACTCAGCACGTCGCCGAACAGCTTCCACGTCTCGCCGTCGAAGGCGGAGAGGCGAACCGACTGGATGGGATAGAAGTCCGTCGGACTGGTGTTGATCGTGATGCCGGGCAGCAGCATGGGCACGACCAGCTTCTTCATGCTGGCGGCCTGCTTCATCAGGTTCTCGCGCGTGAGGTTGTCGCCGCAGGCCTCGAGGCAGTGCTTCATGGTGGCAGAGACGGCATAGGCATAGGTGTTGCCCGAATCGGCGGGGTTGGCATCGGGCAGGTACTTCTTCATCCACGCGTCCCATTCCTTGTAGTCCGCGTCGTTGACCCACTGCTTGTCGGTGGCGTCCTTGAGGTAGGCGGCCGTGATGATGCCCTTGCTGTTCTCGAACCCGGCAGGCTTCAGCACGGCGGCAACCGATGCCGAGACATTGGCAAGATAATGGTCGGGCTTCCAGCCGAGGTCGGCGACCTTGCGGATGGCCTGCGCCGCCGCCTTGGGCGCCGCGTCGTTGAAGAAGACGTTGGCGCCGGTGTTCTTGATCTGGATGATCTGGCTGTCGACCGTGGGATCAGTGACCTCATAGCTCACCTTGGCGGTGACGTACTTCTCGTTCTCCTTGCCGAGGCCGGCGAGGAAGCCGCCAGTATAGTCCTTACCCGAATCGTCGTTCTGGTAGAGCATGCCGATGCGCAGGTCCTTGAGGTTGTCCTTATACTTGGACAGGACGTGCTTGGCGTAGATCGCAGCCTCGGTGTGATAGTCGGGCTGCCAGCCCATGGTCCACGGGAACTCCTTGGGCATACCCCACTTCGAGGCGCCGGTTGCCACGAAGAGCTGCGGCACCTTCTTCTGGTTCAGATATTTCTGCACGACCGTGTTGGTCGGCGTGCCCAGCAGCTGGAAGATCGCGAAGACCTTGTCGTCCTCGACCAGCTTGCGAACCATCTCGACGGTCTTGGGTGGCACGAAGCCGTCGTCGTAGGTGATGAAGCTGATCTTGCGGCCGTTGATGCCGCCATTGTCGTTCACCATCTTCCAGTAGGCCTCGATCGCCTTGCCGATGGTGCCGTAGGCCGAGAGCGGTCCGCTATAGGGATTGGTGTGGCCGAGCTTGATCTCCTTGTCGGTGACGCCGGTGTCGTACTTCTTCTGGGCACGCACGATATACGGGGAGAACGCGAACGCAGCACTACCGGCCGCGAAAACGCGGCGACGCATCTTGGTCATGTTTCCTCTCCAGTCGTCGTTATTAGAGCAGGTGGCCTGCTCGCTCCGCCTTGGTGCGAAGATAGTTCTCGTTGTGCCCGTTGGACGGGAAGGAATGCGGGACCCTCGCCGCGACCTCGATGCCGTAGCGTTCGAGCTGGGCGATCTTCTCCGGATTGTTGGTCATCAGCCGCACGCGCTGGATGCCCATGCGCGACAGCATCGTGGCGGCCGGCGCGTAGATGCGCTCGTCGGCGTCGAAGCCGAGCTGCTCGTTGGCGTCGATCGTGTCGAAGCCGTCGTCCTGAAGCTCGTAGGCGCGCAGCTTGTTGACCAGGCCGATGCCGCGGCCCTCCTGCGCCAGGTAGAGCAGCACGCCCGATCCCTGTTTGGCGATCTCGGCGATGGCGCTGCGCAGCTGCACGCCGCAATCGCAGCGCAGCGAGCCCAGCAGGTCGCCGGTGAAACATTCTGAATGGAGGCGGATCAGGACGGGCTCGGTCGGGTCGATCTCGCCGACGACGATGGCGAGGTGCTCCTTGCCGCCGTCGCTGGGACGCCAGGCCAGGATGCGGGCGTTCTCGGCGCCTTCGAGCGGCACATGCGCCTGCGCGACCTGCTGCAGCGTCCGCGAAGCGGTTTCCTCGTAGGCCGACACGTCGGCCGCGGCGACATAGACGAGATCCTGCTCGCGGGCCCAGTCGCGCCGCTTGTTGCCCGGATCTCGGGTCAGGGGTCCCAGGACCACCGCCGGCAGGAGGCGCGAGAGCTTGGCGAGTTCGATCGCCGCCTGCGCGATGCCGGGGGCATGGCTGGCCACGGGTCGGGACAGATGGCGAAGGGCCACGTGACGGCCGGTCCTGTCGCTCTCGTGCGGCCGCAGGATCACGTCGACGGGGACGCCCTCCGGCAGGTCGATGGTGATCGGCTTGTTGGTCTCGCCCATGCCGCCCGCGATGTGCGGGGGGATGTCCATGCCGATCGCCTCGGCGCGCCGGCGGGTGGTGACCAGCACCGGAGCGTTCTGGGCGAGACCCTGCAGTCGCTGCAGGGCGCGCGGGCCGCAGGATTCGGCGGCGATGACCAGGCCGCCGGCCCCTTCCGCGTCCCGCAGCACCACGATTCCGCCGCGGCGAAGCTCCGCCATGGCGCGTTCGACGGCGGCGACTGCAGCCGCGCTGCGGGAGTGGGCCGGGTTGGAATTCATGACTCTCACGGTATCACGCCACGGGATTTCGCCGAAGTGAACCACTTTTGTGCCCAGATCGTACCGGATAGAATATATTTCCAGATGGCTGGCAGGTAGCAGACGCATGTCCGTGAACAATCGTGGCAAGAAAATCCTGTTGGTCGATGACGACCAGGCGTTGCGCACGGTGCTCGCCGAGCAGCTCGATCTCTATGATGGTTTCACCACCATCCAGGTCAGCACCGCGGCCGAAGGGCTGGAGAAGGCCAAGCTCGCCCATTACGACGCCATCCTGCTCGATATCGGCCTGCCCGACATGGACGGTCGCGAGCTGTGCAAGCTGATGCGCCGGGAGGGCGTGCGCGCGCCGATCATCATGCTGACCGCCGCCGACAGCGACGCCGACACGATTCTGGGCCTGGAATCCGGTGCCAACGACTATGTGACCAAGCCGTTTCGCATCAATGTCCTGCTCGCGCGCCTGCGCGCCCATCTGCGCCAGCACGAGCGCAGCGAGGACGCCGTCATGTCGATCGGCCCCTACGAGTTCCACCCCGCGGGCAAGCTGCTGATGGAGAAGGGCGGGAAGAAGAAGGTCCGCCTGACCGACAAGGAAGCCTCGATCCTGAAGTACCTGTTCCGCGCCGGCGACCGGCCGGTGGGGCGGGACGTCCTGCTGAACGAGGTCTGGGGTTACAACGCCGGCGTCACGACCCACACCCTGGAGACCCACATCTACCGGCTGCGCCAGAAGATCGAGAAGGACCCGGCCAGCGCCGCGATCCTGGTGACCGACCGCGGGGGCTACCGGCTGCAGCCCTGACGGGCTGTGATGGGTCGGGGGGCTTGCCAATATATGAGCGAGGCGTCATCTTTCCGGCAAGCAATAGCCAGAACCACCCTGGGAGGGTGATGCCATGACCACGCAACGGATCTACGCCCTGCCCGTCGACGTGACGCAATGGACGTTCGACGGCGCGACCGACCTCCTGTTCAACTGGGAATACGACGACGGTTCCGCGCCGCTGCTCGAACTCTACGAGAAGGGCAAGCAGCAGCAGTGGGACGCCAGCACGCGGCTGGACTGGTCGCTCGAGCTCAATCCCGACAATCCGATGGAGCTGAAAGACGAGGCGATCTCGATCTACGGCACCGATCACTGGAACAGGATGAACGAGAAGGAGCGGAGCTGGCTCAGGCTCCATCTCCAGGCCAATTCGATCTCGCAGTTCATGCATGGCGAGCAGGGTGCCCTGATCGCCACCGCCAAGATCGTCGGCACGGTTCCCGACATGAACGCCAAGTTCTATGCCGCCACCCAGGTGATGGACGAGGCCCGTCACGTCGAGGCCTACAAGCGGCTGCTGCACGACAAGTTCAAGGTTGCCTATCCGATCAACAAGGCGCTGCAGACCCTGCTCGAGCAGACGCTGACCGACCGCCGCTGGGACATGACCTATCTCGGCATGCAGGTGCTGATCGAAGGTCTGGCGCTCGCCGCCTTCCAGTCGATCCGCGACAAGGCCGGCAACACGCTGGCTGGCGCGGTGAACGCCTACGTCATGCAGGACGAGGCGCGCCACGTCTCCTTCGGTCGGCTGGCACTGCGTGAATACTACCCGCACCTGTCGGATGCCGAGCGCGACGAGCGCGAGGAATTCGTGGTCGAGGCGCTCTACTTCATGCGCGACCGCTTCAATCAGTCCGAGGTCTGGGAGCGGCTCGGCCTGCCGGCCAAGGTGCTCGACGACATCCACTACAATTCCAAGCAGATGCAGTCCTTCCGCGGTCGCCTGTTCAGCCGCGTCGTGCCGACCGTGAAGGACATCGGCCTGTGGGGGCCACGCGTGCAGAAGGCCTTCGCCGATATGGGGGTGATGGACTACGCCAAGATCGATGTCGCCGAGGTTCTCGCCAACGACGGCAAGGTGGCCGAGGAGTTCGACCGGAAGATGTTCGTCGAGAAGGCGATCGCGGCGGCTTAGCGGAGCGTTCGTTCTTCGGCGCTCTCGGACATTGCGAGCAATGTCCTGTCGCTCAACGGGCTGAGCGTCGCTCAGCCCAGCAACGGCAGCATCAGGATCAGCAGGGCGGCCGGGACGAGCAGCGGCCAGGCCAGCACCGGCAGCAGGAGGCCGCCGATCACGGCGCCCACGAGGTAGCCCGTCCAGGTTAGCGCCAGCAGCCCGGTGTTGAGGGCCGAGGGCGGGGATATCGCGGCGCCACGCCACAGCCGGTCGACGGCGGCGTCGGCGGTGCGGGCCAGGGTGCTGGTGACGACGACGGTGCTGACCGAATGGCCTGCGAAGCTGGTGATCGTCGAGGCCTGCAGTCCCATCGCGAAAGCGACGATCATCACTGCATTTTCCTCCCCAATGGGCAGGAAGCCCACGATCGCGAGGAGCGCCGCTTCGAGCAGGATGCCCGCCGCGGGCCCCTTGAACAGGCGTACCATCGCGCGGGCCAGCATGGCGCCGGGGAAGAAGGCGACCAGCGGCGTGAGGTGGTTCCACGCGCCGAGATGGTTGCCCTTGGCGATGTCGATGCCGGCCAACACCGTGTTCCCGGTCATGTTGGCGGCGAACACGCCACCCATGGTGACGTAGCCCACGGCGTCGGCGATGCCGGCGACCAGGGTCAGGATGGTCGCCTGGGCGAGGGGACGGGCGCCGATCGCTACACCACGTCGTAGGTGATCTCGACCTCGGCCCCGAAACAGTGGCCCTGGCAGGTCAGGATCCAATTGTTGGCGAGATCCTCCGGCGTATAGATGTCGTTCTTGGCCAGGATGACCTTGCCCTTGATGCGCTTGGCCGCGCAGGAGGCGCAGAAGCCTTCCTCGCAGGAGGAGAGCGGGTTGAGCCCGCCGGCGCGCGCCGCCTCCAGGATCGTCTGCCCCTTGGCATAGGCCACCTTGTGCACCTTGCCCTCGAAATGGATCGTGATCTCGCTCGGGATCACGTCGCCTTCCTCGCTGGGCTGGATCGGGATCGCGTCGTTGCCCGAGGCCTCGAACCGCTCGATGCGCACCTTGTCGTGCGGCATGCCGTGCTCGAACAGCGTCTCCTCGACCAGCTTCATGAACGGGCCGGGGCCGCAGAGATAGACGTCGCCCGCCTCGAACCCTTTCATGGCGGCGACGATCTCCTCGGGCTTGATGATGCCCTGCGTCGCGTCGAGGTGATGGACGATTTCCAGCCGGCCGGGATGCGCGGCCAGCAGCGCCTCGAACTCGGCGTCGAAGATCACCGATTGCTTGTCGCGGTTGGCATAGAACAGGCGGATGCGGCGCGGCCCCCTGAGGGCGCTCTTGATCAGGGACATCATCGGCGTGATGCCGCTGCCGCCGCCGAACAACAGCAGCGGGGCGTCGCCGTCGCCCAGCACGAAGCGGCCGGCGGGCGGCAGCACGTCCAGCATGCCGCCTTCGGTCAGCGAGTCGTGGAACCAGTTGGAGCCCCTGCCGCCGGCCACCCGCTTGATCGTCACCTTCGGCAACCCGTCGGTCTCGGGCGCGCTGGACAGGGAGTAGCAGCGGTTGAAGGCGCCGTCGGCATGGGGAACGCGGAAGGTCAGGAACTGGCCGGCGCGGTAGCGGTACTTTTCCGCCAAGTCGGGCGGAATCTCTAGGACGAAGGAGCGGGCGTCCGGCGTTTCCTGGATGATCTTGGCGATGCGCAGCTGATTGTAGGACATCAAAAACTCGTCTTCAGATGCCCGATTTCCGGGCGGACTCTCCTAGCAGACTGTGCTAGCGTCCGCCGAGAAAAATGAGCGGAGCGTCATTGTTCCGACGCTCCATAGGGATGGGACAAGGTTCAGGGCCAGGAGGCAAGAGCCGATGACAACGCAAAAAATTTATCAGCTGCCGGTCGAGATCACGAACTGGAAGTTCGATGGCGCGACCGAGATCGCCTTCAACTGGGAATACGAGGACGGGTCCGCCGACCTGCTGAACCTTTACGAGAAGGGCAAGCAGCAGCAGTGGGACACCAGCACCCGTATCGACTGGACCCAGGAGCTGTTCGAAGGCAACCCGATGGGCATGGCCGACGAGACGATCCCGATCTACGGCTCGCCCTTCTGGGACAAGATGACAGACAAGGAGAAGGACTGGCTGCGCTTCAACCTGCAGTGCCATTCCATCTGCCAGTTCATGCATGGCGAGCAGGGCGCGCTGATCGCCACCGCCAAGATCGTCAACACCGTGCCGGACATGAACGCGAAGTTCTATGCCGCGACGCAGGTGATGGACGAGGCCCGTCACGTCGAGAGCTACAAGCGTCTGATCCACGAGAAGTTCAAGGCGGCCTATCCGATCACGGATTCGCTCAAGAACCTGCTTGAGCAGACGCTGACCGACCGTCGCTGGGACATGACCTATCTCGGCATGCAGGTGCTGATCGAAGGCCTGGCGCTCGCCGCCTTCCAGCGCATCCGCGACACCGCCAAGAACAACCTGGCCGGCGCCGTGAACGCCTACGTCATGCAGGACGAGGCGCGGCACGTCACCTTTGGCCGCATGGCGCTGCGCGAATACTATCCGCACATCTCCGATGCCGAGCGCGCCGAGCGCGAGGAGTTCGTCGTCGAGGCGCTGTACTTCATGCGCGACCGCTTCAACCAGGGCGAGGTCTGGGCGCGGTCCGGCCTGCCGGTGAAGGAGATGCTGGAGCACGCCTACCACTCGGGCGCCATGCAGTCGTTCCGCACCCGCCTCTTCACCCGCATCGTGCCGATCCTCAAGGAGATCGGCCTGTTCGGGCCGAAGGTGCAGAAGGCGCTGGGCGAGATGGGCGTGCTGGGCTACGCCGAGGTCGACGTCGAGAAGCTGATCGCCAACGACCTCAAGGTCGCCGAGGACTTCGACGCCAAGAAGTTCGTGAACGCCCAGATCGCCGCCGAGTAGCGCAGCAATCGCAGCTGGAATCGGAAAAGGGGGCCGCGAGGCCCCCTTTTCATATCTGTCGTCCTGGGCGATAGCGAAGGACCTCACGCCCGCGAGGGAGTCCGCCGGTCGCTCGGCAAGGTCCTTCGCTATCGCTCAGGACGACGCGGTTATTGGCACGCCTCGATGCGCGGCGGCGCGCCGAGCACGGTCGCGACCTTCGAGATGTCGAGGCAGCGCGTGCCGATCCAGGCCCTGGTCTGCACGAAGATCGCGAAGCGCGCGAAGGTGTCGGCCTGTTCGGCGGGGGTCGGTCGCTTGCGCGCCAGCAGCCAGCTGAGCGCGTAGATGTTGCCGGTCGCGAAGTCGGCCGACGGGATGTCTGGGTCTTTCGCCCAGAGAGCGACATTCTTCCTGGCCGCGCCCGTCGGATCGGCGAGGCCGCCGAGCCAGCTGCTGGCGTTCGCGGCCAGCGCATAGGAGCCGCCGTTCTGGGCGATCAGCGCCTTCACTTCTCCGGCCGCAGCGACATAGCCCTGGCCCTCGACCGTGCTGCCGGCGCAGCCCAGGCGACAGAGCGCCACGAACATCAGGTATTCGGCGAGGATGATCTCGACGTTGCCGTTGTTGTGCCGGCGCCAGGCGCGCGCGAGGTTCCACCCCTGGGTCAGCTCCGCCCCGGTCCAGGGTTTGGCGGCGAGGGGCGTGTCGCGTTCCAGCTCGCCGATCACCGCCTGCGCCGCGGCCTGCCATTCGGCGGGGATCTGGGCCGCCGCCGGTGTGGCGGTGCCCAGCAGGATCAGCAGCAGGATCGCGCGGAGTTGTCTCATGGCGGGCTCCCTTCAGTATTTGCGGGCCGTCTTGCGGTCGCGGCTTTCGTACTGGACGAGGTCGTCGGCCCTGAGCACGGTGGCGTCGGGCGCCATCAGCCACCGCTTCTGCGTCGGCCTGATGAGCGGATAGTGGCGCGCATCGTCGAGCGCGGCGCCGACTTCCCAGCAATCCTCCTCGTTGGTGATCCAGGTGTCGGGCGCGAAGCGGCGCAGGTCGATCGAGGTCGAATAGGTGCGCAGGGTCTTGCGGCCCTTGTTGAAGTATTCGTGGAAGTAGGACATCGCCAGTTCGCGCAGGCTCCGATAGACCGGGTCGCGCCAGCGCAGCCAGACATGATTGCTCTTGGAGATCGCGCCCCAGCAGCCGTCGCGGCGGAACAGGGTGACGACGTGATCGGCATCCTCGCGCGTGGCCGTCAGGTCCATGACCAGGGGAGGCTCGCCCTGCAGCCACAGGGCGCAGGCCGCGACGAACGCCGCCTCGAGGCAATGGGCCTCGCGATGGCGCAGCACGCCGCGCACGGAACGCAGGCTGTCGCCGTCCGGCTCGAAATTGGCCGGGAGGGCGGAGACGTATTCCTGCACGCGCTGTGGCGTGCGGAGCGACGCGAGGAGGCGTCCTTCCGCAGCGGTGAGGCCGAGTTCTTCCGGTGTGGGACGTTTGCGTCTGCGCATCGAGTGCAATAGTGCCGTGATGCGCCGGGACAGGCCAGTGAATGAGGCCGGATGCAAACGGCCGAGGGTCGGGGTGGTTGGTGGAGCTGAGGGGGATCGAACCCCTGACCTCCTCATTGCGAACGAGGCGCTCTCCCAGCTGAGCTACAGCCCCCTCCGACCCTTGGAGAACCGCGCGGATAATGGTTACCGGGCCCCCTGTCAAGCAAACCGGCCTGTGATAGCGTCCGGTCCCCGTTTTCATCGAGAGGTAGACCGTGGCCCACGCCAAGAAGATCGTCCAGACGGACGCCGCCCCCAAGGCCCTCGGCCCCTATTCGCAGGCGGTCGTGGCCAATGGCCTGGTGTTTTGTGCGGGGCAAATCCCGCTCGATCCCGCGACCGGCGAGATCGTCGAGGGCGGCATCGCCGAGCAGACGCACCAGGTGCTGAAGAACCTGCGCGCGGTACTGAAGGCGGCGGGCAGCGACCTCGGCCATGCGGTCAAGACCACTGTGTTCCTGAAGAGCATGGACAGCTTCGCCGCCATGAACGAGGTGTATGGCCTGCCCGAATATTTCGGCAGCGCGACGCCCGCGCGCTCGACCGTGGAAGTCGCCCGGCTGCCGCGCGACGTCATGGTCGAGATCGAAGTCGTTGCCCTCGCCTGACGTCATGGCCAGCCTGGTGACATGGGTGCTGGCCCTGGGCTCCCTCACGGTGGCCCTGATGCTGGTCAGCTACGTGCTGATGTCCCTGATCCTCATCATCCCGACCTGGCGCATCTGCACGCGGGCCGGTTTCTCCGGGGCGCTGTCGCTCTTCCATCTGGTGCCGTTCATCGGCTCGTTCATCGTCATGGGCATGCTGGCCTTCAGCACCTGGCCCACCGGCGAAGCGTCCCCGAGGCGCTAGCCGATGGGCGTGGAAATCGCGGCCCTGACGAGCCTCTTCGGCCTGACCGGTGCCTTCGCACTGGTCGGCACCGTGCTGGCGGCGTGGATGGCCTGGCGCATCGTGGAAAAGGCAGGTCTGCCGGGATGGGCAGGCCTCGGCGCCATCCTGCTCACCTTGACCGCCGTGGGCACGATCGTGCCGCTGATCCTGCTCTGGGTCTTCGCCTTCATGCGCTGGCCGCGCGATGAGGCGGACTCCGCCGGCTCGTTCGGCTTCGCGCCCTCGCGCGGCGGCGCTCCGACGACGGGACCCGTCGCCCTGTCGGGTCCGCCGGTGGCGCTGCCCGATGCGCGCGGCTGGCGGCTTTCCGGCAGGCTCGGCAATGGCGGCACGGTCTCGCTCGCCGTCGCCGGCACCGCCGGCACCTATGCGCTGACGGGCGCCGATACCGGAGCGCCGACCGATCTCAGCGTGCCCGATCCGTCGGTCGGCCAGCCCCATGCCAGGCTCATGCTCTCGGGCAACCGTCTCGGCCTCGAGGATCTCGGAAGCCCGGGCGGGACCTTCCTCGACGGCGCCCGGCTGCTGCCCGAGCACGGACCGCGCGACATCAGCGCGGTGCGCTCGATCCGGCTGGGCAGCGTGGAACTCAGCCTGACGCGGGCCTGAATGGGCTTGTGATCGGCAAGGCCCGCCGAGTAGGGTGCCGCGGCCGGCGGTTGGCCGGCCTCAAGGCGCGGGGGCCCGATGCTGTCGTTGGCGGTGCTGATCGACAAGGTGATCGACATCTACACCTGGATCGTGATCGCGAGCGCGATCATGAGCTGGCTGGTCGCGTTCGGCGTGGTGAATGTCCGCAATCAGTTCATCCGCGTCGTGGTCGACCTGCTCTTCAGGTTGACCGAGCCGGTCCTACGCCCGATCCGCCGCGTGCTGCCGAACCTGGGCGGCGTTGATATCTCGCCCGTCATCCTCCTGCTCGGCCTGTTCTTCATCCGCAGCCTGCTGTGGGAGTATGTCTGGCCGGCCTTCGTGCGCTGAGCGCTCCCCCGACCGATCCCATTTTCCTGCGCCGGAACCCCGGCGGCGTGACCATCCAGCTGCGCGTGCAGCCGCGGGCGCGCCGCACGGCGCTCGAGCGCACGCCCGAAGGCGCGCTCAGGGCCGCGGTGACGGTGGCTCCCGAGGATGGCAAGGCCAATGCGGCCGTCGTCGCCCTGCTGGCAGACGCTTGGCGCGTGCCGAAATCGACCATAGAAATCGTGCGCGGCGGAACGGCACGGGAGAAGACGCTCAGCGTCGCGGGCGAGCCCGATGCGCTCGCCAGACGGATTGCCGAATGGATGGACAAGAATGGCTGATGCAAAACTGATCGACGGAAAAGCCTTCGCGGGCGGCCTGCGCCAGAAGGTGGGCGCCGGGGTTGCCGATTTCGTCGCCAAGGGTGGGCCGAAGCCCGGCCTCGCCACGGTGCTTGTCGGCGCCGATCCGGCCAGCCAGGTCTATGTCCGCAGCAAGGGCAGGCTCGCGGTCGAGCTCGGCATGGCGAGCTTCGACCATCAGCTGCCCGAGGACACGACCCAGGCCGAGCTGCTGGAGCTGATCGGGCGCCTCAACGCCGATCCCTCGGTGAACGGTATCCTGGTCCAGCTGCCGCTGCCCAAACATCTCGACACGGCGCAGGTCCTGATCGCCATCGATCCGGCCAAGGATGTCGACGGCTTCCACCCGGTGAATGTCGGCCGCCTCGGCTCGATCGCGCCCGGCGCACCGCTCGACTTTCCGGTGCCCTGCACTCCGCTCGGTGTCTCGATGCTGCTGCAGGATGCGCTGGGCTCGCTGTCCGGCCTCAATGCGGTGATCGTCGGCCGGTCCAACCTCGTGGGCCGCCCCGTGGCGCAACTCCTGCTGCGCGCCGATTGCACGGTGACCATCACCCATTCGCGCACGCGCGACCTCCCCGGCATCTGCCGTCAGGCCGATATCCTGGTCGTCGCGATCGGCAAGACCGAGTTCGTGAAGGGCGACTGGATCAAGCCGGGCGCCGCGGTGATCGACGTCGGCATCAATCGCATCCCGACGCCGGAGGGCAAGAGCCGGCTGGTCGGCGACGTGGCCTTCGCCGAGGCGCAGAAGGTGGCGGGATACATCACGCCGGTGCCGGGCGGCGTCGGCCCCATGACCGTGGCCTGCCTCATGTTCAACACGTTCCAGGCTGCACGTCACAAGGCCGGATTGGCGATGACGGCCGCCTGAGCGGCGTTCAGGCCTTTCCGACGGCGCGCCGGATCAGGGCGGTCGACCATCGTGCGGCCCTTTCGAGAGGGGTCGCCGCATCGGCGGTTGCGACGCCAGCCTGGCGCGACGGCAGGCGGGCCTTCCGGATCTCGGCGCGCAGGCGCAGGCCCGTCTTCTCGTTCGGATCGTGGAGCAGGGCGCGGTCGACCCATTCGGCCGCTTCAGGCCAGCGATCCTGCTTCGCCAGGAACTCGGCGAAGGCGGCCATGTAGAGGGCATTCTCCACGAGCCCGTTGCACTCGCGCAGGAACGCTTCGGCATCCTCGAGCCGTCCCAGCCGCTCGCAGTAACGCGCCTTCCAGTGGAGCAGCAGCGATTTGCGCTCGAGGGGCCAGCGGATCCTGTCGAGCACGACGAAGCCTTCCTCGAATCGGCCGAGATGATAGTAGGCCTCGACCCGCTGCAGCGAGGGGTCGAGCATTGCCTTGCCGTGTTCGCAGGCCTTCTCGGCCTGCAACGCGGCTTCCTCGTGGCGACCGCTCTCGTTGTAGTGGCGTGCGAGCAGGGTGCGGCCGGGAACGCTTTCGTGGGTTTCCAGCAACGCGAGCAGCAGGGATTCCGCGGCGGCGCCATTGCCGGCCCGGAGATGCGCCCGTGCCAGCGCGATCGCGAGGTCGGGATTCCCGGGATGTGACGTCCAGGCCTGCTGCAGCCGCTTGAGGCCGGCCTGGAAGCGTCCGGCAGCGCCATCCTCGCGGGCGCGTGCGATCACGTTGGCAATGGTGTCGTCGCCGGTCTCGACATAGCGGTTGATCATGCGGTCGACGTTGAAGCGCACCATCGACGTCTGGATATGGACCTGGTCGTCGACGAAGGCGATCGACCGGTCGGTCAGGACCACGCTCTCGTAGGAGGGGAAGTATTCGATGTGGGCCCGGTCGGCGACGAACGGCTCGACCGCCGCCCGCAGGACCGCCTTGCTGTAGGCGTTCGCCACCGCCACGTCGGACGAGGTGAAGGTCGCCTGGAGCGGCACGGGCGAGACGGTGAGGATGATGCGATGACCGGGCGGGCAAACCCGGTCGAGCAGGTCGACGAGGTCGGCGAGCGAACGGGTCACGTCGGCATAGTCGAGAACATGCAGTTCGAAGCGAGAGGGATCGGTTCGGACGATTCCCTTGGGCGGCGGGCAGTTGATGTAGAGACCCGAGCGATTGTCGAACCACGCCTCGATCAGGCCGAGGGTGATCAGCACCACATGGCTGCTGGCGAGATTGCGATAGATCGCGCTGATGTCGTTGCGCCGCCCGACCAGCGCTTCGGCGGCGACGGGCCGGAAGCCCAGCGTCAGCTGCGGGTCGATATATCGCCCCGGCGCCACTTCGATGGCATGGCGGTCGATGTCGAATTCCTCGAGGCCGAACGCCCAGCGGATCTGCGGCGCGATCGCCGGCGGCACGTAGTTGTTCAGGATCGTCGTCGGATCACCGCTCCACCCGGTCTTGTCGACCTTCAGGGCCAGCGTGGGAATGTCGAAGCCGCGGTCTGCCAGCGTCCTTTCGATGCCGCGGGCGAAGCAGGAACCGATGGTGAAGATGCGCTGGCCCGGCTCCAGCGTGAAGCGCGGCTTGAACGATGGATCGGCGAAGTGCGCGAACCTGTTCGCAGGATCGTCACGACGCGGCCAGTTGCTGTCCGGATTGGCCCTTAACGTTCCGTAGGCGTCGGCAGCGCTGATCCGGCGGATTGGCATCGTGTCTCTGACCCTCTGGACACATGGCTAGCATCCCTGAGTGACCGGGGGAAAGCCGCCTCCTGTCCACGACCTCGCGTGCGGTCAGTTCTTCAGCATGCCTGCGACGAGGGCGGTCACGTTGTGGCGCATCATCTTCTCGTAGGTGGGCGCCGGTCCGTCCGGGCCCGAGAGGGCGTCTGTGTAGAGGCGGGGGCCGACCACGGCGCCCGATTCGCGCGCGATCTGGTCGATCAGGCCGGGGTTGGTCATGTTCTCGACGAACAGCGCCTTGATGCGCTGCTCGCGCGCCGCGCGGATCAGCGCCGCGACGTCGCGCGCCGACGGCTCGCTGCTGGTGTTGTAGCCGCGCGGCGACTGGAATTTCACGCCGTAGGCGCTGGAAAAATAGCGGAAGGAATCGTGGCCGGTGATCGCCCGGCGCTTGTCGGCCGGCACCTTGGCGATCTCCTCCTTCACCCAGGCATCCAGTTCGACCAGGCGGCGGTCGAAGGCCTCGGCGCGTTCGCGATAGGAGGCAGCGTTCGGCGGATCGGCGTCGGCGAGGCCCCTGGCGATGTTTGCGACATAGGTGCGGACCCTCTGGACGTCCTGCCAGCAATGCGGGTCCGCCCCGTGATCGTGGGAATGACCGTGGTCCGCGCCTGCCTTGAGGGTCACAACGCCGGTCGTGGCCACGATCGCCTTGCCCTTGAAGGGCGCCGCCTTGGCCAGCCGGTCGATCCAGCCCTCGAAACCGAGCCCGTTGCTCACCAGCACCTGCGCCTCGGCCAGCGCGCGCGCGTCGCCGGGACGAGGCTGGTAGGCATGGGCATCCATGTCGGGGCCGACCACCACCGACACGGCCACTTTGTCGCCCGCCACCTCGGCCAGCAGGTTGCCCAGGATCGAGAAGGTCGCGACGGCCTTGATCTCGGCTGAAGCTGGCAGGGAAACGACGACCAGGCCCAAGGCCAGCAGCAGTGCGCGGAAAAGCATTCCGTTATAGTATAACGTCAGAGGGGAAAGTCGAGCCACTCGGGGGTGTGGCCGGTCGCCGCGAAGAAGCGCAGCAGGTCGGCAATGCCAAGCGCCGTGGTCATGGTGTTGACCAGCGGATGGGCGTTGACCGGCCCGCCCTCGGCGAGGCCGCGATCCAGCACCAGCCGGACCTTGTGCTCCGGATCGTTGATGACGGCGAGGGGCGTTACCGAGCCCGGCTCGACGCCGAGATGGCGCCGCAGCCGATCCGGGCTGCCGAAAGAGAACTTGCCTGCGCCCAGCCGCTCGCCCAGGCGCTTGAGGTCAATGGCACGGTCCTCCAGCGCCACGACCAGCCACATCTCCTCCTTCCGGTTGCGCAGGAAGAGGTTCTTGATGTGATGGCCGGGCAGGTCGCCGCGCAGCGCCTTGGCTTCCTCGACCGTGAAGACCGGCGGATGCTGGACGGTGCGATGGGCGATGCCGAGCGCGTCGAGGCGGCTGAGCAGTTGGGTCGGATCAAGCATGGTGGGTGAGGGCTCTACCCCATCGAACGCGCCGCTTTCCAGCCCCTTGCCAAGGGGGAGGAAAAGCCCTATCAACGCCGCCTTCCGGCCAACTACCCAGCCGGATACGGAGCGCGGGCGTAGCTCAGGGGTAGAGCACGACCTTGCCAAGGTCGGGGTCGAGGGTTCGAATCCCTTCGCCCGCTCCAAATCTTCCCATGGCGCAGACATTGAGTGCACCAAGACCGGTGCAGCGATGATCTGTGCCTTGGAAGGCACGAGATGGTGTGGTTGTGATTGGATCGTCATCCAGTGGTTTCGCCGGAATGTGGGCCCACCATCGCCGGAACATCCCCTATCAAGTCGGCCGTTGGCTGGACAAAGCTGGATGCGCGTTGATCTCCGGCGTGCCTCCGCTGGGCCGCCTTTATGCGAACCTCATTGCCAGGCGCGGTGTCAGGCTCGAGCGCTATCCCGGCTGGACGTTCGGTGCCGAGTACTACATCGAGCGGACCTGGGGCTCCCTGCGTCGCGCCAAGCTGTGGGACCATGCGGTCGAACGGCGGCTCGAGGTCCCGCTCACCGTCAAATGGTATGATGGGCTGAAGGTCGACGTAATGCTTGGCAACGATCACAGCCTCTGCCTCTATGTCGGCGGCACCTTCGAGCCGAACGAGTTGTTCTTCCTCGGGCAGATCCTGAAGCCCGGCATGACGATGCTCGATGTCGGCGCGAACGAAGGCCTCTACACGCTGTTCAGTGCAAAGCGGGTCGGTGCTGCCGGGCGCGTCGTGGCTTTCGAGCCAAGCTCGCGCGAGCGTCGCAAACTCCAGCACAATGTCACGCGCAACAAGCTCGGCAATGTGACCGTCGTGCCGGTCGCCGTCGGCAGCAACGAAGGCACCGCCGCACTGCAGATCGCGTCTGGCGTGCATTCGGGCCACAACACGCTGGGCGCGCTGGTCCATGACGATGCGCCTTCAGCCGGTGTCGAGCATGTTCCCGTGGAACGCCTGGACTCGGTGGTGGATCGGCTCGGTATTGCCCAGGTCGACGTCATCAAGATCGACGTCGAGGGTGCGGAGATGCATGTGCTCGAAGGGGCACGCAGGACACTCTCCTCCCAGCGGCCCATGCTCATGGTCGAGGCGAACGACGAGGCGCTGCGCGCGCAGGGTGCGAGCATCGATGCCTTGATTGCTTGCCTGCGAGGTGAACTCGGCTACGACATCCTTGTCTTTTCGCCGGTGACGGGCGGCGTCGAGCCGATGGGCGATGATTCGCCGGTCTCCGACAATATCGTCGCGGTACCGTCGGAGCGCCGGTCCGGGATCCTGGCGCACGCCTGAGGCCTGCTTGCCCGGCTCCGGCGTGATGTGCTTAACCAGCGCATCATGACCGCATCCGCGAACGCCAACGACCTCGCCATTGTCCGCACCGTTGCCGACCTGCGCCGCGCCGTGGCCGATTTTCGCAAGGCCGGTCGCACGATCGGCCTCGTGCCGACCATGGGGGCGCTGCACGAAGGGCATGTCAGCCTGGTGAAGGGCGCGCTCGATCGCGGCGACGTGCCGGTGACCAGCATCTTCGTCAATCCGACCCAGTTCGGCCCGAAGGAGGATTTCTCCGCCTATCCGCGCGACGAGCAGGGCGACTTCGACAAGCTGCGCGATGCGCAGTGCCGCATCGTCTTCGCGCCGAGCAAGGACGAGATGTATCCCGGCGAGCAGCTCACGACCGTGACGGTCGCCGGCATCACCGACGGCCTGTGCGGTCCGCTGCGGCCCGGACACTTCCAGGGCGTCGCCACGGTGGTGAGCAAACTCCTGCTGATGGCGATGCCCGATCGCGCCTATTTCGGCGAGAAGGACTACCAGCAGCTTCAGGTCATCAAGCGCATGGTGCGCGACCTCGCGATGCCGTTCGAGATCGTGGGCATGCCCACGGTGCGCGAGAAGGACGGTCTCGCGATGTCGTCGCGCAACCGCTACCTCAGCGCCGAGGAGCGCACCCAGGCGCTTTGCATGTACCGGCAGCTCGTGAAGGTCGCCGACACGGTGCGCGATGGAAGGACCTCCTGCGCCGAGGCGTCGGCGGCGGCATCGCGGGCGCTGCGCGACGGCGGCTTCGACATCGTCGAGTATTTCACCGTGGTCGATGCCGAGAGCCTGAAGCCTCTCGAGCGTGTCACGGGTCCGGCGCGCGTCATTGCGGCGGCCCGTCTCGGCCGCACGCGTTTGATCGACAATCTGGCTGTCTGACAGGAAAGCCCGTCGTCTCGACCGGAGCCTCGCGTAGCGAGGCGTAGTGGAGAGACCTTTCTTCTACGATTTGCCGGCTTTTTGTCGCGGCAAGGTCTCTCCGCTACGCGCCTTCGGCGCTTCGGTCGAGATGACGATGTTTTGCTTTGGGCACTATGCGGCTTCGAGCAGCAGCACGCTTCCCTGGCCGCCGTCGGCGCAGATGCTGACGATGGCGCGCTGGCCCCTGGGCATCGCGGCGAGTTCCTTCACCGTCTGGCCGATGATGCGCGCGCCGGTGGCGCCGAACGGATGGCCGAGCGCCGTGCTGCCGCCGTTGGGATTCATGCGCTCGCGCGGGAAGGGGCCGAAGTCGCGCGGAACCTTCGCCCGGTCACGCAGGAACGTCGCGTCCTGCAGCGCCTTCAGGTGGAAGGCGACCTGCGCGGCGAAGGCCTCGTGGATCTCCCAGAGATGGATGTCGCCATAGGTGAGGTCGTGACGCGCCAGCAGGCGCGGGATGGCGAAGGCCGGCGCCATCAGCAGGCCCTCGACACGGAAGTCGACGGCGCCGATCTCCCAGTCGACCAGTTTTACGCGCGGCGTATTCGTCGGAAGTCGGTCGAGGCCTTTCTCCGAGGCGACCCAGACGCCCGCCGCGCCGTCGGTGAGCGGCGAGGAATTGCCGGCGGTCAGGCTGCCCTTGCCGCTGGTGCGATCGAACGACGGAGGCAGGCGTGCGAGCTTCTCGAGCGTCGTGTCCTTGCGCGGGATGGTGTCGCGCGTCACGTCGCCGATCGGGATCACCAGATCGTCGAAGAAGCCGCGATCCCAGGCAGTCACGGCGTTGCGATGGCTGCTGAGCGCGATCTCGTCCTGCTCGGCCCGCGAGATCTGCCATTCCTTGGCGGTGATCTCCGTATGCTCGCCCATGCTGAGCCCGGTGGTGCGGTTGCTGATCGCGGGGATGTAGAGCTTGAGATCGCGCAGATGCAGATGCGTCAGATGGTCGATCTTCTGGCCGAGCGACCGCGCCTGCTGGAACTTGCGCAGCCAGTCGGAGAGACGCTGGTCGAGCCCGATCTGGATGCGGCTGAGACTGTCGACGCCGCCCACCATCGCGAGGTTGATGCTGTCGCCGTCGATCATGCCGGCAGCCTCGATCACGCCCATCATGCTGGTCGAGCAGGCCATGACGGTGGAGAAGGCGGGCACCGTGGCGTCGATGCCGGCTTCCATCAGCACCTCGCGCGCGATGTTGCTCCAGGTGAGGTTGGGCACGACGGTGCCCCACACGGCGAAGTCCGGCTTGCCGCCCTTGAGCTGATCCACCATATGCCGCGCCACCGGCACCGAGAGTTCGATCGCGTCGAGCTTGGCCAACGCCCCGTCGACCTTGGAGAAGGGCGTGCGGACACCCGACGCCAGCCAGATGTCCGTCGCCCGTCTCATCGTGCGGCTCTAGGCGGCTTGTTCGAGCGTCGAGGCGACGTCGCGTGTCGTGACGCGGCGCAGGTCGCGCACCTTGGTCGTGTCGAATGGCCGGGCGCGGTGCATGGTGCAGCGATTGTCCCAGATCACGAGATCGCCCTGCGCCCAGCGATGAGTATGCACGAATTTGGGCTGCGTGGCGTGCTCGATCAGGTCGAGGATGATCAGGCGCCCGTCGGCGACCGGCATGCCGATGATGTGGGAGGCATGCGCGGCGAGATAGAGCGTCTTGCGGTGCGAGCCGGGATGGGTGCGCACGACGCGCTGCGGCACCGGCGGCAGCGAAGCCCGCTCCTCGTCCGTGTATTGCACGACGCCGAGCTGTTCGCGCGAGCGCCAGATCGAATGTTCGGCGACCAGGCCTTCCAGCGCCGCCTTCTTCGACGGGGGCAGCGCATCGTAGGCCGCGCGCATGTCGGCGAACTCCGTGTCGCCGCCTTCGTCGGGAATGACGTGCGCGTAGAGCATCGAGAGGGCGCCGGGCACGGCGCGGAACGAGGCATCGGTATGCCAGAGCCGGTTCGCCAGCCCGTCGAGCCGCCGGCGTGCGTCGGGCTTCAGCACGTTGCCGTCGCCGTCGAGGTTCGAGATGTCGGCGACCTGGCTCGATTCGAGCCGGTGCTTGATGTCGCGATGCCGGAGCTTCAGCGCCGAGGATTCGACGGGGCCGAAATTGCCGGCGAAAGCCACCTGCCGCTCGTCGTCGAGCGTCTGGCCGCGGAACACCACGACCGCATAGCGGTTGATCGCATCCCCGATGGCCTGCCGGTCGCCCGGGCTCAGCGGCTTCGCCACGTCGACGCCACCGATCTCGGCGACGAATTCGGGATGCACTGGCGTAACCGTGATGCTCATGACCGCCTCCCGCGGCTATAGTGCCTTTCCAAATATTCTCTCCCAGGAAACGCCATGCCGCAAACGATGAAGCTTGCCCTGCTCGACGATTACCAGAAGGTAGCCATGCGCATGGCCGACTGGGACAGGCTCAAGAAGCGCGGCGTCGAGATCACGGTCTTCCACGAGCCCTTCATCTCGGTCGAGGATGCAGCGCAAAAACTGGCGCCCTTCGACATGCTGGGATTGCTGCGCGAGCGAACTGCCTTCCCGCGGGCGCTGATCGAGAAGCTGCCCAACCTCAAGTTCATGGTGCTGACCGGCGCCCGTGCTGCCAGCCTCGACGACAAGGCCGCGGCCGAGCGCGGCATCCCGATCTCCACGACACCCGGTGGCACCTCGAACGCGCCGACGGCAGAGCTGGGCTGGGCGCTGCTGATGATGTGCGCGCGCGACCTCGCCAAGGCCGAGCGGCTGGCGCGCCAGGGCAAGTGGCATGACGGCATCGAGCAGATGGTGGTGCTCGAGGGCAAGCGCCTGGGCATCCTGGGCCTCGGCAAGCTCGGCAGCCGCGCGGCGCACTATGCCAAGGCCTTCGGCATGGAGGTCGTGGCCTGGAGCCAGAACCTCACGCCGGAGAAGGCCGAAGCCGGCGGCGCCAAGTACGTCACCAAGGACGAGCTGCTGGCGACCTCGGACTTCGTGTCGATCCATCTCGCGCTCTCGGACCGCACGCGCGGCCTGATCGGCGCGGCCGACCTCGCGAAGATGAAGAAGACCGCGATCCTGGTGAATACGTCGCGTGGGCCGATCGTCGACGAGGCGGCGCTCATCGAGGCGCTGAAGAACCGCACGATCCTGCATGCCGGCCTCGACGTCTACGACAGGGAGCCGCTGTCCGCCGACCATCCGCTCACCAAGCTCGACAACGTCACGCTGATCCCTCACCTGGGCTACGTCGTCGAGGAGAGCTACCGGCACTTCTATGAAGGCACGGTCAAGGACATCGAAGCCTGGCTCGACGGCAAGCCGATCAACGTCCTCAACCCGGACGCGCTCAAGAAGGCCTAAGGCTGTATCTTCGGAGCGCGCCACTCCAGTGGCGCTCAAGCTTGGTCGATCGGCAGCCATAAGCGCAACTGGAGTTGCGCGCTCCAATGAGTAGATCACGACGTACGGACACGGACCACGATCAGCCAGACGGCGCCGGCGAGGATCACGCCGGCGGCCAGCCACTCCGGCGTCGTCAGGGTCGCCGGGGTCAGCCAGCCCAGGTGGGCGAACAGGGCCTCCAGTGCGATGGCGAAGAAGGGCATCGCGGTGAGCGCGATCAGGTAGGTCTGCACGCCCGAATGGTTGATGGTCCAGAATCCGAGCCAGGTGCCGGGGGCGCGGAACAGCAGGCCGGCCAGGATCGCATAGAACCAGAGCTCGACGCGGCCGAAGGCGTCGCCGCCGCCGGCCCACGGCGAGGCCATTGCGCCCGCGAGGCCGGCCAGCGTCCAGACGAGGATCAGCGCCAGCGAGGCGGCGACCAGGATCTCGCCGGTGAAGCGGCTGCGCGCCGCCGGATCTGCCGCGCGGTTGCGCGGGTGCCAGGCGATCATCCACGAGGCCGCGACCGCGATGGCTTCCGAGGCGATCAGCCAGGCGACGCCGCGCCAGGCCGTCTCCGATCCCAGGCCGGCGGCGAAGGCCACGACGCCGAGGGCCAGGAGCGCGAGGCCGGGCCAGTCGCGCCGTGACGGCGCCTGACGGGTCAGGGCCCAGCCTGACGCCGCACCGATCAGCACGCTCATCGTGGAGAGCAGCGTGCTCTGCGTGACGGCCAGCCACACGATGGCGGCGGCCGTGCAGCCGTTGATGATCACGCGCATGAAGGCGTAGCAGACCGTCCATGGCACCAGCAGGTCGGCCCAGCTTCCCGGGGTGCGCCGGCCGACCCAGAGCATGGCAAGTCCAGCGCTCAGCAACTGCACCAGCGTGTAGGCCCAGGCATCGAGCTGGGCGCCGCTCACGACATGGCGCGTCAGCAGCAGATAGACCGACCAGAGGAGGGAGTTGCCGAGCGCGATGGCCAGGACGTGACCGCTCATTGCGGATCTCGCAGGCGTTATTTCAGGTGCGAAAGCGCAGCAGCAGGTGATTGACGCCGTTCAGCTTGACGTAGAGGTCCTCGAACTGCGTGTAGAAATCCTCCCATTGCGGCAGGCCGCCCTGGCTGCCGAGCGAGGTGTAGATCTCCGCAACCGTCCGGCGGCCGTCGATCTGGGAGATGATGCGCGGCGCCAGCGGCGGCAACTGGGCCCGCCACGGAAAGCCGTCGAGGTTGGCGACCAGCGGCGCGCCGGGCTGCAGGCCGGCGGCGAACTTCTGTGCGTCCATCTCGCGCAGCACAGGAATGGCCGACGTGTCCTCGGGCCGTGCGACCGTGTCGAAGCCGGCGCGCGTGGCATAGAAGACGTGGGTGCGCAGGTTGCCGGCCAGGCGTTCGGCGAAGGCCGCCCGTTCCAGCAGCGGCAGCGAGCTCAACTGGCGCGCGATCATCGGATCGCTCATGTAGGTCGCGGGCTCGTAGCGCACCGGCTCGAGGAAGGCGACGACACGCAGTCCCGACGCGGCGGCCATCGCGCCGATCTGCGGCACCGTGAAGGCGCGATCGCAACTGTGCAGCAGCAGGTCGTAAAGGCCCGCGTCGCCGCCCGTCACATGGTCGTTGAGATAGGGATTGCGGCGGAACAGGTTGGTCGTCGGCAGAAAGCGGATCAGGCGCTTGGCCATCGCCAACCGGTCCTCGATCGCCATCGACGGCGGCGCCAGGGTCTGCAGCATCTCCTGCAGGGGATAGACGCCGCTGCGGCCGTACTCGCCATAGAGCATGACGCCCATGCCGCCCTCGGCGTGCAGCACACTCGCCAGGGCCTGCATACCGGCCGTCGGGTCGGGCAGGTGGTGCAGCACGCCGGTGCAGTCGATGTAATCGAACTGGCCAACGTTCATCGTCGGCAGGTCGAGCAGCGAGCCGGTCAGGAACGTAATGTTGCGCAGGCCGCGGGCCTTGGCACGCGCCTCGCAGATCTGTCGCGAGGCCGAGGAAAGGTCGAGATAGAAGACTTCACCGGGGCAGCGGCGATCGACGAGCTGCTGGGCCAGCATGATGCAGGCATCGCCCGTGCCGCCGCCGGCGACCAGCGCGCGGAAGGGGCGGATGAAGTTCAGCCGGCCGGAGAAGAGATAGTGGTTGATCTCGAGAACATGGCTCGGCGTGCCCGTGATCAGGCGGATCGCCTCGTCGCGCGGGTCTCGGGAAGGATAGGGCAGCGCCTCGTACTGGGCGCGAACACTGTCCAACGGCGAGGAAACGGTCATCAGGGCCTTGTTTGACGGCGGGCGGGGCGCTACCGGGGGGGATGGCAGCGCCTGCCAATCATTACTGCAACAAATCGAAGGGCCATGAAAGGCTATTTCGGCATCGGCATCGAGGGTCCGAGCAAGTCGATGAACGTCGGCACCCTGTTCCGGACGGCCCATGCGTTCGGCGCCTCGTTCGTCTTCACCCTGCGCGCGCAATACGACGCGCGTGCGGGCGCGCTGGCCGACACGTCGGACACGCCGCTGTCCGTGCCGACCTACCGGTTTGCCGACCTTGAGAGCTTCCGCCTGCCGCTGGGCTGCAGGCTGGTCGGTATCGAGATCACCGACGATGCCATCGAGCTTCCGAGCTTCCGGCATCCCCGACAGTGCGCCTATATCCTGGGCTCGGAGCGCGAGGGCCTGTCGCCCGCGGTTCAGTCGACCTGCGACTACGTCGTGAAGATTCCGACCCGCTTCTCGGTCAATCTGGGCACCGCCGGCGCGCTGGTCATGTACGACCGTCTGATCAGCCTCGGCCGCCACGCCCCGCGGCCGGTCGGCGAGGGCGCTCCGACCGAGGCGCTGGAGGTGCCGGTGTTCGGCGAGCCGCTCTACAAGCGCAAGCAGCGGCTGCGCCTGCGGCAAAAAGAGCAGTTAAAACAATAGATTGGCGCGGCGTGGTTGCGCAGAGGGAGTGCGACGACTATCTCGGGCGCTCGATGTCCGTTCTGCCCACCGAACCGCTGCAGATCCTCGAGCCCGGCGCCCCCGCGCACGGCCGCAACGATCTGCGCCGCAACCTGATCGGCCTGTCGCGCGACGGGCTGAAGACGGCGCTGGCCGAGGCGGGCCTGGAGCCGTTCCGGGCCGCCCAGATCTGGCAGTGGATCTACTGGCACGGCGTCACCGACTTCGGGCGTATGACCAACATCGCGAAGAAGACGCGCGATCGGCTGGCCGACCGGTTCGTGATCGAGCGGCCCTCGATCGTGACCGAGCAGCGGTCGGTCGACGGCACGCGCAAATGGCTGCTGCGCTTCGCCGACGGCAACGAGGCCGAGACGGTCAACATCCCGGAGACCGATCGCGGCTCGGTCTGTGTCTCCAGCCAGGTCGGCTGCACGCTCACCTGCACCTTCTGCCACACCGGCACCCAGCCGCTGGTGCGCAACCTCACGCCCGACGAGATCGTGGGCCAGTTCATGGTGGCGCGCGACAGCTACGGCGAATGGCCGACGCCGACCGCCGATGCTCAGCGCATGCTCAGCAACATCGTCATGATGGGCATGGGCGAGCCGCTCTACAATTTCGACAACGTGGTCACGGCGCTCAAGATCGTCATGGACGACCAGGGCATCGCGCTCAGCCGCCGCCGCATCACCCTTTCGACCTCCGGCGTCGTGCCGATGATCCCGAAGGTTGGCGAGGCGCTCGACGTCAATCTCGCGGTGTCGTTGCATGCGGTGAACGACGAGATCCGCGACACCCTCGTGCCGATCAACAGGAAGTGGCCGATCGAAGAGCTGCTGCGCGCCTGCGCCGACTATCCCGGCGCGCGCAACAGCCGGCGCATCACCTTCGAATATGCGATGCTGAAGGGCGTCAACGACAGCGACGCCGATGCGCGCGAGCTGGTGAGGATCCTCAAGCCGATCCACGCCAAGGTGAACCTGATTCCGTTCAATCCCTGGCCGGGCGCGCCCTACGAGTGCAGCTCCAACAACCGCATCCACCGCTTCGCCGAGATCGTGAACGATGGCGGCCTCAGCGCCCCGGTGCGCACACCGCGCGGCCGCGACATCTCCGCTGCCTGCGGCCAGCTCAAGAGCGCCAGCCTGCGCCAGCGCGGCGTGAAGGTCGCGCTGTAAGAGGTCTATCAATGGAGCGCGCCACGCCAGTGGCGCTCGAGCGCATGAGCGCCACTGGAGTGGCGCGCTCCAATGACCTCAGCGCGTGAAAGCGGCGATCTTCGACAGGAAGGCGTTTTCGCTCGATACCGGTCGGAGGCCAGTCGCGCTGAACCACTCGTCCAGACGACCGGCGGTGTACTCTGCGTAGTAGGGCTCGTGGAAGTAATGCGGGAAGAGGTCGAGCAGGCCGTCCCAGTCGGGACGATCGCCCTTCTGCAGTGAGTCGACGATCACGACCAGGCCGTCAGGCTTCACGACACGCGCCATCTCGGTGATCGCTTTGGCGCGGATTTCCTGCGGCAGTTCGTGCAGCAGGAACGAGGAGACGACGAGGTCGAGGCTCGCTTCGTCGAAGGGCAGTGTCTCGGCGGCGGCTTCCTCCAGCTTCACCCTTGCCGTGCGGCCGATCAGGCGGCGCGCCTCGTCGAGATAAGGTCTGCTGAGATCGATGCCGGTGAGCTTCATGCCGGGCCACGCGCCGTGCAGGGCAGCCAGCAGGCGACCGGTGCCGCAGCCGACATCGAGGCCGCGCACCTCGCGCTGGTTGCGGCCGGCCAGCCAGGCCGCGATCGGCGCCAGGGCGCGGCGGCGCATGACGTCGGCGGCGCCGGTGAAGAGGACCTCGACCTGGGTGTCGTAGAGCGCCGCCGAGTGGTCCGAGAGCCATCCGTCGCTCTGGAAATGGAAATTCTGCCGGTAGTAGTCGGGCAGGCCGTCGGCCTGGGTGCCGGGCGGCAGCTCGTCGTCGAGCACACCGTGCCGCCGCGCGTCGACCTGCGGCAGGTCGCGGAAATAGAGCAGGCTGCGGCGCAGGAACTCAGCCGGTTCCGGCCCCTGCAGGCGCGGGGCCGGGAAGAGGCCGGCGGCGACGTCCCGCCATTCGCGCTCGAACAGTGCGCGCATCTCGGCGGTCAGCTCGGCCCGGCTGGGTGTCGGCCCGATGGGAAAATCGGGCTTGGGCATGGGCTTCAGGATGCGGCGGCCGGCGGCATAGTGGCCGGCATACCAGGCGACCCGCGCGGTCTGGCGGGCGGCGTAGGAGAGGCGGTCGAGGCGCGAAACCATGGGATGCTATTCTCGCATTGATTATAGCGTCTTTGCGGCGCGCTTGCCCCATCGGGGTCGACCGCTATATTCGCGCGCCTTCACCGAACGGACACGAAAGCGGCCAGCATGAGCGTTTCTTATACCGGGCCCTACAAGAAGGGCGACATCAAGAAGGTCGTCCTGGCCTATTCCGGCGGCCTCGACACCTCGGTCATCCTGAAGTGGCTGCAGACGGCCTATGGCTGCGAGGTGGTGACCTTCACCGCCGATCTCGGCCAGGGCGAGGAACTGTCGCCGGCGCGCAAGAAGGCGGAGCTGCTGGGCATCAAGCCCGAGAACATCTTCATCGAGGATGTCCGCGAGGAGTTCGTGAAGGACTTCGTGTTCCCGATGTTCCGCGCCAATGCGCTCTACGAGGGCCAGTACCTTCTCGGCACCTCGATCGCGCGCCCGCTGATCTCCAAGCATCAGATCGATCTCGCGCTGAAGACCGGCGCCGACGCCGTCTGCCACGGCGCCACCGGCAAGGGCAACGACCAGGTCCGCTTCGAGCTCTCCTATTATGCGCTGAAGCCCGACATCAAGGTGATCGCGCCGTGGCGCGAATGGGAGCTGACCTCGCGCACCAAGCTGCTCGAGTTCGCCGAGGAGCACCAGATCCCCATCGCCAAGGACAAGCGCGGCGAAGCGCCGTTCTCGGTCGACGCCAACCTCCTACACTCGTCCAGCGAGGGCAAGATCCTCGAAGATCCGTGGGAGGAGGCCGACGAGATGGTCTACCAGCGCACGATCTCGCCCGAGAGCGCACCCGACAAGGCGACCTACATCGAGATCGAGTTCGAAAAGGGCGACGCCGTCGCCATCGACGGCGTGAGGATGTCGCCCGCGACCCTGCTCACCAAGCTCAACGAGCTGGGCAAGGCCAACGGCATCGGCCGCCTCGACCTCGTCGAGAACCGTTTCGTCGGCATGAAGAGCCGCGGCATCTACGAGACGCCGGGCGGCACGATCCTCTACGCCGCCCATCGCGGCATCGAATCGATCACGCTCGACCGCGGCGCCGGCCACCTCAAGGACGAGGTGATGCCGAAATACGCGGAGCTGATCTACTACGGCTTCTGGTACTCGCCGGAGCGCGAGATGCTGCAGGCGCTGATCGACAAGAGCCAGGAGAACGTCACCGGCACGGTGCGGCTCAAGCTCTACAAGGGCAACACGACCGTCGTCGGCCGCAAGTCGCCCGTGTCGCTCTACTCCATGCAGCACGTCACCTTCGAGGAAGACCAGGGCGCCTACAACCAGCGCGACGCCGAGGGCTTCATCAAGCTGAACGCGCTCAGGCTGCGCCTGCGGGCGCTCGGCCAGGGTGGTCCCAAGAGCTAGCGGCCCGAAGAGCTGAATTCACCTGACCTGACGGGAACGGCGCATGCCATTCGACGACGACGAGCGCCGCCTCCCGGGAGGGCGCGGAACGGGCGAGCGGGCCATCAACCTGCCGCCCGCCGTGCTGTGGCTGATCGGCATCAACGTCGCCGTCCATCTGCTGCGCCAGCTTCTCGGCGAGCAGGCCGACCAGGAGATCATCCTGCAGTTCGGCCTGGTGCCGGCCGCCTACACGACCGATAGCGGCCAGGATCTCTTCTCCCTGCTGGTGGCGCCGGTCACCTACCAGTTCCTGCATGGCGGCTGGATGCATCTCGGCATCAACATGCTGACCCTGGCGGCGTTCGGCGCGCCGGTCGAGCGCCTGCTGGGCGTGCGCCGCTTCGTGCTCTTCTATCTCCTGTGCGGCGTCGTCGCCGGCCTCGTGCACATCCTCGTCTATCCCGAGTCGCCCGATCCCGTGGTCGGTGCGTCGGGCGCCATCAGCGGCATCTTCGGCGCCGTGCTGATGCTGATGCGTTACGTCGGCAGCCTGACCTCGCTCCTGCCGGTCGCCGGCATCTGGATCGGCCTCAACATATTCTTCGGCATCTTTGGCGGAACGCCGGGCGCGGGCGGCGAATCGGTCGCCTGGGTGGCGCATATCGCCGGCTTCGTGTTCGGCATGGCGAGCATACGCTTCTTCGCACCACGGATGAGTTAAGCCGCTATAGTCGGCGCATGGCCGACAACGCGATCCCCTTTCGTCGCACGCTCGTCGCCAACGCCGTGGCGTTGGCGCCGTCCTGGGGCGCGCTCGCCATCCTCTTCGGCCTCGGCGAACTGTCGGGCCGGACCGCGCTGATCGCGATGGCGGGGATCGCCGCGGTCACCACCTTCCTGGTCCAGCGCTATCTCAGCTCGCTGGCTAGCTTCGCCCGTTTCGTCGGCGAGCTTTCCGACGAGCGCGAGCCGGTGATGCCGCGACTCTCCTTCGCGCCCGCGACCGAGGAACTTGCGAGCGCCGCGGCGACGCTCTCGATCGGCTGGCGGCGCCAGCGGGCGTCGATCGACAATCTGGCGGCCTCTGCCCAGGCCATCGTCGACGGTCTTCCCGATCCCCTCGTGTGCCTCGACCGGCAGCGCCGCATCGTGCGCACCAATCTCGCCGCCGCCCTGCTGCTGGGCGGCCCCGGCGGTTCCGAGCGCGACGTCTCGACCGTGCTGCGCCAGCCGCAGCTCCTGACGGCCATCGATGCGCTGCTCGAGACAGGCGTCGACGGCAACTTTGCACGGCCCGACCAGAGCGTGGTCGAACTGGTGCTGGCCGGGCCGCCGGAACTCGACATGGTGGCCCATCTGCGCCGCCTGCCGCGGGCCGCCGCCGACGGCTCGCTGGCGCTGATCGTGCTGCACGACACGACCGCACTGCGTCGCGCCGAGCGCATGCGGGCCGACTTCGTGGCCAATGCCAGCCATGAGCTGAAGACGCCGATCGCAGGCCTCGCGGGCTTCATCGAGACGCTGCGCGGCCCGGCGCGCGAGGATACGGCGGCGCGCGAACGGTTCCTCGGAATCATGGCCGAGCAGGCCGACCGCATGCGCCGCCTGGTCGACGACCTGCTGATGCTGTCGCGTATCGAGCAGCACGAGCATGCAAGGCCCGCCGCCGCCGTGGATCTCGGCCGCGTGCTGCGCTCCGTGCTCGACCTGCTGCAGCTCAAGGCCTCCTCGCGCAAGGTCAGGCTGGAACTCGACCTGCCGGCGGATCTGCCGCGGGCCATCGGCGACCACGACGAACTGATCATCGTTTTCCAGAACCTGATCGACAATGCGGTCAAGTATGCGCGGCCGGCCACGTCCGTGCGGGTCGAGGTGCGTCCGGCGGGCAAGGATCGCGTCGCGGTCGCCGTGAAGGACGAGGGCGATGGCATCCCCGCCGCGCATCTGCCGCGGCTCACCGAACGCTTCTACCGCGTCGACACCGCCCGTTCGCGCCAGCTCGGTGGCACTGGCCTGGGCCTCGCCATCGTGAAGCATGTGGTCAACCGTCACCGCGGCCGGCTCGACATCCAGAGCGTGCCGGGCAAGGGCTCGACCTTCACGGTGACCCTGCCAGCCTCGGACGTGGCCTGACTACTCTGCAGCCCTCTCGAAAGCGCGTTGTAAGGAATCCGCCGCATAGTTGCGGGAATTGAGTGCGCGAGAGTCTGTCCCATGACGTCCAAGACAAGCGAGCCCAGCGGAATCGTGGTGACGGCCGGAATGATCCGGGCCGGCCTTGAGGTCGTGAAGTCGTGGCCATCGCTCGCCGACGGCGAGGTACTGGCCATGGCCTACCGGGCCATGGCGGCGGCTGCGCCCCCCGAGAGTCTCGCCCTCAGCATGCCGACGCCGACGATGCTGCAGGCCCTGCGGATGCTGGGCCACAAGTAGCACGTCGTAAGCTCGTCGAAATCGGGCCGCCGCAATCGAAACTCCGTCCCTGCCTTCAATGGTGGTGCTCTTCGAGAGCGAAGGAGGATCAGATGATGAGGAATATGGGGCTCGCTTCCGCAATCGTGGCGGTGGCGCTGATGCCGATCGCCGCGATCGCCCAGTCATCCGACGCGGGATACTGCTCGGCGTTGGCCGCCAAATACGAGCAGTATCTCGACATGTCGTCCAAAGGGGGGCAGCAGCCTCAGAGTCTGGATGCGCGCGTCGCCGTCGAAAAATGCAAGGCGGGCGATACGAGCGGGATCTCGGGGATAGAGAAGGCACTCAAGGCCGCCCGAATCGATCTGCCGCCGCGAAGCTGATCGACGGGGGCCGGCGATGCGCGTGCTGATCATAGAGGACAGCCGGGAATTGGCCGGATTGATCGGCCAAGCCCTGAAGCGTGCCGGCATGGACGTCGATATCGTGGGCCTGGCCGACGAGGCGAGGCTTGCCGTCCGGGCCGTGCAGTACTCGGCGATCGTGCTCGATCTCGGCCTGCCCGACGACGACGGCCTCGCCGTGCTCGATCAGCTGAAAAGGCGGCACGATCCGACGCCGGTGCTCATCCTGTCGTCGCGGAGTGCGCTGGGCGACCGGGTGAACGGCCTCGACCGGGGAGCCAGCGACTACATGGTCAAGCCCTTCGCAACGGCTGAACTGATCGCCCGACTCCGGGCGCTCCTGCAACGCCCGCCGGAGGTCCCCTCGCCCGTCTTTGCGATGGGCAACGTGGCTTTCGAGGCCCGCAGCCGCCGCGCCGTGGTGAACGGGAGTGCGTTCACCATTCCGGCCCGTGAAGGCGAACTCCTGGAAGTTTTCCTGAAGCGCGGCGGAAGGGTGCTGGCGCATGACGTGCTCGACGCGGTGGTCTTCGGCGGCAGGCACGACAGTTCGTCGAATGCCGTCGAGGTCTATGTCCACCGATTGCGTCGCCTGCTCGCAGAAGCCGGTGCCGATGTCGAGATTCATACGATCCGTGGCGTCGGCTATCTGATGAAACCCGCGATCGCGGCAAGAGCCACCGCACAAGCATGAACCGTTTCTCGCAGCATGCTGTAGCGATCGCGAAAGTCTCGCTGCGGTTGTGGTGCAAGATGCACATCCACAGAGCAATGCCCGCATAGGTGCCTCCCGATCGGGACGTAAGGTTCTGGTCAACTTTCGGCGCTCTTATTCCCGTCGGGGAGTAACGACGTCATGGCGCGAAGTCGGAATTGGGATGTGACGATGGTCGAGAGGTCGCATCGCCCGCCCGGCCTCGGCGTCGGCGATCCGATGCCGCGCATCACCCTGCCACTTGCTTCGGGTGCTCTCTTTGACTCGTGGGATGCCGTGGTGTCGGGTTTCACGCGCATCTACTGGCTTGGTGCGCTGCCTGATGGGGAACGTGTCGCGACGATGATGGCGCGCCTCCCGCGGTGCGAGGCGAGCTTGTGTGTCGTGGCGCCCCAGCCGTTGGACAGTCTCAACGCGGATGCGCCCTGCATCCTGGATCGGGGCGGCGAACTTGCCCGGGCATTCGGCGCAAGGGGAACCTTTGCGATCGTGGTCGATGCCGCCGGCCGTGTGGCGGCTTTGTTGCCTTCCCCAGTGCCGGACGACGTCGTCGCTCTCGCGGAGCAGCTCTACGGCGAGACGGAACCGGTGGTGGTTCGGAACACCGCGCCGATCATGTTGCTCAATCGTGTACTCGATGCCGAACTCTGTCGTTGCCTGATCGAGTACTGGTCGGCCCGCGACAAGGTCGCCAGCATCGTCGGGTCGGACGACGGCAATGTCGTCGATACCCAGACGAAGCGCCGACTCGACACCAATCTCGACGATCCCGGTCTGTTCGCCCGCGTGCGTGACTCGCTCGTACGCCGTGTGGTGCCGGCCATCGCGCAGGCCTCGCACATCCATACGTCGGTGATCGAGGCCCCTCGTATCGGTTGCTACGATGTCGCGAGTGGCGGCTGGTTCCTCCGCCACCGGGACAATACGAGCCGCATGACCGCGCACCGCCAGTTCGCGGTCAGCATCAACCTCAATCCGGGCGACGAATATGAAGGAGGCGAACTGCGCTTCGCCGAGTTCGGCCGCCAGCTCTACCGACCAGCGGTCGGCTGCGCCGTGGTTTTCTCGGCCGCGCTGCTGCACGAGGTCAATCCGGTGACGCGAGGTCGCCGGTTCGGCCTCTTCACCTTCCTTTCATCGAGTGGCTCCGCTGCCGGTTATGGCCCAAGGCACATGGCACGATAGGAAGGCTGCGTTGGTGGAACGTCCATTGCCGGCCCTGCGTTCTCCACCCGATGAGCATCATCGAAGCCTTCGGGTGGACGATGGCCACCCGGTTCGAACCGCACCGGCGGGGCTTTCTCTATCGTCGCGATCGCAAAGCGCCTCCGATCCTGGTGACGGCCGCGGAGCGGAATGCTTTCGTGCGCGCGTTCGGTTGGCATTTCCTGACCCATGTTGCGGGCTTCATGCTGGCCGTGATCGCCGCCTCCATGCTCACGGCACGCTTTTTTCCCCGTGGCGATGAGACCGGTGGCTTCTTCCTGATGGGTGGCCTGCTGACCGCGATCGGCCTTGCGCTCTATCTGTCGATCCACTGGGCGATGAATGCTCCGGCCCGTGCACTCGCGGCCCGCCCATCCTTCTCTGGCGGCGAAGGACCCTGACCGCGAGCATCGCAGTGGGAATGCCGATCACGAGCCCGGCCGCGACAGCTTAGAGGACGAAAAAGACCATCGAGAAGATCACCATGCCCACCGTGCCACGCTCCGTGACATCGGCAGCTTGGACCAGCGTGCTCATGTCGCCTTTCCCACCGTTGCGCGTTTTGGGGCAACGCGGATAAGGGGGCCGGGTTCGGTCGCTTCTCCACCGTTTGTCTTATGTCCGTAACCAAAGCGTAGCGCGGTCGAAGCGTGCGGCCGGTACCGAGCGTCCGGTGGGACCCGGAGGCCGGATGCTTCGATTGGAAGGCGTTACCAAGAGCTTCGGCGGCAAGAATGCCGTGGACGGAGTGTCTCTCGTCGTGCCGGCGGGACAGATGGTCGGCGTCATCGGCCGGTCGGGTGCGGGCAAGTCGACCCTCCTGCGCATGATCAATCGCCTCGGCGATCCCACCTCCGGCCGCATCCTGTTCGGCGACACCGACGTGACGGCGCTCCGCGGCCGGCCGCTGCGCGCCTGGCGTGCGCGCTGCGCCATGATCTTCCAGCAATTCAATCTCGCCGGTCGCCTCGACGTGCTGACCAACGTCATGATGGGCCGGGCCTTCCACATGCCGACGACCCGGGCTCTCCTGAAGATGTGGAGCGACGAGGAGAAGGCCCAGGCCCTGTCGGCGCTCGAAAGCCTCGACATGGCGCGGATGGCAAGCCAGCGTGCCGAGACCCTGTCCGGTGGCCAGCAGCAGCGGGTCGCGATCGCCCGCGCGCTCGTCCAGCAACCCGACATCGTCCTCGCCGACGAGCCCATCGCCTCCCTGGACCCGCGCAACACCAAGGTGGTGATGGACGCGCTGCAGCACATCAACCGCCATCTCGGCATCACCGTGATGTGCAACCTCCACAGCCTCGACCTGGCGCGCGGCTATTGCGACCGGCTGGTTGGCATGGCCGGCGGCCGCGTCGTGTTCGACGACGTGCCGGCGGCGCTCACCGAAGCGACCGCCCGCGAGCTCTACGGGCTCGAGGCGGGCGACGTCATGGGCCATGGCGCGCCGGCGCCCGTCCCCCTGCCGGCCGGCGTCCAGCCCGGTCTCGCCCTCGCCGGCTCCTGATCTTCAGACAACCGATCGTCATCCAAGGAGAACAAGCATGCTTACCCGCCGTCATGCCCTGGGCGCCGCCCTCGCGGCCTCGTCGTTCGCTCTCGCCGGTGCTGCCCACGCCCAGTCCTGGAAAAGCGCCTATCCCGAGCTCGTCTTCGCCGTGATCCCGGCCGAGAACGCCTCCGGCGTGACCGAGCGCTACGGTCCGTTCATCGAGTACCTTTCGCAGACGCTCGGCACCAAGGTGACCCTGCGGGTCGCCAACGACTACGCCGCCGTCATCGAGGGCCAGCGCAACGGCTCGATCCATATCGCGGGCTACGGCCCGGCCTCCTATGCGCGGGCGATCGTGACCGGCGTCAAGGTCGAGCCCTTCGTCACCACGGTGAACAACGATGGCACGGTCGGCTACTATTCCGTCTTCTACGTGCGCGCCGACAGCCCGTACAAGACGATCGACGACCTCAAGGGCAAGAACCTCGGCCTCGTCGATCCCAATTCGACCTCGGGCAACAATGTTCCGCGCTTTGCGCTGAACAAGCTCAAGCTCAATCCCGAGACCTTCTTCGCGCGCGTCACCTACACCGGCAGCCACGAGAACGCGGTCATCGCGCTGCAGCAGAAGACCGTCGACGTCGCCGCCAACTGGTGGAACGCCGAGAACGACTCGAATCTGACGCGCATGGTCTCCAAGGGCCTGGCCAAGCAGGAAGACTTCCGCATCATCTACAAGTCCGATCTGATCCCCAACTCGCCCTTCGCCTATCTCGCCAGCCTGCCGCCCGACATGAAGGCCGCCATCACCAAGGCGTTCATGGAGTCGCCGACCAAGGCCAAGGCGGCGTTCGACAAGCTGTCCGACGGCAAGGATCGCGAATTCAAGGTCGTCGACGCGCAGTATTACGAGCCCGTGGTCGAACTCATCAAGTTCATCGACGCGCTGCGCAAGCAGAAGAGCTGATCGGGCTCCGGGCTTCCTTCCTGGTGTCCGTGTTGTCTTGAGTACCCACATCGTCCGCCTGCCCGAGGCGCAGTTGAGGCCGCTGATGGCGGCCTACGACGCCTCGGTGCGGTCGCGTCGCTGGCACACGCTGCTGATGGTGGCGTGTGTCGCGGCGGCGATGCTGCTTGCGTCGATCTCGGCCGAGGTGTCGCCGGTCAAGTTCCTCGAGAACATCCATCGCTTCCCCAGCTACATCATCCGCCTGTTCCATCTCGAGAATGGCCAGCCCGTCTGGACGGATTTCGGCGAATGGTTCTGGGGCCTCGGCCGCTGGTTTCGGCTGCTCTGGGAGACCCTGCTGATGGCCTATGTCGGCACGCTGCTGGGCGCGCTGGCGGCCTCGTGCCTCGCCTTCCTGGGAGCGGCAAACGTCGCGCCGGCGCGCTGGGTGCGCCTGGTCGTGCGTCGCTTCTGCGAACTCTGCCGCACCGTGCCGGAACTGGTCTTTGCCCTGCTGTTCGTGATCGCCTTCGGCCTCGGTCCCATGGCGGGCGTGCTGGCGGTCGCCATCCATACGCTGGGGGCGCTCGGCAAGCTGTTCGCCGAGGTCGTCGAGAACATTGACATGAAGCCGGTCGAGGGCGTGTCGTCGACGGGTGCGCCCTGGCACGTCGCGATGCGCTTTGGCGCGCTGCCGCAGGTGCTGTCCAATTTCGCAAGCTACGCGCTGCTGCGCTTCGAGATCAACGTGCGCGGTGCCGCCGTCATGGGCTTCGTCGGTGCCGGCGGCATCGGCCAGGACCTGATCGAAGCGATCCGCAAGTTCTACTATTCCGACGTCTCCGCCATCCTGGTGATGATTTTGCTCACCGTGGCAATCATCGACAGTCTGACTTCCTTGCTGCGGCATCGGCTGATCGGTCTCGAAGGGAAGAACTGATGGACGCCGTGCGCGATCGCTATCCCGAGCATTTCCGGCGCTTTGGCGCCGAGCGTCTGCCCGTGGTCGCCGTCGCAACCGGGATGTTCGCTCTCCTCCTGTTCGGCATGGAGAGGCTGGGCTTCTTCGACGGCAAGCTGCTGTCGGGGATGGGCCGGCTGGCCGAGATTGCCGGCCTGATGCTGCCGCCCGATCCCGGATCGTGGGCGCATGCCCGTGCCTATGGCATGGCGCTGATCGAGACGGTGGCCATTGCCTTGCTCGGGACCCTGTCGGCGGCGATCCTCGCCCTGCCGGTCGGTCTGCTCGCCGCCCGAAACGTCACGGCACAGCGCATCGTCCGCTTCCTCGCCCGGCGCTCGCTCGACACGATCCGCAGCGTGGACATCCTCATCTGGGCGCTGATCTGGATCAACGTCGTGGGACTGGGTCCCTTTGCCGGGGCGCTCGCCATCATGACCTCCGACATCGGCAGCTTCGGCAAGCTCTTCTCGGAAGCGATCGAGGCCGCCGACCGCAAGCCGGTGGAAGGTATCGCCTCGGCCGGCGGCAGCCATTTCATGGGCATCCGCTTCGGTATTCTGCCCGAGGTCTTCCCCGTGCTGGCGAGCCAGGTTCTCTACTACTTCGAGTCCAACACCCGCTCGGCCACCATCATCGGCATCGTCGGTGCCGGCGGCATCGGCCTGCATCTCGCCGAGGCGATCCGGACGCTGGAGCTGCAGCAGACATCGTTCATCATCCTGATGATCCTGGTCACCGTCGCTGCCATCGATATCGTCTCGAACCAGCTCCGCTTCGCCATGATCGGCCGGCGCGCAGGGATAGGGAAATGAGCGATCCGTCCCCGGAACTGCCCCGCTACGCGCTCTACTACGCGCCGCGGGCGGAGGAAGCGCTGGCCGTGGCCGCCAGCCGGTGGCTCGGTCGCAGCCCGGACTCGGGCGAGGCGCGCGACCTCGTCCCGATCGGCGGCATTTCCCATGAACGGCTGTCGCAGATCGTCGCCGATCCGCGACTCTACGGTTTCCACGGCACGCTGAAGCCGCCGATCGCGCTCGTCGAGGGCGCGACTGAACGCGATTTCCTCGAGGCGGTCGGCACCCTCGCCGCGACCGAGCGTCAGATCGACGTCCCGGCAGTGGCCCTCGCCGAGCTGCAGGATTTCCTGGCGCTGGTGCCGTCGGAGCGCTGCGCTGCCCTGCAGGACTTCTCGGATCGGTGCGTCGTGGAGTTCGACGAGTTCCGCCGCCCAGCCGGCGAGGCCGAGCTGGCGCGCCGGCGTGCGGCCGGCCTGACGCCGCGGCAGGAAGACCTGCTGCTGCGCTGGGGTTATCCCTATGTCCTCGAGCAGGGCCGGTTTCACCTGACGCTCACCGGGAGGATGACGGAGCCGCGCGAGCGTGCCGTGATCCTCGACGAGCTGCGCCGGCGCTTCGTGGCCTTCGTCGGCCGGCCGCTGGCCGTGCGCGACCTTTGCGTCTTCCGCCAACCGGCGCCGGGCCGGCCTTTCACCGTCCTGGCGCGATTCAGGCTCGGCGGAGGGCGGCGCCTGGCCACTCAAGTCTGGCGAGCAGCCTGACGAAGGAAGCGGCGGCTTCGTCGATCGTGCCGTCGTTGACGATCGTCACCAGGCGCGGGTCGTCGATCTCGTAGGCGTCGGCGCGTTGCAGCCGCTCCGCTGCCTCGACGGCCGATTCGCGGCCGCGGCCGGCGAGGCGCTGTTGCAGGCGCTCGACGGGCGCCGTGATCAGCACGGGCCGGACCTGCGAGTCGAGGCCGCCGGTCCGCAGGAAATGGTCGCGGGAGCCGCTCACCACGACGGTCAGGCCGGCGGCCCGCCAGTCGTGGATTTCGCGGCCGACGGCGTAGTCGTTGCCATGGGCGGTCCAGTGATAGGCGAACAGGCCGTGGGCGCGGCGGACGGCGAACTCGGCGCGCGTCACCGCGACATGGTTCTCGCCGCCACTATCGGCTGGCCGGGTGATGTAGCGATGCGCGAACACCACGGGCGCTTCGGATGCCAGCAAGGCGCGGGCGCGCCCCAGGACGGAGTCCTTGCCGGCGCCGGACGGACCCATGACATAGACCAGCGATCCTTCCATCACCGTCACCGGTTCAGACGACGCGCTCACCCTCGCGCCACACGGCGCGGACGACGGCGGCGCCATCGACCGTGCGCACGCGCACCAGGTCGGCGCGGCGCCCGGGAGCGATCTCGCCGCGATCGCCGAGGCCGACCGCGCGCGCCGGATTGAGCGTCGCCAGCCGCACGGCCTGCGGGAGCGAGATCCCGATGCCGGACGACGGCAGTTTGAACACGCTCTCCATCAGGCTGGCCGGCACATAGTCCGACGACAGGATGTCGACCTGGCCGGCGCGCAGCAGGTCGATGGCGGCGATGTTGCCGGAATGCGAGCCGCCCAGAACCAGGTTCGGCGCTCCCATCAGCACGGCGAGGCCGGCGTCCCGCGAGGCGCTGGCGGCCTCATGCGTGGTCGGGAACTCCGCGATGGTCATGCCGTTGGCGACGGCTTCCTGGACGTGGCCATGGGTCGCGTCGTCGTGGCTCGCGATCGGCAGGGCGCGGGCCTGGGCGCGACTCACGATCTCGCTGCGATGCCTGACGGCGTTGCGATGATGCAGCTCGGTGACGCGGATCGAGAATTCCTCGAACTGCGCGTCGGTCATGGAATACTTGCCCTTGTAGTATTGCTTCAGCTTCTCCGGATCGAGGAACTGGCGCTGGCCGGGCGTGTGGTCGTTGATCGACACCAGGCCAACAAGGGGCAGGTCGATCCACCTGTCGACGGCCTCGACGGCATCGTCGGCCGTGATCTCGCAGCGCAGGTGGATGCGGTGCTCCGCCCTCGTGATGCGCCGGTCGTTGGCGGTGCAGATCGCTTCGATCATGCGCTCGCGATTCTGCACGCGATCCGACTTGCCGTGGACGTCGCCCAGCGCCAGCGAATCGAACACCGTCGTGATGCCGGCGGCGCTGACCTGGGTGTCGTGCGCCATCACGGCCGACACGCTCGGCCATTTCACGCCGGGACGCGGCGCGAAGTGCTTCTCCATGTTGTCGGTGTGCAGCTCGACCAGGCCCGGCACGAGATAGTCGCCTTCGAGATCGAGGGCGCTCGTGACATGGGAACGCTCGGTGTCGATCCCGGCGATGCGTCCGCCCCGAACGACGACGGTGCCGTCGAATTCCGCGTCGGCGGTCACGACGCGGGCGTTGGTCAGGATGGTCTCGAGGCTCATGGGGAAACTCCGGCCAAGGAGGCTGGGGGACTTGAGGCGGGGGGAATGACTTCATGCACCCGGGTCGCCACCGCATCGCGCACGTCGGTATCGTGGAAGATGCCGACGATGGCGGCGCCGGCGTCGCGGCGCTGGCAGATGAGCTCGACGACACCGTCGCGATTGGCGGCGTCGAGCGAAGCGGTCGGCTCGTCGAGCAGCAGGACCGGATAATCGACGACCAGCGAGCGGGCGATGTTGACCCGCTGTTGCTCGCCGCCGGAGAAGGTCGCGGGCGGCAGCGCCCACAGCCGCGACGGAATGCCGAGCATGCCCAGCAGGAACTCCGCGCGCTGCCGTGCCTCGGCGGGATCGGCGCCGCGTCGCCGCAGCGGCTCGGCCACGACGTCGACGGCCGAGACCCGCGGGATCACCCGCAGGAACTGGCTGACGAAACCCAGCGTGCGGTGACGCACGTCGAGCACGGTGCGCGGCTCGGCGCCGACCAGCTCGGTCCAGGTCTCGTCCTGGCGTACGCGGATCGAGCCACTGTCGGCGCGATAGTTGCCGTAGAGCGAGCGCAGCAAGGTGCTCTTGCCGGCGCCCGACGGGCCGACCAGCGCCAGGCATTCGCCGGGCGACACCGCCAGCGACACGTCGCGCAGTACGGGCAGCGCCAGACCGCCCTGGGCATGGACGGTGAATGACTTGCTGAGGTTCGAGACGCGCAGGGCGGGTTGGGAGGAGGTCATATCCGTTACACCGGCAGGATCGAGGCGACGAGCATCTGGGTGTAGGGATGCTGCGGATCGTCGAGCACCTGGTCGGTGAGACCCTGCTCCACGACCGTGCCGCCCTGCATCACCATCAGCCGGTGCGTCAGTAGCCGCGCGACACCGAGATCGTGGGTCACCAGCACCGCCGACAGGTGCAATCCTTCGACGAGACCACGCAGCAGGTCGAGGATGCGGGCCTGCACCGAGACGTCGAGGCCGCCGGTCGGCTCGTCCATGAACACCAGCCGTGGATTGCTCACCAGGTTGCGGGCGATCTGCAGGCGCTGGCGCATGCCGCCGGAATAGGTCGTGGGCCGGTCATCGAGGCGGTCGGCATCGATCTCGACCCGCGCCATCCAGTCGATCGCCTGGCCGCGGATCTCGCTATAGTGCCGCGCGCCCACGGCCATCAGCCGCTCGCCGATGTTGGCGCCGGCGCTGACGCCCATGCGCAGTCCCTCGCGGGCGTCCTGGTTCACGAAGCCCCATTCGGTCCGCGCCAGCAGCCGGCGTCGTGCCTCGGAGAGGTGGTGCACGTCCACGATGCCGGCGGACCTGGTCTCGTAGGCAACGGACCCGCCGTCGGGGACGAGACGGCCGGCCAGGCAATTGAGGAGTGTCGTCTTGCCCGAGCCCGACTCGCCCACGATGCCCAGCACCTCGCCGGGCCACAGGTCGAAGCTCACGTCGCGGCAGGCGTTGCGGCCGCCGAAGCGCTTGGTGACACGGTAGGCGGAGAGGACTGGACCGCTCATCGCCGGCTCTCGCAATAGTCGGTGTCGGAGCAGACGAACAGGCGCTTGCCATCGTCGTCGACGATCATCTCGTCGAGGAAGCTCTCCGTCGAGCCGCAGAGCGCGCAGCTCTCGGTCCAGGTCTCGATCTCGAACGGATGGTCGTCGAAATCGAGGCTCTTCACCGGCGTGTGCGGCGGCACGGCGTAGATGCGCTTCTCGCGGCCCGCACCGTAGAGCTGCAGCGCGGGGCTGCGGTCGAGCTTGGGATTGTCGAACTTCGGGATCGGCGAGGGGCTCATGATGTAGCGCCCGTTCACCATCACCGGATAGTTGTAGGTCTTGGCGATGCGGCCGTGGCGGGCGATGCTCTCGTAGAGGCTCACCTGCATGACGCCGTATTCCGACAGCGCGTGCAAAGTGCGCGTCTCGGTCTCGCGCGGCTCGAGCATGCGCAGCGGCTCGGGGATCGGCACCTGGAAGACCAGGATCTGGCCATCGGTGAGCGGCGTCTCGGGCACGCGGTGCCGCGTCTGGATGATGGTGGCCTCCCCGGTATGCGTCGTCGTGGCGACCTGGGCCACCCTGGCGAAGAACCGGCGGATCGAAACGGCGTTGGTCGTGTCGTCGGCGCCCTGGTCGATCACCTTCAACGTGTCGTCGCGACCGATGAGGGCGGCGGTCACCTGGATGCCGCCGGTGCCCCAGCCATAGGGCAGCGGCATCTCGCGGCCGCCGAACGGCACCTGATAGCCCGGCACCGCCACGGCTTTCAGGATGGCGCGGCGGATCATCCGCTTGGTCTGCTCGTCGAGATAGGCGTAGTTGTACGCACCGTCCTGCGGGAGCGTGTCCTGGATCGTCGTGTCAGGCATGGTTCACTCCGCCGCCTGGGCAAGGGCGGCCTGCTCGAGGCGTTTCTCGACCTCGGCGCGCAGCGCCCGCACCACCACGAGTTCGGACTGGAAATCGACATAGTGCGGCAGCTTGAGGTGCTGCACGAAGCCCGAGGCCTCGACATTGTCACTGTGGGCCAGCACGAATTCCTCGTCCTGGGCGGGCGAGGTCACGGCCTCGCCCAGCTCATCGGCCCGCAGCGCACGATCCACGAGGGCCATGGCCATCGCCTTGCGCTCGACATGTCCGAAGGCGAGGCCATAGCCGCGCGTGAACTGCGGCGGCACCTCGTGCGATCCGGCGAACTGGTTGACCATGTCGCACTCGGTCACTTCGATCTCGCCGATCTCGATGGCGAAGCCCAGCTCCTCGGGCACGAACGACACCGGCACGTGGCCGTAGCGGATCTCGCCGACGAAGGGATGGTTGTTGCCGTAGCCGCGCTGCGTCGAATAGCCCAGCGCCAGCAGGAAACCCTCGTCGCCGCGCGCCAGGTTCTGCAGCCGCAGCGGCCGGTCGGCCGGCAGCACCAGCGGCTCGCGCGTCAGGTCGCCCGCTTCGCCGTCGAGCCGGGACGGCGGCGGTTCGAGCAGGCCGTCGCGCTGCAGGATGTCGCCGACCCTCGGCAGGGCGTGCGTGGCATCGGCCGGCGCGGTCGGCGCTTCGGGACGTTCGCCGGCAGCGGCCAGCGAGAAGTCCAGCAGGCGGTGGGTGTAGTCGTAGGTGGGACCCAGCACCTGCCCGCCCGGCACGTCCTTGAAGGTCGAGGAGATGCGTCGCTCCGCCACCATGCGGGTGGTGTCGAGCGGCTCCGACGCGCCGAAGCGGGGCAGGGTGGTGCGATAGGCGCGCAGCAGGAAGATCGCCTCGATCAGGTCGCCGCGCGCCTGCTTGATGGCGAGCGCCGCGAGGCTGCGGTCGTAGCAGGAGCCTTCCGTCATGACGCGGTCGACGGCGAGGCCGAGCTGCTGGTCGATTTGTTCGAGTGACAGCTCGGAGACGTCGCGGTCGCCACGGCGCTTGTCGGCCACGAGATCCAGCGAATGGGCGATGGCGGTCTCGCCGCCCTTGACCGCGACATACATGGTCAGGCCTCCACGGCGATGCTGCGCGGCAGCGCGATGAGTCGGGATCCGCAGGCGAAGACGAGGTCGACGCCGCAGGGAATGAGAGCGTGGTTGGCGGACCAGGCCGGCCAAAAGCCGTCGCCCAGCCCGTCGATCGCGACGCGGACCTCTCCGTCGATACCGGGTCCCCGCCAGATCGTGGACCGGCCGCCATCGAGCGCCGGCACTTCGATCACCAGGGTGGCGGCGCGGTCGGGATAGGTATCGGTGCCGATGGCGAAGCCGGCGAAGGGCTCGCCGCCGCCGGCGACGATGACGCCGAAGGTCGCGGCCTCGCGCGCCTGGACGATCGGCGCACCGGCGTGGAAGCGCAGGAAGTCGCGGACCTCCTGCTTGTCGACCCCGGCCTCGAGCCAAAGCGGCGTCTCGCGATCGGCGAAGGTCAGCAGGAAACCGATCGCGGCGATGCTGAGCGTGCCCGGGCCGGCCGGCGCATCGCGCAGCTCGACGATGCGGCCGGGATGGGAAAAGGCATCGAGCACGCCGCGGAACAGGCGCTGCGCATCGTGCGACGGATCGGCGAAGCCGGGGGCGAGGAAAGTCATGGTCATGCGCCGCCCTCGCGGGCAACGGTGAAGAAATCCACCCGGGTGGCGGCGGCGCGCGCGGCGATCAGGCGATGCCGGGCCTCGGCTTCGTCGGCAAGCGGGGTCACGATCGCGGCTTCGAGCCTGTCGGCCCATTCGGCGCGCTGGCTGAGTGCATCGATGGCGGCGGCGATCTCGGCATGCCGCGTATCGCGGCCCCGGACATAGCCGAAGCCCATCTCGCCGCTGTCGAGACGCACGGCGGCGCGCGTCACCGTCATCTCGCCCGCGCAGAAGGGGGCGCCGGTGCCGGAGATGCGGCCCTGCACCATCACCAGCCCGATCTCGGGACGGCGGAGGACGGTGTAGGGAGGAGTCGGCCCGAGCACCTGCCAGAGGGAAGCGAGCCGCGTCCCGGGCGCCTTTGCGAGGACGGAAAGCCATCGCTGGCGGCGCGCGATCAGGGGGGTGGACGACATCGGGGTGCTCTCGAAAGAGGCGCACCTTCGTGGGGCTGCGTTACCGTTCCGAGGGCACGGCGTTAAATTAATGTGACGGAATGCCGGCCCTGCGGCCCGGCCGCAAACCCGTTGATTTGGATCAAATAATCACCTTGGGCCGAGGGGCATCCTGTCCCGGAGGCCGCGCCTGTAACCGGATTGTCATATATTCGTCATATCAAGGAGACCTGCGGCTCCTAGATGACGGGCGCTTCGAAATTCACCGAAGGAGAAACCCCGTGAACCTTACCAAGATCGTCCTCGCGACAGCTTTCGCACTGTCCCCGGCGGCCGCCTATGCCATCGACATCTCCGGCGCCGGCGCCACCTTCCCCTATCCGATCTATGCCAAGTGGGCCGACAGCTACAAGAAGGAGACCGGCAACGGTCTCAACTATCAGTCGATCGGCTCGGGCGGCGGGATCAAGCAGATCAAGGCCAAGACCGTGACCTTCGGCGCCACCGACGCGCCGCTCTCGGGCAAGGACCTCGACGAGTCCGGCCTCGCGCAGTTCCCGATGGTGATGGGCGCCATCGTCCCCGTCGTGAACCTCGAAGGCATCAAGCCGGGTGAGCTCACCCTCGACGGCCCGACCGTCGCCAAGATCTACCTCGGCGAGATCAAGAGCTGGGACGATGCCGCGATCGTCAAGCTCAATCCGAACACCAAGCTGCCGAAGCAGGCCATCGTCCCGGTGCGCCGTTCGGACGGGTCGGGCACGACCTATAACTTCGCCTACTACCTGGCCGACGTGAGCCCGGACTGGAAGACGAAGGTCGGCGTCAGCACGGCGCTGCAGTGGCCGGTGGGCATCGGCGCCAAGGGCAACGAAGGTGTTGCCGGCAACGTGGCGCAGACCAAGGGCTCGATCGGCTATGTCGAGTACGCCTACGCCAAGCAGAACAAGCTGATCCACACCAAGATGGTCAACAAGGCCGGCAAGACGGTCGAGCCGACCTCGGCCACCTTCCAGGCTGCCGCCGCCAACGCCGACTGGAAGTCGCAGCCCGGCTACGGTGTGATCCTCGCCAACCAGCCCGGCGACCAGTCCTGGCCGATGACCGCCGCCACCTGGATCCTGCTCTACAAGAAGCCGGAGAAGGCCGCCGAGACCGCCGAGGCGCTGAAGTTCTTCGCTTGGTCCTATGCCAAGGGCGCCAAGGCCGCCGAGGAGCTCGACTACGTGCCGATGCCGGCCAACGTCGTGGGGGACATCCAGAAGATGTGGCAGGCCGAGATCAAGAGCGCGGACGGCAAGCCGCTCTACTCGCCGACCAACTAGGATCGTGACGGGGCGGGTGGCGACACCCGCCCCTCAATTCTTGGGGAGTTGAATGGCTTCGGGGGAACGGGACGTGAGTGAAGTTGCACTAAAGGGCGCCAGCGCGCCGGCGGCGGCATCTGCCTCACGGGCAGCCGTGCTGCGACGCCTGAGACTGACAGACTCGATATTCCACGGGCTCACGCGCGGCGCCTCGCTCGCCGTGCTCGCCCTGCTGAGCGGCGTCATCATCGCCCTCATCGTCGGCGCGGCGCCGGCGCTCGGCACCTTCGGCTTCGGCTTCCTGTTCGACGAATCCTGGAACCCGGTGACCGAGCGGTTCGGTGCACTGGCGCCGATCTTCGGCACCCTGGTCACGTCCTTCATCGCCATGCTGATCGCGGTGCCGGTCGGCCTGATGGTCGCCTTCTTCCTCACCGAGCTCTGTCCGAAGGTGCTGCGCCGCCCGATCGGCATTGCCATCGAGCTGCTCGCCGGCATCCCCAGCATCATCTACGGCATCTGGGGCCTGTTCGTGTTCGCGCCGTTCCTCCAGCAATACGTGCAGCCCTTCTTCATCGGCGCGTTCGAGAACGTACCGGTCCTGTCGACCCTGTTCGCGGGCCCGCCCTATGGCATCGGCATGTTCACCGCCGGGCTCATCCTGGCGATCATGGTGCTGCCCTTCGTGACCTCGATCTCGCGCGACGTGTTCGACGCGGTGCCGCCGGTTCTCAAGGAAGCCGCCTACGGCGTCGGCTGCACGACCTGGGAAGTGTTCCGCTACGTCGTCCTGCCCTTCACGCGCGTGGGCGTCATCGGCGGCTTCATGCTGGGTCTCGGCCGCGCGCTGGGCGAGACGATGGCTGTCACTTTCGTGATCGGCAACGCCCATCACGTCTCGGCCTCGCTGTTCGCGCCCGGCACGACGATCTCCGCCTCGATCGCCAACGAATTCACCGAGGCGGTCGGCGACCTCTACACCTCGTCGCTGATCGCGTTGGGCCTCATCCTCTTCTTCATCACCTTCATCGTGCTGGCGATCGCGCGCTACATGCTGCTCCGCCTGCAGCGGCAGGGGAGGTAAAGCCATGGCCATCACTGCATCCAAGACGGCCGCCCTGGACAGCCCGCTCTATGCCGGCCGCCGTCGCCGCAACGCCATCGCCAAGGGCCTGGCGCTCGCCGCAACGATCTTCGGCCTGGGCTGGCTGGTCCTGATCCTCGGCGTCCTGCTCTACCAGGGCATCGGCGGGCTCTCGCTCTCGGTGTTCACCGAGAACACGCCGCCGCCGGGCGCCGCTGGCGGCCTGCTCAACGCCATCATGGGCAGCATCGTGATGACCTTGCTGGCGGTAGTGATCGGCACGCCGATCGGCGTCCTGGCCGGCACCTATCTCGCGGAGTATGGCCGTCACGACAAGCTCTCGAGCGTCGTGCGATTCATCAACGACATCCTGCTCAGCGCACCGTCGATCGTGATCGGCCTGTTCGTCTACGAGATCCTGGTGGCGCCGATGGGCCATTTCTCGGGATGGGCCGGTGCGGTCGCGCTCGCGGTCATCGTGATCCCCGTCGTGGTCCGCACGACCGAGGACATGCTGACACTGGTGCCCGACACGCTGCGCGAGGCCGCCGCCTCGATCGGCCTGCCACGCGCCCACATGATCGTCCGCATCGCCTATCGCGCGGCGCAGGCGGGCATCGTCACCGGCATCCTGCTGGCCATTGCCCGCATCAGCGGCGAGACGGCCCCGCTCCTGTTCACCGCCCTGAACAACCAGTTCTTCAGCATGGACATGAGTGCGCCGATGCCCAGCCTGCCGGTGGTCATCTTCCAGTTCGCCCTGTCGCCCTATGCCGAATGGCAGAAGCTCGCCTGGACCGGCGCGCTCCTGATCACCGTCACCGTCCTGGGTCTCAGCATCCTGGCCCGTTCGCTCACCTCCGCGAGGAAATCCTGATGTCCATGCAATCCACGGAGACGCCCAGCGTCGCCGTTCCTGTCGCGACGCACGCCAAGCTCGACGTCTCGAAGCTCACGCCCAAGATCTCGATCAAGAATCTCGAGTTCTTCTACGGCGACAGCCGTGCACTGAAGGGCATCACCATGTCGCTCTACGCCAACAAGGCGACGGCGTTCATCGGACCCTCGGGCTGCGGCAAGTCGACCCTGCTGCGCATCCTGAACCGGATGTACGACCTCTATCCCGGCCAGCGTGCCACCGGCGACGTGATGTTCGACGGCGACAACCTCCTGCGAGACGGCCAGGACATCAACCTGCTGCGCGCGCGCATCGGCATGGTGTTCCAGAAGCCGACGCCGTTCCCGATGTCGATCTACGAGAACATCGCCTTCGGCATCCGGCTCTACGAGAACCTGCCGAAGTCGGAGCTCGACGGCCGGGTCGAGCACGCGCTGCGCCGCGGCGCGCTGTGGGACGAGGTCAAGGACAAGCTGAGCGCCAGCGGCCAGAGCCTGTCGGGCGGCCAGCAGCAGCGCCTCTGTATCGCCCGCACAGTCGCGGTGAAGCCCGAGGTCATCCTGTTCGACGAGCCGTGCTCGGCGCTCGATCCGATCTCGACAGCGAAGATCGAGGAGCTGATCGACGAGCTGAAGCAGGACTACACGATCGTGATCGTGACCCACAACATGCAGCAGGCCGCCCGCGTCTCCGACTTCACCGCCTTCATGTACCTGGGCGAGCTGGTCGAGTTCGGGGCGACGGCCACGTTGTTCACCACGCCGACCGACAAGCGCACCCAGGCCTACATCACCGGCCGATTCGGCTGAACGGCCACGAGAACGAGAAGAAGGGACAGATCATGCCCGAACATACCCTGAAGCGGTTCGACGAGGAGCTGGAGCGGCTGAGCGCCACGATCAGCGAAATGGGCGGCCTTGCCGAAAGCCAGTTCGCGCAGGCACTGCGGGCCCTGCGCGAACGCGACACGGAGATCGCCGAGAAGGTGATCGTCGAGGATCCGCGCGTCGACGCGCTCGACGAGGCGGTGCAGGAGCAGACCGTGCGCCTGCTGGCGCTGCGCCAGCCAATGGCCGTCGACCTGCGCGTCATCCTGTCGTCGATCAAGATCGCCGCTGCCCTCGAGCGCATCGCCGACTATGCCAAGAACACGGCCAAGCGCAGCATCGTGCTGGCCCAGATGACGCCACCGGCCTCGGCGGTCGCCGGCATCGACCGGCTGGGCCGCCTGGTGCGCACCGCCCTCAAGGACGTCCTCGACGCCTTCGCCCACGGCGACGTCGTCAAGGCGCACGACGTGTGGGAACGCGACGAGGAGATCGACCAGGTCTACACCGGCCTGTTCCGCGAGCTGCTCACCTACATGATGGAGGATCCGCGCACGATCACCGCGTGCACGCACCTGCTGTTCATGGCCAAGAACATCGAACGGGCCGGCGACCACGTCACCAACATCGCCGAGCTGGTGAGCTTCCGCACGACAGGCCGCGGCTTCGACGAGGCGCGGCCGAAGGGCAGCGGGGCGATCTACGCTGCGGGCGGCACACCGTGAGCATGGTGGCCACGACTCCCGTCCGTCGCGACGCGCCAACCTCGTCCATGAGGCCTCATGTCCTGATCGTCGAGGACGAGACGGCGCTGGTCGAGCTGCTGCGCTACAATCTCGAGCAGTCGGGCTTCAAGGTCGCCGTCGCCTATGACGGCGAGGAGGCGCTGCGCGCCGTGCAGGAGGACGTGCCCGACCTCATCCTTCTGGACTGGATGCTGCCCCTGATGTCGGGCATCGAGGTCTGCCGCCAGCTGCGCCGCCAGACGTCGACCGCCAACGTGCCGATCATCATGCTGACGGCGCGCGGGGAGGAGGGCGACCGCGTGCGCGGCCTCGACGCCGGCGCCGACGACTACGTGCCGAAGCCCTTCTCGCCCACCGAGCTGATCGCGCGAATCCGCGCCGTGCTGCGGCGCATCCGCCCGGCGCTGGCCGACGAGGCGCTGTCCTACGCCGACATCGTCATGGACCTGGTGGCGCATCGCGTGACGCGCGGCGGCAAGCCGCTGCATCTCGGCCCCACCGAGTTCCGCCTGCTGCGCCACTTCATGGAGCATCCCGGCCGCGTCTTCTCGCGCGAGCAGCTCCTCGATTCGGTGTGGGGGAAGGACGTCTATGTCGAGGCCCGCACCGTCGACGTCCACATCCGGCGCCTGCGCATCGCCCTGAACGGCGACAATCATACCGACGTGATCCGCACCGTCCGCGCCGCCGGCTACGCCCTCGATTCGACGCCCGGCTGATCCGGTACGGCCGGCCAGGCCGGTTGTGCCATCGGGTTTTCCACACGTCCGGTCATGGTTTTGTAGCGTCGGGCGCCTAGACAGGGCGTGCCCGTTCCTTGCAGGCATCCCACGCCCCGCTCCCCGGAACGGGCCGGTTCCCCGGCTCGGAGACGACAACCGCAGCCGCGTCACTAGCCCCTCCTTCCGTCAGGAAGGAGGGGTTTCTTTTTCGAAGTGACGGCGGACGATTGCCGCGAGCACGAGCGCGGGCAAGCCGAGCAGCGCCGTGTAGATGAAGAAGATCGCGTAGCCGCCGAACTTGTGCGTGGCGGAGAATTCTTCCTGCAGCCTGTCGACGACCCATCCCGAGGAGCCGCCGAGCAGCTTGCCGGGGAGGGTCATGATCGAGGTGAAGAGTGCGTACTGCGTCGCCGTATAGGCCGTGTTGGTCAGGCCCGACAGGAAGGCGATGAAGATCGAGCCCGACATGCCGCCCACCAGGTTGTCGACGCTGATGGCGACGGTGAGGATCAGCAGGTCGGGCTGGCCGACCCAGGCGAGCCACGAGAATGTGAGATTGCTGGCCGCGATCAGGAATACCGCCGGCATCAGTAGCCGCGCCGCGCCGATGCGGAAGACCAGCGCGCCACCCAGCAGCGCGCCCAGGATCGTCATGACGAACCCGTAGATCTTGGAGACGTCGGCGATCTGGTCCTTGCTGAAACCCATGTCGATGTAGAACGGGTTGGCCATGACGCCCATGGCGATGTCCGACAGCCTGAACAGGCCGATGAACAGCAGCAGCAGGACGGCCATCCAGCGAAAACGCGCGAAGAAATCGACGAACGGGCAGACGATCGCGCCATAGACGAAGATCAGCGCCTGCCGGGCCCAGCCGGGCATGGTCCCGAGACCCGCGGCGAAGGCGGCCACCTTGCCTTCGAGTTCGGTCGTGCCGGCAGTGGCGCGCCGCTCCGGTTCCGAGATCAGGAGCGTCGTCAGGATGCCGACGAGGCCGAGCGCCGCCATGGACTGGTAGGCGGCCCTCCAGGAGACGAACTGCGCCACGTAGAGGGCGCCCGCGCCGGCGGCGAGGACGGCGATGCGATAGCCGAGCTGGTAGGTCGCGGCCGTCGCCCCCTGCAGGCTCGCATCTGTCGCCTCGATGCGGCAGGCGTCGAGGGCGATGTCCTGGGTGGCCGAGGAGAAGGCGACGACCAGTGCGAAAACGACCATCCACCAGAGGTCGGTGCGCGGGTCGCAGAACGCCATGGCGAGCAGGCCGCCCGCGATCCCGCACTGGGCCAGCAGCATCCAGGAACGCCGGCGGCCCAGCCAGCGTGTCAGCAACGGCAGCGGCACGCGATCGACGACCGGCGACCAGACGAACTTGAAGGAGTAGGTGATGCCGATCCAGCTGATGAAGCCGATGGCGGTGCGGCTGATGCCGTACTCGCGCAGCCACGCCGACAGGGTCGAGAAGACCAGCAGGAAAGGCAGGCCGGCCGAGAAGCCGAGGAACAGGAACTGGACGACGCGCGGATGACGGTAGGTCGCAAGCGACTCCCGCCATCCTTTCGCCGGGGCGTCAGCGCTCAAATCAGGCCCTTCAGCGCCTGTTCCGGACGAGCGCCCACATGGGAGATCACCTCGGCCGCGGCGATGCCGCCCAGCCGTGCGCACTCGGCCAGCGGCTTGCCGTGGGTGAAGCCGAACAGGAAGCCCGCGGCATAGAGATCGCCGGCACCGGTCGTGTCCACGACCTTCGAGACCGGCGCCGCCGGGACCTCGTAGGTCTCGCTGCCCTTGACCACGACCGAGCCCTTCTCGCTGCGCGTGAGGGCGGCGATCTTGGCTTCCTTGCGCACTTCGGCCAGCGCCTGCTCGAAGGTCTCGACCTCGTAGAGCGCTTTGATCTCGGCCTCGTTGGCGAACAGGATGTCGACCTTGTTGCGGACCAGATCGCGGAACTCCTCGCGATAGCGATGGACGCAGAAGGAATCCGAGAGCGTGATCGAGACCTTGCGGCCGGCGGCACGGGCGGCGTCGAAGGCCTTGAGCACCGCCTGCTTGGCGGCCGGCGCATCCCAGAGATAGCCCTCGACATAGGTGACCTGGGCCGAGGCGACGAGCTTGGCATCGATATCGGCCGGCCCAAGACCCGTGCACGCGCCGAGATAGGTGTTCATGGTCCGCTGGGCGTCGGGCGTCACCAGGATCAGGCAGCGCGCCGTCGCCGGGCCCTCCGTCGCGGCCTGCGTCGCGAAGGACACGCCGGTCGCCTTGAGGTCGTGGCCGAACACCTTGCCGAGCTGGTCGTCGCGCACCTTGCCGATATAGGCGCCTTTGCCGCCGAACGAGGCGATGCCGGCCATCGTGTTGCCGCAGGAGCCGCCGGACACCTCGATGCCGGGTCCCATGCCGTCGTAGAGCTGCTCGGCGCGCGCCTCGTCGATCAGCATCATGCTGCCCTTCACCAGGCCGTGCTGGCTGAGGAAGGCTTCGTCGGAGCGGGCGATGACGTCGACGATGGCGTTGCCGATTCCCAGCACGTCGAAGGGGGCGGATGTCATGAAGTCTCCCACAGGATCACAGTGATACCAGGTGCATGCCCGGCTTGGTCTCTTCCAGCAAGGTCACGATGCCGGCGACCGTGAACGGGACGTCGGCCCGCAGGCTCGCGCGATCGATGTCGAGCGACCGCAGGCCCATTTCGCACACGATCATGCGCGCGCCAAGCTCGATGCAGGCCTGCAGCAGCGTCTCGAAGTCGCCGACGCCGCGCTGTCGATTGAGGGCGTCGCGCTCCCAGTCGCGCAGCGCGGGCGGAGAGCCCTGCAGGGCGCGGATGCCACCCATGGTGAAGAACAGGACGGCCGGCTTGTTGACGGCCAGCGCGGCCGCCGCCAGCGCCAGGCCGTAATGGACGCTCTCATAGTCGTCGGAGCGCAGGATGACCGAGACGCCGCCCTCGCTCATGCAAGCGGCCCCGACGCGTCGCCGCAGGTCGGGCAGCCGGCCCGCTTGGTCACCGCCAGCGTCTCGAAGGAGGCATTGAGCGCGTCGTACATCAGGAGCGATCCCGAAAGCGAGCGGCCGACGCCCAGGATCTCCTTCACCACCTCGGTGGCCTGCAGGGTCCCGAGGGTGCCGGCCAGCGCGCCCAGCACGCCGGCCTGGGCGCAACTCGGCACGGCGTCTTCGGACGGCGCCTCGGGGAAGAGGCAGCGCAGGCAGGGATGGCCTGCGCCCTGCCACGCCTTGTAGGTCGAGATCTGGCCGTCGAAGCGCAGGATCGCCGCCGAGACCAGCGTCTTGCGCAGCCCGTAGCAGACGTCGTTCAGCAGATAGCGCGTGGCGAAGTTGTCGCTGCCGTCGGCAACGATGTCGTAGCCCGACACGATGCGTTCGGCATTGTCCGCCGTGAGGCGCTCGTCATGGGGCCGCACACGCACTTCCGGATTGATCTCTTCCAGCGCGCGCCGTGCGCTTTCGACCTTGGAAACACCCACGTCGGATGTACGGTGAATCACCTGGCGCTGCAGGTTCGAGAGGTCGACCCTGTCATGGTCGATCACCCCCAAGGTGCCGATCCCGGCGGCGGCGAGATACTGCAGGAGAGGTGCGCCGAGGCCGCCGGCGCCGACGACCAGGACTTTCGCTGCAATCAGCTTCGATTGGCCGATGCCGCCGATCTCCGCCAGCACGATATGTCGCGCGTAACGGCGGATCTGCGTTTCCGACAGGGCAGGCAGCGATGTCATGGTCCGCTTATAGCATGGCGGCACGCCATGGATGCCTGTAGAGCCACCGCGCAATGAACACCACGACTCGTCCGACGCTGACACCGCTCCTCCTCGCGGTGCTGGCGCTGTTGTCGGCCTTCACCCCGCTTTCGATCGACATGTACCTGCCGGCCCTGCCGGTGATCGCGGTCGACCTCCAATCCTCGGCCGGCGACGTCCAGCTCACGCTGTCGGCCTTCATGATCGCCTTCGGCGTGGGGCAGGTCTTCTATGGCCCCGCCGGCGACCGGTTCGGCCGCCGCCCGGTCATCCTGATCGGCCTGGTGGTCTACGTGCTGGCCAGTATCGGCTGTGCGTTTGCGGCGGCGGCCGGCCAGCTCATCGGGCTGCGTTTCCTGCAGGGCCTCGCCGCCTGCGGCGGCGTCGTGCTGGCGCGCACGATGGTACGCGACCTCGCCGAAAAGGATCACGCCGCGCGCGCCATGTCGCTCATGATGGCCTGCACCTCCATCGCGCCGATGCTGGCGCCCGTGATCGGTGGCCAGGTGATGTGGTTTGCCGGCTGGCGCGCCATCTTCTGGGTGTTGGCGTTGGCCGGTGTGGTCGCCTTCCTCGTCGCGTGGTTCCAGCTGCCCGAGACGTTGAAGCCGGAGTATCGCCAGCCGCTGGTCTTCACCCAGATCCTGAAGCGGTTCGGCGAGCTGCTCACCACGCGCACCTTCATGGGCTACGCCCTGACCTCGTCCTTCATGTTCGCCGCCCTGTTCTCGTACATCTCGGGATCGCCGTTCGTCTTCATCGAGCGCTACGGGATCTCGCCCCGCTTCTACGGCGTGGTGTTCGGCGGCATGGTGATCTTCATGACCATCGGCAGCCTGTTGAATGCGCGGTTCGTGCGCCTCCTGGGAGCCGGGCGCATCCTGCGCGTCGCGGTGATCGTTCCGGCCGTGTCCGGCACGGCGGCGATGGTCATGGGCTGGATCGAGGCACGCTACGGCACGATCGGCCTGTGGCCGTTCCTGGTCTGCCTGGTCTTCCAGATCGCGACGCTGAGCCTGATCGCGCCCAATTCGACGGCGATGGCCATGCAGCGCTACCCGCACATGGCGGGCACGGCGTCGTCGCTGATGGGCGTCATGACGTTCGGGGCCGGCGCGATCTTCGGCGCCATCGTCGGGCAGACCTTCGACGGCACCATCGCGCCGATGACGACCGCGATGGGCATTGCCGGCATCCTCTGCCTGATCTCGCACCGCGTGCTGGTGCGGCGGGGGTAGGATTCCTTTCTTCCCCCGTCAGCGGGGGAAGTGCCCTCGTCTCACGAGGGCGATGGGGTCATGCATGACCCCTCCGGCGACGTAAGACGTCGCCACCTCCCATTTGAATGGGGAGGAGAGTTCAGCGCCGCAGATCGACCGTCAGCAGATCGCCGCGGTCGTTGCCGACGGCCAGCTTGAATCCATCCGGGGACCAGGCGAGGCAGGTGATCGCCGCGCCGTCGGCCATCTTCAGCACGACCGAGCGCCTGGTCCGGATGTCGCCGAGCTGCAGCTCGCCCGAATCGTAGCCGCCGGCCACGAACCCTTCGACCGGATGGGCGGCGACCACGGTCATGAGGCCGGCGCCCTCGTCGCCGAACTGCAGCGGCGGCTTGCCTTCGGGGCCCTTGCCGGAGAACGGCCAAGCGGTGAAGACCGGCTGCGAGGATGTGTAGAGGAAGCGCGCGTCGGCGGTCCAGGACAGCGACTTCACCTTGGCGGGGTAGCCCTGCATGCGCATGTCGGTGGCCTGTGCCACGCGCCAGACATGGATGTCGTTCTCCTGCGTGCCGGTGGCGATGAACTTGCCGTCGGTGCTCCAGCGCAGCGCCACGTGACTGCCCTGCCAGGCGAAGCGGCGCGGCGGCAGGGCGACGTCCTTGCTCAGGCTCCACACGGTGATGCCACCGTAATGCGCGCAGGCGACGCGGCTGCCGTCCTTGCTGAAATCGAGGCCAGCCACCGTGCTCGGATGCGGGCCGAACTCGCGGACCTCGCCGTCGCGGAACAGGAACATGGCCTTGCCGGCCGACGCGGCGACCGCGCCCGTCTTGTGGGCGACGAGATGCTCGATCCACTTGCCCTTCTGCGCCAGCAGCTCGGTTGCCGTGCCGTCGGCGGCGATGCGCAGGACGCGGCCGTCGTCGCCGCCGCTCACGAAGCCATCGCTTGTTGGATCGCCGACCAGCGACAGCACGACGCCTTTGTGCAGCGGAGCCGCCGCCTCGGGTGGCGGTGTCTTGATGTCAGCGGGCAGGAGGCGGACCTGGCCGTCACCCAGCGCGAAGGCCACGGTCGTGCCGTCGCGGTTGAAGGCGCAGGCGGCGACGGGCGCGTCGGTCGCGAGGGAGCGGGCCGGCGGCAGGGTCTGCTGCCAGGCCGGATTGGCGAGATCGATCTTCACAGGATTACTTCAGGCACTCTTCGAAGCCGCGTTGAAGATTGTCGCCGTCGAGGTTGCGGCCGATGAAGACCAGCTTGCTCGACCGCGTCTCGCCCTCCTTCCACGGCGTGCCCCAGGCGCTGTCCATCATCATATGGACGCCCTGGTAGACGTAGCGGCGCGGCGCGCCGTCGATGGCGAGGATGCCCTTGCTGCGGAAGATGTCGCCGCCCTTGATCTGCAGCAGCGCGCCCATCCACTTCTGGAACCGGTCGGGATCGACCGGCCGGTCGGCGGTGATCGACAGACTGCGGACCTCATCCTCGTGATGATGGTCGTGGCCGCTGTGCAGGAAGTCGGGCTCGAACTCGAGGATGCGGCCGAGATCGAACGCGCCCTTGTCGAGGATGGCGTCGAGTTCGACCTGGCTCTTCTGCGTGTGGAAGATGCGGGCGTAGCGGTTGATGCCGCGGATCCTGTCCTCGACCTTCCTGAGCTCTTCCGCGCTCACCAGGTCCGTCTTGTTGAGCAGGATCACGTCGGCGAAAGCCACCTGCTGCTCGGCCTCGCTGCCCTGTTCGAGCTGGCCGAAGAAGTGCTTGGCGTCGATCACGGTGACGATGGCGTCGAGCCGCGTCCTGGCCTTCACGTCGTCGTCGGTGAAGAAGGTCTGCGCGACGGGGCCGGGATCGGCGAGGCCGGTCGTCTCGACCAGGATGCCGTCGAACTTGTCCTTACGCTTCATCAGGCCTTCGATGATGCGGATCAGGTCGCCGCGCACGGTGCAGCAGATGCAGCCGTTGTTCATCTCGAAGACTTCCTCGTCGGCATTCACCACGAGGTCGTTGTCGACGCCCAGCTCGCCGAACTCGTTCACGATGACGGCGTATTTCTTGCCGTGCTGCTCGCTCAGGATGCGATTGAGAAGGGTGGTCTTGCCGGCGCCGAGATAGCCGGTCAGCACGGTGACGGGAACCTGTGCCGATGTCTGGGAAGTGGCCATGGAAATGTCCCTGAAATTGGCCCTTGAGATAGGGTGGCGAGAGCCCGGAGTCCAGTCAGGCCGTTCAGCCGGGTCAATCCAACCGATAGATGATCTGGCGGGCATTCCAGGCGATCGTTTCGCCCGCTGGCCTCAGTCCAAGCTTGCGCGCGACGGTCAGCGACGCGGCGTTGTCGGGATGAATCAAAGCCGTGAGCGGCCCGATGCCGGCCTCGCCGCGCAAGTAGCCAATCATGGCCGCGCCGGCCTCGCTCGCGATCCCCTGACCCCATGCCGATGGCACGAGCCGCCAGCTGAGTTCGCTCACGTCGGGAAGATGCGAGGCTCGCACGCCGCATTGGCCGAGGAATCCGGGGCTGCCCAGCCATTCGATCACCCAGCGCCATTCGCCGGGCTTTGCACCATTGTGGATGTTGGCCTGAACGTCGTTCCGGTGCGCGACTGGATCGAACGGGCCGGTGAAATAGCGCCGAACCTCTGGATTCGTGTCCATCGCCATGATCTCGTCGAGATCTTGAATTGTGCGCGGGCGCAACCGCAGTCGCGCCGTTTCCAACGTCTTCACGTCACGAGTCAGGGCCGCTCGCCCTGGAGCAGCTTGGGCAGGTCGCCGACCAGGCCCATCGCGTGGCGGACGAAGAACTTGCGCAGCGCCGGCACGCGGTTCACGGCGGCGAGCCCCATGTCACGGGCCAGCCGCAGTGGCGCGATATCGTTCGAGAACAGGCGGTTCAGCAGGTCGGTGGCGGCGACCATGGTGAGGTTGTCCGCCCGGCGCCATTGCGCATAGCGCTCCAGCGTGTCGGGCGCGCCGACATCGAGGCCGAGCCGCTTGGCGTCGATCAGCACCTCGACCAGCGCCGCGATGTCGCGAACGCCGAGATTGTAGCCCTGGCCCGCAATGGGATGGATGCCGTGCGCGGCATCGCCCACCAGCACCAGGCGCGTATCGACGTAGCGCTCGGCATGGACGAGGCGCAGCGGATAGGACCAGCGCGGTCCCACCGCCGCGACCGGACCGAGATGATCGCCGAAGCGCCGCGCGAACTCCGCCTGGAAGCGCGGTTCGTCGAGTTCGAGCAGGCGGCGCGCGAGGTCGGACCGTTCGGTCCACACGATCGACGAGCGATGCTCGCCCGCGGGGCCGTCCGTCATCGGCAGGATGGCGAAGGGACCGCTGGGCAGGAACTTTTCCTGGGCGACGCCGCGATGCGGCTCGGCATGGTGGGCCACCAGGACGATCGCGATCTGGTTGTAGGACCAGTTGCGCGCGCCGATTCCCGCTTCCTCCCGCATCGAGCCGAGCCGGCCCTCGGCCGAGGCGAGCAGGCGGGCGGCGAGGCGCCGGCCGCTCTTCAGCACCAGACCTGCTCGATCCGGCCCGCGCTCGCTCTCGACCACCTCGTCGGGCGAGACGAGGTCGACCTTGGGGCAGGTGGCGAGCCGGCGCAGCAGGGCCGCGCGGAGGAACCGGTTCTCGACGATCCAGCCCATCGGCTCCGCAGTTTCACCGTCTTCGGCGGCTTCGCGATGGTCGAAGTGGAGGAAGAGCGGGCTCGCCCGCCCGTCATGGCCGGCATCGGAGATCCGGATGTCGCGGATCGGCTCGGCTTCGGAGGCCACATCGTCCCAGACGCCGAGCGCCGCGAACAGGCGCTGGCTCGTGAAGGAGATAGCGGTGGTGCGGCCGTCGAAGCTCGGCTGGGCCAGCGTGGCGAGCGGCACGCGGTCGATGAGGGCGGTCGAAAGGCCCGCTTCGCCGGCCGCCAGGGCGAGAAGGCTGCCGTTGAGGCCCGCGCCTACGATGGCGAGGTCGAAGGGAATGCTGCCGGAAGGACGACTATCCATCGGCCATAGATGGCAGCCGCCCCGAAGGGCGGCAACCCTCTATGGTCAAAGCGACGCGGCCCAGGATGCGGCCGCGCCGGATAGCAGACTCAGAACGCCTTTGCGATGCCGAGGATGACGCGGCTGGCGCAGTTCTGTGTGCCGAGGCAGTCCTGAACGCTGAGGTTTGTGCCTGTGTAGACGGCGGAGAGGTCGAAGCCGTAGACGGAGACGACGAGGCCGAGCTGCCAGTCCCAGTAGTTGTCGTTGGGGATGCCGTAGTTGATGTTGCGCTCGACGTATTGGTTGCCGATGGTGCCGAAGGCCTTGAAGGCGATGTTTTCGTTGACGTAGAGGAACGGCAGGGGAACGGTGACGGAGGCCCACTTGTACCAGGCATTGCCGGAGTTGGCGAAGAAGTTGGGGCTGTAGCGGACGGCGGCGCTGACCTGAGCGACGCCGAAATCGTATCCGGCGACGAGGCCGAACTCGCTGAAGTCGTAGAACAGGTTCGACGGGGCGCTGAGGTAGTTGTAGCGGATGTAGCCGAGGTCGAAGGTGAGCTTGTCGTCGAGGAGCTTGAGCTTGAGGCCGGTGAGAAGGTCGATCTCGGCGGTCGTGCCGGTGCCGGGGAAGTTCACGTTGGAGCCCCAGGCGCCGACATAGGCGCTGAGGGGGATCTTCTCGCTGACTGTGGGAGTTTCATAGCCGAGGGCGACCTGGACGGCGACCTGGCGCTGGGTCTGCGAGATGCCGCGATAGGAATAGTCGTTGAGGACGGCGAAGCCGGCGGTGAAGTTGCCGCCGAACGGAGCCTTCCAGGTCTCCTTCTCCGGTGCCGCGGGCGTGGTCGCCGCATCGGGCGTACCCTGAGCCGTCTGCTGATCCTGCGTGACCGATACGGTCTGCGGATTTGGTGTGCCCTGTGCATAGGCAGCGCTGGCTGCACAGAATGTGATCAGCGTAGTAGCCAGAACAGCGGTTTTTTTAAGCAACACGACCACCCCCAAAGACTTATGACTTGTTTCCGCCCCAATCCCAGCAAGGGGCGTGCCAAACGAGGGTGCAACTTGTTTTGCGTGTTTTGGCACGCCCCTTGCTCACGTCGAATTGAAGTTTGGGGGCGGGCGCACCGCCCGTTGGAGGACAGCGCAAATGAAAATGATCGTGGCAATCTTCAAGCCCTTCAAGCTGGACGAGGTCAGGGACGCCCTGACGTCGCTCGGCATCCAGGGATTGACCGTGAGTGAAGTGAAGGGGTTCGGTCGGCAGAAAGGCCAGACCGAAATCTATCGCGGCGCAGAGTACGCCGTGAGCTTCCTGCCGAAGGTAAAGATCGAAGTCGTGATCGACGACACCATGGTCGAGCGCGCGGTCGAGACCATCCGCAAGGCGGCCGGCACCGGCAAGATCGGCGACGGCAAGGTGTTCGTCATGCCGGTCGAGCAGGCGATCCGCATCCGCACCGGCGAGTCCGGCATCGAAGCGCTGTGATCCGACACCACAATCAACTCGAGAACCAGGGGACAACGATGAAGTTCAAGACCAACTCGGTGCTTGCCGGCGCGGGGGCGGCCGCGGTGCTGCTCCTGCCGGCGCTGGCGCTGGCCCAGGCCGCCGCGCCGGCCGCCGCTCCGGCGGCTGCTGCTGCGGCACCCAAGCTCGATACCGGCGATACGGCGTGGATGCTGACCTCGACGGCACTCGTGCTGATGATGACCATTCCCGGCCTCGCCCTGTTCTACGGCGGCATGGTCCGCAAGAAGAACGTGCTGTCGACGGTGATGCAGAGCTTCGCCATCACCTGCATGATCTCCGTGCTCTGGCTGATCGTCGGCTACAGCCTGGCCTTCACGCCGGGCAGCTCGATCATCGGCGGCCTCAGCCGCATCTTCATGGCGGGCCTGACGCTCGACGGCGTGCACGACCTCGCCAAGACGATCCCCGAGACCGTCTTCATGTGCTTCCAGCTCACCTTCGCCATCATCACGCCGGCCCTGATCGCCGGCGCCTTCGCCGAGCGCATGAAGTTCTCGGCGATGATGTGGTTCATGGCGCTGTGGTCGCTGATCGTCTATGCGCC